>NZ_BAABJM010000003.1:520664-573545 GCF_039543305.1 Nocardia callitridis | reverse complement strand
AAAAGGGGCAATCAGAAGTAAAAACTAGAGTCCGAAAACCTAGCAAAACAAAACGCCAACAAAAAATGTTGACTAAAATGTCCGACACCCTCACACGGGGGTGCAAAAGCATCGGAACCAAATAAAATTTGGCACTGACATTCATCGACACACTATTGAGTTCTCAAAGAACACACGCACACGCTTCCGACCTGAATATTCTTCGGATCTTCTTGCGAGGCAGATTTTCCAGCTTAGCCAAGACATCAGGCAGAGTCAAGTTGCCTGAGATCTTCGTTCTTGCCTTTGGCCAGGCGCTCCTCGTACTACCTCGTTTCCCGGTCCTGCTGCTCGGCGTTTCCGCTTCGCTCTCGGCTCCGGGTCGGTGTCCGTGTCGCTCTGACTTGGATAAAGTTACGCGGCGGAAAACGCTGCGTCAAATCGCCTGAACGAGAGGGTGTTTCCGCAGGTCAGCGGCCATGCCTGGACTCGAAAGCCGGCTTGAATCACACGAATGTGATTCAAGCCACCCGAACTTTATCCCGACGCACGCATCACGCCCGCGAGGTTCTTCTTGCCGCGCCGCAGCACCAGCCACCGTCCGTGCAGGTAGTCGCCCTCGGACGGGGTCCATTCGACATCGGAGATCCTGGTGTTGTTCACCGAAGCGCCGCCCTCGTTCACCGCACGTCGCGCCGCACCACGGCTTTCGGACAACCCGCTCGCGACCAGCAGATCCACGATGGTGCTCGGCTGACCCGGACCGATGGTGGCCACTGTCGCGTCGACCGCGGTCTCCCGCAGCGCGGCGCCGAGTGTCGATTCGTCCAACGCCGCGAGCTCGCCTCGGCCGAACAACGCCTGACTGGCCAGCTGCACCGCCTCGGTATTCGCCGCACCGTGCACCAAGGTCGTCATCTCGGCGGCCAGCCTGCGTTGCGCCGTTCGCGCGTGCGGGCGTTCGAGGGTTTCGCGCTCGAGTTCGTCCAGCTCGTCCTTGGACAGGAAGGTGAACCAGCGCAGGTAGCGCACCACGTCGGCATCGGCGGTGTTCACGAAGTACTGGTACCAGGCGTAGGGGCTGGTCAGCTCCGGATCGAGCCAGAGACTTCCACCACCGGTCGACTTGCCGAATTTCTTGCCGTCCGCCGAGGTCACCAGCGGCACGGTGAGCGCATGCACCGCGGCACCGTCGACGCGGCGGTTCAGTTCCACGCCCGCGATGATGTTGCCCCACTGGTCGGACCCGCCGACCTGCAGTGTGCAGCCGTGGTTTCGACGCAGCTGTAGGTAGTCGTTGGCTTGCAACAGCATGTAGCTGAACTCGGTGTAGGACATGCCGTCGGTGTCGAGTCGCCGCTTCACGGTCTCGCGCGCGAGCATCACGTTGATCGAGAAGTGTTTGCCGACGTCGCGCAGAAAGTCGACGGTCGACAGCTGGGAAGTCCAGTCCATGTTGTCGACGATCATCGCCCCGGTCGGCGAATCGTCCAGGTCGACGAAGCGTTCCAGCTGCGACCGGATGCGTTGCGCCCACTCCGCCACCGTGTCGGCGGAGTTCATGCTGCGCTCACCGACGTCGCGCGGGTCACCGATCATGCCGGTCGCGCCACCCGCGAGCACGATCGGACGATGACCCGCCTGTTGGAGACGTTTCAGCGCGAGTAGCGGAACCAGGTGTCCGGCATGCAGGCTCGACGCGGTGGGGTCGAAACCGGCATAGACCGTCAATGTGCCTTCGGCCAGCGCCGCGCGCATGGCCGCCAGGTCGGTGGACTGCGCGATCAAGCCGCGCCAGGTCAGTTCCTCGATGATGTCGATGTCGCCACTCACGGTGTTCCATCATTCCGCACGGTTTCGTCTGCGGTGTGCGCGGCCGGGCCTCGCGCGTCGGCGGTCCCGCTCGGGTTGGTGTCCAGGCCGCGACGCACCGACGACGCGATCGACGAGCGCAGCCCCGTCGATCGCGTCGATCGTCGAATAGTTCAGCGCCGCACAAGGTTTCCTAGGCCGCTGATCGTGTCGCGGCGCTCGTAGGCGATCCACGCGAACAGCACCGCGAGTATCAGCGGGAACGGCGCGAGCCCTGGCGCGTCCAGCAGGAATGCCTGCGTAGCGGCGGCGAGCACAGTGGTGATCGACAGACCCGCGGCGGCGAGTCCACTCAGGCGCGGCACCAGCAAGCCGATGCCACCGGCCAGTTCGACGATTCCGGTGACATACCGGAACCACTGACCGAAGCCGATGTCGTCGAAGCTGTCCACCGCCGACTGCACGCCGAAGAGTTTCGGCAGGGCGGAGACGAAGATGAAGAACAGTCCGAACACGATCTGGAGTACCCAGAGCACGCGGTTCCTCGTCTTGCTCGGCGAAGCCGCGGCGGGGGTGGCAGGGGTTGCGGTCATGATGTCGTCCTTCTGTCGGTCGCGCCGGAGGTCGGATAGCGCGTTATCAGATAGGACGGCGCCGAGCGCGAAAATTCATCGCGCCGACTCACCGCGATCGGCGGACCGGCGCGGGCAGCGGTGCGCGGGGGCTACGCCGATACGCGGAGACGGCAGCGGACGCGGGCAGCCAGAATCGCCACGCCACCTCCGCCGCGACGCTGACGCCGACACGTGGCCCGCTGGCGATTTCGCGCTTCGGCGGTGGTGCGTGCAGCTCGAGCCGGATCGGCGACGAGGGGTCGAAGAGATCAGTTCCGTAGTCGCCCAACGTGATTCCGGTCGCGCTGCCAAGATTGCCTGGACCGCGCGCGAGACCGGCGTCGGATTTGGCGGCGCGTCGGCGTTCGCGTGCCACCTCGATCCCGGCGATCACCTCGCCGGAGCGCAGTAGCGTCGCACTAGCGTTCCCGTCTACGCCCGTCGTCACGTTGAGGCAGGTGTGCATGCCGTAACTGAGATACACATACAGCGTCCCCGCCGGACCGAACATCACCGCGTTTCGCTTGGTCGGCCCGCGTCCCGAATGCGAAGCGGGGTCGGGCCACGGGCCGTCCGGCTCGCCGCCGTATGCCTCGACCTCCACGATGCGTACGCCCACCGCCCCCGACCACAGGGTGGCGCCGAGCAGACGGCGGGCGGCCGCTGGCGGTGCTACGGCGAGCTGATCGACACACACCTTCGCCATTGTGCTCGACCGGCTCGCCGTCCCGGCGTTCCGGTTGACCAGCACCCGCTGACGCGGCCATCGCATGAGCCGCCGGTTCCTGCCGGGACCGAGGCAGACCACCGGGTATTGCGCCGACCGACGACTTCCCTTGCCAGTTCTACCGCCGCGCAGTAAATTCATCACACAATGAATTCAACACTTGGTGAATTGAGGAACCCATGTCCGATACCAGCTCAGCAGTAGAAATCCAGGCCCTGACCGTCCGACGCGGTGCGCGCGAGGTGCTGCACGACCTCGCGCTGACAATCCCGCGCGGCTCGATCACGGGGCTACTCGGTCCGTCGGGGTGCGGAAAGACGACGCTGATCCGCAGCATCGTCGGCACGCAGCAGCTCGAGTCCGGTGACATCACCGTGCTCGGACTACCGGCGGGCGCCAAGCAGCTGCGCCACCAGGTCGGATACGTGACGCAGGCGCCGAGCATCTACACCGACATCAGCGTGCGCGAGAACGTCGGCTATTACGCCGCGCTCTATCGGCGTAGCAACGCCAGCGTCGACCGCGCGATAGAAGCAGTCGGCTTGGGGCAGCACGCGCGACAACGCGGCGACGAGCTCTCCGGCGGGCAGCAGACGCGCGTATCCCTGGCTTGCGCGTTGGTCGCCGAGCCGGATCTGCTGGTGCTCGACGAGCCGACCGTGGGACTGGACCCGGTGCTGCGCGTCGAACTGTGGCGGCAGTTCCACGAATTGGCCGCCGCGGGAACGACACTCGTCGTCTCGAGTCACGTCATGGACGAAGCCGAACACTGCGACCAGCTGCTTTTGCTGCGCGAGGGCTACCTGCTGGCTCAGCTCACACCCGACCAACTGCGCGAACGCACCGGCGAAAGCAACCTCGAGAACGCCTTTCTCGCACTGATCACAAGGGAGCAAGCAGCATGACCACCCACCCCGCCTCGGCCCCCGCCGCCCGATTGCGCCCCTACTTCGCGACCACCGGACGCATTCTGCGCCAACTCCGCAACGACCCGAGGACCATCGCGATGATCCTGGTCGTGCCCGCGGTCCTGATGGTGTTGCTGTATTTCATCTACGCCGACACTCCCACTCCCCCGTCGCAACCGTTCACCCTCTTCGATCGGGTGGGCATGAGCATGCTCGGTATCCTGCCGTTCGTCGTGATGTTCCTGATCACCGCCATCGCCATGCAACGTGAACGCAGCTCGGGCACCCTGGAGCGGCTGCTCACCACCCCGATCGCGAAGCTCGACCTACTCGCCGGATACGGCAGCGCGTTCTCGCTGGCCGCCGCCGCACAGGCCGGGGTGGCGTGCCTGATCGCATTCGGATTGCTCGACCTCGATTCGGCGGGCAATCCCGGCTGGGTGGTACTCATCGCGGTCGTCGACGCGGTTTGCGGCGTCGCGCTCGGCCTGTTGGCGAGTGCCTTCGCGCGCACCGAATTCCAAGCCGTGCAATTCATGCCGGTGATCGTCGCCCCGCAGCTGTTCCTGTGCGGGTTGCTCGTTCCCCGCGGCGAACTACCAGGATGGTTGGAGGCGATCAGCAATGTGCTGCCGCTCAGCTACGCCGTCGACGCACTGAATCAGGTCGCCACCCACCCGACGGCCACCGGGGCGATGTGGCGCGATCTGGCGGTCGTCGCCGGATTCGCGGTTGTCGCACTGTGTCTGGCCGCGGCGACGCTACGCAGGAGGACCGCTTGACCCCGAAGAAAGGCAACGCCGAGCAACCCCGCGCACGGACCGGGCGCAGACCCGGCCAATCGGGAGCACGCGAGAAAATCCTGCGGGCGGCGCGAATCCGCTTCTCCGAGCAGGGATTCGACAAGACATCGATCCGTGCCGTGGCCACCGATGCCGGGGTAGATCCTGCGCTGGTGCACCACTACTTCGGCACCAAGCAGCAGCTGTTCGCCGCGGTGGTGGAGTTTCCTGTCGACCCGGAGACCACGCTGCGCGCGATCGACGCGGTGCCGGTGCCGCAGCTCGGCGAGACCCTGGTGCGCGCACTGCTGCTCGTCTGGGACTCCCCCGCGGGCGCGGGCATCGTGGCCATGGCGCGTCGCATTATCGGCGGCGGAGAAATCGCTCTCGCCAGGGCTTTTCTGCTGGAAATCGTCATGGAGCGGGTGCGCGTACGGATCGCGACGCCGGAGGACGACGGGCGGCTGCGCGTCGGACTCGTCGCCGCGCAGATGTCGGGCCTGCTGCTCACCAGGAAGGTGATCCAGTTGGATCCGATCGAGCACGCCGACGCCGACACGCTCGTCGCCACCATCGGCCCGACCGTGCAGCGTTATCTCACCGGTGAGATCGGCTCTCCCGCAGCGGCTTCCCCGTGATCAGTCGTCGGGGTTCGCCGAGGTGAACGCGGCGTGCTCGGCGTCGCTCACCGCGCGCGCCTCGTCGGTGAGCAGGACCGGGATACCGTCATCGATCGGGTAGGCCACGCGCAACCTGGCGTTGTAGAGCGCAGCACCGTCGGCGGTGTGAACCAGCAGCAGCGGGCCTTTGTCCTGCGGGCAGGCCAGCAAACTCAACAGGGTGGGGTCCAGGGTGGTTTCGTCCGACATGGTCGAGAACCTACCCGAGCGGCTCCACCGGTTCCGAGGGCACGGTAGGTTGGCGCTCGGCGGGGCGTCGGCGGAACGAAATGTGTCGATGACCGAAGAAACTCACGATCGCGACCAACCCCATCACCACAACCACCGACGGTCGCTCCGGGAGATGCCATACCGAGACCGCCAGCTCCAGCAGCAGCATATTCAGCAGCATGCCACCGGAATTCACCGCGAGGAACCGGAGGAAATCGCGTATCACGTGGCCGTGCACCCGAAACACCAGCGAACGGTGCAGCGCGAAGGCGACGACGGCGCTCACCGCGTACGCGGCGGCGACCGATACCGACGGCGGCACACCATCGCCGAAGACGGCCAGCCACACCACGGTCATCACCATGCCGAGCGCGGTATTGAACCCGCCGACCAAGGCGAAGGCGACCTCCTGCCGACGCGCGAGCCGCACTAGCGGGCCCGGCTTCGGCTGATCTTCCTCGGCGTGTGTGGAGTCGCCCCGCGTGGTCACGGCCGCACGCCTGCCAGATCGGGATCGGCCGCGGCGGCGGTATCGGTGGGTGTCGGGGTGGTCGGGGTGTCCTCGTCCGCGCCGTCGTCGTCGGTGTCACTGTCGCGTCGCTTGCTTCGGACGAAGACCCACTGCAACACCGCGACCCCGAGCAGGCCGATCAGCGCGGTAAGTGCGCCGATCTTCCAGCCGGGCGGACGCCATGTCACCTGGAGATCACCGTTGTTGGTGCCCGCCGGAATATCCACCGCCACAAAGGTTTTGTCGACCAGATGCCACGGCAGCTCACGACCGTCGAGACGCACCCGGTAGCCGGGCCAGCCGAGGCGGGCGAACACGATCTGACCGCCGTCGGGCGAACTCACCCGTACTCGACTCGTCATCCCCGACTCCGAGGTCGAGACCGCACTGACCCCTGCGGTATCGGCGACCAAACCATTGCTGGTCGAGATCGGACCGCCCGCACGCTCCAGGACCGAGATGACGTTCTCGTGCCCCGGATATTCGACCCACTCCCACCCCGGTGGCGCCGGTTGGTTGCGCGCGTCCGGATACAGCGCGCGCTGGAGCACCACCCTGTCGATCTTCATCAGGTCGACAACCGTGCGTCCGGTCGATGGCTCGACCGCGAACGCGCGCCGATAGGCATCCGGACAGACGCTGACATCCCAACGCATGCACAGCATTTCACCGAACCAGAAATGACCGTTGGGGGTGTAGCCAGCTACGTAGTCCTGGTCGAGGTTCTTGGCGTAGTTGCCGAACACCAGCGAGCCATAGGCACCCTGGAGAGTTTTCTCGCCCGGCTGAATCAGCGCGCGATCACCGAGTTGCAGAGTGGTTCCGGTGAATTTCGGGAACGCGGCGATCATGTCCGAGCGCTTTTCCGGCAGGTTCCAGCTCATCGGCGTCGGCTGTGCGGCGGCGACCTGGACGAACGCGATCGGGAACACCGCGACGATGGCCAACCCGCACGCGGCGGCCGCCCCTCGGTTGCGGCCCAGCCACACCGTCGCCGCACCGAGTGCCGCGACCGCCACCACCGCGAGCAGGTGGGACACGATCTCACGGGGCGCCGCCGAGAACGATCGCGCCAGCAGCAGCGCCAACAACACACCCGCCGCGATGCCGCGGCGTCGCCACCCCTGGAACGTGACGTAACGACCGAGCAGCACACACACCAGCAGCAAAAGGCCGAGCGCCACCATGGGCAGCACGCGCATCGGCCAGCGCAACGGTCCGATGGTGCCGGGACCGGCGGTCCACATCAGCATCATGATCGCGAAGAGGCCGACCGCGCTCAATTCTCGTGCCGCCCCGGTGGCCTTGCGCCAATCGATGAACGCCAGCGCGGGAATCAGGAACCACGCGATGTAGACCAGCGGAAGGGGTTGGACATAGCCCCACCATGACGTGAACGCGGGCAGCGTGCTGGGCAGGCTGGCGTTGAGCGATTCCGACCACGGGACGGTGAGGAACTGGTCGTTGTTGATCTGCGAATTGCCGCGCCAGGTCACCGTGGCCGACAACGCGCTCGGCAGGTAGGTCAGCAGCCCGGCCAGTGCCGCGCAGGCCGAGACGATCAGCAACCGCAGCGACGGCTGCCACGCGCGCTGGTAGATCACCTCACCAACGGCGACCGCGGCGATCATCAGCCCGGCTTCCACCGCGGGAAAAATGTATTGCACCGAGATGGCGAGGTAGAGATAGATGAAGACCGGGATCGGTCCGCCGCGTCCACGGGCGTAGCGCACCGACGACGCCCACGCGTGCACCATCCACGCGGTCCCCGACAATGCGGTGAACCAGCTCGCCTCGTCGAAGAAGAGCAGGAAGCCGGAGAACGGAATGCTCACTCCCGCAAGCGCCGCCCATGGAGCCTTCGCGCCGTATTCCAGGCAGATCCGGTAGACACCGAGCGCGAGAATGATGGCGAAGATCAGCTTGACGACGGTCGCGTAGATCGCGAGATTGTCGACCGAGGGCGCGATCAGATCGATCAGCAGTTGCGGCGGGTTGAGCAGACCCGCCTCTTCGATCGAGTAATTGCCCGCCATCCAATGCTGCGGCACTAAGGCGGGGAACTCGCCGTCGCGCATGCGTCTGCCGAGCATGACCCATAGTGGCGCGTACTGGGATTCGGTGTCGTCGGTGTAGAAATGACGGATATTCGCGAACAAGACCGCGACATATCCGGCAATTACACCGATCGCGGTGATAGTGCCCCACAGGTACACGTCGCGGCGAGCGACTGCGCTACTTTCCACCACGAGTTCCAGACCCTACAGTGCGACCGTAAATTGCGGTCCCGCCGCAGGTCCCGGCTCGGCGATCGGTGCGTGTTAAAGTTCACGACGGCTCGATTCAGCCCTCGGCGACGAGCAAAGGACGCACCGTCATCGAAAGTCGATCTCGCCAATGCCGATTCCTCCCGCACGTACCCGCCGATCCGCCCCGGCGACAACCAGCGTCGCGCCATCGCCGCAGGCGGCGGGTCGCGGAGCCGACCGCGTCCATTCGGTGTCGGTGGTCATTCCGATCTATCGCGGCGAGCGGACGATCGCCGCACTCGTCGAGGAACTCGATCGCTACGCCGACCCCGGCGACACCCCGGACGGCACGCGGTTCGCGGTCGACGAGATCATCCTGGTGCACGACAACGGCCCCGACCGCTCCGATGTGATCCTGCAGGATCTGCAGACCAGGTACGCGCGCGTGCGCGTGGTGTGGCTCAGCCGCAACTTCGGTCAGGACGCCGCGACCATCGCGGGCATGGCCGCGGCCAATGGCGACTGGATTATCACGATGGACGAAGACGGACAGCATGATCCGACGTTCATCGCGGCATTTCTCGACGCGGCGTTGCTCGAACGCGCCGACCTCGTGTACTCGAAGCCGAGCAACACCCGACCGCACGGGCTGCTGCGCAATGTCACCTCGCGCGGCGCCAAGATCGTGCTCGCGACGGTCTTCGCCTTTCCCGATTCGACCAGGTTCGAGAGCTTCCGGTTGATCCGCGGCGATATCGGTCGACAACTCGCCGAGGTCGCCGCGAACGGCGCCTATCTCGATGTTGCCCTGACCTGGGTGGTCGGCACCACGGTCACCGTGCCGGTGACCCTGCGCGCGGAGGGCCGCGACGAATCCGGTTACAACTATCGTCGCTTGTTCTCGCTGTTCTGGAAGATGGTGCTGTGCAGCGGCACTCGCGGTCTGCGCGTGGTGAGCATGCTCGGTGTCACGCTGGCCGCGGGCGGCGGTGTGCTCGCGGCGGTGGTGATCTGGCGCGCGCTGTTCGGCGACAACAACGATCCCGAGGGCTGGGCGTCGATGATTGTCGTCATGCTGTTGTGTTCGGGCGCGATTCTGTTCTCGCTCGGCTTGATCGCCGAGTATCTCGGTGTGGCACTCCACATTCTGGTCGGCAAGCCGCTCTATCTCACCGTGGCCACCCCCACCCCGCGCCCGGACACCATCGAAAAGTCGGCGATCGAACGAATCGAGGCCGCGGCGCCCGCCGTGACCCGGGAGGAACACGGGGCTTGAGCACCGAACGCATCATTTTCAGCAAACCATTTCGGGCCGCACGCGAATTGGCGAACCTCGAGGCCGTCCTCGGTTCCGATCACAGCCACGGCGACGGGCAGTTCACCAAGTCGGCCACCGACAAGTTGCGTGCGATCACCGGCGCGCCGCACGCGTTGCTCACCACCTCGTGCACGCACGCACTGGAACTGGCCGCGCTGCTGTTGGAACTCGGCCCCGCCGACGAGGTCATCGTGCCGAGTTTCGCGTTCACCTCCGCGGCGACCTCGGTGGCGCTGCGCGGCGCGACCTGCGTATTCGTCGACATCGATACCGAGAGCGGCAATATCGACCCCGCCGCCGCCTCGGACGCGATCACTGCGCACACCAAGGCGATCCTGGTGATGCACTACGGCGGCGTCGGCGCCGATATGGAGCCGCTGCTCGCGCTGGCGAATCACCACGGCATCGCGCTCATCGAGGACAACGCGCACGGCCTCGGCGGGAGCTGGCGTGGGCGCCAACTCGGCACCATCGGCACGATGGGAACCCAGAGTTTCCACGACACCAAGAACCTGCACTGCGGTGAGGGCGGCGCGTTGCTGCTTTCCGACGAAATCCTGATGGCACGCGCGGAGATCATGCGTGAGAAGGGCACCGACCGTGCCAGGTTCTTGCGCGGGCAGGTCGACAAATACTCCTGGCAGGACGTCGGTTCCAGCTACCTGCCCAGCGAATTGAACGCGGCGGTACTCGACGCACAGCTCGACGAGTTCGCCACGATTCAGCGTGCGCGCCACCGCGTGTGGGACACCTACGCACAGCGGCTGCCGGAATGGGCGCTCGGGCAGGATGTTCGACCGATGACGGTCCCCGAGGACCGCGCGCACACCGCGCACCTGTTCTATCTGCGCATGCCGACCGAGGACAGTCGCGACAGAATGATCGCCCATCTGGCCGCGCACGGCGTGGTGGCGCCGTTCCACTACGTTCCGCTGGATTCCAGCCCCGCCGGACTGAAATACGGTCGGACCCCGGTGCCCTGCACCCGCAGCGCGCAGTTCTCCGCGACCATTCTGCGGCTGCCGCTGTACCCGATGCTGACCGCCGAGCAGCTCGATCGCGTCGTCGACGCCGTGACCGCGTTTCGGGTCTGAGGCTCGGACACTCTCCTGTCGTGCGACGCGTACCGCGCTCGCCCTCACGGGGCGGCTTTCGTCCACGGAGGCCGCGAAACACAAGGTCGTCGCGGGCGCATTCCGAGGGCACCGCGAACGCGGGAGCTCGCGTCGGTAGTAGGCCAGTGACCGTGTCGGAGCCCGTGGAGTACACGATAATTCGGTGACCGCACAACAGTCGAGGTCGATGGTGCTCGCCGCTGCGCACGGTGCGGGGCGGCGCTCCGCGTTCGCCGACCGCATGGCGATACGGCGGCGACATCGCTCTCGCGAACACAGCAGACTCGCGAACACAGCAGACGCGCGTCGGGGTCGGCAGCCGAGGAACGGTCGGCATCGGGGATGGTCTCGGCGGTCACCGGCTACGTCCGGGAGGAAGGTGTCGACGCGGTCTTCGTCGGCCGTGACGCGGGCGCTGAGCACCGAGGGCGGACGAGGTCTCGACCGACCGGCACGGGGGCTTGGCCGACATGTGCTCGGACCCGAGGTCAGGGTAGGCCGTACACCTCGCGCGCAGCGGCATCGGTGAGCACCTCGTAGGTATCCGACTCCCGGTGGTACCACCAGGTGTTCGGGCCCGGCTTCGGGTCACCGGCGGCGCGGACGGCACGAACGGAGGGGCGGTAGGAGGCGCTGCGCGGAATGTCGTCCACCACGTGGACCAGGTCCGGGCGCTTGTCCGGGTCCAACGCGCGCAGGGCTTCGGTGACGTCCCCGGGGTCCAGCTCGAAGCCCGCACGAACACTGACCGCGCCCACCGCGATCCTGCGGTCGCCGAATTCCAGACCGTAGGCCACTTCCATGTCGACGGCCGCGATGTCGTTGAGGCAGTCGATGATCGGACCGCCGTACACGGGTCCGCGCGCGGTCCTGATGGCGGTGTCCTTGCGGTCGACCAGCCAGTAGTCGCCGTCGCTGTCACGGCGGAACAGGTTTTCCGTCGGCATCCACGAATCGCCCGCCGCGAAGACACCGCGCATTCCGCCCGCGGAGATGTCGATGCTCTCGGTCGCCTTGCCGAGCAGCAGGCCGACCTCGTTGTCCGCGCAGCGGCGCGCGAAGCCGGACTCGTCGACCTCGACCCGAGCGGTCATCGGGTCGTAGGCGACCAATTCGACCCGTGCCGTGCCGGGGACCGGCCTGCCCTTGGCACCGGGTTTCGCACCGGTCACATTCGCCAGCACCACATCGCCCTCGATAGAGGCGTAGAACTCGAGCACCCGTGCGGGGGCGAACTGTTCGACGGTCCGCCGCCACAGGCCGACCGGCATGCCGGAGCCGATGAACAACCGGATGGGGTACCGGTGGCCGTTGCGGAAGGGTTCGGCGTCCAGGATGTCGCGCAGCATGGTCCAGGTGTAGGTGACCACGGTGACGCCGTAGCGGTGCACCTCTTCGGCGAAGCGCGCCGGATCCAGCGACCTCGCCAACGCGATCCGACTGCCGCCCGCGATCGCACCACCGAGGCTCACCAGCAGACCGGACGAGTGGTGCAGCGGCGCAAGGCAGTACACCGTGTCCTTGTTGTCGAGGTCGGCGGAGGTCGCGGTGCCGAAGGCCGAAAGCGCCCACCGGTGGTTGGTGATGTATTTGATCTCCAACCGGTTGCCGACCCCGGTGACGAGTACGAAGGCCAGCTCGCGCGCCAACCCGGGGTCGGGTCGATACCAGGCGGGCAGCCGCACGTCGGTGGGGTCGATGCGCTCGAGATCGATCACCTTGTCGCTCAGCGGAATATCGAGCCGACGCGCGTCGCCGCCACCGAGTACGAGCACCCGCGCGCCGCTCGCCGTGGCGCTACGCAGGTTCTCCGGATCGGCGACGATGGTGTCGACACCGGTCTGCTCCAGGGCCGAGCGCAGTTCACCTCCCGGCGCGAGCAGCACCGCGACCGCACCCAACCGCGACAACGCGGCCACGGTCGCCAGCGCGCTCGGCCGCGTCTCCATCACGACGCCCACCCGCATCGCGGGCCGAATGCCCACGGAGATGAGTCCGCGCACCACATTGTCGATGCGGATGTTCACCGCGGCGTTGGTATGCACCCGGTCGTCGAACAGGAACAGATCTTTCCTCGGCGCGCGCCGCGCCTGCTCGGCGAGCAGTCTGCCCAGCGAGATCCTGGTGTGCGGCTGGATCATGCCGAGCCGGGTGAGCCTGGGCAGCGCTCGAGCGGCTTCGCCCGCCAACTCCCTCGAACTGCGCACGGTGTTGTTGGCCAATGTCTCCAGTATCTTGCCGACACCGGTGCCTGCCTCGGCCATTGTCGCCGCCGTGTGCGCGACCCGGGTGATCGCCGAGCGCGGACGGTTGCTCGGGACGTGTTCGCTCATCGGGACGATCTCGCCGGGCAATTCGACCTCACCGTTCATCCAGTCGACCCACTCGCGCACCAGCGGCCAGGTCTGCCTGGTCGCCGCACTACCCGCGACCAAACCGAAATGTCCTGCCACCAGCGTGGATTCGTAGACCTCGGCGTTCGGCGCCGCGCGCACGATCCCCCGGACGGCGGCGGGCTGGCCGATATCGTCCACCTCGCCGACAAACGCGAGGATCGGGCAGGTCAGATCGGCCAACGAGACGGGATGATCGCGAATCACGAAGCCGCCGAGCATCATCCTGTTGTGCACCACGAATTGTTTGAGCAGGTCGGCGGCGGCGGGACCCGAGTAACCGACCCAGCCTTCGCTGTTGAGGAACCGGCGCTGACGTTCCTTGGGCAGCAACGCCTCCCGGTCGTGCAGCTGGCGCAGGAAGTCGATCCTGGATTTCGCGGTCTTCACCGGGTCGAGCAGCTGGAAACCGATGCGGACCATCGAATCGGTGATCGGCAGCCGGTTCACGACGTGATCGGCCACGAAATCGGCCACCTCGGAAACCATCCCGTAGGGCAACCCGAACGGGATCCCCGCGACGATATCGACCGGGCTGCCGAAGGTGACGATGCTCGCCACCCCTTTGCCCGCACGGTAGGCCGCGGCCTGATAGGCGAACATGCCACCCTGGGAGTATCCCATCAGGTGTACGTCACTGCCGGTCGCCTCGGTCACCGTGTCGATCGCGCTGTGCACCGCGAGCACATGGTCGGCCAGGTCGCGTTCCCATCCGCCTTCCTCGGTGGCGGGTGAACCGAAATCGACTACCCAGCAATCAATTCCACCCTTGGTGAGAATGCCGACAGCGCCGCCTTCTGCGTTCACGTCCCAGATGTCGGCGTTCACCATCAGCGGTGGCAACAGCAGGGCGACCGGACTGCCGGGTACCGCGCGCTCGGGGAAATAGTGCCGCAACCGATAAACCCTGCGCCGTTCCGCTACTTCGAACGGTGAGGACTCCACGTCCTGGGTCAAGCCGCCGAAGCGGACCACCTCCAGGCCGTTCTGCGCGGTCGACATCAAACGTCGCACCGATCCGACCACACCCTGCGCACTGAACTTCACGACCGCTCCTGGACCTACCGCTGGACCCCTACCGCTCGCACGGCACACATCTCACGCCGACGTTCAGGTGAGTACCCGCCTTCGACGCCGGTATCGCCTGTAGTGACATGTTCCATCATGGACCCTTGACGGGTGCGTTCGGGCCGACCTCGATCGAATCGCGACCTTGTGGCGCCACCTCGCTATCACCCGGCGACCGCTGGCACGGTTACGCTGGTTTGGTGACCGACTCCCTCGTTCAGCCGATCACCGACCGCGAAGCACTGCCCGTCGAGCTCGTCGACGAGGCCGGTCACGCGGTCGGCACCTGTCCGGTGTCGCAAGCGCACCAGTCCCCCGGAATGTTGCATCGCGCGTTCTCGGTGCTGCTATTCGACGAATCGGGCCGGGTGCTATTGCAGCAGCGGGCCGCCGCGAAGACTCGATTCCCGGCCCTGTGGGCCAATACCTGCTGCGGGCATCCCGCGCCCGGCGAACCGGTGGCCGCGGCGGCGGCCGTTCGCCTGGCCGAGGAGATGGGGTTGGCTACCGAGCTCACCGAGGTCGGCGTCTACCGCTACCACGCCGACGATTCCCGCACCGGCCGCGTCGAATTCGAGTGGGACCACGTGCTGGTCGGACGGCTGGAGGCCGGGTCGCCGCGCCCCGATCCCGCCGAGGTCGCCGACTACGCGTGGGTGACGCCGGAGGCGTTGCGTGCCGCGCTCGGTTCCGATCCCGGCTTGTACACGCCGTGGTTGTCCGGGGTCCTCGACGTCGCCGTGGACCCCACCCCGTCCTGAGCTTTCTCCAATAGTCGACGGTCGGCTCCCGGTTCTCCGGGCGCCGCACCTCAATCACATAGCTAGATGCGCATATCTGAGTAGTGGCATGTATCTGTCTCAGAAAGCTGAGAGAACTCATAGCAACGCCTCAGGCTACGAACAGGACTGTCCAGCATTCTGGATCTCGGAAGTGTCCTGCGGTGAAACGAGGTGCGCGATGGTCGAGATCGAGGTCACGGGAACAACGGTGACGGTGCACGTGCGTGGCGCGCACCAGTTGCTTGCCCTGCGCGATCAGGTCACCTTTCCGCTGTCGAGCGTCACCGGGGTCGGCCCGGCGCTGATCGACGAGCGTCCCCCGTGGGTGCGGGCGCCCGGCACCTTCTTCCCCGGCGTGATCGCGGCGGGCACCTTTCGCGGCAAGGGCCGAAAGGAATTCTGGGACACCCGATTCGACGGCAACGGCCTCAGCATCGAGCTGACGGGCCATGACCTGACCCGGCTCGTGGTCGATGTCGCCGATCCGGATGCCGCCCTACGGACGCTCGCGCACTCACGCGCCGCGTGACAACCCACACCGGACGAGGCCGGTGTGGGCGCGGCCCCACCCCCGACGCGCGTGGCCGCAGCGCGAATCAGCACTCGCGCTTGTAGAAATACCGTTCGTTCGCGTCCATATCGGCCTGGGTAATCGCGATCATGTCGGTCTGTATGGTCCGCGTGACCTGCTTACCCTCCAGTGCGGCCGCCGCCTCGTCGACGCCCTTCGCACCGATGCCCGCCGGATCTTGAGCGATCAGTGCCTGCACGGTACCGGCCTTCAGGTCCTCGACCTGCTTCGGGCTGGCGTCGAAACCGATCAGCTTCACCTGTCCGAGCTTGTTCGCGTTGCGCAGACCGGTCGCCGCACCTTCGGCGGAGCTGAGGTTCGTCGCGAAGACACCGGCGAGATCGGGGTGCGCGGCGAGGGTGGCGGTAATGATCGAGGCCGCCTGCGCCGCCTCGTTGTTGTTGTACTGGACGCCGAGCGAGGTCATGCCGGGGTGGTCGGACAACGCGTCGATGAATCCCTTGGCACGCGCGTCGGTGGTCGAGGTGCCCGCCTTGGTGTTGATCACCAGCACGGGGCCCTTATCGCCGACCAGCTTCGCCAGGGTGTCCGCGGCGAGCTCGCCCCCCTTGCTGTTGTCCGAGGCGATCGAGGACTCCGCGATCGAGGTGTCGTCCAAGGCGGTATCGACCTCGACGATCTTGATTCCCGCGTCCTTGGCCTGCTTCATCGGATTCGCCATCGCGGTCGCGTGTGTTGGTGCGATCAGAATCGCGCCCGGCTTGTTCGCGACCACGCCGGTGAGTACCGGAGTCTGCACGCCCGCATCGAATTTCGTGGGCGCCTGGGTGTCGAAGTCGTAGCCGAGCCGCTGCGCCTCGGCCTGCGCACCGCACTGCATCGAGATGTAGAACGGTTCGTCGGCCGCGCCGGGGATCAGCACCAGTTTCTTCGCGTCGCCCGCACCGGTATTGCCCACCTGCCCACTACACGACACCAACATCGCACTCACCGTGACCACCGTGCCCAACAGCACAGCGGTCCGTTTCGCCACCCTCATCCGGCCTACCTCCGCGAACTCACGTTGTTCGATCCGGATCGGCTCGACCCGGATCCTGTACTTCTTATTTCCGGTCACGCGCCTTGCGGCGCAGCTGGTCGAACCAGACCGCGGCCACGAGCACGATGCTCACCGCGATCGGCTGCCAGAACACCGGCACCTGCGCGATGACGAATCCCTTCTTCAACACCGAGGGGATGAATACGCCGATCACCGTGCCGACGATCGAACCGACGCCACCGAAGAGACTGGTGCCGCCGATCACCACCCCCGCGATCGCGTCGAGATTGTCGGTGCCGTGCCCACCGATCGTGGTGGTGCCGAAGTAGGCGAGGTTCATGAAACCCGCGAGCCCGGCCAACAATCCGGTGAGCAGATACACCGCGATCAGGTGCCTGGTCACCGGAATACCCGCACGCCGCGCGGCCTCCTGGCTGGAACCGATGGCATAGGTGTAGCGGCCGAAACGGGTGGTACGCAATACGACCGCGGCCACGACCGTCACCACCGTCGCGACCAGGACCAGGTTCGGCACGCCGCCGAGCGAGGTACCGAAACCCAGTGAGTCACGAAGGTTCTCGGGCACCGTCCTGGTGTCGACGCCGCCGGTGATCAGTTGCGCCGCGCCGAGGGCGGCACCGAAGCTGCCCAGCGTCACGATCAGCGGCGGAATCTTCGCCTTGGCCACCAGCAGGCCGTTGAGCCCTCCCCACAGGCCGCCGCCGAGCACCGAAACCAGGAAACCGAGGCCGATCAGACCCCAGCCCGCACCGCTGGCGTCCTGACCGGGACTGAGCCACTCCATCGTCTTGGCGCCGAGCACCCCCGCGAAGATGAGCACGCTGCCGACCGAGAGGTCGATCCCCGAGGTGATGATGATGAAGGTCATCCCCACCGAAAGCACCAGCAGCACCGAGGTTTCGATGAGCAGGGTCTGCAGGGTGAACACGGTCGGGAAGGCGTCGGGTCGCACCACGCTGAACACCACGCACAGCCCGACGAGTACGACGCCGATCCACACCGTGCTCGCACCGAAGAACCGTTGCGCCAGACTGCGTTCCGAGGGTTCGATGCTGCCGCCGTCGGCGACGTCCGTACTGCTCATGCGGCATCTTCCTCGGTCGACATCGCGCCGGTCATCGCCGCGACCAGATGTTCCAGTGTCGCGTCGGCCGCGGTGAATCTGGCCACCCTGCGCCCCAGACGCAGCACCTCGACCCGGTCGGCCACCGACAACACCTCTGGCATGTTGTGACTGATCAGCACCACGCCGATACCCTCGTCGCGCACCCTCCGGATCACGTCGAGCACGCGTTCACGCTGCAGCACACCGAGTGCGGCGGTCGGCTCATCCATGAAGACGACCTCGCTGGCCCACATGACCGCCCGCGCGACGGCGACGCTCTGGCGTTGACCGCCCGAAAGCGCGCCGATCGGAACATCCGCGTTCTGCAACGAGACGCCGAGCCGACGGAAATGTTCCACCGCACGCGATTTCATCGCGGACTTGTCGAGCATTCCGAGCCTGCCCGCCACTCCTTTGCGCACAAGCTCGCGACCGAGGAACAAATTCGCCGCAGGATCGAGATCGGGGGCGACCGCGAGATCCTGGTATACCGTTTCGATGCCGAGCTTGCGCGCGGCCGTCGGGGAATTCAACACCACCGAATTACCGGCCAACAGGATTCGACCTTCGTCGGGTTGTTCGGCACCCGAAAGACATTTCACCAGAGTCGATTTCCCCGCGCCGTTGTCGCCGATCAACGCGACGACTTCGCCGGCACCGACCTCGAAGTTCGCACCCCGCAGAGCCGTCACGCCGCCGTAGCGTTTGACCAGCACTTCGGCCCGCAGCACGGGGGAACTCGCACCGGTGGAAGCAGGTATCGGGGTTTCGTTCGAGGTCACAGCGCACATCCGCGTGGACTCTGTTGAGCAAGCGTCCAGTCCATGGGGCGATGCTACGTCCGAGCACTCGATTCGCAGGCCCGTTCGGCAAAAGCCAATGGACGCAACGCCGACAGCGGAATTCGATGCGAAAACAACGAACTAAACGCCGTCGCCGAACTCAGTGCGCGCCGCCGAGTTCCAGTGCCAACACGCCGAGAATCACCAGTCCGATTCCACCCACCTGCACCAGATTCAGTCGCTCACCCAGAAACAGCGCGCCGATCAACGCGATCGCGGCGACACCCACCGCCGACCAGATGCCATAGGCGACACCGATCGCCATACCGCGCTTCAGCGCCTGCGACAGAAACAGGAACGCGGCGCCGTAACCGAGCACCACCACGATCGAGGGCACCAGCTTGGAGAAACCCTCCGACAGCTTCAGCGAGACGGTCGCCGTCACTTCGGAAACGATGGCCAGCGCGAGAAACAGCAGCGTCATCAACGCAGCGTAGCCGCGCTCAGCCGAGCCAGTCGCGCTGCGCCCGTACCGAGGAACCGATCTCGTCGAGCTGAACCGCGACCTGGCTCGCCGCGGTACCGCCGCGCGCGTCGCGGGAAGCGATCGAGCCCGCGACGGTCAACACTTCCCGCACGCCGGGTGTCAACGCGGGATCGATGGCGGCGAACTCGGCGTCGGTGAGCTCGTCGAGTCCCACTCCCCCGGCCTCGGCCGCGCGCACACAACCACCCGCGGCCTCGTGCGCGGAGCGGAACGGAACACCCTGGCGAACAAGCCATTCCGCGATATCGGTGGCGAGGGTGAAGCCCGCGGGCGCGAGCTCGGCCATCCGATCGGTGTGGAAGGTGAGCGTGCCGACCAGACCGGCGATCGCGGGCAGCAGCAGTTCCAGCTGCGCGACCGAATCGAACACCGGCTCCTTGTCCTCCTGCAGGTCGCGGTTGTAGGCCAGCGGCTGGGCTTTGAGCGTCGCCAGCAAGCCGGTCAGATTGCCGATCAGCCTGCCGGACTTACCCCTGGTCAACTCCGACACGTCGGGATTCTTCTTCTGCGGCATGATCGACGAACCCGTCGACCACGCGTCGGCCAGGGTGACGTAACCGAATTCCGTTGTGCTCCACAGGATGATCTCCTCGGCCATCCTGCTGAGGTCGACGCCGACCATCGCGAGCACGAACGCGGCCTCCGCGGCGAAGTCCCGCGAGGAGGTGGCGTCGATGGAATTGGATGCGGCGCGGTCGAAACCCAATTCGGCGGCGATCGCGTCCGGATCGAGCCCGAGCGAAGACCCCGCCAACGCGCCGGACCCGTAGGGCGACACCGCGGCCCGCTTGTCGAAATCACGCAACCTGTCGATATCGCGCAGCAGCGGATGCGCGTGCGCCAGCAGATGATGCGCCAACAACACCGGCTGCGCGGCTTGCAGGTGTGTCTTGCCCGGCATCACCGCGTCGGGATGGGCCCGCGCCTGACCGACCAACGCGTCGACCACCTCGAGCAGTCCGGCCGCGACCGCGCGGACACCGTCGCGCAGCCACATCCGAAACAGGGTGGCCACCTGGTCATTACGCGAGCGGCCCGCACGCAGCCTGCCGCCGAGTTCGGTACCGACCCGGTCGATCAACCCGCGTTCCAGCGCACCGTGCACGTCCTCGTCGGACTCCAGCGGCGCGAACGCGCCCGAGGCGACCTCCACCGCGAGCTGCTCCAACCCCGCGAGCAGGCCGTCGAGATCGGCCTGCGACAACAGCCCCGCCTTGTTCAGCACGCGCGCGTGCGCCTTCGAGGCGCGAATGTCGTAGGGGGCCAACGCCCAATCGAAATGCGTCGACTTACTGAGCGCGGCCATCGCCTCGGCGGGTCCCGACGCGAATCGTCCGCCCCAGAGCGCACCCTGGTTGGTCCCGCCGCTGCTCGTCATCGTCTGCTAACTCCTTCTCCGGGTTTGGTCGCTGTCATCAAGATGTTCTTCCGTAACTGATCGGCCACCGCAGGGGGAACCTTGCGCCCTCGACTACTCAGGACGGTGGACGGGTCGGTGCGTATCCCCGTCCAGCCGCGCGAGCGGAACCAGTCGACCGGGTCGCTGCGACCTTCGTTCGGGTACAGCAACGAACCCATATCGAGCGAGATACCCAGCTCGGCCAGCATCCGGTCGCGCATCTCCTCGTTGTGCTCGCCGTCCTGGGCGGGGTCGGCCTCCAGGGTGAGTGCCACCTGGCTTCCCGGCGCGCTGAGTTCCGCGATGGCGATGAACATGCGGTTCTGCGCGCCCGCGGGGACATACCGTAGTAGCCCCTCGGCCAACCACGCGGTCGGCTGGGTGGGGTCGAAACCGCTGTCGCGCAACTCGTTCGAAAAGCCACGACGCAGATCCACCGCCACCTCACGCCGATCCACCGAGGCGAAGATGCCGTGCTCGTCGAACACCGAGGCCTTGAACTCCAGTACCTTCGGCTGATCCAACTCGAACAGCACAGTGTCCATTGCCCATTCGAGTCGAAACGCACGCACGTCGAGACCGGCACCGAGAATGACGACCTGCCGGATCCCCGCGTTCACCGCCATCGCGAAATACGCGTCGAAATAGCAGGTGCGCGCCACCAGCATGTCCCCGAGCGGACCGAGGGACGGCGCGGCACCGGTCTCGAAATCGACCTGCCCCCGAACGAGTCTCGTCCACCCCGGCACCCCGACCGCCTCGACCAGCAGGGCGGCGTAGGGATCACGGAACAAGGCATCCGAGCGTCTGGTCTCCCCCGCCCGCAAGGCCGCGACACCGAGTGCGGTGGCACCGACGCTGTTCACGATGTCCCAGCCGTCGCTGTCGGTCCGCATGGGGCTCCCTTCGGGTCGGTCGTTCAACCCGTCCGAGACTACGTTCGGCGCGGGGCCGACGCCTACTTCTGGTTCAAGTCCCTGCGGGCGGCGACCTTCGAGGACAGACCGTGGATCTGCACGAAGCCCTTGGCCAACGACTGGTCGAACGAATCGCCCTCGTCGTAGGTCGCGAGGTTGAAGTCGTAGAGCGAACGCTCCGAACGCCGCCCGTTGACCACCGCGGAGCCACCGTGCAGCACCATCCTGATCTCACCGCTGACGTGTTCCTGGCTCTCGGCGACAAAGGCGTCCAGCGCGCGCTTGAGCGGGGAGAACCACAGGCCGTCGTAAACCAGCTCGCCCCAACGCTGTTCGACCTGACGCTTGTACCGACCCAGCTCCCGTTCGACGGTAACCGCCTCCAGCTCCTGGTGCGCGGTGATCAGCGCGATCGCGCCCGGCGCCTCGTAGATCTCCCGGCTCTTGATGCCGACGAGGCGGTCCTCCACCATGTCGAGCCGACCCACACCCTGGCGACCCGCCCGCTTGTTCAGTTCGATGATCGCCTCGAGCACGGTCACCGGACGGCCGTCGATCGCGACCGGAACGCCCTTGTCGAAGGTGATGATCAGCTCGTCGGGCGCCTCGAAGTTCACCGTGGGATCGGCGGTGTAGTCGTAGACGTCCTTGGTGGGCGCGTTCCACAGGTCCTCGAGGAACCCGGTCTCCACCGCGCGGCCCCACACGTTCTGGTCGATCGAGAACGGCGACTTCTTGGTGACATTGATCGGCAGCGCGTTCTCCTCGGCGAAGGCGATGGCCTTCTCCCTGGTCCACGCGTAGTCACGAACCGGGGCGATCACGCTCAGGTCGGGGGCGAGCGCGCCGATGCCGACCTCGAAACGCACCTGATCGTTGCCCTTACCGGTGCAGCCGTGCGCGACGGTGCTCGCGCCGTGGAACTTCGCCGCCTCGACGAGGTGCTTGACGATCAGCGGGCGGCTGATGGCCGACACCAGCGGGTAGCGGCCCATGTACATCGCGTTGGCCTGCACGGTGGGCAGGCAGTACTCGTCGGCGAACTCGTCGCGCGCGTCCACCACGACGGCCTCGACCGCGCCGCAGTCCAGTGCTCGCTGGCGCACCACGTTCATGTCCTCGCCACCCTGGCCGAGGTCGATGGCGACGGCCACCACCTCGGCGCCGGTCTCCTTGCCGATCCAGCTGATCGCGACGGAGGTATCCAGCCCACCGGAGTAGGCGAGTACGACGCGCTCGGACATGTTGGGGTGCTCCTCGGGTTTCGTTCTTGTGGGTAGGTCGTTGTTGTGGGTAGGCCACTGTGGTGTGTGGGTAGACCACTGTGCGGCCGCGAGCCTATCTACAAATGATTATGCACGATGATGCAAGCTCATTCATACCGGGGTCGCTCGCGGTGCCGCGGCTCGGTCAGCACCTCAGGCGAGCTCTTCGATCTTCGCGGCCAGTTGCAGGCCGGTCAGTGGTTCACGCGCGATGACGGCGATGGTGTCGTCACCCGCGATAGTGCCGACGACGAACGGCAGCGCGGCACGGTCCAACGCGCTGGCGAGGTAGTGCGCCGCGCCGGGCGGGGTGCGCAGGACCGCGATATTGCCGCTGGCGTCGGTGGAGACCAAGAGATCACCGAGCAGCTTGGACAACCGGTCGGTGCCGCCGGTGACCCCGCGCACGGGACTGCCGTCCTCGGGCACCACATAGACTCCCGCGCCACCGTCGGCCGCGCGCAGCTTCACCGCGCCCAACTCGTCCAGATCGCGCGACAGCGTGGCCTGGGTCGTCTCGATGCCCTCGGACGCGAGCAGGGTGCCCAATTCGGTCTGACTGCGAACCGCGTTGGCGGACAACAACTGCACGATGCGCGACTGTCGGCCCGCACGGGTGCGGGCGATGGCGGGACCGGTCTTCTCGGTGTCCGCACGCGTGACACTCATCGTCGCACCAGCGTTCGTCGCGATCGGGCCTGCGCGGCATCGCCGCGACGCCGCGTGGTCCGCGCCGCGAACAACGGGGTCATGCGCTGTCTCCCGCCCGCGCGCCCAGCAACCACGCCAGCAGAGCTTTCTGCGCGTGCAGCCGGTTCTCCGCCTCGTCCCACACCGCGCTGCGCGGGCCGTCGAGCACCTCGTCGGTGATCTCCTCACCACGGTGCGCGGGAAGGCAATGCAGCACAACCACTTCCGGGCGAGCATGGGACACGAGCTCGGCGTTCAACCGGAACGGACGGAACGGGCCGACGCGGTCGAGGCCGTCGCCTTCCTGACCCATCGAGGTCCAGGTGTCGGTGACCAGCGCATCGGCGCCCGTGGCCGCCGCGACCGGATCGTCGGTGAACAGCACGGTGGCACCGGTCTCGGCGGCACGCTTGCGGGCCGCCTCCACCACCCACGGCAGCGGCTCGAAACCCGGTGGCGCGGCGATGGTGACATTCATTCCCGCGGTGACGCCGCCGAGCAGCAACGAATGCGCCATATTGTTCGCGCCGTCGCCGAAGTAGCTCAGTGCCCGCCCGGACAGGTCGCCGAGCCGCTCGGTGAGCGTCTGCAGATCGGCGAGCACCTGGCACGGATGGAACTCGTTGGACAGCGCGTTGACGACGGGAACCGTGGCGGCAGCCGCCATCTCGTCGAGCCGATGCTGTTCGAAGGTGCGCCACACGACGGCATCGACGTAGCGCGAGAGCACCCGCCCGGTATCGCCGAGGGTTTCTTCGCGGCCGAGTTGGGTGTTGCGGCCGTCCACCACCACCGCGTGGCCGCCCAACTGGGCGATGCCGAGTTCGAAGGAGAACCTGGTGCGGGTGGAGTTCTTCTCGAAGATCACCCCGACCCCGCGCGGACCGGCCAACGGGCGGTGCGAGAACGGAGCACGCTTGAGTTCGGCTGCCAGGGCGAGGATTTCGGCCTGCTCGGCGGGGGTGACATCGTCGTCCCGCAGGAAATGCCGTAGTGGCGATGCGGACGTCATTGTGCCGCGGCCTCCTTCGCGTCGTCGGCCGCGCCGTCGAGGATCTCCGGCAGATCGTTGACGAAGTTGTCGGCCTGGGTCTCGGTGAGAATCAGGGGTGGGGCGAGTCGAATCACGTGGGGCTTGGCCGGGTTCACCAGGTAACCCGCCGCACGCGCCCGCGCCTCCACCCGAGGTGCGACGTCGTCGGTGAGCACGACGCCCAGCAGCAGGCCGGCACCGCGCACGTGATCGACCAACGGGTGCTCCAACAACTCGATACCGTCGGCCAGCCGCTTGCCGACCGACTCGACGTGCGCGAGCAGATCTTGCTCGTCGATCGTGCGCAGCACGGCGAGCGCGGCCGCCGCGCAGACCGGATTGCCGCCGAAGGTGGTGCCGTGCAGGCCGGGTTGCAACAGTTGCGCGGCGTGGCCGTTGGCGAGGACGGCGCCGATCGGCAGGCCGCCACCGAGCCCCTTGGCCAGGGTGATCGCGTCCGGCACGATGCCGGAAGCCTGGTGCGCGTAGAACGTTCCCGTCCGCCCGATACCGGTCTGCACCTCGTCGAGGATCAACAGCGCGCCGTGGCGGGTGGTGATCTCCCTGGCCTTGGCGAGGTAGTCGAAAGGCGGGACGACGACGCCACTTTCGCCCATCATCGGCTCGAGGAACACCGCTGCGGTGTCCTCGTCCACCGCAGCGGCCAGCGCCTCGGCATCGCCGTAGGGGACGTGCACGACACCGGCGGGCAGCGGCTCGAACGGCGCCCGCTTCGGTTCCTGGCCGGTGAGCGCCAGCGCACCCATCGTGCGACCGTGGAAGGCGTCCGAGCAGGCGATGATCTTGCGCCGACCGGTCAGTCGCGCGATCTTGAACGCGGCCTCCACGGCCTCGGTGCCGGAATTGCAGAAGAACGCGCGGCCGGTGTCGTCCCCGTCGCCGAAATGCGCGAGCAACCGCTCGGCCAGCTCGACCGTCGGTTCGCTGACATACAGGTTCGACACGTGCCCGAGCGTCCCCAACTGTTGGGTGACCGCCTCGAGCACCGCGGGGTGGGCGTGGCCGAGACTGTTGACGGCGATGCCACCGAGGAAATCGACATAGCGGTTCTCGTCGGCGTCGTAGACGACCGCACCGGCGCCGCGCACCAGGGCGAGCGTGGGGGTGCCGTAGTTGTTCATCATCGCGGCCGTCCACCGCTGCCGCAGTTGTTCGACTGAGCTCATTGTTTCGTTCCGTTCCGTGTCTCGGGGATCGGGGCGGGCGTCACCATCGTTCCGATCCCTTCTCCGGTGAACAGTTCCAGCAACACCGCGTGCGGCACCCGACCGTCGATCACGTGCGCGGTCGGGACCCCGCCGAGCACGGCACGCAGGCAGGCTTCCATCTTGGGCACCATGCCCGTATCCAGGCTCGGCAGCAACTTCGCGAGTGCGTCGGTGTCGATCCTGCTGGCCAGCGACGAACGATCCGGCCAGTCGGTGTACAAGCCCTCGACGTCGGTGAGCACGACCAGCTTCTCCGCGCCGATCTCCGCGGCCAGTGCGGCGGCGGCGGTGTCGGCGTTGATGTTGTGCACCACGCCGTCGACGTCGGGGGCGATGGTCGATACCACGGGGATCCTGCCCGCGCCGATCAGGTCGAGCACCGCGGCGGGGTTCACCGCGGTGACGTCCCCGACCAGGCCGATATCGGTCGGCGCACCGTCGACGTCGACCGTGCGCCGGGTCGCGGTGAACAGCCCCGCGTCCTCGCCGGTCGTGCCGACGGCGTACGGGCCGTGCGCGTTGATCAGACCGACCAACTCGCGACCGACCTGACCGAACAGCACCATGCGCACCACATCGAGCACCTCGGGGGTGGTGACGCGGAAACCACCGCGGAACTCACCTTCCATGCCGAGCTTCTTCAGCATGGCGCTGATCTGCGGTCCGCCACCGTGCACCACAACGGGATGCACGCCGACGGTGCGCAGGAACGCCATGTCGGCGGCGAAGGCGCGCTTGAGTTCCGGGTCGATCATGGCGTTGCCGCCGTACTTCACCACGACGATCGTGTCGCGGAATCGTTGCAGCCACGGCAGTGCGTCGGCCAGCACGTGCGCCTTGTCCAGTGCCGAGAGTTCTTGTGCGAGTTGGTGGGTCATGAGCTGTAGGCCGAATTCTCTTCGACGTATCCGTGCGAGAGATCGGTGGTGCGGATGGTCGCCGTCGCAGTGCCGACGGCCAGGTCGACCCGCACCTCGATATCGGCACCGGACAGGTCGATCGCACGCGCCTCCGGCAGGCCGACACCGTCGACACAGACCGGATGACCGTTGAACGACACCGAGATTCGGTTCGGCTCGAGCGAGACCGGCGCCATGCCCACCGCGGCCAGCACCCGGCCCCAGTTGGGGTCGGAGCCGAACAGCGCGGTCTTGACCAGGCTGTCACGAGCGACGGTGCGTGCGGCGGCCAGCGCCTCGTCCTCGTCCAGCGCGCCGGTAACGGTGATCAGCACCCGCTTGGTGACGCCTTCGGCATCGGCCATCAACTGCGCGGCGAGGTCGTCGCACACGGCGAAGACGGCGGCGTCGAATTCGGCCTGGCTCGGGGTGACCTCGCTGGCGCCGTTGGCCAGCAAGAGCACGGTGTCGTTGGTGGAGCAGGAACCGTCGACGTCGAGGCGGTCGAAGGTCCGGCTCGTCGCCTTGCGCAGTGCCTGATCCAGTTGGTCGGGGGTGACCAGCGCGTCGGTGGTGAGCACGACGAGCATGGTGGCCAGCGACGGCGCGAGCATGCCAGCCCCCTTGGCCATGCCCCCGACGTTCCATTTGTTCTTGTGGTGGAACGCGGCCTCTTTGGGCACGGTATCGGTGGTCATGATGGCGTGCGCGGCATCGAGGCCACCGGACAGCCCGCCGCCCATGTCGTGCACGATCTCGGTGATGCCCGCGCGCAGCTTGTCCATCGGCAGTCGGTCACCGATCAGCCCGGTGGAGCAGACCGCGACCTCACCGGCACCGGTCTCGGTGCCCCAGTTACTCAGCTCGGCGGCGAGTTTCTCGGCGGTTTCGTGGGTGTCCTGGAATCCCGCGGGCCCGGTGCACGCGTTCGCGCCGCCGGAATTGAGGACGACCGCGCGCAGTCGTTGTCCGGTGAGTACCTGCTGTGACCACAGCACTGGAGCGGCCTTCACCTTGTTGCGGGTGAACACACCCGCGGCGGCGTATTCCGGGCCCTCGTTGAAAACCAGTGCCAGATCGAGCTTTCCGCTGGCCTTGATCCCGGCGGCGACGCCGGCGGCACGGAAGCCGAGGGGTCCGGTCACGCCTTGGTTGCGCACCAGGTTGCCGCCGTTGGTCTCGGTTGTCGTCACGGTGCCACTCCTACGGTGGAAAGTCCTGCGGCCTCGTCGAATCCGATGGCCAGGTTCATCGATTGGATCGCGGCACCCGCGGTGCCCTTGGTGAGGTTGTCGATCGCGCCGATCGCCACGAGTTGCCCGGCGTCGCTGTCCACCGCGACCTGCAAGGTCACCGCGTTCGAGCCGACGACCGAACCGGTTTGCGGCAGTACGCCTTCCGGCAGCAGGTGCACGAACGGCTCGTCGGCGTACGCCTTTTCGTACACCGCCCTCGCCTGCGCGGAATCGACCGTTGTCGGCGCGGTGCATGTGGCCAGGATGCCGCGCGGCATCGGCGCGAGGACCGGCGTGAACGACACCGAGACGTCCTGTCCGCCTATGGCTTTCAAATTCTGGGCGATCTCGGGGGTGTGTCGGTGCGCACCCGCGATGTTGTAGGCACGCACCGAGCCCATCACCTCGGAACCGAGCAATCCGACATCGAGTTTGCGTCCGGCGCCCGAGGTGCCGGTGACCGCTACCACGTTCACCTTCGGTTCGACGATGCCCGCGGCCACCGCCGGGGCGAGCGCGAGGCTGGCGACGGTCGGGTAGCAGCCGGGCACCGCGATGCGCCGCGCGCCACGCAACCGTTCGCGCGCACCGGGCAACTCGGGCAGACCGTAGGGCCAACTGCCCGCGTGCGTGCCGCCGTAGTACTTCTGCCATGCCTCGGCGTCGGTCAGCCGGAAGTCGGCGCCGCAGTCGACGATCACCGTCGACTCGGGCAGTTCGCGAGCCAGCGCGGCGGACTGCCCGTGTGGCAGGCCGAGGAAGACGACGTCGTGTCCCGCCAGTTCCTCGACGGTCGTCGGCCCGAGCACTCGATCCGCCAACGGCAGCAATTGCGGCTGGACCGCACCCAGCGTGCTACCCGCGTTCGACCCCGCGGTGAGCGCCCCGATGACGAGGCGCCCGGTTCGGTACGCCGGATGCCCCAACAGCAGACGCAATACCTCACCGCCCGCGTACCCGCTGGCACCTGCCACCGCGACCCGCACGGTCGTCTCGTTCGAGGAATCAACCATGCGATTTATTATGCATGACTGTGCAATCTCATTCATAGGTCGGGGGTGATTCGCGCCGACACCTCCGACCCCGACCGGCGAAGTAGTCCCGTGGACGAGGCTCGATTCGCTCCGATCACTCCACGTCGTCACCCCTGGTAGCGACGATACCGGCCATGATCACCCGCAACCCGTAGTCGAATTCGCCGTCGAAGTCCGCGAGGGTGGACAGGTTCGTGGACAGGCGCGCGGCGCGCGGGAAACGCACACCGTCGACCCGCGCCGCGATGCGTTCGGGCACATAGGGGTTGCCGTCGGGATATTCTTCGCCGCCACGCGTCTGCTCCTCGATGACGAAACCGATGGTGTAGTGCAGCGTGATCGGGAAAACCCGCGCCGCCTGCTCGGTCGTGAAACCGGCGTCTTCCATCGTGCGCAGGGTCAATTCTATTGACCGCCATACCACTTCTTCATTCACGTAGGTGCCCGCCAGCACCCGCGCGCCGTCTCGATACCGCAGCATCGCGCGACGCAGCCGCGCGGCGATGGCACACATCCACTCCCGCCAGTCCTCGTCGCGCCTGGGCGCCTCCACGTCGGCCATCGCGGCGACGAAGAGCGCGCGAGCCATCACATCGAGTAGTTCCCGCTTGTTCTTGACGTGCCAGTACAGCGCGGGTGCCTGCACGTTCAGCACGGCGGCCACCTTGCGCATGGTCAGGCCGTCCAGGCCGACCTCGTCCAACAAGCCGAGGGCGGCCTCGGCGATGGCGTCGGCATCGAGCTTCATCGTCACCTCTCCAGTTCGAGACCTTGACACCTTAACAACGTTCTGCTGCACTTAACACTGTTAAATTGAATAGAACATCGTTAAGGGGATGGACATGGAAACAACCGATGTGGTGATCGCGGGCGCCGGTCCGACCGGGCTGATGCTGGCCTACGAACTGCGCACCGCCGGAATTCGCGTGACACTGCTGGACCGGTTGCCCGGCCGAACCGGCGAGTCCCGGGCGGGCGGCATTCACGCACGCACCATGGAGGTGCTCGACCAGCGCGGACTCCTCGACCGCATCCATGAACGCGGCAACCCCCTACCGGCGGGACACTTCGGCGGGCTGCGGATGGACTTCAGCGACCTCGCCACCCGCCGCCCCTACGCACTGACCGTGCTGCAATCCGTCCTCGAGGCCGAATTGGAAAGCAGTGTCACGGAATTGGGTGTCGACGTGGCATGGAGCTCACCGGTCGTCGCAGTCGAGCAGGACACCGACGGGGTCGAGGTGACCGTCGAACAACCGCACGGAACCCGCCGCATCCGCGCCGCATATCTCGTCGGCTGCGACGGTGGGCGCAGCACCGTCCGCAAGCTCGTCGGCATCGGATTCGACGGCACCGACGCGACCATGACCGGCATGCTCGCCGACGTCGAACTCGCCGATCCGCCCACCGACAGGATCTTCGCCCAGCGCAACGGGCCAGGTGATTTCTCCGCCATCCAGTTCCAACCCGGCTGGTATCGACTGCTCGTGCAACGCCACGACCTCGTTCTCGACCGGAACACCGAACTGACCTTCGCGGCCTTCCGTGACCACTTCACCGAGGTCGCGGGCACCGACTTCGGTATGCACAGCCCGCGCTGGGTATCGCACTTCGGCGACGCCGCCCGCCAGGCCGACCGCTATCGCGAAGGCCGCGTCTTCCTCGCGGGCGACGCCGCGCACATCCACTTCCCCGCCGGCGGTCAGGGCCTGAACCTCGGCGTGCAGGACGCGGTGAATCTCGGCTGGAAACTGGCGGCTGCGCTCCGTGCCGACGCCGCCGATGCTCTCCTGGAGTCCTATGCGGCCGAACGCTATCCGGTCGCCACGCGGGTGCTGCACAACACCCGCGCACAGACCGCGTTGATGCGCCCCGGCGTGCACACCGACGCCCTGCGCGACACCATGCGCGAACTGCTCGAGGTGGACCAGGTGCGCCACCATCTCGGCCTGATGGTCACCGCCCTCGATATCCGTTACCCCACCGAAAGCGAGCACCCACTTGCCGGGCGCCGCGTGCCCGACGCCGATCTCAGCACGGACGAGGGCGACACCACGGTGCACGCGCTCTTGCGACACGCTCGCCCGGTCTTGCTCGTCCTCGGTGACACCGATGCCCCCTCGGTTCGTGGGTGGACCGATCGCCTCGACGTCAGGCACGCCGAGACCGAGACCGAGCATTGGACGATCCCCGACCTCGGAGACATCCCGCAGCCCCGTGCGGTGCTCATCCGCCCCGACGGTTACGTCGCCTGGGCGACGAACGACGAGGTCACCACCGACCTGACCGACCTGCTGACCAGGTGGTTCGGACCGGCCGCCACGGCGGTTCGCGACCGCGCGATCGCCTGAACCAGCACTGATCGGACTCGTTCGGAACGGAACACCGTGCGGCTGTTCACGGTTTTCCGCCGCGCAGGCGGTGCGCGGCGGGGACCAGGCGATGGTCAGTGTTTGCGCACCACCCGTTCTCCCTCGCCCGGCTTCCAGACCGTGACATCCATGTGCCCGTCGGCGACCTCCACGCTGGAGGCGCCGGTGAGGTCGGCGACGAAGAAGTGGTCGAATTCCTCCTCGCGGAAGTCCAAACCCCGTTCCTCGAACAGCTTGTGGGTGAACTGGTCGTGGACGCGCTTGTCGGTGACATCGGTGACGGTGCCGAAGAGTTTGGCGTCGCCGTCACCGACCTGCGTGTCGACCGTCGCGGTGTGTAGGCAGAAGCGGTGGTCGCGGGCGAGGTCGTCGAACTTCCGCGTGTGCGGCATGCCGACGATCAGTAACGCGCCGTCGAAAATCATCGGCTCGACCGGGCTGATGCGGGGTGACCCGTCGGCGCGCAAGGTAGCGAGTAGGCAGAGATTCCCGGCCGCCCGATGCCTGCGGGTGAAGACGGTGGCGACGCTGGGCGCTTCTTCGGTGAATCGACTCCAAGAGGTCATGGGAACGACGGTAGAAGCAAAACCTGCCACCTTCTGTCAGGTTCCACGGCTAGCCTTCGAAATGTGCGTGCGAGTCGATTGGTGCAGTTGCTGTTGCTGTTGCAGACGCGCGGCAACAGCACCGGACCCGAGCTCGCGCGACAGCTCGAGGTGTCGGTGCGCACGGTGTACCGGGACGTGGAGGCACTGTCGGCGGCGGGTGTTCCGATCTACAGCGCGCCGGGTCATGCGGGCGGTATCCGACTCGTCGACGGGTATCGCACTCGCCTGACCGGCATGACCACGGCGGAAGCCGATGCTGTTCTCCTCGGCGGATTACCCGCTGCCGCCGCCGATCTCGGACTCGGTACCGTGCTGGCCACGGCGCAACTCAAGGTGCTCGCGGCCTTGCCGCCGGAATTGCGCGGTCGGGCGACCAGGATCGCCGAGCGGGTGCACCTCGACGCACCGGGCTGGTTTCGCCGACCCGACGAGACACCTGCCCTCGCCGCGGTCGCGCAGGCACTGTGGCACGACCGCACGCTGCGTCTGCGCTACGACCGCCGCGACAAGATCGTCGAGCGAACACTCGATCCACTCGGCCTGGTACTGAAGGCGGGCACCTGGTATCTCGTCGCTCGCGACGGCACGAGCATCCGCTCCTACCGTGCCGGACGCATTCTCTCCGTCGAGTCGACCGGCGAAACCTTCCACCGCCCAGGCGATTTCGACCTGACATCGCATTGGCAACACGCGGCGGACGAATTCGCCCGGGCCATGCTCCTGGTCCGCGCGCGCTGTCGCGTCGCCACCTCGCACCTTCGGCTCCTGCGGATCACACTCGACCCCGCCGCCGTCGCCGAGGCGATGGACTCCGCGACCGAACCCGACGAGCACGGCTGGGTCGAACTCACCGTGCCCTCGGAGTCCTACGAGGTCCTGACCACCGCGATCCTCCCGCTCGGTGAGTTCATCGAGGTACTGGCCCCGGCCGAGCTGCGCGCCCAGCTGGCCGCCACCGCCGCGGCCATGCACGCGCGATACGCGCAGGGCCACCCCGACCACCCGCACCCGAGCGCTCAGAAATACCGCAGCCACACGTAGGCGAAGGCCAGGACGCTGCTGAAAGCGGTGACGATGATGCCGTACTTGGTGAACTGCCAGAACGTGATTCGATGACCCGCTCGCTTCGCGATATCGAGCGCGACGACATTGGCGCTCGCGGCGACCGCGGTGCCATTGCCGCTGAAGTCGGCGCCGAAGGCGAACGACCACCACAGCGCCTTGCCCTGGCCCGGGTCCGCGGTCTGCTCGACGAGACCCTCGACGACGGGTGCCATCGTTGTCGTATAGGGAATGTTGTCGATGAACGCGGCGACCACGGCCGAACCGAATACCAAGGTGGCCGCGGCGAATAGCGGATTGTCACCGAAGGCCGAGACCGCGGCTGCGCCGAGCCGATCGATCACGCCGGTGTGCACCAGTCCCGACACCATGACGAACAGGCCCATGAAGAAGACCAGCGTCGCCCATTCCACCTCGCGTAGGACCTCACCGATGTCCAGATCCGACACGAGCACCATCGCACCGGCACCGAGCAACGCGATGATCGAGGGCGCGATATGCAGCAACGAATGCAGCCCGAAGCCGGTGACGACCGCGCCGAGTACCAACAACGACCGGGTGAGCAGCCTCGGATCGGTGATGGCTCGACGTTCCTGCAACGCCATCACCGTGTGCACCTGCTCGGAATTGTGCCGCAGATGCGCACGGAACAACCAGCGCGTGCTGATCACGAACAGGACGAAGATCGCCGCGACCGCGGGCGCCATATTGATCAGGAAGTCGTTGAAGCTCAGGCCCGCTCGGCTACCGATGATGATGTTCGGCGGATCGCCGACCAGTGTGGCCGCGCCACCGATATTCGAGGCGAGCACCTCGGCGATGAGGAAGGGTTGCGCGGCAAGGCCGAGCCGGTCGCAGATCACGAGGGTGACCGGCGCTACCAGCATGATGATCGTGACATTGTCCAGCAGCGGTGACGCGACGCCGGTGATCACCATCAGCATCACCATCAGGCGGAACGGGTTTCCTTTGGATCGCTTGGCCGCCCAGATGGCGAGGAAGTCGAACAATCCGGTCTGCTTGATGACACCGACGATGATCATCATCCCGAGCAGCAGGAAGATGACGTTCCAGTCGATGCCTTTGTGGGCGGAGTAGAAGACGTCCTCGCCCGGGGCGAAGCCGAGCACCATCATGAGCGCTGCGGCGATCAGGACGACTTTTACTTTGTTGGCGCGTTCTGTGGCAATCAGGAAGAACGCGCCGACGAAAATGGCCAGGGCAAGTATTTGATTCATCAGTTCCGACGCCGTGTACCGCTGGCGATCAGTCCTCTAGTCCCACCACCGCCAAACTGATCAACAATCGCTCCAGGGTGACCGCACCGAGCAGCACCCGATTCTCGTCGACAACCGCGACGAGCGGGCTGTGGCGCTGCGACATCACCGTGGCGAGCTCCAGCAACGTGGCATCCGGGCGCACGGTGGTGGGTTTAGCGGTGAGATCCGGCAGGCAATCGCCCACCGTCATCCGGCCCGGCTCGTACCAGAACAGCTCCGCGTGGAGTTCATCGATGGTGCGCACCAACGCGGGATCGTTCTGGTACGAACTCGGGATGGCCAGCCGCAGGACCTGCGTGCCAGGCAGCACCGCCAGCGGGCGGTCTCTGTCGTCGACGACGATCATGCCGGGTAGCCGATTCACCACCATCAAACGCATGGCCTTGGCCACGGGGTCGCCGATGTGCACCGTCGGCAGTTGGATCGCGATCTCGCGTGCTTGCATGTCTCGGTCCTGTTGGGCCTGCTGTCGGGTGGTTGTCATCACCGGCTCCCTTCGCCGGCGAGTTGGTGGACGCGACGCTCCAGCCGCGCGACCCGGTCGGACATCGGTGCGCTGTGCAGGATTTGGGCCAGCTGATCGGCCTCGTCCTGCTCCAGGACAATCGTCCGGCTCGGTTCGTCGTGTCCGCGGTCGTAGACGAGGATCTGCTTGTCGCCGTCGCGCGCGGTGACCACGGCGAGCCTGGCGCCACCACGGGCGAGGAGATGGTGCACCTCGGCTGTGCCGGGCACTGTCGTCCGGTTGATTTCCATGCCGTGTACTCCTCCCGCAGCAGCCATCCGCTGTCGCTTCCCAGTCTTGGCGTCGCGGGCGTTCCTTACTATCGGCGCGAATACCCATCTCCGAGGGCACGCACTATGTAGTGGACGGGTCACAGAATGGGTGACAGGCCCCATGGACTCGACCGGGGGAAACAGTCAGACTGAGGGGATGGACCGTCCCGCGAGTGGCATCGGCCTGTTCCGGCGACACGCGCGGACGCCGGCCGATGCGCTGTTCCTTCGGATCTTCCTCATCAACGGGCTCGTGTTCACCCTGGGCACCCTGGTCCTCGCGGTGTCCCCCGCGACCGTGTCGTCGCGGGTACGGGTCACCGAGATACCGGTCCTGCTGGTCGGTCTCGCGGTCATCCTCGCCGCGAACGCGCTGCTGTTGCGGTCGAGCCTTGCGCCGTTGGACGAGCTGATCGCCTCGATGCATCGCGTCGACCCGCTGCGGCGCAGCGGTCGCCTCACCGGACGCGGCAACGGTGACCTGGCCCGACTGATCGATACGTTCAACGCGATGGTCGACCGCCTGGCCTCCGAGCGCACCGCGGCGAGCGCGTCGGCGTTGGCCGCGCAGGAGGGCGAGCGCCGCCGCATCGCGCGCGAACTCCACGACGAGATCGGCCAAAGTCTCACGGTGGCGTTGCTGTCGATGAAACGGGTCGCCGACCGCGCGCCCGAGGACGTCGCCGACGTGCTGCACGACGCCCAGGAAACGGTGCGTGGATGCCTCGACGAGGTGCGGGTGATCGCGCGACGGCTGCGCCCCGACGTGCTCGATGATCTCGGATTGTTCAGCGCGCTGAGCGCGCTGTGCAGCGAGTTCTCCAGTACCACAGGGATTCCCGTGACCCGCGAGGTCGATCGGAACCTGCCTCGGTTGGCACCCGAGGTCGAGTTGGTCTGCTACCGCGTCGCGCAGGAGGGACTGACCAACATCATTCGGCACGCCGAGGCCAGCCAGGTCGTGCTGACCCTGCGTGCGCACGCCGACATGTTGCTGCTGCGGGTACGCGACGACGGTCGCGGCGGCGTCAGCGATGACGGCGCGGGGATCCGTGGCATGCGCGAGCGCGCGCTGCTGGTCGATGCCACCCTGGTGATCCGCTCCCCACCCGGCCACGGCACCGACATCTGTTTGACCATCCCGCAGCGCGACCCAGGGAGCATTCCGTGACAAGTGCGGCACCCGCCCGCATCCTGCTGGCCGACGATCACGCCCTCGTCCGTTCGGGCCTACGCATGATCATCGACGCCGAACCCGATCTGACCGTCGTCGCCGAAGCCGCCAACGGCCACGAGGCGGTGCAGCAACTGGCCGACACCGCCGTCGACCTGGCCATCCTCGATATCGCCATGCCGAGGATGACCGGTATCCAGGCGGCGCGCGAAATCAACCGCGACCACCCGGACGTGCGGATCCTGATGCTGTCGATGTACGACAACGAACAGTATTTCTTCGAATCGCTGCGCGTCGGCGCGTCCGGATATGTGCTCAAGTCGGTGGCCGACCGCGACCTGCTCGAAGCATGCCGCGCGACGTTGAACGGGCGGTCCTATCTCTATCCCGGCGCGGTCAACTCGTTGATCCGGGATTGGTTACAGCGGGCCCGCCACGGTGACCCGCTGCCGCCCAACGTGTTGACTCCGCGCGAGGAGGAGATCGTGAAACTGGTCGCCGAGGGCCACTCGTCCAAGGAAATCGCCGCCGACCTGGTGATCAGCATCAAGACCGTGGACCGTCATCGGGCGAATGTGTTGCAGAAGTTGGGTTTACGCGACCGACTCGCCTTGACGCGCTTCGCGATTCGGGCGGGTTTGATCGAACCCTGACCGGCTCGGCCCGCGGCCGCATCCCCGCACCGGCATTCGCGGGGAGTCTTCTCGCACCGGCTATTTCGCGATTTCGCGCCCGAAATCGCGAGCGTGCCCGTTCGCAAGGAAGCCGATGTCGATCCGTCGCGTCCGTCACGCGCGACTTCCTGAGCACGGGTGCCCGGCGTCGACCTGCGAGCGGATCATCGACCGCGGCAGGCCCTGCCGAGACCCCGACTCGAGCGCCGACACGGTCGACAACGACCCAGACCGCGTGTCCTAGCGAGGCTTCGGGTCGAGGCGGTGCACGACCGCGTTCGCCGCCTCGCTCAGAAGAAGGTGTGTACCAGGTCGACAACGCGCGGCGACGGCGCGTCGGCGTCGTCGATCACCGGGATCAGCCGCCACTTGTCGAAGGCGGTACACGGATGCGACAGTCCGAGGCGCACCACGGCGCCGACCGGTAGCTCCGTCGGTTCCGCGTGCGGCAGTCGGAGATAGGCATGCTGATCGTTGAGCGCGGCGATCGAGGCGGGCGCGCCGAGTGCTCGGCCGTCCGCGCGCTGCGGAGTCGGAAGGTCATAGTCATAGGGAACGTCGCGTTTGCCCGCGTCCAGTAACGCCAGTTCGGGCTCCGGCCGGGACACGACGCGTGCCCACCCGTGCATCGCCGAGCGCAGCGGCCACCGCCGCGAGGTCGACAGCGGGGAGGTCTCGGCGTAGAAGCCGTCGTCGTGAATCAGATAGGCGCCCGAACGAAGCACTACGGTGGTCGTCATGCCTTGCGCACCTTGTTCTTTCGTGAGCTCGCCGAGATGCTCGACGACGAGGTCGGGGAAGGAACTGCCACCCGCGGTGACGATCGCTTCCTCGGAATACGCTCCCGCAGCGCATAATTCACGATGCAGGCGGGCGAGGTCGGCGAGGTAGTCCCGCACTGTCGTGAGCGACGATGCCATCCGATCGTGCGCGAGCACACCTTCGTACCCGCCGACGCCCGCCAACCGCAGCCGCCGCGACCGACCGATCGCCGCGGCGACGCCGTGGCCTTGCCCGACCGTGCGGGCACCCGTGCGCCCCGGCGAGCCACCGAGTTCGACCAGCACGCCGACCCGGTGATCGCCCGGTGCCGCGGCCAGGTGCCGATCCATCGTCTCGACCGTTTCGACGCTGTCGGCCCAGCACACGAGGTCGAACTCCGGGTCGCGCGCCGCCTGCGCCGCCACCCACCCCAAGGCGACCGGATCCACCACCTCGTTGGCCAGCAAAATCCGACGCACCCCGAACGCGCGCGCCACCTGCGCCTGCCACACCGTCGCCACGGTGATCCCCCACGCACCCGCCGCCAATTGTCGTGCCCACAGCGCGGGCGCCATGCTGGTTTTGCCGTGCGGCGCCAACGCCACACCCGCCGCGCTGGCCCACCCCGCCATCGCATGCAGATTCGACTCGAGCGCCGCGCGGTCGAGGGTGAGCACCGGCGTCTGGAACTCGGCTAAAAGCGGTGCGGTGTCCAGGAATTCACGGATCGTCAGCCCCCAAGCCCGCGGTGGCACACTCTTGTGTTCCGGCCCGATGCCACGCTCCGCCAATGCCGCCACCGCGTCGTGATCGATCACCGTGTACCTTTCCCGTGCTCATCGACTGCCACACCAGCATGCACCTCGCCCGTCGGTCATCGAGCTTTTGGTCGGCGGTGCGGTCGCAGCGCAGGTCGGTGTCGATCATCGGCGGGTGGCCGAGCGGCGACCCGCACCCTTCGTTCTGGCCACGCGAAGGGGTTCGACGGTGTCGCGCGGCCGAGCCGCCACGGAATTCGACTTCGACGGGCCGGGAACCTGCGCCGAAACCGGGTGCGGTGCCCGAACAGCGTGCGCGACACCAGAACACGGCGCCCATGAGTCGCCCCCGCACGCACGCGCATCCGCAAGCGCGGTTCGCACGCCCGCACTCCCGCAGCGGCGGAGCAAACCAGCCGGTTCGAGAAACACGCTGATCAGGCGGCGAGTCCGGCAGAGTCGTGTGTCCCAAAGCGCGCGCGATCAACTCCCCCACAGCGCGTCCAGCAGGGTCGCATCCGTGAGCGTGTGCGATCAACTCCGCCCAGCGTGCGTCCGCGAACTACCCGGAGTTGCGCAGGGCCGTCGCCAAACCGTTCATGGTCAACAGGATTCCGCGTTTCACCAGTTCCGAGTCGTCGCCACCACGCAATCTGCGCAGCAACGCGACCTGCATCTGGTTCAACGGCTCCAGATACGGGAACCGGTTGTGGATCGACTCGGCCAGTGAGGGGTTGTCGGCGAGTAGCTGATCGTTGCCGGTGATCGCCGCGTGCATGCGCGCGGTGCGTTCGTGTTCGGCGCGGATCATCCCGAAGATCGTGTCCCGCAACGCCGTGTCCTCGACCAGGTCGGCGTACCGGGCGGCGATGTCGAGGTCGCTCTTGGCCATCACCTGGGCGAGGTTCGACAGCACCGTACGGAAGAACGGCCACCGGTGGTAGAGCTCGGTCAGGGTCGCGAGTCGGTCGGCGTCACCACCGACCCACTCCTGCAACGCGGTGCCGGTGCCGTACCAGCCGGGCAGCATCACCCGCGCCTGACTCCACGACATCACCCACGGGATGGCGCGCAGGTCACCGACCGAATTCGTCGGCTTCCGCGAGGCGGGCCGACTACCGATATTCAGGTCGCCGACCTCAGCGACCGGCGTCGACTGCCGGAAGTATTCGACGAAACCCGGTGTCTCGTGCACCAACTGGGAGTACGCGGCACGCGCGCGCCTCGACAACTCGTCCATCAATTCGTAGGAGGCGTCCGCATCGGGGCCGAGCCCTTCGACGTCGAGCAATGTCGATTCCAAGGTACCGGCGATCAGTGATTCCAGATTACGGTGTGCCGCACCGGGTTCGGCGTACTTGGCGGCGATCACCTCACCCTGCTCGGTCAACCGCAGCGCACCGCGCACCGCACCCACCGGCTGCGCGAGGATCGCGTCGTAACTGCGCCCACCGCCACGACCGACGGTGCCGCCGCGACCATGGAACAGCCGCAGCCGAATTCCCGCCGCGCGCGCGACGTCCACCAGCTCCAGCTCCGCCCGATACAACGCCCAGTTCGCGGTGAGGTAGCCGCCGTCCTTGTTGGAATCGGAGTACCCGAGCATCACTTCCTGCCGCATCCCCTGCGCGGCCACCAACTGCTGATACACCGGAACCCGCAGTGCCGCGGCCAAAGTCGACGCACCCGCGGCCAGATCCTCGATCGTCTCGAACAACGGCACCACCGCGACCGAACAACTCGGACCGCCTTCGGGCGCACCGGGATCGAGCAGACCACCCTCCTTCAGCAGCAGCGCGGCCTCCAACATGTCGCTGACCGAGGTACACATGCTGATGATGTAGTTCGGCACCGCCTCGGCGCCGAAGGTCTGCACCGCGTCCCGTGCGGCACGGACGATGTCGAGTTCCTTGCTCGCGGTCTCGCCGAGGCGCGCGTGTGGGCCGAGCAGCGGGCGCCGCGTGCCGAGTTCGGCCGAGAGCAGCCGCACCCGCTCGTCCTCCGGCAGGCTCGCGTAGTCGGGATGCACGTCCGCCCATGCGAGCAGTTCCGCGACCACCTGCTCGTGCACCTCGGAGTTCTGCCGCATGTCCAGACCCTGGAGATGGAAACCGAAGGTCTCCACCGCGTAGCGCAAGGACGCGAGGCGATCGTCGGCGAGCAGATCGTCGCCGCTGGCGCGCAACGAGGCATCCACCGCGTCGAGATCGTCCAGCACCGCCTGCGGCGTCGGATACGGCGCGGCATTCAGGTCGAGTGTGTGCGGTATCGCTTCGCCGAGCGCCTGCGCCGCCGTCGCCGACAGCCGCGCCCGAACAGCCTGCAACGCACGCCGATACGGCTCGTCGGGGTGCGCGGTGGGATCGAGATAGTCGGCCTCGGCCAACGCGGTCACCTGCGGTGTCACCGCGACGAGCCGCGACGACAAGGCGAGTGTCTTCTCCAACTCCACCAATTCGCGCAGGTATCGTCCGAATGCGACGCCGGCCGCTTGCCGGGTCGCCAGGCCCACCACCTCCGCGGTCACATACGGGTTTCCGTCGCGGTCGCCGCCGATCCAGGAGCCGGGTCGCAGGATGGGGCGCGGCAACAATCGCGCGCCCGGCCATCGCGATCGCAGCGCGGCGCGTACCTGCGCGTTGATCGCCGGGATCACCTCGAACAGGGTGATCTCGTAGTACCGCAAGCCGACCGAGATCTCGTCCTGAATACGCAAGCGCGCCAACCGGATCAACGCGGTCCGCCACAGCCCGAGCACCTGTCGACGGATCTGTGACTCCAGGTCGGCGCGCGCACGGTCGTTTTCGCCATAATGCTGACGTAACCGCATCAGCTCGGTAATCCTCGTCTGGCCGTCGAACACCGTCCTGCGTCGGGTCTCGGTCGGGTGCGCGGTGATCACCGGCGACACCAAGGCGTCGGTGAGCAACTCGGCCACCTCCGTGTCCGCCAACTCCGCGGCATCCAGCTTGCGATAGGTCGCCGCGAGCGACGAATCCTGCGGCGGTTCACCCGCGGCCTCGTGCGCGGCGCGCCGACGGTCGCGCTGGAGATCCTCCGCGAGGTTGGCCAGCAGGACAAAATAACTGAACGCACGGATCAGCGGCAGCGCCGTGGTGATGTCGATCCCGTCGAGAATCTCCGCGACGGCACTGCGGTCGACCTCTTCGCGCCGCACCCGGAACGCCTCGATGCGCACCCGCTCGATCAGGTCGAACACCTCGGGACCCTCATGATCACGGATGGCCTCGCCGAGCACACCGCCGAGAAACCGAATATCGTCGCGCAGCGGTCGAATGGCCTCTTGTTGCGTCTCGCTCGTCGATTCGCCCATGATCAGACAGTATTGCCGCCGAGCCCACATGGGTATGCGACACCGAACACACCGTGTCGCGGCGCGGGCTCAGATTTCGCGGATCACCCGCGCCGGATTGCCCGCCGCGAACACCCGCGCGGGTAGGTCACGGGTCACCACGCTGCCCGCACCCACCACCGTGTCCTCGCCGACCGTCACCCCGGGGCACACGATCACGCCCCCGCCGAACCAGACGTTGTCACCGATCCGAATCGGCGCGGCCGATTCCCACCGCTGCCTGCGCAACTCGTGCTCGGCCAGCGGATGCAACGCGGTGAGCAACTGACAGCGCGGGCCGATCGATACGTCGTCGCCGATCACGATCGGCGCGCAGTCGAGCAGGATCGCGTCATAATTGAGGAAGGAGTTCGCGCCGATCTCGATGAGATAGCCGTAATCGCACTGGAAGCGGGGCATGATCCACGACCCCTCCCCCAGCCCGCCGAGCAACTCGCGCAGCAGTGCCGTGCGCCGCTCGGTGGCCTCCGGGTCGCTCTGATTGAACTCCGCGCACAATCGCTGGGCGCGATGACGCTCCGCGATCAGGTCGCCGGCATTGTCCCGATACAGCTCGCCCGCCAGCATTCGCTCCTTGTCGACACTCATAGCACGAGATTAGTGGCCGGGTTCTTCGTATCGCCCAGGCGCGACGGCGGGTCCGGGTGCGCTATTTCCTCGGCACGCCCGTGGATTTCAGCGCCCACGCCACCAACACCGGCTGAAAGAGCAGCCGAACGAAACGCTTTCGATCGGTATCCAACCCGAACGCCGACCGCTGCCCTTGCCACTGCGCGAAATTTCCCGGAAAGACCGCGACGAAGAACAGGGCGGCGATCCGGCCGAGCAGCACCCGGTCGCGGCGAACACCGGCGAGCCCGGCGCCGAGCATGATCTCGACCCCACCGGAGGCCATCACGACGCCGTCCTTGTCCAACGGCACCCAATCCGGCACCTGCGCCTGAAAGGCCGCACGCGCCCAGCACAAATGGCTCGCACCGGCGAACACCAGCACGGCCGACAGCAGGTAGCGCGCCACGGTCCGTGCAGGTGTGCTCGGCGGAGTTTCGAGTTCACGGATACCCATGCCGTCAGCCTAGGCACGACGGCGAGCGCGATGGCGACACCACGACGGGAACGTCAGCACTCATTCCGTGAGCGTTCCCTTCGACGCCGGTGAGCCGACGCCACACCAGTCGACACCCTCGCGTATCCGGTGTTCCTGAGATCGGTGGGCCGATCGCGCGCGCTATAGCCGGAGTTGTTCTGGTGACCGACAGCCGGGCGCACCCGTGCCGCCGATTCGCCGCGGTCGCCGATATTTACTCGGCGGCCAGAATCCCGAGGACTTCCTCGGAAAGGAAGAACGGCTCGAGACGTTCGCGGATCAATCCGGCGAGCACACCGTTGCGTTTGGCACCCTCGATCACCGCAGGACCGTAGCGCAGAATTTCGGCGCCGATATCGTCGCCGGTGAGACCGAGTTCTGGCAGCAGTGCCGCGAGCGTGTACTCGCCGTACTTGTGGAAGAACACCTCGACGCACTCGTCCAGCAGTACGCCGAAGTATTCCTTTTCCCTTGTGGTGACAGCGATTTCGTAGCAGAGCAGAACCAGTTCGTTGAGGTCTTTGCCGCTCAGATAATCGCGAAGCCCGCTGACCGGCTCGTCGGCGTGCAAGTCCCAGAATTCCATCGCCGCGGCGTGTACCGGCGCGTCGCGCAGCATCTCGCGAATCGCGTTGTTGGTGCGCTTGAGCGCGAACATCGCCCCCTTGCCCGCGAGGTCGCCGACAAAAGTGCCGTCGGCGGCCTTCTTCGCGCGGTTGGCAGCGGACTGTCCGATCGACATCAGCGAGGAAACACCGGGTATCTTCTCGGCACGTTCCCGATTGGCCTGCACGAAATCGTTGAGCAACTTGTCGACGAATTTCGACGCGACCGTCGCCACCAACGGACTCTCGGTGAGCCGATCCAGAATGCGCTCCTGGGCCTGGTGCATGCCGAGAATCTTCTCCAGCAGGGCCTCCACCGGCTCGCGGTCGACCACGTCGCCGAGGCGGTAGTCGTTGTCGGCGGCGATACGGTCGTAGATCGCGTCGGCGAACACCCCGGCCATATCCGCGAATACCGGACTGCCGCCGATCAGATCGACGATCACCGTCACGGTCTGCTTGGCCTGCTCGACCCGCACGATCTCGCCGAAGACCAAGGTATCGGCAACCGCGAGAACGGCTTCGGTATCGCGCGCCACTACCTCGGTGAGTCGGTCACCACTCACCTCCGCCAGCACGAATCGCACCTGAGCATCGAGTAATCGCTCGGCGATCTCCTGCGCCTGACCCATCGCCGTCCACCCATCGCGTTCGTAGTGCGGGGCGCCCGGCGCGAATTCACCGTCGGTGATCACCGGATTCGTCGTCGCGCAACGATTTCCGTATCCGATCCAGGCGCTCGCGCGCGGCTTGCTCGCGCGCCTCCCATTGTTCATCGACGCTGCGGCCCGCCCTGGTCTGCCGGTCGAGTTCGTCCATCCCTTGCGCGGTGCCGAAACGCTGTCCGACCTTATCGCGAACTGACTCGAAAGTAGGAACGCCGGAAGGGGAGAAATCCGTGGGCACCGCGCCGTCGGACAGCGATCCCGGCACCGGCGTAGCCGCGTCGACCTGCCCGGATACCGCTGTCGATGGCGGCGGCACTTCTCGCACGACCGGGTTGGTGTCCGGAGTCACAATGTCGCCGGGCACCGCATCACCGACCTCGGCGAGCCCGAGTAGGGCCGTACGCACCGGGGCGAAGGTGGGACGTCCCGCCGTCGCCGCGAGCAGCACCGCCACCAGTTCCCCGTCCGTCAGCCCCGCGAGCTGTCCCCCGATCCCGCTGCTTTCCGTCATACCGCCAGGCTACGCAGCATCGCGGGTGCCGGTCATGACTGTCGCCGCACGCCGCGCAACACGTCGGAAGCCCAGTCCCGCACCAGTTCGAACCACGTGTTGCCACCGACCATGATCACGTCGTTGTGCGTGGCGCCGGGGAACACCACCAGCCGCTTGGGCTCGTTGGCCGCCGCGAACAACCGTTGCGCGTGCCGCAGCGGTAGCAGGTCGTCCTGATCGCCGTGCATGATCAGCACCGGCACGTGCAGTGCGCGAATCCTGCGCTCGCTGGGATAGGCGTTCGGCACGAGCGGTGCGGGCAGGAACGGATAGATCGAGCGCGCCGCGTCGCGAATACCGGTGAAGGTGGACATCAGCATCAACCCGGCGGGCGGGTACTCCTGCGCCAATTCCAAGGCCACCCCACCGCCGAGTGACTTACCCAGGTACAGCACACGATCCGGGTCCACCCCCTGCTGGTCGAGCAGTGCCCGTCGGGCCGCACGAGCGTCGCGATAGGTGCCGTGTTCGCTCGGCCGTCCGGTGCTGCGCCCGTAGCCGCGGTAGTCGAAGGTGAGTACGTCGAACCCGGCCTTGGTGAGCAGCGCGTACAGCACGATCCGATCACCGATATTGCCGCCGTTGCCGTGCGTGAACAGGATGTGCCCGATCGAACGCGGTGCCCGAACCCACCAGCCGTGCAACGTTTCCCCGTCGTCGGTATCGATCGACAGCTCGGTGTAGTCGAGGCCGAGCGACGCGGGCGTCTGGGTGAGCTGCCGCTCGGGGAGATAGGCCAGCGCGTTCAGAATCGGAGCGGCAGGGTGTCGCATGACATTGTTCTACCCGCTGGTAGCGGTCATCGCACGTTGCCGGTCGTGCGACCGCCCGATCCACCGTGGTCGGAGCTCGCGCTCCGGATGCACGAGTGCGATGCGCTGGATGGGAGCACGCGCGACAGCTGTACGGGGAGAGCTCGGCGAGCTCACCGGCGATGATGATCGCACCGCGCCACGAATCGAACGTTCACAGCTCGAAGCATCCGCCGGACCAGGTGTCGCCTCGGATCACTGCTGCGGCGTGGCACAGGCCGCGCCAGCGGAGGGTAACGGCCTCGAATCCACTTGTCGATCGGCCAGCGTGCTCGCACATTCTTGTCGTGGGCCACCAGGCTCATCCTGGTCCACGTCATGCCGACACCCGAGGACACCGTGGGCGTCTCGAATCCGTACGCGAACTCGCACCGCGCCAGATCCCCCGGCCCATCGCCGCCCTGCCGCGGTGAAACCGTCACCGCCCCACCACACCAAACATCCGAGCCGCCCAAACACTTGTTCCGAGCGAAGCGAGACCGGCACGGTAAATTCGCGGCTGTCTCGCTGCTGAGTGCCCGTTTCGTAGGCGACGCAGGAGCAAGAAATAGGTACTCGGGCAACGGGACTCTCCGGCCGAACCACGCGGCGCCAGCCGCGAAAAACACAGCGAGGAGTTCCTAGCCCCCGCTTATCACCCGCAGCATCGCGCGCACGACTGACCGGCATCTCAGCCGAACGGCGGGCGACGAAACATCGAGCCCACCCGGAGATACCGAGCAGGCTCGAATGCCTTGTCCGCGTGAGCTATCCGCGCAGTACCGCACCTACCGCATCGGAAGCGGCGGCGACCGCGGCGTCGCGTGCGCTGCTGGCCTCGTCCTCGGTGAGTGTGCGGTCGGGGGCGCGGAAACGCAGGGCGTAGGTGAGGGATTTACGTCCCTCACCTGCCTGCGCGCCCTCGTAGACGTCGAACAGTGCGATGTCTTCCAGCAGGTCGCCGCCACCCGAGCGCAGCGCCTGCTCCACCGAGACGGCGGGCACCGAATGCTCGACGCTCACCGACACGTCCTGCAAGACCGCGGGGAACGGCGACACCGTCGGCGACAAACGCGGTTCCCGCAACGGCAAGGCGTCGAGGTCGAGCTCGACCGCGCAGGTACGCGGCGGAAGACCGGAGCGCTCCAACACCGCGGGATGCAGCTCACCCGCGTAACCGACGACAGCGCCGTCGACGACGAGTTCGGCGCAACGGCCGGGATGCCACGGCAGGTACGCGGCGGCGCGGCGTTCGAGCACCACGCCCGCGGCGGCGGCGACATCGTCGGCGAGCGCGAAGGCGTCGGCGGCCTCGACCTGGCGCCCCTGCCCCCACGGTCCGCGCGGCTCGTGGCGACCGGTGAGCACAGCGGCGACATGCACCGGCTGCGCGGGCAACGAATCGACCAGTTCCGCGATCTGCTCGTCGGTCGGCCGCCGATCCACCGGCAACTCCGCTACCGGACGCACATTCGGTCCCGGCAGCACCACCTGTGCGACGCCGTAGAGGGTGAGATCACGCGCGCCACGCGAGATATTGCGGCCCGCCACCTCCAACAGACCGGGCAGCAAGGTCGTGGCCAGCTCGGGACGTTCGGAATCGAGCGGGTTGAGCACACGGGTGGTGACGCGGCGCGGATCGTCGGCGTCCAGACCCCAGGTGTCGAACACGCCCGGCGGCAGGAACACCGGCGGCGGCACTTCCACCCCACCGGCGAAGGCCAGCGCCCGGCTCACCGCGCGGCGGCGCCGCTGCTCAGCACTCAAACCGCGTCCGGCCGGTGCGGTGGGCAGCACCGAGGGGATCTGCTCCAGCCCCTCCAACCGCAGCACTTCCTCCACCAGGTCCGCGGGCTGCGCGAGATCGGGACGCCAGCTCGGCGGGGTGACCTCGAGCTGCGCGTGCCCGCTGTCGCTCACCGCGACCTCGACCGAACACCCGATCTGCGACAGCCGTCGCGCCGAGGTGCCGGTCGGGTAGACCACGCCGGCCACCCGGTCGGCCAGGTCGATGTCCATGCGGATCGCGGGGGTCGGCGGCAGTTGCGCACGAATGTCGGTCAATGCCGAAGCCACTGTGCCACCGGCGATCTCGGCGAGCAGGGTGGCGGCACGGTCCAGCGCGGCCACATTGATCTCGGGGTCGACCACCCGCTCGTAACGTCGTCCCGCCTCCGAAGACAGCCTGTGTCGCCGCGAGGTCCGATACACCCGCAGCGGGTTCCACACGGCCGCCTCTAGCACGATATCGGTGGTCTCGGCACCGACCTCGGTGCTCGCACCACCCATCACGCCCGCCAGCGAGACCACGCCGGAGTCGTCGGCGATCACCACGTCCTCGACGTCGAGCCGACGCTCGGTGTCGTCGAGCGTCCGCAGCGTCTCCCCCTTTTCGGCAGTGCGCACCACCAGGTCACCGCTGAGCTTGGCGGCGTCGAAGGCGTGCAACGGCTGACCGAGTTCGAGCATCACGTAATTGGTGACGTCGACGGCGGGCGAGATCGGTCGCACCCCGGCCAGCAACAGCCTGCGCTGCAACCACCACGGACTCACCGCCTTCGGATCGATCCCGGTGACCCTGCGCGCACCGAACCGCGTGCACTGCGCGCTGTCGTCCACCCGGACCGACCATGCGTCCTGCTCGTCGTCGGGCAAGGTGCGTACTGCGGGGTCGGCGTAGTCGAGGTCGAATCCGCACGCCAGCTCGCGGGTCAATCCGCGCACCGAGAAGCAGTAGCCCCGGTCCGGGGTGATGTTCAGCTCGATGATCGTGTCGTCGAGGCCGAGCAGCTCGTTCGCGTCCGCGCCCGGCTCGGCGGCGCCCGGTTCCAGCACGAGGATGCCGGAATGGTCCTTGCCGATGCCGAGTTCGGCGACCGAGCAGATCATCCCGTTGGACACGTGCCCGTAGGTCTTGCGCGAGGAGATCGCGAACCCGCCGGGCAGCACACCACCGGGCAACACCACCACCACGAGGTCGCCGACGGCGAAATTGGTGGCGCCGCAGACGATTTCCTGCGGCTCGGGATTACCGACGTCGACCTTGCAGAACCGGATCGGCTTCTTGAACTCGGTCAGCTCGGTGATCTCGGCGACCCTGCCCACCACCAACGGCTTCTCGATGTCGCCGCCGACGCGCGCCAGCTTCTCGACTTCCTCGACCTCTAGCCCGACGCGGACGAATCCCGCGTCGAGTTCCTCGGCGGTCACCGACCACCCCGGTGTGGTGCGCTGGATGCTCTCGGTCAGCCAGGACTGCGCTACTCGCACTTGACGTTTCGCTCTCTCGCTCGAAGGGTGAGGTCAGGACCGGATGCCGAAGGGCAACGTGAAACGAACGTCGCCTTCCATGATGTCGCGCATGTCCGGGATGCCATTGCGGAACTGCAACGTCCGCTCGATACCCATACCGAACGCGAACCCGCTGTACGCCTCGGGATCGATCCCGCTGGCGATCAGCACCTTCGGATTCACCATGCCGCAGCCGCCCCACTCGACCCAGCCCGCGCCGCCCTTCTTGTCCGGGAACCACACGTCGACCTCGGCCGACGGCTCGGTGAACGGGAAATAGTTGGGCCGCATACGGGTTCGGGTCTCCGGGCCGAACAGCGCCCGCGCGAACGCGTCCAGGGTGCCGCGCAGGTTCGCCATGGTGAGCCCCTTGTCCACGGCCAAGCCTTCCACCTGGGAGAACACCGGCGTGTGGGTGGCGTCCAGCTCGTCGGTGCGGAACGTGCGCCCGGGGCACACCACGTAAATAGGCAGCTCACGTGCCAGCAACGAACGCACCTGCACCGGCGAAGTGTGGGTGCGCAGCACCTGGCGCGAACCCTCCGGGGCGATGTGGAAGGTGTCCTGCATGGTGCGCGCGGGGTGATCGGGCAGGAAGTTCAGCGCGTCGAAGTTGAAGTGCTCGGTCTCCACCTCGGGACCTTCAGCGACCTCCCAGCCCATCGCGACGAACACGTCGGCGACCTGCTCGGACAGCACCGTGAGCGGGTGGCGCGCACCGACGGGCGCCCGGTGGGCGGGCAACGTCACGTCGATGGCCTCCGCGACCAGCACCGCCGCGTCCCGCTCGGCAAGCAGCGCGGCGCGGCGCGCGTCGAATGCCTCCGACACCCGCGACCGCGCGACGTTCACCCGCTTACCCGCGTCGGCCTTCTCCGCCTTGGGCAAACTGCCCAGCGACCGTTGCGCCAAGGCGATCGGCGCCTTGCCACCGAGGTGCTCGGTCTTGGCGACAGCGAGCGCATCGAGGTCCTCGGCGGCGGCAAACGCCTTCTCGGCGGCGCCCGCGGCGGCCGCGAGTGCCTCCTCGGTCGGCGCGGAGGTCTGCTCGACAGCGGCGGTTTCCTTGTCGTCGGCCACGATGGTTCGTCGCTCCCTGTTCGATTCGAGGGCCGATGAGGATCGACCCACAGCGTTCTAGGAATGGGCTGCTCGTGATGCCCGGCCGACCGTGTTCACGGCGGCGGACACCACGGTGTTCTGTACGCAATATCGCATGTGTTCACCGAACAGTACGAATCCTATGGGATGTGGCAGGGCCGATTCACCTCGATTAACACCGACCACAACCCCGCACGCCGCGCAGACCTGGACTCCGACAGCAGCACCCGGTCCTCCCGAACCGGGGGTCACGACTCCGCGCGGAGCCGAGAACCCGCTTCCACCGTGGGGCATACCGCACATATTCGGCACGGCCGAGTTTCCCCGAACCGCCCGCCGTATGCACGTCTGTGACCGAGCGCACCGGCGCTACGCCTGCACGCGGAAATATCTCGGCGTTATAGTTAGTTTCGTTAACCAACTTACTTTGTAATTATCCCTAGCGCCGTCCGGACGCGGCCACAGCGCCGCTGACCCCCACCACCGGACGCCGCCCCCAGAAAGAGACCAATGACAATCACTGCGAACGAGAGCTCGCGGGCACCGGAGGCGGCAGCCGAGGCTGCCCCGATGACACACCGGCAAATCATGGAGGCACTCTCCGGCCTGCTGCTCGGCATGTTCGTCGCGATCCTCTCCTCGACCATCGTGACCAACGCGCTGCCGAAGATCATCGGCACGCTCGGCGGCGGACAATCGGCCTACACCTGGGTCGTCACCGCCACGCTGCTCGCCATGACGGCCGCGACCCCGATCTGGGGAAAGCTCGCCGACCTCTACAGCAAGAAGGCCCTCGTCCAGATCGCGCTGGTCATCTACATGGCCGGCTCGATCGTGGCGGGCCTTTCCCAGAACGCCGGGATGCTCATCGCCTGCCGCGTCGTCCAGGGCATCGGCGTCGGCGGCCTGTCCGCGCTGGCACAGATCGTGATGGCGGCCATGATCGCGCCGCGCGAACGCGGCCGCTACAGCGGCTACCTCGGCGCCGTGTTCGCCGTCGCCACCGTGGGCGGACCGCTGCTCGGCGGCGTCATCACCGATACCAGCTGGCTCGGCTGGCGCTGGTGCTTCTACGTCGGCGTGCCGTTCGCGCTCATCGCGCTGGTCGTCTTGCAGAAGACGTTGCGACTGCCGGTGATCAAGCGTGAGGTGAAGATCGACTGGCTCGGCTCGTTCCTGGTCACCGCCTCGGTATGTCTGCTCCTGCTCTGGGTCACCTTCGCCGGCGACAAATACGAGTGGATCTCCTGGCAGACCGCCGTCATGCTGGTCGGCACCGTCGTGCTTGCCGTCTCGTTCGTCCTCGTCGAACTCCGTGCCGCCGAACCCATCGTGCCGATGCGGCTGTTCGCCAACCGCACCATCAGCCTCGCCTCGGCGGCCTCGCTGTTCGTCGGTGTGGCGATGTTCAGCGGCACCGTGTTCTTCAGCCAGTACTTCCAGCTGGCTCGCGGACAGTCCCCGACGATGTCCGGGTTCATGACGATCCCGATGATCGGTGGACTGTTCATCTCCTCCACGGTCTCCGGGCAGATCATCACCCGTACCGGTCGCTGGAAGAGCTGGCTGGTCGGTGGCACCGCACTGGTGACCGCCGGGCTCGGCCTGCTCGGCACCATTCGCTACGACACCCCGTACTGGCACGTCGCGATCTTCATGGCGCTGATGGGCCTCGGCATCGGTATGACGATGCAGAACCTGGTGCTCTGCACGCAGAATCAGGTACCACCGAGCGATCTCGGCGCGGCCAGCTCGCTGGTCACGTTCTTCCGCAGCCTCGGCGGCGCGATCGGCGTCTCCGCGCTCGGCGCGGTCATGGCGACGCGGGTGCAGAACCACATCAGCGAGGACATCGGCCGGCTCGGTCCCGATGCCGCGAAGAGCCTCGGTGGTGGCGGTATCCCCGACGTCGCGGCCCTTCCTGGACCGGTGCGCACCATCGTCGAGAGCGCCTACGGGCACGGCGTTGCCGATATCTTCCTGATCGCGGCCCCGATCGCCCTGCTCGGCTTCCTGTTGACGCTGTTCATCAAGGAGGTTGCCCTGCGCACCTCGTTGTCTACCGACGAGACACCGGTGGCAGAATCGACACTCGATCCCGTTGTGACCCCGGCGATTTCGCGGGCGGCCTTGGCCGAAGACGCCTCGGGACTGATACCGGAGGAATTCGTGGCCGAGGGAATCATGGTGCACGGACACGTGCGGTCGGCGGGCGCGCCCGTCCCCCGCGCCGCACTCACCCTGATCTCACCCGCGGGTCGACAGATCGGCAGGGCCATCGCACGCCCGGACGGCCGATACGCCCTGGACGCACCGAACCCCGGCGCGTACGTGCTCATCGCCTCCGCGGAAGGGTTCCAGCCACAGGCCGCGCCGGTTACCGTCGGCGCGCAACCGCTGGCGCACGATATCCAGCTCAGCGGGATGAGCGGGCTGGCGGGAACGGTGCGCGCCGACGACCGCACACCCGTCGCGGATGCCCTGGTGATCGTCACCGACAGCCGCGGTGACGTTCTCGCCGCGGGCGCCTCCAAGAGCAATGGCGAATACGCGCTGACCGAGCTGATCCCCGGCCCGGTGACGGTGGCCGTCAATGCCGCCGGTTACCAGCCGGTGGCGCTGCCCACCGAGATCAACGGCAACGGCGTCACCCACCTGGACGTGCGGCTACCCCGCAGCGCACGACTACGCGGCATGGTCCGTACCCCCTACGGTCCGCTCCAAGATGCCCGCGTCACACTCGTCGATTCCTCCGGAACGGTCGTCGACAGCACCCTCACCGGCGACGACGGCGCCTACGCGTTCGCCGACCTCGGTATCGGCGACTACACCGTGATCGCCTCCGGCTACCCGGCGAAGACCACCGCGGTCAGCCTGGGAACCGAACCGACCGACGATCACGTCATCGAATTGACGCACACGGACGAGTAGGTAATCGAGCGAGTAGACGAATCGTGGGCGCCGGGGTCATCCCGGCGCCCACGATTCGCAGCACCCGCTCCGATACCGGTCAGAGCACCTGCCACCTTGACTTCACCGCCGAGAGCTGGTCATGACCCACAGTGGACTC
>NZ_BAABJM010000003.1:443295-520567 GCF_039543305.1 Nocardia callitridis | reverse complement strand
CTCGTGGACTCGTGGACTCGTGGACTCGTGGACTCGTGGACTCGTGGACTCGTGGACTCGTGGACTCGTGGACTCGTGGACTCGTGGACTCGTGGACTCGTGGACTCGTGGACTCGTGGACTCGTGGACTCGTGGACCCGTGGACCCGCCTCCCGCTTCGAGCGGCACCTATCGTCGAGGTTGACAATGCCCAGGTGTGTGACTGCGATTCCCACGGCAGGGGTTATGGCGCGGCCAGGGCAATGCCGTTGTTCGGCAACCACATCGAGCCGAGTCCGCTCTCGGTGAAACGCGGCACTTCCCCCGTCCACAGTTGGTCAGCGCGATACACCCGACGCCCGACTCCCGCACGCGCCACCAGCGGGGTGTCACACAACACCGTGGTATCCCGGATGCAGCGCTGTGCCTTCACGAGACCGTCTTCGAGCCGGACCCGACCGTGACGACCAGCGGACCCACTGCGAGATCGAGCAGCCGCACCGGGCTCGATCGCCACCGGCTCCGGGTGCCAGACCTCCGCGTCACAGTCTTCGAGAGAGACCGCCACCATGGTCGAGGAGCCCGGAGGTCGCGGCCGACAAGTCGGTAGCGGCGCCCTGGAATGCGGACTCACGCCACCAATTCTGGATCGTCGTTTCCGCGTACGTGATCGCGCCCACCGTATGCGCCGAGAGCCTCCTCCGCGCACCGAGTCGACAGGCGACAGCTCTACGGTCCGAAGCCCCTGCGACTCGCGGTCTTGTCCCGATCGAGCGATCCGCCTCAGCGGTAACGCACCCTGGAGTTCGCGTAGAGGCAGATGGCCGCCGCGGTAGCCAGATTCAGGCTTTCCGCGCGTCCTCGGATGGGGATTCGCACGCGGTGATCGGCGCGGCGCGATACGGCGGGATCGAGCCCGTGTGCCTCACTGCCGAACAGCCAAGCGACCGGGCCGGTGAACAGGTCGTCGGCGTCGCCGAGGTCGACCTCGCCCTTCGCCGCGGTCGCCAGGAGGGTGATCCCTGCGGCGGACAATGCCGCCAATGTCGCCTGCACGTCGTGGTCTCTGGCGATCGGGACATGAAAAAGGCTGCCAGCACTGGCACGCACGCACTTACCGTTGTGCGGGTCGACGGTATTGCCCGCGAGCACAACGCCGTCGACGCCCACCGAGTCGGCGACGCGAATCAGGGTGCCGGCGTTGCCGGGTTCCGACATCTCGACCGGCACGGCGAGCATGCGTGGACCCGCCGCGAGCACCTCCGGCAACGGCACGTCGACCAGTTCGCATACCGCGACAAGCCCCGGCGCCGTGACGGTTTCACCGAGTTGCTTCGCTGCCCTGTCGCTCACCAACGTAGTACGCACGCCCTGCGCCGTGGCACCCGCGATCAACTCGTGTGCGCGCGCGGCGGCGGCCTCGGAGTAGAACAGCTCGTGAACTCGGCCCGTATCCAACGCCGCCGCAACAGAATTAGCGCCCTCGGCGAGAAAGCGGCCGGTTTTGCGTCGGTGTGCGGCGCGGTGCAGTTTGACGGCGGAAACGACGCGTGAGTTACGCCAGTCGATGGACTCAGCTTCCACAGTGGCCCACTACGAGTCGACTCGACTCAGCGAAACGACCCGTGGATTGCGCTCGCTGAGCGCCTCCACGGGTCGTTGCGAAAGTTCTCTGTTCGTCACCCGAGCGAACTCAGGCGGCAGGAGCGTTGACGTCCTGCGGCAGAGCGGCCTTGGCGATGGCCACCAGACCGGCGAAGGCGTCGGCGTCGGAGACGGCGAGTTCCGCGAGGTTCTTGCGGTCGACCTCGACACCGGCGGCCTTCAAGCCCTGGATGAAGCGGTTGTAGGTGATGTCGTTGCTGCGCGCCGCGGCGTTGATCCGAGCGATCCACAGCTTGCGGAAGTCACCTTTGCGCGCCCTACGGTCCCGGTAGGCGTAGGTGAGCGAGTGCAGCTGCTGTTCCTTGGCCTTCCGGTACAGCCGCGAACGCTGTCCGCGGTAGCCCTTGGATGCTTCGAGGATGGAACGGCGCTTCTTCTGAGCGTTGACGGCCCTCTTGACGCGTGCCACTGGTCAGTCCTGTCGATCTAGGGGCGCGTTCGGCGCCCGGTATTGGTCGGGGTCGGCAGCCGGATCCGAATCCTCGGATCACGGTGCGCTGCATGCGTTTTCGCTGCGGTTCGACTGCTCGGTTCGCGGGTGACGCGAAGTCAGAGTCCGAGCAGCTTCTTCACGCGACGGGTATCGGCGGCCGCGACGACCTCCGTGCCGTCCAGACGACGAGTCCGGCGAGACGACTTGTGCTCGAGCAGGTGGCGACGATTCGCCTGCTGACGCAGCAGCTTGCCCTTGCCCGACACCTTGAATCGCTTCGAGGCGCCGCTGTGGCTCTTCATCTTCGGCATGGATTCCTCTATCTGTCTCGTCCCGGCGACCGACGTTGGGCCGACCGGCTTATCGAATTACTGCGGCTTCGCTGTGGGCGCCGACGATGCCGCTGCGGGCGTCGGTGCCGCTGGTGCCGGTGCCGCTGGCGTGGCGGGCGATGCTGGCGGCCGCGGCGCGGCGGGCGGCCGTGCCGCCGATTCCTGCTGTGCCTTCACCCGCGTCTTCGCACCCTTGTGCGGGGCGAGGACCATGGTCATGTTCCTGCCGTCCTGCTTGGCCGACGTCTCGACGAAACCCAGCTCGGCCACATCGGCGGCCAGACGCTGCAACAGCCGGTAGCCCAGTTCGGGCCTGGACTGCTCGCGTCCACGGAACATGATCGTCACCTTGACCTTCGACCCGGCCTCGAGGAAGCGCGTGACATGGCCCCTCTTGGTCGCGTAGTCGTGGTCATCGATCTTCGGGCGGAGCTTCTGCTCCTTGATCACGGTCTGCACCTGGTTCTTGCGAGATTCGCGCGCCTTCTGCGCGGTCTCGTATTTGAACTTGCCGTAGTCCATGATCTTGCAGACCGGCGGACGGGCATCCGGGGCTACCTCGACGAGGTCGAGGTCGGCTTCGAGCGCGACGCGAAGGGCATCTTCAACACGCACGATCCCAACTTGTTCGCCACCTGGTCCGATAAGTCGGACTTCGGGAACTCGGATGCGATCGTTGATGCGGGTCTCAGTGCTGATGGGGCCTCCTAGGTCAAGCGGTGTCGTCCAGACGACCGCGTGCAATAACTGCAACCCCTTTTCAACACGAAAGCCCCGGTGCGGTATTCCGCCTCGGGGCCCGATGTCGACCGGTCATCGCCCGCGAGCGATGCTCGCGCCGATCTCGCCACTCGGTTCTCCTGGGAGAACCTCGCGCGAGAAACCCGACCCGGTAAAGGGCGGGTGACCGGACCGTGTGACCGATACGATTGCTCGTCGGCAACGGTGGGAGTCGGGCTCCACTTATCAGCCCCGGGAAAATGCGTTCACTATCGAGATTGCACCCCAGGGCGGTCGTCGCCGTACAGCTTAACATTCTGTTCCGCTATCGCCGAATCGGGCCGAATTCCGTTGCCCGACCTCGTCGCGGACGCCACGCTCGCTCGCATTCCCACCCCCGTCGCGACCTGCTGGGCTGGGCAATTCGACCTGACCTGGTCATTGGCCGAGTACGAATACTTCGCGCCGCCTCGCTAGCCTGAGGACATGACTGATGAGCTGGACTCCTCCGTGCGCGACATGGCCGACATCCCCGCGGTGGAGGTAATCAGCCGTGCCGCGGTGATGTTGATGAGTTCCGCGGCGGAGAAGCTCGGCCTCGCCGACGACGACCCGGACAACAGCGAGCGGCGCGATCTGGATGAGGCGCGCCGAGTGATCACAGCGCTGGCCGGGCTGGTCACCGCGTCGATCGAGTACCTCGGCCCGCACGCAGGACCGATCCGCGACGGGCTGCAGTCGTTGCAGCGCGCGTTCCGCGAGGCGTCGGCGCAGCCGGACGCGCCGGGCAAGGGACCGGGCGAGAAGTACACCGGCCCGGTCTACTGAACGTTCCGCGCTGCCGCGAGGCACTTACCGCCGAGTTCACGACACCGAAGTTGTCACCTCGCGGCGAATTCTCATCCGATCGGACGAGCGCAGATCCGAGCGAGACGGACTTACCGCCGACCGGCCGGTACGTCCAATACTGCGCTGACTAATGTTGCCCACCAGGAAATATTGCCTAGTGGGCAACATTTGTCTACGCTGAACTCATGGCCGAGGAAGAAGCGCTGGGACTGCGGGAACGAAAGAAGCTCGACACCCGCCGCGCGCTGAGCGACGCCGCGTTGACACTCGCCTTCGAATCCGGCCTGGAGAACGTCACTCGCGACGGCATCGCGGCGCGCGCGGGAGTCTCCGTGCGCACCTTCAACAACTACTTCACCGGCAAGTACGACGCGATCGCCTATCGACAGCTGGAACGATTCCGACTCGGCTTGGCGGTGTTGCGCGAACGTCCCGCCGACGAACCGCTGTGGGACTCGATCGCCGCGGCGCTGGTGCGGCCGCTGGAAATCGAGAACCGCGCGACCACCGCACCCGAGCCCGCACACCTGATCGAGGTGCGAAAGCTGTTCGCGTCACCGGAGATTCGCGCCATCATCGCGCGAAACAATATCGCTGACTGGGCCACCGCCATCGCCGAACGCACCGGCATCGATCCGCTACGCGACCCGTACCCCCACCTGGTGGCCGGGGTGATCAATGCGGTCGTGGAATCCTCCTCGCTCGCCTACGCGCACGCCGACCCACCCGAACCGGTGGCCGCACTACTGCACCGCACCCTCGCCCAGGTGACCGCCGGGCTGCCACCGCCACCCCGGAGCAACTGAGCACACGCCCCTGGGCAAAAGCGGCGCACGCACCCGCGCCCAGGTCGCCGTGCGCCTACCACCCACACCCGCAACAACTCGAGCACGCGCCCCCGAGCAACGAGCGGCACCCGCACCCGGTTCACCGCAGGCATACCAACTACACCCGCAACAACTGAGTACGCACCCTCGAGCAACAAGCAGTCCGCGCACCGAGTCCCGCAGGGCTGCCACCACACCCGAAACAACTGAGTACGCACCCCGACAAAAGCGGCGCACACCCGCACCGAGGTCACCGCCCACATCCGAGACAACTGAATACCCGACCCGAATTGTGCGCAGCGCGCTCGTCCACGCTGCCACGCCCTTCGCCGATCGCACCGACGGCATCCACCACCCGCGACAAGAGGCCGGTTCGCCATGCCCGAAAACCTTTCCACCCCAGCATCGTCCGTCGACATCGTGATCGCGGGAGCCGGACCCAACGGCCTGTGGCTCGCGATCGAACTCGCACTCGCCGGGGTGCGACCGATCGTGCTCGACCCGCTGCCGGGGCCCAATCCCGAACCGAAAGCCAACGGCATGGTCGGCCAGGTCATCCGCCTGTTGGACATGCGCGGCCTTTACCACGAACTCGGCGGTGCGCCCGGTCCGCCGCGACCGATCCCCGCCTTCCTGTTCTCCGGGATACCGCTACCCCTCGACGCGCTACCAGAGAACCCGATGTATGCCCTCGGGCTGCCGCAACCGGAACTGTTGCGCCGGTTGGACATCCACGTGCGCAAACTCGGGATCGACGTGCGCTGGGAACACGAACTCACCGACTTCACCCGCACCGACGACGGTGTGCGGGTCAACGTGCGTGGCCCAGCCGAGTCCTACGACATCGACACCACCTACTTGGTGGGCGCCGACGGTGGGCGCAGCTTCGTGCGCAAACGGCTCGGCATCGACTTTCCCGGCGTCACCCTGCCCACCGTCAGCCGCCTCGCCCACATCGCACTGCCAGACGGCATCCGCAGCGACGACGGCGGCATCGACATTCCGGGAGCAGGTCATCTCTCCTTCGGCCACAACAGGTTCGATCGCGGCGCGGTGACGTTCGGCGAACTGGAACCCGGACGACCACTGTTGTCGACCATGGAGTTCGACACCGATCCCGCCCCCGACGACGTCCCGATGACGCTGGACGAACTACGCGCGAGCCTGCACCGCGTGCTCGGCGTCGACGTGCCGTTCGAGGCACCGCACGGGCCGGGACCGCACGCGCTGCGCAGGGTCGGCAAGCAGAACACCAGGCAGGCCGAGCGTTACCGCGACGGTAATGTCTTCCTTCTCGGCGACGCCGCGCACGTGCACTCCGCGATGGGCGGTCCCGGCCTGAATCTCGGCCTGCAGGATGCCGCCAATCTGGGCTGGAAGCTGGCGGCCCAGGTGAATGGTTGGGCGCCGGAAGGGCTCCTGGACACCTACCAGTCGGAGCGCTACCCGGCGGGCGAGCGGGTGATGATGCAGTCGTTGTCGCAATCCGCACTCATGGCGCCCGGCCCCGAACTCGGCGCGCTGCGCACGCTGTTCACCGAACTCCTCCGGGACACGAGCGCCGTCGAACGCATCGCGGGAGTGATGTCGGGTGCCGACGTGCGCTACGACATCGGCAATGACCACCCCTTGGCGGGGCACCTGTTCCCCGACCGCACGCTCGACACCGGAGTTCGCGTGACCGAACTCCTGCGTCCAGCGCGCGGCGTGCTGCTCGACCCGACTCCCGATCACCGTTACGGCGCCACGGCCGCTGCCTGGCACGACCGCGTCGACACCGTGCACGCCGCCCACGCGGACACCACCGCGCGGACCGAGGCCATGCTGATCCGGCCCGATGGTTACGTCGCGTGGGCCGCCGATACCGGGCAGGAGGACAGCCGTCTCCGCGCAGCACTCGGGCGCTGGTTCGGCGCTCCGCGAAAGGCTTGAAAGTCCTGAAAGTCTTGAAAGGCTTGAAAGTCCTAGCCGCACAACACTACACGAGCGTGCCCCGCAGCCCATGGGGCCTCGTCGGCTTGGCCGCTCGCTACTGTTCCACCAGGTAGACCACACGACCAGGACTCGAAGGGGTTGCGCATGAGCGAGGACCGACCGCCCTACCCACCGTTCACCGAAGCCACCGCGCTACGCAAGGTGCAGGCCGCCGAGGACGCATGGAACACCCGCGACCCACAGCGCGTGGCGCTGGCCTATACCCCGGATTCGGTATGGCGCAATCGAGATCTGTTCGTCACCGGACGCGAGCAGATCATCGAATTCCTCACCGCGAAATGGGAAAAGGAACTCGACTACGCGCTTCGCAAAAATCTGTGGGCATTTTCCGGCAATCACATCGCGGTGCGTTTCCAGTACGAATCGCACGACACGACCGGCCAATGGTGGCGCAGCTACGGCAACGAATTGTGGCAATTCAACGGCCGGGGGCTGATGGACCGCCGCGAAGCCAGCATCAACGACGTGCCGATCACCGAAGCCGACCGCAGAACCTTCGGCCCCCGCCCGGAGAGCGAACACGGAACGGAAACCCCACTCCGATAAAGCTCCGCACACCGCGAGGCGCAGACCCGGACCTCTACCCCGTCACCCGCCCCTCGGCCGAGAATCCAACACAACATCCGCGACGACACACAGCTGCTGTGCGGCATAGGACACACCGGTTGTCGACCACCACCGCTCCGGTCACCGTCGAGTCGCGCGGCTCATCGAGTCCGGATCGACGACGCTGCTCACCGCCACGTCGGATGCGAGCGTGGTGGGGTACGCACCCTCGGCACCCACGCGATTGTTACCGGTCCGCGTGCGCGCATCGAAGACATCGTCGTTCAGGAATCCGCACGCGGACCAGGCATGGCGGCCGCACGAACCGATGCCGCGGTCGAACTCGCCCGCCGAGCCGACGACGCACGCGCGTCGACCTGACCTCCCGGCCGGAACGCGAATCCGCCCTACCGGCGCGCTGGATTCACCGCGCGAGTCCCGCACCCATCGCCGCACTCTCGAAAACAGCGGCACTGCGGGAGAACCGGTCCGCTGACCGAGGCTTCCTCCTCCGGTCGCGCGGGTGGGAACACTGCTGGTCGGACGGTGGTCTATGGCGGCGCCGGCGCCGCGGCTACGTGGTCGCCCACCTCGGCGACCAGCTCGACCGGGGCGGACAAGCGCCATGCCTCGAACACCAACTCGGACAGCTCATCGGCCTCGATACCGGCCAGGTCGACCACGACCCAGCCGAAACCGCCCGCGGTGAACTGCACCTCGAAGACCTCGGGGCGCTCCGACACCAACGCCTGCTGTTCGGACAGCGTCTGTTTCAAGCCGACAGTCTGTGTGCGCGGCCAGTAATAGCCGAATCGCTTGCCACGCACACTGAATGAGGTGAACCGTTCTCCCGGCGCAGACTCCACCCCCGCGAGCGTATCCACGATTCGGAAGAACTCCTCGGCACGCACACTCATCGCATTCTCCCGTACACCATCCTCGGCTCGCCTCAGCGCAAGGCCGCCGCTTTGCGCGCGGCCCGCTTGGCGGCCGTCTTCGCGGGTTTCGCCGCCGACGTGGCGCTCTTCTGCGTCGCGCCGGTCGCCGAGGCCTTGGTGCTCGCCGTCTTCTTGGTCGCCTTCTTCGGTGCCGGCGCCGGCGCCTCGAGCACACCGCTCAGGAACTGGCCGGTGTAGCTTTCCGGCACGGCCACAATGTCTTCCGGGGTGCCCTGGGCGACCACCGTGCCGCCACCGGAACCGCCTTCGGGACCCATGTCGATCACCCAGTCGGAAGTCTTGATGACGTCCAGGTTGTGTTCGATGACGATCACCGTGTTGCCCTTGTCCACCAGACCGTTGATCACGGCGAGCAGCTTGCGGATGTCCTCGAAGTGCAGGCCGGTGGTGGGTTCGTCGAGGATGTAGACGGTGCGGCCGGTGGAGCGCTTCTGTAGCTCTGCCGAGAGTTTCACGCGCTGCGCCTCACCGCCGGAGAGGGTGGGTGCGCTCTGACCCAGCCGCACATAGCCGAGGCCGACGTCGACGAGGGTCTTGAGGTAACGGTGGATCGAGCTGATCGGCTCGAAGAACTCCGCACCCTCCTCGATGGACATGTCCAGCACCTCGGCGATGGTCTTGCCCTTGTAGTGCACCTCGAGGGTTTCCCGGTTGTAGCGCGCACCGTGGCAGACCTCGCACGGCACGTACACGTCCGGGAGGAAGTTCATCTCGATCTTCAAGGTGCCGTCGCCCGAGCATGCCTCGCAGCGACCGCCCTTGACGTTGAAGGAGAATCGGCCCGGCTGGTAGCCGCGCACCTTCGCCTCGGTGGTCGCGGCGAACAGCGTCCTGATCTTGTCGAACACGCCGGTGTAGGTGGCGGGGTTGGAGCGCGGCGTTCGCCCGATCGGCGACTGATCGACCTGCACGAGCTTGTCGAGGCTGTCGAGGCCGTTGATCCTGGTGTGTCGGCCCGGCACCTGCCGCGCGCCATTGAGCTTGTTCGCCAGCACGGTGGCCATGATGTCGTTGACCAGTGTCGATTTTCCCGACCCCGACACACCGGTGACCGAGGTCAGCACCCCCAGCGGGAAACTCACATCGATACCGCGCAGATTGTGCTCGGTCGCGCCGACGACGGTGAGCTGACGCTTCTTGTCCAGTGGCCGCCGGACCATGGGTACCTCGATCTGCTCACGGCCCGAAAGATAGGCACCGGTGAGTGATTCGGGGTGGGTGAGCAGTTCTTGATACGGGCCGCTGTGCACAACCCGGCCGCCGTGCTCCCCCGCCATCGGGCCGATGTCGACCACCCAGTCCGAGGCACGGATGGTGTCTTCGTCGTGCTCGACCACGATCAACGTGTTGCCCAGATCGCGCAGCCTGGTGAGGGTTTCGATCAGCCGGCGGTTGTCGCGCTGATGCAACCCGATCGAGGGCTCGTCCAGGACGTAGAGCACACCGACCAACCCCGAACCGATCTGGGTGGCCAAGCGAATGCGTTGCGCCTCACCGCCCGACAGCGTCGCGGCGGCACGCGAGAGGCTCAGGTACTCGAGGCCGACATCGAGCAGGAAGCCGAGCCTGGCCTGTACCTCCTTGAGCACCTGCCCGGCGATCGCCGCCTCGCGCCCGCCGAGGGTGAGCGAGTTCAGGAAGTCCGCGCAATCGCCGATGGACAGCTCACTGACCTCGGCGATCGACTTGTCCACGCCGCCCGCGGCGATCGTGACCGCGAGAATTTCCGGACGTAACCTGGTGCCACTGCACACCGGGCACGGCACGTCGCGCATGTAGCCGTCGTACTGCTCTTTCATCTGCTCGGACTCGGTGTTCTCCATGCGCCGCTGGAGGAACGGCATCACACCCTCGAAGTCCGCGTAGTACGAACGCTTGCGGCCGTAGCGATTGGTGTAGGAGACATGGACCTGGTCGGAACTGCCCTCCAGCACCGCTTTTCGTGCCTTCAGCGGGAGCTTCTGCCATGGCGTGTCCATGGAGAAGCCGATGGACTCGGCGAGACCGGACAGCATCCTGGTGAAGTATTCGGCGGTCTGCCCGCGCGACCACGGAGCGATCGCACCCTCGCTCAGGCTCAGCTCCGGATCGGGCACCACCAGTTCCTGGTCGACTTCCTTGCGGATGCCGAGGCCGGTGCAGTCCGGGCAGGCGCCGTAGGGCGAGTTGAACGAGAACGACCTCGGCTCGAGGTCTTCGATGTCCAACGGGTGGCCGTTCGGGCAAGCGAGGCGCTCGGAGAAGCGGCGCTCCCGATCGTGCGCGTGCTCGTCGCGGTCGACGAAGTCCAGCACCACGATGCCGTCGGCCAGGCGCAGTGCCGTCTCGATCGAATCGGTCAGTCGCTGCTTGGAGGCCGGTTTGACCGCGAGACGATCGACCACGACCTCGACGTCGTGCTTCTCCTGCTTCTTCAGCTTGGGCGGGTCGGTGAGCGGATGCACGACACCGTCGACGCGAACACGGGAGTAACCCTGGGTGTTCAGCTGGTCGAACAGGTCGACGAATTCACCCTTGCGCGTGCGCACCACGGGGGCGAGCACCTGAAAGCGCACACCCTCCTCCATCGCGAGCACCTGGTCGACGATCTGTTGTGGAGTCTGCTTGGCGATCAACTCACCGCAGACCGGACAGTGCGGCGTGCCCGCGCGCGCGTACAGCAGGCGCAGGTAGTCGTAGACCTCCGTGATGGTGCCGACCGTGGAGCGCGGGTTGCGGTTGGTGGACTTCTGGTCGATGGACACCGCGGGCGAGAGCCCTTCGATGAAGTCGACATCCGGCTTGTCCATCTGACCGAGGAATTGCCGCGCGTACGCCGACAACGACTCCACGTACCTGCGCTGGCCCTCGGCGAAGATGGTGTCGAATGCCAGGCTCGACTTGCCGGAGCCCGACAGCCCGGTGAACACGATGAGACTGTCGCGAGGCAGGTCGATATCGACCCCCCTCAGGTTGTGTTCCCGAGCACCGCGCACCGTCAGGCGTTCCGCCACTGGCCGTCCCTTCTGATTTCCGTGTTCGACTTCTAGTCCGTGTTTCGACGCTGTAGTTGTTTCGACGCTGTAGTTCCTCGACCCTGATCCGCGTCGGACGGCCCAGAACCAACCCCACCTGTCTCCCCTTCGCCATGCTATGCGCGGCCACCGACAAGTTTCGTCGGGCCACCGGCGGGGCCCGCCCACGCAGCACGCACCGACCGGCCCGCATCGGCTCGGATCGGGGATCGCCGCGAACACGGCGCGGACAGGCGCGCACACCGCAGACGCGGGGGCACTATGTCTGGAACACGCAGCAGAGCTGGGGAAATTCCGTAGTCAGCGGTCGGAGCGGCGCAGGTCACCGGACAAGCCGCGCACCTGCCAACCATCGTCGTCCACGGTGACGGTCAACACATCCGGCCCCACACGCAACCCGGTCACACTCAGCGGCAGATACCGCGCGGGCACCACCGGTGCCACCGACAGTTCCCGCTCGGGCACCCCCGGTTCCAGCCGCAACAGGGTACGCAGGAAAAGCAGCGGTGCCGCCGCCGACCACGCCTGCGGTGAACACGAGGTGGGATAGGGCACCGGCACGTCGAACTCGTCGCGGTCGAACCCGCAGAACAGTTCGGGCAGCCGGTAGCCGAACCTCGTCGAGGCATCCAGTACCGCGGTCACGACTCGACCCGCGTACTCGGTGAACCCGTAACGCATCAGCCCGGCCGCGCAGATCGCGTTGTCGTGTGGCCACACCGACCCGTTGTGATAACTGACCGGGTTGTAGGCACCCATCGACGTGGCCAGGGTACGAATACCCCAGCCGCTGAACATCTCCGGCGACAACAGGTGCTCGGCGACCGAGGCCGCCTTGTCGTCGTCGACGATCCCCGTCCAGAGCAGATGCCCGTTGTTGGAGGTGAGCGCGTCGATCGGGCGCTTGTCCCGATCGAGGCCGATCGCGAACCAGCCGTGCTCGGGCAGCCAGAACTTCTCGTTGAACTCGGTCTTCAGGCGCGCGGCCCGCTCGCGACAGCGCTTGACGGTGTCCTGATCGCCGGTCGCCGCGGCCAGTGCCGCACGCGCGAGGTAGGCGGCGTACACGTACCCCTGCACCTCGGCCAGCGCGATCGGCGCCTCCGGCATGCTGCCGTCGATGAAGTTCACGCCGTCCCACGAGTCTTTCCAGCCCTGATTGGCCAGGCCGTGGCCGACCGCGCGCTGGTACTCCACGAATCCGTCGCCGTCGATATCGCCGTAGTTCTCGACCCAGTCCAGCGCACGATCCGCGTGCGGCAGCAACTCGTCCCGGATCCCCGGATCCAGACCCCAGCGATGCAGTTCACCGAGCAGCATCACGAAAAGTGGTGTGGCGTCGGCGGTTCCGTAATACGCACTACCACCGCCGAGCAGTCGTGTCGCCGCGCGCCCGAAGCGCACCTCGTGCGCGATCCTGCCCGGCTGTTGTTCGGTGGCCGGCTCGACCACGCTGCCTTGCAGACCGGCGAGACTTTGCAGGGTGCCGACCGCGAGGCGACGGTCGAGCGGCAACACCATCCACGAGGTGAGCAGCGAGTCGCGGCCGAACAACGCCATGAACCACGGTGCGCCCGCGGCGACCACCGAACGCTCGGGATGGTCGGGATCGAAGATGCGCAACGCGCCGAGATCGGTGACGGTCCTGCGCAGCACCGCGGCCAGTGTCTCGTCGGCGGTGTGCGCGGTGGGCGAATTCGCGTACCACTCACGCAAGCGCCGAGCGGGCGCACTGTGGTTGACCGGTGTGCCGCACGGGTAGCGCGGCGCCGCCGCCTCCGCGCGCAATGCGGGCAGGTACTCGATGCACGTCGTCCATTCGCCGCGCGCGGGAAGCGTTGCCGACCAGCGTAATTCGCTGCCCTTGGCGACGGCGCCGGTGCCGACGACGGTGACGGCCATGTCCAACTCGGCCCTGGTGATCTCCACCGCGTCGTCGGTGGCGCGCGCCGTGGTCACCGCACCGTCGCCGAAGCGACCGTCCTTGACCTCGAACAGATCCGCGAAGTCCGCACCGAGCTCCAGCACGATCTCGCACTGGCGCGGCTCGCTCGCCAGGTTGCGCACGGTGAGGTCTTCCCGCATGCCATCACCGACGTGGCGGCCGACGACCACCAACGCCAAGCTGTCGGCACGGCCGGGGGTCGGCGCGGTACGCGCCAACAGCGTCGCACTGTAAGGGGCGGCGTTACGCACGGTGAGCACCTGCGGTTCGAGTCCGTCGATGGTCAAGCGCCAGTGCGAGAGCACTCTGGTATCGCGGACGAACAAACCCTCGGCGCGGTGGGCGTTGATCACGCCGCCGGAATCGCTGACGCAGAAGGTGGAACCCTCCACGAGCGTGACACCGGCACCGATCGCGTCAGGGGCATTCGGGTCTGCCCCGTCTCCCCATGGGCTGGTCACGTTTACCGCTTCGGGCAGCTGAGCAGGCCGACTCGTCTGTTCACCAGGGTCAGTGTAATCGGGCGAACGCCCGACTTCGTGGATCTTGGTGATCATCACCGGGTTTCGGCCTCGACGGCGGCCGGAGCCGAGGCGCGGCTACGTGCCGAACTCACCCGAGAGCGTGAAATCGTCGCCATCCCTGCGGTAGTTGCCGTGTCTACCACCGACGGGTCCCGCGTTGTTGCGCTGACCGCTGGCATGCGCGGCACCGCCGTTCGGCCTGGCCTCGCCCGCGCGCACACCGGGGGAACCGGTATTCGCGGCGTCGCGGTCACGCGGTACATCGACGCCGTTCGGCACACCGAGGTCGCCGAGCCCCGCGTCCCACTGCGCGCCGCACCCGCGGCAACCCAGCCGGACCTCCGGCTCGGCGTCGACCAAATCGACCGCTGCGGAACCGCATCCTGGGCAGTTACTCGGCGAACCGAAGATCGAACCGAAATCCAACATCGCTGAATATGTCATGCTGGCATCCCGCCAATCGAGCCTCTCGGCTCCGTTGATCAGGCGCTATCCGGGCAATTTCAGTGCAAGCGTACCCAACCCGCTCCGGCTTTTCGTCGCGGAATTCGATAACGGTTGCGCCGCCCGAGGTCGGAGGCGGCGAAATGAATGGCCGCCGATTTCACCCGACTCGGACGGTAGGCGTTTTCGATCAAGGTGGTCCGAGTACCACCACCGAATTGTTACCACCCATGCCGAGCGACAATTTCACCGTGACGCCGCCGTCGAACGCAGCGGTCCCGTCCAACAACCCCGGATGCGCCCGCGCGACGATCGGCGCCGAGGCCACGACACCACGGTCGTAGGCCAGTGCCGATGCCGCCACCTCTACCGCGGCCGCCGCACCCTGACAGTGTCCGACCAGCGGTTTCACCGAACTGATGCGCGGACGGTCGTCGAACATCCGGCCGAGCACGTCGCGTTCCGCGTCGTCGCACTGCTTGGTGCCGGTACCGTGCGCGTTGAAGTACCGCACCTGTTCGGGCACGACGCCCGCGTCGTCGAGACCCAGCCGCACACAGTCGAAGATGTGCTCGTGCGAGGGTTCCACCGACACCACGTGAAAGCCGTCATTGGTCATCGCGCCACCCAGGACCGAGGCGTAAGGCCGCTCGACGGCGCGGCTCAGCACGAACGCCACCGAGCCCTCCCCCATGCTGAAGCCCCGGCTGCCCTCCTGGAACGGCCGGCAGGCGTCCAGTGGTTCGGCGTCGGTCACCGCGGCACCCATGTTGACGAAGTGCTCGACCATGTCCGGCGTCGCCGACAGGTCGCTCGCCACGCAGATCACGTCGTCGGCGACGCCCGCGTCCAACCAGAGCCGCGCGGTGATCATAGCTACGTTGGCCGAACTACACGCGGCAGAAACATTCATCGTCGGCCCGTGAAACCCGAACTCCTGCAACACAACCGAGATGGGCGTGGACGGCAGCAGCGGCAGATAGCCGCGCGAACGACGGTTGCCGCCGTCGAGCAGGTAGAAGTCGCGCCAGTTGGCGACGTCACCGAGCACGATCGCGTGCAACAGACCGACCCTGCGGCCGGGACGCCACCCGCGCGAGCGCGCGTCGAGGATCGCCTCCCGCACCGATTCGTGCGCCGCGCGGCCGTATCGACTCTCGCCGCGCGGCGCTGCGAGCTCGCCACCCGCCTCGGCGCACTCGCCGACTTCCGGAATCTGTGCCACCCAGGCGTCCTGGTCACGGTGCGGTCCGTAGCCATGACGCACCGAGGCGGCGGGCTTGCCACTGAGCAAACCGCCCCACAGCGCTTCGCGCCCCCACCCGTACCCGGTGACGGCACCGACCCCGCCGATTGTCATCCGCTCTTGATATGGTGCAGCATCGACTGGCTTGCTCAGATCACCCTGTTCGTTGCCGGACTGATCGTTGCCGGACTGATCGTTCCTGGACCGCTCGTTCGTGGATCGCATGGCGGACTTCGAGTGCATGCTCGACATGGTGTCGCTCCTTACACCGGCCCTCCGGGCAGATTCGGTGTCGCGACCCCCGAGGGGAGAACCGGTCATTTCGAATGATCACCGGGGCACACCGCATCCGGTGGCGAATCGTGATCGGGGCAATGGCGTCGACATGTCGTTGTCGCGCCCGTCGGTCCAGAATAATCACATGTTCCAGTGGCAATAACCGCCGTCGACCGATCGGGGTTCGAGTGGGTGAGAACGAGACAGCCGAGACCGTCGGCGCGGTCGAACTCGCCCAGCGTTACCGCTCACTGGTCGAGCACACTCCCGACGGCATTTGCGTGCACGAACACGGGATCGTCGTGTACGTCAATCCCGCGGTCGTTCGGCTGCTGGCCGCCACATCCGCCGACGACCTGATCGGCAAGCCACTCACCGACTTCGTGCACCCCCAGTCCTCACCCGCCATGCACGAGCGCATCCGGGGCCTGACCGACGCGGGCGACGCCTCCGAACCCACCGAGATGACCCTGATCCGCGTCGACGGCGCGTACGTCCAAGTGGAGACCGTCTCGGTCCTCACGGCATGGCAGGGACACCTCGCCAACCAGGTGGTCATCCACGACCTCACCGCACAGCGTCGCGCCGAGGCGGGCCAGCGTCGCGCCGAGGAATACTTCGTCACGATCGCGTCCCAACTGGAGGAAGGCGTGGTGGTGATCGATCCGGAGGGCCGGATCGAATGGATCAACCCCGCCGCCAAACTCGTGTTCGGCACACCCGGTCCCGACGAAGACCTCATCGGTCAAAGGATCGAGGCCCTGCCGCTGGTCCTGCTCGACTCACACGCCCAGCCGTTGGCGCCGACCCGCCATCAGGTCGCGCGCACCCTCGCCACCGGCGAGACGATCACCGGGTATGTCTTCGGCGTCGACCGAGCCGACGGTCAGCGCAGGTGGCTGTCGGGAAGCAGTCGGTTGCTCAACCCCGGCGACCCGCAATCCTCGGCGGTGTCGTCGTTCTCCGATATCACCGAATTTCGAGCCAGCAGAAGACAATTGGAATACCAGGCCACGCACGACTCGCTGACCGGTCTGGCCAATCGCTCCCTGGTGCTCTCGCTGTTGGCTGGCGCGCTGGCCAACGACGACGGCTCGATATCGACCGTGTTGTTCATCGACCTGGACGGATTCAAGTCCATCAACGACACCCTCGGCCACGCGGTCGGCGACACCGTCTTGCAGATCGTCGCCCAACGCCTGCAGCGCGCCCTGCGCGGCGACGACGTCGTCGGACGACTCGGCGGCGACGAATTCCTGGTCCTGCTCTCGGACACCGCGCGCCGCGTCGAGATCGAGGATCTGATCGGGCGGCTGCGCGGCTCGGTAGCCGAACCCATCATCGCGCGCGGGCACCGGATCGAGGTCAACGCCTCGATCGGCATCTCGCCGCTGGCCGAGGCCGACACGAGGACCGCCGAGGCCGTGCTGCACGACGCCGACCTCGCGATGTACCGCGCCAAGCCGCCGGGCAATCGCGAAGGCACCGTCGGCGTGCGGGAACGCGGCGACGATACGGAGGCCACCGGCACCACCCACGCCTCCTGATATTCGCGCCGACGAGGGCCCGTGGCCGACCGACCTACCTGCGATTACAGCGCGCTCGGCGCAAGAACACTAAACTGGACAACTCGGTTTTCGGCGAGCGTCACGGCCACGGTGATCCCCACCGTCGTCCCAGCTCATCGCGGTGAAGGAGTTCAGTTGCCCGACCTCACGCAGGATCGCCTCGCCCCAGGCGATGCGCCCGAGCGGACTCGCGAGACCGAGCAGGAGCAGGCCTATCTGACGGTGTTGTACAACCGGCTCGACGAGATGCGCGCCTACGCGCGCGACCGGCTCAGCGCCGTCCTCCTGGAGTCCGGCGGAACACCACAGGCCCGCAGCGAACGGGAATCGTTCAACCAGCTCTACACCGAGGACCTCGCGAAATACGACGCCGCCGAACACGGTTTGTGCTTCGGCAGGATCGATATCGCCGCCGACAGCGACGCCGGGTCCGCGGAACCGTCCAAGCCGTCCAAGCCCTCCAAGTCCTCCGAGCCCCCCGAGCCCTCCGAGCCCTCCGACGCCGACGAGGAACGCCGGTATATCGGCAGGCTCGGCATCCTCGACGAGAAGGACGACTACGAAACGCTGCTGCTGGATTGGCGCGCGCCGCTGGCACGGCCGTTCTACCTCGCCACCACCGCGACACCGGACGGCGTACGTCTGCGCAGGCACATTCGTTCGCGCAATCGCACCGTGACCGCCGTCAACGACGAATACCTCAGCCTCGATGCTGCGCGACGTGCCGGAGCGATCGAATCCGACGGCGGCGTCGGCAGTGAGAGCGCGCTACTCACCGCGCTGAACGCGGCGCGCACCGGCCACATGAACGACATCGTCGAAACCATTCAGCACGAGCAGGATGCGATCATCCGCTCCGAACACAAGAGCGTGCTCGTGGTGCAGGGCGGGCCGGGCACCGGCAAGACCGCGGTCGCGCTGCACCGCGCCGCCTATCTGCTCTACACCTATCGCCAACAGCTGGCCAAGAGCGGCGTGCTGATCATCGGCCCGAACACCGCGTTTCTCGACTACATCGGTCAGGTGCTGCCCTCGCTCGGCGAGACCGGTGTGCTGCTCTCGACCATCGGCAACCTGTATCCCGGTGTGCGTGCCACCCGCGAGGATTCGCTACGCGCCGGGGAGATCAAGGGGTCACTGCGGATTCTCGACGTGCTCAAGCGGGCCGTGCGCGATCGGCAGACCGTGCCGAGCGCACCGGTGACGCTCAGTTTCGACGGCTACCCGGTCACCCTGGATCGCAAGATCGTCACGAAAGCCAGGGGCAGGGCGCGTTCCTCGCGTAAACCGCACAACCTGGCGCGACCGATCTTCGTCGCAGCGGTCATCGACGCGCTCGCCGACCAACTCGCCGCGACCATGGGCGCCGACCTGTCCGGCGGGCCGAGCCTGCTCAGCGCCGCCGACCTGGCCGAGATCAGCGATGAGATGCGCGCCGACGCGGCCATTCAACGTGCCGTCGGCGGCCTGTGGCCGATGCTGACCCCGCAGGAGGTGCTCGCCGATCTGCTCGCCGACCCACAGCGGATCGAACGCGCCGGCGGGTCCCTCACCCCGGAGGAACGCGCCGAACTCGTGCGCACCGACAACGGCGATTTCGGTCCGTCCGATGCCCCACTGCTCGACGAGTTGGCCGAACTGCTCGGCGTCGACGACGCGGAGGAACGCGAACGCTCCCGCCGTCGGTGGCGCGCCAAGCTCGCCGAAGCGCAGGATGCCTTGGACATCCTGACCGGTTCGGCGCCGCAGGATCTGGAGGACGAACTCGACCCGGAGATCCTGATGGCCTACGACCTGATCGATGCCAGCCAGCTCGCCGAACGCCAGGATGTGGGCGCGCGGCAGACCACCGCCGAGCGCGCCGCGGGCGACCGCACCTGGACCTACGGGCACGTGATCGTCGACGAGGCGCAGGAGCTGTCGGAGATGGCGTGGCGCATGGTGATGCGCCGCATTCCGAATCGGTGGATCACCGTGGTCGGTGACGTGGCGCAGACCGGCGATCCCGCGGGCACCTCGTCGTGGCAGCGCATGCTGGAACCGTATGTGGCACAACGGTGGAAGCTCACCGAGCTGACCGTCAACTACCGGACGCCCGCCGAGATCATGGACGTCGCCGCGGATGTACTCACCGCGATCGACCCGCCCGCACAGGCACCGCGATCGATCCGTTCGACCGGCAACCCGCCGCGCGCCTACCAGGTCAGCGTCGACGACCTGGTAGGCAAGGTCGAGAAATTGGTGGCCGAGGAGACCGGACCGGGAACCACGGCCGTGATCGCCCCGCAGGCCCTGCTGGCCGAGCTCGCGTATCTCGCGGACGACGCGGTGCGTGTGCTCACCGTGCACGAGGCGAAGGGCTTGGAATTCGACGCGGTGTATCTGGTCGAGCCGGATGCGGTGATCGCGGATTCGCCACGCGGACTCAACGATCTGTACGTCGCGCTGACCCGTGCCACGCAACGGTTGGGCGTCGTGCACTCCGAGCCGCTACCCGGAGTGCTGCACGCGCTGCGGTGAGTGAGCAGGGCCTGGGCGCCGGGGCGGGGCGAGCGTCGGTGTTCTAGCCGCCGCTCTTCGGTTCGCGTCTTGTCGACTCGAGTTCATTCCGAGTGAGGTCGCGCGGCGGGGCCTTCTCCCCGTGCTGAATGGTGCGCGGTGGCCGGCACGATCGCGAGTGGTCGGTCGGGTCGGTGGCAAGGTATCGACCACAAAGCCGCCCGAGCAGACCGAGGCAGCCTCGAATTCGTCCCGGTGTCGATGCTCACCAGGCTCCCCAGCACAACAACGACTGGGTGGCGGGTGCGGCACGCACCGCACGCCGAGGGACAGGCAGCGCCCGCACCTGCGGAGTGCGGCGGCCACGATCATCGACGTGGGGTGACCAGTTCGCCGCAGCCGCCGAGTCGCAACGGTCGATCCCCGCTCACGCGGGGTGCGGGCGCCGCCGCGCAGTAGTGCATGGGGGTGATCAGTCGCTCCACGCGCCGCGGATTGCCCTGCTGAGCGCGGCACAACAGCACAACCTGAACCGGATCGTGGTCGGCACTCGCTCGAACTGGTGGCAGGATCGCAACTCCTCGGCCGAGCCGCGGAACGAGAACGGCTCCGTAGCACCGGTGGGTGCTACGGAGCCGTTCTCGTGGTGTCTACGTCAGCGCACGGTGTGCACGATCAGCACGTCCGAGCGGGACTTCCGTGCGACGTCGGACGGCACGGAGCCGAGCAGACGACCAGCGAGGGTGTTCAGGCCACGGTTACCGACCACGAGCAGGTCGCCGTCGACCTCCTTGAGCAAGGAGAGCAACGAATCGACCGGCTCGCCGACGATGGCACGCTCGATGATGTCCTTGGCGCCCACCGCCGCGGCACGGTCCCGCGCTGCGCGCAGGATCTCGGTGGTGGGGGCGGACCCACGAACCTGGTACGCCTCCTCTTTCAGGACATCGGCGGCGGCGGCGACGTCACGATCGTCGGTCGGGTAGTAGGCACAGGCAACGACCAGGGTCGCGCCGGACACGCCCGCGAGTGCGGCGGCCTTCTCTACGGCGACATACGACGAGTCGGAGCCATCGGTACCGACGACAATGGTCCGGTAGGCGGTCATTCTCTCCTCCAACTTTGCGTTTAGGTCGGTGCGGCGCCCGTTTCTCTCCCGGCATAGCGGGATGCGGGCGCAGCGACTGGGGTCGACCATAGCGGCTGATCGTGCGGAAATATCCGAAATCGCAACACATCACAGTCGGGGTGTCCGACAATTTCGTGCTGCGGGTTCACCGAAGAATGCCCAGGCAGTGCGGACAACCAGCGCGAACCCAACTCGCCCATCGGAAACCTGTGATCTTACACAACATCGATGAACAATCTTGTGGCCCTGGGATATTCATCACACGCCCGCACGAACACCGTTGACCGCACCGATATTGTCGCCGCAATTACCCCGCTGCCACCCCGCGGTGGTGCGCCCAGCCCGGCCGGACTACGGCCCCTGCCGGTAGTTCGTCCATAAAAAGCCCAGAATCAGTCCGATGATCTCCATGCGTTCGCCCTCTCCGCTAAAAGAAGTGAACCGTGACCATAGCGCGACACACGCTTCGGAGCGCGCAAAAGCGAAGGCACGCACCGTTACCGCTGTCGAGTTCGCGCACCACCGAGTGCCGCCGCGTTCGCTCGGTACGAAGGGGCTTGTCCGGTCGGACGATTCGAGTTGCCGATGTCCGGGCGGGCGCGTCAGCTACGACCGAAGGGGGGATTCGCCGTCGTCGGAGGGGATGATCTTGGCCGTGACCTCGTCCCGAGCGCGCACCGAGCGCTTCGCGTACTCCAGCGGCGCCATGCCGATCTCCGCGGTGAACTCGCGGGAGAAGTGCGCCTGATCGAAGTACCCGAGATCGGCGGCGAGGGTGGCGAGATCGGCGGTGCGACCCCGCGCGAGCAGGTCGGCACCGTCCTGCAATCGATATCTGCGCAGCACCCACTTCGGTCCAGCACCGACGTAGCGGCGAAACAGTCGCTGCAACGTACGGGTTGGCACCTCGAATCGATCGGCGACCTGGTCGACCCTGGTCAAGTCGCTCTCGTGCACCATGGCGGCGATGATGCGCAGCACCAGGCGATAGCTCGGATCGTCGCTCGTATGCCGCGCGACGAAGAACGCCTCGACGACCTCGCGACGTTCCTCGGCGGTCGCGGCCTCGAGTACTCGGTCGGCCAACCCGTGCGCATCCGGGATGACCTCGGCGAGGTCGAGCACATCATCACGCAACGAGCCGACGTCGAGTCCGGTGTAGGCGCCGAAGCCACCCGCCCGGAACCGGATGCCGAAAACCTCACCGGCGCCGACCAATTCGCGCGTGAATCGCGAGGTGCAGACGCCGTTGACGAAGCCACCACGGTGGGTCTCGGAGCGCTCGAAGGTGATATTCACGCTCGGATACGGCAGCACTTCGGCGAGGTAGGGCGGCCTACCGCGAAGATCCCAGCGCACCGACCAGTACCACTCGACGAACCGATCCAGATCGGGTCCGGGAAGCAGCCGCGCCAGCGAGCGGTGCCGTGCCTGTTCCTCCGGGTGCAGGATGCCCTTCTCGTCGCCGGGGCGCATCGGGTTGCGCACCGTTCCTGCCTGCGGCGACCCGCGCTGTTCAGCGATGTCGCGCACGGTGTCGCTTTCTTACAAGACCCGTGCCGGCCGATCGACAAGGCTTCTCGGCATGACCAATACCGTGAATCCCATTGCCGAGGGCTACCACTCGATCAACTGTTTCCTCGCCGTGGCCGACGCGAACAAGGCCATCGACTTCTACCGCGCCGTCTTCGGCGCCGAGGTGATCAGCCGCAACGACAATCCCGACGGACAGCCCGCGCACGCCGAACTGAAGATCGGCGATTCCACGATCCAACTGGGCATGCCCTTGCCGTCCAACGGCGTGCTCGCGCCGAACGGCGAGTGGGTGCACACCTCGATCGTGCACTACTGCCCGGACGTGGACGGCGTCGTCGACCGGGCCGTCGCGCACGGTGCGCGCGGAGTCGAGCAACCACAGACGTTCGTCACCGGCGACCGCTACGGCGTGGTGCTCGATCCCTTCGGCCACCGGTGGGTGGTGATGACCAAGGTCGAGGACGTATCGCGCGAAGAAGCCGAGCGTCGGGTGAACGAGTGGATGGCCACTCAAGGCTGACGACCGACATGACGTGCGGGTGCCGCAATCCCGGCACCCGCCGTCGACCCGACGCAGCCTCGCCGCGTCGGTGCCGCTGATCGGTGTCGCCGCCGGACCCTCCGCCATCGCCCCCGACGCGCAACAGTCGGTGACTGTATCGATCGTCGTACTGTGCGTCGGCGGTCTGCTCGTCTTCCTAGGCGCGCGACGCGTCTTCTCCGTCGACGTACGCTTCGCTACCTCGAGCACCGTTGCCATCCCACGCATCGCGGTCATCGCGGGCACCGGGCATCCTTACGCACTGCGCTCGCTCCCCCAGCCGTCGTCCTCGCACGTCGTTCTCGCGCGACTGGCGACACTGTTATCGACCCCGGACGCCTCAGCCACTTGCGCGATCCGGTGCGCGGCAGTGCTGCCCGCGCTCGCCAGGCGCAACAATTCGGCCCCACCAATTCCGCCGCACCGACCAGCGCATCGGGATCGTCGGAGAAGCGACGGCCGCTGATCTCCCGCGTTGCTCACCTCACGCACAGCTGCCGACCCGCACTCGTCGGTGGTGTTGCCAGGCGCACCAGGTGGTGAATGGCGGTGTGGCGCAACCGCGTCGGTCGAGCCGAGGTGCGGCCAGCGCGTGTGTGCTTCGGTGGATTCAGTGTCCGCCCACCGTGCCCGCTCGGCGCATGGGCTGTCGCCGACGTTGGCCGGGGTCGATCGGTGAGCGGTCGCCGTGTGCGGTGCGGTGGGTGCGCGATGCGAGCGCATCGCGATCCTGCCGTCACCTCGGCCGGTCGCCGACTCGCCGTGGAGTCGAGTACTGCCGCGAACACAGCGGCCGAATCACCGATCACCGCGGGGCTCAACTCAATCCGGCGGCGTCCATGCCGCGCAGTTCCTTCTTGAGGTCGGCGATCTCGTCGCGCAATCGCCCGGCCAGCTCGAACTGCAATTCCCTTGCCGCATTCATCATCTGCGCGGTGAGTTCCTTCACCAGATCCGCGAGTTCGGCGCGCGGCATCGACTTGACGTCGCGGCCCTCGTAGATCCCCGCGCTCACCGCGCGCCCCGGCTCCCCCTGGGCGCGACGACCGCGGCTGGCGTTGCGGCCGGAGCCGCCGACCTCGACCTCGTCGTCGGCTTCCTGATAGACCTGATCGAGGATGTCGGCGATCTTCTTGCGCAAGGGCTGCGGGTCCAGTCCTCTTTCCTCGTTGTAGGCGATCTGCTTGGTGCGGCGCCGGTCGGTCTCGTCGATCGCGAACTGCATCGAGTCGGTGACCTTGTCCGCATACATGTGCACCTCGCCGGACACATTGCGGGCCGCGCGACCGATGGTCTGGATCAACGCCGTCGTGCTGCGCAAGAAGCCTTCCTTGTCCGCGTCGAGGATCGCCACCAGCGACACCTCCGGCAGGTCGAGACCCTCACGCAGCAGGTTGATGCCGACGAGCACGTCGTATTCGCCCAGCCGCAATTGGCGCAGCAACTCCACCCTGCGCAGCGTGTCGATCTCCGAGTGCAGGTAGCGCACTCGAATGCCGAGTCCGAGCAGGTAGTCGGTCAGGTCCTCCGACATCTTCTTGGTGAGCGTGGTGACCAGTACGCGTTCGTCGCGTTCGGTGCGCGCGCGGATCTCGTGGATCAGGTCGTCGATCTGCCCCTTGGTGGGCTTCACCACCACCTTCGGGTCGATCAGGCCGGTGGGCCTGATCACCTGCTCGACCACCTCGCCACCGGTCTGACCGAGCTCGTAACCGCCGGGGGTCGCCGAGAGATAAACGGCCTGACCGATGCGGTCGGCGAATTCTTCCCAGGTCAGCGGCCGATTGTCGACCGCTGACGGTAGCCGGAAGCCGAATTCGACCAGGTTGCGCTTGCGCGACATGTCGCCTTCGTACATGCCACCGATCTGCGGGACCGTGTTGTGCGACTCGTCGATGACGAGCAGGAAGTCGTCCGGGAAGTAGTCCAGCAGCGTGGCGGGCGCCGTGCCCGGCCCTCGGCCGTCGATGTGACGCGAGTAGTTCTCGATGCCGGAACAGAACCCGACCTGCCGAATCATCTCCAGGTCGTACTGGGTGCGCATGCGCAATCGCTGCGCCTCCAACAGCTTGCCCTGGCGTTCGAATTCGGCGAGCCGTTGCTCGAGTTCGGCCTCGATGTCTTGCACCGCGCGTTCCATCCGGTCCTTACCGGCGACGTAGTGCGTGGCGGGGAAGATCCGCAACACATCGACCTGGCGCACGACATCACCGGTCAGCGGGTGCAGGTAGTACAGCGCCTCGATCTCGTCGCCGAAGAATTCGATCCGCACCGCGAGCTCTTCGTAGGACGGAATGATCTCGACGGTGTCGCCGCGCACCCGGAACGAGCCACGGGTGAACGCAATGTCGTTGCGGGTGTATTGCACGTCGACCAACAGCCGCAGCAGCGCGTCGCGGTCCACCTCGGTGCCGACCTCGAGCTGCACCGAACGGTCCAGATACGACTGCGGGGTGCCGAGACCGTAGATGCAGGACACCGACGCGACCACGACCACGTCACGCCGCGAGAGCAGGCTCGAGGTCGCTGAATGCCGCAGCCGCTCGACATCGTCGTTGATCGAGCTGTCCTTCTCGATATAGGTGTCGGTCTGCGCGATGTAGGCCTCGGGTTGGTAGTAGTCGTAGTAGGAGACGAAGTACTCGACCGCGTTGTTCGGCAGCATCTCGCGCAACTCGTTGGCCAACTGCGCGGCGAGGGTCTTGTTCGGCGCCATCACCAACGTCGGGCGCTGCAAGCGCTCGATCAACCACGCGGTCGTCGCCGACTTACCGGTACCGGTAGCACCGAGCAGCACCACGTCGCGCTCCCCCGAGGTGATCCTGCGCTCCAACTCCGCGATCGCGGTCGGCTGATCACCGGCGGGCGAGTGGTCGCTGACCACCTGGAAGCGCGCGTCGGACCGCTCGATCTCGCCGACCGGGCGAAACTCCGAATGTGCCAGCGGGGTCGTCCCCTCGGCGGCCCGGTCCTCGAAGCCTTCCGCCGGGATCTCGGTTGCGAATGCCATGCTCACCAGCCTAGGCCCGACCACCGACAGGTTTCATCGCCGCCAATGGGTGATCGATCACGCGACGGGCTACCCGCTGCGGAACTCGGACAGCGCCGGTATCCGGAGCATTACCTGTTCCGGCATTTTCTTCGCGCGCGGCCGAGCACGGGCATAACTACGACAGAGCGTCGTTTTTTCAGTGCGGGGTCATTTCGATGTCGAATCGATCACCGCCGAGGTGTATGTGCCCGCTTCGCCGCGAGCGATCCGTCGGTGGCGATTCGTCGATCCGCGCAGTACGGAAAGACACCGGCTTCGAATGTGGTCCTAAATGTCCGTTCTCACAACGGAATTCGTCGTGCGGTCAGTGAACTCGACGACCGGCATGTGACTCCTCACGGGTGTAGCCTGAATTGGTTGTCGCTTCGGATAACGGTGGAACCCGGTGAAGGACGAGCCCATGAGCGTTTTTCTTCCTCTACTCGTAGCGGTGCCTGCCGCGACCGGCATCGCCGGATTTATTGCTCGGGATATTCCCGGAGTCAACGGAATTCACGAACTGGTCGTCGGACGGGCGAGTAGCGAAAGACCCGGATACCCGGCCGAGACAGTCGATGCCGATAGCGAACCCGCGCCGAAACCGGTGCCGCGCCGTCCGCGCGTCGAGTACTTCGACCTCGCCGAACTCACCAATACCGATGCCAGGGGTTTCGTCCGTCAGGTGGAGCGCTATCACGTCGAACCGTGGGGCCTGTACATGGCGCGCTCGGTCGCGGTGCCGAATCGGCAATACATCGAATCCTGGCTGTTACCAACACTTTCCCTACGCACCACGGTGACCCGTAGCAATCCCGCGCATCACAGGAATCCCGAGTATCGGCTCGAGATCGGCGAATTCAGCCGCGTACGACCGAAACGGTGGAAGGCGGTCGACCACTATCTCGACGTCGTGGTGCGCCGTGGTCGCGGCGCCGAACTGCGCGGGGTGGACGAGTTGTTCGCCGCACACGCGGCGGGGCTGATCGACTCCGCGACCGCGCATCGGGCGGTCGAACGCGCGAGCGCCACACTCGACGGCCTCGCCGCCCACGATCACTGTGTCGAGCAGTGGCTCGCCACCCAGGGGATCACGCTCACCTGGCTGTAGCGTGGCCATGACCCTCGCGACATCGCAGGTGTGTGCCACGACGGTAGATTCACCCCCTATGACCCAGGCACACTCAGTCGACGTGCACCGACCGAAGGTCGAGTACTTCAACATCGCGGACATGACCAACACGGACCCGAAAGGCTTCGTCCGGCCGGTCGAACGCTACGTCCTGGAGCCATGGGGCCTGTATATGGCACGGCAGTCGGATCATCCGGAGTTCCACTACCTGGAGTCGTGGTTGCTTCCGCAGCCGAACATTCGGGTCACCGTGTTCCACAACAACCCGGAGCACGAACGCGACCAGGACTACTACATCGACCTGGGCGAGTTCGGCCAGGACACGTCGCAACAGTGGAAATCGATCGACCACTACCTCGACATCGTCGTGCGCACCGGCCGTGACGCCGAACTGCTCGACGCGGACGAGTTGCTCGCCGCCTATGCGGCGAACCTGGTCACCCTCGCCGAAGCGGAGGCGGCGATCACCCGCGCCGTCACCGCGATCGACGGGATCGCCGCCAACGGCCACTCGCTGGAAGGCTGGCTCGACACGATGGGCATCACCCTCACGTGGCGATGAGCCCGACGGCTCAGTCCTTGCGCGCCGCGGTCACACGCGAACGCGCACAGGTGAACCAGGCGTCCTTGGCGGTCCGGTAGACGCGCGCCGCTTCGGCGGCGGCGTGCCCCTCGGCTTCGGCCTGCCCTGCCCGCTTGGCCGTCAGGAACTCCGCGCGCGCGGAGGCGTCCTCGCGCAACAGATCCCGCAGCAGCAGCGCGAATTCCTGGTCGCGGGAACCGGCGACAGCCACCGTGACATTCGCGGGACGGCCGGGGTCGGCACTGCGATGACGACGCCGCACCCCACCCGATTCCGCGTGCGAGGCTTCCGAGCTGTCGCTGGGAAAGCCAGCGGCAGTGAGAGTTTCGCGCAATCCGTCGGCCGCGCCGGCGTCGGCCACGGTGACCTGGATATCCAGCACGTCCACCGCGGGCAGCCCTTCGACGGCGGTCGAGCCGACGTGGTCGATTCGCACGGCGGCGCCACCGCACACCACGCGCAACCGGGCGATCACCCGGGCCGCCTGCACCGCCCACTGCGGATCGGCGGGCACCAGGCCGGAATTCGTCGGCTCGGCCGGTGTCTCGGTGCGCACGTTGTGTTCGAAGCCCACCAGCCGCTCGTCCCACAGCTCGCGCACCTGCGCCTCGACCCCGCCCGCCGGCCCGGAGTTGTCGAGCAGCACGTCCGCGACCAGCCTGCGCTGTTCGTCGGTGGCCTGCGCCGCGATTCGGGCCCGCGCGTCGGATTCGGCGATACCACGAAATTCCACCAGCCGTCGAATTCGAGTTTCGACCTCGACATCGACGATGAGCACCAGGTTGAACAATGGCGCGACACCATTTTCGACCAACAGCGGAATATCCTGCACGACAATGGCGTCGGCCGGGGCATCGGAAATCAATTCCGCGGTGCGCTCGCCGACCAAGGGGTGAGTGATGGAATTCAGTGTCGCGCGCGATTGTTCGTCACCGAAAGCTTTGGCGGCCAATGCGGGTCGATTCAAGCTCCCGTCGTCGGCGAGAATGTCGGCACCGAACGCCTCGACCAAGGCCGCCAGCCCCTCGGTGCCCGGCTCGACGACTTCCCTTGCGATCACGTCGGAGTCGATGATCACCGCGCCGAGGTCGGCCAGCGCCCGCGCCACCGTCGACTTGCCCGCGCCCATGCCTCCGGTGAGGCCGATCCGTAACATGCCCCCAGTCTCGCACTGCGCCGCGGCGGACGCTCGTGCGGGCGGTGGCGCCGTGGCAGCGCGCAACCTCGCTGGTTACCCGCCGCCCCGCGCGAATCAACCACTCGGGCAACCCTTTGCCCGATCCGTGACGAGGCCGATACCGATTCGCAATGTTTACTGTCGCAGCCGGTTTCATGGTGACAACTTTCCGACACGCCCGGTCGGTTACCGGCGCAAAATACGGTCTGTGCGTGTTTTGTTCCGCTAACCTTCCCGGTGGCGCTCAGGCCAGTATCGGCAAAGCAAAGGAACAGCATTGGGTACCAGAAACAACCCGACGGGTCGCCACCGCCTGGGTATGGCGGGCGGGGTGCATTGCATCCACATCCCCGCTGTCGCGGCGGCATTGGAGGAGCACCGTCGCACATGGTTCACCGCATTGATCAGTCCTGCCAGGCACAGCTTCGCGGCCATGCGAAAACGCGCCTCCGGCGCGAGTGTCCGCTGGGTTCCCGCCACCGTCGCCAGCTGAGCAGCGTTGTTCGACCTGGTGGTCCGGCCCGAATGGGCCGGACCACTTTTCGCGTGTCGCGGCCGGTTCAGCGCACGACGCCGCTGGGTGCGCGTCGAGTACCCGGCGCCTGAGTCGGCGCGACATTCGGAGGTACCGGATACGGAATTCCGGCGTTCGCGGTACCGAGAGCGATATTCGGGCCGCATTGCGCGAGCGCGGCGTCCATTTTCGGTTTCGGGTCCGGCAAGATCGGTTTCGCCGCATCCGGTGCGGTGCCGAAATCGAACGCCGAGGTCATATCCCCGGTGACACCGCGGCGCCACGGCGTCAGATTCGGCACCGGAACCCCGAACCGGGTTTCCAGCAGTCGCAATTGCGAGGTGTGGTCGAAAGTCTGTGAGGCCACCAATCCGCCACGACTGTACGGCGAGACGACCAGTGCGGGCACCCGGTAACCGAGTCCGATCGGACCGGCGATGCCCTCGGCCGACGACACCCCGGCCAACGGCACGGTGAGGTACTCCCCCGGTGTGCCCTGCGGCGGCGTCGGCGGCGTGACGTGGTCGAAGAATCCGCCGTTCTCGTCGTAGGTGACGATGAGAGCGGTCTTTTCCCAGACCGCGGGGTTCGAGGTGAGGATGTCCAGCAGTTCCACGATGCCGAAGGCGCCGAACGCCGCGGGCAGTGCGGGGTGCTCGCACTGCCACACCGAGGGGACCACCCAGGACACGGCGGGCAAATTGCCCGCGGCGACGTCGGCGCGAAAGTCGTTGGGGTAGGTCGGTGCTATGCCGCGGCGGGCCAGTTCGGAATTCGGGTCGGCGGATTGGGTGAAGCAGCCGAGCATGCCGTCGAGCATGACCGAGGACAACGGTCCCAGATCGCGGTTGTTGTAGATCTTCCAGCTGACCCCGGCCTCGGACAGGTTCTCGGGGTAGGTCCGCCAGCGGTAGTGGTGACGCGGCAACTGTGCCGGTGTTTCGACCAGTGGCCCGCCCGCCGTGCCGTCCGGGTCGAGGGTGGCGCTGATCCAGTAGAGGCGGTTGGGGTCGGTAGGACCGAGCACCGAGCAGTGGTAGCCGTCGCAGAGGGTGAACGCGTCGGCGAGCGCATGGTGGATCGGAATATCTTGCGGGAGGTAGTAACCCATGGCCGCGGGCGCGTTCGCGGGGCCGACGCTATCGATCGACATCGGCATCCACCGGTCGTTGCCGCCGCCGTTGAACGCGCGATGCATCCCGCCCCAGCTGTGGTCGGGATCGTTGATGCACTCGCCGTCGAGGCTCGCGCCGAGGGTGGTGCCGAGCCGAAACGGGTTCACATAACCGTCGGGGTTCGGGCCGACGCCCGGTGCCCAGCCGAATTGTCGCCACGCGGCCGAAGGGTCGTCGAAGCCACGCACGCCGGATGCCGCACCGAAGTAGTGATCGAAGGAGCGGTTCTCCTGCATCAGCAGCACGAAGTGCTCGATGTCGCCGAGCCCGCCGGTTCCGGCAGGGTCGGCGGCATTGGCGCGCTGAATGATCGGGTCCGCCCACGCCGCTAAGGCGCCGACGGCACCGGCGGCGGTCGCCTTCGCGAGGAACCCGCGTCGGTTCAGGCCGTGGAAGGGACTCGCTGCGCACATCGGTCGACCCTTTCTGCGGGAGGTCGTGAGCACGATCGCGCCGACCGTACCGGATCGGCTCAGGCAAGGGCGGATCCGGTGCCGCAGGTGTGGTCGAGGTCCCAGGCGCACCCGTCGACACATGCCACGAACACGCGCGGGCTACCGCGCAGACGCGCGGATCGGCACCGAGTGTTGGAGATCGTCGCGCCGCCACGGCCCGTCGCGGCACTCATCGAGGCAGTGCATGGGGTGGTCAGCGGTGTGCGCGGTGCATGGTCGACATCGTGGCACCGAGCCCCCGGCCGCCCAGGTGATTCCGGCGAACCACCCGCCGCACACTCCGAGACACGCCGCACGTACCTGACGCTGCCGACCGAAGCGCACGCGACCAGCGGCCCGATGACTGCTTCGCCCGCGCCGACTATCGGTACGCCAAGCAGCGCTCAGGCCACCAACTCCGATTCCGGAGCGCTCGCCTCGGCCAACCGGCGCGCGAACTTGCGCCACACGAGCGCCGAGGTCGCGCCGAAGCCGAGGCACAGGCCGAGCCAGATGCCGGGACCGCGCCAGTCCAACCACAGTCCGAACACGGCCATGGCGGGAACACCGATCGCGAAGTATCCGATCAGCGTGCTCTGCATTCCCGCCTTGGTGTTTCCGATGCCGCGCAGCAGGCCGATGCACAGGTTCTGCGAGCCCTTGCAGTATTGCTGGACGATCGCGAACCACAGCAGTGTCGACGCGGCCGCGAGCACCGCCGCGTCGTCGTGATGCGAACCGAGGAACGGCGCGAGTACCACCGAGGGGAACAGGACATACGCCACACCGACGACGCTCATGAACGTGAATCCGATGACGAACGTGCGCCGCGCGATCGCCCGCACCGAAGGCCAATCCCCCTGTCCGACCGTGCGACTCACCAGGATCGAGGAACCCTGCGACAGGCCGATGTTGAATTGGTAGACGATGTAGGCGAGCTGGTTGACGATGTTGCTGGCAGCGAGAACCGCGGGACCGAAACCACCCATCAGCACCGCCGCGATGGAGGTGATCGCCGCCTCCGCGCCGTAGGTCAGCGAGATCGGCGTCCCCATCCGCACGATGCGCGCCATCGTGGCCCGGTCGGCTTCCCATGCTCGTATCGAAAGCAGGTCGCCGAGCACCGGGTCGCGCCGTACGGTCAGCAGATAGGTGCCGAAGGTCCACAGCTGTACGAGTGTGGTGGCCAGTCCGATTCCGGCGAGGCCGAGTTTCGGGATGCCGAGCCAGCCGAAGATGAAGACCGCGTTCAGCAACGCGTTCACGCCGACCGACAGCAGCGTCACCCGCAGCAACGACCCCGCCCTGCGCAGCCCGACCGCGAACTGGCGCAGCACGTTCAGCCACAGCATGGGGATGAGGCCGGGAGCCAGCGTCCAGAGGATCGGCCGAGCCAATGCGAGTACCTCGGGGTCCTGGCCGAACCAGCGCAGCGCGTAACCGAGCCCGATCAGCAGCATCGCGCCGAGCACCGCGGTGACGGTGGCGACAGCGAGCGCGGCCTTGGCGTAACCACGGATCTCCGTGCGCGCCTGCTCGTCCGGCTCGCCCCCGGTGCGTTGTTCACCGCGACCCGCCGCCTCGGCGATCAGGTTCCCCACACCGGTGACCATGCCGACGCACATGGTGCGCAGCTGGTTGTAGAGCAGCAGCGCGAGGCCGCCCGCGGCGACGGCCGCGATACCCAGCAGGCCCATCATCGCGAGGTCGACGGTGGTCAGCGCCACCTGCGCGAGTTGAATACCCGCGATCGGCGCGGCCAGCGCGAGGATCGCGCGGTAGGGGGTCCAGCGCATTGCCATGGCGCCTCAGGCTCCTGTCTGTTCGGTGTCGAAGGCGGCCAACAGCACCGACTCGTCGTAGGCCCGCCACAGCCGGGCGATGCGCTGCTGCGCGGCCTCGTCGTAGAGCCCGCGCTGGAGCAACCATTCCTCGTTGTACACGGTGTCCAGGTACTTTTCCCCAGCATCGCACGCGAGCACCACCACGGTGCTGGCAGCGGGCAGGTGCACCAACCGGCGCAGCGCGGCGTGCACGGCGGCGCCCGCGGTACCGCCGAGCAGGATGCCCGCGCGTTTGGCGACCACCCGCGCGGTGGCGAAGGCGTCGATGTCACCGACCCGGCAGCCCTCGTCGATCGCGTCGTATTCGACGTTGCGCCCCACCGGGAATCCCGGCGGACTGCCCGCACCGGTCTGCCAGTAGCTGCCGCCCACACCGCCGAAGATGATCGAACCTTCGGGTTCGACACCGATCGCGCGCACGCCCGAACCCAGCCTGCGTAATTCCTCGACGGTGCCGCACAGCGACCCGCCGGTGCCGACAGCACCCACCAGATAGTCGACATCGGTACGCAGGTCGGTGAGCAATTCCGAGGCCAGGTCGCGATATCCGGCGTTGTTGTGTGGATTGTTGTGCTGGTCGGGCCGAAAAGCGCCGGTCCGCGCGGCGAGCTCGGTGGCCACCCGTCGACGTTCGACGGTGCTCGGACCGCCCCCCGGCGGGCAGGGCAGCGAAACCAGTTGCGCGCCCATCGCTTTCATCGCGCGCAATTTGTCCTTGGCGGCATGATCATCGACGACGGCGGTGAAGGTGTATCCCCGTTCGAGCGCCATCAGCGCCAGCCCGGTGCCGGTATTGCCCGAGGTCGGTTCGACGATGTGCCCGCCGGGGCGCAGCTCACCGCTGCGCTCGGCCGCCAGCACCATCTCGCGTGCCATCCGGACCTTCGCCGAGCCCGTGGGGTTGAACTGCTCTAGCTTCACCAGCAGCCGGGTTCCCGTTCCCGTACGCACGAGCTCGAGCAGCGGCGTCGACCCGATCAGCTCGGAGACGTGCCGTACGACGTTCTCTCTCGGCAACGAATCATCGTGCAGCAGGGGGCTTTCCCGCATCCGGGGCAGTTGCGCGGTCATCGGTCCAACCGCCAGCGCAGTCGCTGCGCCGCAGCCTCGACGACGACCTTCGGCGGGAGCGGGAGCTGATGGAATTCGCTCTCGTTCTTGTCCATCTGGTACCCGGCGGTGTTCGGATACAGCAGGAGGTCGCCGGGTCGCGGGCGCCGAGGCAGCGCGACCTTACGCCAGGTGAGCACGTCGTATTCCATGCAGCTCGCGCCGCCGACGCAGGTCGCGATCGGGTCGTCGTCGGCGGTGTCGGGTGCACGGGAGACCAGGATCGGGTCGGGCAGGAATTCGCTGCCCTTCCACTGCTCGGACACGCTCATGCTCAGGCCGTGCACGGTGGTGATGCCGTAGTCGGCGTTCTGCTTGAAGCCGAGCACGGGAAACGCGGTGAAGCCCGCGTCGATGAGCAGCGCCCGTCCCGGCTCCAGGAGCAGCTCGATGTCGTTGTCGCGCAGGTGTTGCGCGAGGGTGCTGTCGTCGAAAGTGGTCGCGAGGATGGCGTCGAGCATGTCGGCGCCGGTCGGTGATTGGGCGTACGGGTAGAACTTGTCGAAGCGTTTGCCCGCGTGGAAACGGTTGTCGTCGATGGACGTGGTGAACCGCTCCCAGTCTTCGTCGCCCACGTACCGGCAGGCGAATCCGCCACCGATGGACAGGGTGGTGACAGCGAGCCCGAGCGCCCGCGCCTCGAGGCATCGCGTGATCAACGCGTGCGCGAGCTCGGCGCGCGGTGCGACCGCGTAACCGTCCAGGTGAAAGGAGAACCCGCGCAGGTCCACCGCGTCGTCGAGCTCGACGCAGCGCCGGATGGCCGTGGCCATGTCGGTGTCCGACACACCGAAGCGGCTGTGCGGTGCGTTCGGCGGCAACGTGCGCAACAGGATGCGCATCCGGCCCGCGCGGCGTGCGATCGCGGCGGCACGCTCCAGTTCATCGAGTGCGTCGATGGCGACGAGGCAGTCGTGCCGTGCGGCGAGTCGAAGCAGCCCTTCGGTTTTCGCCGCACCGGTGACCCCGATATCACGGCCGCGCACCCCGTTGGCCAAGGCGTGCACCAACTCCGGTTCGCTCGCCACGTCGACCGCGGCGTTCGCCTCGGCGATCACCGGCAGCCAGCAGCCCGCCTTGTTCGCCTTCTTCCCGTAGTAAACCTGGCCTCGCACCCCTCGCCGCGCGAGTACCTGCTGGAAAGCACGCAGATTCTCGGCGAATTGTTCGGGATAGAGCACGTGGAAGGGGCCGTCCACGGCGTGCTCGATATCGAACAGCAGGTGCGGGTCGGTCCTTACTCGCCGTTGCCACTCGCGTTCGATCGCGGGCAAAGTGGCCGTGGCAGTGTTGGTTTCGGCAGCGTTCAGGACCACAACTTCACCTGCTGTCCACGACCGGCAGCCACCGCGCGGGTGGCCAGCGCGTGTGCGACCGGAATGTCGGTGATGATCATCCCGCTGGAGAAGGCGAACACCCGGTCGCTGTCGCGACGACGACCAGGCGCTCGACCGGCGACGATGTCCGGCAGCTCGGCGTCGATCACCAATTCACCATCCGGACCAGCCATTCTGGTGCCGGTGACACCTAATTGTCCTGTGCTGGTGGCGATCGCGTAGTCGGCGTGGCCCAACGCACCGCTCTCCACGCCCTTGCTCGCCACCGAGATCAGCAGCCCGCCTTCCGGCAGCCACTCGGTGCGGATCTTCGGGTGTGCGGCGCGGCCGGAGGCGACCACGACGATGTCGGACTCGGCGACCGCCGACGGCACGTCCTCGACCAACTCCACCTCGCGGTCGGGAAACCAGCGCCGCATGGTGGCGATGCTGTCGGCGATGCCGTCGGGATGGGTGCCGAACAGCCGTAACCGCTCCAGTCCCGGCAGGGCGGTCAGCAAGTAGGGCAACGTGTTTCGCCCTTGGATGCCGGTACCGATCATCAAGGCGCTGCGTGCACCCGCTCTGGCACAATGTTTGGCCGTGATCGCGGTGGTGGCCGGGGTGCGCGAGGCGCCGATGCGCTGACAGTCCATCAGCGCGAACGGCAGACCGGTGACGTCGTCGTAGAGGCTGATGGTGGTGTAGTACTTCTCGGCACTGGTACTGCCCTGCCGGTAGGAGGTCTTGAAGCCGACCTGGTCGAGTGAACCGTCATAGCCGAGCATGGAATAGGCGACGGCGTCGCGTTCGGCCTTGGGGATCGGCATCATGAGCTTCACCGGGCAGCGCGAATCCTCGTGCGCGAACGCCAGATAGCCGTCGGTAACCAGGTCGATGACCTCCGCGGGGCTGATCTCGATATCCGCGAGGTCGCTGCGTGTGAGGATGTGCATGGCGTGGCTCATGGAACTCCGATGTCGTTGTGCGAATCGAGAACAGTTCCGTTCGACGTCGTCGGCGAGCCGGAATCGCTCGGGTGCGGCGCCAATCGGACGATCCGATCGGTGCTCACCGTGAGCAGCGGAATATCGTGACTGATGAACAGCACCCCCACACCCGATTCGGCCAATGCGGTGACCGCGCGGGTGACGGTGGCGGTGGTGGCGGGATCGAGCATCGAGGTCATCTCGTCGCACAGCAGGTAATCCGGCCGCGAGGCGAGCACCCTGGCGACGGCCGCGCGCTGCAGCTGTCCGTCGGAGACCTGTCCGGGATACCGCTCGAGCAAATCGCTTGTCATGCGCGCGGATTCGAGCACCATATCCCAGTCGACCCGGCCGTCGGCGAGTTCGAGGATGGACTCGCGCAAGGTCATCCGTGGATCACAGGAACGACGCGGCGACTGGAACAGCATGGCGATGCGACCGTTGCCGCGTTTCGGCAGCGGGGCGCCGTCGATGGTGACCTGGCCGGTATCGGGCGTGCGCAATCCCGAGAGAACTTGCGCCAGTGTCGTTTTGCCTGTTCCCGAGGGTCCGGTGAGGCCGACTACCTCTCCCGCCGCGACGTGCACCGACACTTCGGCGAACACCATACGGCCACCGAGAGCAACGGAAACATTGTGTGCGGCAAGGGCTTTACTTGTCATCGGGCACCGTATCGAAAGTCGTCGGGCAGGTTGACCAGTTCAGGCGTGGCGAACGGCAGTGGGTGCAAACCGTTCTCCGGTAATGCGGCAAGCAAGTCGCGAGTGTAACGCTCACGTGGCGCCGAGAAAAGGGCAGCCTTACCTCTGGTCTCGAGGATGCGCGAGGCGTACATCACCGAGATGTCGGCGCAGATCTCGCTGTCGCGCAACGCGATCAGATCGTGGCTGACCAGCAGTACCCGCCCGCCGGCCGCGGCGAATTCGCCGAGCAGCGCCAGCACCGCACCACCGCGCTCGGCGTCCAGCGCCGAGGTGGGTTCGTCGGCGATGATCAACGCGGGATCGCCCGCCAAGGCGAAGGCCACCGCGGCGCGCTGCGCCATCCCGCCGGACAGTTCGTGCGGATAAAGCCGCAGCACAGCGGCTTCCAGCCCGACGCGCTCTAGCAACCGAGCCGGGTCGTGCGCCGTGCCAAGACAGCGAATGGTCTCCGCGAGCTGTGCACCGATCCGACGAACCGGGGTGAAATACGTCATAGCCGATTGCGGCACCAGGGCGACGGTGTGCCCGCGCGCACCCCAGATCTCCTGGTTGGTCAGTGTTTTCCCGTCCACGTCCATGGTCACGGTGCCGGTCATTCGCGCACGCGCGGGCAGGAGCCCGGTGATCGTCGAGGACAGCATCGACTTGCCCGAACCCGATTCGCCGATCAACCCGTGCACCGTGCCGCGCCGCACGACCAGATCGGCCTCGGTGACCGCGTGCACCACACGGCCGGGTCCGAGCGGGATGCGCACGGTGACCTGATCCAACGTCAACGTCACGCCGAAACCTCCTGAACGCCTTCGATTCCGCGCTGCCAGTGCCGCCCGAGTACCGATACCGCGAGCGTGACGAGCACGAGCACCCCGGCGGGGAACGCGAGCAACCACCAGTCGCCGAGCAGGATCGAGGCCTGCGCGTCCGACAACAAGGTGCCGAGCGAGGCGCGGTGCGGCGGAAGGCCGACACCGAGGAACGACAGCGTCGACTCGTGCCAGATGGCGTGCGGAATCAGCAACACCACACCCACCAGCGCCTGTCCCCGCGCGACCGGGAGGAAGTGCCGCCGCACGATCCTGGCCCGAGACAGACCGCGTAAACGCGCCGCCTGCACGAACTCCGCGTTGCGCAGCACCAGCATCTCGCTGCGCACCACCCGGACGATGGCGGTCCAGTGGGTGAGCATCAGCGACACCACGATGGCCGTCACCGAGCCGCGGAACATGGCCACGATCAGCAGGGTGAGCAGCAGGCTCGGCAGCGAGTTCACCGCGTCGGCGACACGCATCGCGATCCGATCCCACCAGCCGCCGAACCCACCGGCGGTGACGCCGACCAGCACGCCGATCACCGTCGAGCCCAGCGCGGTGAGCACCGCGATGAACAGCGAGATCCGCATGCCGAGCGCGACGCGGACGAAGACGTCGCGACCAGCGTTGTCGGTGCCGAACGGAAACCGCGCGCTCGGTGGCGTTCGGCTGACCGAGAAGTCGACCAGCACCTCGTCCACCGGACGCAGGATCGGCACGAGCACGGCATAGAGCACGGCCACGAGCAGCACCACGACCGCGAGCAGCACCGCGGGGCGATACCGCGACACCGTGCGAAGTACACCGAAGCGTGCGCGTTCGGCATGCAGGACCATGGCCGGGCTACCCATCGGCGTCGATCCTCGGATCGATCAGCACACCCGCCGCGTCGGCGGCGAGATTGCCGAGCAGCACCACGAGCGTGATCAGCAAGGTCAGCAAGGCCAGCAATGGAAAGTCCAGTGCACGCGCCGAATCCACCACGGCCGCACCCAAACCCGGCCAACTGAAGACGGTTTCGATGATCGTCGCCCCCACCACCAACTCGGGCAGCCTGCCGCCGCACAGCGCGAGGAACGGCGCGATCGAAACCGGCAGCACGTGCCGAAACGCCACCACCCGCCACGGCAGACCGCGTGCTCGCGCACCTTTCACCGCATCACCGTCGAGGCCGCGCGAAACCGTCTCGCGTAGCCCGAGCACCAGCCACGGCAGCTGGGTCACGGCGAGCAATATCACCGGCAACACCAGGTGTCGCACGGTAGATCCCGCGCTCACCTGTGCACCCGCATCCGTGAGACCGGAGGCGGGCAGCCAACGCAGCGTGCTGGCGAACACCAGCACCCCGCCGAGCGCCAACACGAAAGGCGGAACTGATTGCAGCACAATGGCTGTCGCGCTGATCACGCGGTCGAGCAGCCGTCCGCGCCGCAGCCCCGCCCACGCGCCGAGTACGGCGGCCATGACCAGGGCGAGCAGACCGGCCAACGCGCCGAGTAACAGGCTCCACGGCAACCGTTCGGCCAGCACCCGCGCTACCGGTTGTCGGTAGGACCGCGACTCACCGAAATCGCCGTGTACCAGGCCACCGACCCACGACCACCACGCGCCGAACCAGCTCCGATCCATACCGAGACGTTCGCGCAGCTGGTCGCGCTGCACCTCGGTGAAGCCGTCACCGTGCGCGCCGAGGTAGGCGTCCAACGGATCGAATGGACTCGCCGCGGCCAGGGCGAACACCGACAGCGAGACCAGCACGGCCAACGGAATCGCGATCGCGAGGCGGCGCGCGATCAGCCCGCCCACCCGGCTGCGGCTGCGTGCGCGGGGGCCGCTTGGACGGCTGCGTACGAAGAAACCGCTGACGCGGCGGGGTACGAAGAAACCGCTGACGCGGCGGCGTGCGATGAAACCGCTGACGCGGCGGGGTGCGATGAAACCACTAGCGCGCGCCATCACCGACGCCAACGAGCCAGGCCGTACCACGGTCCCCACGCGACACCGTGGCTGTGCGGCTCCAACGCGGTCGGCGTCACGTGCCAGCCGTTGTCGCGCAGCACGTACACGTGGTTGGTCGTCGCCAACGCCAGCATCGCGGGATCCCGGTGATACTCGGCCTGCACGTCGCGGTAGAGCTGGGTGCGCCGTTTCGGATCGGTCTCGACGCGGGCGGCGTCGAGCAGGCGATCGACCTCGGGGTTCACGTAATCGGAGGTGTTGTCCCACTTGGACCCGACGCCCGGCGCGGCGTAGCGCGAGTGCAGCTTGGTGTAGAGCTGGCTGTCGACGGTGTAGGGCTGACCGCCGCCACCGACCATGAACGGGGTCTTCGCGAGATATTCGGGGGTCACCGTGGTCTTGTCCACCGCGACCGGGGTGATGTCGATCCCGACCTTCTTCGCGTCCGACACCACGGCCATGGTGAGGTCGCGACGCAGTACCTCGGTCGGGTAGTAGGCGATCTCGAAGGTGGCCTTGCGACCGTCGCGTTCGCGAATGCCGTCCCGGCCCGGCCGCCACCCCGCCGCGTCGAGCACGCGCGCTGCCTCGTTCTGATCGAAGCCGAAATCCTGTGTCGGGTCGTAGGTTTCGCCGTACACCTGATTGACCAGGGTGGACATCGGCGCACCGTGCCCGCCCATGACGTGGTCGACCATGGCGTGCCGGTCGACCGCGTAGTTCAGCGCTTTGCGCACTGCGGGATCACCCGCCACCGGATTGCCCGAGGGCATCGTGATGGCACGCCAGTCGTTGGCCACACCCGGCACCACCCGATAGCCGTCCTTGGCCGCCGCGTCGGCCAGTTCCGGCGGCAGCACGGTACCGTCCGCGCCGTCGCGCAGCTGGGCCGCCCTGGCATTGTCGTCGTCGGTGCGACGAATCACGAACGTACGCACCGATGCACGCTCACCCCAGTAGTCGTCACGGGCGGTCAACGTCACCTGATCCGGCCTGGATTCGGTGAGCTCGTAGGGCCCGGTGCCGATCGGGTGTTTGTTCAGCTCGGCCTGATCGGCAGGGCCGGGCCGCGCGAACGCCTCCGAGGGCGCGATGGCGAGGAACAGCCGGTGGCCGAAATCGGAGTAGGCGCCGTTGAGTTGGAACTCGACGGTGTCGGGACCGGTCTGCTCGGCTTTGCGCAGGAAGTCGTAGTCGGCGGCGATCGGCGCGGCGAATACGGGGTCGATCAGCGAGTTGTAGGTGGCGACAACGTCTTCGGGGCCGAAAGTGGTGCCGTCGGAGAAGGTGACGCCTTGGCGTGTTCGCACCTTCCAGCGCGAGAGGTCACCGTGCACCGGCTCCGGCGGGCCCGCCGCGAGCACCGGCACGGTGTCGGGAACGCGGTCATCGACACCCTCCGCGACCCGGAACAGGCTCTCGAAGATCTTCGACTCGCCGTTCTTGCCCTGTCCGAGCAGCGGACTGAAGTCGCCGATCTCCTCCGTGTCGATCACCACGAACTGATCGGGATTGCCCGACGTCGCCCCCGGCGCCGAGCACGCGCTCAGGCCGACGGCCAATGCCGTTGCGGCAGCGAAAATCCCGACACGATCAATACCCATGCGGGTATCGTAAAGGTAACGATAACGATTTTCATTAGTAATAGTGGTGACAAATATTACATATCGGACGGCGCGGTGTGCGGCGGGACCATCAGCGAGTAACCAACAGCCACAACGGAATCAGCGCCAGCGCGGCCAGCGTCGTCTTGGCCACCACCGACGCGGCGAGGTCGACGTCGGCGTCGTAGCGCTGCGCGAAGACGAACAAATTCTGCGGCGCGGGCATCGCGGCGGTGAGCACCAGATAGCTCAGCCACGGGTTCTCGACCCGAAAGACGCCGACGCACAACGCGAACACCAACAGTGGCATCGCCAGACACTTGATGGCGATCAGCGCGTACTCGTCGCGCGTCGCACCGCGCCAGCGCAAGCCGGAGCCGCCCAGGTGCAGGCCGAAGGCGAACAGGGCCACCGGCGCCGCGGCGGCACCGGTGAACGACAACGCCGCCAAGAGCGGCCCCGGTGCTGGCACATGCAGCAGATTGGCGCCGATGCCGAGATAGCAGGCGAGCACCAGGGGCGTCGTCAGCGCCGAGCGCACACCACGCAGCACCGCACGCGCCGCGGAAACATCCTGGTCCTGGTGCCCCGCACCGGATTCCATCACCGCGACCACCACCACGGTGAACACGCAGACCTGCAACAGGATGGTCGGAAAGATCGGCGAGGCATCACCGAACAGCAACACGAACACCGGAATCGCGAAGTAGGTGGTGTTCACCTGGACCGTGGCCATGATCCGCAAGGCGGTGGCCCGCGCATCGGCGCCGAGCACCCGGCGCGCACCGACCGCGACCAGTGCCATCGCGATTACCGCGGCCGACAGATACGCGAGCATCCCGCGCACATCGAACAGCCGCCCCAAGTCGCTGGCGTAGAGCGAGCCGAACAGGTAACAGGGAATCGCGAAGAGAAAGGCGAACTCGGAGAACGCCTTCGAAGCGTCCGCGCCGATGATCTTGCGACGCGCGAAGACGACGCCACCACCGAAGACCAGGACAACCGGCGCGAGCTTACCGACAGTCGCGAAGAGATCGGTCACGCAGACGGCCGAGCCGCCAGCGCACCGGATACGGACACGACCGGAAAACGGCTGTGCCCCAACCAGAAACGCGGTTGGGGCACAGCCGTACTACGTCAGTGTCGATCAGGCGTTGCCGGAGAGCTTCTCCCGCAGAGCCGCCAGCTGCGCATCGCTGGCCAGCGAGCCACCGGTGGACTCCTGCTGCGCGGGCGCCGCCTGCGTGCTGCCGCCGCTCTCGGAGGAGTAGTTGGACGAACCGCCACCGTTGGCGGCCTCGGCCGCGGCGTCGGCCGCCATCTTCTCCATCTGAGCGGTGTGCATCTTGTGGCGACGCTCGGCCTCGGCGTAGCGGCCTTCCCACTCTTCACGCTGCTTGTCGAAGCCTTCGAGCCATTCGTTGGTCTCGGCGTCGAAGCCCTCGGGGAAGATGTAGTTGCCCTGCTCGTCGTAGCTGTCGGCCATGCCGTACTTCGACGGGTCGAACTCGGCGTGGTAGTCCTCGTTGGCCTGCTTGAGGCTCAGCGAGATCCGGCGACGCTCCAGGTCGATGTCGATGACCTTGACCATCGCGTCGTCGCCGACCGCGACGACCTGGTCCGGGACCTCCACGTGGCGCTCGGCCAGCTCGGAGATGTGCACCAGGCCCTCGATGCCCTCTTCGACGCGCACGAACGCACCGAACGGAACCAGCTTGGTGACCTTGCCCGGCACGATCTGGCCGATCGCGTGGGTGCGGGCGAACTGACGCCACGGGTCTTCCTGAGTCGCCTTGAGCGACAGCGAAACCCGCTCGCGGTCCAGGTCGACGTCGAGGACCTCGACGGTGACCTCGGTGCCGACCTCGACAACCTCGGAGGGGTGGTCGATGTGCTTCCAGGACAGCTCGGAGACGTGCACCAGGCCGTCGACGCCACCCAGGTCCACGAAGGCACCGAAGTTGACGATCGAGGAGACCACACCCTTGCGGACCTGGCCCTTCTGCAGCTGGTGCAGGAATTCGCTGCGGACCTCGGACTGGGTCTGCTCGAGCCAAGCGCGACGCGAGAGAACCACGTTGTTGCGGTTCTTGTCGAGCTCGATGATCTTGGCCTCGATCTCCTTGCCGACGTACGGCTGGAGATCGCGGACGCGCCGCATCTCGACGAGCGAGGCGGGCAGGAAGCCGCGCAGGCCGATGTCGAGGATCAGGCCGCCCTTGACGACCTCGATGACGGTGCCCTTGACGGCCTCGTCCTTCTCCTTGAGCTCCTCGATGGTGCCCCACGCACGCTCGTACTGCGCCCGCTTCTTCGACAGGATCAGGCGGCCTTCTTTGTCCTCCTTGGTGAGGACGAGGGCCTCGACTTCATCACCCACGGAAACGACCTCATTGGGGTCGACGTCGTGTTTGATGGACAGCTCGCGAGAGGGGATCACTCCCTCGGTCTTGTAGCCGATGTCGAGCAGGACCTCATCGCGATCGACCTTGACGATGGTTCCCTCGACGATGTCGCCATCGTTGAAGTACTTGATCGTGGCATCGATGGCGGCGAGAAAGTCCTCGGCGGAGCCGATGTCGTTGACGGCTACCTGCGGCGAGGTGACGGTGGTGGGCATGTGTCGGTTTGCTCCGGACGGATTGTGGTCGGTTGCGGACATTCGAACTTTCGGTACGCTGCGGTCTCACTGGGCGCGCAGACGGACACAAGGAACGTACCGCACGCGATACACGAGGACACAGCACGGGGTCAGATCTCCGGTACGGATGTACCGAAGACACTCGTTACGCAAGCGTACGCGACCCCGGTCGGGGCGGGCAAACCAATTGCGGCGCCACGCGGCTAGTCTTTGCGGCGTGTCGGAAGATCGCCATGCGCACGCGAACGCACTGCTCGCGACAACGGGAACCAGCAGGACACGAATCGGTTCGGCGGACAGCGAACGCGCCAGCCGACTGTGGTGGGACGCCGACGCGACCGATTATCACCGCACCCACGCGGACTTCCTCGGCGTCGACTCCCCCGGCGGTGAATTCGTGTGGTGCCCCGAGGGCCTGCACGAGGGCGATATGGGATTCCTCGGCGAGCTGACCGGCCGCTCGATCCTGGAGATCGGCTGCGGCTCGGCGCCGTGCTCGCGCTGGCTGGCCGGACAGGGCGCGCACCCGGTCGGCCTCGACATCTCGCGCGGCATGCTCGACCGTGGCGTCGCGGCCATGCGACGAGGTGGACCCCGCGTGCCGCTGGTGCAGGCGGGCGCCGAGGCACTGCCCTTCGCCGACGCCTCGTTCGACCTGGCCTGCTCGGCCTTCGGCGCGGTGCCGTTCGTCGCCGATTCGGCGCTGGTGATGCGCGAGGTGGCCAGGGTGCTTCGACCCGGCGGACGCTGGGTATTCGCGGTGAACCATCCGATGCGCTGGATCTTCCCCGACGATCCAGGCCCGGTCGGCCTCACCGCCTCGATCCCCTACTTCGACCGCTCCCCCTACGTGGAGGTCGACGACGACGGCACCCCCACCTACGTCGAACATCACCGCACCCTCGGCGACCGGGTCCGCGAACTCGTCGCCGCCGGGCTGATCGTCGAGGACATCATCGAACCACAGTGGCCGGAATGGCTGGACCGCGAATGGGGTCAGTGGAGTCCCCTGCGCGGCGAATTATTTCCCGGCACAGCGATTTTCGTCGCGAGCAAGCCCGGCTGAGCACGCGACGAACGCCCCGCGGGTTCGCGGGGCGTTCGGTTGCCTCTACCTACTTCTTCGGTTTACGACCGGCCTGATCCAGCGCGACACGCAGCGCGTATTCGATCTGGGCGTTGATGCTACGCAGGTCGTCGGCGGCCCATTTCGCGATCGCGTCGTGGACCGAGGGGTCCAGACGCAGCAACAGCTTCTTGCGTTCCGCCATCGGCCGTGCGCCTAGTACAACGATCCGGCGTTGACCACGGGTTGGGTAGGTCGGTCACCACAGAGGACCACCAGCAGGTTGGACACCATGGACGCCTTGCGCTCCTCGTCCAACTCGACCATCCCCTGCTGGGCCAGCCGTTCCAGCGCCAGCCCGACCATGCCGACCGCGCCCTCCACAATCTGGGCGCGCGCGGCCACCACCTGCGACGCCTGCTGGCGCACGAGCATGGCCTGGGCGATCTCCGGTGCGTAGGCGAGGTGGGTGATGCGCGCCTCGATCACCTCGATACCGGCGAGGTCGGTGCGGTCGCGCAGTTCTACGGTCAGCTCCTCGGCGACCTCGGCGCCGTCACGCAGGCTGGTGCGGTCGTCGTCGTGCGCGTCGTAGGGGTGTGTGGTGGCAAGGTGACGCACAGCGGCCTCGGACTGAGTGGCCACGTACTCCTCGTAGTCGTCGACGGCGAAGGCGGCCTTGAAGCTGTCCACCACGCGGTAGACGACGACGGTGGCGATCTCGACCGGGTTGCCGTCGGCGTCGTTGACCTTCAGCTTCTGGGTCTCGAAATTGCGCACCCGCAGCGAGATGCTCTTACGGTCGGTGAGCGGCAGCACCGAGTAGAAACCGGGCGTGCTCACCGAACCGACATAGCGGCCGAAGAACTGCACGACCTTCGCCTCGTTCGGGTTCACGGTCGTCAATCCCGTTGCCGCGAGCAGCAATACGACGACCAGAACCGTCGCGATCACCGCACCGATCAACGCGGGGACGTTGTCGTTTTGTTTCGCCGCGACGAAGCCGAGAATCGCCCCGCCACCGAGCAGGACCGTGAGCACCAACCAGGCCAACAGGACGAGGAACCCGTTGACATGAATCGCTGACCGGAATTTCATGACGTCTCCTAGTATCAGAGTGATATCACTAAGATAGCAGTAGTCGATTCCCGGCGCCAGATCTCGCCAGCGATACGTTGGAATATGCCCTGCACCACAGTGTTTCGTGTTCCCGTGCGAACTCGGCATACGTCACGTCGGATCATTCGCCCCGAGTGACATCGCGATCGCACCGAAACACAGTGCGCGGGTCATGAATTCGCTCCAGCGCGGCGAACCCCGCGTAGGTCTCGTGTGCGTATCCCGCGCGGGTCCGCTCCTCGTCGGCTTCGGCGCCCGCACAATGAGCCGAGCCACCTGAGAAGCACAACAGATAGTTACTCTGAGAACTAGAATCACCAGTTATGGAATTGCGCCAGCTGCGTTACCTCGTCGCCGTCGCCGAAGACGGCAATTTCACCAAGGCCGCCGCCCGGCTCCACCTCGCCCAACCCGGTCTCAGCGCTCAGATCCGACAACTGGAACGCGAACTCGGACAACAGCTGCTCGACCGTGGCGGACGCACCGTCACCCCGACCGAGGTCGGCGCCGCGGTCCTGCGGCACGCACACGCCACCCTCGACGCGGTGGAGCGAATCACCAGCACCGTGGCCGAGTTCAGCGGGTTGCTGCGCGGACAGGTTCGCGTCGGGCTGATCTCCGGGGCCGCCACCGAGGAACTCGACGTCGCCTCGGTACTCGCGGACTTCCACGACGACCATCCGCAGGTCGGCATCAGCCTCACCGAAGACACCTCCGAACGGATGCTGGCGGCACTGGGCCGAGGCGAACTGGATCTCGCACTGGTCGGATTGACCGGAGCGCCGGTTGATTCCGGCATCGGGCTCGACATCGTGCTGGAGACACCCGTGGTGGCGGCCGTCGCCACCGACGATCGGACACACGGCGCGGAAATAGCGCTCGCTGAGCTGCGCGCGCAGCAACTGATCTGCCTCACCAGAGGTACCGGCCTGCGCGGAGTTTTCGAAAGGTCATGTGCTGCAGCCGGATTCACCCCGGACGTCGCGTTCGAAGCGGCCGCACCCGCATTGCTGCTGCGCCTGGCCGCGCGCGGCCTCGGCATGGCGGTGGTCCCCGCGCTCACCGACAGCGAGGCGGCAGCCGCGGGAGTGCGGGTGGTCCGGATCGTCGAGCCCGAGATTCACGGGCGGCTGGCGTTGGCTCGACGTGCCGACCGCCCCCTGACTCCCGCGACGACCGTCTTACTCGGCCAGCTACGCATCGCATCCAGAGCAAACCGAAAGAAGCCGCTTCGGCAGGACATGGGTGTGGCGCACCCCGCTGTGTGCTCGAGGGGGTCCTGGTGAGCGTCGGGCGCTTGGTGGTGGTTATAGGAGTCTGGAGAGGAAGGCTTGGGTGCGGTCTTCGCGGGGGGTGGTGAGGATATCGGCGGGGGATCCCGCTTCTACCACTACGCCTGCGTCCATGAAGACCAGCGTGTCGGCTACTTCTCTGGCGAAGCCCATTTCGTGGGTGACCACCACCATTGTCATGCCCGAGCTCGCGAGTTCGCGCATGACCTCCAACACCTCGCCGACGAGTTCGGGGTCCAGGGCGGAAGTCGGTTCGTCGAACAGCATCAGCTTCGGGTCCATCGCCAAAGCACGGGCGATCGCGACTCGCTGCTGCTGGCCGCCGGACAGCTGGGCGGGGTAGGCATTCGCCTTGTCCGCCAGGCCGACTCGATCCAGCAACTCCTGCGCCCGCGTCACCGCTTCCGCCTTGCGGACCTTGTTCACCTGGATGGGCGCCTCGATCACGTTCTCCAGCGCGGTGCGATGCGGGAACAGGTTGAAATGCTGGAACACCATGCCGATCTCGCGACGCTGCCGTGCCGCCTCGCGCGGGTGCAGCTCGTAGAGCTTGCCGTTCTTCTCCTGATAGCCCACCAGTTCGCCGTCCACGTAGAGCCGGCCCGCGTTCACCTGCTCCAGATGGTTGATACACCGCAGGAAGGTCGATTTTCCCGAGCCGGAGGGCCCGATCAAACACAGCACCTCGCCGCGCTTCACCTCCAACGAGATGCCCTTGAGCACCGGCAAGGCGCCGAAATTCTTACAGACCCGGTCGGCGACGATCATTCCCGCACCGGTCGAACCCGCCGCCGCGTCGCGCGCGTCCTCGCTCATTTCGCCTTCTCCACGTTCGCGTCGGCCAAGTCCTGCAACTGCTTTCCGGTCAACTGACGCGAGATCCCCCGCGAGTAATGCCGCTCCAGGTAGTACTGGCCGACCATCAGGACGCTGGTCACGGCCAGATACCAGGTGGCCGTCACCAACAACAGCGGGATCGGTTGGAAGTTCACGCCGTAGATGTCGCGGGCCCTGCCGTACAGATCGGTACTGAGTGGGATCGCGGTGACCAGCGAGGTGGTCTTCAGCATGCCGATCAGCTCATTGCCGGTCGGCGGGATGATCACCCGCATCGCCTGCGGCAATACGGTCCTGCGCATGGTCTGCGACCACGACATCCCCAGAGCCACCGAGGCCTCGTGCTGCCCTTCACCCACGGAATTGATTCCGGCGCGCACGATCTCGGCCATATACGCCGCCTCGTTCAAACCGAGCCCGAGTACCGCGAAGGCGAACGCGGCCTGCAGGCTCTGCACGTCCAACTCCAGCAGATGCGGGCCGAACGGCACCCCGAGAAAGATCGTCTTGTACAACGAAGGCACCAGTCCCCAGAACACCAACTGCACGAAAACCGGTGTGCCACGGAAGATCCAGAGGTAGATCCAGGCGGTGACCCGCAACACCCCGTTCGGCGAAAGGCGCATCACGGCCAACAGGGTGCCGAGCACCACCGCGAGCAGCATCGCCAAGACGGTCAGCTCCAGCGTCACCCCGATGCCCTCGAGGATCCGCCGATCGAACAGGTACTTGCCGTAGGTGCCCCAGCGGTACGCGTCGTTGGTCGCGGCACCGTAGAGGAACAGCGCGGCGAGCACGATGATGATCGCCGCCGCGATCCACCGCCCCGGGCGGCGCAGCGGAATGGCTTTGATGACTTCGGGTCCGGTTGCCCCGGTGCTGTTCTCGCTCATCTGGTCAGCCCACCGCTCCATTCACGACCGACTGCGCGATCACGCCGTCTTCCACGCCCCAGTTCTCGGCGATCTGTCTGTATTGCCCGTTGTCGATCAGGTGCTGCACGGCCGCACGCAGCACGTCGGCCAGCGGCGAACTCTTGGGCACCGCCCAGCCGTACGGCGCGGAGTCGAAGACCGGGCCCGCGGTCTCGATCTGCCCATCGGTCTGCTTGATCGCGTAGGCGGTCACCGGTGAATCGGCCGACATCGCGTCCACCTGGCCGAGCACCAGTGCGTTGGTGGCGCCGGTCTGCTCGTCGAACGGCTTGATCTGGATCGGATCCTTGCCCGCGGCCTCGCACGCGGCGCTCTTGTCGGGCACCTCGTCGGTGTGTTCCACCGTGGTCGCCTGAACCGCCACCTTCTTGCCACAGGCGTCGTTCGGGTCGACCGGTTTGCCTGCCCGCTGCGCCCACTGCACGCCCGCGTTGAAGTAGGTGGTGAAATCGACCTGCTGCTCGCGTTCCTTCGAGTCCGTGATCGAGGACATGCCGACGTCGTAGGTTCCGGCCTGGATCGCCGGGATGATCTTCTCGAACGCCGACTCCACATACCCGGCCCGCACCCCGAGCACCGCGGCCACCGCGTCCATCAGGTCCACGTCGAAACCGATGATCTGGCCCCTGGCATCGCGGTACTCATTGGGCTGATAGGGCACGTTCACGCCGACGACGAGCTTGCCCGCCCGTGTCACCGTGTCCGGTAGCCGCGCCGCGATGGCGTCGACCTTGTCGACGCCGACCTTCGGCACATCCGCCCCCAATTCGGTGTTGGTGCAGGCACTCAGCACCAACACACCACCGGCGACCGCACACAATGCCCGGCGGCAGTGTTCGCGACGGACGCGACGGACGCGACGGACGCGACGGACGCGACGGACGCGACGGACGCGACGAACACGGAGAACCGATCGAACAGACAAGACAGCCCTCCACAATTCGAAACCGAGATACCCGAGTGTCACCACCCGTTTGCGCAATCTAGGCGACCGCGGTTGTTCGCGCTGGACAGTAACGCAACATTCATACGTCACATTTCGACCACCCCCGCCATCGCGATACCCGCGCGTCGGACTACCTCCGGTGCACCCTGGCGGCCACCTGCTCGGTGAACTCGCTGGTCGAAGCCAATCCGCCGAGATCGGCCGTCGCGATACCCGCCGCCAACGTCGCCGCGACCGCACGAGAAATCCGATGCCCCGCGTCGTGATAACGGCGCTCGTCGTCGCGACTTCCCAACCAGCCCAACAACATCGCGGCCGACAGCTGCAGGGCCGCGGGATTGGCGGCGTTACGACCAGCCAGACTCGGTGCGGCACCGTGTACCGCCTGCGCCATCGCCTTGTCGTTCCCACTGTTCAACGACGCGGCCAAACCCAACGACCCGCTGAGCTCACCGGCGAGATCGGACAGGATGTCGCCGAACAGGTTCTCGGTGACCAGTACGTCGTAGTCGGCGGCGCCGCGCACCAGGTGCGCGGCGGCGGCGTCGACGTGCTCGTCGTCGACCTCGACATCGGGATATCCGGCGGCGACCGCATAGCAGACGTCACGGAACAGACCCATCGTCAGCGGCAACACGTTCGCCTTGTGCACGATCGTCACCCGATGACGCCGGGTGCGCGCCAGTCGGAACGCCTCGTGCGCGACCCGCTCACACGCCTGGCGGGTGATCAATCCCACCGACAACGCCACATCGGGTGTCGGCCGGAACTCACCGGAGCCCGCGAACATGTTGCGGTCGGCGTAGAACCCCTCACTGTTTTCCCGCACGATCACCAGGTCGATGTCCGGCGCGGACGCGCGCACACCGGGCAGGGCCAGCGCGGGTCGGATGTTCGCGAACAGGCCGAACCGTTTGCGAATCGCCCCGCCGGGGGCGACTCCACCACGATGTTCGGCGGGGTAGGCGACATTGTCGTGCGGCCCGAGAATCCAGGCGTCCAAGCTCGCGAGCGCGGCCAGGGTCTGTTCCGGCAGCGGGTCACCGAACTGTTCGATCGCCGATATGCCCATCGGCAACGGCACCCACTCCACCGGCGCGGCACCCGCCGCGGACATCGCCTCGTCCACCACTTTCCTTGCGGCACCGACTACTTCGGGGCCTATGCCGTCGCCTTCGATGAGGCCCAGGCGCAGCACCTCGGTCGTATCGCTCATCCGGACATCCTCTCCCCCGCGCCCCTGCCGTCGACCAACGGCCCCGCTGCTGTGACGACGCGGCCCGACACGGCGGGTGTTTGCCCCTCGGCGCGCGGCGTGCGTAGATTCGGCGGGAGTGGCATTCGGCTGATTCCCCGCTCGCCCCTGTGGGTACCCGGCGGAGAACACCGATCCACGGCGTGCGTCGCCGGTGCGGTTACGCAGGTGACTGACCGGTAGCGCGTCAGCCCGCGCGGGCCGACCTGCCAGGCGTTCGACACGTCCGGCAAGGCAGGAAGCCGTGGAAGATAACGAGCGCAGCCCGCGTTATAGCTGCAACATCCAACGAGAGGACGTCATGGCCACCCAGACGCTGACCCAAGAGAATTTCGACGAGGTAGTCACCGGGAACGACGTGGTACTCGTCGATTTCTGGGCCGATTGGTGCGGTCCGTGCAAGAGCTTCGCGCCGACCTACGAGGAATCCTCGAGCAAGCACTCCGACGTGGTACACGGCAAGGTCGACACCGAGGCCGAGCAGGGCTTGGCGGCCGCCGCGAACATTCGCTCCATCCCGACCATCATGGCCTTCCGCGAGGGCGTTCTCGTCTTCGCGCAGCCGGGCGCGCTGCCGGCAGCGGCCTTGGAGGATCTGGTCACCCAGGTGAAGGAGCTCGACATGGACGAGGTGCGCAAGCAGCTCGCCGAACAACAGGCCGAACAACCGGCCGAGTAGGAGATCGCCGAAACCAACGAACGGGCCGTTCCCTCCGCGAGGGGGTGAGCGGCCCGTTCGTCATCGATTGCGCTCGATCGATAGTGGTCGACAGCTACCGCCGAGCAAGTGCGCCTCAGCGGCCGAGCAGATTGACGCCCGAGATCATGGCTCGGATCGTCGATTCGGTGGGATTGTCGGCCAGCGCCGCACCCCAGCCGCGCCTGCCGTCACATTCGCCGTGGACGAAGGTCGCGTAGCCGTGCGCGGTGTGGCGCTGATGGAATCGCAAGATTTCGAACGGATAGCCCTCGTCGTAGAACGCGGAGGTCAATGCCGCGACCGGGCCCCCGTTGGCCACCACGGTGCGCAGCCGATCGGCGAACTCCATCGTCGCGATGAATTCCGCGTTGGTGCCGCTGCCCGCCGAGCAGTCGACGAGCCGGATGCGACCGGTCGATTCGTGGAAACGGTGGTGGAACTCGCCGGGCGTGAGGTCGGCGCTCTCGACGCGCAACCCCTTGGGTGCGGCGTCGCGAAGCGCGGAGGTGTCGGTCGTGGCGGACGAGGACGCAAACGTGTGAGTAAACGAAGTAGTCATTGAAAGTGGCTTCCCAAGAACGCAGTTTGAGGGACCAGCACTGACGATCGGTAACCCGCAGTGAGGGGCTGGTCCGAATCAGACCCCGCTGCGGCGGGTTACTACGAGAAGTTCGCGCTGCGCCGGAATCGCGGTAAGCGAAGCACGCGCGGCGCGGTCGCGGTCTGCGACACGGAGCGCTGCGCGGCGGCAGTCAGCGGAATGGGGCACGACGCCAAGAATAGGGACAACGCATGGCAATAGCAACCGCATTCGGCCGCTGTTTCCCCTACTGATCGGTACCGTTCATGCAGCTCATAGGGTTTCGGCCAAAGATGGGCCGAGCGAGTGGCACGGATCTTCGCCGGTGTCAGTGAGTCCTGCACGTCCGACCGGCCGATGTGGGCTTCGGCAGGCTCATCATGCCGCTGGGCGACGAAGAGACCGCCGTGCCCCGGCACTCGGCCGCGATCGGCGACACCATGGCGAAGGCGATGGTCCCGACTGCGGCACCGGGCGTCGCCGCGAGCCACGCACACGCCGAGGGAAGGCCGCGGCAGTTCCGGGTAGCTCGTCCCGCGCAACGGCTTGCGTGCCGTGCCAGGGCTGGCCGATCAGTACGAATCCACCGCAGTGGGTCACCGAGTGAGATCGGACGATCGCTGACCCGGCTCCGTGCTCGCTTCGAGGGTGATTCGCGTGCGCACTCAGGGAGACCCTCTTGCGTGCGACCGTGGTGCACCACAGGGTGACAGGTCAGCACCCACACCATTGCTCGAAGCAACACCACGGCCCGCGTCGAGGAGGACGTGGCCGCGGGTCAGCGAGCTCGGTCACCCGCCGGGCTGATCAATGCGCGGCGCGATCACCGCGGCGGCAGGTACCACTGAAACGCGCAGTCGCACCAGAACGCGAGGCTCAGGCGCGCAGAGATGGGCATTCGCCTGCGGTGCGCACCTGGCCTCACGGGGGAGGTTCAGCGGCTCACGCCACCTTGACCTCGTTCAGCTTGCCGGTCGCGACGTCGAAGATGAAGCCGCGAATATTGTCCTTGTGCGGGATGTACGGGCTGGCGATGATGCGTGCGATCGATTGGCGCACATCGGTTTCCAGGTCGGTGAACGATTCCGCCGCCCATTCCGGCTTGATGCCGGTCTCCTCCTGGATCGACGCCTTGAAGGCGTCGTCGGTGAAAGTGAGCATGCCGCAGTCGGTGTGGTGGATCAGGACGATCTCGGTGGTGCCGAGCAGCCGCTGACTAATGGCGAGCGAGCGGATCTCGCCGGGGGTGATCACACCGCCCGCATTGCGGATCACATGCGACTCCCCCTCCTGAATGCCGAGTGCGCCATACACATTGAGTCGCGCGTCCATGCAGGCGACAACGGCGATGTGCTTGGCGGGCGGCAACGGCAGCGGGCCGGTGAAAGTACTGGCGTAGGTGGCGTTGTTGGCGAGATATTCGTCGGTCACGGTCATGCGTTCACCCCTGTTCTGAGTACGACGTGAGATATGCGCGCATCTCTATGTATAGATGGCTGGCACACACGGTAGGTGCGTACTCGCGCCCCGCCACTGTTCTCGTTCACGGTGATTCATTTACTTGGCTGTCTGCGCAACGGGCTCGAGCGCCGCCGGTGTACCCGGGGGAAGGGGAAGTCGACCAGGACCGCCCAGGACGTGGGTGCGGCGAGTCGGCACGCCAAAAAACAGCGGAGGGCCCGGTAAGGAAGCTCATACACGCCGCGTCGACGATGCGACACCACCGATGCGTGCGAAGGCGGCGGCACAACACACGGAATTCCACGCTGCCGCGGGGCAATGCGTTGTTGCCTGGCCGCGTTTCGTCTGGTGTCCAACGCCGATCGAGCGTATCCGCGAACGTTGTGGGCTGCCGCCAGAGCGGTGCCTAGGTCTTCGCTTCGCCCTGAACCTGGTCACGGCGCAGTTCATCCCGCAAGTCGGCGCCGATCAATCGGCCGTCGAGCAGCACCCCAAGAAATGCGTGATAGTCCGCGAGGGTCGAGACCAGCTCGGAGTGGCTGACGTCGAACGGTGCCGGTGCGACATCGCAGCCCGCTCCGAACTTCCTTCACGAAAGAAGCCCACCGAGCGGCACGACGACGCACACCGAAAGACCTGTGCGCCGACGGGCGAGTTCCGCCGTAAGAGCGAATCGCCGTGGCTCAGTGCGCGGCGGAGTCCCAGCTGCGTCCGGTACCGACCGAGACGTCCAGCGGAACCGACAGGGCGATGGCCGAGGACATCTGCTCGCGGGCCAACTGCTCCAGTGCCTCGTGTTCGCCGTCGACCACCTCGAACAGCAACTCGTCGTGGATCTGGAGCAGCATGCGCGAGCGCAGGTCGGATTCCTCGATCGCCTTGTGCACGTTGATCATCGCGACCTTGATGATGTCGGCGGCCGTGCCCTGGATGGGTGCGTTGAGCGCCATCCGCTCGGCACCCTCCCTGCGCTGACGGTTGCTCGAATCGAGGTCGGGCAGGTAGCGGCGGCGACCGAACAGTGTTTCGGTGTAACCGACCTTGCGCGCCTGCTCCACCACCTCGTGCAGGTAGTCGCGGATCCCCCCGAAGCGATCGAAGTAGACCTCCATCTGGTCCTTGGCCTCGGCGGTGCTGATCTTCAGCTGCGCGGCGAGACCGTAGGAGCTCAGGCCGTAGGCCAAGCCGTAGGACATCGCCTTGATCCTGCGACGCACCTCACCGCTGACCTCCCCGATCGGAATGTCGAAGGCCTTCGACGCGACAAAGGTATGCAGGTCCTCCCCGGAGTTGAACGCCTCGATCAACCCTTCGTCGCCGGACAGATGCGCCATGATCCGCATCTCGATCTGGCTGTAGTCCGCGGTCATCAGCGAGCCGTACCCGGCGCCGACGACGAAGGTGTCGCGGATCTGGCGACCGGTGTCGGTGCGAATCGGGATGTTCTGCAGGTTCGGTTCGGTGGAGGAGAGCCGACCGGTGGCCGCGATGGTCTGGTTGAACGTGGTGTGGATACGCCCGTCGTCGGCAACGCACTTGAGCAGCCCGTCGACGGTCACCTTGAGTCGGGTGGCGTCGCGGTGCGCGAGCAGATGCTCCAGGAACGGATGCTGAGTTTTCTCGAACAGCGATTCCAGCGCGTCGGCGTCGGTGGTGTAACCGGTCTTGGTGCGCTTGGTCTTCGGCATGTCCAGCTCGTCGAACAACACCACCTGTAGCTGCTTGGGCGAGCCGAGATTGATCTGCTTGCCGATCACCTCGTAGGCCGCGTTCGCCGCCTCGCTCACCCGATCGGCGAACTGCCGTTGCAACGTTTCCAGCTGGTCGGTGTCCACCGCGATGCCCGCGTCTTCCAACGTGGCGAGCACGCCGAGCAGGGGCAGCTCCATCTCGGCCAGCAGCGAGGTGGCCTCGATACCTTCGAGTTCGGTGTCGAGCGCATCGGCCAGGTCCGTCACCGCGCGCGCACGCAGCATCTCGGTGGTGGCCAGCTCGACATCGACCGAGTCCTCCTCGTCGAGCAACGACAGCTGCGGAGTCGCGTCGGTCTCGGCGCGCAACTCGCGGCGCAGGTACCGCAGGGAGAGATCGTCGAGGTTGAAGCTGCGCTGACCCGGTCGGACGAGATACGCCGCCAACGCGGTATCGCTGGTGAGCCCGCCGAGGGTCCATCCGCGACCGCGCAACGCATGCCGCGCGGCCTTGGCCTCGTGCAGGGCTTTCGGCACCGACGCGTCGGCCAGCCACGCACCCAGTGCCGCTTCGTCTTCCGGCGTCAGTATCGCGACATCGATGTAGCCGCTCTCGCCGTCGGCCGCGGCGATGGCGAGCGCCCGCACGTCACCGCCGCCGGGCGTGCTCGTCCCCACGATCGAGACGCCATGACGCACACCGGCTTTCGCGTGGTCGGCCAACCAGTCGGCGACCGCACCCACCTCGATGGCACCGCCGCTGATCTCGAAGCCCGCCTCGGCCTCCGGCGCGGCCGGGGCCAGCGTCTCGAACAGCCGGTCGCGCAGCACCCGGAACTCCAGGTCGTCGAACAGGCGGTGGATACGGTCGCGGTCCCACGGCGCCTTCGCCAATTGTTCCGGCGTGTAAGGCAACTGGACGTCGCGCACCATCTCGGTGAGCTGACGGTTCAGCACCACGCTGCTGAGGTTGGCGCGCAGCGCGTCGCCCACCTTCCCCTTCACCGTGTCCACCTTGTCGACCAGGCTGTCGAGGTCGCCGTATTCGCGAATCCACTTGGCCGCGGTCTTCTCACCGACACCGGGGATGCCGGGAAGGTTGTCACTGGGGTCGCCGCGCAGGGCCGCGTAGTCCGGATACTGCGCCGGGGTGAGCCCGTACTTGGCGAAGACCTCGTCGGGGGTGAAGCGGGTCAGGTCGGAGACGCCCTTGCGCGGGTACAGCACGGTGACGTTCTCGTTCACCAGCTGAATGGCGTCGCGGTCACCCGAGACGATCAGCACGCGAAAACCCTGGGCGACGGCCTGGGTGGTGAGGGTCGCGATGATGTCGTCGGCCTCGAAACCCTCGATCGCCATCGAGGGAATGCCCATCGCGCCGAGCACGTCCTTGGTGAGCTCGACCTGCCCGCGGAACTCGTCCGGCGTGGTGGCGCGATTGGCCTTGTATTCGGGGAACGCCTCGGCGCGGAAGGTCTGACGCGAGACGTCGAACGCGGCCGCCACGTGTGTCGGCTTTTCGTCGCGCAGCAGGTTGATCAGCATGGCGGTGAATCCGTAGACCGCATTGGTGGTCTGCCCGGTGACCGTCTTGAAATTCTCCGCAGGTAGCGCGAAGAACGCGCGGTAGGCCACCGAATGCCCGTCGATCAGCAGCAGGGTCGGCCGGTCGCCACCGGAGTCACCGGTGGTGGACGGGGCGGGGGAAGCGGCGGAGGAAGGCGCGGTCGTCGGTGAACTCACGCCCCAGAGTGTAGGGACCACCACCGACACACTTTCGCGCCGACACCCGCTGCGCTGTGCGCCCGGTCACGAACCTGGCGCACGCACACGATTCAGAGCGCGGCCACCAGCTCGCGCAATACCGGCAAGCTCACCGTGCCGGAGCCGAGCACCGTCTCGTGGAACGCCTTGATGTCGAAGCCGCTGCCGAGGCGTTCGGCCGCCGCACGACGCAGGCGAAGGATCTCCAGTTGACCGACCTTGTAGGCGACGGCTTGGCCGGGCATCGCGAGATAGCGGTCCACTTCGAGGGTGATCTCGTTGCGCCCGGTCGGCGTGTTGGCGACCATGAAGTCGATGGCCCGCTGACGGCTCCAGCCCTTGGCGTGCAGCCCGGTGTCGGCCACCAGTCGGCAGCTGCGCAGCGAATCGGCGGCCAGCATGCCAAGGCGCGCGAGGTCGTCGTCGTAGAGGCCCATCTCGTCGGCGAGGCGTTCGGCGTACAACGCCCAGCCCTCCACGAACGCCGTGTTCGCGAAGGACTCTCGCTGGAACTTCGGCAGCCATGGCGATTCGTTCGCGAGTGCCAACTGGAGATGATGACCGGGTATCGCTTCGTGGAAGGTCAATGCCGCCGTGTCATACCTGCCGCGACCGGTGGGATCGTGCAGATTGACAAAGAAGGCGCCGGGGCGTGAGCCGTCACCGGCAGGCGAAAAATAGTATGCCGCAGTGGTATCCGGAGCCAAATAGGCCGGAACCGGCTGAATCTCGCACGACTGCCTCGGCAGCGTGGCGAACCACTCCCCCATTCGTGCGGTCGCGGACCGCAGCGCCGCGTGTGCGTCGCGCATGATCTGCTCGCCGTCGGTGTAGCACAGCGCCGGATCCTCGCGCAGGCGCGCGAAGATGGTCCCGAGATCGCCGGTGCCGAATACGCGCGCGCCGATTGTCGCGTATTCCTCGCGCAACGCGGCGAGCTGGGCGAGGCCGAGCTCGTGGATCTGCTCGGCACCCAGGTCCGGCAATGTGGTGTGCCTGCGCAGCAGGCGCTGGTAGATGTCCGCACCGTCGGCGCCGAGCCAGCACAGGCCCGCGCGGTCGTCCGGCCGGGCCGAGGGCAACAGCTCGTCGAACAGCACCGCGCGATAGCGCTGGAAGGCCGGACGGATGACTTCCCGAGTCACCCTTTCCAGTTCGGTGCGCCACGCCGACTCGCCGTCCCAGTTCGGCGGACCGTCGAGGGTGACGAACGGGTCGGCGGCCAGCTCGGAGGAAAGATAACCGTCGAGCTGATTCACCGAGCGCTCGACGGTGATCCGCGCGGGCGCCCTGCCAGCGGCCATACCCGCGCGAAACCGGTCGGCGGCCTGGTCGAGCGGTTGATCGAAACGACCGAAGCGCTCCAGGAGTGCGCGCGCGTTCTCCGGCAGCGGGGCGTCGAGCTGCGGCGCCGAGGTGAGCGCGGCGGCGTGCACCCCGTCCATCTGGTCCGACGCCATCTCGACCGGCCGCCACTCCAGTTGCGTGATCGCACCGGACAATTCGGTGCGCAACAAGCTGTGCGTGACTCGATCGGCGCCGTCGATCCCGGCGGGATCGATCGCCTCGACCCGCGCGAGCAAGCCACGCCACGTCGACAACCGCCGCTGCTCGGCGTCCACCGAATAATCCTCGACCTGATCGTCGAACCGCCGATCGCCGAGCAGGGTCGCCTCGGTGGGCGCGGCTTCGAGCGCGCTGTCCCAATACTGTTGTGCCAGACGCGACAGCTCATCGTGACCACCCATGGATTCATCATGCCCCGAGCGCCACGCGAGCAGCTCAGCCCACACCCAGGTACGCCGCCTCGACGGACGGATCCGCGAGCAGCTCCGCGCCCGCGCCGGTCTTGGTGACCGCCCCGGTTTCCAAGATGTAGGCGCGGTCGCTGCGCGCCAGGGCCTGCTGCGCGTTCTGTTCCACCAACAACACCGTGGTGCCCTGCTCGTTGATCTGCGAGATGATGCGGAAGATCTGTTGAATTACCATGGGCGCCAAACCCATCGACGGTTCGTCGAGCAACAGCAGGCGGGGCCGCGCCATCAGCGAACGACCGATCGCCAGCATCTGCTGTTCACCACCGGACATGGTGCCGCCGACCTGTTTACGGCGCTCCAACAGGCGGGGAAACAGCTCGAACACCCAGTCCAGCGTGCGCTGGTAGTCGGCCTTGCGACGGAACGGCCTTCCATAGCAACCCATATCGAGGTTCTCCTGCACGGTCATGCCGGGGAAAACCCCCCGTCCCTCCGGTGCCTGGATGAGACCGGTCCCCACCCGCTCGTGTGCCTTCATTCCCGTGATGTCGCGGCCCTCGAACAGGATTCGGCCACCGGCCAGCGGCAACAAGCCCGAGAGCGCACGCATGGTGGTGGTCTTGCCGGCACCGTTCGCACCGAGCAAGGTGACGAGCTCGCCGTCTGCGACCCGCAGCGAAATTCCGTGCAGCGCACGAATTCTGCCGTACTCGACCACGACATCCTCGACTTCGAGCAAGGTCTCGGTGGTCGCGGCGCGCTCTGGCGCGGAGCCCGCGTGTCGCCCGTCACCGCCGACAGGGCCGTCCACGGCCGCCACTGCCTGCGGCGTCGCCGCGCCTTCCTTCGCGCGACGCGCGCCGCCCTCGCTGGTGCCGGAGCCGGTCGTAGCAGCGGTGGAGGATGGCGTACCACTTTCGGGCACAACGCTTTCCGCGGTAGCACGCTGGGCGCCGCCTTCGACCGAGGTGCCCGTGTCGGTTTCCTCGTGACCCGCCTGCCGCGCCCGCTCCACCTCCACCCCGTCGGCGTCCGGCACACCGAGATACGCGGCGATCACGTCGGGGTTCTCGCGGATATCGGCAGGCAGTCCCTCGGCGATCTTGCGACCGAACTCCAACACCACGATCCGGTCGGTGACGCCCATCACCAGGCGCATGTCGTGCTCGATCAACAACACGGTGAATCCGTCGTCGCGGATCTTGCGAATCAACTCCATCAACGCGAACTTCTCGCTCGGGTTGAACCCCGCCGCCGGTTCGTCCAGGCACAGCAGTTTCGGCTCCGTGGCCAGCGCGCGAGCGATCTCCAGCCTGCGCTGATCGCCGTAGGACAGATTGCGCGCCTTCTCCACCGCGCGCGGCGCGATCCCGACGAATTCCAGCAGCGCCATGCCGCGCTCGATCGCGTCCCGTTCCTCGCGACGATGCCTCGGCGTGCGAAACACCGCGCCGGGCACCGAGGTTCGATGCCTGGCATCCGTGCCGACCACCACGTTCTCCAGCGCCGTCATCTCGCCGAAGAGCCGGACGTTCTGAAACGTGCGTGCGATGCCCAGCCGGGTGATGGCGTTGCGTTTGGTTTTGGTCAACGGTTTTCCGTCGAAGGACACCAGCCCGGAACTGGGTCGGTACACGCCGGTGATGGCGTTGAAACAGGTCGTCTTCCCCGCACCGTTGGGTCCGATCAGCCCGAGGATCTCGCCGCGGCGAATCTCGAAACTCACCTGGTCGAGCGCGGTGAGACCGCCGAAGCGCACCGTGAGGTCCTCGGTCTTCAGCAGCGGTGCACCGACCTCGGCCTCGATCGCACGGGTCGGCGCCACCGCATCGGCCACCGCCTCCGCGTCGGCAAGCTCGGGCAGCACCGCGGTGAGGTCGACGAGATTGTCCTCGGCATTGTCGTCTCGTTCGGTCATCGACGCACTCCGATCGGGTTGTCGGCCACCGGTTTACGCACCGCCTGGTACACCTGCCTGCCGTAGGTGAGCAGTTTCTGACGCACCGGGAACAACCCCTGCGGACGCAGAATCATCATGACTACCAACGCGATTCCGAAATACAGATATTTGAGGTCGCCCAACGATTGCGCGCCGCCGACGCGGAACAGCAGCACACTGCCGAGCAGCAACAGCGCGAGCACGCCGGTGATCGTCATCGCGGTGACGAACCCGCGACGCAGCCACGGCCCGAACGAGCTCGACCGATACCGCCAGCCCACCACCAGTGCCACGAACACCGCGACATCGATCGCCAGCAACACGTACCCGGCCGATTCGCTGCTCACCAGGCGCACCGATTGCAGCCGGGCAGGTAGATAGGCCACCGCGAAGGCGCCGACGATCACGCCGAGCTTGTTGCCCTGGCCGCCGATCACCACCGCGCACAGAAACAGCATGGAATTGATGATGTTGAACCCGGTCGGATTGATGAACTGCACCTGACCGGCGTAGATCGCGCCCGACACGCCACCGACGGCGGCGCCGATGGTGAACGCCCACAGCTTGAACTTGAACGTCGGCACACCCATGATCTCGGCGGCGTCCTCGTCCTCCCGAATGGCCACCCAGGCACGCCCGACGCGGCTGCGCTCCAGATTGCCGACGATCAGCAGCACGATGACCACCAGCACGATGCCCAGCCAGTACCAGTAGGTGCCGTAGCTGGCACGGTCGAAGATGTTGGCGCTGTCCGGATTTCCGCTGTTGCCACCGGAGAACACACCGTCCGGCTTGCTCGCCGACTCCCCGATGTGCGGGTAGGCCACGCCGGAGAGGCCGAGGCTACCGTTGGTGATCTCGGTGAGATTGTCGGCGAGCAGCCGCACGATCTCACCGAAGCCGAGGGTCACGATGGCCAGGTAGTCGCCGCGCAGCCGCAAGGTCGGCGAGCCGAGGATCAGCCCCGACATCGCGGTCACCGCGACCGCGATCGGCAGACACGCCAACCACGCCCACCCGGAATCCAGCCAGCCGCCATCGGTTTGGTTCCACGGACTGTTCGGGCTGGTGAGCAGGCCGACGGTGTACGCGCCGACGGCATAGAAGCCGACATAGCCCAGATCGAGCAGACCCGCCTGCCCCACAACGACATTGAGGCCGATCGCCAACAGCGCGTACATCGCGACCTGGGCCATGACCAGCCCGAGGTTGTAGGAGGGCGTGTCCAGCAGCGGCGGCGGGAAGATCGGCAACAGCGCGAGGAGCACCAGGATCGGCACACCGACGCCCCACTGCGCGGGGCGACTCAGGCCGTCCCACCAGGTGCGTAAGGCATCACCGAGACCATGCGGCCGTTGCTCGGGTTCCTTCGGTCCCGACGGCGCGGCCGGGGGTGTCACAGTCGCCTCGCTCATGCGCGTGCCCTTCCGAGACTTTCGCCCAGGATGCCGGTCGGGCGGATCATCAGGACGAGGATGAGCACCGCGAACGCGACCACATCGCGCCACTCGGTGCCGAAGAGGATCTGGCCGTACTGCTCGACCACACCGAGAATGATTCCGCCGAGTACCGCGCCGCGCAGGTTACCGATGCCACCGAGCACCGCCGCGCTGAATGCCTTGATACCCAAGACGAATCCGCCGGAATAGATGATCCCGTTGGGGATCTTGATCGCGTACAGCATCGCGGCGGCACCGGCGAGCACCCCGCCGATGAGAAAGGTGAGCATGATGACCCGCTCCCGCGAAACACCCATCAGCGTCGCGGTATCCGGGTCCTGGGCCACGGCGCGAATGCCGCGACCGAACTTGGTGCGGTTGATCAACAGCTCGGTGACCAGCGCGAGCACGACGGCGGCGGCGATGATCAGCAACATCACATTGGTGACATCCGCTCCGGCGAAACTGAACTGCACGGTGGGCCGCATGAGCCGAATCGCCTGCTGCGCATTGGTTCCGCCGAGATCGGGCCGCACCTTCGGCAGGATGAAATGGATGAGCTCCTGGAGCACGAACGACATGCCGATCGCGGTGATGAGGAACGCCAGGGGTTTGGCGCCGCGCTTGCGCAGCGGCCGGTAGGCGACCCGCTCCAAACCCACTGCGGCACCGCCGGAGACGAGCATCCCCACCACCAGCGCCAAGCCCAGATACACCACCGTGAGCACGACGCCCTGGGAATAGACATCGGGACTGGCGACGAAGCCGAAGACCATCAAACCGACGAGTTGCCCGAACATGCCGAGCATGAACACTTCCGAATGCGCGAAATTGATCAAGCGCAATACGCCGTACACCAGGGTATAGCCGACGGCGACCAACGCGTAGATCGCGCCGTAGGTCACCCCGTCGACGGTCAACCGCCAGAAACTGTCGAACAATCCGTGATAGTTGAAGTCGACCGAGCTGCTCATGAGCTGCACCAGATCGACCGATGTCGTTGCTGTCATCAGTTTTCCGCCCTCATCGAACCCACCGCCGAACAACAGCGCGTACGTCGATTCGCACAATCGTCGTACGCGCTGTCGGTAGTCGGCTACGCCGCGTTACTTGACTTCGTAGATCCAGATCAACGCGTTCGCCAATTCCCCGTCGGGCGCCCATTTGTATTGCCTGGCAAGGCCGTTGCCGTCATAGGCGCGCACGAACTCCAGCAGGTCGGGTCGGGTCACCTTGCCCGCGTCGATGCCCTTCACCAGCACCGTAGCGAGGTCGTAGGCCTCCACCGAATACACGCCGGGCGCTTGACCGTTCAGTGCCTGGTACTTGGTCGCGAATTCCTCGGGGGCGGGACCGCACGGGCACGACAGCACCGCGCCCTCGGCCGCGCTGCCCGCCTGGGCGACGAACTGCGGGTCGTTGGTGCCGTCGGCGGAGACGAACACCGCGTTCACCCCGCCGGACTTCAGCTGCTGTGCCAGCGGTGCGGCCTCGGAGTAGTAGCCGGAGTAGAAGATCGCATCGGGCTTCGCCGCGCCGATCTTGGTGACCGTCGCGGAGAAGTCCTTGTCGCCCTTCTTGATACTGGCCGCGCACGCCGGGTCGGCGGCGGCACCGAGGCCCTGGGTGATCGAGGCGGCGAGGCCGGTGCCGTAATCGGTGTTGTCCTGAATGACACACACCTTCTTGTAGCCCGCGGTGTTCACCAGGTAGTTCGCCACCGAGGGGCCCTGCACGTCGTCATTGGCGAGACCACGGAAGAAGCTGGTCCAGCCGTTCTTGGTGAGCGTGGCGTTGGTCGCCGACGAGCTCACCGCGACCAGGGCCGCGTCGCTGAGGATCTTGCCGGTCGCCTTGGTCTCACCGGAGAACGCGGGGCCGACCAGGCCGACGACGGACTGGTCGTTGACGATCTGCGGAATGACCTGGGTGGCCTTCTGCGGATCACCCTCGGTGTCGAACTGTTTCAGCTCGATACGGCAGCCGGGGTTGGCCTTGTTGTGTTCGTCGAGGGCGAGTTTCACGCCGTCGAGGATGTTGATACCCAGCGCGGCATCCGGGCCGGTCAACGCGCCCGTCATGGCGATCGAGGTACCGGGCGCGCAGGTTGCGGCGCCCTCGCCCGCCGGATCGGCGGCCGAGGACACGTCGGCCTTGGGCACTTCCTTGCCCTCGCGGTCGATCTGCAACAGCGGCTGAATCGACAGCGCCCCTGCGCCTTCCGTTCCCGACGCCGAACCACTGTCCGCGGATTTATCACCACAGCCAGCCAAAACCAAGACGGCGGCAGCGCCGAGCGCCATCGCGCCCAGCGTGGTCTTACGCCGCGGAGTAGGGCTGAATCGCCGAATCGAACCAAGCACGTTTCACCTCTGAAGTTCTGTGCTCCCCCGGAAGAAGTTCACCGAGAGGGACCGACCACCGTCGGTCTGGTCAGAAACATAGCTGCGTCACGTTAGCGCCACATCACATTCGAGTGATCTGGCCGTCCGATTGCTCACCCTTGCTCACAATTGCGTTTCAGCTGCGTTAAATACGCCCCGCAACGCCGGAAATCACTGCGGCGTCAGGTTCTCCAGCACCACCTCGGCCACCGCCTTCATCGTGGTCCTGCGATCCATCGCCGTGCGCTGAATCCACTTGAACGCCTGCGGCTCGGAAAGCCCCTGGGTCTGCATCAACACACCCTTGGCCCGCTCCACCAGCTTGCGCGTCTCCAGTCGTTCCGACAGGTTCGCGACTTCGCTTTCCAGCGCGGTGATCTCATGGAAACGGCTCGCCGCCAATTCGATCGCGGGAACGAGATCCGATTTCGTGAACGGCTTCACCAGATAGGCCATCGCACCCGCGTCCCGTGCGCGCTCCACCAGATCGCGCTGACTGAACGCGGTCAGGATCACCACCGGCGCAACACGTTTGGAGGCGATCTCGCCCGCCGCGTCGATACCGTCGCGACGCGGCATCTTCACATCCATGATCACCAGATCCGGGTGGTGTTCCACCGCGAGATCGACCGCCTGTTGACCGTCGCCCGCCTCACCGACCACGTGATAGCCCTCTTCGGTCAGCATCTCCACCAGATCCATCCGGATGAGCGCTTCGTCCTCGGCGACGACTACTCGTTTCGCCGCGCCGTCGCGGGTCGGGCCGTCGCCCCCTGCTGCTGTGCTCATAGGTAGACCCCTCTGGTTCCGATGCCTGATCACCCGAAACGCCGAGCGCCCGCCGTGGTCGACGCACATGACCACCGGCGTACCTTCGCGCTGCCGAGTGACCTAGAGAGTACCGGTCAGTCCAGCCACCACCACATATGCCCTGGACAGACCCCTTCCCACCACCATCGACCACGCCCATTTCCTTCCGAGCCCCTCGACCCGCTATCATTTCCCTCCGGTGCGCCGGGTTGGCGGAACTGGCAGACGCGACGGTCTCAAAAACCGTTGTCCGAAAGGACGTGTGGGTTCGAGTCCCACACTCGGCACCAAGACGTAGGGCCCCTGTTTTCACAGGGGCCCTACACATTTCAGCGCACCGCCTACCGTCGAAGCGGATCGGTGGCGGTGCCGGTCGCCTACAGGTCGTCGGAGTAGTCGGCGGTGGTCCAGCGGTCGGGGCGGATGGTGAACAGGACGCTGCCGTCGCCGGCGGAGTGGTCGGCGAAGGCGCGGCCTTCTTCCTCGCCGAGGTAGCGGATCGCGATGGCCTCGGCGGGCTCGCGCGGGGAGGGGGCGGTCGTGTCGATGACGGTGCCCTCCACGATCACGTACTGGTAGGGCAACTCCTCGCGCTGCACTACCAGGGTCACCGCACCCGCCGCGCGAATGAGACGGGCCTTGCGGCTCGCGTCGCCGGTATTGATGAGGATGTCGCCGCCGGGGGTGTAGCCGTACCAGATCGGGATACTCGCCGGCGGGCGGCCGTCGGTGGCGGCGACCGAGAGGACGGCGATGTGCTTGTCGGCCAGGAACTGTTGGCGTTCGGCTTCGGTGAATGGTTTCGGCATGACTGATGCAGCACCGTCGAGGCGACCGGTATTCCTGGCGCCGACCGGCGCACCGCGCCACCCGCGAACAGCCTTGTTCCCGCACAGGTTTCAGCGCTTCCCGGGCGACCGGCAGAGCCAACCGCGTACGCACGCCGGGTCGCGACGAGGACATCTCCCGACCGCTCCCCCGATCGCCACGACCGCCGAGATCGCTGTCATCACAACGGAATCACAAGGGTGGGATTCGCCACAGCATTACGCACCGACGGCGCAGCACGAATAATAGTCTTCGTTTTCCGACCGTGTCACGCATCATAAGGCAACACCCCTGGCAGGCCGACAATTCATGTACGGAAAGCGAATCACAGGTGAATTAGTCCCCCCTTACCAGTGATTCGTGAATTCTCGCCGTCCGTGACCGTTATCCGACGTTTATCTTGGTAGTTGTGCACGTCCTGTTCGTTTGCCACGGCAATGTCTGTCGTTCGGTTATCGCCGAACGGCTGACTCGCGCCGTCGCCATCGAACACGCGATGCCCGAACTCACCGCGGAAAGCGCGGGGACCCGCGCCCTGCTCGGATTTCCGGTGGAACCCTTGGCCGCCAAAATCATCGACGGACTCGGCGCCGACGCCACGAACTTTCGCGCACGCAAGCTCGTGCCCGCGCTCATCGACAGAGCCGACCTGGTCTTGACCATGACCGAGCAGATTCGTGAACAGGTCGGGGCACTGTCCATGGGCGCCGTCGCCCGCACCTTCACCCTGCTGGAGGCACACCGGATCGCGCACGTCACCGGCGCGCGCACCATCGAGGAACTGCACAGCGCACGCGACGATCTGTCGCTGGTCGGCCGGGAAAGCATCGCCGACCCCGTTGGCCTTTCCGAGCAGGCGTACTGCGAGGTGGGTGATCGGATCGCCGAAGCATTGATCCCCCTGCTACTGGCGCTCGCCCCCAGCCACGAAATCCCGCCGCGAGAAGACGATCGCCCCGGCCTGGTGATCGCGCCGGGATCACCGCCGCCACTGGCCGCCTTTCTCGCCGCGCAACGCGCGAGATGAACTCCTGCGCGCAATTTCCGCGACAAGGCCGCGCCCGCGCGGTAGCGTCGCCACACGAGGCACCACCGCAGAGCGCACAGCCACACCCTCGATGACGCCGCGTCACCGGCCGCGAGCCCAACTCCTCGCCGCCACCGAAATGTCGCACACCACATTCACCGCGACAGGTGTATTCACAGACCGCCCCAAGGGATTACACTCCCCCACAACATTCACCATCATCCCGCCGTTGCTGGTTCGACACACGACAGGAATCAGACATGCCGAAACGCATTTCGGATGTTTCGCTCCATGTTTATGTGACACCGGAAACCCTCGAGCGCCTCGTCGCGGGCGTGCGTGATCTGCTCGACGAGCACCTGGCCGAGCGTGACGTGTTCGCCTGGCGTTTCACGTTGCCCGTCGACGCCGAAGATCCCGAACACCTCGCGCTCGAAACCCAGTGGCACACAAACCATCCCGAGACGGATACCGGCGAGCGTCGCACCTACGAGATCGCACTGAGCCTGGTCGGCGACCCCACCGAGCTCACCGACGACACCATGGCCGAGCTGGAATACCAACTGCTGCACGGGATCTACGGCAATGCGGTGCCCGGGCAGGAGATACCGCTTTCGATGCACGCGATCCGCCGCAGCGACGTCGACCTGGATCTCGACGCCGACCGCGAACGAATCTGACGCACTAACCGCGTGCCGGGAAGTGCCGGATCACGCCCTCCTGCACGGTCGTGGCGAGCAGATCGCCTGTGCGCGAATAGAAATGGCCCATCGCGAGGCCACGCGACCCGGCCGCCACCGGCGACTCGGTGGCGTACAACGCCCAGTCGTCGAAGCGGAACGGACGATGAAACCAGATCGAATGGTTCACCGTCGCCGCGAGTATCCTGTCGTGGCCCCAGGAAAGTCCGTGCGTGGTGATGATCGAGTCCAACACCGTGGTGTCGGACGAATAGCCCAGCGCCGCGACATGGATCAGCGGATCGTCGGGCAGCTGACCGTCGGCGCGCATCCACACCCGATTGTGGTTGAGCCGCTCACCGGTGCCCTTCATGATCCAGGCCGGATCATTGGTGTAGCGCATATCGATCGGGTGCGGCGCCTCGACGAACATCTGGAGCTTGTCCTCGAAGCCCGCGAAGCTCTCCTCCACCCTCGGCAGCGTCTCCGGGTCGGGTACCTCGGGCTGCGCCGAGGAATGATCCAGCCCCTTGCCGTACTGCTGGAAGGCCGCCAGCATCACGAACAGCTCCTGGCCGTCCTGGATGGCGGTCACCGTGCGGTTGGCGAACGCGCGGCCGTCACGATGGCGCTCCACGTGATACTCGATCGGCTGCTTCACATCCCCGCCACGCACGAAATGCGCGTTTACGGCGTGCACCGGCCGGTCACCGACGGTGCGGCCCGCGGCGATGATCGCCTGGGCCACCAGTTGCCCGCCGAAGGTGCGACTCCACACCTTCTCCGGGTGCTGGCCGACGAAGACGTTCTCGTCGGTCTGCTGAAGATCCAGCAGGTCGAGCAGCACCCCCAGATCGCTCACCGGTTTCGTCTGCTCGACATTCGCCGTGTCGTCCAGGGATGCGCCCATCAATGATCCTCCTCGCCGATCCGGTGCACGTGCACCAGGTTGGTGGAGCCGACCGTACCCGGTGGCGATCCGGCCACGATCACCACGAGGTCACCCTTCTGGTAGCGATCCATCGACAGCAGCGACACATCCACCTGGTGGATCATCGCGTCGGTGGTCTCCACCGTCGGCACGATGAAGGTCTCGGTGCCCCAGGTCAACGTCAGCTGGCTGCGCACCTCGGGCAAGGGCGTGAACGCCAACAGCGGCAGGGGCGTGTGCAGCCTGGCCAGGCGGCGCACCGTGTCACCGGACTGGGTGAACGCCACCAACGCCTTCGCGTTCAACCGCTCGCCGATATCGCGGGCGGCGTAGGAGATGACACCGCGCTTGGTGCGCGGCACATGCGTCAACGGCGGCACCTGGGTGGATTCCGTCTCCACCGCGTGCACGATCCTGGCCATCGTGCGGACCGTCTCGATCGGGTAGGCGCCCACCGAGGTCTCCCCCGACAGCATCACCGCGTCGGCGCCGTCGAGCACCGCGTTCGCGACATCCGAGGCTTCAGCCCTGGTCGGGCGCGAGTTCTCGATCATCGACTCCAGCATCTGGGTCGCCACGATCACCGGCTTGGCGTTCTCGCGCGCCATCTGGATCGCCCGCTTCTGCACGATCGGCACCTGCTCGAGCGGCAATTCGACACCGAGGTCGCCGCGCGCCACCATCACCGCGTCGAAGGCGAGCACGATCGCCTCAAGATTATCGATGGCCTCGGGCTTTTCGAGCTTCGCGATCACCGGGACCCGGCGTCCGACCCGATCCATCACGTCGTGCACGAGCTCGATATCCGAGGGCGAACGCACGAACGACAGCGCGATGAAGTCGACACCGAGCTTCAGCGCGAATTCCAGATCCTCGATGTCTTTTTCCGACAACGCGGGCACCGAGACATCCATGCCCGGCAGCGAAACGCCCTTGTTGTTGGAGACCGGGCCGCCCTCGGTGACCCGGCATACCACGTCGTTGCCCTCGACGCCGGTGACAGTCAGACCGACCTTGCCGTCGTCGACGAGCAGCCGATCGCCGGGCTTGGCGTCCCTGGCGAGCTGGTCGTAGGTGGTGGAGACCCGGTCGTGGGTGCCGTCGATCTCATCGACGGTGATGCGCACCTCTTCGCCGGTCGCCCACACCGTGCGGCCGTCGACGAAACGGCCGAGCCGGATCTTGGGGCCCTGGAGGTCGGCGAGCACGCCGACCGCGCGGCCGAGGTGATCACCCGCCTGTCGCACCTTCTTGTAGTTGTCCGCGTGGTCGGCATGCTCGCCGTGACTGAAGTTCAGGCGAGCAACGTCCATACCGCTCTCGACGAGTTCACGGATACGGTCCTCGGTGGCAGTGGCCGGCCCGAGCGTGCACACAATCTTCGTCCGTCGCATCACGAGTCGAGCCTAGTCCGCCACCACCCTGTCTTCCCGCCCTGGCCATGGTGAAGGTTGGGTGAAAAGAACGAACAGCGGTGAACACGGCAGCGGGGCGGGCACATTCGAGTGCCCGCCCCGCGCATGTCGGTCGGTGCCGCGTCAGTCGCGCAGCGGTCGGCCCTGCGGGTCGGTGACGCTGCCGGTGAGCATCATGATGCCGTCGACAAGGCCCCATATTCCGCCGAGACCGCAGGTGAACACGGTGACCAGCAGTTGAGCTACGCCGAGCCCGGTATAACCGAGGTAGAAACGGCCGATACCGAGGCTGCCGATGAAGATCTGCAGCAGACCGGCGAGCAGCTTCTGCTTGTCGGAGAAGGGGACGCCGAATTGGTCACGGCCCCAGGGCGCTTCGGGGTCGTTGGGGTTGTACCCCGGTGCGCCGGGCGGGTAACCGTAACCACCGATCGGCTGACCGTACTGGTCCACCGGCGGGCCGTATTGTGGCTGGCCGTAAGGATTCTGCGGTTGACCGTACGGGTTCGGTTGCTGCCCGTACGGATTCGGTGGTTGCCCGTAGGGGTCCTGCGGCTGACCCGGCTGCTGCGGTTGTTGTTGCGGCGGCTGCTGCGGTGCGTCCTGATGCTTGCTCAGGTCCGGACCCGTACCGGGCGGGCCGTACTGCGGTCCGTCGGGCTGGTTCTGCTGGTAGGGGTCGGTCACTCATGTCCTCCTCATTCGTGCGGGCACCCGCTCTGGCGCCCCCCGTGTGCTTGATCCGCCGAACGGTGCTTCCCCACGACGATCACCGACACATTGTCGCCGCACGCGGCCGACCCCGGTATCCCCAGGGTCGGGTGCCTTCCGCGCGGGCCGGTCGGTGTCAGGAGTCGGAGTCGACTTTCGTGCCGGAACTCGTGGACTCAGCCGACACCGGCTGTTTTTTGGAGCCGGTCGCGGACTCGGCATCGGCTTCCGACGTGGACGAGCTCGCCTGCGCGACGGCGTCGGACGAGTCGTCGGTCGACTTCTTCGGCTCAGCTGCCGCTGTCTCGGTCTCGGTGGACTTCTTCGCGCTCTCGGCCTCGGAGTCCGCGACCTTGTCCGAGTCCCCGACCTTGTCCGAGTTCGCGGTCGCATCCGAGTCGGTCTTCTCGCCAGCGACGGCGCCGGTCGACTGCGTCGCTGCCTCGGCCTCGACGTCCGTAGCGGCAGTCTCGGTGGACTCGGTCTCGGTGGACTCGGCAGCGTCGGCGTCGTCCGCATCCGCCTGCGCGACCGCCTCGGTCACCGCGACACTGTCGATCTCGGTGGTCTCGGCGTCGGCGTCCGGGCCCGGCGCGCCGCCACCCGGCTTGGTCAGCACCGGAAATTCCTCGGTCTTCGCCGTGCCGTCGCCGTCGGAATCGGCGTCCTGATCGGCTGCGGCGGACACGTCGTCCTGATCTTCCCCGTCCGGGCGCAACTGCTCGGGGGCCTCCCGGCCCCTGGTCGCGAAGATGACGTAGGCGATGGCCAACAGGAACACCACCGCCGAGGTGAACGAGTTGATCCTGATCCCGGCGATCTTGGTCGCCTCGTCGTCGCGCATCAGCTCCACGAAGAACCGGCCGAAGCTGTACCCGGCGACATACAGCGCGAACAGGCGCCCGTGGCCGATCCGGAAACGCCGGTCCAGCCACACCAGCGCCAGCACGACCAGCACATTCCACAGCAACTCGTACAGGAAGGTGGGGTGCACGACCTTGTCGACCTGACCGGTGGAAACCCCGGTCAGCATGTCCAGCTTGCCGTTGTCGTCGAACCGACGGTAGATCTCCAGCCCCCACGGCAGGTCGGTCTCGCGACCGTAGAGCTCCTGGTTGAAGTAGTTGCCGATCCGGCCGATGGCCTGCGCGAGCAGAATCGGCGGCGCGAGCGCATCACCCAACGCGGGCAACGGGATTCGGTAGACCCTGCACCCGATCCAGGCGCCGACACCGCCGAGCAGCACCGCACCCCAGATACCCAGACCACCCTGATAGACCTTGAGCGCGTCCATCGGATGACCGTCGGCGCCGAAATACTTCTGCCAGTCGGTCGCGACGTGATACAGGCGCCCACCGACCAGGCCGAACGGCACCGCGAACATCGCCACATCGAGGATCGCGCCCGGCCGACCGCCGCGATCGCGCCACCGGCGCTCGCCCCACCAGAGCGCGACGATGATGCCCGCGATGATGCACAACGCGTACGCGCGCAACGGAACCGGGCCCAACTGCCACACACCCTGTGCGGGTGAGGGAATGTAGGCGAGCACGGAGCCACCGTCGGCGCCGACAAGGAAATTCTCTGCCAGGACTCGTAAGGTCACGGGGCCACCGTAGCGGAGACCCGCGACGACGTCGGCACCACCGCAGCACGGCGAGGCACAGACTCGACTTCAGTGCTCGACACCGAGACCTCGGCTAGCGCACCGACGGCTTCGCTCGGCGCCACCGTCGAGTCAGGACGCGACCGTCGCCGAACGCACGCCCTCGGCCAGTTCCTCGGTCAACACGCGTACCGCGTCCAGTCCCGTACCCGCGGCCGTCACCAGGGCCGAGCCCACGATGACACCGTCGGCGTACGCACCGATCTCGGCGGCCTGCGCACCCGAACGCACGCCGAGCCCGACACCGATCGGGATGTCGGAATGCTCGCGAATCCGCGCGCACAACGCGGGCGCCGCCGACGACACCGCATCGCGGGCGCCGGTCACCCCCATCGTCGAGGACGCGTAGACGAAACCGGTACTCGCGTCCAATGTCTTCACCAGACGCTCCTCGGTCGAGGACGGCGCGACGAGGAAGATCCGGTCGAGATCGTGCGCCGCCGAGGCCGCGAACCAGTCGTCGGCCTCCTCCGGGATGAGGTTGGGCGTGATGATGCCCGCGCCGCCCGCCGCGGCGAGGTCGCGCGAGAATCGGTCGATGCCGTAGCGCAACACCGGGTTCCAGTAGCTCATCACCACGGCCGCGCCACCCGCCTCGGTGATCGCCTCGACCACGGAGAACACGTCGCGCACCCGCACGCCGCCGCGCAACGCCTGCTCGGCGGCGGCCTGGATCGTCGGGCCGTCCATCACCGGGTCGGAGTAGGCGACACCCACTTCGATGATGTCGCAACCGGATTCGATCATGGTCTTGCAGACCTCGATGGAGCCGGCCAGGTCCGGGTATCCGGCGGGCAGATAGCCGATCAGCGCGGCGCGGCGCTCGGCGCGCGTCGTCGCGAATGTAGCGGCCAGACGGGACTGCCGAGTCACTGCTGTTCCTTCTTCGCCTCGTGATTGGCCGCGTCCTGCGCGGACTCGTCGCTGTCGTCGAGCAAACCGAACCAGCGCGCGGCGGTGTCCATGTCCTTGTCGCCACGACCCGACAGGTTCACCAGGATCAGCGCGCCCTGTCCGAGTTCCTTGCCCAGCTCCAGGGCACCCGCGACCGCGTGCGCGGACTCGATCGCCGGGATGATGCCCTCGGTCCTGCTGAGCAGCAACAGCGCGTCCATCGCCGCGGTGTCGGTCACCGGACGGTATTCGGCGCGGCCGATGTCCTTGAGGAAGGCGTGCTCGGGGCCGACACCTGGATAGTCGAGACCGGCCGAGATCGAGTGCGACTCGATGGTCTGGCCGTCCTCGTCCTGCAAGAGATACGAGTAGGCGCCCTGGAACGCGCCGGGTGTGCCACCGGTGAAAGTGGCCGCGTGCCTTCCGGTTTCGACGCCGTCGCCGGCGGCCTCGTAGCCGACCAGGCGGACGGAGGCGTCGTCGAGGAAGGGGTGGAAGATGCCGATCGCGTTGGAGCCCCCGCCCACGCAGGCCACGACGGCGTCGGGCAGCCGACCCGTCGACGCCTGCACCTGCGCGCGTGCCTCCAGGCCGACGACGCGTTGGAAATCGCGCACCAGCATGGGGAACGGATGCGGGCCCGCCGCGGTGCCGAAGCAGTAGTAGGTGTCGTCGGCGTTGCTCACCCAGTCGCGCAGCGCCTCGTTGATCGCGTCCTTGAGGGTCTGCGAACCGGTGCGCACCGAGATCACCTCGGCGCCGAGCAACCGCATGCGCGCCACGTTCAACGCCTGCCGCGCCGTATCGACCGCACCCATGTAGATCACACAGCGCAGACCGAGCAACGCGCAGGCGGTCGCGGTCGCGACGCCGTGCTGGCCGGCGCCGGTCTCGGCGATCACCCTGGTCTTGCCCATGCGCTTGGCCAACAACGCTTGGCCGAGCACATTGTTGATCTTGTGTGAGCCGGTGTGGTTCAGGTCTTCGCGCTTGAGCAGGATGCGCGCGCCGCCCGCGTGCTCGGCAAGCCGCGTGCACTCGAACACGGGAGAGGGACGGCCGGTGTAATCACGCTGCAACCGGTCCAGTTCGTCGAGGAAGCTCGGCTCCAGCCGACACTTCTCGTACTCGGCGGTCACCTCCTCGATCACCGCCATCAGCGCCTCGGGCACATGCCTGCCGCCGTAGACGCCGAAGTGGCCGCCCGCGTCCGGCTCATACGCACTGCGATGAGCTACTCCGGCACTCGCCTGCGGCAGCGAGCTCACGACCGGCCTCGACGGGCGGGTTTCGGGCATGAAGGATGCGTACCCGCGGTCACCAACTCGGACACCGCGGCACGGGGGTCACCGCTTTTCACCAGGCCCTCGCCGACCAGCACGGCGTCCGCACCCGCACCCGCGTAGGCGAGCAGGTCGGCGGTGCCACGAATGCCGGACTCGGCGATCCTGATCACCTCGGTGGGTAGACCGGGAGCGATGCTCGCGAACACGTCCCGATGGACGGTCAAACTCTTGAGGTCACGCGCGTTCACCCCGATCACCGAGGCGCCCGCCTCCAGCGCGCGATCGGCTTCCTCCTCGGTGTGCACCTCCACCAACGCGGTCATGCCGAGCGACTCCGTGCGATCGATCAACGCCGAGAGCACGTCCTGCTCCAGCGCCGCGACGATCAGCAGGATCACGTCGGCGCCGTGTGCGCGCGCCTCGTGAATCTGATACGGGCCGACGACGAAGTCCTTGCGCAGCACCGGAATGCTCACCGCCGCACGCACCGCGTCCAGGTCGTCGAGCGATCCGTTGAACCTGCGCCCCTCGGTGAGCACGCTGATCACCCGCGCGCCACCGTCCTCGTAGGACTTGGCCAAACTCGCCGGGTCGGGAATGTCCGCGAGGTCACCACTCGACGGGCTGGCCCGCTTGACCTCCGCGATCACCCCGATGCCATCTTCGAGCAGGGCGGCACGCGCGTCCAGTGGCGCGGGCGCGGCGGCCGCGGCCGCCTTGATCGCCGGGAAATCCAACAGGGACTCTCGAGCGGCCACGTCCGCGCGGACCCCGTCGAGAATCGAGTCGAGTACCGTCATCTGGCTCGAATCCTTTCTGGGGAGACGGACTTGCTACCTGGGAATCCACCCAGGCGCTGTCTCACCGATGCTCACAAAGAATAAATGGACCGACCCGCGGCGTTCGCGCCGGGGCGTGTCTGATGCCACGACAAGGTTGTCAGGAGCTGGTCTTCGGGTCGTCGGTCCGGCCCGCCGCGCCGTCTTCGGTCGGGTCGGTGCCCGCGTCCAACGCGTCCCACAACACGCGTTCGGACAACGGTTGCGGCGCCTCGGCGGCACCCGAAGCCTGCTGGTCGGCCACCTGACGGGAGGCCGCCGCGCGCCGCGACACGGGGTTGTCGTACTTGCCCGACATGCGCGAGGTCGACGACGACATCCTGGCCAGCAACACCCCGGCGACGAACGCGCCGATCGCACCGAGCAACGCGATCACGGCGGCGACCGACGAACTACTCGCCTGCTCGACCTGCGCGCGACCAGGCAATTCGGCCAGTGTCGCCGCGCGTTCGGCGAGCTTGCCCGAATTCGTCAACAGTGCGAAGGGCGGCACGGCGGTGACCGCGCCGACCAGGGCAAGCAACACTCCGATCAGCCTGCGAAACCACCCTCGCGTGGCGAGGACGGCCGCGATCGAGGCGAGCAACACCAGCGCCAACGGTGTCAGCGCGCCGAACCAGACGCCGCCGTTGAGCCGGTCGGTGCGCGGCTGGGTGAGCCCATCCGAGGATTCGAGCGTCACCCACGTCATCCGGGAGGCGATCCACAACAGCGCGGCTGCCACGGCGAGCAGGGCGAGTGGCACCACCGGGGTTGTGCGCCGAGCCGATGTGCCGGTGGTCTCGGTACCGATTGCCGCCGCCCCTGGCCGCGTCACACCGGTTTCCGCGGACGTCAGCGATTCACCGCTTGCCGCTGACGCAGCGGCCTCCGGCGATTCAGCGTTGTTCGGCGACGCAGCGCTTCTCGGTGCCTCAGCGTTCTCCGACGACGCAGCGTTCTCCGACGACGCAGCGTTCTCCGACGACGCAGCG
>NZ_BAABJM010000003.1:109522-443195 GCF_039543305.1 Nocardia callitridis | reverse complement strand
CCCTCCGACGACGCAGCGCCCTCCGACAACGCAGCGCCCTCCGACAACGCAGCGCCCTCCGACAACGCAGCGCCCTCCGACAACGCAGCGCCCTCCGACAACGCAGCGCCCTCCGACAACGCAGCGCCCTCCGACAACGCAGCGCTTCTCGGTGCCTCAGAGATTTCCGGTGACGGGATATCCCCGCGCTTCGTGGACGCTGACTCCTCGCCCGCCGTGTTATTCACCTGGCCGTCCGCTCCGGTCCCCGCGAGCACACCGGCGTTCGCCGCGTCGGACTCCGTCTCCGGTCGGGGTGCGCCGGGCTCGGCGCCACTCACACCGCACCACCGACATCGGCGGGCGCGCTATATGCCCGCATGGTCTCGGCGGCGGCGATCGCCTTCAGCACCGCCATCGCCTTGTTGCGCGACTCGGTGTCCTCGTATTCGGGTTCGGAATCGGCGACGATGCCGCCACCGGCCTGCACGTAGGCCGTCGCGCCCTTGATCAGCGCGGTCCGAATCGCGATCGCGGTGTCCGCGTCACCGGCGAAGTCGAGATAGCCGACGACACCGCCGTAGACCCCGCGCCGGGTCAGCTCCAACTCCTCGATCAACTCCATCGCCCGCACCTTCGGCGCCCCGGACAACGTTCCGGCCGGGAAACAGGCGCGCACGGCGTCGAGCGCCGCGTGCCCAGCGGCCAACCGGCCCGACACCGTCGACACCAGATGCATCACATGGCTGTAGCGCTCGATGTGGCGGTACTCCGACACGCGCACCGTGCCGGGCTCACACACCCTGCCGAGGTCGTTGCGGCCGAGATCGACGAGCATCAGATGTTCGGCGTTCTCCTTCTCGTCGACCAGCAGGTCCTTCTCCAGCAGCAGGTCGTCTTCCTCCGTCGCGCCGCGCCAGCGCGTGCCCGCGATCGGATGCGTCGTCGCCATACCGTCTTTCACCGTCACCAGCGATTCCGGACTGGAGCCGACAATGGAGAACGCCGTGTTGCCCTCGCTGTCGGGAACGTGCAGCAGATACATGTACGGACTGGGGTTGGAGGCGCGCAGCATCCGATACAGGTCGATCGGCGAGCCCGCGTAATCCATTTCGAAGCGCTGCGACAGCACCACCTGGAACGCCTCACCGGCCTCGATCTGCTCGACCACCTTGCGCACTCCCGCGCAGTGCTCGTCGCTGGTGCGTTGACGCCGGAAGTTCGGTTCGGGCCGGTCGAACACCGACACCGTCGACGCGGCCGGTGTCGCCAGCGCCTCGGTCATCCGGTCCAGCCTGGCGACCGCGTCGTCGTAGGCCTCGTCTACGCGTTCGTCGGTCCCGTTCCAGTTCACCGCGTTGGCGATGAGAGTGATCGCGCCCTCGTGATGGTCGAACGCGGCGAGGTCGGTGGCCAGCAGCATCACCATTTCCGGCACGTGCAGGTCGTCGGTGGTGAGTTCGGGCAGCCGTTCCATTCTGCGCACCGCGTCGTAGCCGAGGTAGCCGACCATGCCACCGGTCAACGGCGGCAATCCGGCCACCCGCTCGGTGCGCAGCAGTTCGAGGGTCTCGTGCAGGGCGGCCAGCGGATCGCCGCCCGAGGGGGCGCCCACCGGTGTCGTACCGAGCCACGCGGCCGCACCGTCGACGACGGTCAACGCCGAGGGACTGCCCGCGCCGATGAACGACCAGCGCGACCAGGACCGGCCGTTCTCGGCCGATTCGAAGAGAAAGGTTCCCGCTCGATCCGCCGCCAGCTTGCGGTAGGCCGACAGTGGGGTCTCGGAGTCGGCCAACACTTTTCGGGTCACCGGCACCACGCGGTGCTCGGCCGCCAGCTGATGGAATTGGTCGCGGGTCGTGGTAGAGGTGGACGCGCCTGGCATGCGGCCATTCTCCCAGGTCGCTTCGGTGCCCTCGTCGGCGCACCCCACCCGAGGCCACACGGCGGAAAATCCGGACCGCGACAATACTGAGACGCATGCAGACAGGACAGCAAGCACCACAGTTCGAGCTCGCCGATCAATCCGGCACCACCCGTTCCCTCGATTCCCTGCTCGCCGAGGGACCGGTGGTGTTGTTCTTCTACCCCGCCGCCAACACCCCGGTGTGCACCGCCGAGGCCTGCCACTTCCGTGACCTGAGCGCCGAATTCGCCGCGCTCGGCGCCAGCTGCGTCGGCATCAGCGCCGACTCGGTGGACACCCAGGCCGGTTTCGCGACCAAGCAGAATCTCGGCTACCCACTGCTGTCGGACCCCGAGGGCGTCGTTGCCGCACAGTTCGGCGTCAAGCGCGGGCTGCTCGGCAAGCTGGCGCCGGTGAAGCGCCAGACGTTCGTCATCGAGCCCGATCGCACGATCGGCGCCGTGATCAGCGGCGAATTCCGTGCCGCCGTGCACGCCGACGAGGCGCTGAAATTCCTGCGAGCACGGACGAAATAGGGCGCACGCGCCCACCATGGCGCCGACATCGGCGCGAACGGCCCGAAACACCGCTTCGGTGGCACGATTCGCGCGGTATGTCGGCCTAGTCTGACAGCCATGACGACACGCGACGGGCAACCGGCTCTGGAGAAGTCCACGTGGGCGAGGTGGCGACCACGGCTCATCGGCGTACTCGCGCTGATCGTCGTGCTCGTGGTCGCCTACTTCATCCTCGCGGCGTTCCTGCCGCGCTGGTGGGCCCAGCGCATCGCGAGCCTGGTGGGCGGCAGCTTCGCCAAGGGCATCGGTTGGGGGTTGTTCTTCGGCGGATTGCTCACGCTCGCTTCCCTGTTGCTGTTGCTGCTGGCCGTGACGATGTGGCGGCGCAAGGGCGGGAAGTTCGTCGCTGGCGCCTCGGTGATCCTCGCGTTGCTGCTCGCCGTGCCCAACCTGTTGACGCTGACGATCGTGCTCGGCGGCAGCAATGCCGCCCACGCGGGTGAGCGCATCCTCGATGTCGACGGCCCCGCCTTCCGCGGCGCCGGCATCACCGGCGCGATCATCGCCCTGGTGCTCTTCCTCGGCGCCGTGGGTTTGACGCTCACGCGCTGGTGGCGCCGCCGAGGAACGCGCGGCTCCGGTGTGCAGGACACCGCGACCGACACCACCACGGGACGCCACCGAAACGCCTGAGCGCGACCATCCGAACCTGGCCGTTTATGAGGTTCGAGCGAAGTCGTGGCAAACTCAGCACTGCGGGTGACTGTGAAGATGCTTCTCATTAATCGTTAGGCTTACCGAACAACCCACGTCACTTGGCTTGAAAGAAGGCACACAGTGACGAAGTGGCTCGATCCCGTAGAACAGCGAGCGTGGCGCGCGATCGTCGCGCTGATGACTCGCCTACCCGGCGCCCTGGATACCCAACTCCAACGCGAGTCCGGGGTTACACATTTCGAATACTGGGTACTCACGTTGCTGTCCGAGGAGCCGGGGCACCGACTACAGATGAGTGAGCTCGCACAGAAGGCAAATGCATCGCTATCCCGGCTTTCGCATGTCGTCTCGAAGCTGGAGCGCATGGGCTGGGCGCGACGCTCGGTGACCACCGGCCGACGAGGCGTGCACGCGGTCCTCACCGACGACGGATACCACAAGGTCGTGGAGGCCGCCCCCGGCTATCTGGATGCCGTGCGACACCTGGTCTTCGACGGATTGACCACCGACCAGAAGGGCCTGCTGGCCGAGCTCACCGAGGTTCTCGCACTCCAACTCGCCGACGGTCTCGGCCGCCCGCCGAGCCCCGAGGTCACCGCCGACAGCGGCGAGCGTGCTGCGACCGACACCGAGGACCCGGACAACGACCACCGGCCCGTCTGAGCCGAACTCACCGCCGACACAAGGCTGTTCGAGCGCCCACCGCACAGTTCGGTATCGAGCCTCGACGGCGCATCTCGAAATCGGCACAGCCACACCACTTTGGGCCGACCTCCACTACCGCGCCATCGAAACAACGCCGGTCCTGAACCTGCCGCTTGACGTTGTCGGCCCAGCCGGACGATCGCGACATCACCTGGGCACGATCACCACCGCGCCGCTGCGGCCCCACCCCACAGTCACAACACCACCCGGACACGATCGGGTTCCTGGGTGCAACCGTCGAACTCGTCATGCTGCGGCAGTCCCGTGCGCCGGGTGCCGAACACCTCCAGGACACAACCGAGTGCGAACGTCGGCTGCACCGACCCCAAGACCACCACAACACTCCGACCGAAACCCCACGGTCGCGACATCAACCACGTCCTCGATGCCAGCGGCGCACTTGTTCAGGCCGAACATTCACGAACTGGGGGCCAACAACACATCGGTGTCGAAGCATGTGTGCGTACCGGTGTGGCACGCAGCGCCTTCTTGGTCGACCACGAGCAGCACCGTGTCACCGTCGCAGTCCAACCGCACCTCGTGCACGAACTGGGTGTGCCCCGAGGTCTCGCCCTTGACCCAGTACTGCTGACGCGACCGTGAATAGTAGGTTCCCCGACGGGTTTTCAGCGTCCGCGCCAGCGCCTCGTCGTCCATCCACGCGACCATCAACACCGCACCCGTGTCCCGCTCCTGCGCGACGGCGCAGACCAACCCGGCGTCGTTGCGTTTGAGCCGGGCGGCGACGGCGGGGTCGAGCGGGGTGGTGTCGGTAGTCATGACACCGTTATAACAGGTCAGGCCGACGGGCCCGACAGCTCGCCGAGGACCTGCCAGGTGCGCCATTGGTCCTGCTCGGTGGTGAGGTCGGTTTGCGCGAACAGCACATCGGTGGCTCCGGCCTCGAAGTACTCGGCGACCCGGGCGGCGATGACCGATTCGTCCCCGACCACGACCAGGTCGGCGGCACGCGAGACACCCGAGCGCTCGACCACCCGCTGGTAGGACGGGATGTCGTCGTAGAAGGCGGTCGCTTCGGCGGCGGCCGCGCGCCCACCCGCCAGGTCCGCGGTGACCACACCGGGAACCATCACCGCGACCCTCGGCCTCGGCCTGCCCGCTCGCTCCGCGGCCTTGGTCAGCGGCGCGACCACGTCTTCGGCGAGCGCCTTCGGGCCGATCAGGAACGGCAGCGTGCCGTCGGCGAGCTCACCCGTCACGCGCAGTGCCTGCGGTCCCATCGCCGCGACCAGGATCGGCAACGTCGGTTCGGCGCCGGACACTCGCACCGGCAAGGTGCTCGACGCGGTGACGGTCTCCCCGTGGAAATCGACCGCGCCGGTATCCAGGATCGAGCGCAGGACGGTGAGAAACTCGCGCAGCCGCGCGACCGGACGTTCGAACGGCACCCCGAAGACCGGCTGGGTGAACGCGGCGGCACCCAGTCCCAGGCCGAGGGTGAACCGGCCGTGGGTGGCGGCTTGCGCGGTCTGCGCCTGACCGGCGATCAGCAGCGGATGGCGCGCGCTGATCGGAATCGCCGAGGTGCCGACCTCCAGACCGGGCACTTCCCTGCCGACGACCGTCGACACCAGCAACGAATCGGTCGCGAACTGCTGCCCGAACCAGACCGAGTCCAGCCCGGCGTCGGCGATCTTGCGTGCGAGACCGACGGCGGTGTCTACCGCGTTGGCGGTGTCGAGCGCGGACGGTCCGAGAGCGATTCCGATGGTCATGTGAGTAGACAACCCGTGCGGCCCGGAATCGCTTCCCGGCAACGCGAATTCGCGAGCACCCGTGGTCGCGGCGGCGACACTCAGCGCACGGTGATGCGCTCGGCGCGCATCGAATCCTTCACCTGGCCGATCGTCAGATCACCGAAGTGGAACACGCTGGCGGCGAGCACGGCGTCGGCACCGGCGTGTACCGCTGGCGCGAAATGTTGCGCTGTGCCCGCTCCACCGCTGGCGATCACCGGCACGTCCACCGCGGCGCGCACGGCGCGGATCATGGGCAGATCGAAACCCACCTTGGTGCCGTCGGCGTCCATCGAGTTCAGCAGGATCTCCCCGACGCCGAGTTCCGCTCCGCGCGTGGCCCATTCGACCGCGTCGATACCGGTGCCACGCTTGCCGCCGTGTGTGGTGACCTCCCACCCGCTCGGGGTATCGGGCTCGCCGTCGGGGACTGTGCGCGCGTCGACCGACAAGACGATGCACTGCGACCCGAACCGCTGCGACATCTCGCGCAGCACCTCGGGGCGGGCGATGGCAGCGGTGTTCACCGAAACCTTGTCCGCGCCGGCACGCAACAGCCGATCGACGTCGTCGACGGTGCGCACACCACCGCCGACGGTGAGCGGGATGAAGATCTGTTCGGCCGTCCTGGTGACGACGTCCAGCATGGTTCCTCGATCACCCGTGGAGGCCGTGACGTCGAGGAAGGTGAGCTCGTCGGCGCCTTGCGCGTCGTAGGCGGCGGCCAGGGCGACGGGATCGCCCGCGTCGCGCAGGTTCTGGAAGTTCACGCCTTTGACCACACGGCCGGCGTCGACGTCGAGACACGGGATCACCCGCACCGCCACCGTCATCGCGGGGCTCCTTCGTTGTCGGCGATCGGGTCGGCGACCGCGCTGATCATGTCCACCAGTTCCGCGTGTACACCGGGCGCGGCGGCGAGCACCGAATCCGAGGTGATCGTCCACGGCGTACCGGCGATGTCGGTGACCACGCCGCCCGCGGCGCGCACCAGCGCGACACCGGCCGCGTTGTCCCAGGGGTGGTGGCCGAATACCACCGCGCCGCCGAGCACACCCGAGGCGGCGAACGCGAGGTCGATGCCGGTGGAACCGTGCATCCGCACGCGCGAGGACAGGCGGCTGAGCGGGCCGAGTAGATCGAACCGGAACTGGCCGGGGATGTGACCGTGCGAGTCGACATTGAACGCGCCGAAGCCGATCATCGAATCCGCGAGCGCCTTGGGTGCCAGCGGCGACATCGGCTTTCCGTTGAGCAGCAGGGGGCCGTCGGCCACCGCGGCGTAACGCTGGCCGAGCGGCGGCAGCCAGGTGAGCCCGAGTACCGGCTCACCGTCTTGCACCAGGGCCAGCAGCATGCCCGAAAGTGGGTGCCCCGCAGAGTAATTGAATGTTCCGTCGATCGGATCGAGCACCCACGCCGTCCCCGATGTGAGTTGCGGGCCGCCGAATTCCTCACCGTGCACGGCGATTCCGGTGCGTTCGCGCAACTGCTCGGAGACCGTACGCTCGAGTTCCAGGTCCAACTCGGTGGCGAAATCGTTGTGCCCCTTGACGACCGCACTGGGTGAGCCGATGCCCTCGGTGAAGCGTGCGCTGACCCCGTCGAGGATCGTCGCGGCCACCGCCAACAGCGCGTTCAATTCCTCGGTGGTGCGCGACTGTGGGCTCATCGCACCGCGGCCAAAGCTTCGGGCAGCGTGAACCGGCCCGCGTAGAGCGCCTTCCCGACGATCGCGCCTTCGACACCGTCGGGGACCAGTTCGGCGATCGCGCTCAGGTCGGCCAGCGTCGAAACGCCACCCGACGCGATGACCGGGGCATCGGTGGCTCCCGCGACGCCGACGAGCAGGTCGAGATTGGGCCCGGTGAGCGTGCCGTCCTTGGTGACGTCGGTGACGACGTAACGCGTGCAGCCGTCGCGCTCGAGGCGCTCGAGCACCTCCCAGAGATCGCCGCCGTCGCTCACCCAGCCGCGCCCGCGCAACCGGTGCTCGCCGTCGACGATGCGCACGTCGAGCCCGACTGCGATGCGATCGCCGTGGCGGGCGATGGCCTTGGCGCACCAGGTGGGGTCTTCCAGCGCCGCGGTGCCGAGATTCACCCGCGCGCAGCCGGTAGCCAACGCGGCGCCCAGGGTGTCGTCGTCGCGGATGCCACCGGACAGCTCGACCTTGACGTCGAGTTCGCCGACCACTCCCGCGAGCAGTTCACGGTTGTCACCGCGCCCGAAGGCGGCGTCCAGGTCGACCAGATGCACCCATTCGGCCCCCGCCTCCTGCCAGGCCAGCGCGGCGTCGCGGGGCGAACCGTAGTTGGTCTCGCTGCCCGCCTCTCCTTGCACGAGGCGCACGGCCTCTCCGTTGGCGACGTCGACGGCGGGTAGCAGCACAAGACTCACGGGGGCAGCTTAGTGGTCGGTCCCGCACGGCCCGCCTTCGGCCTGCGCTGATGTCGCGTCAACGGTCGGCGCCAGAGGTCGCGGCCGATGCGGCGGACCGAGATCATCGCGCGGCCGACGGTCGACAACCGATGCGCGCGGGCGCCGCGCCCACACCGAAAGCCGCAGCACCGCTGCCGAATTGTGACTGACCCGAACCTGTCCAGCTCACCTCGCGGCGGTAGGGTCTGGCTCGGCGACCGCGCTCGCCGACCATCACTCTCGACCCATTGGATCTGCATGCCACGATCGAAACTTGTTGCCATTGCTCTGCTTTCCACCGGAATCGGCGCCGCGAGCCTGATCACCGCTCCGCTCGCCGCCGCCGACCCACCCGACGCGGCCCGCCAAGCCGCCTGCGACTTCGGCGATGTCGCGGGCACCTACGATTTCGACCGCTTCAGCGAACACGTCGGCCGGATGCTGACGGTCACCACCGGTGAATTCCGCTCCGAATTCGAGCAGTACCACGCGGGCATCGAGTCCAGCGCGCAGGCCGCGCACGCGCGTTCGGCCGCGGATTCGGTGCAGTGCGACGTGCTCTCCGGCGACGCCAATCAGGCCAAGGTCGCCGTGGAGGTCGCACGCACCGTCGTCAGCGACGAGACCGGGAACCAACCGACACCGGCGACGATGTCGATGACGGTCACGGTGGACAACGTGGACGGGCGTTGGCTGGCCAGCAACGTGGATTCACACTGAAACGCCACGCGCGCACGGTGATCGGGCCGTCGGCGATCACCGTGCGCCGCGCGCTCGACTAGAGCGAACCCACCCAGTTACGCAGCAGCTGCGCGCCCGCGTCCCCGGATTTCTCTGGGTGGAACTGCGTCGCCGCCAGCACCCCGTTCTCCACCGCGGCGAGGAACGGCTTCCCATGCTCGGACCAGGTGAGCCGGGGCGAGGCCAGGTGATCACTCGGCGGAAGATCCCAGCTCTGCGCCGCGTAGGTGTGGACGAAATAGAAGCGGGTCTCGGGGTCCATCCCGGCGAACAGGGTGCTGTTCTCGGCAGGTGTGACCGTGTTCCAGCCCATGTGCGGCAGTACCGGCGCGGCCAGCCGCTCGACGACACCGGGCCATTCGGCGCAGCCCTCGGTCTCCACCCCGAACTCCACACCCCGCTCGAACAGGATCTGCATGCCGACACAGATCCCGAGCACGGGACGACCACCGGCCAGTCGCTGACCGATCAACCGTTCCCCGCGCACCGCGCGCAGTCCCGCCATGCAGGCGGCGAACGCGCCGACACCCGGTACCACCATGCCGTCCGCGGCCAAGGCAATGCGCGGATCCGCCGTCACCTCCACCGAGGCACCCGCGCGCACCAACGCGCGCTCGGCCGAATGCAGATTGCCCGAACCGTAGTCCAGCAGGACCACCGATTTCGCACTCACAGCGTCCCCTTCGTGGACGGGACACCACTGACCCTCGGGTCGAGTTCCACCGCGGCACGCAAAGCCCGTGCGACAGCTTTGAATTCGGCCTCGGTGATGTGATGTTGGTCGCGGCCGTAGAGCACCCGGACGTGCAGGGCGATGCGCGCGTTCATCGCGATGGACTCGAACACGTGCCGGTTGAGCACGGTCGAATACGGTGCGCCCGGCGCCGAACGGCCCGCGACCGGGGAGCCGGGGATCACCGTGTGCAGCAGGTGATCCGGTTCGCCGGTGTGCACGCAGTACGGCCGACCAGAGACGTCCACCGCGGCATGCGCCAAGGTCTCGTCCATCGGGATGAACGCGTCACCGAAGCGGCGGATACCGACCTTGTCGCCCAGCGCCTGCCCGAGCGCCTGCCCGAACACGATGGCGGTGTCCTCGACGGTGTGGTGCGCTTCGATCTCGATATCGCCGCTGGCCCGCACGGTCAGGTCGAAACCCGCGTGCGCGCCGAGCGCGGTCAACATGTGGTCGTAGAACGGGACGCCCGTGCTGATGTCGGTCTTGCCCGACCCGTCGAGATCCAGCTCGACGACAATGTCGGATTCCTTGGTGGCCCGCTCCACGCGTGCGGTCCTGCTCATCGTCCGCCTCGCTCGCTCGTCGTCGGTTGTTGCCTCGATACGTTCACCGCGCTGCTCGTTTCTCGACCAGATCGGTGTCGACCAGCGTGCGGCTCACCCGCAGGAACTCGTCGTTCTCCGCGGCGAGACCGATCGAGGCACGCAGGTAACCGGGGATGCGCAGATCACGGATCAGCACCCCGTCGTCCAGGTAGCGCTGCCAACTGGCGGCCGCGTCGGCGAACCGGCCGAACAGCAGGAAGTTGGCGTCACTGGGTACCACCTCGAACCCCATGTCGCGCAACCGCTTCGCCACGCGATCGCGTTGCGCGGCCAGTTCGTGGACACTGCCGAGGGTCTCCTCGGCGTGGCGCAAGGCGGCACGCGCCGCGGCCTGGGTGACCACCGACAGGTGATACGGCAACCGCACCAGCAGCATCGCCTCGATCACCGCGGGCGCGGCGACCAGATACCCGAGCCGACCACCCGCGAACGCGAACGCCTTGCTCATCGTCCTGGTCACCACGAGTTTCGTGGGGAAGGTGTCGATCAACGTGAGCGCGCTCTTGTGCGCCGAGAATTCGGCGTAGGCCTCGTCGACCACCACGATGCCCGGCGCCGCGTCGATCAGCAGTGCCAGCTCGGCCAACGGAATGCTGTGTCCCGTGGGGTTGTTCGGGCTGGTCACGAACAACACATCCGGTGCGCGCTCGGCGATGACGGCGCGGGCACGGTCGATGTCGAGGGAGAAGTCCTCGGCACGGTCGGCCTCGATCCACTCGGTATCGATGCTCTCGGAGATGATCGGGTGCATCGAATACGACGGCACGAATCCCAGTGCGCTGCGGCCGGTTCCGCCGAACGCCTGCAACAACTGTTGCAGGACCTCGTTGGAACCATTGGCCGCCCACACGTTTTCGACGCCCACCGCGACGCCGGTCTGCTCGCGCAGGTAGGCGGCAAGGTCGGCGCGTAGGTCCACCGCGTCGCGGTCGGGGTAACGGTGGAGTTCGGCGGCGGCGACCCGAATGGATTCGGCGACGTCGTCGATGAGCGCCCGACTGGGCGCGTGCGGGTTCTCGTTGGTGTTCAACTGCACCGGAACGGTCAACTGTGGTGCGCCGTAAGGCTTCTTGCCGCGCAAGTTCGCCCGCAGCGGCAGGTCGTCGAGGCTGATGGCCGCGCCGGGTAGCGGTGTCGATCCACTCATGACAGCGCCTCGAAACGCGCGCGCACGGCCTGCCCGTGCGCGGGCAGGTCCTCGGCTTCGGCCAGCGCCACCACGTGACCGGCCACATCCTTCAACGCCGTCTCGGAGTACTCCACCACGTGGATGCCGCGCAGAAACGTCTGCACACTGAGCCCCGAGGAGTGCCGCGCACACCCTGCTGTCGGCAGGACGTGGTTTGAGCCCGCACAGTAATCGCCGAGACTCACCGGCGCGTACGGGCCGACGAACACCGCGCCCGCACTGCGCACCTCGGCCGCGACGGTCGAGGCGTCGGCGGTCTGAATCTCCAAGTGCTCGGCGGCGTAGGCGTTCACCACCCGCAGGCCCTGCGCGATGTCGTCGACGAGAACGGTGCCGGATTGCTTGCCGCGCAACGCCTCCGACACCCGCTCGGCGTGCCGGACCACAGCCATCTGTGCGGTCAACGCGGTGTCGACGGCGTCGGCCAACTCGGCGCTGTCGGTGACGAGCACGCTGGCGGCGAGCACGTCGTGCTCGGCCTGGCTGATCAGGTCGGCCGCGACATGCACGGGGTCGGCGCTCGCGTCGGCCAGGATCGCGATCTCGGTGGGCCCCGCCTCGGCATCGATGCCCACCAGGCCGCGGCACAGCCGCTTGGCCGCGGTCACATAGATATTGCCGGGTCCGGTGATCAGGTCGACCGGCTCGATCTCGGTGCCGTCGGTGTCGACGCCACCGTAGGACAGCAACGCGATGCCCTGCGCGCCGCCGACCGCCCACACCTCGTCGACGCCCAGCAGCCGGGCGGCCGCCAGCACGGTGGGGTGCGGCAGGCCGCCGAATTGTTCCTGCGGTGGGGACGCGACGACCAACGAGCCCACGCCCGCGGTCTGCGCGGGCACGACGTTCATCACGACGCTGGACGGATAGACCGCATTTCCGCCTGGCACATACAGCCCGACGCGCTCCACCGGCACCCACCGCTCGGTGACGGTGCCGCCCGCCACCACCTCGGTGGTGGTGTCGGTGCGACGCTGATCGGCGTGCACCTTGCGCGCCCTGGCGATGGATTCCTCCAGCGCCGCGCGCACGGCCGGATCCAGCTGTGCCAGCGCGGTTTCCAGTTCCGATTCCGGCACCCGCACGGTCGCCGGGGTGACGTTGTCGAAGCGTTGGCCGTACTCCAGTGCCGCCGCGACGCCACGTTCGCGGATCGCCTCGACCACCGGCCGCACATGATGCAGCACCGAGTCGACGTCGACTCCCCCGCGCGGCAGCGCGGAGCGCAGCTCGGCAACGGAAGGAGTGCGACCGCGCAGATCAACGCGGGCGAGCTCGAGGCGGGATGTCATGTGGTGTCGGTCCTTCTTTTCGACTGGCCGTGTGTTCGGCGGGGTCGACAACGGGAAAGTTGCCGCTACCAGCCTAATGGGCCGACGCCAGCGGTTATCGAGGTGGTGGGGTCTGCGGTCAGCGGGTGTCGGAGTCGATCAATGGCGCGCCCTTGCCCGTGTCGATCAGGCGGAACGACATCGACTTCTCCCGATCGCCGTAGGTCACGCTGGCCACGTTCACCCGAACCGCGCCGCTCGAATCGGCGGCGTTACTCGGTGTGGTGGCGGTGTTCCACCCGGTCACCGGGTTTTCCGACCAGTACGACTGGAAATCCTGCTGGCTGCCGTAGACCTGCTGCGCGGCGGGCGTCAACTGCTGCCATGCGGCGGAGTAGCCCTCGCTGGTGAGGTTGTTGTAGAAGTCGACCACTTGCTGGACCGACTCCGACACGTCGGCCTTCCCGACGCCCTCGGTCTTGCCCGCCTCGGGAACCGCGGCCGACGTACTGCCACCCGGCTGCGCCGACGCGCTCGCCGACGCGTTCGCGCCGGAGGCGTCGGTACCGGAGTTCGAGGAGCCCTGCATGGCCGCCACGATCACCCACACCACGACGATCACGCCGATGACGGCGCCGACCGAGGCGCCGATCAGCACGGAACGATTCCGACTGCCCGAACCCTCGTCGTATTCCCGCCTCGGCTGCGCGGACGTGCGCGTGGGTGGCGGCGGCGCCGCGTGCGTCGCCGTCCTCGGATTCTGCGCGCCCTGCCGACGATGCGAAGCCGTGTTGTGGTGGGGCGCGGGGCGCCTCGGCGCGGGACGTGGTTGCGGATCGGTGCTGACGAAGCCACCGCCGGCGGAAGGCCGCAGCGAACGGGTCGCCGATTCCGGCTCACCCGCCCGCACCCGCGCGAAAGCCTCACTGGCCGGCACGAATCCGGCCGCGACCGTGGCAGGACCGGAATCGGCGAAGGCGGCGAGCTGGTCGCGCGAGGCGCGCATGCCAGGCCGATCCTCCGGCTCCGGGCTCAACAGGTCGAGCAGGAAGTCCGTGGCAGGACCCGCGTGCCGGGGCTGCTTCACCTGACCGTTGGCGGCGGCGTACAACACGGCCAACGGGTTGGCGCTCGCGCCGTAGGGCGGCTCGCCTTCCAGCGCGTGGAACAGGGTGGCGCCCAACGCGAAAACGTCGGCGGCGGGGGTGGGATCAGCGCCCCTGGCCACCTCCGGCGCGAGATAGGCGGCCGTGCCGCAGATCAGGCCGGTCTCGGTGAGGGTGGCGTCACCGGTGGCACGGGAAATACCGAAATCGGTGATCTTCACGGTGCCGAACTCGTCGAGCAGGATATTGCCCGGCTTCACGTCGCGGTGCACGATGCCCGCCTGATGCGCGGAGATCAACGCGGAGGCGACCTGCTCACCGATCCGCGCCACCTGGGTCAGCGGCAGCGTGCCCTCTTCGCCGATCACGGCGGCGAGGCTCTTCGATTTCAGGTACTCCATCACCAGACACGGATCACCGTCGTGTTCGGTGATGTCGAAGACGACGATCGCGTTCGGATGCTGGAACCGGGCGGCGTTGCGCGCCTCGCGAATCGCCCGCTGCCGCATCACATCGCGGTCGACCTCGGGCAAGCTCGGCTGAATGTGAATCTGCTTGACCGCCACCGAACGTTGGAGACGCTCGTCGATGGCACGCCAGACGACACCTGTGCCGCCGCTACCAATCCGCTCGACCAGGCGGTAATGCTCCGCGATCAACTGACCGGTATCGATGGCGCCTACTCCGAACCTTCTCGAAATCGTGACATGCCGCATATTGACCACTGTTGTGGCTCGGCACGAGTGTAGCTGGCCGCAGAACAGCACTCCCCGTCAGAGCCCGCTTGCGGCGATGGACTCGGCGCCCACACGGCGGCGGGAGGCGGCCGAGCCGTGCGTCGTCGAGGCTCGGCACGCGGTCAGCGTCGCGCGCGCAACATCCTGCCCGCCGCGTCCACCGCGGGCGTCGAGCTGCCCGCGTCGCTGATGAACACCGCGAAGGCCAGGTCACCGTCGATACCGACGAACCAGCCGTGCGCGTGTTCGTCATCGATGTATTCGGCCGTTCCGGTCTTGCCGAGCAGCCCTGGAATGTCGTTCAACTGCGTCGCCGTACCCGAGGTAATCGTCTCGCGCATCATCGATTTCAGCTGGTCGGCCACCGGTTGCGGTAGCGGCTCCTGCGTGCTGTCCGCGACGCCTTGTTGGCCGAGGACCAGCATCGGGGCCGGTGGTCGGCCATGCGCGACCGAGGCGGCGACCAGTGCCATCCCGAACGGCGACGCCGTCACCTCGCCCTGCCCGATCGCCGACTCCACCCGCTGCGCCGGAGTGTCGGCGGCCGGAACCTTCCCGGTCACGGTGGTCAAACCCGGCGTGATGTAGTCGACGCCGAGTCCCAATTGCGCCGCTGCCTTGGTGAGGCCATCGGGCGGCAATTTCACCCCGAGCGCGCCCATCGTGGTGTTGCAGGAATGCGCGAACGCCGCGTGCAGCGGCACCGCACCCAGGTCGAAGTTGTCGTCGTTGGGAATCCGCCTGCCCTCGATGTCGGCGCTGCCCGGGCACGGCAACACCGTGTCGGGAGTGACCGCCCCGGTCTGCAGCGCGGCCGACGCGGTGACGGTCTTGAAGGTCGACCCGGGCGGATACAACCCGGTGAGCGCGATCGGGCCTTGCCCGTCGGCGGGTTCGTTCTGCGCCACGGCCACCACCGCACCGTTGGAGGGCCGCAACGCGACGATCGCCGCGGGTTGCGGGATCGAGTCGAGGGCGGCCTCGGCCGCGTTCTGCGTGTCGATGTCCAGGGTGGTCGCGAGGTCGGTGGTGGGTGTCGGGTCGGCGCCGGCTACGCGCTCGGTGCCCTCGGCGGTTTGTGCGCGCACCGCCCAGCCCGCGTGCGCGTCCCTGTCCTGCTGCCACAACTCGGTCAGGCCGGACAGCGCAGGGGAAGCCAGCGCCTTGTCGGTGGTCAGCAGGCGGTTCTGCGGGGCGAGCGTCACGCCGGACATGCCGTCGAGCCGCGCACGAATCGGTGCGAGATCCTGCTCGCGCAGGGCGAGCGCGGTGACCGGTTTGCCTTGGGCGGCGGCCAGATCCTGGCGCAGCGAGGCCTCGGTGATGTCGTCGACGATGGGGCCGAGCAGGGCGGCCAGTGCCGCGGTGTCGGCACCCTCGGCAACGTTCACCAGGGTCACCTCCTGTTCGGTCATCAGGTCGCCGCCCGAAGCGTCCAGCACGCGGGCCGGTGTCGGATAGACCGGGCTGTAGGTCAGCGGGCCGGTATCCAGGCCCGGCGCGAGCGTGGTCGGGTTCCAGGCGATCTTCCACCCGTCGTCACCCTCGGCGGCGGTGCCGGTGGTCGTGTACGCCCACTCCCCCGATTTCCCCTCCGCACCGAACTTCCAGGTAGCGGCCAGGGTGAAGGTGTCTTTGTCGGTGGAGCGAACTTCGAAGGTCGCTTCCTTGCCGAGCCCGTCGTAGAGCGCGCCGAGTGTCGCGTTCGCCGCGGCGGGGTCGTCGGTGAGCGCGGCGGCCGCCGCGAGATCGTCGCGATTGAGCGCGTCGGCGAATGCACCGGCCACCGAGTCCGGTTGGTCGGGCCCGGACGAGCAGGCCGCGAGCACCAACACCGGTGCGGTGAACAGGGCGAGGCGATTTCGACGGGTACGCACTCGCCGACCATAACGGCTAGCGCCCACCACGGGGTGAACCCGCGCGCCCGCTCCAGCCGGTCATCGTCGTCGCCACGGCGCGGTAACCAGTACGGCGGCGTCAGCTTCGGACAGGTCGATATCGAAGACTTCGGTGAGCACGCGCGGCAATTCGTCCAGGGCGAGTTCGTGGGTCTCGCCGGTACCGTCCGGACGTTCGATGGTCCAGGTGGTGTCGTCCAGGGTGTGGTGTGCCTCGGGCCGGAACCGCTGCACGAATGGGCGGGTCGTGAACGGCGACCTCGGCGAGGTGGACACGAAGTGATTGCCTACGCGGTAGTCGGTCCGATAGTTCGGGTCCAAGGTGAAGCGGTGCCGGATCACCCACCCGTCGCGCCCGAACTGGTGCAACAACCACAGCTCGGAGTCGAGCCGACCTCGGGTGCGCTCCAGGCGGTAGCGCCAGCGCTCGATCGCGAATTCGCCGGAATCGGCGACCAATTCGATCGGTCCGGGCGGCCCACCACCGAAACCGACGTCGCAGAGCCACGCACGATCGTCGTCGTCGGCGCGTACGTGCAGTAACGCGTGGGTCCTCGGACGCAACAGCAACTCGGTCGACATCACGACCTGACCGGCCAGACCGGTGACGTCGTAACCGAAGCGTTCCAGTGCGGCGGCGAACAGGCCGATGTTCTCGTAGCAGTAGCCACCCCGGCGTTGTCGAACCATCTTGTCCTGCAGTGTCTTCAGATCCAGCTCGATGCCGCGGCCGAGCATGATATCCAGATTTTCGAAGGGGAAGGTCGTGGTGTGGCCGTAGACCAACTCGCGCAGGTTCGCCAATGTCGGTGTGCGGGCTCCGGAAAAGCCGATCCTCGCCAGGTAGGCGTCCAGATCCAGTTCGCCGCCTTCCCAGTGGTAGGCGGAGTCGATCGATTCGCTCATGCGCACCCCTGTGTTGGTCGTCGGATGGTGTTGGTTGTCCGCCATTCGTACCACCCGCTCGCTGCTGTTCCCGCACCGTGCGGTCGCGTCGAAATCTTCGTGAGATAGGTGTGCTGGTGGGCTCGGGGTGTCTGCGCCAGTGTGGCAGTCGCAAAAACAGGGCGAATCAGGCCGCGCATTTCGCGTTCGGCGGCGCGGGTGGCGCTGTGCGCACTCCGCGCGCGACGTCAACGAAGTAGTCCTTGTCAGGACCGTCGAGCGGCTCGCTGTCGTCGAGCAATCGTTCGACCACGCACCCGCCTTCGAAGTAGGCCGGGCCGATGCTGTGATCGCCCGGCACCACCGCGCCTTGGAGATCGGTGCCGCTGACGATCGTGTACATCGACACCGGTCGACCCGCCGCGGCCAGGGCGGCGCGCATCTCCAGGCTCGTCACATACGGCACCACGGCGTCGCCGGTGCCGTGCACCAGAAACGTTCTGCGCACGTGTATCCGGTCGGCCAGCAGTGCGGGCGAGCGCTCGGCATAGGCCAGAGGACATTCGAGCGGCGTGCAGCCGCCCGCGTCCCGCTCGATCTGCGTCGGCAGTGCGGGATCGGCCTGCGCGCCCGCCAACCAGCTGGTGAAATCGTCTGCGGGCCCGTAGTTGTCGACCCAGTAGTCGAACAGCCCGTCCGGCGCGTAGGCGGCGGCGAGCCCGCTCACGATGCCACCCTGACTGCCGCCCCACAGCACCGTCTTCGCGATCTCCGGGTGTTCGCCGCGGTACCACCGGGTCGCCTCGACGACATCGCGCCAGCCCGCCCACAGATTCCACTCGCCGGTGCGCCAGGTGCCCGTGGCCGAGCGCAGGTCCATCGCGAGAATCGGTGTCTCGGTGCGGCGCGCGATCGAGATCTGGTACTCCGCGTTCGAGGCCGCCGAACTGTCGTGCCCGTGCACCGAGACCACGAGGTCGCGCGGCGGTAGGTCACCCGGCTCGCATCGGTAGGGCTCGTAGACCAGCCCCGTCGCCGCCTCACCGTCGACGGTGAGCGTCACCGGCACCGTCGCCACCTGAGTGCCGCAATCCGGTCGCGCCGAGACCACCGGTGCCGCAAGCGTCGTCACGAACACGCTCAGCAGCGCACCGCATGCCGTCAGTATCAGCTCCGCCCGCCTCATGCTCTGCATGGTCCCACGGTCGCGACCGTGCGCCGATGATCCCGCGCAACAGTAAGCGGGTCGAGACCGTCGCGCGATCGCGTCGAGCCCATGCCTCGTGTGGTCCCACGGTCGCCGCCGCGCACCGGTAATCCCGCGCGACAGTAAGCGGGTCGGGGTCATGGCGGCCGACGACCCGACCGCGACCCTGGCCGCTCTGTCCGACGTGTTGGCCAGGGTGCGCTCGGCAACAACGGATTGGGTGGATGCGCTGTGCAACGGCGTGGTGTCGACGCGTGCGGTCGCCGAGCAACGATCCCAACTCACGGCATTGCTCGAGACCGTTCCGCGATCGCGTCGGGCCAATCGACCGCGACGGGTCGTCCGACCACGCACCGGATGATTCAGCGCGACAACTGCCACCCGTTCGGTCGACGACGACGCCGACAGCGGTAATCGAACCGAGCACACCGGCCACGTTGCCAGGGGCACAGGCCCTCGGCTTCTGCCTCCCCGAGTCGGACGCGGATCAGACGCAGCGGGTTCAGTACTGAGCGACGGTATCGCCGTAATCGTGGGACAGAATGTGATAGCGGGTGATGCCCTGCTCGCGGAGCAACGTCTCGTGGATATCGGCCTGATCGGCGATGCTGTAGGTGTCATGCCGCGGCTTGGCCGACCACGGGTCGAACCACCCGATCCCGAATCCCGCGCACCGAGCGATTGTTGTCGGTAGGCGCCGTTAGGCTCGCGTCGACAGCAACCGTTCCGGAACTCCGACGGGCGTTCCGGAACGCCGACTGCGCCGAACCCCTCGCGGCACGCGGTGGCGAAAGCCTCTCGATAGCAGCGAGTTCGGCGCGAGACATGAGGAGGGGACTCGGCGATGCGCGCCATAGATGTTGCCGAGCGGCGGGCGCGGCTCGGCATACGGCACCGCCTCGCGGCGGAGCACCGCTGTGACGATGTGCGCGACATCGCGGGATCCGTGCTTGCCCTGCACGCGACCGACCCGGCGACGGTGTTCGTGTCGGTGAACGCACGCAGCACGGCCCTCACGCCCTCGGACGTGGAGCGGGCGCTCTACGACGACAGGACGGTGGTGCGCCTGCTGGCCATGCGCCGCACCATGTTCGTGACACCGCGGGAAGTCCTGCCGGTATTGCAAGCCGCGTGTGCGGATGCGTTGGCGCACAAGCAACGTCGCGCCTACAGCAAATATCTGGAGAAGGCCGGGGTCGGCGGCGACGATCCGATCGGCTGGTTCGCCGAGGTCGAGGCGGAGACCCACGCCGCGCTACTGGACATGGGTGCGGCGACCGGAGCCCAGCTGAGCAAGCGGGTACCACGGCTGCGCACGCAGGTGGATACCGCGCCGGGCAAGGCGTATTCGAAGCCGACCAACATCACCACCTGGGTGCTGGTGACGCTGGGTTGCGCGGGTCATATCGTGCGCGGTCGCCCGAACGGCAGCTGGACCAGCAGCCAATACACCTGGTCCCCGGTCGAAACCTGGCTGCCGGAAGGAGTTCCGCAGCTACCTGCCGCGACCGCACGTGCCGAGTTGGTCCGCCGCTGGCTGTACGCGTTCGGCCCCGCACCCGTCACCGACCTCGCCTGGTGGACCGGCTGGACCCAGACCGAAGTGCGCAAGGCACTGGCGCAACTCGAGGTGGTCGAAGTCGATCTCAACGGCAACACGGGCCTTCTCCTCGCCGACGATCTGGCCCCCGTCGCGCCCCCGGCCCCTTGGGTAGCCCTCCTACCAGCCCTCGACCCCACCCCGATGGGCTGGAAATCCCGACACTGGTACCTGGGCCCACACGCCGAGGCGCTATTCGACCGCAACGGCAATATCGGCCCCACTATCTGGTCCGACGGCCGCATCATCGGCGGCTGGGCCCAACGCAAGAACGGCGAAATCGCCTACCGCCTCCTAGAAGACGTGGGCACCGACACCCGAGCCTTGCTCGAAGCCGAAATCCACCGCACCACAACCTGGTACGACACCCTCCGCCCCACCCCCCGCTTCCGCACCCCCCTAGAACGCGAACTCACCACCGAATAAACGTCAGCGGGACATGGGTGCGGCGATCGGCAAGCGTGGACGCCGATGAGTCCTGGTGATCTATAAATCCAGACCGAGGTCCAGGACGCGGACCGAGTGGGTCAGCGCGCCGACGGCGAGGTAGTCGACGCCGGTGCGGGCGTAGTCGGCCGCTACGTCCAGGGTCAATGAACCCGAGGACTCGAGTTTCGTGTTCGGCGACTTCGTGTTCCTCCGTTGGACCGCGGCTTGGGTCTGCCACAGGGGGAAGTTGTCGAGCAGCACGAGTTCCACGTTCTCGCCGAGGATCTCGTCGAGTTGTTCGAGGCTGTCCACCTCGACCTCGCAGTCGATATCGGGGGCGGCTTCGCGGACCGCGCGCAGGGCGGCGACGGCGGATCCGGCGGCGGCCACGTGGTTGTCCTTGATCAACGCGGCGTCGCCGAGGCCCATCCTGTGGTTCACACCGCCGCCGAGCCGCACCGCGTACTTCTGGAGAGCGCGCAGGCCGGGCAGGGTTTTGCGGCTGTCCCGGATCGCGCAGCCGGTTCCCTCGACCTCGGCGACCCAGGCGGCGGTGGTGGTGGCGATCCCGGAGAGGTGGCAGACCAGGTTGAGCATGGTGCGTTCGGCCGTCAACAGACCGCGTGTCGGGGCGACGAGGGTGAGTGCGGATTGCCCTGCCGCCACGGGTGTTCCGTCGGCTACTCGCTCGGTGACCTCGTAATTGTCGGCACCGATCACTTCGTCCAGAACCAGCAGACCCACATCGAGCCCCGCGACGACACCCGGCTGGCGTGCGGCCACGGTCGCCCGCACCCTGGTGTCCAGTGGCACGGTCGCCGCGGTCGTCACATCCGGGCCGTAGCGCAGGTCTTCATCGAGTGCGGTGCGGATGATCCGCAGCGTCTCGTCGCGATCGAGGGTGGGCTCGAGCACCATCGGTGCGCTCCTAATCATTTCGGCGAGTGCGCCATCCGGCGCACTCGGTGTCGTGGCAATCCGGCAATCGAGCACCCGAACTGCCGGATATCGAGTTGTACGCGCGCGGGCAACGATCTCGTACTCATGCGGACACCCGAGTCACCGGCCGCGGACGACCATCAGCGTCGAGGCGAATCGGAATGCTGTGGCGCAGAGCGTCATCAGGGCCGGGATGATCCGATCGCGTGTGGCAACCTCTGCTCTCGGTGCGGGCCAGTGCGGCTGACAGGAGGGCGCCTGCGGCAAGGGTGAGCGCCCGATCTTCCAGTGCGGCGGCAACTTCCGAATGGCTGCGGCGCCCCGTGGCACGAACTCCCCCTGTGGGGGCGCCGCCGTTCGCGAAACCGCCACCACTCGCAAGGCCACCACCGTGCACGTGGTCGCGATCATTCACGGGCTCCGCACCATTCGTGAGATCGCGGTCTCCTGCGAGACCCCAATGTTTCCCGAGTTCACGCCGAGTGATCGCGGCGGTGAGAAGTTCGCTCGCCTCGTGCAACCCCGCACCCGTACGCACGACGGAAGCGTGCGTGGTGAGCAGGCGTTGCACCACCTCGCGATCCGCGTATTCGAGGTCGGTGCCGGGTATTTCGGTGACGCGCGCGGTGATGTCGAGTCGTTCGGCGGCCGCGATACCCGCGCGTTCGCCGACCACGAGACCCTCCAACAAACTGTTGGAGGCCAGGCGATTCGCGCCGTGCAATCCGGTGCGGGCAACCTCGCCCGCCGCGTACAGACCGGCGACGGTGGTACGTCCGTGCGGATCGGTGAGCACGCCCCCGCACTGGTAGTGCGCCGCGGGCGCCACCGGAATCAGTTCGGTGCGCGGATCGATCCCGACGTCCGCGCACGAAGCGGTGATCGTCGGGAAGCGCTGCGCGAAACCGTCGATGGCTCGGGCGTCGAGGTAGACGTGCTCGGCGCCGGACAGGCGCATGCGTTCGGCGATCGCCCGCGACACCACGTCGCGCGGCGCGAGATCACCCAGCGGGTGCACCCCCTCGGTCACCGAACGGCCTGCTACGTCCACGAGCACCGCCCCTTCTCCGCGCACCGCCTCGCTCACCAGGGGCCTTCGCCCGAGCCCGCCCGCCGTGTACAGCACGGTCGGATGGAATTGGAGAAACTCGAGATCCGCGACGCTCGCACCCGCCCGCAGCGCCAGGGCGATACCGTCGGCAGTCGCCCCCTCGGGGTTCGTGCTCAACGCGTACAGCTGACCGCAACCACCGGTGGCCAACAGCACCGAGGGCGCATGCACCACACCGAACCCTTTGTCGGACAACACGATCACCCCGCACACCCCACGGGGCCCGGTGACGACCTCGTGGACGGCCGCGCCGAAGACCACCGGCATACCCGCCGCGTTCAGCGCACGCTGCACCTCGGCCCCGGTGGCGTCGCCGCCCGCGTGAATGATCCGCCGGGTGCTGTGCCCACCTTCCCTGGTGCGCGAGACCCCACCGTCGCGGCCGAGGTCGAAGACCGCACCCAGATCGGTCAATGCCGCGACCGCCGCCCGACCGCCCTCGACGATGGATCGCACCGCGTTCTCGTCACACAGTCCCACACCCGCCGTGATCGTGTCACGCACATGCAATCGCACCGAATCTTTGTGCGGCGCAACCACAGCGATGCCGCCCTGGGCGTATTGCGTCGCCGTGTCGGCGGGCCCGCCTTTGCTGAGCGTGAGAACGCGCAGCCCACGCGTCGATGCCGCGCGCGTCGCTGTCAACCCGGCGACACCGCCGCCGACCACCACCAGATCGGCGGCGGCCTCCCACTCGATCGAGGGCGAGGTCATCGACCCGCACCGGTTCGCGAGGTGAAAGCGGCCGCACGTCGCAGGGCAACGGCGCCGATGACGCTCATTCACCACCACCCGAGTTGCCGATGGCGATCATCCGTTGCACCGAATTGCGGCCGAGCGCGGCGGTTTCGGGGTCGACGTGTACTTCGTCGCGCCCCTCGACCAGGCAGCGAAGCAGTGCGGCCGGGGTGATCATCTTCATGTACTTGCACGAGGCGCGATCGTTGACGGCCTGGAAGTCGACATCGGGTGCGGCCTTGCGCAACTGGTGCAGCATGCCGACCTCGGTGGCGACGAGGACCTGGGTGGACTTGGCCGCCTTGGCCGCGTCGATCATGCCGCCGGTGGACAGGATGTGCACCCGGTCGGCGGGGAAGGATCCCTCGCCCGCGAGGTACAGAGCCGAAGTGGCGCAACCACATTCGGGGTGCACGAACAGTTCCGCGTCCGGGTGGGTGCGCGCCTGCTCGGTGAGCTCGTCACCGTTGATGCCCGCGTGTACGTGGCATTCGCCGGCCCAGATGTGCAGGTTCTCCCGGCCGGTGACGCGTTTGACGTGCGCGCCGAGGAATTGGTCCGGCAGAAAGAGCACCTCGCGCTCGGGGTCGATCGAGGCCACCACGTCGACGGCGTTCGAGGAGGTGCAGCAGATGTCGGTGAGTGCCTTCACCTCGGCCGTGGTGTTCACATACGACACCACCATCGCGTTCGGGTAGTCGGCCTTCCATGCCCGCAGCTCTTCGGCGGTGATGGAGTCGGCGAGCGAGCACCCGGCGCGTTGGTCGGGAATGAGCACCGTTTTGGCCGGACTCAGAATCTTGGCGGTCTCGGCCATGAAGTGCACGCCGCAGAAGACGATCGTTTCCTCGGGCGCCTCGGCCGCGATGCGCGACAGTGCCAGGGAGTCGCCCACGTGGTCGGCCACGTCCTGGATCTCCGGCAGCTGGTAATTGTGCGCGAGGATGGTCGCGTTGCGCTGACGCGCCAAGCGGCGCACCTGTTCGGCCCACTCCGGTGTCGCCTGTACTCCGGTGAACCCATGCGGCCCGTCGGTCACCTGCCCCATCAGCGGAGGCGCGAGTTTCGCACCAGTCGTCGCCATGATGGCTCCCTTCTCCATGCGAGGCGGTCACGCCGCCGATTCGCATCAAACCAGGTTTTCGACTTATAATCGAAAACGTGTCCCATAGTAGCACCGTCCACGAATCCCTCACCGCCGTGTTCCAGGTTCGACAGTTTCCAGCCAGAGCTAGCGCAGGTCAGGGCGTTGCCCATGGATCAAGGGAGGGTGATCGGTCTGGTCGGCATACCGAACTGTCGGTACTGCTCTGGGAGCGCGCCCTCGACCCACAGGCGGGAACGTGGTCGCTGCCCGGCGGCCGTTTACGCGACGACGAGGACCTCGACACCTCCGCGCGCCGCCAGCTCGCCGAAAAAGTCGACGTGCGGGAGTTGGCCCACCTCGAGCAACTCGCGGTATTCAGCGCACCCGATCGTGTACCGAGTCCCCGCCGCATCGCCTCGGCCTATCTCGGCCTGGTACCGCTGACCGCCGACCCACAGCTGCCCGACGACACCGCGTGGCACCCCGTCTCCGACCTGCCGGTCATGTCCTTCGATCACCGCACCGTCGTCGACCACGCCCGCACCCGCCTGGCCGCGAAACTCAGCTACACCAATATCGCCTTCGCGCTCGCCCCGGAGCGCTTCACCCTCTCGGTACTACGCGACATCTACTGTGCCGCACTCGGTTACGACGTCGACACCACCAACCTGCAACGCGTCCTCACCCGCCGCAAAGTCATCACCCCCACCGGCGCCACCGCCACCCCCGGCCGCACCGGCGGCCGCCCCGCCGCCGTCTACCGCTTCACCGAGTCCGGCTTACGCGTCACCGACGAATTCGCCGCCCTGCGCCCCCGCGCTTGAGCAAAGCGGGAAGTAGGTTGTCCGACAATCCTATTCAGCACGAAATGCGGGTGCTCAGGCGTCCAACGTCCGATTCTTGTGCTTACTCCCCCGCCGATACCGCCGCTTGTTCGCCAGCGGCTGTGCGGCATTGCCACGCCGCAGGGCGTCCCGTCGCCGCCAGGCCACCAAATCGGCTCGCTCACTTGCCTTCTCCTGCGGATCCGGCAGTGGTTCGCGCTTGTTCACCCCGGACTCCTTCCGCAGGCTCGACTGTTCCGGTCACGCACCGTAACCGCGCGCAGTCGACACGTCCACTGAATATCCGTGCTGGACGATGCACAGATATCGACGGCGGCCGCGAGGTCAACGCGGTGCCGTTCGGCACAGAGATACCGAATTCTATTGCAGATCAATGCTTTTGCACGAAAGCAACAAGCTCTTCGAGCGACGGGGCGTAACCGTCGGTGGTGTCGACCTCGAACGAGGGCACGTCCCACTCGACGCGCTGGAACCGTGTCGGCGGCCACGGCTCGGTGTCCGGTGCCGAATGTGCTCGACGCAACGGATTGTCCTTGCGCCGCTGGCGGATTCGCTGCGCGGCGAGGTCGCCATCGACCACGCAGTGCACGACGCGCGGCTCGGCCACCTGACGCAACGGCGCCAAGCCCTTCCGCCATAACCGATCCTGGAAAGCCGCCTCCGCGACCACGGTGACACCGCCGCGCAGCAGTAATCCCACGGCCTCGAAGAACGTGGATGTGGCCGCCAGGTTCAGCGCGTCCGACGGTCCGGGAGCACATCCCGGCGTGGCGTGCACCATGCCCTCTTTGATCTCGTCGCGGCACAACGCGGGACAGCCGATAACGTGCGCCACAGCGTGGGCCAGCGTGGTCTTCCCGCTGCCCGGCGGGCCGCTGACAACGACGAGCGTCGGTCGCCGCACCCCGGTCAGGCCGACTTCACCTGGGGCTTGGGCACCTCCGCGTTCGTGCGGCGCAGCAGGCGCTGAGGTAACCAGAACGCGAACTCCACCAGCCAGAACAGCGCCAGGTACACCGAGATGACGATCGCGGGGACGAACAGATAGATCACTGAAAGCACCGCGGTGAGGGTGAACACCGCCAGCGCGGCCGGGCTCGCGCCGCGCAGGTGGCTCGACAGTCGCACCGCGGTCCACATCATCCAACGCTGCGGCATGGAGACACCGCATTCGCGCAGGCAGCGGCGGAACAACCCGTCGCCGTCGGCCTCGCTCACCACCTTCGAGCTGCGCAGATAGTCGTGCAGGATCGCGGCTTTGGTGTAGACGCCATACGTCGGCACCAACCACACGAAAGGCCGTGGCACCGAGGCGAAATCGGTGCGGAACCCCGCGGGAATCTCGAAACTCTCGGTCTCACCGTGATACTCGAGCGGCTCGACCACCCGCCAGAACTGTGCGTCGATCTCCTCGACCACCGGACCCCGACCGACGAAAGGCACTGCCATCCTCCTGCTACTCGCGCAGTCTACGAATACCCCCGAAACAGCCGGGCCACACCTTGTTCGCCCAGCTATCGCTCGGAGTGCGTTCGCACGCGAAACGCACCGCGCCGTCCCCCTGCCGCGGTTCGAGCGAAGTGTCAGCGGCCGGGACGAGACTCCGACGACGACGAACCGGAACCGGCCTCCCCGGCCGGTTCGCCCCCACCGTATGCCACCGAGGCCGAATTCGCAGCCCGAGCACCCGAGTACGTGGCGGGCGCCTCGAATCCGGCTGCGGCGCCTTCGAATCCGGGACCGGGGCGCGGGCCGACGCCGAGATCGTCCGAGGAGTTCAACGCGGCCAGGAACATCACCACCAGCGAGGCGAACAACGGCTGCACGATCAGCGCCAGCCAACTACCCATTTCCACCGGCAAGGTGACGATCTGACCGACCGGCGGATTGTGCGGCCTCGGGTACTGCCACGCGGCGACCTGTTCACCCAGACGCGCCATCACGAACGCGCCGAGCAGGGAACCGAGCAACAAACCCACTTGGAGCAACGGCCCGCGCGCCGAACGCCACCGCCACGCCGCGAACGCCGACAACACTCCCAGCGCCGCGCCGAAGCACGCGAATATCGCCACCGCGTCGAATTCGTGCGCGCTTTCGCCGGTGAGCACACTGCCGCGTCCCGGCTCGACCACCAACAATTGCTCGCCGGGCACCAGCCGGCCCCAGACCACGCCGAGCAGAGCACTGACCACCACCACGGCGACCGCGACCAACACGCCGGCGCGCAATTCGGCGACCGCGGCGTTGCGACGAACCTGCTGGCCTACCATCAGCGACGCTCCAGACTCTTCGCGTCGATGACCCCGTGCCGCGAGCACTTCGCCCACCAACCATCCGGACTGACCTGCACGATCATCCTGCGACCGCACTGCTCGCAATAGCGCGGCGGCTCCAGCCCCAACGCGGCCGCGGCGGGCACCGGGGCGTCGAGATCGGCCTCGACCAGGCTCCCGGTGAACGGGTTGTAGCGCTCGTTCATTCCTGTCACAGTACTGACGGCACCCATGCCCCGTCGGCTCAGAGTGTTTCGTTGAGCGCTTTGATCGGCATGCTCAACTCGCCCAGCAGATCGAGGTCGGATTCCGCGGGTCGACCGAGGGTGGTCAGGTAGTTGCCGACGATGACCGCGTTGATGCCGCCGAGGATGCCCTGTTTGGCACCGAGGTCACCGAGGGTGATCTCCCTGCCGCCCGCGAAGCGCAGGATCGTGCGCGGCAGCGCGAGTCGGAACGCGGCGACCGCACGCAGCGCGTCGGCGGCGGGCAACACTTCGAGGTCGCCGAAGGGGGTGCCGGGACGCGGGTTGAGGAAGTTCAGCGGCACCTCGTCGGGGCTCAGGGCGGCCAGGTCGGTGGCGAATTCGGCGCGCTGCTCCAGGGTTTCACCCATGCCGAGGATGCCGCCGCAGCACACCTCCATGCCCGCCGCACGCACCATCCGCAGCGTCTCGAAGCGCTCCTCCCAGCTGTGCGTGGTCACGACGTTCGGGAAGTGCGAGCGCGCGGTTTCCAGGTTGTGGTTGTAACGGTGCACCCCCATCGCCGCGAGTTGGTCGACCTGTTCCTGGTTCAGCATGCCCAGCGAGCAGGCGACCTGAATGTCCACCTCGTTGCGGATCGCCTCGACACCGGCGGCGACCTGCGCCATCAGTCGCGCGTCGGGTCCGCGCACGGCGGCGACGATGCAGAATTCGGTGGCACCGGTTTTCGCGGTTTGCTTGGCGGCCTCCACCAGACTGGGAATGTCCAGCCACGCGGCGCGCACCGGCGATTCGAACAGACCCGATTGCGAGCAGAAGTGGCAATCCTCCGGGCAGCCACCGGTTTTCAGGCTGATGATGCCCTCTACCTCGACCTCGGGACCGCACCACCGCATGCGGACGTCGTGGGCCAGCGCGAGCAGTTCCTCCAGCCGGTCGTCGCCGAGGCGAAGCACCGCGAGGGTCTGCTCTGTGGTGAGTCCTTCGCCGCTGTCGAGCACGCGTTCGCGGGCCACGGCGAGGATGTCGGTGTCGACGGGGGTCTGGGTCACTGCACGAATCCCTTCGTTCGGCCGAGGTGGCCACCCAACTTGAACGGTGTTCAAGCTAGGGTAGCGGCGACAGTAGAGTCAACACATGACCGGAAGGGAATCAGGGTGCAATTACATCGAACCGACGTGATCGACGGTGCCATCGCGATTCTCGACGAATACGGTCTCGCCGACCTGACCATGCGCAAGCTCGCGGGCTCGCTCCGGGTCCAGCCCGGCGCGCTGTACTGGCACTTCCCCAACAAACAGGCACTGCTCGGTGCCGTCGCCGACCGCATCCTCGCCCCGATGGAAGACCAGGTCGCCACCGAGGACTGGGCCGATCAACTCGACGAACTCGCCCACCGCCTACGCGACAGTCTGCTCGCCTACCGCGACGGCGCCGAATTGGTCTCCGCGACCTACGCTTCGCGGCTCACCACCAGCAAGGGCCGCGAACGCATGGTGGCCGCGGCACTGCGCGCGGGCATGCCGCGACCCGAGGCCGAACTCGCGGCATTCACCTTGCTGCACTACATCCTCGGCCAGACCGTCGACGAACAGTCCCGCATCCAGATGGACTCGGTCGGCGCCCTCACCGAAGACGCCTCACCGCTCGCGGACACCATCGATGCCACCGCGCGCTTCGATTTCGGTCTGCGACTGTTCATCGCGGGCATCCAGCACCGGTTGGGTGTGCACCAGCGCTGATTACCCGACCAGCGCACACCCTGCGCGAGGCATCCACCAACGCTGACCACCAACCGGCTCTACGAGAAGAGCTGGTTCTTCGGCACAACCGGCACCGGACTGCCGATGCCGAGACCGGGCGACGCGGCGTGGTACTACGTCGTGCTCGCCTTCTTGGTGGCCGCCGCGCTGCTCATGGTGTTCATCCATCAGCGTCGGCTCGGCCGAGTGCTGCGTGGACTGTCGGAGGCCCCGCTCGCGGGTGCGCACCCTCGGACCGCACACCGGCCTACTGCGCCTGATCGTCTTCGGTATCACGGGCTACATCGCCGTAATCGGGGGCACACTCCATGGCAGCGACGCCGACCTACCCGACGAGCGCGGACCCCGGTGCGAATCGTCCTGCAGGACGGGGCAATCCGAGGTGGTCGCGCAAGGTGGTCCCGGTGTACTCGGTGCGGAACAGGCCGCGCGCACGCAGGATCGGCACCACCGTCTCGGTGAACACCGCCAACCCGCCGGGGTAGTACGGCGGCATCACGTTGAAGCCGTCGGCGGCACCGTTGCTGAACCACTCCTCGATCGTGTCGGCCACCTGTTCGGGCGTACCGGCGAACACCCGGTGCCCCCGAGCGCCCGCGAGCCGGTGCAGGAGTTGCCGCACGGTCGGACGTTCGCGCTGCACGATCCCGGCGACCACCTGGAGCCTGCTCTTGGCGTTGTCGGTGACCTCGCCCGCGTCGGCGAACAGCTCCGTGGGGATCACCTCGTCCAGCGGCAGGTGTCGCAGGCTCTTGCCCGCGATGTCCTCGAGCTGAATGAGACCGTATTCCGGCACGGTGAGTTCGTTGAACTCCCGTTGCAGGCGCAGCGCGCCCTCCTCGGTGTCGGCGATGAACGGGCTGATTCCTGGCAGGATCTTCACGTGCTCCGGGTCGCGGCCGAATTGCCGTGCGCGCGACTTGATGTCGGCGTAGAACGCCTGCGCGTCCGACAGCTGCTGATGCGCGGTGAAGATCGCCTCCGCGTACTTGCCCGCGAAACCGCGACCCTCGTTGGAGGCGCCCGCCTGCACCAGCACCGGGTGGCCCTGGGGGGTGCGCGCCGCGTTGAAGGGCCCGCGCACCCGCAGATGTTCGCCGACGAAATCGATCGGATGGATCTTGTCCGGATCGGCGTAGATTCCCGCCGCGCGATCGAGCAGGATCGCGTCGTCCTCCCAGCTGTTCCACAGGGCCAGCACCGCGTCCACGAATTCGCGCGCCCGCGCGTAACGCTGGGCGTGCTCGGGATGCGCCTCGAGCCCGAAGTTGGCGGCCGCGAGACTGGTTCCCGTGGTGACGATGTTCCAGCCGGCCCGTCCGCCGGAGATGTGGTCGAGACTGGAGAACAGTCGCGCCAGGTTGTACGGCTCGTAATAGGTGGTGGAGGCCGTCGCGATCAAGCCGAGATGGGTTGTCGCCGTGGCCATCGCGGTCAGCAGGGTGATCGGCTCCAAGCCCGGCGCGACATTGTGGCGAATATTCGTGCGCAACGCGGGACCGTCGGCGAAGAACACGCCGTCGAATTTGGCGGCTTCGGCGGTGCGCGCGATCTCCTGGTAGTAGGTGACGTCGTAGATGCGCTCGGGCCTGCTCTCGGGGTGCCGCCACGCCGCCTCGTGGTGCCCGGCCGGATAGATGAAGGCATTGAGGCTCAATTGGCGAGGTGTAGGCATACGACTCGTCTTTCGTCACGGTGGTGCGGGCAGGATTCGACGCGCGGACCACGCCTCGGCTCGACGCGGCCGGTGCCGAATCGCCGTGGTGGCGGAGCTGTTCGCGACAGCGGTGGACACCCGACAGTGAAGCAAGCCCGTGGCGTCGCGACCACCCTTTGTGTCAGCGTGAGGCCAACCCGCTCACCTCGGCGCACGCACCGAGGGGGCCTGCGGTGCCGCCGCGGTGCCGGTGGCACGCACCTGCTTTTGGAACTGCTGGATGAACGGCACCACCTGTTGGCCGATAATCGTGTTGTAGGCCTGCGGACGTTGCAGCGGATTGGCGTGCTCGGTATGCCGCGACAGCACCACCGACAGGGTGCCCTCGATCCCGCCGGACTGCTCGATCAACACACGATGCGAGTACACGTCGTCGACAACACGGTCGCGTGCGGCGTCGTGTGGTCGCACGAAAACGATGGCGGGGCGCGGCTTTCCGTCGACTCCCTCGGCGAGCGCGCGCAGGTCACCGACCGCACCACCCGCCACGATCGCGGTGAACTGCGCCTCGATCAGGCCGTTGCTCGCGGCGTCGCGGGAGAAGATCTTCTCCCGCAGTACCTGCTGCACTGTCTTGCGCAGCGCGTCGAAGCGGACGCCCGGCAGGGGTTCGCTCTTGTCGACGAACTGGTCGCGCCTGGCGTAGGTTTCCACGAGTGCCCGCAGTGTGCGGCTCTCGCGCGCGCCGGGCAACCATCCTGCCCACCGCAGCATCTCCTCGCCGCGGCTTCGGCTCTCCGATCGCACGGCGTTCAGGTCTACCGGGGTGCAGTCGAGTACCACGCCCACCAGTCGCCGATCACTGTGCAGGTGAATGTGTTTGGCGACCTCCAGCGCGATCACCCCGCCCATACTGTGCCCGACCAGCACCACGTTTCGCAGTCCCGACAGCTCGGCGGCACGAATGATGAGGTCCGCGATCACCTTGGTGTCGATACCTTGATTGTCGTAGCGAATCGCCCACACCACACCCATCCGGCGCAGCGAAGGCAACGCCGCCGCGGTGTCGCTGGCATCGAGCCCGCCGAGACCGACCATGTCGACGACGACGGTGTCCCAATCCGCCGGTGCGACGGGCGGGGCGACCGGCAGGATGGCCGGTTCGGTCCGCGCGAGCCTGGCCTGCTCGGGCAGGATGTCATGGCGCCAGTACTGGCCGAACAGCACAAGTCCGGCCAGCAGTAGTACGGCGACCCGGAGCACAGCCTTCCTGGTGCGGTGCAGCGTCCGCCAGCCCTGACCGAACCGCGTCTCGCGCAGCCGAGCCCTGCGTCGCGCATCGTCCCAATCCGACACTGTGGACGGGTGCCGATAATCCATCGGCGCCATTGCCTCCACTGTAGGCAACAGCGACATCGAGTGTCATTCGCTGAAAAGTAACCAGATCGGCGATAGGTCCGAAAACCCCAGCGGCTGACTCACATCCAGAGGCCGTGAGAAGACACCGAACCGGCGCCCCGGCCGGGTATTGGTCACTCGATCCGACCGACCTCGGCCAAGTTTGCCAGCTGATCGAGTGAGATGCGCCATCCGAGTTCGTTGTCTTCGGGAGGCACGCCGTCGGGGAGATCCTCGTGCACCCCGCGCAGCAGCGTGCCGCCATCGGCGTCCTCGAGGGTGTAGGTGATTGTTTGCTGGCCGGCGAGAGCGGGGTCGGCGGTCTCGAACTCGACGACCTGCACCACCAGCTGATCGGGCACCAGCCGCGCGAAGTGCCCGTGCGAGGTGTCGGTGCGCGCGGTGGTCTTCCCGGCCTCGGTCGGCGCGTCGTAGGTGAGCGAGATGCGGAAGCCACCGCCCGCCCGAGCCTCGAATTCGTGCACCACACTGGTCATTCCGGTGGGCACCATCCACTGCGCGACAGCGATCGGGTCCAGCAGCAACCGGTACACCGTCGCGCGCGGCGCCCGGATGTGCCGATCGACGCGAGTCACGGCCATGCGGCGAGCCTAGGCCGACACGACCTCGCCGCGGGTCTCGTTTCGCGCACTTCGCCCATCGGACGACGTCGCCGAACCGATCGATGCACGGATCGGCGACCAGGACGGGACGAACCACTCGGGCGCGGCCGCCGTGAACGCGGCGCGGTCGAGGGCGCCGCTGCGTTCGGGAATCGACCCGACGAGGTCGACACCGGTGACGCGCGGCAGGTCGACCCGATTGCATTCGGCGGCAAGGCTCGGGCTCGACGGCCACGAGCCGATCACCAGGCCCGCGCATCGTACGCCTTCTGATCGCAGTGCGCGCGTGGTCAATTCGGTGTGATTGAGGGTTCCGAGTTCGGCCGAGGCCACCACGAGCACCTCGGCACGCAGCTCGCGCGCGAGGTCGAGCAGGGTGAAATCGCCGAGCCGAACCAGCACTCCGCCCGCCCCTTCGACCAGGGTGAGATCGGCGTCGCCGAGCAGGTCGACCGCGGCGACGGTATCGGCGAGGGTGAGTTCCGGCAGTCCGGCACGTCGGGCGGCGGTGTCGGGCGCGAGCGGGTCGGGGTAGCGCGCCAGTTCGACGGTGCGCCGCACACCGCTGAGCCGTTCGACCTCCGCGAGGTCGCCCGGCTCACCCGGCGCCACCCCGGTCTGCCCCGGCTTGCACACCGCCACCGATGCCCCCGCGCGCGCGGCCAGCGCGGCCAGCGCCGCGGTGACCACCGTCTTGCCCACATCGGTCGAGGTGCCCGTAACCAGCAAGACGCTCATGCCGAGACCGTCTCGCGACCGCGTGCTCGCGCCAGTACCTCGGTGAGTACCTGGCCGATCACGGCCAGATCGTCGACGCTCAGATCGGCACGCGCGGTGAGCCGTAGCCGAGAGGTCCCCTCGGGCACCGAGGGCGGGCGGAAGCAACCGACCTCCACGCCCCGCGCGCGGCACTCCAGCGCGGCCTCGTAGGACACTCGCGCATCGCCGAGAATCACCGGGACCACCGCCGATTCCGGCACCGGCACGTCGGCGATCCGCGCGAGGTCGGCCGCGCGCGCGAGCACCCGGTCCGCACGTTCGGGTTCGCGACGCAGTACCCGCAGGGCCGCCCGCGCGGCACCGACGGCGGCGGGCGCGAGGCCGGTATCGAAGATGAAGGTGCGCGCCGCGTCGATCAGGTGCGCGCGCACCCGCGCACCCGCCAGCACCGCACCGCCCTGCGTGGCGAGCGACTTGGACAGCGTCGCCGTGATCACCACGTCCGGCGCGCCGGCGAGCCCGGTTTCGTGCACGAGCCCGCGACCGCCCGCGCCACGCACGCCGAGCCCGTGCGCCTCGTCGACGACGAGTACCGCACCGTGGTGCCTGGCGACCCGGTGCAGCGCGGCCAGCGGTGCCAGATCACCGTCGGCGCTGAACACCGAGTCGGTGAGCACGAGCGCGCGTTCCTCGGTGCGCGTGGCCAGCGCGCGCGCCACGGCGTCCACGTCGCGGTGCGCGGTAATCGCGACCCGTGCGCGCGAGAGTCTGCACGCGTCGACCAGTGAGGCGTGGCTGCCCGCGTCGGAGACCACCAGCGACCCGCGCCCGGCCAATGCCGTGACCACACCCAGGTTGGCCGCGTAACCGGAGGCGAATACCAATCCCGCTTCGGCGCCCACGAATTCGGCGAGTTCACGCTCCAGCAGTTCATGCTCGGCCGTGGTCCCGGTGACCAGCCGCGATCCGGTCGCGCCAGCGCCCCAACGGCGGAGGGCCGCCACCGCGGCCTCGACCACCTCGGGGTGGCGCACCAGGCCGAGGTAGTCGTTGGAGGCGAGGTCGATGGTCGGGGGGTGCGGGTCGCGCGGCCTGAGCCGACGACGCAATCCGGACAGCTCGCGGTCGGCGGCGCGCTCGTCCAACCAGATCAGTGGATCGGTAGTCACAGCCCAGCAGCATACTTGAACACCGTTCAAGATATAGCGGCCGCTGCGTCCGAAACACAATGTCGATCCCAGCTGCTACCGTGTGGGCATCTTTGGTGGGCGTCATCGTGCGTGCGGTGGCTGGGCATCTCCGGGGAGGAAGTCGGCAGCATGCCGCGGTGGGCGATAGTCGTAGAGGAAACAACCGGTTCGAGCGAAAGCAAGCGCTGGTCACCCCGTGTTCTCGCAGAGGTGGTGGGTAGTCGCGAACAGGCCATGACCAAGTTGGCCGCGCTCCTACCGACGTTCACCCCCGAGTACCCGAAAATCCGGGGCCGCCGCATCCTGTTGCGCGACGGCGATACCTATCTGCTGATCGTTCGCGGCTGGTCCGACGATTTCCACTGCGTGTTCCGCGTGTGGGAGATACTGTCCGACAGCGACCGCCCAGGGCCGGGCTGAGTTCCTCGCGTCGCGAATCACCGGAAGTCGGTTTCCTGGGTCTTCCCACGGTTGCCCGGTGTCGAGTTCGCCGATGCACCCCCGCTAGGTCGTGGTGACGATCGGAACCGAGCGCCTGTCGGCCGACCGCAGAGCCAACGCGCCGAAAAATCACCGCGCCGCCGACGTCACTGATCCGCCGAATCACTGACCGCCGAACCAATTCGGCATATCGAAGCGGAACACCTCCGCCGGAGTCACCGCGCGCAAGTCGTGCTCCAGTGCCGTCAGCCGATCGCGGCCGAGCACCTCAGCCCAGCGCGCGTGGATACGGTCGAAGGCCCGTGCCGAGCGGGTCAGCACGTCGTCGGCACGCTCGGTCAGCGTGTAGACCTTGCGACGGCCGTCCTCCGGGTCGTGACCGCGCCGCAGATATCCCCACCGCTCCAGCGTTTCGATGTGCTTACCCGCGGCCTGTTTCGAAACCCCCAGCGCGCGGCCGAGATCGGCGGCGCCACACCCCCCGCCCCCCGCGCGACCGATGACCTGGAAGACGAATCCGTGCAGGGGCCGCAATTCGGGGTGCCCGTGCGCGGCCAGTTCCGCGTGCACCTCGTCGATGACCACGCGAAACCCGAGCAACATGCGCAGCGGCAGCTCGTAGCCGCCGGAATCACTTGACATAGTAGACAACCTCATTGACTATTTAGACAACGTTGTTGTCTATCTTAGGAGCGCTCCCACATGACCGTCATCCGACACACCGAAGCACGCCGCACCGAAACCCCCGGCGGGGTCATGACCACACTGGCCTCCCCCAGCCAGGGTGGCGCGCCGATCTCGGTCTGGCACGTCGAAGTAGCCGCGCACGCCACAGGTCCCGTCCACGCGATCGACGCCGACCAGATCTGGACCGTCCTCGGCGGCCACCTGCGTATCGAACTCGACGGCACCGATCTCGTCGCCGCGGCAGGCGATACCGTGGTCCTGCCCGCCGAGCGCACGCGGCAGATTCACGGCGGCACCGAAGGATTCACCGCCATCGTCGCGGGCAGCCCGCACGCGAAGGCGAGCACCCCGACCTCCGGCGACGCCGTCACACCGCCATGGATCGTGTGATCACACCGACGCGGCGGCACGCATCGCGCGGGTGATCACGGCGATGTCTTCACTGGTACTGATGAACGGCGGCATCGTGTAGATCAGATTGCGGAAGGGGCGCAGCCAGGCACCCGCCTCGGTGGCCGCGGCGGTGGCCAGCGACATGTCGACCGGGTGGTCGAGTTCGACGACGCCGATCGCGCCGAGCACCCGCGCCTCCACCACGCCGGGTAGCGCACCGACCGAGGCCAACCCGTCGGTGAGCTCGGCGCCGATCCGGCCGACCTCGCCGCGCCAATCCCGCGACAGCAGCAATTCGAGCGACGCCACGCCGACCGCGCACGCCAGCGGGTTGCCCATGAACGTGGGCCCGTGCATCAACCCACCGTGCCCCGCGCTGATCGTCTCGGCGATCGTCGCGGTGCACAGTGCGGCGGCCAAGGTGAGATAGCCGCCGGTGAGCGCCTTGCCGACGCACAGCACGTCCGGTCCTACCCCGGCCGGTTCGGCGGCGAAAAGCGTTCCGGTGCGGCCGAATCCGGTGGCGATCTCGTCGAAGATCAACAGCACACCGTGTTCGTCGCACAGCCTGCGCAGATCGCCGAGGTAGCGCGGATCGTGCCAGCGCATCCCGCCCGCGCCCTGGACCACCGGTTCCACGATCACCGCGGCGAGTTCGTCGGCGTGCGTCGCGATCGCGTGTTCCAGTTCGGCCACGTAGTCGGCCAGGTAGTCGCGCGGCGGCGCTGGCACGAACAGTTGCTCGGCGAGCACATCGGTCCACAGCGCGTGCATACCGCCGTCGGGGTCGCACACGCTCATCGGGGTGAAGGTGTCGCCGTGATATCCGCCGCGCCAGGTGAGCAGCCGACGCTTCTCGGGTCGGCCGAGCGCGCGCCAATACTGCAGGCACATCTTGGTGGCGACCTCTACCGACACCGAGCCGGAGTCGCAGAGAAACACCTTGTCCAACCCGGAGGGTGTCAGCTCGACGAGCAGTTCACACAGTCGTGCCGCCGGTTCGTGGGTGAGCCCGCCGAACATCACATGGCTCATCCGTCGCGCCTGCTCGACCAGTGCGGCGTCCAGCGCCGGATGCCGGTACCCGTGGATGGCCGCCCACCACGAGCTCATGCCGTCGACGAGTTCACGCCCGTCGGCCAGCGTCAGGCGAACGCCGGAAGCGCTTGCCACGACCAGCGATTCGGTGGTCGCGGGAAATCCGCCGTAGGGGTGCCACACGTGCTCGGCGTCGATGGCGGTGATCTGGCCTTGGGTGAGTGCCAACGCGGGTCCTCGGCGATCGAATCGGGGCGTCCGCGCACGGACTTGAACGCCGTTCAAGTTACCAGCGTCGACCACACCACCGCCGCCACCTCCACCTGTGGGCGGTCCCCCGCCCCGCGACCACCTGACCGGCCCGACGCTACTGTCGTTGCATGGCCAAGCCCGACCACACCACCGGCGGCCAGGCACCGCTGGGTGTCTGGCCGGGGACCGCCTATCCGCTCGGCGCCACCTACGACGGTGCCGGCACGAACTTCTCGGTGTTCTCCGAAGTGGCCGATTCGGTGCAGCTGTGCCTGATCGCCGAGGACGGCGCGGAAACCAGGATCACCCTCGACGAGGTCGACGGCTACGTCTGGCACGCCTACCTGCCCTCGATCGAACCGGGCCAGCGCTACGGATTCCGGATAAACGGCCCCTACGATCCGGGCCGGGGCCAGCGCTGCGACCCGAGCAAACTACTGCTCGACCCCTACGGCAAGGCCTTCGAGGGCGACTTCGACAACGACCCGTCGCTCTACACCCACGGCCTCGACTCGCTCGGCCACACCATGACCGGCGTGGTGATCAACCCGTTCTTCGACTGGGCCGCCGACCGCGCACCGAACCGCCCCTACCACGAGACGGTGATCTACGAGGCGCACGTCAAAGGCATGACCGCCACCCATCCCGACGTGCCGGAGGAACTGCGCGGCACCTACTCCGGTATCGCGCACCCCGCGGTGATCGGGCACCTGAAGAGTCTCGGCATCACCGCGATCGAACTCATGCCGGTGCACCAGTTCCTGCACGACCGCATCCTGCTCGACCAGGGTTTGCGCAACTACTGGGGCTACAACAGCGTCGGCTACCTCGCACCGCATCACGAATACGCCGCCGCGGGCCGCGCGGGCGCCGCGGTGACCGAGTTCAAGGCCATGGTGCGCGCGCTGCACGCCGAAGGCATCGAGGTGATCCTCGATGTCGTCTACAACCACACCGCCGAGGGCAATCACCTCGGACCAACCCTCGGCCTGCGCGGCATCGACAACGCCGCCTACTACCGGCTGGTCGACGAGGACCCCACGCACTACATGGATTACACCGGCACCGGCAACAGCCTGAACGTGCGCCACCCACACACCCTGCAACTGATCATGGATTCGCTGCGCTACTGGGTGGTGGACATGCACGTCGACGGATTCCGCTTCGACCTCGCCGCGACACTGGCCCGCGAGCTGCACGACGTCGACCGCCTCTCGACGTTCTTCGATCTGGTGCAACAGGATCCGGTGGTCAGTCAGGTGAAGCTGATCGCCGAACCGTGGGATGTCGGCGAGGGCGGCTACCAGGTCGGCAGCTTTCCCGGCCTGTGGACCGAGTGGAACGGCAAGTTCCGCGACACCGTGCGCGACTACTGGCGCGGCGAGCCCGCGACGCTCGGCGAATTCGCTTCCCGGCTCACCGGATCGTCCGATCTCTACGAGGCCACCGGTCGCAGGCCGAGCGCGAGCATCAACTTCGTCACCGCGCACGACGGCTTCACCCTGCGTGACCTGGTGTCCTACAACGACAAACACAATCAGGACAACGGCGAGGACAACCAGGACGGCGAGAACTGGAACCGGTCGTGGAACTGCGGCGTCGAAGGCCCCACCGACGACGCCGAAATCCTTGCCCTGCGCGACCGGCAGAGCCGCAACCTACTGGCCACCCTGCTGCTGAGCCAGGGGGTGCCGATGCTCGCGCACGGCGACGAGTTCGGCCGCACCCAGCGCGGCAACAACAACGTCTACTGCCAGGACTCCCCCGTGTCCTGGATGGATTGGTCGCTGGCACACAAGAACGCCGACCTGCTCGCGTTCACCCGCACCGTCATCGCGCTGCGCACCGCGCACCCGATCTTTCGCCGCCGCCGCTTCCTCGAAGGCGGGCCGATCCGCGCACAGGACAACGCCGCCCGCGATATCGCCTGGTTCACCCCCGGCGGCGCGGAGATGGCGGAAGCGGACTGGGACAGCGGTTTCGGCAAATCGCTGACGGTCTATCTCAACGGCGACGCCATCGCCGAACCGGGCCCCCGCGGCGAGCCGGTCACCGACGACTCGTTCCTGTTGTGTTTCAACGCCCACCACGAAGCCATCGATTTCGCCGTGCCGAGCACCGAGTACGGCACAGAATGGTCGGTGGCGCTGGACAGCTCGGCGCCCACCGGACGGCGCGAGGCCACGTATCCGGCGGCGACCACGGTCGCCGTCGAAGCACGCAGCCTGCTCGTCCTTTCCTCCGCACCCCGCAGCACCGTATGACCGAAAGATCTATGACCGCGCGCGATTCCACCGAGCCCCGAACCGATCCTCTCCCGCTGCGACGCGGGCGCCGGGATACCCCGATCCGCAGCACCTACCGGCTTCAGCTGCGACCCGACATGTTGACCTTCGCCGACGCCACCACCATCGCGGAATACCTCCAGCAGCTGGGTATTTCGCACCTGTATCTCTCACCCGTCCTCACCGCGGCACGCGGCTCGACGCACGGCTACGACGTGATCGACCCCGGCACCGTCGCGCCCGGCCTCGGCGGACCGACCGGACTCAAGGCGTTGTCGGACCAGGTGCGCAATCGTGGCATGGGCTTGATCATCGATCTGGTGCCCAACCACGTGGCAGTGGCCGACCCGCAGCAGAATCCGTGGTGGTGGGATGTGCTGCGCCATGGGAAGGACTCGGCGTTCAGCCGCTACTTCGATATCGACTGGAGCAAGTCCAACGGCGCGGGCGGGCGCCTGGCGCTTCCGGTCTTGCGCAACGAGAACGACCCCGCGGCACTCACCGTCGACCGCACCGGCGCCGAACCCATGCTCGCCCTGCGTGAGCTGCGGTTCCCCATCGCACCGGGCACCGAGGGTGATAACGCGCTGCGCATCCACGACAAGCAGCACTACCGCCTGGTGAGCTGGAAATCCGGGTTGTGCACCTACCGTCGTTTCTTCGCCATCAGTGATCTCGCGGCGATCCGGCAGGAAGACCCCGAGGTCTTCGAGGTCACCCACCGCGAACTCGCGGCGTGGTGTGAACACGACCTGATCGACGGTGTTCGGGTCGATCACCCCGACGGATTGACCTGTCCCGCCGACTATCTCACTCGGCTGCGCCAACTGATCGGACCGAAGCGACTGTTGGTGGTGGAGAAGATTCTCGCCGACCGGGAACCGCTGGACGCGACCCTCCCGATCGACGGGACCACCGGTTACGAGGCGCTGGCCGATTACGGCAATGTGCTGATCGACCCCGAAGGTGAGCAGACGCTCACGGATCTGTCGCGTCGTATCGCCGGGCACGGCAGCGACCGCGCCTGGATCGGCGAGACCGAGCACCGGATCAAACGCGCGGTGGCGGAGAGCATCCTGGCACCCGAGTTGCGCCGGCTGGTGGCCGCGATCAAGCAGGACGCGCGCGCCGAGAGCTTCGACACGCTGGCGTTGACCAACGCGACCATCGAGGTGCTCGCCTTCATGCCGGTCTACCGCGGCGACTACACGCCGCTGGCCGGAATGACCGCCGGCGTGATCGCCGAGGTGGAAAAGCGCAACAGCGAGCTGACCGCGCCGCTGGCGGTCCTGGTGACCGCGCTGGCCGCGGACGCCGCGGCCGCGGTGCGCTTCGCCCAGGTCTGCGGCGCGGTGACCGCGAAGGCGGTCGAGGACACCATGTTCTATCGCGCCGCACGGCTGGTGTCGTTGCAGGAGGTCGGCGGCAATCCGGCACGATTCGGCCACTCGGTCAACGAGTTCCATCTGGCCAACAGCGAACGCGCGCAACGCTGGCCCGCGACGCTGACCACCCTGTCCACCCACGACACCAAACGCGGCGAGGACGTGCGCGCGCGGATCGGCGTGCTCTCGCAGGCGGCGAGCACGTGGGCCAAGCATGTCGAGACCTGGCAGGAGAGCACGCCGGGACCGGACGGCGCGACCACCTTGTTCTTGCTGCAGAACATGTTCGGGGTGTGGCCCGCCGACGGGCGTCCGGCCGCGTCGGTCCCCGGCCTGCGCGACCGGCTGCACCTGTTCGCGGAGAAGGCGATTCGGGAGGCGGGCACGAAGTCGTCCTGGGAGGAGCCGGGCGCCGAGTTCGAGTCGGCGGTGCACGCCTGGCTCGACGCCGTGATCGACGGCCCCGTCGGCTCCGAACTGGGTGATCTCGTGCACGAGTTGGCCCCGCACGCCTGGTCGGATTCGTTGGCGCAGAAGCTGCTTCAGCTGTGCGGGCCCGGCATCCCCGACATCTATCAGGGGTGCGAGCTGTGGGAGGACTCGCTGGTCGACCCGGACAATCGGCGTCCTGTCGATTTCGCCACCCGTGCGGGCCAACTGCAATCGCTGACCGGCACACCGGCTTTGGACACCACCGGTGCGGCGAAGATGTGGGTGGTCGCCTACGCGCTGTGGCTGCGCAGGGAACGACCGGAGTGCTTTGTCGGCGGGAGCTATCTGCCGGTGTTCGCCGAGGGGACACAGGCCGACCGGCTGGTGTCGTATGCGCGCGGCCGGGTGGGTGAGCAAGCGGAGGTGATCGTCGCGGTCACCCGGCACAGTGTCGGACTCGCCGAAACCGAGTGGGGTGACACGACGATCGAGCTACCCGATGGCGAGTGGACCGATCGACTCACCGGGCGGTCGTGGCGTGGTCGAATCCGGCTCGCGGCGTTGTTCGACCGGCTGCCGGTCGCGCTGCTGGTGCGGTGAGCGCGTCGGCGATCGACGCTCGGCCCTGCGCTCGCGGTCGCCGCGGCGTTCACCGATCCGCTCGACCGTCGCTGTGCCGCGGCGCACGCCCACGTCGGCAACCACGTCGAGCCCGACGGGATCGTCGCCGCGTTCCTCGTCGAGCACGCTCGTCGAGGTGACCGGCTCGATGATGTCCTCGGGGAATCCGCCGCCGAGTTCGGTACGCCACCGGCCCAAGTTGTCGGGCCGATACCGATTACCGTGGCGGACCGAGGAAGCCAGCCGCACCGCACGGTCCTTCGGGGCCTCCAGGCGCCGCCAGGAATCCAGATAGAACCGTTCGCTGCGCGGAGAGCGCAACGTGCGCAACAGATTCAGGGCGCGATAGGCGGGTCCGAGCGACCCGTGGCAGCGCAGGTGGTCGGCGCCCGCGTCGGCGCAGTTGTCGCGCAACCACGCCAGTCGTTGCCTGTCGAAGGACAGGCCCACCGATTCCGCCTCGCGGACCATCCAGTGCAGGGTGATGTCGGCGAGCCCGCATTCCGCGTAACCGCCACCGATATCGCTGTGCACGCCCTCGAACCACACCTGCTTGACCCGGTCGAATCCCCTGCGGTACTTGATGTTCGGTTCCACCGGCACCTGCCACAGGCAGGGTTCGAAGTTGCGGCGACGCTCATCGATGGCCAGCGCCTGACGCGCGCAGTACACATTGGAGCCGAGTTTCACGTCGTGGAAGCGGTAGCGCAGCGAACTCAGTCCGGGAACGCCGAGGGCGCCCACTGTGTCGAAGACACCGAGGAAATCGATTTTCGCGGGGTACCGGCAGTGCTGGCTACGAAACTCCACCCATTCCGGCGGCGTCGACCCGTCGGCGGGCGGTTTCTGATGGTGAATTCGCATGGCGTCCGGGTATTTTCCGTCGATCATCGCCTCGGGGGTCATGATGCCGATGCGTGCGATGAGTCCGGCCAGACTGCGCGCGGTGAATGCGCCGCGGCTGAATCCGAAGATATAGATTTCGTCGCCGGGTTCCCAATTCAGCGACAGGTGCCAATACGCCGAGGACAGGTTCGCGTCCAACCCCAGGCCGAACGCGCCGCCCATCAACCGATCCGCGAGAAACCCCCGTGCGCCGGGCCCCGACACGTAGTTGACCCACTGGTGGATCACCGCACCGTCGGGCCCTGTCGCCTGCGGCGTGATGGTTTGCGCGATCTTGATGATATTCGATACGGCGCTGCTCGATTCGGCCTTCCATGTGCCGTCGCAGCACACCACCAAGCGTTTCATGGACCCATCCTCCCGTGGGATTCACCGTCGAAACCCGAGTACTCGACTACTCGAATCATCGCCGCGCGCACGGGAATGTTAATGAAAGGCGGCTGCTTCAATTGCGAGCAGACCACCGGTGCCACCCCACCAACGCGGGGGCGAAGAATGGGCAAATCGCCGAAGTATTCGCGCTTACCGCAGGCCAATTCGACACGGTAATGGGAAATCACGCAGCGCCGAGCGCTTTTCGCGGACCGACGGGCCAGCTGGCTCAGTGCGCGGCGGACCGAACCTCGCGCGCACTCGGGGCAGTGCCGACTCGGGCCCGCGCCCTACCGAGCACCCAGCGCACCATCGCCACCGTGGCGCCGACGAGTACCGCCGCCTGGGCCGACCCGGTCACCAAGCCGAGTACCGCGCACACGACGATCCCCGCGACCAGCGCCTCCAGCTTGAACATCGGCCACGCGCTGCCCGCGATCGCGATCGAGTGCGCACGCGACGACCCGCGCACACCCGAGGAGTCGGTGACGGAGGGATGAACGACGGCCATCTATTCAGGGTAGTCGCAGGAGGAAGTTTGGTCCACCGAAACTTTCTTTCCGGGAACAACGGCCGGGTTCCGGTTCGTTGCTGAAGGTATGCCACTGACAGGTGAGTACGAACCCAGTCCCTCCGACTGGTCCCGCGAACAGGCCGAGGCATACGAAGCCTCCGGCGGCACCGAATACGCCTCGCTCAAGGGCGTGCCGATCATCCTGCTCACCACCAAGGGAGCCAAGACCGGCAAGCTACGCAAGACTCCGCTCATGCGCGTCGAGCACAACGGCGAGTACGCGGTGGTCGCCTCGCTGGGTGGCGCACCCAAACACCCGGTCTGGTACCACAACATCAAGGCCGAACCGCACGTCGAGCTGCGCGACGGCACCGAACTCGCGGATTACACCGCGCGCGAGGTCTTCGGCGAAGAGAAGGCGCAGTGGTGGGAGCGTGCGGTCGCGGTGTGGCCGGACTACGCCAAATACCAAACCAAAACCGATCGGCAGATCCCTGTCTTCGTCCTCTCCCCGAGGTAGTCGTCACACCGGCGACCACCCGCCGCGTCCGCGCGGCGCGGCGGGTGGTTGGATAACTGGGGTGTCCGATCCGCTTGATGTCTTCGACGCACCATCCGCTTCCCGGCCCGCGCTCGACGCGGCCGAGATCGATGCCGCCGCCAAGCGAATTTCCGACATTATCGAGCCGACCCCGTTGCAGCGCAGTGAACGCCTCTCCACCCTGACCGGCGCGGAGGTCTACCTCAAGCGCGAGGACCTCACCGCGGTGCGTTCCTACAAGCTGCGCGGCGCGTACAACCTGGTCACCCAGCTCACCGCGGCCGAACGCGCGGCGGGCGTCGTGGCCGCGAGCGCGGGCAATCACGCACAGGGCGTGGCCTTCGCCTGCCGCAGCATGGGCATCAACGGCCGCATCTACGTACCCGCCACCACCCCGAAGCAGAAGCGCGACCGCATCAGGGCGCACGGCGGCGAGTTCGTGGAGTTGATCGCCGACGGCGAGACCTACGATGCGGCGGCCGCGGCGGCCGCGGCCGACGTCGAGCGCACCGGCGCGACGATCGTTCCTCCGTTCGACGATGCGCGCACCGTCGCCGGTCAAGGCACCATCGCCGCCGAAATCCTGGAACAACTCGGCGGCTCCCCCGACCTCATGGTGGTGCCGGTCGGCGGCGGCGGTTGTCTCGCCGGTATCGGTACCTATCTGCGGGAGCGCTCGCCGCGCACGGCGATCCTCGGCGTCGAGCCCTCGGGCGCCGCCTCGATGACTGCGGCGCTGGTCGCGGGCGCGCCCGTCACGCTGCCCGGCGTCGACCCCTTCGTCGACGGTGCCGCGGTGCGCAGGATCGGCGATGTGCCGTTCGCCGCGGTGTCCTCGTTCGGTGGACGGGTCGTCTCGCACGGCTCGTTGCCGCTGCTCATCAGCACCGAATCCGAGGGCGGCACAGGCGATTTCCGGATGATGCAGGTGGACGAGGGCGCGGTCTGCACGGCCATGCTCGAGCTCTATCAGAACGAGGGCATCATCGCCGAACCCGCGGGCGCGCTCGCGGCGGCCGCACTGGTCGAGGTGGGGGTGCCGCCGGGCTCGACCGTGGTGTTGCTGGTCTCCGGCGGAAACAACGACGTGTCGCGCTACGGCGAGATCATCGAACGCTCGCTGGTGCATCGCGGGATGAAGCACTACTTCCTGGTGGACTTCCCGCAAGAGCCGGGTGCGCTGCGCCGCTTCCTCGACGAAGTACTCGGCCCCGACGACGACGTCACCATGTTCGAGTACGTCAAGCGCAACAACCGGGAGACCGGCGCGGCGCTGGTCGGCATCGAACTGGGTGCGCCCGACGCGCTGGGGTCGCTGTTGGCGCGAATGGCGACTTCCCCGATCCAGTGCGAGCAGTTGGAGCCGGGGTCACCCGCCTACCGATATCTGACGTAATCGCATCTTCGAACGGTCCCGTGTCACGTGGTCACGGCGCGAATCGCAGGGGCTGTCCATGGGTCGACCACCGGCCGCCGCGCTCGGGCACGGGCGGCTCGCTCACCGATGTCGCACGCGAGTCATGGTCGACGGGTCGACTCGAGTGTGAATCGACGGCGGCGCAACACATTCAGGCTGAACGGTCGCGGTACCGCCCTTTCGGGACCGCGACCGTTCAGGCCGCCTCGGCAGGCCGCGCCACGTCGGTGGCTCGCGCTCCGCGTAGACAGTTCATGATCATCGGCAACAACCAGAACGCGAGGGTCTGGTCGAAACCGAGCTGTCCCGCCGACAATCGGTTGTGCACGAAACCGACGGAGAGTCCGAGGCGCGGCTCCGCCCACCCGAACGACCCACCGAGTCCGATATGCCCGAACCCGGCACGACCACCGGGCACCGGTAACGAGTGGTAACCAAGGTGCCAGAGCATGGGCAGGTAGAACAGCGCGTGATCGAGACGGTAGGTCTCTACCTTGCGCAGTGCGGCGAGGGTGCGTGGTCGCAGATACTCGCGGCCGTCGACCTTACCGTCGCCCGCGAGCGCGCTGTACAACGTGGCCAGCGCAGGTGCCGTGCACACGCCACTCGCCGCACCCATCTGCGCGGCGAGGATCGGCGGATGATCACCGGCCAGAATCGTCTCGACGCCGGGAACGAACAGGCAACGCACCGCCGCGCCGAGTGCGCCCGGCACCGCGTGCCCGCGCCCGAACAGCTGTGCGCTGATCGGGTTTCCGAGTTGCCGCAGCGCCGAGCCGACCAACGGCGCGAACACCGTCGAAGACTCCGGTGGCGGGGCGCCGAGGTGCAGGCCGTCGATGCCCAGCGGCTCGGCCACCTCGGTGCGGAACAACTCGGGCAGGTCACGGCCGGTGACCGCGCGCGCCAAACCCGCCATCAACCAGCCGAAGGTGAGCGCGTGATACGCCGGATGGCCCAGCAGGCGATCGGGTTTCGCCGCGGCGAGCCGCTCTTGCATGAGTCGAGCGTCGAGCAGCTCTTCGGGTGCGCGCACCAGTGGCCCGAGTGCGGACAGTCCCGCACGGTGAGTCATCAACTGCCGCACGGTGATCGAGCCCTTGCCGGCTGCGGCGAACTCCGGCCAGTACTCGGCGACCGGTGCGGAGTAGTCGAGCAGTCCACGATCGGCGAGGCGATGGATCACCGTAGCGGTGATGCCCTTGGTGGCGGAGAAGACGATCGAACCGGTGTCACGCCGCCACACTTCGGTGCCCGTCGAGCCGGTCCAGATGTCGACCAGCGGCATTCCGTGCCGGTGGATGGTCAATCCCGCACCGCCCGTACCGCGGTGCCCGAAGGTCCTCGCGAAAACGCGTGCCAATGATGCGAATTCCGCGGTAGCGCTGCCACCCACCCCGTCGGGGAGAGCCGCCAGCTCCCCGGAAGCAACGGTGCTCATTACTCCACGGTAACCGCGCCGATCAGACCGGGCAATGTTTCTGTTCCGCACGGTTACCTGAAGTTCCATGCCGCAGCGCGAGTCCGACAGGCACCACCCGCAGCGAAGGCCACGGCTCGACGACGCCGGTCTGTGGCGGCGGAATCCTTCGGCGCGTGCCGGCAAAGCTCTGCCGAGTCCGAGCCCACGACCGCGCCGCGTAACGACCGGTCGACAGGGATACCAGGAGTTTGCGCGAAGTGGACCCGGCTTTCACGTGCGTGGTACAAGGTTGGACGTGTCGCGGTCAGGTCTTCTCATCCCCAGCTCCCGTACGTCGCTCTCGGCATGCGGCGTCGATGGGGATGGACCCGCGCGGTGAGTGGCGAGACAACCAACCAGACACTGCCGTCCGACGACGCGCGGGCCGAGACGACGGCTGCGACGGCAGCGATCGCCCCATCGGCGCATCCGTCGTATCGCGCCGACCTGGACGGATTGCGGGGAGTCGCGATCGCGCTGGTGGTGTTATTCCACATCTGGCTCGGTCGGGTCTCGGGCGGGGTGGACGTCTTCCTCGTCCTGTCCGGGTTCTTCTTCACCGGGTTGCTGCTGCGTCGCGCCGAGAAGACGGGTTCGGTCGCCATCTGGTTCACGGTGCGTCGCACCGCACGGCGCCTGCTGCCCGCGATGATCGTCGTGCTCGCCGCGATCGTCGTCGCGGGCGTGGTGCTGCGTCCCTATACCCAGTGGGCGGATCTGTCCACCCAGATCATGGCGTCGTTGTTCTATTACCAGAACTGGCATCTGGCGACGACGTGGTCGGATTATCTGGCCGCCGACCCCTCGGTCAGTCCGCTGCAACACCTGTGGTCGATGTCGGTCCAGGGTCAGTACTATCTCGCCGCGTTGCTCGTGGTGGCTGCCGTGACATGGCTGTGTCGCCGATCCGGACGTCTGGCCCGACTACCCACCGTCCTGACCATCCTCGTCCTCGTGGCGGCGGTCGCGTCGTTCGCGCATGCCACACACGGGACGGCGACGCATCAGGGCTGGAACTATTACGACAGCTTCGCGCGAGCGTGGGAATTGTTGGTCGGTGCCGCGCTGGTGCTCGGCGCGAAGTATCTGTCCGCGCCACGAGCGGTACGTCACGTGCTCGCATGGCTCGGGCTCGCCGGAGTCGTCGGGTGCGGATGGTTGATCATGGATGGCGCCAACCGATTTCCCGGTCCTGCCGCGCTGCTTCCGGTCGCCGCGGCGGCGGCCATGATCCTGTCCGGCAACAACCTCGCGGCGGCGGCACGACCGTGGCCCAACCGCGTGCTGGCCATGCGCGCCGCGCGCTGGCTGGGCGACATCGCCTACCCGCTGTACCTGTGGCACTGGCCGATCCTGATCTTCTTCCTCGCCGAACGCGACGAACCCCAGATCGGCTGGCGCGGCGGTCTTGCCGTCATCGCGGTCTCGGTCGCGCTCGCGTGGGCCACCCACCGCTGGGTCGAGGAACCGCTGCGGCTGCGTACCCGACCCGCCACCGTCTCGGCCGCGAGATCATCGATCTACCGTCGTATAGCGGGCGCGGCGGTGGCCACGGTCGCGGCGGCGGTGGCCACGGTTGTCGTGGCCTGGCAGGTGGTCGTCGCGGCGGCGTCCGGGCCGGTCGGGCTCCTCGACCCCGCTCGGTATCCAGGCGCGGAGACGCTGGCGGCATCGGTGCACGCGCCGCAGGCGCGGATGCGACCGAGCGTTCTCGAAGCGGGGGGCGATCTGCCGCCGCCCACCCTGGACGGCTGTATCGCCGACTGGAACACCCGCGACGTCGTCACCTGCACCTACGGGGACCCGGACGCGGACCGCACGCTCGCCATGGCGGGCAGCTCACACGTCGAGCACTGGCTGCCCGCCATGCAGGCATTGTCCGAGCGGCACCCCTTCCGCATCCAGGTCTATCTGAAGATGGGCTGCCCGCTCACCCTCACCGAGGACGCCAGCTACAACGGCGAGCCCTTTCCCGATTGCCGCGACTGGTCCCACGACGTGATCGATCGCCTCGGCGTCGAACGCCCGGACTGGGTGTTCACGACCGGCACGCACCCGCGCCTGGAGATCGGTGACGAAACACCCCCCGACTACCTCAATGTCTGGGCGGCGTTGGCCGACCGCGGCCTGAACGTGGTCGCGGTCCGCGACACCCCGTGGTTGCGCCGCGACGGCGGAGTCCCCTACAAGGCCTCGGACTGCCTCACCGCGGGCGGAGACCGGCTCAGCTGCGGTATCGCGCGCCTGGATGCCCTCGACGCCGTCGACCCCGGGCTCGAACCGGCCGCGCAGTTCCCGAACGTGTTCCCGATCGACCTCACCGATGCCGTCTGCGAGCCGCAGATCTGCCCGGTCGAGGCGGGCAACATTCTCGTCTACCACGACGAACACCATTTCAGCGCCAGCTACTCCCGCTCACTGGCGGGCGCGCTCGGCCGCCAACTACGCCCGTTGCTCGACTGGTGGTAACGCCGCGGCGGTTGTCCAGCGACCCGATACTCACCGATCCTCGAGCACCGCGAACGAGTGGCCCGGCATCGTCGTCGCGGAGGGGCCCTCGGTCGGCGCTTCCCAAAACAGCAGGCTCACACCGGTAATCGGCACCTTCACCTCGTCCTCGGACAGATTGCACAGCAACCGAAGCGCACCGCGGCGCACGACGATCCACCGTTCGACCTCGTCGTAGTCGACCGAGACGTGCGCGAGCCACGGGTCCGACAGCTCGGATCGACTGCGGCGCAACGCGAGCAGTCGGCGGTAGCACGAAAGCAGTCGCAGGTGCCGTGGCTGCTCGAGTTCGTCCCAGTCCAGGATCGAGCGGTGGAAGGTCGCCGGGTCCTGCGGGTCGGGCACCTCGACGCCCGGCCAGCCGTGCTCGGCGAACTCCGCGACGCGTCCGTGCGCCGTGGCGGCGGCGACCTCGGGATCGGTGTGCGAGGTGAAGAACTGGAACGGCGTGCGCGCGCCCCACTCCTCCCCCATGAACAGCATCGGCGTGTACGGCGAGCACAGCACCAGCGCCGCCTTGATCGCCAACTGGCCGTCGGTCAGGTAGGCGCTGGGTCGGTCGCCGAGCGCACGGTTGCCGATCTGATCGTGGTCGCAGGTGTATGCCAACAGCGCCGACGCGGGCGTGACCGTGGTGTCCAGCGGGCGCCCGTGGGTGCGGCGACGAAAGCTGGAATAGGTTCCCGCATGGAAGAATCCGTGTGTGAGGGTGTGCTCCAATGCCCGCAGCGAGCCGAAATCCGAGTAGTAGCCCTGCCTTTCGCCGGATACCGCGGTGTGCACGGCGTGATGCATGTCGTCGTTCCACTGACCGTGCAGACCGTAACCGCCCGCCGCACGCGGCGCGATCACGATGGGGTCGTTGCGGTCGCTTTCCGCGATCAACGTCAGCGGCCTGCGCACCGCGGTGGCCAATCGTTCCACCTCCGCGGCGAGCTCGGCCAGCAGGTGGGTGGCGGTGTGGTCGACGAGAGCGTGCACCGCGTCCAGCCGCAACGCGTCGAGGTGGAAATCACGCAACCAGCGCAGCGCGTTCTCGATGACGAAGGCGCGCACCGGATCCGAGTACGGTCCGTCGAGGTTGAGGCCGTGGCCCCAGGTGTTGGCGTCGGCGCTCAGGTAGGGCGCGAAACGCGGCAGATAGTTGCCAGAGGGCCCGAGATGGTTGTAGACGACATCGAGCGCCACGGCCAATCCTCTTGCGTGGCAGGCATTTACGAAACGTTGCAGGCCATCTGGTCCACCGTAGGGTTCGTGCACCGCGTACCAGAGCACACCGTCGTACCCCCAGTTGTGGGTGCCGTCGAAGGCGTTGACCGGCATCAGTTCCACCACGGTGACGCCGAGGTCGACCAGGTGATCCAGGCGCTCGATCGCGGCGTCGAAACTACCTTCGGGGGTGAAGGTCCCGATGTGCAGCTCGTAGAACACCGCTCCGGCCAGCGGGCGTCCGGTCCAGCGCTCGTCGGTCCAGCGCGTCGCGTCGACGGTGTAGCGCGCCGAGCGCGCGTGCACGCCGTCGGGTTGTCGCGGCGATCGCGGGTCGGGCAACACCGTCGGGTCGTCGTCGAGCAGATACCCGTAGCGCACCTCATCGTTCGCGCCGATATCCGGTAGTTCGACGCGCCACCACCCGTCCGTCGATCGCCGCATCGAATGAATATCCCCGGCGACATCCAGCCGCACTCGCGCCGGTCGCGGCGCCCACACCTCGAACAACGTCACCGCGTCAGCATCGCACGCGTGCGGGCCGCTCGCCGCCCACGCGAGAGATCTGGCGCCGTCGGTCGATCATGAGGAAGCTGGTGGGATGGGTTTCTACGCCGACAGGATCGTCCCGCGCATCGTCGACCGTTCCTGCGGGTTGCGGGCGAACGACCCGCTGCGCGAGCGCACGTGCGCCGGATTGCACGGACGGGTGGTCGAGATCGGCTTCGGTTCCGGACTCAACGTGCCGTTCTACCCCGAGACGGTGGCGACCGTGAGCGCGGTGGAACCGGCCGACCTCGGCTGGCGACTGGCCGCCGACCGTCGCGCCGCCGCGAAGGTGCCGATCGAACGCGCGGGACTCGACGGACAGTCACTCCCCTTCCCCGACAACAGTTTCGACACCGCCTTGTCGACCTGGACCATGTGCACCATCCCCGATATCGCCACCGCGCTCGCCCAGCTGCGCCGCGTCCTGGTGCCCGGTGGGACACTGCACTTCGTCGAGCACGGCCTCGCCCCCGACGCGCAGGTGCGACGTTGGCAGCATCGACTGAACCCCCTCCAGAAGCGCCTGTGCGGCGGCTGCCACCTCGATCGCGACATTCCCGGCCTGCTCACCGCGGCGGGGTGGCAGCTGCCCGAGCTCGACACCTTCTACGCCGACCAGGCTCCCCGAACCTTCGCCGCCTTGTCGCTCGGCACCGCGATCGCGGCGTAGCGCCACCGGGGTTTCGCTGTGCTGGCCCCCCGAGGCGGCCGCCAGCCGATCCCGTCGGGGCGGTCCTTGGCCAACACTCCGCCGGCGCGGCACGTTCTGGACCGTCGCCGCTGTCAGCGCTGGCCATGATCAGTGTCGCGCGCACGAGTCGTCGCGGAGCTTTCCGATTCGGTACAGGTGCTTCGAACGATCGCCAGTTGTCCCCGGTGCGCCAGTAATTCACGACCTCGATGCGGTCGGCGACCGCGAATCGAACCGCGACATTCATTGTATGTGCCATGTTTCAGCGGTATGTTACATACATTGGCGGCAGCGTCGAGCAGTGGCCGTGCACCGAACCGGGAGTACCTCATGATCAACAATGTCGTCATCGTCGGAGGCGGGACCGCGGGGTGGATGACCGCCGCATACTTGAAAGCCGCGTTCGCCGACCAGATCTCGATCACCCTCGTGGAGTCCGGCGCGGTCGGCGCCGGGGAGGGCACCCGCGGCGACATCCGCCACTTCTTCGAGTTCCTCGGCGTGAAGGAAGCGGATTGGATGCCCGCGTGCAATGCCACTTACAAACTGGCAGTGCGGTTTCAGGACTGGCGACGGCCGGGCACCTCCTTCTACCACCCGTTCGAACCGATGCGCTCCGTCGACGGGTTCGCGCTGGCGGACTGGTGGCTACACGACGGACCGACCGACCGCTTCGACAAGGACTGCTTCGTGACGGCCTCGCTCTGCGATGCCGGGCGCAGCCCTCGTCACCTGGATGGGTCGTTGATGCACACAGGTGTCGTCGCGGCTTCCACGGAATCCCTCGGGCCGACGATGTCCGAGCACCCGGCCGCGACGCGGTTCCCGTACGCCTACCACGTCGATACCGCGCTGCTCGCCGCTTACCTGACCACGTATTCCGTCGAACGCGGCGTCCGGCACATCATCGACGAGGTGACCGACGTCCGGCTCGATGAGCGCGGCTGGATCGACCGCGTGCTCACCGAGGAACACGGTGAACTGCGCGGCGAGTTGTACATCGACTGCACAGGATTCCGGGGTTCGCTGCTGAACGAAGCGCTCGAGGTCCCGTTCGTGTCCTATCAGGACACACTGCCCAACGACAGCGCCGTGACGTTGCGGGTACCGCTGGACATGGAAAAGTCCGACATCCCCGCGTGCACCACCGTGACCACACAGCAGGCCGGCTGGATCTGGAAGATCCCGCTGTTCGGACGCCTCGACGCCGGATACGTCTACGCCGAGGACTACTGCACGCCGGACGAGGCGCAGCGCACGCTGCGCGAGTTCGTCGGCCAGGAGGCCGCCGATGTCGAGGCCGAGCACATCCGAATGCGGATCGGCCGCAGCGAATCATCGTGGCGGCACAACTGTGTCGCGATCGGACCGTCCAGTGGTTTCCTCGAACCACTGGAGTCGACCGGGATCTTTCTCATCCACCACGCCGTCGAGCAGTTGGTCAAGCATTTTCCCGCCGAGGACTGGCATCCCGGCATGCGCAAGCGCTACAACTCGGCGGTCAATCACGCGATCGACGGCGTCCGCGAGTTCCTCGTCGTGCACTACCGTGCCGCGGGACGCAAGGACACGCAGTACTGGAAGGACACCAAGACGCGGGCGATCCCCGACGCGCTGGCCGAACGGATCGAGTGCTGGCAGGCGCAGTTGCCCGACACGGAGAACATCTTCCCGTACTACCACGGCCTCACACCGTCCTCGTACATGTGCATCCTGCTCGGCGCGGGCTCGATCGGGGTGCCCGTCTCCCCCGCGTTGAGCCTCAGCGATCAGGCAGCAGCCCGAAAGGAATTCGCCGCGATCCGCACCACAGCGCGCGACCTCGTCAAAACCCTTCCCACGCACTACGAGTACCTCGCCCAACTGCGGCGCGCATAACCGAGGCCGATCCCCGCCATGGCGTCGACGATCCGCATCGGCGCCTTCCTCGACGACCCGCTGCCGCCGCACGGCACACGAGTGAACGACAACTTGTCGACAAGACGTCCGATGGGCGAGCTCATGATCCCTGGCACCAAGTCACCGCGTCCCGACGAAACCGACGTGCGTCTGCATGTCGATATCCACGGAACACCCTTCGACTACGCGGCATGTGAGTCTGCCGCAAGAGAATTCGTCCTCGACCACCACGCACGCCACTACCTCGACGACGCGATCATCACCCCGGACGACACCAACGGACTCCCCCGCCTGCCCTGCGAACGCCTGTACCTGGAGCACTGACACGTCCATGCCGCGCACCGAGTAGGACTGTGGAAAACAGCACTCGGTATCGCGCACGGCCAGGATGTCCGAACCGGCGGCTCCCGAACAAGACGACTCGGCGAGGTCGGCGTTCAACAGGAGTGCAGTGCCCGGCGTGACCGCCCGGGTGCCGGAAGGAACGGACGCGGCTGTCGTCCGACGGGAGACAATTGACCATTGTTGTTCGCCCTCCCGAATTCACGGCCACCAGCACCACGGCGACCGTTCGCTCCGCCACAGCACCGGTCCGGAGTCAGGAATATTCGTATCCTGCTGCGGCCGTGGCGTTGTCACCTTCTGTCATCGGCCCGGCTGACGGCCTCGCTCGAGTCACGACGCGATCCGACAAGTCCGCCTGGACGGCAGTGGTGCGCAAGGCTTTCAATACCGCCACCATGGCTTCCACCTCATCGTGGGTGAACAGGGCTTCCGGGCCGGTGGGTGCCACGGCACGGAACGTACGGTTTCCACAGTGCGCCGACTTCTACCAGGCCGTTCTCGACCACGACATCGATGAGCAGATTCACGAAGTGCAGCTGGTTGGCGCCGAGGTTCTTGCCTGCTTGCATGCGGTCGAACGCCGCAGCGGCGGTGCCGCTGATCGCGGAGCAACGGACGTTCGCAGTGACGGCACGCGCGGTCGACCCGCAGCTCGCAGCACTACGGCGATCGGACAAACGAGATCCCACAGCGACCAAGGCCCCCACCACACCGAAGAGGCCGAACCGTCCGTCGTAGCCCGCTTGTAATTCGGTCAGCCAGGCGCTGCCGAGCTGAGCGCACGGCGCACGTACACCGCCGAGCTACTGGTTCGCCACAGACTTTGCCATCTCCCGGATTTGCGTGACGAACTCGTCGACCGAGGACGAAGGGTTGTCGTCCGGAAACTCGGTGCCGTCTCGCTGATGCTTCTTGCGCATTGCCTGTGCGTGGCGAACCGCTTTGTCCGCCAGCTTCATATAGGACGCACCATCGAGGTGTTTGCCGTCGGAGCCGTCGATTTCGCACCTGAGTCGAACCGCATCGTCAGTGGAAAGATGACCCGAATGGCGGCGATGGTGCATGATCAGCCAAACCTCGAAGCAAGGGTTGCTGATCGCCAGGTAGACGCCGTTGTCTCGCGCCTTCTGCCTGGCGCGGTCGAGGTGCGGGTGGCGCTGCGGGAACTCGACATCGAACACACACCAGTAGAAATCGATGTCGAGGTCAGCGCGGCGCTTGTCCGCGCACGCGCTTTCGACGAGGTGCATCGGTGTCGCACCCGCTTCTTCGATGACAACGTTCACCGAAACGCCGGCGAGTTCAGGCATCCTTTTCAGCGCGTCGACGTACTCGGGCTCGGTCGATACGCCTTCGGTATAGACGCGGAAAGTGGACCGCACCGGCGTTGTTCCCGTGGATCGCTTGAGACTCTTCCCTCTCCTGCCACGGTCTCTCGCGCTCACCCGATAAGCCCCAGTTCGTGCAGAACCTCCGGACGGGAAACATCGGGTAGCGCGCCGAAACGGCCGCTGAGGTAACCACTTTCGAGGTTTGCCGAACGACGGACTCGTTCACCCGCGAAGTCCGACAGCGCGGCGAAGCGGGTCGATCCGTTCGCCTGTTTCTGCGTCAGCCAGACTTCGTCCCGATTCAGGTGGTTGAGCAGATTCGTGTCGTGTGAAGTGAACAGCAGTTGAGCACCGTGCGGGTTGGATTTGCCCAGCTTGAAAAGCTTGACGAACTGAGCCGTCAGTGTCGGATGCAGGCTCGCGTCGAGTTCATCGAAGAGGATGATGGAGCCTCGGCGCAGTGCGTTGAGCACCGGGCCGATCTGCTCGAACCAGGCCCGGGTTCCTGCGGATTCGTTTCGGTACTCGAAGGGTTGACGATCACTGTCGGTGCGGTGGACGAGCTGTGGGTTCCGACGGACGATGGTCTCGCCGCGGGCCGATTCGATCCGGGTTTCCTCGATCTCGACGTCCGCCACCCCGAGGTCCGCGAGCTGCAACAACGCCATCGCTTGTTGCCGGGTCGATTGCCATTCGGCCTCATCGAAGGAAGTCCCACCGGGCGAAGAAACCATGTCATCGTCCGGCATCTCGAAAAGTCGAAGCGTCGAAAGTACACCAGCCCCCGAAGAGAACCGATTCCGGTTCAGCGGACGACCCAAGATCACCAAGCGAAGCAGGGCTTCCGAGAACGCGGAGGTGATCGGCTCGTCGAAGCGGCGCATGATCGACAGTGCCAATGAGCGATCCGTCAGGAGTTTGCGAATGGCGGAAAGTTCTCCGAGCCCACGCTGTAGCGTCAGCTCGTTCGCCTCGCGCTCGAAGACGCGCCGCCGCCGCCCTTCCGGGTAATGAAACAGTGCCTCGTAGCTGACCTTGTGTCGGCCGACGTCGAGCAAGTACTCGAAACGAACTCCGTCGACTTCCAGCTCCAGCGTGAATGAGGAATCCTGGTTCTTCGCCTCGCCGAAAGCGAACGGATCGACTGGGACCTCCTCGTCCCAGCTACTCAGCGAGTTCCTCACCGCATGGCGAAGCCAGGCGAGCGCCGCCAGCACATTGGATTTTCCCGACGCGTTGGGGCCGAAGATGCCCGCGACAGGCACGAGGGAGGCACCGAACTTCGGGAAGTGCCGCACTTCCGGGCGGTCGTCGACAGCGACCATCGACAGCTCTGCGGGCTCGAGTATCGAGCGGAAGTTCTCGACTTCAAACCGAATAAGCATCGGTCACCTCGTTGCAATCGAGTCGGCTTTTTCGTCGTTAGGCTACCAAAAGGAAGTCCAGACAGCGTTCAACCAGTGATTTCACCGTCGACCGCGCCTGACGCCCTGAGCACCCACCCCTACCGCAAGGCGCGATTACCCCCACCGTCGCCGCACAGGACACCGGCCGCCGGACCCGACACGATGACGTGCGCAAGTATCCCGACGCAGCACGCATAACCGTCACCAGCGGCGACGGATAAGCCGCGCTAATGCGGGACGTGGTCGCCGTCGCGGACTTCGGTGACGGTGCGGGTGAGCATTTCCGCGACGGTGGCGGTGAGGCGGCGGCGGTCGGTGGGTTTGGCGATCATGGTGCGGCTGCCGAAGCTGACGTAGCGGCCGTCGTCGGCGAAATCGGTAACCTGGAAGTCTTTGCGCCCCTTGATGTGTCGGTTGTCGATGCTGCCGAAGGGATAGACGGCGACGTGGGTGGTGCTGGTGGTGGGCCGGTTGAAGAAGCGGTCGAAGTCTTCGCGCGGGGTGGTGCGCCACGCGTCGCGGACCACCGGGGGTGGCTTCTCCAGCTCGGTCACCGGAATGGACAGCGGATCGCCCTGCCCAGGAGCGCATTCCGGAAGCACATCGATGACGGCGGCGGGCAGCGCGTCGGAAGACAGGAACAGGAAATCGACGTCGCCGCCCTGATCGGGTTCGGGGCCGGGGTGTTGAATCGCGAGCACGCCGTGTTGATAGTGCGCGGCGGCGTGCGCGCGAATCGGCACCTCGTTGCGCGCACCACGAAACCCCGCCACTTCGATCCGCGCCTCCGGCTCGAGCAGCACGGTCATCGCGTGCACCAGGTCCTCGTCCAGTTGCCGATGCACCTCGCCCGCCGCGACTCGCCGCAGGCGCAGGCTGTCTTCCCGGTACTGCTCGGCGTACCAGTGCCGCAACGGATAGGGCAGCACATCGCGGCCGGCCGATTCCCACAGGGTGCGCAATTGCACGGCGGTGAAGCGCCAACGACGCAGAATTGTCACTCGAAATCCTTTGTGCGTCGGTGTTATTCGCCGATCACCGGCGGCACGGTCGGGGTCAGCGAATCGAGTCCGGTGACCTCCTCGCCGTGTTCTTTGGTAATCAGGTAGTCGGGAGCGCCCTTGCTCGACTCGTCGTCCTTCTTGTTGCCCGCCATGCCGGGTCCCATCCCCGGCCCCATCGCGCCGCGCGCGGCGGCGGCCTGGCGACCCGCGACGGCGGCGGCAGGACCGGCCGGGGCACCAGGCTTGCCGGGCAGGCTCTGACCGGGTTGCGGTGGCATCCCACCGGGCAGTCCGGGGCTCGGCGCGGGAACACCACGTGACGGCGAACCCGGCATACCCGGTGCGGTGGGCGCACCCGGCGTGGTCGGCGTACCGGAAGGCGTCGACGCGGCCGTCGTCGATGCCGGATTCGTCGCCGGCGCTTCGGGTTTCGGCGCGCCCTGGGTGTCCGGCTGCCCGGTGCCCGCCGGGGTGGTCTGCGCATCGGGTGCGGCCGGTTGCTCACCCGGCTGCGACCCACCGGGCGGCACAGCGCCGGGGCCGGGCCCCGGCCCGGTGGGACCAGGACCAGGCCCCGGGGCAGGGCCGGGTGGTGGGCTCACCACATGCTCCGGTTTCGGAATCACCGGAACATTGGTGTCGCTCTCCCTGATCACCGGCGCGTACACCGTCGAAAGCACCCGCACCGCTTCCCTTTTCGCGGTGTCCTGCGCCTCGCCATTGCTACGCCAGCCACGCCCGGCGACCCAGTGCCTGGCATTGTTCATCCAGGACCGATCGTCCGGGGCGTGCGGCACGAGCTGTTTGGTCGGCTCGAGTCCGGTAGCGAGTTCGGCGACCTTGCTGCCGGTGAGATGCGCGGAATTGGCGAGCTGGGTGGCACCGGCCGAATAGTCCGCGACCCCCTTCGCGACCGCGTCCCGTGCTTCACCACGCCAGATACTGTCGTCGGTAGCGCGCGCCATCGCGGCGGTGAATGTGTCCAGAGAAGTTTTGGCGCGATCGCCGATCGTCTGCCACGCGGTGGACAGGTCATTCACGGCGGCGAGATCGATCGCGTCGACTTTCGCCCGCAGTGCCGAAACATCGTGTCGTTCGAATTCATCGGTGTGCGTGACAGATTGGGGACGGAAGTCACCCTCGAACCCGATATCGCCCGCCTTGCCGCGCACACCGTCGCGCTGGCGGTTGTACTCGCCCTGCACATCGCCGGGATGAGTCGGCGCGGGGATACCTTCACCCGCGATCAAAGTGGTCAGAGCATTGCCGATGGAAGCCAGATCGTGCAGGTTCATAACGTCACTGTCCCTCGGTGCCAGCGGTGAAATCCGCGGCGTTCGTGACGTCTTGGCCGGTTAGTCGTTTGATGGATAGGGCCATGACTTCGCGCATGTTCTTGACTACTTCTATGTGGTCGCTGATGATCTGGTCGATCGAGTTGTTCTCACCGGTAGCTTGGCCTAGAAAACCGCCAGCCAGAGCGTCGGCCATCTCGAAATCACCAAACCCGGCAACGCTTTTCGTACGGTCAGCGAGAAACCCGAGATCTTCCAAGTCCTGTATTCGTTGATCGCAGGCGGCAAGGCACTGTCGTGCGACCTGCTCATCGTCCAAGTAGAGCTCCCCGGCACGTGCCGAGTCTGCAAAGTCGCTCCACCGACTCTTCTCCGGCGTACTCATCCTGTCCCCCTAGCTGATCAACTCGGTAGTTTCGGCACCAACACTTCGCCGACTTCGTGCAGTGTCGGACACGGCGGCGGCGGATTGTCGAGGATCAGACTGCTGTGCACAGTGATCTGAAAGACGCCTTGCGTCGCAGGAAACAAGACGTTGCACAACCGGTCGTGCGACGTGCCCTGGTCGCGGAACTGACGACCAGTCCGGCCCGCGATGACAACATCCTCGAACTCGACGTTGCCTGGCTTCCGCTCGTACTCGCCTACGGTTCGCCCCGTCGAATAGATGGTGATCGCGTACGCGCGCCCTTTCCATGCACAGATTTCTTGCCCATGCTGATGCACTCCAGCGATCCCGCTCTCCTCAGTCGCGGGATCAACCCCCGCAGCAGTCAGCGCATCATCGGGAATCCCCGCACACGGATCAAACAGCTTCACTTCGGCGGAAGTCGAACTGCCGCTCGGCGTCCCGGTCGTCGACCCCCCGCAGGCCACCAGCCCGGGAAGCATGACCATTGCCAACACTGCCAGGCGAACTCGACGCCCCATCCCCCACCTCTCGGTCCGCGAAGTCTGTGAAATGTGACTGTATCAAAAGTCCACTACGTCGACGCCCCGGCCGCGTACCGCACGACCTGCGACCCGCTGCCCTGAACCTCCGGATTCCAGAGCAGGCGCGCGACGCCTTTCACCCGGCCACAGACCGTCGCTCATGCTCGTCGGTCTCGGTGTCGTTCGACGCGATGTCCACGACGCAACCCTCGCCCACCGAGCGTTTCCCACGATCCGATGGAACCGAACTCGCGCATGTAGCGTCCAACGGGTGATGGCGAAAAACTCGATTCTGAGGATTTTAGTGTGAATCCCTTTGAGCAGGACCAGCTCCGTGCCCGCACTGAGGCGATGCAGGCCCAGGCCGACAACATGCTTGGCACTTACGAACAGCAGCTGCGCGATATCGCGCACGCGGGAGATGCGCTGGCCGTCTCCACGTCCGAAGGCTGGTCCGACGACAACCTGATCCGCGTGACCAGCAACGCCGCCGGGATCCCCGTCGACGTGTGGGTCGACCCTGCTGCTTTCAAGCGGTCGGCACCGGAGAAGCTGGCGGCGTCGTTCCTCCAAGCGACCCAGTTCGCGGCACGCTCAGCCAAATCCCAGATGGACGCCCTGCTGGCGCCGATCACCGCGGCGGCCGCAGAGTTCGCCCCGCCGGAGCAGGCTTACGAGGACCTGCCTTTCATCGGCAGGCAGATCGGCGAGATGCTGCGCCCCCCAACCGAACCCGAAGCACCCGCGTACGCCCCGGAACAGGCGCTACCCGCCGAGGACGAGGACGAGGGGCCGCACTGGAAGGGACTGGGTGCCAATAATGGCTGGTAACAACAACTTCGGGATCGATCCAGAGCAGGTCAAGGCGCAGGCACCCAAGCTTGCCGAGCTCGCGACCGATCTCTCCACCGGCCTTTCGTCGCTGCGGTCCGGACTCGACAGCGTCGGCGAGGCGTGGGGCAACGACGAGTTCGGTGAACGATTCGCCCAGAACTACGCCGGAAAAGCCGGAGAGGCGCTGACGGCTATCGACGGCGCAGTGCGACTACTTCAGTTCCTCGGCCAGGGCGTCGAGAAGACCGGGACCACGTTCCAGAATCTCGATCAGGACTTCAAAGACGCTCTGACCAGGGTGACAGAACAATTGGATGACAGGGGCTGAGGCGACCATGGGCCTGGAAATTCCCGATGCGCTGAAACCGGTTGCCTCCCTTGTAGTCGGCAAGTGGCCGGAAACCGACGAGACCGGCCTGCGTGCGGCCGCCGATCAGTGGGATCAGATCGCCGATCTCCTCGAGCAGGTCAACGAGCTCGGCGACGACGTCGTGAAGGTGGTGTTGGCGAACACCGAAGGCGAAACCCACGACGCGATCGACGCGTTCTGGAAGACCGTCGCCGGCGAGGACGGCACCTTGCAGAACGTCGCCGACTTCTGCAAAGAGCTGGCTTTCGTCCTGCGGGTGATGGCGATGCTGGTGCTCGCGGTGAAGCTGTACATCATTTCGATGCTGGTGTTTCTCGCGATCCAACTGGCGGTGGCAGCGGCGTCGGCGGCACCGACGTTGGGCGCGAGCCTCGCCGAGGGCGCCGCGGTGCAAGTCGCGGTCAGGGCGGCGGTCACGACGGCGCTGAAGAAGTTGATCCAGGACATCGGGATCAAGACGATCGTCAAGGGTGCCTTGATCGGAGCGAGCGTCAAGGCGGGAACAGAAGTCGGATTCCAGTCGCTCGAGATGAAGATCGGCGTCCGCGATGGTTACGACGGCCTTGCCATCGCCTCGAACACCGTCTCCGGTGCGATCACCGGCGCGGTCGCGGCCCCGGTGAGCAAGCTGTTGAACGACAAAGGTGTCAACCTCACCGGCAATTCCAAGGGCGACTGGTTGGTCAATTGGCGGCTCGGCCAGCACGTCGGTGGAGCTGTCTCCGACGCGACCTGGGGCGAGCAGGAAGGAATCCCGGCCAGGGTCGCGGGCGATGCGGTCGACTACACCCGAAACGAGATCGTCGAGACCCTGTCGCAACCACCGGCGACCCCGCAGCCCACCACCGAATCGAACCCGGCACCCCCGAAACCTTCGACCGCAGACCAGGGTTCGAGCCTCGATCTACCCCCGCAGTAGATCGGAATTCGCGCACGGTGCGGATGGCTCGCCCCCGGTGGATGAGGCCGTTCGACCGCGACCACGTCGCGGCGGAACTCCTCGGGATACGGCTTCGGCATATCGAACATCCTTCCACCGTGAAAACCGCAGTCCGTACATGTCAGAAGTCAACCGAACTGGGGCAGTCCCGATGAAACCGCCTCGGACATCGTGTGCCCGAGGCGGTTTCGTTGCTCGAGCCGGAGAGGTCAGCTCGGACGGTGGAATTCACCGTCGTTCGCGCCACCCAAGAAGGCATCCCACTCACCGGCCGTGAAAACCAGCGCCGGACCAGTCGGATTCTTACTGTCCCGAACACCCACCAGGCCGCCCCCGAGGTGCGCGACCTCCACGCACTCTTGGCCACCCTGACTACGGCTAGACGTGAACCACTCCGCCCGGGCTAGATCAACGCTCACGACACCCACTCTCCCTTGTATCTTGGCCGGTCGAACTCACCGGCGCTCGCGCCACCCAGGAACGCATCCCATTCACCAGGCGTGAAAACCAGCGCCGGGCCAGTCGGATTCTTACTGTCCCGAACCCCCACCACGCCGCCCCCGAGGTGCGCGACCTCCACACACTCCTTATTGGCTTGACTACGGCTGGACTTGAACCACTTCGCCCCAGTTAGATCAACGTTCACGATGTCCGTCTCCCTGCTACCTCGGACGGTTGAACTCACCGTCGCTCGCACCACCCAGGAACGCATCCCACTCACCGGCCGTGAAGACGAGCGCCGGACCAGTCGGATTCTTACTGTCCCGAACCCCCACCACGCCGCCATCGAGATGCGCAACCTCCACACACTCTTGCCCTGCCTGGCTCAGGCGGGACTTGAACCACTTCGCCCCGGTCAGATCAACGTTCACGATGCCCGCTCTCCCTTGCTACCTCGGACGGTTGAATTCACCGGCGTTCGCGCCGCTCAGGAAGGCATCCCACTCGCCAGGCGCGAAGACCAGCGCCGGACCGGTCGGGTTCTTGCTGTCCCGAACACCCACCAGGCCATTATCGAGGTGAGCGACCTCCACGCACTCTTTGCCTCCTTGACTCCGACTGGACTTGAACCACTTCGCACCGGTTAGATCAACGTTCACGCTGCTCACGCTCCCTTGCCACCCGCCGAAGCAGGTCTCTGCTCGCCACAGCATCCAGCGCGGATCGCCGAATGCCGTCGTACGCTTGCAAATACATTTTCACATCAGCCTCGTCCTCGAGGTAGAGATCACCGACCGCACCTTCGAGGAAGACGATGGTCGGCTCAGCAGGCTCACCGACGGACGTCTTGCCGAAATCGAGCACGACGAAGGGCGGCATCGAAACTCCATCCGGGTAACCGGCCTCGAACGGCAAGACCCGAATCGTCACATTATCCCGGGTGCTCATATCCGCGAGATGCCGAAGCTGCGCGGCCATCACCGCGCGCCCGCCGGACACCCGATGTAGCGCCGCCTCTCCGATCACCACGTCGAGGCCGATCGGCGCCGTTCTACGCGTGACGAGGATCTGCCGCTGCTGTTTTATCTGCACTCGCCGATCCCACTCCGCAGGCGTGGCATCCGGCCAAATTCTGCGGACCAGCGAGTGGTCGTAAGCCGCCGTCTGCAACAACCCGGGCCGCACTCGCCGACGACGGCGTCGGCGCAGCGTTACGCGCGATGCACTCCGAGGTGAGTCGACGATGGACCCTCGGGGAACTGGCCGCGATCAGCCGAATGTCACGATCGGCATTCGCCGCCGCGTTCAAAGCCAAAGTCGGAACCGCGCCGTTGACCTATCTCATCGAATGGCGCATGAGCCTGGCTCGCGACGCCCTACGCGGCGACGCCTGGTCGATCTCGGAACTGGCAGCCGCCACGGGATACGAATCCGAGAGCGCCTTCAGCACAGCCTTCCGACGCGTCGTCGGCTCCTCACCGCGCCACTTTCGAAACACCGCACGGGAAAGAACGACCGCGGGGTCGTCATGAACAGCGGGTCCTGTATCCAGCTGAACCCGACCAGGTTCCAGCGGGCATCTCCGACCCGATCCGCATTAGGTTCACTTGTCACCGGGCTTCGGCTAAGACGGTCGCGAGCCCGTCGCATCACCAGGCATCGATCCAAACAGGGCGCTTCGACACCTCGAACTGCGCGGAATTCTTATGCACCACAACGGGAGACGCGGAACCCACACTAAGGCGTTCGGCCAGCTTTTGCGCTCGAGTTTTGCAGAAGTCGTGATAAAGGAATCTTTTCACCACGTGGACATCCGCTCCCGAGGTCGGGTGCGCAAGCTGCGCTTTGACCCGAAGCTCCCACTGCCCGAATCTTCCCGGGCGGTTCTTGTACCGCAGATCTGACTCGACCACCACCGCGGTCGTCGAGGTTCCGACCTTCCGCAGATAAGACCTGCGTAGCTGCGACGCGGCAATCAGCACCACCAGCCAGCCGATCATGCCCAGTATGAGGCTCACCGGAAGAAATAACGCTCGAGCGACTTGTAAACCAGTCCACACAGCGACCACGTGGCCCAGGCGCAACGCCACCGACATGAACGCCACCGATCCGACTACGACCATGACGATCCACACCAGCACCATCGGCGACATCAACTCATTTTTCCGCCCCACATCAACCCCTCGGCGTAACTGCCAGTGCGCCGGAAAGTTTGCCGCTGCGGCGCCCGTTCAACGCCAAGGCCTGTCGTCGGGATAGTCCTCGAAGTCCTCAGGCCAATCGCTGGGTCCGACCACCGTTTCGCCCGAGCGCGGGCGACGGATCGTGTTCTGTGGGGGTGGCCAGGCAACGCCGGCTGGTGGCGTTGGTGGTTGCTGTGGTTCGAGGGTCCAATTCCAGGCAAACAGCGGCGAGCTCTTCATTTCTGCCACTTCGGGCGGAATCGGATCAGCCATGGATTCTATTTCAGCCCAGCGACATTCTCCGGTTTCGACCCGTTCAGCGTAAACCTTGAGTGCAGGAGACGCGGTCTCCATCCCGGCAACCATCGAGATGAATTCTTCGGTTACTTCCGTAGGACCGTCGAACAGTTCGTCAATGTCTATGTTGGACAGGCGAATAGTGGCGGTATTGAGGTTGTCAATCGCATCCATGACCTTCTTGGCAATCTCCTCGACAGCGGGATCCAGGTCGGGTTCCCGCATGCTGCCCCATTGGGGTCTCGTCATGACGCGTCCCCCCACGGGGCGCTTCCGGATCCAGCGTCATAACCCTGGGTAGGCCGATTCACCGTGTCATTGTAGTGGGAAATCTGCTCGACATCCTTGGCGACAGTCGCTGCATAAGTCGCCTTGTCCACGGTGCTGGTGACGGGCGCAATCGCCTGTTCAATCTTCTGTTTCGCGTTGTCTCTGAGCTGGCCTGCTGGGTCTTTGATGATATCTATCAGCCTCATGAAGGCATCGGCAAGTTCTTTGATGTGCGTGACAACGTTAATCGCAGAAACGACGATGTTTCCTATATCCACAACGAGCTTGGCGATCCGCGCTGCGCCAAGCCCAGGAACAGCTGCTGATAGGATGTTCGCTACGGACTTCAACGCACCCTTGATGTCATCGAAGTCCACGTATTTGTTGAGCATTCCCCATGTTTTTTCGAGGATGAATTTAATGCCGTCTCGGATCGCATCCGCGACCTTTCCCGTGCAGTCACTGAAAACTCGACCTACCGGCCCCTCCCATTTCATCGCCGCGATCTGCATATTCGCCCAGTTGCCGAAGGATATAGCTGCTTCACCATTCCAGTTCGGCTTACCGCCGGTGCTGCCATCGATGCGCTTGAGACCGGACTCCAGGTTTTTACCGCAGGCCTCCAGCCCATTTCCTGCCGACTTGTAAACATCGCCGATTCTACGGATCTCCGACCAATTTCCGGGGATCGGCTCGAGGCATTTCACCAACGGGTCGTACTCGGTTCCTGCCGCGCGGGTTATGCTCTTAATCGATTCGTTTACGTTGCCGAGCACTGGGAATATCTCAGTGATCAGACCAGCTAGTTCATCCTGGTTTGCGACCGGCGCTTGAAGCTCGAAAGATTCCGGCTTCGGATAGACGGCAGCTCCGCTGTATGGTGCAGTGTTTCCTGCCGCCTCGGCACTGTCATCCGCTGGCAGACTCGATTCCGTATGCGCATTCAGCGCAGCATACGTCCGCTGATCCTGGTCGTGGTACGTCCACGCGACCTTATTGAGTTCGATTCCGGTATTCTGTGTCGTATCTGCGAGCACGGCGTGGCGCTGCGCCATCCAGTCCGCCGCACCATTAACGTAATTTACTATGTCGTCGATAATTGGCCCATGGAGCCAAGCCGCTGCTTTTCCTTCTTTTGCCACAAAATCGATAACCGACCGGGCGTCCGCACCGATGGAGGTTACAAGATTGCTCAGCCCAGCGATCTCGCTGGGGTTTGCCGCGAAAGTCTCGGCCATTCGATGCCCTAACGCTCTACTCTTCGAGAAAAGGTAAAGGCTATGCCCCACCCCGGATCAACAGTGGAAGGTTAAGCATCACGGTGTAATCTGTCAAATTTAAGCACTAGCTTGGCGTGAGTGCTGTACTCAGTGTTTCAGTTATTCGGCGAACCTCATCGCACGCTGATGTCAAGTCAGCGGGGGCCGGAAACACACTCAGGTCAATGGTGAAAGTTCCGTCCGGTGACTCGGTCGACGCGGCGCATGAGTTAGGGACTCGTGGTGTTCGGTAGGTCACGGCGTCGTGGCCTCCGATCGGATCGGAGTGGAGGACGACGAAATCTGGCGTGGCACGATAGTGGTCCAGATTCAGGTCGCTCGAGGTAACTGACAGACCGGACGCGGAGTACTGGCCGTTTTCAGAGGCTTCACGCCAGAACTGGCACCCAATCGTGGTGAATGTTCCGGTATCGCCTTCGGCTACGCTTCTTTCACGGCTGCCGGGGTCGAACCCAACTCGGGTCACCAGGTCGTCACCCACGCCGACACATGGATCGAACTGAACCTGCTTGGCGCGAGTCTGTACCGGCGCTGGCGGGAGGCTCACTTGCACGGAAGAGGTGCTCCCGCCCGGACTCCCGGTCGAGGCCGTCGCCGCCGCTTCCTCCGCTGCGCGATCACCGCCGCAAGCGACCAGTGTCGTCATACCTACCGCTAGGCAACCAGCGGCGAAACTTCTCTTCATCATGGGATCCTGGATCGTGGAGGTTCCACCGTGGTTGGCGGGACGAGACGGTCACTGGTCATCAATGATCATTGCAGACGGTGGAAAGTCGACCATGCGATGCACCAGGAGTCGCCCGCGCTTGGCTCCCTGCACTCTCGAGTGAAACCAGCAGAACTCAGTACCGCTGCGGTTCTCCGGCTCCCCGGAAAGCAGGCGATCCCAGAGATGAAATCATATCGCTGCAGGGTATTCGCCGAGGACGCCTCATCCGCCGCCAAACAACTACTCCACGTTGGTACGGGAGTTGAGCACTCCGGCCCGAGAACCTCACGGCCGCAATGTAACCACTCGTCCGCACTTGCTTGCTCGGGCATCGGCGTCCTTCGTTTCCCGATCCGGCGGTGGTCATAGGCATTCGGCGTGCAGCTTGCCGTGTTCGCAGCGACGTGGACCACGCCGGGACCTGATCACGGGAGGCGGCCCTGACGAGTGGTTCAAGTGCAGCGGCGTCGTTGGTGTTGGCGGCGGATACCGTCACCGACAGCGGCAGCCTGGCCAGGTCGGTCAGCGTGTGGATCTTCGACCCCCGTCTTATCTCGCTACCCACGACCGTAGAGCTCATCGAGCCCGACGAGCACCACGTCCGCGCTCTCGTCGGCTCGACGGCGAAGCGCGTCGGTGAACCCGGTGGCGCTGAAACAAGCCAGGCGGCACGCTGAGACGTCACGACCGGTGCCCGCCAACACTTCTCGTGCTCTGACGAGGCGATCCAGGTGGTTGGCACCCATCGTCACGCCCCACTTCGCTTCGCCGAGCAGCGATACCGCCGCTTTACGTCCGCCGTCGCCCGCCTGCGTGACGGCCACGTCGATTTTAATTCGGGTGCGCGCGACGGAATCGGTGACCACACCGCTGCCGACTACGCCGAATGCTGCGTCGGAGCCCAGTGTGTCGATGCCATCGCCGAACATGTACTCGCGGCAGATCGTTTCGAAGTGTGGCCCGGCGACCTGTGCCGCGAACCGCTCCTTGCACCGTGCCCACACCTGCTGCGCCTGACCACTCTCCAAGCGCGTCCAAGCCGGACGCATCACGGCTTCGTAGAAGGTGATCAATGGTTCGGTGATGCGATATATCGACTTCCCCGCCCGAAACGCGTCCTGTTCGCGGGTCAACAGACGACAGTCCTCGAGCACATTCAGCGGATGCGAAATATCTACCGCCTTTCGACCGATGTAGTTCGCGATCCCACCACGAGTGTTGTTGCCTTGCGCGACGGCTGCCAGCACGGAGTGATACAGCGCGGTGTCGCGGATGTCGGCCTCCTCCGCCAGCAGGTAGCGCGCTTCGCGAAACAGTGGATTCAGTGGCGAGAGCACCGTGCGGCACAACCACGGGTCGAAGTCGTCGAGCGTGGCGGGCACGTCGCGGCGAGAAACTGCCGCCGGTAGGCCGGGGTTCCACCGAGGACGGTATGCAGCCGTAGCGCCAACGCCGGGTCGGCCGCTACTTCCCAGAACCGCGCAGCCTCACGATATCCGAAGGGTTGGACGACCAATTCCAGCTGCGCGCGTCCGCGCAACGGCGCGTTACTGGTGAGCAGACCACCCATCACCGACATCGCTGATCCGCACAGCAGCATGCGTATGTTGTTGGGCTCGGTCTGGTACCGGTCGACTTCGCGTTGCATGACCGACGCCAACTCGGGCGCCGCCTTCACGAGGTAGGGAAACTCGTCGATTACCACCAGCATCGGGTTGTCCGCACGCGTGCCGAGACCGAACAGGTAGGCCATCGCGTGATCCCAGTTGTCGAACGAGATCGGCACCTCGGCACCGGTGAACTCGGCGATCGCGGCGCCGAACTGCCGTAGCGACTCCGTGCTGGTGGCACTCCTAAGAAGTGTGGTCCTAACCCTTCGAGAGCACGTTGGCAAAGCGGCGAACCGGTCGCGATTTCAGCAGCCTGACCTGTGGCGACGGATAGGACACCGTGCGGTTATCCCACCACCGGAATCCGGCGGCACGATGACCGATCAACTCGGACCGAGATCAAGCCGTCAAGCAGCCCGGCCCCAACAACGCCTTCAAATCACCCATCAGCGCCGAGGACTGCGATACCCGGTAACTGTCGGCGAGCTTCAAGATGGTGGTCTTGTCCCGCGCGCCCACGTGTCGCACGTGCACATCCGAGGTGCCAGGGTGCCGCGCGAGCACGCGTTTGAACTCGCCGATCTTGTCGGGCGTGCACATGCGGGTGGACAAAGTGACCGCCAATGGTTTGGCGACGCCGATCGAGGAGAGGTCGGGGACGGCGAGGTCGTTGGCGATCAACGAGATTCGGTCGTCGCGCACCGAGACGCGTGCCTTGACCAGGACCACCGCGTCCTCCACCACGTCCATGCCATACACCGAGTAGGACTGTGGGAAGAACAGCACCTCGATCCCGCCGGACAGGTCTTCCAATTGTGCCGAGGCCCAGGCCAATCCGTTCTTGTTGATCCTGCGGTTCACCGAGGCGAGGATGCCGCCGAGGGTGACCTGCGCGCCGTCCTTGACGTCACCTTCGAGAATCGACGGGATCTGGGTGTCGGCCTGCGCGGCGAGCACGTGTTCGACGCCGTTGAGTGGGTGTCCCGTCACATACAGCCCGAGCATTTCGCGCTCGAGGGCCAGCTTGTGCTTGGACTCCCACTCCTCGTCGGGCACCTTCACGTTGAACACCGAGGCCACCGACTCGTCGGCGTCCTCGCCACCGAACAGATCGAACTGGCCGATCGCCTCGGCCTTCTTCGTCGACATCACCGCGTCGATCGCGTCCGAATGCACCAGCAGCAAACCCTTACGCGGGTGCCCGAGCGAGTCGAAACCGCCCGCCTTGATCAAGGATTCGGTGACCTTCTTGGTGCAGGCCACGGCGTCGATCTTGTTCAGGTAGTCGGAGAAATCGGTGAACTTCGACTTCTCCTTGCGCGCGGCGATGATCGAACTCACCACGTTCGCTCCGACATTGCGGACCGCGCCGAGACCGAAGCGGATGTCCTTGCCCACCGAGGCGAAGTTCAGCTCGGATTCGTTCACATCCGGTGCCAGCACGGTGATCCCGAGTCGGCGGCAATCCGACAGATACACCGCGGCCTTGTCCTTGTCGTCACCGACGGAGGTGAGCAGACCCGCCATGTACTCGCCGGGGTAGTTCGCCTTGAGGTAGGCGGTCCAGAACGACACCAGCCCGTATCCGGCGGCGTGCGACTTGTTGAACGCGTACCCGGCGAACGGAAGGATGGTGTCCCACAGCGCCTTGATCGCCGCCTTGGAATACCCGTTGTCCTGCATGCCCTTTTCGAAGCCCTCGAATTCGGCCTCGAGCACCTCGGCCTTCTTCTTACCCATGGCGCGGCGCAGAATATCGGCTCGACCGAGCGAATACCCGGCCACCTTCTGCGCGATCTGCATGATCTGTTCCTGGTACACGATCAAACCGAAGGTGTCGCCGAGGATTTCCTTCAGCGGCTCCTCCAGTTCGGGGTGGATCGGCGTGACGTCCTGGCGCCCGTTCTTGCGATCGGCGTAGTCGTTGTGCGCGTTCATGCCCATCGGGCCAGGCCGGTACAGCGCGAGCACCGCGACGATGTCCTCGAAGCCGGTGGGTTGCATGCGGCGCAGCAGATCGCGCATCGCGCCACCGTCGAGCTGGAAGACCCCGAGCGTGTCACCGCGCGCGAGCAATTCGTAGGTCGCGGTGTCCTCCAGCGACAGATTCTCCAGATCCAGCTGGATACCGCGGTTGGACTCGATGTTCTCCAGGGCGTCACCGATCACGGTGAGGTTGCGCAGGCCGAGGAAGTCCATCTTCAACAGGCCGATGGCCTCACACGAGGGATAGTCCCAGCCGGTGATGACGGCGCCGTCCTGCGCACGCTTCCACAGCGGAATCGCGTCCATCAACGGTTCCGAGGACATGATCACCGCGCAGGCGTGCACGCCGGCGTTACGGATCAGGCCCTCCAGGCCGCGGGCGGTCTCGTAGATCTTGTTGACATCCGGGTTGGTGTTGATCAGTTCCCGGACCTCGGTGGCCTCCTTGTACCGCTCGTGGTCGGGATCCATGATCCCCGACAGCGGAATGTCCTTGGCCATGATCGGCGGCGGTAGCGCCTTGGAGATCTGGTCGGCGATCGCGAAACCCGGCTGACCGAACTGCACGCGCGCCGAATCCTTCAGCGCCGCTTTGGTCTTAATGGTGCCGAAGGTGATCACCTGCGCGACCTTGTCGCTACCCCACTTGTCGGTGGCGTAGCGCACCATCTCACCGCGACGGCGATCATCGAAGTCGATATCGATATCGGGCATCGACACGCGTTCCGGATTGAGGAAGCGCTCGAACAGCAGACCGTGCGGGATCGGGTCCAGGTTGGTGATGCCCATGGCGAAGGCCACCAGCGAACCCGCCGCCGAACCACGGCCGGGACCCACTCGGATCCCGACTTCCTTGGCGTGATTGATCAGGTCGCCGACGACGAGGAAGTACGCGGGGAAACCCATCTGAATGATGACGTTCAGCTCGAAATCGGCCCGGTCGAGGTACTCCTGACCGACACCGTCCGGGAACCGTCGCTCCAGCCCGACCATGACCTCGCGCCGCAACCAGCTGGACTGGTCCTCACCCTCGGGAACCGGGAAGATCGGCATCCGGTCGCGGTGGGTCCACACCTCGTCGTAGGACTGCACCCGCTCACCGATGAGGACGGTGTTGTCGCAGGCGCCGGGGACCTCCGACTCCCAGAGCGCACGCATCTCCTCGGCGGACTTCAGGTAGTAGCCGCTGCCGCCGAACTTGAACCGGTTCGGATCCGAGAGCGTCTTACCGGTCTGGATGCACAGCAGCGCTTCGTGATTGGTCGAGTCCGACTCGTGCACGTAGTGGCAGTCGTTGGTGGCCAGCGGCGGAATATCCAGCTTGCGCCCGATCTCGAGCAAGCCCTCACGCACGCGCGTCTCGATGGACAGTCCGTGGTCCATCAGCTCCAGAAAGAAGTTTTCCTTGCCGAAGATCTCCTGCCACTTCGCGGCCGCCTCCAGCGCCTCGCGGTCGTGGCCGAGGCGCAGCCTGGTCTGTACTTCACCGGAGGGGCAGCCGGTGGTGGCGATGATGCCCGCGGCGTGCTGGGCGATGATCTCTTCGTCCATGCGCGCCCACTTGCCGAGTTGGCCCTCGATCGAGGCCAGCGACGACAGCTTGAACAGGTTACGCAGGCCGGTCGCGTTCTCGGCGACCATCGTCATGTGGGTGTAGGCACCACTGCCGGAGACGTCGTCGCCCTTCTGGCTACGGTCACCCCAGAGCACACGTTTGGTGTCGAAGCGCGACGCGGGCGCGATGTAGGCCTCGATGCCGATGATCGGCTTCACCCCGGCCTTCTTGGCGGAGTTGTAGAACTCCGAGGCGCCGTACATGTTGCCGTGGTCGGTCATGCCCACCGCGCTCATGCCGAGGCGTTTGGCCTCCGCGAACAGCGGGGAGATCTTGGCCGCACCATCGAGCATCGAGTACTCGGTGTGGTTGTGCAGATGAACGAAAGATCCGGACGCAGCTGACACGCCACGAGATTATGCCCGCCCACCGACAGGTTGCGGTCAGCACACACCGGGTCGTGGCGGAAACCGCTTGTGGTAGGCGAATTGTCCCCGCGTGTCGGCGCCGATGCGGCGTCGGCGTGTCGGGTGAGACGGGCGGCCGGGCGGTAGCGGCGAGTTAACGGTTTTGCCGATCTCGGGGATAGCAGAAGAGTAACCTCCGCGCTCGTCCACCGACCGGTAGCAACCGAATACCGTTCGACCACTTCCCCTCCCATGGAGATGATGATGATTTCGAAGAAGGCTCTGCTGGCGATCCCCTCGATACCCGCACTCGCGGCGCTGGCCGTGTTCACCGCGGCCGGACCCGCCAACGCCGAGGAAGGCAACGGCGGAAAATTCGCCACCAGCTACGCAGTCGCGAACGGGCCGTGTGTCGGCACGGTCGACACCTACGTCGGCGGCAACTTTTACCCCGGAATGGCGGGCTTCACCGTCGCCACCCAGCTCTATGGCATCGGCCCATGCACGCTGCCGATCACCTTGAACTGGCGCAACCTCGACACCGGCGAAACCGGCTCGGTCGCCAAGGAGGCGCGCGGACCGGGTTACTGGGGTTCCGACGGCCGTGGCGCACTTTTCTCGCCCGGCCTCGGCCGATTCAGCGCCACCATCACCATCGGCGGCGCGCACCTGCCCGATCCGGGCACGGTCGAGTTCTCGGTGAAGAAGTACGAGGGCTGACCGAAAGACCCCAGCGGCGCGGGTCAGCGAGCTTCGGGTCCCTGAAGTTCGCGCACCTGCGCCGCGGTCAGGTCGGTGAGTACGCCGGGGTCCACCGATTCGGGCGCGGTCACCGATACTTGCGCCAGGGTGCTGCCCACCTGCACGAGCGCGACCGAGGACTCGAGCGTCAAGCCGTCGCTGGTGGTGCGCACCTGAAACGCTGCCGAGGCGTCACCGGCGGGCGGCTGCGCGAGTCCACCGACTCGATAATCGATCCCGGCCTGGGAGGAATCGGTGCTCGAATAGCGCGCACACCGCCGCAGCACCTCCTGCACCCCGGTGAATGCCTGCGCCGCAACGTCGTTCGCGAAGCTCGCCGCGTCGATGTCGATACTGGCGAAATTCGGTCCCTCGTATTGCGCCGAGGACTGGGTCAGCGCGCCCGCATGTTGCGTCCCCACGGGCGTCAGCACGGCCGCGCACTCGGCGGGATCGGTCGGCGCCTCCCCCGCGGCCGCGCCCGTACCCTGCTGACCATCGTTTCGTGGCGGCAGCGCGGTGAAATTCGGCGGCAGCACATCGGGCCCGAGCAGCAACGCGTCGAGGCGGCCACGATCGGTGATCGGCGCGCCCGTCACCGGTGCGGCGGCGACCACAGGACCCAGCGGTGGCAGCTCCGGCTGTTCGGCGGGCGGCTGCCCGGAATCCGACCCGCCACACCCCGCGACGAGCAGGGTCGAGGCGAGCGCGAGCAACGCGACGGCCGAACCGATCGCCGACCGCGCCGCCGTCGACCTGCGGGTCGCGCGATTCGGCGACCGATTCGACCGCACGGTCGAGCGGCGTCGCCGGGCGTCGGTAGATTTCGCGCCGTCCTGCGGCGATCCCCCGATCGATCGGCTCGAACCGGCACAAGCGCCACGGCGGGGCGTCATTCGGTCCACGACACCTGCGTTTCGATGGTCTGCTGCAACACACTCGCACTGTGCGGGTCGCGGTAGCTCTGATGCCCGCCGACCGTGATCGACCCCGAAACCGGCAGCGGCAGTCCGAGATCGACGGTGATGGTGCCGTTGCCGTCCATGCTGTAATCCTGAATGTCCAGTGTTCCCGCGTTGTTCGGCAGATCCCAGGTCGACGACTTCGGCGTCTGGCGCACCTTCAACTCGATGGTGAGCCGGTCACCTTCGCGCTTGGTGAGCGTCGCGGTGGTCACCTGATCCAAGGCGACACCGCCGCTGACATCCTGACGCACCGTCCAGGTCGCACCCTCGCCCACCGGTTCGTCCGGGAACGCGATCGAACGATAAACGGCCTGATAGAACGCTTGCTCCAGCGCCGAACGCGCCGTGTTCGAGGTGTCGGGGTGCGGTTCCATCCGCAGCGCGGTGATGGCGCCGAGATCGCCGAGGTCGAAGCCCGCGTGCGAGCCGCCGACACCGGTGAGCGCCTCGGCCAGTACCGGGTCCGGTGTCGTGACCGAACCGAGTGTGAGATCGATGCTGTCGGAACGGGTTTGCGCGGTCATCGGGATGGTCAGCGACGGCGTCGAGAAATCATGGCCCGGCTGATCGTTGATCTGCTGCTCGATGTGATGGGAGGTCTGCAGGGTCACCTGCTGCGCCGTCCCCGGCGTGTACATCGGCCGCAGCGGCGATCGCGGCTCGTCGCCGGGCGAAACCATCGTCGTCGTCACCGCCGGGATCGGCACGGTGACTTCCTTGTCCACGCCGAGCGGTTCCGCGCTCTCACTGTCGGTCCGCGATCCGCGACCGTCGCCGCAGCCGACGCTGAACGCGGAAAGACCCACCGCGAGCACCATGACCAGCACACCCGAGCGCGCGGCCCTCGGGAGGTAGGGGGAAGACAACACCGTCACGAGCAACAGGGTACGACCGCTTCCTGAGTATCAGCTTGGACATCCTCGCCCGCCGCCACGACCACCCGAGGCGCATCCACCGCAACCGGCGACCGAGCGGAGCCGAGCACAGCGACCTGGGACGCTCTTGCGATGATGGTGCACGTGAGTGACGACGAGTCTTATCAGGAGGACCCAGCGAACACGGCAGAGTCGGCGAAGTCCACGGGAGCCACCGACCCGCAGGACACGGAGGCAGCGGGGTCGGCAGCCACCGCTGAATCGGCAGGTACTACTGGGTCGGCAGCCACCGCTGCGCGGACAAGCACCACCCCGTCGGCAAGCACCGCTGAATCGACAAGCGCCGCCACGCCGGCAGACACCGCTGAGGCGACAGGTGCCACTGAGCTGACAGCCACCACCAAGTCGGCAGCCACCACTGAGCCGACAGGTACCACCGAACCGGCGGGCAACACCAAGTCGACCAGCACCACCGACTCAACACCTACCGCTGAGCCCACAGGTACGACCACGTCAACAGATACAGCCGCGACCGGCGCGTCGACGAGCGTCCCCGATACCCCCCGTCCCCGGCAACGGCTGCTGACGCTGTTGTCCATCGCCGCCGTCTTGTTCGGCCTCGATCTACTCACCAAAGCCCTCGTGGTCGCCCACCTGCGGCCCGGCCACCCCGTCTACCTCATCGGCGATGTCGTGCGGCTGTCGCTGATTCGCAATGCCGGAGCCGCGTTCTCCATGGCCACCGGGATGACGTGGCTGCTCACCCTGGTCGCGCTCGCCGTGGTGATCGGCGTGATCCGCATCGGTCGCACGCTGCGGTCGCTGTGGTGGGCGATCGGGCTCGGCCTGGTACTGGGCGGCGCGCTCGGCAACCTCACCGATCGACTGTTCCGCGCGCCGGGCCCACTGCAAGGACACGTGGTCGACTTCGTCGCCGTCGGCTGGTGGCCGGTGTTCAACGTGGCCGACTCCGCGATCGTGTGCGGCGCGATCGCGCTCGTCGCGCTCACGGTCTTCGGTTTCGAACCGAACGGCACGCGCACCCGGCGCGACGATCTGGACACCGACGCGACAACGCCCGAGAAGACCGATAATGAAGGGAGTGCGGCATGAGAGAGACACGCACCATGCCCGTTCCCGACGGCCTGGACGGCATGCGCGTCGACGCGGGCCTTTCCCGTCTGCTCGGCCTGTCGAGGACCGCGGTCGCCACACTCGCCGAGGAAGGCTCCGTACAACTCGACGGCACCGCGGCGGGCAAGTCCGACCGGCTGATCGCGGGCGCATGGTTGGAAGTGGTGTTTCCGGAACCCAAGCGCGAGTTGACGATCGAGGCCGAACCGGTGGAGGGCATGAAGATCCTCTACGCCGACGACGACATCGTCGCGGTGGACAAGCCGGTCGGTGTCGCGGCACATACCGGGGTCGGCTGGTCGGGTCCCACGGTGATCGGGGGACTCGCGGCAGCCGGATATCGCATTTCCACCTCGGGCGCGCACGAACGTCAGGGCATTGTGCATCGTCTCGACGTCGGAACCTCCGGTGTCATGGTGGTCGCGCAGTCCGAGCACGCTTACACGGTGCTCAAGCGCGCGTTCAAGCAACGCACCATCGACAAGCGGTATCACGCACTCGTGCAAGGACATCCGGACCCCAGCAGCGGCACGATCGACGCGCCCATCGGCCGCGCGCGCGGCAACGACTGGAAGTTCGCGGTCACCGCGGACGGTCGACCCAGCGTCACGCATTACGACACGATCGAGGCGTTCCAGTCGGCGAGCCTGCTGGATGTGCACCTGGAAACCGGTCGGACACACCAGATCCGGGTGCATTTCTCCGCGATCCGCCACCCTTGTTGCGGTGACCTCACCTACGGCAGCGACCCGCGGCTGGCGGCACGCCTCGGCCTGCAACGACAGTGGCTACACGCGCGATCGCTCGGTTTCCAGCATCCCGCCGACGGCAGGTATCTGGAGATCACCAGCGAATACCCCGACGACCTGAAGCACGCGTTGGACGTTCTGAGTGATGCCTGAGCGAACGCTGTCGTGGCGCGGCCTCGCTGTCGGCGCGGTCGCGCTCGTGGTGCTCGCGCTGCTCGTGGCCGCCGCCCTGCGCGCGCCGTATCGCGCGCAGGTGGCAACCGACCAACTCGGTCCCGATCGCACGGAGCCGGTCGCGGATTATCTCGCGCGGTCGAATGATTCGCTCATCGGCACCGACGACGAGCAGCATTGGGCACTGGTGTCGTTCACCGAAGCGCTGGCACCGCAGCAGATTCCGGAATACGGCGCGGGGACACGGATCGCGCAGGTGCTGCATCGTGTCTCGATCCCCCGCGTGCAGACGCCGCTGGTGACGGTGTCCGTGCCCGAGGGGGCCGCGGCGGCGGTGGCTTCGGCGGCCGATGCGGCCTGGTTACTGCCTCGACCCGTCGACGATCGCGCCGCCGCCATCCTCGACGTATCGGCCGCACGGCTGCGCGCCGGTTGCGAGTGCACCGTCGGGCTCGTGGTCAGGGCGCCGCTGCCGCAGTTGCGAAATGTGGCCGCACGGTATGGGGTTCGCGCGGTGCAAGCCCTGCCCGCCGACGCTGCGGCGGGTTACTTCGGCGTGGTTCCCCTGCTCCCTGAGTATGTTGACGTTGTGCGCCCGGGCCCCGACGACGGCGATGTACCGCCCGCGTAACGGACAGCTCGAACCCGCCCTGCCGCGTCGCGGTGCGTGGGCCGCCACTATCCCGGAAGCGCCTGCTGCCCAGTCGGATTCGTTGGCACCATCGAGCCGCCGGGAGTGCGCACGCCACGAGTCGCGAAATGCGCAGACGGACAAGACTTTTCCTATGCCCCACCAGTTGTCCGCAGGCCCCGAGGCTGTCACCTGCCCTGGCCGCTCGGGTTTCACGTCGCCGTAGGGTCATCGAACGCGGTGGTGACCCGGGCCCCCTCCCCGCTCTTCACCGCGAACACACTCGCGGCCGCTGGTCGCCACGCACGAACAAAGAATCAGCCCGCACCGACCCGCCGAGGGGTGTCGAACATCTACGGCGAACGACGCGGCAGGTCGGCGTGGATGCGGGAAATCATCCGGTACCACGTCGACACATGTCGAACACCGGCGGCGAAAACGGCAGCTCAGTCCGGCAGCGTCACCACGCCGTCGAGGTAACGCCGACACCGACCGACAAGCAACACGTGTCCGTCGGCGAGTTCGCACCGCAGGCTGCCGCCACGCCGAGACAGTTGACGCGCGGTGAAGCGGTGCTTGTCGAGCATCCCGCTCCACAGCGGCACGAGTTGCGCGTGCGCCGAACCGGTGACCGGATCCTCGGCGATGCCATACCCCGGCGCGAAAAAGCGTGACACGAAATCGGTTTCGGTGCCGGGCGCGGTGATGACGGCCCCGCGACGCAACGTAGGAAAGGAGTCGAAGCTCGGCGTGGCCTCGCGCACCTCGCGTTCGCTGCCGAGCACGATCACCTCGTCGGCACCACTGAAGGCGCGCACCGGCGTGACGCCCAGCGCGGCCACCAGTGCCACATCCGCGGTCACCTCGACCGACTCCTGCACCGGCAGGTCGAGCACGAACTCGTCGTCGTCGGTGCGATCGACGTGCACCCAGCCGCTGCGGGTGTAGAAGCTCACCCGATCGGCGCCGGGATGGAGGTCTTCGAGGATCTGCGCCGCGGCCGCCATGGTGGCGTGCCCGCACAGATCCACCTCGTGCACCGGCGTGAACCAGCGCAGCGCGAAGGCGGGCCAGTCGCCGGGCGCCGCACCCGCTTCGGGTGGCAATCGCGAAGTGTAGAACGCGGTTTCGGCGAGGTTGTTCTCCTCGGCGAGTTGTTGCAGCAGCGTATCGGGCAACCAGTCCGACAGCGGCATCACCGCGGCCGGGTTGCCGGAAAACGGTGCGTCGGCGAACGCGTCGATCTGGTGCAGCAAGACCTCCATGACTGAAAAGGTACTCCCACCCCGAATGCCCCTTCGCACAAGGCATCTCGCGGCGCGCCGAGACGAGCGTCCAGTTTGGTCACCGCCGAGGGACTAGGCGAGGAGACTAGGCGGGAGGCAACAGCCCACGGCGCTGCCCACTCATTGCCGACCCGACCCACCAGGCGATTTCGACGAGCACGATGCCCACCAGACCGCAGACCACCGCCGCACCTGTCAGTCCCCAATCCGAGGGGTCGAGCTTGAAGAACGCTCGAGTGAACGGCACCGTGAACAGCAGCAGATACGCCAGCACCGACACCGCGATCAGCAGCACCTTCCACCACACGTACGGCCGCGCCACGATGGCGAGTACCCACACCGCGATCATGATCAGCGTGATCAGCGCGGTGGTACCCGCGCGCACCGTCTCCTGCTCGGTGGCGTTCGCGCCCTGGTAGGCGATCAGATACGAGACGAAGGTCGCGATGCCGATCACCACACCCGACGGGATGGCAAGGCGCATGACCCGAGGCACGAACCCGGAGCGCGCACGCTCGTTGTTGGGCGCGAGCGAGAGGATGAACGCCGGAATGCCGATGGTGAACCAGGCGGCAATGGTGACGTGTCTCGGCAGGAACGGATAACCGATCGGGTCGTAGTGGAAGATCTGCGATCCCACCCCCGCGAGACCGACCAGGAAGGCCAGCAGCACCGAATACACGGTCTTGGTGAGGAACAGATTCGAGACCCGCTCGATATTGCCGATCACCCTGCGACCCTCCCCTACCACGTAGGGCAGGGTCGCGAACTTGTTGTCCAGCAACACGATCTGTGCCACCGCGCGCGTCGCGGGACTGCCGGCACCCATCGCGACGCCGATGTCGGCGTCCTTGAGCGCGAGCACATCGTTCACGCCGTCACCGGTCATCGCCACGGTGTGTCCGCGCGACTGCAACGCACCCACCATGGCGCGTTTCTGCTCGGGCCGTACCCGACCGAAAGTGGTGCGTTCCTCCAGCACATCGGCGAGTTCGTCACGGTCGGAAGGCAATTGGCGGGCATCGACGGCCGCGTCGCCACCGGAAAGGCGAAGCGACCCTGCGACAGCACCCACGGACACCGCATTGTCGCCGGAGATCACCTTGATCGAAACATCCTGCTCGGCAAAGTATTCGAGCGTCTCGGCGGCATCGGCACGCACCTTCTGCTCCAGCACCACCAGTGCGGCGGGGGTCACCGCACCCGGCGCGTCTTTCGCGTCGACCGCACGGTCGCTGCGGGCCAACAACAGCACGCGCAGTCCGGAGGAACCGAGTTCCTCGGCCTGGCGCGCGTGCTCGGACGCCGAATCCAGCAGCACGTCCGGCGCACCGAGCAACCAGTCGCCGTGTGCGCCGTAGGAGCCGCCGCTCCACTTCTTGGCCGAGGAGAACGGCGCGACCGCGGTCTGCTGCCAACCCGGCGTCTGCGGCAATGCTTCCGCGATCGCCAACACGCTCGCATTCGGTCGCGGATCGTCGGCAGCCAGGGCGGCCAGTGCCTTTCGGACCTCGTCGGCGTCTATTCCGTCGGCCTGGTCGACCGTCTTGACCTCCGCGAGCCGCATACCGTTCTCGGTGAGCGTGCCCGTCTTGTCGGCACACACCACATCGACCCTGGCCAGTCCCTCGATCGCGGGCAGCTCCTGCACCAGACACTGACGCCGACCCAATCGCACCACACCGACCGCGAACGCCACCGAGGTCATCAGCACTAAACCCTCCGGCACCATCGGCACCAGGGCGGCGACCATGCCGGTGAGCGCGGGCTGCCAGGACTCCCTGCTGGAGAACAACTGGTTGTAGATGCTCAACAACCCGGCAGGGATCAGCAGGTAGGTGATCACCTTCAGAATCGTGTCGATTCCGCTGCGCAGCTCCGACTTCACCAGGGTGAACTTGCTCGCCTCGTCGGCCAGCTTCGCCGCGTAGGCATCCTTACCGACCTTCGTCGCGCGATAAGCACCCGACCCCGACACCACGTAGCTGCCCGACATCACCTGATCGCCCACCTGTTTGGCGATCGGGTCGGCCTCACCGGTGAGCAACGATTCGTCGATCTCCAACAGCGCCGACTCCGCGACCTCGCCGTCGACCACGATCTGATCGCCGGGCCCGAGCTCGATCACGTCGTCGAGCACGACCTCGTTCGGCGGGATCTGCGCCGAACCGCCTTCGCGACGCACCGTCGGCCTGGCCTGGCTCACGATCGCCAACTGGTCCAGCGTGCGCTTGGCCCTGATCTCCTGGATGATGCCGATCCCACTGTTGGCGATGATCAGCAGGCCGAACATCCCGTCGATGATCGAACCGGTCGCCAATACCAGAATGAACAGCACGCCGAGAATCGCGTTGATCCTGGTGAATACGTTCGCGCGGACGATGTCGCGCACCGATCGGCTCGCCCGATCCGGCACGTCGTTGGTCTGACCGTCGCGGCGGCGTTGCTCGACCTGCGCCGTCGTCAGTCCTGCGGCGCTGGCGGCCTGCACAGTGATCGACATGGTCGCAAGATTACGTGAGGCGATAGCGTGGCCAGTCGTGCGGCGAACCAGTTCTGTCCCCGGTGTGGTGTTCGGCGGTGGCGCGTTCTTCCTGTGGGGCGCGTTTCCCGCGTTCTTCGGTTTGCTGGCGTTCGCGGACGCGACCGAGGTGGTCGCCCAGCGGATCCTGTGGACACTCGTGCTGGTCTTGCTGCTGCTCGCGGGCATGGGTCGGCTGCGCGACTTACGCGGCATCGACCGACGTACCTGGTTGCTCGCTACCGCCGCCTCGGCCGCGATCGCACTGAACTGGGGTGTGTACGTCTACGGGGTGAACTCGGGGAACGTGGTGGAATGCGCCCTCGGGTATTTCATCAATCCGCTGGTCACCGTGGCGTTCGGGGTGGTGATCTTTCGTGAGCGACTGGCGCCGGCGCAGTGGGTGGCGCTGGGGCTCGGCGCGAGCGCGGTCGTCGTGCTCACCGTCGACTACGGCAGGCCGCCGGTCATCGCGCTCACCCTCGCGGCCGCGTTCGCGATCTACGGGGTGATCAAGAAGGTGATCCGGTTGGACGCGCTGCGCGGCATCGCCGCCGAGGGTGTGGTGGCCGCGCCGTTCGCGCTCGCCTTCATCCTCGTGCTCGTGTGCACCGGTCACAGCGAATTCACCTCGAGTGTCGGGCACGGCGCGCTGATGATATCCAGCGGCCCGGCGACGCTGCTTCCGCTGTTGCTGTTCGCGGTTGCCGCACAAAAGGTTCCGTTGTCGACGATGGGTTTGCTCCAGTACCTCACTCCGGGCTTGCAGCTGCTGTGGGGCGTCGCCGTCATGCACGAGCCGATGCCCGCCGCACGCTGGGCGGGTTTCGCACTGATCTGGACAGCACTGGCGATCTTCACCGGACACGCCCTCTCCCGTGCGCGCCGCACCGTCCCCGTGGACCGAGAAATTTTGAAATAGCCTTTTTCCAGTTTGATTCCGGAAAAAAGTCTCGCGCGCACGAAACAGTGAATTCGGCAATGTGGCAATTACCTGGAAAACCCGGATAGTCGCCGAACCAGCCCCTGCTACTGCCCTCGGCAATCCACCCGGCACACCATCGGCATCGTCGCGCACCATGCGCGCAGTTCACCGCCCCGTTGGCTTCCTCGAGACCGACGTGGCAACCTACGCACACCGACGCGGCGATTTGTTACTTCCCACACTTTTGCCGCCGGAGGGGTATGGCTTTCCTACCCCGGAGATCAGACAACTCGAGAGGTACGAAAACAATGCTGGACGACCAGCAACTCGACCGAGCGGCGGGGGTGTTGCTCGGCACCGCGGCGGGGGACGCACTGGGGGCAGGATACGAATTCACCTATCCGGAAACGGACCAGGCGATCGACATGATCGGCGGTGGGCCGTTCCGGTTCGCACCCGGCCAATGGACCGACGACACCTCCATGGCCATGGTGATCGCACTCGCCGCGGACAAGGACCATCCCGGGATCACATTGGACGATGTGGCAGCGGGCTTCGTGGCCTGGTGGGATTCCGTCCCACCCGACGTCGGCGCGCAGACCGCCCGCGTGCTCTCCCCGCGACCGGGATCGGCACGAGCCATGCACCTGCAAGCGATGACCATCGAGGGACTGACCGGCGGCAACGGTTCACTCATGCGCACCGCGCCGGTCGCCCTGGCCTACCTCGGCGACGCCGCCGCGTGCGCGCGCACGGCAGGCACCATCGGCGCGCTCACCCACCACGACAAGCAAGCCATCGAGGCGTGCCAGATCTGGAGCTGCGCCATCCGGCACGCGGTGTTACACGGCAGCTTCGACGGCGTGCGCGAAGCCGTTGCCGTCTCCGAGAGCGCCGAGTACTGGAACCCCCTGCTCGATCAGGCCGAAACCGGTGTGCCACAGGACTTTCCCAAGAACGGCTGGGTCGTGCACGCACTCCAAACCGCATGGTGGGCGATCAGCACCACCGACCAGTCGGATCAGACCCACCTCCCGCGGGCACTGGAACGCTGCGTACGCGCGGGCGGCGACACCGACACCACCGCGGCCATCGCGGGCGGCCTCCTCGGCGCGCGCTGGGGTGCCGCCGCCGTGCCCACCGCGTGGCGCGAGAAGCTGCACGGCTACCCGGGATCGACCGGCGAAGACCTCGTCCAGCTCGCCACCCGCATCGCGACCAAGAACCTCAGCGCCACCGCGTCCGGATAATCACCGCGCTCGCTCGACACCGAACCCGGTGGCACGCAACGCACGACGCTACCGTCGAGAACATCGGCGGTAGCGTCGTCGCAGTTTCCAGCCACGCCGATCAGTACAGCGTATTGATGTGCCCCGGACTCCACAGACCGGAGTGATCCTCCTGTTTCACCGTCGGCCGCGCCGGTACCGCGGACGGGTCGATCTTCGTAAACTTCTGCAACCCACCCCAATCGCGATTCCAGTCGTTGTCCAGGTAGGTGGCCATCGTCTCGGCCTTCAGCAGCAGGCCGGTCCAGCCGAGTGCGCCACCGCTGTCGTGGTTCTGCCACAGATTCGTGATCGCCGCACCGGGACGATCGGGCAGGATCCGGTAGCCGGGCGTCTCGGCGATCCCGTTGTGATGATCGAACGGACGCTGATTGGGGAACTGGAACCCCACCATCCAATCCGCGAACACCGGCGTGTCCGGACCCACCAACGAACTCAACGTCTGCGTCTTCGGCATCCGCGGCGGCGTCAGGGCGAGCCACTGTTTCGGCGTCCGATCATGATCGGAGGCGACGATCCTGATCACGTCGGCGTCGGCGGGAATCTGCGTGAACGGCACCCGCAGGTTGCGCCACGACGGTGCGGGACCGATGTCGATCGGCGCCACCTGCCCCATCGGCTGCGCGGTGTCGGCCGAATCCGTCGCACCGTATTCGATATGCACCGACTGACCATCGGTGTGATGACCGTCGGCATCGTCGGAGGAGATCCGACCGGCCGCACTCAACGCGAGGATGCCCGCGCGGTCGGCGGGATCGGGCAGCCGGTACCACCCTGTCGTCAGGTCCGCGGGTCCCGCGTCGCCGGAACGGTAGGTACCGAGCACCGGAGTCGTCGCCGGGTCGAGACCGAAAGGCAATGCCGCCGAAGAGATTCCCGCCGCATTGTCGGACGGGGTCTTGCTGTTGAGCGCGTCCGCGGTGATGCTGCCCGAGGAAGGTTCCTGATCGGCGCGCAGATCGTCGGCCACGCCACTGGCCGTGAAGCCCGTCGCGGCCGAATCGATCGCGGTCGATCCCGATCCCGCGATGCCATTGGGACTGAACCCCAACCCCGTCCCGGCGAGGGTGCTCATCGCATCACCGGTCAGCGGCGCGAGCATGCCCACGTTCGGGTCCGGCTCCACCAACACCTGGTCGGCGAGACCGGAGGTATGTCCGGTCACCGCTTCGACATTCGACTGCGCCACCGAGAACGCGGGATACTGCTTCACCGCGGCCACTGCGAACGAGCCGACATCCCAGACCACGAGCAGTGCCAACGCCATCGTCAACGGCGGCAGCAACGTCACCCGCCACGCGAATCCGGAAACCCGGTGCGGCGTACCGGGTTCCGGCGCACGCACCTGCCAATACCCGGCGACCGCCAACAGCACACCCGTGGCGATGAGGAAGATCTTGTTCACGGGCGTACTGCCGAGCACCGGCGCCTCGTTCCACCACGGAATTCCGTAGGAGGACACATACCACCAGCCGTTCTCCCCGGAAAACACCAGCGCGAGCAGGAAGGTCACCGCCGCGGCGAAGAGCGCACGATTACGCGGCGCCTTCAACACCTTCGGGCCAACGGCCATCGCGGTTACCACCGCCACCGCACCGGCCACCCCGGCGAACACCCCGAAATGGTGGGTCCACTTGGTCGGGGTCACCATCAGCAACAGCAGCGCACCCGCCGTCGTCCCGAGCATGCGCCGGGTCGGCCCCACCGCGGTGAACGGAATCCGACCGCCCTTGCGCAACAGCATCAGCATGCAGACGACCAGTCCGGCCAACATCACGAAGATGCCGATCCTGCGCGCGACCGAACCGTCCACCTCGCTCTGGAACAGGTACTGGTAGCGCAGATACTCCTGGTACCACGGCACATCCGGGCCGACGATGTGATGGATACGGCTCATCTCCGACATCGCCGCCAATGGCTGATCGGCGAACATCGCCACGACCACCACCGCGCCCGCCGCGACGAGCGGCGCGAGCAGACTCGCGCACCGCATCAGCCGCTCGCGTCGCGACGTCGCGTCCTTGATGCGGCTGAGCACGATTCGCGCCACCGGACGCAGCCCCGCCACCAGGGCGGCGACACAGATCAATCCCGAAGGACCCGCCGTGCAACTGAACGCCGCCACCAGCACCGCGGCCGCGGCGGGCAACAACCGGCGCGTCGCGATCGCGCGCTCGATCGAACACCAGGTCAGCAGCAGTCCCAGCGCCACGGGTGGTTCGGGACGCAACCCGTTGTTATAGGCCAGCCACACCGCGAGGAATCCGAGTCCACCGGTCCACAACGCGACCCGATTACGCAGCACCGCGACACCGAGACGCGGTATCACCTCGCGACTGAGCAGCAGCCAGATCAGTATGCCCGCCAACAACGCGGGCAAACGCACCCACGGACTGGCGGTACTCACCTCCGCCATGATCCGGATCAGGTCGTAATACGGTGTGCCCACCGGGTTCTCCGGCACCCCGAAGTAGGCGAAGTAATTGGCCATGTACCCCGCGGCACCGGAGGTGCGGGCCATGCCGAACTGGTAGCCGTCATCGGAGGTGGTCGAGCCGATGAAATGCCACACCAGCAAGGTGCCGAGCACCACGCCGTCGAGCACCGAGAACGACCACCATCGTTGCGGCAGAAAACGTTTCGTGCGATGACCGGCGGCCCGATCGAGTCGATAGAGCGCGGCAAGCGAGACGATCGTGGCCAAGACCGCCAACCAGATCGCGGCCCGCTTGATCGGCGTCGGCGACGAGGAGAACCTGCTGTCCAGATCCGCGGTCACCTTGGCGCCGTCGGAGGTGGCCAGATCGCTGAAGATACCGACCATCTGGGGGCGATAGTCACCGTTCATCGTCACCGGAGCGACCGCGGGCGAGGCGCCGTCGAGCGTCACGGTGGCGCGGCCGGTGTCGGCATGGACGACGAGCTGGCAGCCGGGAGTCAATTGCTCGACCGGAACACTGAGCAGTGGCCGATTCCGCAACACCACATCCAGGCGGGTCGGCGCGTCCGGTGTCGCGGCCTGCACCTGAGCGATGAAACCGTACCGCGCGAGGTCGGGCGCACCGGTGGGGCCGGTCGCGGCGAGAATGCCGCCACCCGGACCGAGTTGCTGAATCGCCGCGCAGGGCAGCTTCGCATCGAAGGTCAAGGGCGCGTAGGAGACCAGCGGCGCCTCCACGCTGTGCGTGGACCCGACCTGCGGCCAAGACAGCGTCGCCGCGTCGACACGGACAGGAAGCAGCGGTACCGCGAGCGCGGCGACAACGCCGATCAGAGCCGCGAACAACGCAATGGGGCGCGCCCACCCCGAACTCGTATTCCGTTGGGCCGTGCCAGGTTCGGATTCATCGACCGAAGGCAGGCCCGACCACAACATCGTGTCAGCCACGGGGCTCGATCCTAGCCCGATCCGCGAAAGGCGAAACCGGTCGTCGGTCGAGCACGGTCGCGGGTGACTCCGCAGAGCCCCCCGAAGTCACCCGCGACCACACGAAAATCAGGCGCAAGCCGTCGACTGCTCACCCAGGTTGGTGAGCATCGTGCAGGCCCATTCCTTCTGGATCTTCCACTTGCCGTTGTCGACGACGAAGGGCACGTCGACCACGTTGGTCTGACCGTTGACGGTGAAGTTGGCCTTCGCGTTCACGGCACCACCGAAGGACTGCACCTCGGTGACCTCGATCTGCACGTCGTTACCCGCGGCGGCCTGGGAAAGCCGGTCGGGCAGAGTCGGGTCGGCCTCGGCACCCTGCACGCCGTCGAGCTTCTCCTCGGCCGGAACCGCGGGATCCAGCGCCTTCGTCAGCTCCTGGTTCAGCTCGGCGACAGTCGGGGCAGGCGGGTTGCTCGCGTCCTCGGTCGTGGCAGCAGCGGCACTGGTCGTCGCCTTCGCGGCAGGCTTGCTGTCCTTGTCGTCGCCGCACGCGGTCAAGCCGAGCGCGGCGACGATGGCCAGGCCGGCGATCGCGATGCGTCCAGTCTTACGAAGCTTCAACTGATCGTCCTTTGCGTTCGTGTGGGTCCGTGTCGTGTTCCACCATGGCAGCGACCACCGAACCGGCGCCGCTGCACGAGCACACAGGCTACCGTCAACGGGAACTTTCGCACGGATCCACACGGGACGGACTGATGTCGTCGGCAGCGAACGTACGCGCCCGACCCCCGCCGTGTCGAACCCGCCGCACGCACCCACCTGGCTATGCTGTGCGGTCCCGCGTCCACACAATGCCCCCACCACGCCGGTGGTGACCCCGACCGCACCCTGGCAACGCACCGCATCATCACCTCAGCCAGCGGGCCTCCTGCTCAACCTGGCCGCGTCCCATGTCGTCGCGGCCGCGCTGGCGGTTGTCTACACCTTCCTCGATCCAGCGCGCGCCCTTGGCCCACGCGGTGTCGAAGTCGGCGACGAGCCGCGTCAACGCGTTCAGACATTCGCACTCCGCCGCTGATGCGCCAGCGAGCACCGTGGTAGACATCAGGGCCCGCACCCGATGAAAGATCTGGCGCGCCACCGCGACAACGAGCGCACCGTGGTAGACATCAGGACCCGTCTCCGATAACGCGCGCCGGTCCCGCCACGGAATATGCACTGCCGCAGCCGGCCACGAACCGTACAGACGCCGGTTGGGAGCCTTCCCCCGCAACGGCACGGCCAGTGAACAAGGGGCGCAGCAGAGTTCAAGGGCCCGCACCCGTGAAACGAGCTCCCGACGCACACAGCGCACAGCACCCTGCTCAGCTCAGACTGTCGACCGGATCGGCGCGGGTGAGCGACGGGTCGCTGGCGGTGAAGGTGCGGGTGGGGCCCGGTCCGGTCGAGCGCGTCTCGAAACGCACGGTGACCACACCGAACCCGGCGCCCTGCACCCAGCCGTGTCCGTGGTCGGGGTGGGTCACATCCATGCCGCGAAACCAACCCGGCATCGTACTGTCCTGCGCGACAATCGCTTCGGTGCCGTGGCCGAGGGCGCCACGCACGCCGTCGGTGGGATCGTCCTCGACGTGCGGGGCGAGCGCCCTGCTCAGGTGCGCCTCGCCGCTGTCCTCGTCCGCCGACGCGAATGGTTCGGCCGCCTGATCGGGTGTGAAGGCCCGATCGAGTTCGGGAAACAACGATTCCTGACGGACCGTCGACAATCCGCCGTAGCCGACGCCGACCAGCCGAATCGGGCCGATCTCCTGCGGGTCGAGCGCCGAACGCTGCGCCGCCGCCGACAGCGTCGCCGCGTCCTCGGTGGCGTAGGGCAAGGTGAACGAGCGGGTCACGATGCTCATGTCGGACTTCTTGAGTTTCAGCACCACGGTGCGAGCCGCGCGCCCGTCCTTGACGAGGCGCCGGTGCGCGGACTCGGCCATGTCTTCGATAGCCGAACGCAGGTGCGCGAGGGTGACGATGTCGGTCTCGAATGTCGTTTCGGCACTGATCTGTTTGGCCTCGGCGCGTTCGGCGACGGGACGGTCATCGATGCCACGGGCCAGCCGATGCAGCACGGCGCCGACCGCGCCGCCGAGCACCGACGCCGCCTCCGCCTCGGGCAGCGCGGCGAAGGCACCGACGGTTTCGATGCCGAGCGTGCGCAGCTTGTGTTCGGCGACAGGGCCGATCCCCCACAGCTTGCGCACCGGAAGCGTGGCCAGCAGTTCCGTTTGCTCGGCAGGCGAGATCACCCGAACTCCATCGGGTTTGGCGAGGCCGGAACCGATCTTGGCCAGTTGTTTCCCGGTGCCGGCACCCACCGAGGCCACCAATCCCGTGCGTTCGCGGACCGCGGTGCGTAGCGCCTCACAGAACGCGTGCACCTGCGCGACCGAGGCACCTGCCAATTCTGCGGGCTCACCGAACGCCTCGTCGAACGACAAGGTCTCCAACACCGGGATCCTGCTGCGCAATGTGTCGAATACTTCGCCGCTGAGCACCCCGTACACCGCGCCCCTCGGCGGGACCACCACCGCGTTGCCCCCGACCAATCTGCGCGCCTGATGCATCGGCATCGCCGAGCGCGCACCGAAAACCCGCGCCTCGTAACTCGCCCCCGCCACCACACCACGCGCCCCGGTCCCCCCGACCAGCACCGGCCGTCCGCGCAACGTGGGCCGGGTCAGTTGTTCCACCGAGGCGAAGAACGCGTCCATGTCGATGTGCAACACCCAGCGCGCGGCCGTGACCGCCACGGACCCCACCCCACCCGGCGTGCCCGTCACGTCAGTGCTCACATCTCGGCAATCTACGCCGCACCTCCGACAGCCCCCGTGCGCTCGGGGTCGGTTGTGCTCCCGCGCCGGATGTGCGTCGTTTCCCTGTCGATCTCACAACGATCGCGAATCGGACCACGCGCACGTAAGCCCCCTTGATACGTCGCCCTGAGCAGGCCGAACGCCGCACCGAGCGGCCATCGAACCGGACCGCCCCTGCCCACGCCGTCTGAGCGTGACAAGGCTCGCCACACCGGGACGTGTGTGATGATCGGGCGTATGAAGATCCGCAAAGCCGTGATCCCGGCTGCCGGCATCGGCTCCCGGTTGCTTCCGCTGACCAAGGCCATCCCCAAGGAGATGCTGCCGGTCGGCGACAAGCCGGTGATCGAACACACGGTCCGCGAACTCGTCTCGTCGGGCATTACCGACATCACCATCGTGGTCAGCAGCGGAAAGTCGTTGATCCAAGACCACTTCCGCCCCAACCCCGCCCTGGTCGCCCAGTTACGCGCGGACGGAAAGAAGGCATACGCCGACGCGGTCGCCGAGGTCGGCGAACTGTCCAGGCTCGGCCACATCACCTATCTCGACCAGCACGGCCCCTACGGCAACGGCACCCCCGTGCTCAACGCCGCTCGCAACCTCGGCGACGAGCCGATGCTCGTGCTCTGGCCGGACGACGTCTTCGTCGCGGATGTGCCGCGCGCCCAGCAGTTGATCGACGCCTACGAGAAGACCGACGCCCCGGTATTGGCGCTGATGCCGATGGACCCCACCGACTCCCAGCGTTACGGCGTTCCGGTCGTCGCCGACGATCAGGGCGAGGGCCTGTTGCGCATCACCGGCCTGCGGGAGAAGCCCAAGCCGGAGGACGCGCCGTCGAACTACGCCGCGATCGGCGGTTACGTGGTGACGCCCGGTGTGATCGAGGAACTCGGCCGCCAAACCGATCACTGGTACGAACACCGCACCGGCGAGGTCTATCTGACCGACGCCATCAATGTGCACGCCGCCGAGAACCCGGTCTTCGGCCAGGTGATCCGCGGCGATTGGTACGACACCGGCAACCCCGCCGACTACCTGATCGCCCAATTCGCCTCGGCCCTCGCACACCCGCGTTACGGCCCGCTCCTGCGCAACCTCGCCGACAACCTCGAACCCTGACTCGCCACGAACAACACTGTGGCGCGGTCGCACAGTTCCGACTGCGCCACACCGGCGTTCGAACACGACAACCTCGACAGCGCGTCGCCTCCGAGGCCCCACCGAACTCCGGTTTCGTCGTCACCGAATGCACACTGAACCGATTCGGTGATCCACCACCGACCCCGGTTCCGTCATTGACAAACGCACCGGACCGACCCTCGGCCGCCCGCGTCCCAGCGTCCTCGCGGTCAGCGGCGACCGTCTGCCCTCACGCGATTCGCTCAGCACAGTCGCACCGCTGCACACTGAACCGACCGCGGAGTCTCACCCGCGCCCCGGGGTCGCCGCCGAAACCCGTGCGATCGCAGCCATCGACTCTCGGCACACCACCCCTCCCACCGGCGACGCGCCACCGACCCCGGTTCCGTCGTCGACGAATGCACTGCACCGACGTCGAGGGCGAGCCCGCGTCCCAGCGTCATCGCCGTCGACGGCGACCGTGCGCCCTGCGGAGTCCGCGCTCAGCACAGGCGAGCGCGCTGCACCGACCTCTAGGTCGTCACCCCCGGCCAGGAGTCGTGGCGGACAACCGTGCGACTACGGTTACCAGTGGTTCCGGCGCACCATCGGTCATCACGGTTTTCACCCCTTGCCGAATTCTGGGGGTTCGAGTGCCCCGCCGACGCCGCACCACCGAATGACGGTCTAGTCATTCGGTGGGACCGAGGGCCGGTGACAGTCGAGCTCAGAATCGGCGAATACTGAAGATTTCGAACTGGCTGAGTGGGCTGAGACCGACCGGAACACCCCAGTCGTAGGCGTTGAAGATCTGGCCGCCGCCGGCGTAGATGCCGACGTGCGAGCCGTCGCGGTGCAGCACCACGACGTCACCGGGGGCCAGACCGCTCACGGGAACCGCTGTGCCGACCTTGGCTTGTTCCCAGGTTGTGCGCGGCAGCGCGACACCGACCTGACGGAAGGCCCACTGGACCAGTCCGGAACAGTCCCAGGCGAGCGGGCCGGTGCCGCCCCATTCGTATGGCTTGCCGGTCTGCGACATCGCGACCGCCAGTGCGCCGAGCCCCGTGGAGGTGGGCAGCGGCAACGCGGCCGAGCCGCTCGAGCTACCCGAGCCGGACCCGGAGCCGCTCCCGGACGCCGAACCCGAACCCCCACTGCCCGAGGCCGACCCGGTATCCGACCACGCGGGCCCGGCGAGGAGAAGTGTGGCGATGAGGGAGATCAGAAATCCGAACGCTATGCGTCGCAGCGGTTTTCTCGGCACGTGCTTGCCCTTCCGTCGGCCCAGGCTGGTGAGCCACCATGTGATGACTCTGGCTAACGTGCGGCATCAGCAACATCGGCGTCGCGAGCCGCGCACACCACGGGAACGAACCACCGCCCCACACGGCGAATTGCAGGTAAAACACTCTCCGAACATGCACTGCCGCCCCAGTAGTTCACCCAGACAACAGAAACAACAGGCTGATTGTGCCGCCAACCCCACCGACACATCCCCACTTCAGCTATTTTCTGGCATGTGATCTACATCACAAGCAAACGAGAGTCGGCACCCCGCACACCCACCCTCTGCCACACACCCACGCCCTGACACCCACGCCCGAAAACCACCAGCCCCACCAAGATCAACACACCACCCACCCAAGATCACCAGGCCATCCAGCGCCCCAACCCCATGTACTGGTGATCTTGTAGGCACACAGCCCGGCCACCCGGTGAAACCCCCACCCCCCGAACCCAACTCAACCCTCCCCGCTAGCCGCCGAAACACGTGTTCCGAGCGCAGCGAGACCGGCACGGTAAGTTCGCGGCCGTCTCGCTGTTGAGTGCCCGTTTCGTAGGCGACGCAGGAGCAAGAAACGGGTACTCAACAGCGAGACTCTCCGGCCGCGAACCACGCGGCGCCAGCCGCCAAAAACACAGCGAGGAAGCACTCGCCCCCGCGTATCACCCCACCACTCGCGCGGTGCCGGTCCCTCGCCCCCGCACATCACCCCACCACTCGCGCGGTGCCGGTCCCTCGCCCCCGCACATCACCCCACCACTCGCGCGGTGCCGGTCCCTCGCCCCCGCACATCACCCCACCACATCCCCATGCGTTCTCGTCACCCCCATCACCTCTGAAGCGCTGTAGGACGAAGAACGAGACGAACACCGCATGGTTGTCAGCAACGGGCCGAACAACTCGGCAACTCAGCACAGCGAACGGTGGGGCGAGCGCACCCGCGCCCGCCCCACCGAAACCTCAGACCTTGACGACCCGAGCCCGCACCCCACCCACCAACTCGGCAGCCTCGACACCCGCATCACCGAAAGTCAGCTCGGTAGCCAGAACTTCACCGGCGATCAGATCCCGGTGCGTCCGCGCCCAAGTGACCCGGTCCTCAGGAACCTCGAGCACCACGCTGATCCGATCGGAGACGTCGAGACCGAGCGTCTTCCGGTTCTCCTGCAAGTCACGGATCAGGTCGCGGGCCCACCCCTCGGCCTCCAACTCTTCGGTGACCGCGGAGTCCAACACCACCAGTCCGGCATTACCCGGCAGCGCCGCGGTCGACTCCGGCTCGGCGGCGACCAGCCGCTGGGTGAATTCCTCCGGCAGCAGCGCGATTCCGGCCGCGGTGACCACACCGTCGGCGTCCTCGGACCACTCTCCCGCTTTGACGGCCTTGATCACCGTCTGCACGTCCTTACCGAGCCGAGGACCCGCCGCGCGCGCGTTCACCGCCAGTTCGAAGCGGCCGTGCACCGCCACGTCGGTGGTCAGGTCCACGTGCTTGACGTTCACCTCGTCGGCGATGATGTCGGTGTAGGGGCGCAAGCGTTCTGCGTCCGGCGCGGCGATCGTCACTTCGGCCAACGGCAGCCGCACCCGCAGCCGTTGCGCCTTGCGCAGCCCGAGCACCGTCGAGCAGACCTCGCGCACTTCGTCCATCGCAGCCACCAACTCGGGGTCGGCGGGCAGCTCGTCGGCTTCGGGCCAGTCCGTCAGATGCACCGACGCGCCGCCGGTGAGCCCGCGCCAGATCACCTCGGTCACCAGAGGCAACAGCGGCGCGGCCAACCTTGTGGCGACCTCCAACACCGTGTGCAGGGTGTCGACGGCGTCGCGGTCCTCCCGCCAGAAGCGCGAACGCGACCGGCGCACATACCAATTGGTCAGCCCGTCGGCGAACGAGCGCAGTTCCTCGCAGGCGCCGGCGATGTCATAGCTCTCCAGCGCCTCGGTCATCACATCCCTGGTCCGCGCCAGTTTCGCCAGAACGTAGCGATCGAGCACATGCGGCGAATCCGTGCGCCACGTCCCCGGCGTCGAGGCGTAGAGCTGCAGGAAGGTCCACGCGTTCCACAGCGGGCGCAACGCGTGCCCCACCCCCTCGCGGATGCCGCGCTCGGTGACGACGAGGTTGCCGCCGCGCAGGATCGGTGAGCTCACCAGGAACCATCGCATCGCGTCCGAGCCGTCCCGGTCGAACACCTCGTTCACGTCGGGGTAGTTGCCTTTGGACTTGCTCATCTTGAGCCCGTCGTCACCGAGCACGATGCCGTGCGCCACGACATTGCGGAACGCGGGACTGTCGAACAGCGCGGTGGACAATACGTGCAGGTTGTAGAACCACCCCCTGGTCTGCCCGTTGTACTCGACGATGAAGTCGCCGGGGAAGTGCTGGTCGAACCACTCGGTGTTCTCGAACGGGTAGTGCACCTGGGCGTAGGGCATGGAGCCGGACTCGAACCAGCAGTCGAGCACCTCGGGCACCCGGCGCATCGTCGAATTCCCGCTGGGGTCATCAGGATTCGGACGGGTCAACTCGTCGATCACCGGACGGTGCAGGTCGGTGGGCCGCACCCCGAAGTCGTGCTCGAGCTCATCGAGCGAGCCGTACACGTCGACGCGTGGGTAGGCGGGATCGTCGGACACCCACACCGGGACCGGGCTGCCCCAGTACCGGTTGCGGCTGATGTTCCAGTCCCGCGCGCCTTCGAGCCACTTCCCGAACTGGCCGTCCCTGATGTGCTCGGGCACCCAGCTGATCTGCTTGTTGAGCTCGACCATCCGCTCACGAAAACTGGTGACCGCGACGAACCAGGACGGTACCGCCATGTAGATCAGGGGCTGACCGGAACGCCAGCTGTGCGGGTAGGAGTGCTCGATCGTCTCGTGCCGCAACAGCTTTCCCTCGGCCTTGAGATCCTTGATGATCACCGGGTTCGCGTCGAAGACCATCAGCCCCTCGTACGGCGGCACCATAGAGGTGAACTTGCCACCCTGGTCGAGTGGCTGCACGATCTCGATGCCGTTGGCGGTGGCGACGTCCATGTCCTCCTCACCGAAAGCTGGTGCGAGGTGCACGATTCCGGTGCCGGAGTCGGTAGTCACGTAGTCGGCGCTCAGTACGCGATGCGCGTGCGGGTGGCCGAGGAAGAAGTCGAACGGCGGCGTGTAGTCCAAGCCGACCAACGCGGCGCCGTCGTATTCGCCGAGCACCTCGTGCTCACCGAGTTCGCGTCCGTAGTGCGACACCCGCTCGGCGGCAAGCACATACCGCTTGCCGTCGGCGGCACGCAGATGCACGTAGCGCACATTCGGGTGCACGGCGATCGCCAGGTTCGAGGGCAATGTCCACGGCGTCGTCGTCCAGATCAACGCGTTGGCGCCGTCCAGTGCCCGCAGCGGCTGCGCGGCCTGCTCGGGCACCCGCAGGACCATGTCCACGGTGACCGCCGGATCCTGGCGCATCTTGTAGGCGTCGTCGAGCTTGGTCTCCTGGTTCGACAACGGCGTCTGCTCGTACCAGCTGTAGGGCAGGACCCGGAAGCCCTGGTAGATCAGGCCTTTGTCGTACAACGACTTGAATGCCCACATCACCGACTCCATGAAGTCGAGATCCAGTGTCTTGTAGTCGTTGTCGAAGTCGACCCAACGCGCCTGGCGGGTCACATAGTCGCGCCATTCGCCGGTGTATCGCAGCACAGAGGATTTGCACGCCGCGTTGAATTCCGCGAGGCCCATCGTGTCGATCTGTGATTTGTCCGTGATACCGAGCTGCTTTTCGGCCTCGAGTTCCGCGGGCAATCCGTGGCAGTCCCAACCGAATCGGCGATCGACGCGTTTTCCGCGCATCGTCTGAAAACGAGGGATGAGGTCCTTGACGTATCCGGTGAGCAAATGACCGTAATGCGGCAGGCCGTTCGCGAAGGGCGGGCCGTCATAAAAGACGAATTCCCCTGTGCCAGCATGCGTTTGCTCAGACGAGTCCGGTTCGTGCGTCGAAGCCGCTGCGGCAGAGCGTTTTTCGATACTCGCCAGGAAGGTGTCGTCGGCGGCCCATGAGTCGAGCACCCGCTGCTCCAGCGCGGGGAATCCGGAACCGGGGCTGCCATCGTCACTGTTGACGGCCGCATTCGCTGTGCTGGCCAGATCGACGCGCGGATACACGTCGGCATCGAAAGTATTGTCCACCATCGCGGATACGTCTCCTCGTGCCATCGTCGTCGGCACGGGGACGATGGCAGCGCACGTGCGCTGTAACCGCGGTACCACCCCGCTTGTCCGGCCGGTAGGGCCGAACCACTCTGCGTGAGCTGTGACGGGCTCACCCGTTCGGTTCTACTTGGCGCGCAACCCGATTGCGCTGGGCCTTTGCGCCGTTCTTCCGAAGACTCCCCGGTGATGACCGGATCGACGCCGTATTCATGTTTGAGTCTAGCCAGTACGGTCAATCCCACTATCGCGGGTCGCTATCCCTTCGCATGGCGACCGGGAGGCGGTTCGGAATCCCCGTTCGGCCTTCGTATGGAGAGGGCACTGACGAGTAGCGATACCGCACCGACCACACACACCACGATGCACACCCACGCCCACACCACCGATCCCGTGGTCAAAGCTGCCACGAGTAGGGCAAAGCCGATCGCGGCTAGGACAAGCGTCAAGACGAGCATGGTGACCCCCAAGACATGCCGGGCGGCTCGACAGTTCGATTATCGTGCTGAACTGCTGTGCTCGAGGCGAGCGGCTTACTTGCCACCTTTAGCGAACGATGCGGGCTGCAGGCCGTTGGCCGCGTTCACATCGAAGGCCTCGCCGCCGTCGACCGGGACGGCCGAACCGCGGTTCTCCAGCTCTTCCAGCTGCGACTCCAGGTAGGACTTCAGCCGCACCCGGTACTCGCGCTCGAAGGTCTTGAGCTGTTCGATCCGACCCTCGAGCACCGTGCGCTGCTGAGTAATGGTCGCCATGATCTCGGTGTGCTTGCGCTCGGCATCGGCCTGCAACGCGTCGGCCTTCTCCTTGGCCTGACGCAGCTGGCTGTCCGAACGGGTCTGCGCGTCCGACAGCATCGCATCGGACTTCTGGCGTGCGTCGGCGATCATCGATTCCGAACGGTTGCGCGCGTCACCAACGAGTCGCTCCGAGTTGGCCCGCGCGTTCGACAGCAGGTTCTCCGACTCGGTTTTCGCATCCGTCGTCAGGCGATCGGCCATCTCCTGCGCCAGGCTCAACACCTTGGCTGCCTGCAGGTTCGCGTCCGCGCCCGCCGGGTCCTTCGCAGGTGCCGCCGCCGCGACGGGCGCTGGGGCTGGTGCAGGGGCAGGCGGTTTCACGGGTTCCGGCACCGGCGGCGGGGCCTGCTGTATCGGCGCCTTCACCGTGTTCGGTCCGGTAGCGGGGCCGCGGCTCTTCTTCGCGTCCGCCAGTTCACCGTCGAGCTCCGCGACGCGCTGGCGCAGGTCGGCGTTCTCCTCGATCAGGCGAGACAGCTCCTGCTCGACCAGATCCAGGAACGCGTCGACTTCGTCCTCGTTGTAGCCGCGCTTACCGATCGGCGGTTTGCTGAACGCGACGTTGTGCACATCGGCTGGAGTCAGCGGCATGGAAGGATCCCTTCGCGCGTCTTTTGGAGATCTAGCAGATCTAGCGAGCTGTCTTCATCGCCCATTCTGTCACACCGGAGCGACCGGTTGCCCGAGCCTGCCCACGATCGACATCAAGATGAAGACGAGGAAAAGCAGGATCATAATCGACAGATCCAACCGAATTCCGCCCAATGATACCGGCGGTATCAACCGCCTCAGCAGTTTCACCGGGGGGTCGGTGATCGTGAAGATTACCTCGAGAACGACAACGACGAAGCCGGTTGGCCGCCAGTCTCGGGCAAAGCTACGGATGAACTCGACGATCACCCGGCTGATGAGCAACAGCCAGAAGATGAACAGCACGAAGTACAGCACCGCGAACAAGGCCACGAGTTCACTCTGCCGTAAAAACAGCGTCGCGCAAAATGACCGCGCCGACCGGCACTGCGCCGGTCGGCGTGCTCCCCCGGATCACGACCTTATTTCTGGTTGTAGAAGCCGGTTTCCGCGATACGCCTACGCTCTTCCGCTGATACGTCGACGTCGGAGGGTGAGAGCAGGAACACCTTCGTCGCCACCTTGTCGAACGAACCACGCAGCGCGAACGCGAGACCCGCCGCGAAGTCGACCAACCGCTTGGCGTCGGCATTGCTCAGATCGACCAGATCCATGATGACCGGGTTGCCCTCGCGGAACCGTTCGCCGATGACGGCGGCCTCGCTGTAGTCGCGCGGACGCAGCGTAGTGATCCTGGACAAGGGACCTCCATCCTCGAAGATCCCCGGCCTGCGCGCGGGAGCGGGCTCAGGACGGACGCGCTCCTCCAGCCGCCGTTCCTCCGCGGCCGGGTCCACCGCAAGCGCACCCCTGGTCGCACCGCGCAGCACCGCGGCGCTACCGCCACCACCCGCGCGGAACCGACCCGATGACGGCGCCGACTCGATCCTGGTCGGGCGACGTGGCGACTCGTAACGGTCACCACCGAAGGGCTCGTCGGAGTAGTCCTCGCGCCGAGGCGCGGCGTACGGCGACTTGTACGCGGGCTCCGCGTACTCGGCGACGTCCCGATCCCTGCCCTCGAAACGACTCTCGCCATAGCGATCCGAACCGTAACGGTCTGCGCCGTAACGGTCTTCGGAATAGCGGTCCTCGGGGTAGCGATCGGCGCCGTAGCCGCGTTCGGAGAAATCACGGGGCCGGTGCGCGGCACGCTCGTCCACACCCATGGGGGTGCGGTCATCGACATAGTCGTCTTCGTAGTCGTCGAGCGGAACCATGCCGAAGTACGCCTTGAACTTGTGCAGCGTGCTCATTGGTCGACCTTCCTTCGGCCCCGGTGGCGGCCGGGTGTTGAAGTCTTGCTCAGCCCTCAGCCAGTGTCAGCCCTCAGCTTGTCCCAAGCATAATGTGTCGAATGTGACTGATGAGGTTTCTTTGCTACGCCGAGGTTATCGGGCGGGCGCCCATCAAAGCGGTACCGACACGCACACACGTAGAACCGTGTTCGATCGCCGATTCCATATCTGTCGACATTCCGGCGGAAAGTTCCCTCGCCTCGGGATGCTCGACGAGCAGACGTGTGTGCCACGTCGCAAGTTTCGCGAACGCAGCATCAGACTCAGCCCCCAGGGGCGGAATCGCCATCAGACCCGATAGTCGCAGACCCGGTGACCTCGCCACATGATCGGCGAGCCGAGCCACATCGGCGGGCGCGACACCACCACGCGACGGGTCGTCATCCAGGCTCACCTGCAGCATCACCTCGACCGGCTCGACGCGGATTCCCGCATCGATCGCGGCGCGACTACCCGTGTCAAGGGCCGTAGCCAGACGTTCGCTGTCCACCGAATGGACCGTGTGCGCCCATCGCGCGATCACCTTCGCCTTATTGCGTTGCATGCGGCCGATCATGTGCCACCGCACCGCATCGAGGCCTCCGTCACTTGACGGCACGCGCAAGTCCGCGACCTTGGCCGTCGCCTCTTGCTCTCGCGATTCACCGAATTCCCTTCGCCCGAGGCGATACAACGCGCGCACGTCCTCGACCGGGAAGAACTTCGTCACCGGTAGCAGTCGCACACTCGAGGGATCGCGCCCGGCCGCCACACAGGCGAGATCGATCCGCTGCAACACGGCCGCGAGATTCGTCGCCAGCTGCGCGGTCCGCGCGTCGACCGGATCCACCGCCCCCGCACTGCTCACGCGCCGCGCTCCATCCAGATCACGCTGGCGATCCTGCCGGTCGGCGCGCCACGCCGATGGCTGAACAACGTGCGATCCTCGATGGTGCAGCGCGGATCGAGGGCGACCGCTGCGACCCCGAGTTCGGTGAGCTGCCTGGTGATTCCGGCGCGCAGGTCGAGTCCCGGGGTGCCGCGCACAGTGGTCGTCGCACTGCCCGGCAGATGTCCGTCGACATCGGCGCGCATCGTGGCGGGCACCTCGTACTGGCGACCCGACGCGGCAGGGCCGAGGAATGCGCCGATCCGTTCGGGACGCGCGCCCGCGACGACCATCGCCTCGACCACCCTCGGCACGATGCCGATCCGCGCGCCGACCCGGCCGGCGTGCACGGCGGCGATAACGCCCGCCTCGTCGTCGGACAGCAGGATCGGAACACAGTCGGCGGTGAGTACCACCAGCGCGAGCTCGGGGGCCGTCGTGACCAACGCATCGGTACCCGACACCGGCTCCGCGCGTGGACCGTCGACGATTTCGATTGTGCGACCGTGGATTTGATCCATCCACACCAACTGTTCCGGGGTGCGTCCGATGCCCTCGGCCAAACGGTCGCGGTTGCGCCGCACGGCGGCGGGATCGTCACCGACGTGGTCGCCGAGATTGAACGAGTCGTACGGCGGCGCCGAGAAACCCCCCGCCCTGGTCGTCGTCACCCGGCGAACGGTCAGCGTCGGGGCGGAGGCAGCGGGTGCGGAAGGGGTCATACCGACGAGCCTAGTGGCGCATCGGGCCTGGCGCCGCCACGGCGGCACCCGTCACCACAATGGCTTTCGGGTACCGCGCGCTCCCCCGGGCTCGATCACCTACGCATAAAAGAGGGGACGTCGACATCGTCATCGTCGTCCGGTGGTTCGATGTGCCCACGCGAGGCACTGCTGCTCGACGGTTCCGCGAGGGTGCGCGCGCGCTCCGAATCCCGGTAGCTCGGCACTCCGGTGCGACCCGAACTCGTCGATCCCGTGGGCGCCGGGGCCACATCACTGCGCGACGGCGTTTCCGACGCACGGGTGTGGCTGCTTGCGCCACTGCCGATTTCGCCAGCGCGCGCCGACCCGATCGTGCCTCGACCCGAGGTCTCGAAGGTGCGCCGCGCGGGGCCACCGCCGTCGAAACCCGCGGCGATCACGGTGACGCGGACCTCGTCGCCGAGCGAATCGTCGATCACCGTGCCGAAGATGATGTTGGCCTCGATGTGCGCGGCCTCCTGCACCAGCGACGCCGCCTCGTTGATCTCGAACAGTCCGAGGTCCGAACCACCCGCGATGGAAAGCAGCACGCCGTGCGCGCCATCCATGGAGGCCTCCAGCAGGGGCGAATTGATCGCCGACTCAGCGGCTTTCACCGATCTGCCCTCGCCTCGGGAGGAACCGATACCCATCAACGCGCTGCCCGCACCGGACATCACGCTCTTGACGTCGGCGAAGTCGACATTGATCAGACCGGGGGTGGTGATCAGGTCGGTAATGCCCTGAACACCGTTGAGCAGCACCTCGTCCGCGGAGCGGAACGCGTCCATCAAACTCACCGCCGCGTCACCGAGCTGAAGCAGCCGGTCGTTCGGGATGACGATGAGCGTGTCACAGGACTCGCGCAGCAGGTTGATGCCGACCTCGGCCTGGTTGCCACGGCGCTTGCCCTCGAAAGAGAAAGGACGCGTGACGACACCGATGGTCAGCGCACCGAGCTTGCGCGCGATCTGCGCGACGACCGGCGCGCCACCGGTACCGGTGCCACCACCCTCGCCCGCGGTGACGAAGACCATGTCGGCACCCTTGAGCACCTCTTCGATCTCGTCCTTGTGATCTTCGGCGGCCTTGCGGCCGACCTCGGGGTCGGCGCCCGCACCCAGACCACGCGTGAGCTCACGGCCGACGTCGAGTTTGACGTCGGCATCGCTCATCAGCAGCGCCTGCGCATCGGTGTTGACCGCGATGAACTCGACTCCCTTGAGTCCCTGTTCGATCATCCGGTTGACGGCATTCACACCGCCGCCGCCGATGCCGACGACCTTGATCACTGCAAGGTAGTTGTGCGGGGGCGTCATGGGCTCTCGCCTTCCTTCGATCCAAAGCCTGTCGTTTTCGAATTCTCGGCATTGCGCCGGGTCGGCCCCGCGTGGACACGAGCCGCTTCCGCGAAGCGATCCGTGGCCGGGCAAACCCTAAACCTCAACCATAGGGTTGGCGTTATGTCAAGTATCCGACTGGTGCGGAACGCTATTCGTAGCCGCCGCATTACTTGTGCAGGCGCGCCGAAACGAGACACAGAATCTTGTGTGATCCCTCTCGTGCCGCCGCGCAACACGCCGTATGGTGAACGGTTACCCCCCGACGCGCCAGGCGACAATCCGGCACGGGCGCAATGGGTATCGATCACTTTACAGTGACCAGATTAGGACTCGACACATCGAACACCGTTCCGGGGCGGGTAAGCAGTGGGCCAACGACCGCCGACTTGCGTTCCGCGTCGTTCGTCCCGCCCCACAGTACCGTCCGTCCGTCGGTCAGATTCAACGAAACATCCGAAACCGACCGCGCCGCAACCTCGTCCACCTGACCGGCCAGTGTCCTCGGCAACGAGCTGACCACCGCGACCGCGGCCTTCGTCGCGGGATCCGCGCCGCCGGGATGCTCGGTGACCAGCTTCGCGACACCTTCCTTCGGTGCCTCGACCGCGAACTCCACACCCTCGGAATCGATCAGGTGCGTGCCGTCGGGAGCATCGAAATACAGCACCGGCGTTCGCTCGACCACCGTCACCCGCACCGTGGACGGGAACGCGCGCTGCACGCGCACCGAACGCACCTTCGGGATACTCGCGACCCGCCGCGCGATCGGATCGGTATCCACGCGCAGAATCGACAGATTCGACGGGATACGAACGAGATCGCGCACCTGTTGCTCCGGCACCGCGGCGACACCCTCGATGTGAACCGTACGCACCGCGAGCACCGGGGTGAACCATGCGACGACAAGCACGATCGCAAGAACGCATACGGCCAGCAACCCCCACAACCGAATTCGTCCCCGATTGCTCCGATCGAACCGGTCCCGAACGGCATTCACCGCACCGACCCACCGCGACTCACCGTGACCCGAGCGAGTTCGCCGCGACGAACCCTCGGAATCGAGGCTGCCGTCCCTCGTCGCCGTACCGCTCCTACGCATCCGCCTCAGCGTCCGTGCTGTGGCCGTGCGCGAAGCCCGTCCAGGATCTGGCCGCCCAACATCGTCACATCGCCGGCACCCATGGTGATCACGACATCCCCTGGCTCCGCCAACCCCGCGACCTGACGGCCGACCCGCGACATATCCGGTTGGTAGTGCACAGGTTTGGTCACCGACTGCGCCACCAACGCACCGTTGACACCGGGCAGCGGCTTCTCTCGCGCGCCGTAGACGTCGAGCACGACCACCTCGTCGGCCAGGCTCAGCGCGGCGCCGAACTCGGCGGCGAAGGTCGCGGTGCGCGAGTACAGATGTGGTTGGAAGACCACGATCACCCGCCCCTGACGCGAGCGGGCGCCGTCGCGAGCTTCCTGCTCCACCAATTCCGCCGCGGCACCGAGCACCGCGCGCACCTCCGTCGGATGATGCGCGTAATCGTCGAAGACACGCACACCGCCCTCCCTGCCGGAGAACTGGAAACGACGATGGACGCCGCCGAAACCCTCCAAGCCCTGGACGATTTCGTCCACCTCGACGCCGGAAGCGCGAGCGGCGATCAGCGCCGCCATCGCGTTGAGCGCCATATGCCTGCCCGGCACCGACAGCCGCAAGGTACGCGGCGTCGACTCGTCACCGAGTTGGAACTGCGCGATGCCACCGACGTCGCGCGGCTCCCAACTGTGCAAACTCACCCCGACCGCGATCGGGGCATCATCGAGGTCACCCGACCCGTAACCGAGCACCCGCACCCCGCGCTCGCCCAGCCGCGGCGCGACCCGTTCGGCCAGCGCGCGCGAACCAGGATCGTCCAGACAGACCACGAGCAGACCACCGTCGACGATGCGGTCCACGAAATCGTCGAAGACCTGCACATACGCCGCGTCGGAACCGAAGAAATCCAGGTGATCGGACTCGATATTGGTGACCACCGCGACATCGGGCTCGTATTGCAGCAGCGAACCATCGCTCTCGTCGGCCTCGGCGACGAAGGCGTCACCGGAACCGTTGTGCGCGTTGGTCCCCGCCTCGTTCAATTCACCACCGACCGCGAAGGACGGGTCGACACCGCAATGCTGCAACGCCACGATCAGCATGGAGGTGGTCGAGGTCTTGCCGTGTGTGCCGGAAACCAGCGAGGTGCGGTGGCCCTGCATCAGCGAGGCGAGCACCGCGGGGCGCAGCAGCACCGGAATACCCCGGCGACTCGCCTCCAGCAGTTCCGGATTGTCCTTCGGAATGGCCGCATGCGTGGTGACCACCACCGTCGGCCCGCCGGGCAGCAGATCCAACGCGTCCGCGTCGTGACCGATGCGCACCTCGGCACCCCTGGCGCGCAACGCGAGCACGCCTCGGCTCTCCTTGGCATCCGACCCCGAGACCGCGCCACCGCGCGCCAGAAGAATACGCGCGATCCCCGACATCCCGGCACCGCCGATCCCGACCATGTGCACCCGCGCCAACTCGGCGGGCAATCCCGGCCGTTCGGTCGCGGTGCCGACGCCCTGTCCGGTCACCGGCGCGCCACCTCGGCCACGATCCGCGCCACCTCGTCGGCGGCATCGCGATGACCCGCCCCCGCAGCGGCACGGCCCATCTCTTTCACTCGTGCTGAGTCCATGAGCAGCGGAATCACCTCATCTATCACGTATTTCGGCGTCAACTCGGCATCGAGAACGATTCTGCCACCGCCCTGGGCGACGACCGGCCGCGCATTGAGTTCCTGCTCGCCGTTGCCGTGCGGCAACGGCACGTAGAAGGCGGGAAGACCGACCGCCGACACCTCGGCGACAGTCATCGCTCCGCTGCGACACACCACCGCGTCGGCGGCGGCGTAGGCCAGATCCATCCTCGACAGATACGGAACGGCCACATAACGCGCCGAGCCACTCGTATCTTCCACGACTTCCAACGAATTCTTCGGACCATGCGCGTGCAACACCGAGATTCCCGCGGCGGCCAATTGCGGCGCGGCCTCCGAGACCGCCTCGTTCAACGAACGCGCACCCTGCGAGCCACCGAACACCAACAACACCGGCCCCTCGGCCGGCAGGCCGAAGTGCGCACGGGCCTCGGCACGCAACCCGGCGCGATCCAGCGAGGTAATCGCCGCGCGCACCGGGATGCCGACCACCTCCGCGTCCAGCCCCGAATCCGGCACCGCGGCGAGCACACGCGCCGCCCTGCGCGCGCCGACCTTGTTCGCGATGCCGGCCTTCGCGTTCGCCTCGTGCACCACCACCGGCACCGCACGCCTGCGCCGCGCAGGACCCGCGCCCGCGGCGAGATAGGCCGGCAGCGCGACATAGCCGCCGAAACCCACGATCACGTCGGCGTTCACCTCGTCGATGATCTGCCTGGTCCGCGCCACCGAGGCACGTACCCTGCCGGGCAACCGCAACAGGTCGGCGGTCGGCTTGCGTGGCAACGGAACCGGGGGAATCAACGCCAACGGGTAACCGCGCTCGGGGACGAGTCGAGTTTCCAGGCCACGCTCGGTGCCGAGTGCGGTCACCCGGATCGACTCATCGAGTCGTCCCAGCGCGTCCGCCACCGCGAGCGCGGGCTCGATATGGCCCGCCGTTCCGCCGCCCGCGACGATTACCGAGATCACCTGGATCTTCCCCGTTCTCTTGCGTGATTGACCGGATAATTCGGCTCCCACGCCCTGGTGGCGCGCGCCGAGGTGGTACCGCGACTCTCCGGCGACTTCCGTCGCCCGGGTTGCCCGCCTGACGGACGCCGAGGCGGCTGCCTGCGTTCGGGCGCACCGGCGCGTGGCGCCGACTTGCGCGCCTTGGCCGCCGAGTACACCTCCGGCTTCGGCAACCGCAGCAGCTTACTGAACCTGCCGTCCTGCCCCGCGTGCAGCGCCGAGACCGCCTCCGGTTCGTGCCGCGCCGCGTTGGCGATGATGCCGAACATGAACAGCGTGATCGCCAGCGACGACCCACCCGCCGACACCAGCGGCAACTGCAAACCGGTCACCGGAAGCAGGCCGACCACATATCCGATATTGATCAACGCCTGCGCCGTGATCCACGTCGTCGCGGTCGCGGTGAGCAAACGCAGGAAAGGGTCCACCGAGCGGGAAGCGATCCGCAAGCCCGTGTAGACGAACAAGGCGAACAAGGCCAGCACCAACGCACATCCGAGGAAACCGAGTTCCTCGCCGATGATCGCGAAGATGAAGTCATTGTGCGAGTTGGGCAGATAGCTCCACTTCGCCCGGCTCTGGCCGAGACCGCGACCCCAGATCCCGCCGTCGGCCAGCGAGAACAGCGCCTGACGCGCCTGATAGCCGATGCCCTGCGGATCGTCACCCGGATTGAAGAAGGCGCGCATGCGATCGGAGCGATAGCCCGCCGACAAGGCGAGCACGCCGGCCGCGACCGCACCGGACACCAGGATCGTCACGAACAACCGCACCGGGAGACCGCCGAACCACAGCAACGCCACCAGCACGATGCCCAGCGCGATCGTCGTCGACAGGTTCGGCTCCAACACCACGAGCAGACAGGCCAGCAACCCGGCGGGCACCAACGGCACCATCAGATCCTTGAGATTGGCGTGCCCGGACCTGCGCGAGGCGAGCAGGTGCGCACCCCACACCACCAAGGTCACCTTGACCACCTCGGAGGGCTGAATCGAGAACGGGCCGAGGTCGATCCAGCGGCGCGCACCCTGCACCTGCGAACCGATACCGGGAATCAGCACCAGCACCAGGCCGAGCATCGACGCCGCGAACAGCGGAAACGACCACTGCCGCAATCTGCGCAACGGGATACGCAACGCCAGATAGAACAGCACCGCGCCGATCGAGGCGAACATCGCCTGCTGGATGAACAACGAATACGCCGATCCCCCATCGGCATACGCCTCGACACTGGAGGCCGAGAGCACCATGACCAGACCCAGCACCGTGAGCAGGGTGGCGATGGTGACGACCAGGTGGAACGACGCCAGCGGGCGGGCCAACCAGGCACCGAATCGGGTGGGACCGCTACTGCGGCGGGTTGTCTCGGTCATCGCGTCCACCAGGTCATCGCGTCCATTCGGTCATAGCCGCCGTCCGGTGTCACCGTCTTCCAGCGCGTGCACCGCCGCCGCGAAGCTGCGGCCACGGTGCATGTAGTCGGTAAACATGTCCAGCGACGCCGCGGCCGGAGCCAGCAGCACGGTGTCGCCGGGACCGGCGAACTCGGCCGCCGTGCGGACCGCCTTGGCCATCGCCGCGTCGGCTTTGTCGTTTGTCGACGCTTGATCGGCCATTCCAGCATCGTCTCCCGCGATCACCTCGATGACCGGGACCTCAGGGGCGTGTCGCGCCAGCGCGGCCGCGAACGCGGGCGCATCCGCGCCGATCAGGACGGCCGCGACCAGTCGGTCGGCGACCTCCTCGACCAGTTCGTCGATGTGGGCGCCCTTGAGCTGACCACCCGCGATCCACACGGCCCGCTGATGCGCCAAGATCGACGACCGCGCGGCGTGCGGGTTGGTGGCCTTCGAGTCGTCGACGAAGGCGACCTCGTCGATCTCCCGGACGAACGCGGCGCGGTGCGGCCCCACCTTGTGCTCGATCAGGCCCTCGCGCACGAATTGTGGCGCCACGTCGATCGCACGGGTGAGCGCGGCCGCGGCGAGCGCGTCGGCGACACCGGCGGGACCGGGCGGACTGATATCGCCGACCTCCGCCAAGATGGCCGCCTTGGTGAAGGCTCGATCCAGCAGTTTGCCGTCCACAACACCGAGTTCACCGTCGGCGGGCACGCCGATCCGAAAACCCAACGTGCGACGCGCTTTCGAGCGCCGCGCCAAGGACGCGGCCACGGGGTCGTCGAGCCCGACGACACCGACCCTGCCGAACAGCGCGCGTGCCTTGGCCGCCGCGTAGGCGTCCAATCCGCCGTGCCAATCCAGATGGTCCTCGGCGACATTCAGCACCACGCCGGCCTCCGGGCGCACCGAAGGCGCCCAGTGCAGCTGGAACGACGAGAGCTCCACCGCGAGGACCTGGGGGCCGGGGTTGCGCCGCAGCGCGTCCAGAATCGGCAAGCCGATATTGCCGCAGGCCACGCTCGCGATACCCGCCGCGCGCAGGATGGCGTGGGTCATCTGGGTGGTGGTGGTCTTGCCGTTGGTCCCGGTGATCACCAACCACTTGCGGACCGGGCCGTAGATCCTCGCCTGGTCGACCCACCAGGCGAATTCGACGTCACCCCACACCGGTGTCCCCTCGGCCACCGCCGAGGCGAGCACCGGGGAGTCCGGCCGCCAGCCGGGGCTGGTGATCACCAGCGCGAACCGGCTCCAGTCCGTGGTTTCCAGTTCCGGCGCGGTAGCCACCGCCAAGCCGAGCTCGGCGGCCTCGGCGAGCGCGGCGGCACCGGCGTCGGTGACCACCGGGCGTGCGCCGATGTCGCGCAACGGCTCGATGAGCGAGCGCCCCGAAATGCCCCAGCCGGCGACGAGAACGTCACGACCGCGCAGGAATTCGAGCATGGGCCCCGGAGTACGCAGGGCGCGTGGAGAAGGTTCGACCATGTGCTCGTTCACCCGACCTGGGAAAGATATTCGCTGTAGAACAAACCGAGCCCCACGGCGGAGGCCATTCCGGCCAACAACCAGAACCGGATGATCACTGTGGTTTCGGCCCACTTACTGAGTTCGAAGTGGTGATGGAACGGTGCCATCTTGAACAACCTGGTGCGCGTAGTACGGAACACCGCCACCTGCAACACCACCGACGCGGTCTCGGCGACGAACAGGGCGCCGAGCACGATCATCAGCAGTTCGGTGCGGGTGGTGATGGACAATCCTGCCAGCATGCCACCGAGGGCGAGCGACCCGGTGTCACCCATGAAGATCTTGGCGGGCGCGGCGTTCCACCACAGGAACCCCACGCAGGCGGCCGCGCCCGCGGCGCACACCAACGCGAGATCGAGCGGGTCGCGCACGTTGTAGCAGCCCGCCTCGGGCAGGGTGGCGCACGCGTTGCGGTACTGCCAGAAGGTGATGATCACGTAGGCACCGAGCACCAGACTCATCGACCCGGCCGCGAGGCCGTCCAATCCGTCGGTGAGGTTGGCCGCGTTCGACCAGGCGACCACGACCAGGCAAACGAACGCGACGAAGATGATCGCACCCACGGACACGGTGGAAATGTCGCGCACATAGGACAGATGCATGCTGCCCGGCGTCAGACCGTTCTCACCGCGAAACTGCAAGGCGAGCACCGCGAAGATCACCGCGGCGCTGATCTGCCCGATGTATTTGCCCGCCGCGGACAGCCCGAGATTGCGTTGCTTACGCAGCTTGATGAAGTCGTCGAGGAAACCGACGACACCCAGCGCGGTGGCGAGACCGAGGACCAGCAGCCCGGACGCCGAAGGCCCGTCGGCCGAATAACCGATGCCGATCAGGTGCGAACCCAGGTAGCCCGCCCAGAGGCCGACCAGGATCGCCACCCCGCCCATGGTCGGCGTGCCACGCTTGGACTGATGACTGGCCGGGCCGTCGACCCTGATCTCCTGACCGAAACCGCGCTTGGCGAAGATTCGAATCAATAGGGGGGTCAATAGGATCGATACCGCGAGCGCGATCCCCGCGGCGAACATTATCTGTCTCATCCTACTGCCTCCGTGTCAGTCCCCGCCCTGCTCCCACCCGTGTCGTCCCCGGCCCCGATCCCACCCTTGTTCTCCCCTGCCGCGTTCTCCCCTGCCGCGCTCGTGCGCGCGTCCGCCCCCTGCTCCCCGCCGCCAGCACTTCGGCGTCCGATCAAGTGTTCGGCGACCACCCACAGGCCCACCGACTTCGACGCCTTCACCAACACCACGTCACCCGGTGCGAGTTCCGCGTCCAGCAGGGCGATCGCCGCATCGATATCGGGCACGAGCGTGGACTCCTCACCCCAGGAGCCCTCCATCACCGCGCCCTGATGCAGTGCGTGCGACGGCCTTCCGTCGCCCACCACGACCACCCGACTCACGTCCAGGCGCACCGCGAGCCTGCCGATCGCGTCGTGCTCGACGACCGCGTCCTCGCCGAGCTCGCCCATCTCGCCGAGCACCGCCCAGCTGCGTCGCCGGGTCTGCCCCGCGCGCGCCATGGTGACCAACGCCTTGAGCGCCGCGCGCACCGAATCCGGGTTGGCATTGAACGAATCATTGACCACCGTGATGCCGTCATCGGTGGTGCGCACATCCATCCGACGCGCGGAGGCGGCCTGGGCTCCCGCCAACGCGGTGGCCACGGTGTCGAGATCCGCACCGTACTCCAGCGCGACAGCCGCCGCGGAAAGCGCATTGCCGACGTGGTGCTCGCCGTGCACCGCCAACCGCACCGGTACGCTGCCCTGCGGCGTGTGCAAGGTGAAGTGGGCGCGTGCGGTGTCATCGAGCCGAATATCGGTGGCGCGGATCGTCGCGTCGCCGGATTGTCCGACCGACACCACGCGCGCCGAAGTACGCGAGGCCATCGCGGCGACAGCACTGTCGTCGGCATTGAGCACGGCCAACCCGGAATCGGGAAGTGCCTCGACCAGTTCGCCTTTCGCCTGCGCGATGGCTTCGCGGCTGCCGAACTCGCCCAGGTGCGCCGTGCCGACATTCAGCACGACACCCACGTTCGGCGGCGCGACCCGGGTGAGCGCGGCGATGTGGCCGGTCCCCCTGGCCGACAGCTCCAGCACCAGGAAACGAGTTGTCGCGTCCGCGCGCAGCACCGTCCACGGGTGACCGAGCTCGTTGTTGAACGATCCCGGCGGCGCCACCACCGAGCCGAGCGGCGTGAGCACCGCCGCCAGGAGGTCCTTGGTCGAGGTCTTCCCCGACGACCCCGTGACGCCGACCACGATCAAACCGTGATCGGCGACCAGCCGCCGCACACTCGCGGCGGCCAGCTCGGCCAGCGCCGCCAGCACGGCGGCACCCGAACCATCCGAATCATGGGTCAGGGCAATCGAACGCGACGAGACCGCGCCGGGACGCGGTTCGACGACGATGGCGGGCACGCCCACCGGTCGCGCCGCGAGCACGGCGACCGCGCCGGCCGCCACCGCGGTGGCGGCGAACTCGTGGCCGTCGGCCTTCGTGCCGGGAAGCGCGAGGAACAGATCACCGGAACCGATTCGGCGCGAATCGAATTCGACCGAACCACGAACCGTCGCCTCCGGGTCGTCGACATCGTGCAGCGTGCCGCCCACGACGTCCGCGATCTCCCGCAGTGTCATCTCGATCATGAAACCGTCAAGTCCTCCGCGTCCGCGTCATGCGGACAATGTGTCGACAAGGCGGCCGCGAGCACCTCGCGGTCGTCGAACGGGTGCTTCACACCCTGGATCTCCTGCCCCCACTCATGGCCTTTGCCCGCGATCAATATCGCATCCCCCGCGCGCGCCCAATCAACCACGGCCGCAATCGCTTCGGCGCGGTCACCGATCTCGCGCACCTGTGCGCGCTCGGTGTCCGACACCTCCATCGCACCGTGGCGCAGTGCCGCGCGAATGGTCGCCGGGTCCTCGGTGCGCGGGTTGTCGTCGGTGATGATCAACAGGTCGGCGCCGCGAGCCGCCGCGGCACCCATCAGCGGGCGCTTGCCCGTGTCCCGGTCGCCGCCCGCGCCGACGACCACAGCGAGACGACCGGGGCGCGCGGCGGAGCCGGCAGAGCCATCGGAGGCGTGGGCGGCGTCCGACACCAAATGCGCACGCAGCGTGGCGATCACCGAATCCAACGCGGCCGGTTTGTGCGCGTAGTCGACGATCGCGAGGAAGTCCTGACCGCGTTCGACCCGCTGCATCCGACCCGGCACGTCGACATGCGCGAGCGCGGGCGCCGCCGTCGCGGCGGCGATGCCCGCCTGTTCGCACAGCGCGATCGCGAGCAGGCCGTTGGCCACGTTGTAGCGCCCCGGTAACCGAAGGCGCACGGGCACATCACCGTTCGGCCCGCGCGCGGTGAATTCCTGTTCGCCGCCGTGCGTGCCGACTTCCCCCGCGACCGACCAGTCGGCGGGCACGTCGGTGGTGCTCACCCGGGTCGGCGCGACGAGACCGTCGGCGAGGCGCCTGCCCCACTCGTCGTCGACGCAGACCACCGAAGTACGGGCGGCCACCGGCGAATCCGCCTCGAACAGGCGGCGTTTCGCGGCGAAATAGTCGTCGAAGTCGGCGTGGAAGTCCAGGTGATCCTGCGACAGATTGGTGAAACCACCGACCGAGAAGCGCACGCCGTCGACCCGGCCGAGCGCCAGTGCGTGGCTGGACACCTCCATCACCACGGCGTCCACACCCTGCTCGACCATCAGCGCGAACATCGCGTGCAGCTGCGGAGCTTCCGGGGTGGTCAGCGCGCTCGGCACCCTGCGACCGCCGATCCTGGTCTCGATCGTGCCGATCAGCGCCGTGGACAAACCACCGGCGGCCAGACCCGCCTCGACCAGATACGAGGTGGTCGTCTTACCCGAGGTTCCGGTGATCCCGACGATGCGTAGCCGCTGCGAGGGGTGAGCGTAGATCGTCGCCGACAGCTCACCGAGGACCGCGCGGGGGTTCTCCCGCACCAGCACCGGCACCTGCGACGCGCCGATCAACTCCGCCCCCGCCGCATCGGTGAAGATCGCGACCGCGCCACGCTCGACCGCGTCGGCGGCGAACCGCGCGCCGTGTGCGCGTGCTCCTGGCAAGGCGGCGAACAGATCGCCGGGCAACACCACGTTCGACCGATGCTCGATGCCGGTCACCGACCGACCGTCGAGCGGATGCGATCCCGATGCGACGGTCGCATCGATTCGCTCCAGCACTGCGGCCAGCGATGTCGAGGGCGGGCGGGCAGGCCGGAGCGCGTGCTGGCTGGGCTGCGCAGGCACATTGCTCCTCTCTGATACGAGGCAGGACTGGGACGACGTGTCAGGTTACCGAGGAACAGTCACGGACAGACAACGCGGCCGGTGTTCGCGCGCCGCCGAGCATTCCACTCACCGCGCTGTCGGTGCGCGCTGGTAGCGCCGAGGCGGGAAACTCCGCCGCGCGCGGCGAGCTCGGCACCGGGTGCACACACGAGATCACGGCGCTTGCAGGACGAACTCCGGCGCGGTTCCCGGCGAGGGCGGAATACGGTCGCGTTGCAGCGCCCAGGAGGCGATGTTGTGGAACAGCGGCGCCGCCGACTGCCCTCCGCTGCCGTCGGAACTGCGCACCGGATCGTCGAGCATGAGTCCGACGACATACCGAGGGTTGTCGGCGGGGGCGATGCCCGCGAAGGTGATCCAGTAGCTGTCGCTGGAGTAGCAGCCGCAGTTCGGGTCGATCTTCTGCGCGGTGCCGGTCTTGCCCGCGATGCGGTAACCCTCCACCGCGCCGGTCGCCCCGGTGCCGCTCTGCAGGCCGGTCGGATCGTTCTGTAGCACCGACTGGAACATGGTGCGCAAGGTGGCCGCGGTCTGCGAGCTCACCACCCGGATCCCGTCGGGTTGCGGTTCGTCGGTGCGGCTACCGTCCGGCGCGACATCGGTTTTCACGATCCGCGGCGGAATGCGCACGCCGTCGTTGGCGATGGCCTGGTACATGCCGGTCATCTGCAACGTGGTCATCGAAAGACCCTGTCCGATAGGCAGGTTCGCGAAGGTGCCGCCGGACCACTGGTCACGCGAAGGAACCTGCCCCCCGCTCTCACCGGGCAGTCCGACGCCGGTCCGTTGGCCGAGGCCGAAGCGCTTGATCATGTCGGCGTATCGGTCCTCGCCGACGCGTTGCGCGAGCATGAGGGTGCCGACATTGGAAGATTTTCCGAAGATTCCCGTGGTGGTGTACGGCGCGACACCGTGTACCCACGCGTCGTTGACCGTGACGCCCGACATCTGAATGCTGCCCGGCACCTGGTGGACCTCGTCGGGATCGGTGAGTCCGTATTCGATCGAGGCCGCCGCGGTGATGATCTTGTTCACCGAACCGGGTTCGAACGGATCCGACACCGAGGGATTGCCCATATCGGAGTCACCCCAGGTCTTCGGGTTCTGCGCGGGATCGAAGGTGCTGTCGTTGGCCATCGCGAGCACCTGACCGGTCTTCGCGTCCAGCACCACCGCGGAGGCACCCTGCGCCCCCGACATCTCCTTGGCCTGCTGCACCTGCTGTTGGGTGTAGTACTGCAAATCCGAGTCGAGGGTGAGTTCCACGGTGTGGCCGTTGACCGCGTCCTGCTTGTCGCGCCAACTGCCGGGAATGACCGCCCCGTCGGAGCCACGATCGTAGGTCTGCGAACCGTCGGTGCCCGCGAGGATGGAGTCCATCGACGATTCGAGACCGATCTGGCCGTGACCGTCCCAGCCGGTCGCGCCGAGCACATTGGCCGCCAGTGGACCGCCGGGGTATTCCCTGACGTCCTCGCGGTCGGCGCCGACCTCGTCGTACCGGTCGGTGACGGCGGAGGCGATCGCCGAATCGACGCTGCGCGCCAAATAGACGAAGGTGCTGTCGCTGTGCATCTTCGCGAGCAGCTCCTGCTTGCTCGGCGCCGCCTTGCCCAGTGTGTCGTGGATGGCGGTGGCGATCGCGTCCAGGCGCTGTTCGGGATCCGGCGCCTTGGGATTGGTCGCCTTGGCCTCGGCCAGCTGCTTACGCACCGGGTTCGGCTGGAAGGTCAGTGCTTTCGCGCTCACCGTGAAGGCGAGTTTGGTGCCGTTGCGGTCGGTGATGGCGCCACGCAACGCGGCGTCCGGTTCCTTCGTCGTGCGCTGGCTCGCCGCCTGCGCCGAGAGTGCGGGGGCGGAAATGCTTTGCACCCACAGCAATTGCAGGCCGACGACGCCGAGCGCGATGAGCATGATCACCCGGCCGACGCCGATCCGCAGCCGCAACGGTCGGTCCTTGGCCGGGGGCCTCGACCCTCGGCCACCACCGCCCGAGCGCGGCCGCGGCGGTTTCGCGCCGGGCGGAACGGGTCCGCGGCGCTGCCGAGAACCTGGCCGTGCCTGCGTCACTGCGGCGCCTCGGCGGGCGTCGGCTCCGGCTGCGGTGTTTCGGCGGGCACGGAACCGTCCTCGGGCAGTTGGCCATTGTCGACCGACGGCTGGGTGTCATCGATCGGCGCGGGCGCGGGTTGCGGCGCGGGGTCACCATCCGGCCCCGCGTCCGACTCAGACAGCTGAGGGGCCGAGTTGCCGGGGCGTGGGCCGGTCAGGTCGAGCAGCGGCGCCGGAGCCGGGGGTACGTGCGCCTGATCGCCGACCACGGGGGCAGGTGCGGGGGCACCCGGAGGTTGCGCGCCGGGAGCCGGGGCGCCGGACGGTGCGGCCGGTGGCGTCGTCGTCACCGGGACGACCCGCTCGCCGGGACCCGCCTGCTGGCTCGGCGGTGGCGTGCGCACGCCACCGAGCGGAGGCGCTGGCGTGCCCTCCGCGGGAACGGGCTCGCCGATCACGGTCACCGTGCCGTCCGAAGCCACCACCAACCTGGCCGGGTCCTTCGCCGGGATCATCCCGAGTTCGCGCGCGCGCTCGGCCAAGTCGGGCGCCGAATCCGCCGCGGCCACTTCACGTTCCAGCAACGCGCGCTCGTCGGAGAGCTTGCGATTGGTCTCGCGCGCGGAACTGAGCTGGTAGCTGTCCTCGGCGGCGCGGGTGGTCAACAACAGCGTGAGCGCGAGGCCGCAGCCGAGCAGCGCGATGATCGCCGTCACGAACGGGATCCGGCCCGCCATCACCGAGGTTCGGGGCGGCGGCAACGCGGGGCTGTCCGGCTTTCCCTCGGCACGTACCTTGCGACGCGCGTACGCGCGCTGTGCCGCACCGGATTTGACCCGCTCGGCCTCTTGTACTCGACGCGCGACGCGTCCGGGTGCCGCTACGGTCTTCGTTCGCACACTCATGCTTTCCCTCCCTGTGTGATGGCGCGACGCCCGGCCTCCCACGTCCGTACGTCGCGATCGAATTGCCGAATGACTACCGCCCGACGAGATTTCGGACGTCCGGTGACCGTGGGATGAGCGCACCACCGCTGATCGACCTGGCCACACTGCGTGCCGAGCCGCCCAGGTTGATCACCCGCATCCGCTACCAGGAGCCGACCGAGCGAACGAACGCTGTCGCGGTGGTGTCTCATCCGACCTCCTGAATACGCTCCGCCGCGCGCATCCGAACCGGTGCCGCACGCGGGTTCTCCTCGATCTCCGCCTCCGTCGCCTTCTCCGCACCGCGGGTCAGCATCCGGAATTCGGGTCCCATGCCGGGAAGTTCGACGGGTAGGTCGACCGGTGTTCGCGAGGCCGCTCGGGCCGCGAACTCGTGCTTGACCAGCTTGTCCTCCAACGACTGGTAGGACATGACCACAATCCGTCCGCCGAGGCGCAGCGCGCCCACCGCGGCGGGCAGCGCGGCGCGCAGCGAATCGAGCTCGCCGTTCACCTCGACCCGCAGCGCCTGGAATGTGCGCTTGGCCGGATGCCCTCCGGTCCTGCGCGTCGCCGCGGGGATCGCCGCGTACAGCAACTCCACGAGTTCGGCGCTGGTGTGCAAAGGACGACGACGCAGGACTTCCGAGGCGATGCGGCCCGCGAAGCGTTCCTCGCCATAGGTTTTCAGCACCCTGGCCAACTCGCCGTGACTGTAGGTGTTGAGCACATCGGCGGCGGTGGGTCCCGTGGTCGGGTCCATCCGCATGTCCAGGGGTGCGTCGACCGAGTACGCGAATCCGCGATCGGCTTCATCGAGTTGCATGGAGGACACACCGAGATCCATCAGAATCCCGTCGACCGAGCCAACGGCCGCGAGGCCGGCTTCGTCGAGTGCGTCGGCGATCCCGTCGTATCGGGTGTGCACCAACGTGATTCGGTCCTCGAACGGCGCGAGCCGCTCGGCCGCCGCCTTCAGTGCCGTGGTGTCGCGATCGAGGCCGACCAGGCGCAGGTCCGGGTAGGACCGAAGGAAGTGTTCGGCGTGCCCGCCCAGGCCGAGGGTGGCATCGAGGTAGACGGCGCCCGGCTCGGTGAGCGCGGGCCCCAAGAGCGCGTCGGCACGGTGGAGCAGAACGGGGACATGACGCTGGCCGTGCTGTTCACGGTGCACATCGACCTCCCGTAATCCTGCCTCGCGTCGTCGCGTTTCGCACACGGGTTGTCTTGTCCCACGGCGCTTGTTGTGGTTCAGCACCGGTACCCGGCGCTGGTTTTCCGGCGCGTAACCGTCAAGTGGACTTACATGAATGGTGCTGCGAACAGATCGCATAGACCGGGGCCGAGACGAATGCCTCGTGGTCTCTGACCGACCGCGGCACCTGGCGTCGGGGAAGTACGTCAGGGTCCGCGTCCGGGCAGAGGCCACGCGGCACTCGTTCTCGCTCGGGGCTAGAAGATTCCGCCCAGCGACTCGTCTCTCGCTTCCGCGTAGTCCTCCTCGTGCTCGGCGAGGTAGGACTCCCACGCCTGCTTATCCCATATCTCGAGGAAGTCGACCGAGCCGGTCACCACACAGTCCCGTTGCAGGGCGGCGTAGCGACGATGTTCTGCCGACAACACGATTCGACCTTGTGCGTCAGGACGTTGTTCATCCGTTCCGGACGCCAGTGCCCGGACGAACGCGCGGGCCTGCGGGTTGCTTCGAGATGCCGCCGCCGCCCTACGCGCGAGCGCGGTGAACTCTTCCTTGGGGTACACGGCAAGACTGTGGTCCTGACCTTTCGTGACCATCAACCCTCCCGCCAGATCGTCTCGAAACTTCGCAGGCAACGTGAGTCGCCCTTTGTCGTCCAACCGAGGTGTGTAGGTACCGAGAAACAACTCGACACCTCCCTGATCGATCCACCTCGATGGTCGGCCCTTCTAGTGCTGCACGCTCCACATTACCCCACTTTCCCCCACTTTCAATCGAAAAGGCTGGTGATCTGGCTCCCGACTCAGACGATTCCGCAGGTCACCCCAGCTATCACCGGGGTGGAGAACTTTTCACGAGTTCCAGCGACACGCGGGCACCACATTTCCGACGGCCCGGAAACACCCAGCAAACACCGAAAGACCAGCCAGGATTTCGGTGCGGTGGGGGCAAGTGGGGCGATCGGTGGGCAGAGGTGGGGGAAGGAGGTGAACGCGCAGAACACGGCGGACGCCGCATCGGAATTCCGATGCGGCGTCCGCCGTGTTCGCTGTATTCGAGGAGGCGCCGAGCGGAGCGATCGACGCGGTAACTCGACGACCCGCGCCGCAGCTCAGTGGCGCAGGCGACCTACTCCTGTTCGAACCGTCGCCGGAAGCGATCCTCCATACGTTCGGAGAAACCACCCGACTTGCGGCGTCCGCGACCGCTCGGTCCCGCGGCGCCGCCGCGACCGCCGGGCGGACTGGCCTCGCTATTCGGGCCTCCGGCCGCTTCGCCCTTCGCGGTCCCCTTCGAGCTGCCGAGCAACAGCAGCACACCGGCGCCGAACATGACGATGAAACCGATCAGACTGATGATCGGGAACCCGCCAGGTTTGACCGGTGCGGCGATACCCGCGACAAGCAGGAAGAGGCCGAAGACGAACAGCGCCGCGGCTTGCAGTCTGCGGCGACTGGAGGTGGAACGAAGACGTCCGCCGCGGACAGACGAGGCGAACTTCGGATCCTCAGCATAGAGAGCGCTCTCGATCTGTTCGAGCATGCGCTGCTCGTGCTCGGAGAGTGGCACGGTACCTCCCCCGGCACTAGGCGTGGCTGTCGCCTCCGGGTAGGCGACAAATAGCCGACCTTGGCGGCTATCTGACATCAATGATACGAGTTCGATCAGGGCCAGACCACCTTATGGGTACACGAGAACGAAGTCACAAGTCAGCCGCATGTCACTTGCTGGTCGACGGGACGTCACGGGAGACGCGCCGAACACCCGTTCGGCGCCCTGGGCGCACGGGCCGAAAAACGTTCAGCACCGCGCACTACCGAGGAGAACCCCGGGTCCGCCGACTACGCGGTGACATCTCCCGACCACCCGCGCACCGGATGTAACCGGGCCGAGGCGGCCAACAGATCCTCCACGTCGTAGAGGAATGCGCCCACCCGCGAAGCGAACTCGTCGGCCTCGGCGTCGTCGATCGCGCGATCGAGTCCCGCCTCCAGCGCCGCTCTGATCTCCGAACGCGCACTGAAGTAGTCGGCCCACATGACGAATTCGGGTGCGGCGCGCTGCATCAACGCCCAGGCACTACGCGACCGCGCCCTCGGCGTGGCATCGGCACCGGTGACCGCGATGACCGCACCGGCACCACGCAACGCCGCCAGATACGCGGTGCGGAATCGCTCGCGCGGATCGCGCTCGCCCGCCGCCTGCACGAGCAGGCCATCGGCGCGCGCGAGCAACGTACCCGCCTTACCCGATCCGCCGACCGACCCGGCTCGGCGCCGACCGTTTCCACCCATCGGATTCGACATACCCGCTCCTCTCCGAATCTGCCGTGGTTCATTCGGACCCACTCGCCCGCCTGTCCGCCCGTGCCCGGACGACACCGCCGAGCACGCGGTGGGGCACCCTGTAGAACAACAGGAAAACCACCGCCACCAACCGAACAGGTATTCGAACGATTGAATTGACACCGAATATAACGAGACCCACCGACAAGTTCCGACCGCATCCGCGCCCCTGCGACGACGACACCTGCCGCCGCCGTCCGTACCGACGAGAGCCATGACCGCAGTCAAGCCGAATCACACCCCCGCGCCTGTCGTCATCGACCTGTCGGTCGCCGCGCTGCGCTCCCGCCTGCACGACATCCTCGCCGTCTATGTCGCCGCGATGGACTATCCGCGCGGTACCGAACACCATCGCGCCCCGATGTGGACCGAACACACCACGCGGGCGGGCTGGCAGGCGGTCGCGGCGGTACTGCCCGACGACTCGGGCAGGGTCGACCTGCGGCACGCACCGATCCTCGCTATCGCTTACGGGTACCGCGGCGCGAATCACCAGTGGTGGCACCAGCAGGTCCACAGCGGCATGCGCCGGACCGGCTGGCCCGAACACGCGGCACGGGAACTGCTTTCGGACTATTTCGAACTCACCGAGCTGCACGTGCACCCCACCGCACAGGGCAGCGGACTCGGGTCCGTGCTGCTCGAACGGCTGCTGCGCGAGCGCTCCGAAGCCGCGGTGCTGCTGTCCACCCCCGAGGTGCGCGGCGAGGACAACCGGGCGTGGCGGCTGTATCGGCGCCAGGGGTTCGGCGACGTGCTGCGCGATTTCGTGTTCGCGGGCGACAACCGTCCCTTCGCCGTACTCGGTCGTCGGTTACCGCTGTGAACGCGAGGTGCCCGTGTCGGTGATCGTGCTCGGGTCGGGCCACAACGCGCTGGTCGCGGCCTGCTATCTCGCACGGGCGGGACACCGGGTGGAGGTACTCGAACGCGACGAGATCCTCGGCGGCGCCGTCTCGACGGTCGAACGGTTTCCCGGACACCTCGTCGATCGCGGGTCCTCGGCGCACATCATGGTGCGCCACACCGGGATCATCGAGGAACTCGAACTCGACCGATTCGGACTGCGCTACCTCGAATGCGATCCGTGGGGCTTCACACCCGCGCACCAGGGCCGTAGCGCGCTGGTCTTCCGCCGCGATCTCGACGCCACCTGCGCATCGATCGCGGCGGGATGCGGTGCACGCGACGCCGCCGCCTATCGGCGGTTCGTCGAGGTCTGGGGGCCGCGCAGCGCCAGCGTGATGCGCGCGTTCGGCGGTGCGCCGACACCGGGTCGACTGGTCAGGTCGTTCTGGGGATTGGACGCGAAAGGCGGTGGCAGCGCGCTGTCGCGCGAGTTCCTGCAATCCGGAGACGCGTTGCTGGACACCTGGTTCGACGACGAACGACTCAGGGCCTCGCTGGCCTGGTTCGGCGCGCAATCCGGGCCGCCGATGTCCGAACCGGGCACCGCGCCGATGGTCGGATTCGCGGCGCTCATGCACACACTCCCGCCCGGTCGCGCCGTCGGTGGCAGCGGTGCGCTCAGTACCGCCTTGATCGCCCGGCTGCGCGCCGACGGCGGTGTCGTACACGCCGGTGACGCCGTCACCGCGCTGCGGCGGGCGGGTGACGGGTGGCGCGCGCGCACCGAGGCGGGCCGAGAACTGCACGCCGACACCGTGATCGCGGGCACGCACATCCTCACCACGTTGGCGCTGTTGGACGCGGGCGGTTTCGACCACGCGGTGCTCGACGACTGGCGCCGACGCATTCGCGTCGGTCCCGGCATCGGCATGGTGGTGCGACTTGCCACCTCGGCGCTGCCGCGGTATCCGGGCAGCTCGAGCGACGAATCCGCCTCCGGCCTCCAGTTTCTCGTCAGCGATCGGCAACAGTTGCGGCACGCGCACGGCGCGGCGCTCGCCGGGCGGCTTCCGCCACGCCCGGTGGTGTTGGCGATGAGTTTCAGCGCGCTCGATCCTTCGATCGCGCCGCCCGGCCAACACCAGTTGTCGCTGTGGTCGCAGTGGCATCCCTACCGCATCACCGACGGCGACTGGGCCACGCACGCGCGCACCGAAGCCGACCGGATCGTCGCCGAACTCGACTCACACGCACCGGGTTTCGCCGATTCGGTGCTGCGGCGACACGTCCAGACGCCGGTCGACCTCGAACGCGAGATGGGACTGCTCGGCGGCAATGTGATGCACGTCGAGATGAGTCTGGATCAGATGATGCTGTGGCGGCCGTTGCCCGAGCTGTCGGGGCAGCGAGTGCCCGGTGCGCCCGGCCTCTACCTGACGGGTGCTTCGACTCATCCCGGCGGCGGAGTGTCCGGCGCGAGCGGACGCACTGCGGCCGACCTGGTGTTACGTGACCTACGACGCGGCCGAGTATCGCGGCTGCTGCGACGGTGATCGCACCGGCATCGCCGCCACTCGGCTCGGCGGCGCGGACCCGGCCCCGGCTCCGGCCGACCGTGCGTGAGCTCGCGCCCGCACTCCTCGCGGGGTCATGGGTGCTCGCACAGATCGCTTATCCACTGACCTCCTCGGTCGCCCGCGATCGGATCACCGTGTTGATCGTGCTGCTTTCGGCGGCGACGGCGTTGACGCACGCGGCGACCACTCGCGGTGCGCGATTCGCGATCGGACTGTTGGTCGCTGTCTCCGGAGTCGGTCTCGTCGCCGAAATCATCGGCACCACGACGGGTTACCCGTTCGGGTGCTATGCCTACGCCACCGCGGGTCTCGGCCCTGCGGTGGCGGGTGTCCCGCTGGTCATCGCGCTGGCCTGGACCGGAGGACTGTATCCGGTGTGGATGGTGGCCGGTGCCGTCGCGGATCGCACGTCGAATCGGATCGCGCTCACCGCGGTCGGCGCGGTGGGCTGGGATCTGTTCCTCGACCCGCAGATGGTCGCCGACGGTCGCTGGACCTGGTGCGATGAGGGCTCCGGATTGCCGGGCCTGCCCGCCATTCCATACACCAACTATCTCGGCTGGTTCGCGGTCGCCCTGCTCATGGCCGTCCTGCTTACTACGCTGGCGCGACGTTTCCCACCGCTGTCCGATCCCGCGCCGACGGCAATGTTCGTGCCGATCGCGGTGTTCCTGTGGACGTGGTTCGGCTCGATCCTCGCCCACGCGGTCTTCCTGGGCTTGCCACGGTCGGCGGCGTACGGCGGCGTCGGGTTCGGCATTCTCGGCGTCGGACTGCTGTGGCGATCACGCAGGCGCGGTCCCCTCCTCCGTGCGGACAGGGACCCGCTGCCGTAGCCATCCCGCCGACCAGGTCACGAGGTCGACGGCTACCGGGATGTCGGATTCGACGGTCGGCCAGCCGCTCAGCCACCGCGCCGATCCGGTCATCGAACCGTCGCGCGGTCTCGACCCCATCCCCTGCGCGAACATCGACCCGAGGATGAAGCCGCTACGCCGACCAGACCACGTGATCGGCAGCTCGTCCGGCATCCTCGGTTAGACGCTGCTGCCGCCGTGGCCGACGCGCGGACCGTTCTCCCGTGCGGACGCCGCGGCGTGACCCCGGGATGAAATCCGCACGCGCGCCCACGAATTCGCACGCAGATCACTTGTCGCACCGAGTGCGGTCCTCGCGGAGGTCTTCCGGCACGGGCGGCGCGACGCCGTGCGTGCTCGGGTTCGTTCGGTGCGAAGCTCGGGGCGTTGCTTCGTGATGCGGGACTCGGATTCGAGTCCTTCGCGACCGTTCCGCCCGTCGCGTGGCATCTCGGGTACTCGGCCTGGCACGATGTCATCCGTGCAGCCGAGTCCCGACACCACGACACCCGATGCCACGGCCATGCCGCGAACCGGACACCTGCGCGCTCGCCACGGCGCGCTCAGGGTCACCGCGGCCGTGTTGCTCGCCGCGTTCCTGGTGCCGTTCCTCGCGGGCTGCCTGCGGGTACAGGCTTCGATGGGTGTCTCGTCCAACGACCGTGTGTCGGGACGGATCGTGGCCGCCGTGATCCCCGCGACGGCCGAAGACAAGGGCCCGCAGTTGAAAGCGCCGGAATCGCTGGCGACCAAGCTGCGCGTGGAGCCCTACAGCCAGGACGGCTACGTCGGCAGCCAGGTGTACTTCGAGGACCTGTCCTTCGGCGATGTGCAACAGCTGGGTGGGCTCTCCGAACAGACCCAGGGCATGTTCCAACTCTCCTTCGCCCGCACCGGCGACCTGGTGACCCTCAACGGCAGGATCGACCTCAAAACCGTTCCACCGCATGGTTCCGACGTGCAGTTCACCATCGCCTTCCCCGCGCGCGTCGCCAAGACCAACGGCAACCGCGAGGGCGACAACATCGTGTCGTGGAAGCTGCCAGCCGGTGATGTGTCGACGGTGCGCGCCGAAGTGAGCTACGCCGATCCGAACACCCGATCTTTCGCGGGCTGGGCGGTCATCATGGGTGGCATCACGCTCGCGGTGGCCGCACTGGTGGCCGCCGTGGCGTATCTCGACCGCAACCCCGCCGCGCCGGGGGCACCGACCGGGTTCTCGCCGCGTCGACTGGTGCGTTCGCTCATCGACAACGACTGAGTCGCGATGGCCGGATCGCTACGGCGACGACGTGTGTCGGTCGCGACGACGGCGACCCGGGTCGGTACCGCCTTCGCGCTGTGCGGTGTGGCGGTCGCCGCCTACAACCGACTCACCGTGCGGTCCTTGGCTGATCGACCGGCCGCCGACACCGCCGACAGCGCGGCGGTGACCGTGTGCGTGCCCGCCCGCGACGAAGCCGACCGGCTGCCCGCGCTGATCGCGGATCTGCGTGCGCAACGCGGGCTCGATCAGCTGACGGTGCGCATCCTCGATGACGCCTCACGCGACGACACCGCGAACCTCGCCCGCCGCGCGGTGGCGGGCGACCCTCGGTTCGTCGTGCTGCGCGGCGACACCGAGCCGCCAGCCGGGTGGACCGGAAAAGCCGCCGCCTGCGCGCGATTGGCGCACGAGGTGACGACGCCGGTGCTGGTGTTCCTCGACGCCGATGTGCGTCTGGCACCCGAGGCGATCGCGGCGGCGGTGCGCGAGTTGCGTCGGCGGCGGGTTTCGTTGCTCGCGCCGTGGCCGTGTCAGCGGTCCGGATCGCTGACGGAGGCGCTGGTGCAACCGTTGCTGTGCTGGTCGTGGGCCTCGACCGTGCCGGTCACGGCGACCGAGCGCACGACGCGCGCGAGTACGACCGTGGCGTGCGGGCAGTTCCTCGTCTTCGACACCGCCGACTACCGTGCGATCGGCGGCCACGCGGCGGTCGCCGACAGTGTGACCGAGGATCTGGACATTGCCAGAGCGCTGCGCCGTAGCGGACGTCGCACCGCGGTGCTCGCCGCGGAGCAACTCGCGCACACGCGCATGTACCGGGACGCACGCGAATTGGACGCCGGGTACACCCGCTGGCTCTGGTCGGCTTACGGCGGTTCGGTTTTCGCCGGGTCCGCCGTGGGAGCCGTTGCCGCACTGGCCTTCCTGGTGCCGCCGATCGCCGCGCTGTGCGGTCACGGCAGGCTGCGCCGCACAGGCATCCTCGGTTATCTGGCCGCGACCACCAGCAGGCTGCTGGCCCGCCGTCTCGAGACCGGACGCCGCGCGAATGTCGCGGATCTACTCGCGAGCCTCGCTCATCCACTCGGCGTCGCCGCCTACTTCCGGTTGTGGGTGCGATCCTGTCGCCTCCGCCGACGGGACGGATTGCGCTGGAAGGGACGGGCGCTCGCGGTCCCCGGCCGCACACCCGAACCGGCCGCTTCGGTGTGATTCCGCATCGCCGCGTGCACCAACGGTCCGACTTCGTCGCCGAATTACCAAGGGGTAAAACATGTTCGGGTCGAATGGGGCGGCATGCCGGACCATGCGATGGCCGACCGACAAATGAAGTAGCCGACCGGCCCCGTCGCCGGCGCTACCACGGCCGGGCAAGATGGACCTCGGTCGAACATTCTGCGCCTTGCGCTGGCACTACCCGGATCGGTCGACGCGGGCAACGCATCACCCGAACGCTGTCCGGCGCCACCCGCTGGGTAGGCAAGCGGGGTAGCTCGTCCGCAGGCGCGTTGCCGACCGCCTCGATTCGTGGCAGGGCTTGCGTCGAATACCGTATCTACCTCCCTGAAGCCCGTGCGGCAATGGCTACATTCAGCGTGATCGCTTTCCTTGTCTGATGTTTCGGGCGCTGGGCATGATGGTTCGGCTCGGCGGTTGTCGGTTCGGGGCCTCGGCCGCTGACCCGACGTTCCACCGAGCCGAAATCAACCATCCAGAGCGACCGAGAGACCTGGCTCGTCGACGTCGCAGCAACCCCTCGAGCGATCGGGTGCGGGTGCTTCCGCCGGGATCGATGGAGGAACGACGTGGGAATTTCCGCTGATCATTTCGTCTGCTGGCGGCGCCGACACATCGATTACGGCAAGGTCGGATCGGCTGGTTGTCGTCACTGATCCGCGCAGCCAGCAGTTAGCCACCCGAGACTGGCCGGGTGACGTGACCGGTGCCCGAGTGGCACGGTCACCCACGTTCCGTCGAAGGACCCGAGATGAGTGCGTCAGTCGCACCCGGCGAAGCGGACACCGCTGAGACCCACCCCGAGAACACCGCCGACACCGGCACCCAGACCACCGTCGACACCACCGCATCGTCCACGGTGGTCGACGGCCGGCACACGCCGACCACCCCGAAGATCGCGCCGACCAGGCACCCGTGGCGGTGGGTGGTCAGCGTGATCGCGCTCGTGGTGCTCGCGCAGTTCGCGCACGGCCTCGCCACCAACCCCGGCTGGGACTGGCCGACCTTCGCGCAGTACTTCACCGCGCGATCGGTGCTGACATCGCTGAAGGTCACCCTCGAGCTCACCGCATGGGGCACCGCGCTCGGATTCCTGCTCGGCACGGGGCTGGCGATCGCGCGCCTGTCGAACAACCCGGTATTGCGGGTGATCTCGTGGGGCTACATCTGGGCGTTCCGCTCGATCCCGCTGATCGTGCAGCTGCTGTTCTGGTTCAACATCGCCTACCTGTACCGGACGATTTCGCTCGGCATCCCGTTCGGCCCCGCGTTCTTCACCTTCGAGGTCAACGGCGTGATCAGCGGGTTCACCGCGGCCGTGATCGGTCTGGCGCTGCACCAGGCGGCGTATTCGGCCGAGATCATCCGCGCGGGAATCATCTCCGTCGACGCGGGCCAGCTCGAAGCCGCCGCCGCACTGGGCATTCCGAAGGTGCGTCAGTTCCGCACGGTGGTGGTTCCGCAGGCGATGCGCTCGATCCTGCCCAACGCCACCAACGAGGTGATCAGCCTGTTCAAGGGCACCTCGATCGTGTCGGTGATGGCGATCGCGGAGCTGTTCTACCAGGTCCAGGTGATCTACGGCCGCAACGGGCGCGTGGTTCCACTGCTGATGGTGGCGACGGTCTGGTACATCGTGCTCACCACGGTCCTCTCGGTGGCACAGCACTACATCGAGCGCCACTACGCCAGGGGCAGCACGGGCCCCGTCGCGCCACCGCCGTGGCGACGAGCGTGGGACAGGGTGCGTGCTGTCGCCGATTCCGATACCGCCACCACCGGTTTCGCACGGGCGCAGGCACAGCCGTGACCGAGACAGCTACGACCGAAACCGGCGCGCCGAGCACGAATACCCCCGAGGCAACGCCGGTGACAACCGGGGGCACCCCGGCCACAACCCGAACCACACCGTCCACCACCGAGACCACACCCACCGAAATGCTCGCCGTCGAGGTGCGCGGGGTCCGCAAATCCTTCGGCGCGCGCACGGTGCTGCGCGGCATCGACCTCACCGTGCGCTCCGGCGAGGTGGTGACCGTGATCGGACCGTCGGGGTCGGGCAAGTCCACCTTGCTGCGCTTGATCAACCACCTGGAATCCCTCGACGCGGGCACGGTGCGCATCGACGGCGAGCTGATCGGCTACCGCCAACGCCGCGACACCCTGCACGCGCTCTCGGATCGGGCGGTGCGCAAGCAGCGTTCCCGGATCGGGTTCGTATTCCAGCAGTTCAATCTGTTCGGGCACCTGACCGTGCTCGACAATGTCACCCTCGCACCGCTTTCGGCGCAACGCCGCGACCGCGCCGAGATCGAGGCCGAGGCGCACACGCTGCTGCGGCGCGTCGGCATCGGCGAATACGCCGACGCGTATCCGCGCAATCTGTCCGGCGGACAACAGCAACGGGTGGCGATCGCCCGCGCACTGGCACTGCGACCGAGGGTGATCCTCTTCGACGAGCCCACCTCCGCCCTCGACCCCGAACTCGTCGGTGAGGTGCTGGAGGTGATCCGTGACCTCGCGCACGACGGCACGGCACTGGTGATCGTCACCCACGAGATCGGCTTCGCCCGCGAAATCGCCGACACCGTCGTGTTTCTCGATGAAGGCGCGATCGTCGAACAGGGACCGCCGAAGGCGGTCCTCGATCACCCCACCCATCCACGCACCCGTGCGTTCCTGTCCCGAGTTCGCTGATGAACAGGTATTCGATGAAATTCTCCGTCCTGGCCACCACTGTCGCGACCGCGGTCGCGGTGTTGGCCTCCGGCTGCGCCGACCCCGACCCCGCCACGGTCGGCGAAACCACGTTCGACCTCTCCCCCGAGCAGTCGACACGGGTGCATGCGGACAAGGTCGACAGCATCGCCGCCACGGTGCCGCAGGCGATCCGCGACCGGGGCACGCTGGTGGTCACCGGCAGTTCCGGCACCGCGCCGCCGCTGCGCTTCTACGCCACCGACGACCGGACGATCGTCGGCTCGGAAGTGGACTTCGCCTCGTTGGTCGCCGACATCCTCGGACTGAAACTCGAGATCACCGCGGCGGATTGGTCGCAAAACTTCGTGCGCATCGATTCCGGTGAGGTCGACGCTTTCGTCTCGAACGTCACGGTCACCGAGGAGCGTAAAGACAAGTACGACTTCGCCACCTACCGCAAGGACACCGTGGCGCTGGAGCTGCCCAACGACAGCGACCTCGACTTCAAGGACCGAACCAGCTTGGCTGGCAAGCGGATCGGCGTCGGTACCGGCACCAACCAGGAACAGCTGCTGGTGGAATGGAATCAGCAGAACGCCGCCGAGGGCTTGGCCCCGATCGATATCGCCTATTTCCAGCAGACCTCGGACTACTACCTCGCGCTGGCCTCACACCGCCTCGATGGCTACCTCGGTCCGAACCCGAGCGCGATCTACCACTCGGCCACCGCGAAGCAGACCAAGATCGTGGGCACCTTCTCCGGCGCCGGCACCGCATTGCAGGGCGAGATCGCGGTGACCACCAAAAAGGACAACGGCCTGATCGGCCCCATCCAGCAGGCGCTGAACTACGCGATCGAGCACGGCACCTATCAGCAGGTGATCGATCGGTGGGGCTTGCAGTCCGAGCAGGTGACCGAGTCGCGGATCAACCCGCAGGGTCTGCCGAGAAAGGAGTGAGGGCGTGTCGCTGAAAAATTCTTCGCCGATGCAGGATTCGACGGCGCGACGGCGAGTGCACCGCGTCGCCCAGGACGATCCGCTGGCCCAACCGCTGCTCGCCGAGCTCGCCCTCGAATACAGCAACCGCTACGGCGGGGGCGTCGGGGAGATGCACACCGCATTACGCGAGCACCCCGCGACCGCCTTCGCCGCGCCGGACGGCGCGCTGCTCGTGGTCACCGAGGACACCGTTCCGGTCGCGGGCGGCGCTTTCCAACGCTACGACGCCGAAACCGCGGAGCTGAAACGGATCTGGACCGCCCGCGAGCATCGGCGCAGGGGCCTCGGCCAGTTCGTGGTCGAGCAACTGGAACTCGAGATCGCGCGCCGCGGGTACCGGCGCGTCTACCTCACGACCGGCTGGCGCCAGCCCGAAGCCGTCGCGCTGTATCTGGCCACGGGATATACCGCGCGCTACGACGCATCGGTGCCCGCGGCGCAGATCGGCCCGCACCCGTTCGAGAAGTATCTCGCCGCAGGCGAATGGGGAGAGACCGCATGAAGTTTCTGTTGATGACGCTGATCAACCGGGTCCCCGATCCGATCACCGGACAACTGCCCGGCACCAGGGAACGGTTGCTCAGCGTCGTCGAACAAGCCAAGGTGGCGGAGGAATTGGGCTTCGACGGGTTCGCCGTCGGCGAGCGCCACGAGGACCCCTTCCTTTCCGCGTCGCCGCCGGTGGTGCTCAGTCACATCGCCGCGGTGACCTCGCGGATCACCCTGTTCACCGCGGTGACCACGCTGAGCCTGCTCGACCCGGTGCGCGCGTTCGAGGACTATTCGACGCTCGACAATCTGTGCGGCGGACGCCTGGAACTGATCATCGGCAAAGGCAACGGCGCGGCACAGGCCACACTGTTCCACGTCACCACCGAGGACCAGTGGGATCGCAATCGCGAAGGCTACGACCTGTTTCGGGCGCTGTGGGCCGGGGAGAGCGTCACCTGGTCGGGCCGATTCCGGCCGCCGTTGCGGGAGGCCAAGGCGCTGCCTCGGCCGTGGCAGCGCAAGATCAGGATCTGGCACGGCAGCGCCACCAGCAAGGATTCGGTGGAACTCGCCGCGAGCCACGGTGATCCGGTGTTCTCGGCGAACGTCACCAATCCGATCGAGCCGTATGCGGAGCTGATCCGGCACTACCGGGAGCGCTGGGTTCACCACGGCCACGACCCCGCCGACGCACTCGTGGGCGCGGGCACCGCGGGATTCCATGTGGCGCGCACCTCGCAGGAGGCCCGCGAGACCTACCGTCCGCTCTTCGAGGCGCGGCTGGCACTGTCGCGCCGCCTCGGCCTGCCGATCGTGTTCGAGACGCTCGACGACTTCCTCACGCGCAGTTCGGCATTGGTGGGCAGCCCGGAGCAGGTGGTCGACAAGATCGGGCGCCAGCACGAACAACTCGGACACGAGGTGGCACACCTTTCTGCCGAGCGCGACGGCCGCACCGAACGCGTCTACCGCGACAGCCTCGAACTCTTCCAAGCCGAAGTCGCGCCGCACCTGCGCGAGCGCGTCCCCAGTCGGCCGCTGGCCAGCGCCGACACCGTCCGTCCCGAAACCTCTGGAGTTGCCTCGTGATCCGAACCCCGCACCGAATCGTCGCACTGGCGGCGGGCATGCTCGCCACCGCGACCATGCTCGCCGCGTGCGGCGGCGATTCGGGGACCTCCGGTGCCGACGCGGGTCCACCGCAGCCCGGTGGCACGTTGCGCTACGGCTTGTCCCAGGCGCCGACCTGCTCGGATCCCGCCCAGTCGGCCAGCAATCAGACCATCTATGTGGCACGGCAGATCGTCGACTCGCTGACCGACCAGGACCCCGAGACCGGCGAACTGAAGCCGTGGTTGGCCAAGAGCTGGGAGGTCTCCCCCGACGCGAAGTCGTTCACCTTCCACCTCACCGACGGCGTCACCTTCAGCGACGCAACACCGCTCACCGCGCGATCGGTGGCCAACACTTTCGACTCGATCATCGGGCTCGGCGCCAAGGCACCGCAGGCCAAGGCCTTCCTCGCCAACTACACCGGAACCACGGTCATCGATCCGTTGACCGTCACGGTGGGGTTCAGTACACCGAACGCGCAGTTCCTCCAGGCGACCTCGTCCACCCAACTCGGCATTCTCGCCGACGCGACCACCGCGAAGCCCGCCGAGCAGCGCTGCCTCGGCGACGTCGTCGGCAGCGGACCGTTCAGCTACGAGAGCTACCGGCAGGACGCTTCGGCGACGCTGGTCAAACGTCCCGGATACCACTGGGGCTCCGCGCTATTCGGCCACCAGGGCGAGGCATACCTGGACAAGATCGAGTTCACCGTGGTGCCCGAGTCCGGGGTGCGGACCGGCAGCCTGGTCTCCGGACAACTCGACGCGATCAGCGACGCGCTGCCGCAGGACGAGCCGCAGATCAGCGCGGGCGGCGGTCAGGTGCTCAATGTGGTGAATCCCGGTGTGCCCTTCGGCCTGCAGCCGAACATCACCCGCGGGCCGTTGCGCGACCCCGCGGTGCGCCAGGCGCTGCCGCACGCGATCAACCGGCAGGAACTGGTCGATACCGTGCTCGGCCCGCAGTTCAACGCCGCGACGAGCACGCTGGCCAGCACCACCCCTGGTTATCAGGATCTGACGGACCGGATCGATTTCGACCAGGACAAAGCGCGCCGTCAGCTCGACCAGGCCGGTTGGGTGCCCGGTGCGGACGGAATCCGCACCAAGAACGGTGAGCGGCTGTCGTTCGGGGTGACCTTCACCGCGGTATTCGCCGGTAACCAGGCAATTCTCGAGCTGACGCAGCAGCAGCTGCGCCAGGTCGGGGTGGACCTGCGACTCGACCTGATCTCGGCGGCGGAATACACCGTCAAGCAGAACGCGAAGGACTTCGACTCGGTGTACTACAACATCACCCGCGCCGATGGTGACGTGCTGCGCTCGACCTTCGGCCTCGACGGAACCAACCTCAATGCGCGAGGGCCGATTCCGGCGCTCGATGACGTACTGACCAAGGAACTGAGCGCGGTGGACCCTGCCGAGCGCACCGCACTGGTGCACACCGCACAGGAGGCCACGCTCGACAACGGATTGTGGATTCCGACGGTCGAACTCTCGCAGACCATCGGCGCTGCCGCCGACACCCAGAACGTGGGCTTCGACGCAACGGCGCGACTGCAATTCTTCGACACCTGGTTGAGCGGGCGCTGATCATGGCCCGGTATCTGATCCAGCGTGTTCTGCAAGCGATCTGGGTGTTGTGGGCGGCCTTCACGATCTCGTTCATCGTGCTGTTTCTGCTGCCCGCCGACCCGGTGTCGATCGCGGCCGACGGCGGCGCGACGGGCACCCCCGTCGACCAGGCCGCCATCGCCGAATTGCAGGCCCGCTACGGCCTGGATCGTCCACTGTGGGAACAGTATTGGACCGCGTTGACGCACGCGGCGCACGGTGACCTGGGCACGTCCATCGCGACCGGACGGACGGTGACCGGCGCGATCGCCGACGCGTTACCGCAGACCCTCGCGCTCGCCGGACTCGCCCTGCTGTTCGCGGTGGTCGGCGGGGTGGCGCTGGCGTTCGCCGCCACCTATCCGCGCAGCGCCTGGCTGCGTGACCTGCTCGGCGCGCTGCCTTCGGTGGGTGTCTCGCTGCCCACGTTCTGGGTGGGATTGCTCCTGCTGCAGGTGTTCTCGTTCGGTTGGCGGCTGACCCCCGCCTTCGGTGGGCAGGGTTTCTCCGCCACGGTGCTGCCCGCGATCACGCTGGCGATCCCGATCGGCGCGGTGATCGCACAGGTACTGGCCTCGGGGCTGCGTTCGACCGCGCGGCAACCGTTCGTCGCGGTCGCCAAGGCCAAGGGCGGCTCCCGGTGGTGGGTGCAACGCAAGCACGTGTTGCGTCCGGCCTCGGTACCGACCTTCACCGTCGCCGGGGTGCTGATCGGCAATATGCTCGCGGGCTCGGTGGTGGTGGAAACGGTGTTCGCCCGCCAGGGCATCGGGCGCCTCACCCAGACTTCCGTTCTGGCCCAGGACATTCCGGTGGTGCAGGGCATCGTCCTGCTCACCTCGGTGGTGTTCGTCAGCGTCAACCTCGTGGTCGACCTGCTCTACCCGCTGCTCGACCCGCGCATCGCGGCTCGGGTGCGCGGACCCCGGCGTGGCGGCGCCGGGGGCACGGACACGGACACGGTTTCCACCACAGGACCGGACCACACCGGGCCCTCGGCAGCCGAGAGCGGCGCGGCCGCACCGTCATCCGTCGCGGCGTCCCAGCGTGGACGAGCAGACGCCGACGCCGCCACGGCACCCGCGAATGACGCCGACGAGCCGACGAATTCACGCGTCGACCGCCCGGCCAACCCCGAGGCCGACGCGGCGCGACACGAAAACACCGCGACAGCGACACAGCCGAGCCTCGAGAAATCTCGAACCCCGGTGCGGCACACCGAGCAGTCCCACCCGTACGGCAGGCACGCGGCCGACGCACCGTCGACCTCGGCCGACCGACACCCGCACACCGACGCGCCGGACCACCACGCGAACCAGGTGACCGACGGCTCGAACGACAGCAAGGGGGTGCACGCCCGTGGTTGATCTCCTCGAGCGGACCCGGCCACCCGAGGTCACCGAAACGCCCGGCGTCCGCCGCCCGGTCGCCCGCTGGAAGTGGTTGCGCGACAACATCCTGCTGGTCGCCGCCGCCGCGGTCGCGCTGCTGGTGCTCGGGTGGGCGCTGTTTCCCTCGGTGTTCGCCAGCGGTGATCCCATGACCGGGGTGCCCGCGCAGAAACTCCAGGGGCCCAGCCTCGCGCACTGGTTCGGCACCGACAACCTCGGCCGCGACCTCTACACCAGGATGGTGCACGGCGCGGGGAACTCGCTCACCGCCACGCTCACCGCCGTCGCCATCGCGTTGATCGCTGGCACGATCCTCGGCCTCGTCGCCGGCGCGCTCGGCGGCGTGATCGACACGGTGGTGATGCGGGTGGTCGACGTGCTGCTCTCGGTGCCGTCGCTGCTGCTCTCGCTCGCGCTGATCACCGCGCTCGGCTTCGGGCCGCGCAATGTGGCTATCGCCGTGGGGGTTCCGCTGATCGCCAATTTCGCGCGCGTCCTGCGCTCGGAGGTGCTTCGGGTACGCCGAACACTGTTCGTCGAGGCCGCGCGGGCCTCCGGCGTGCGCTGGTACACGGTGCTCGTGCGCCATATCCTGCCGCACTCGTTCCAGCCGGTGCTCGCACTGGCCGCCGTCGAGCTCGGCATGGCCGTGATCGCCGTCTCCGCGCTGAGCTTCCTCGGCTTCGGCGCGAAACCCCCCACCCCGGAATGGGGTTCGCTCATCTCCGAGGGACGCAACTACCTGGCGACCGCATGGTGGCTGACCACGCTACCCGGCCTGGTGATCGCCGCCGTCGTCATCGCCGCGCAACGACTCGGCCGCGCGGTGGAAAGGAACGAATCAGCATGAGTACCGGTGTTGTCGACGACACGGCGGGTGCCGTACCGCGCACCGAGACCGACCGCTCGGACACCCCGCTGCTGCGGGTGCGTGACCTGCGCGTGCGATACCGCACAGACGCGGAGCCGGTGACCGCACTGGACGGCGTTTCGCTGACGGTCGCGCACGGCGAAGTGGTCGCGTTGGTCGGCGAATCCGGTTCCGGCAAATCGACCCTGGCGCAGTCGGTGATCGGCCTGCTCGACACCGAGGCCGAAATCGCCGACGGCACGGTCACTTTCGACGGTGAGGTGATCGACACCGGATCCGAGCGCGCGCTACGACGACTACGCGGCGCCCGCATCGGTTTCGTCCCCCAGGACCCCGGTCTTTCGCTCAACCCGGTGCGCCGCGTCGGCGACCAGGTCGCGGAGGCGCTGCTGGTGCACCGCCTCGCCGACCGCAAATGGGCCCGCGACCGCGCGCTGGAACTGCTCGCCGACGCCGGACTCGACCAGCCGCGCCTGCGCGCCGAACAGTATCCACACGAACTGTCCGGTGGCCAACGCCAGCGGGTGCTGATCGCGACCGCCCTGGCCTGCGGGCCCGACCTGGTGATCGCCGACGAGCCGACCAGCGCCCTGGATGCCACCGTCGCGCGCCGAGTACTCGACCAGCTCGCCGCCCAGACCGCGGCACGCGGCGCGGCGGTACTGCTGATCACCCACGATCTCGCGGTGGCCGCCGAACGCGCCGACCGACTCGTGGTGCTGCGCGCGGGCCAGATCGTCGAGCAGGGGCCGACCACCCAGCTGCTGACCGAACCGAGCCACCCCTACACCAAGCAACTGCTCGCGGCGTCGCCGAGCCTCACGCCGCCGGGCGACTATCGCGCGCCACGCGCGGGGGACGGCGGGCCGTTGCTCACCCTGCGCGCGGTACGCAAGCATTTCACCGGGCACGCGGGTGCGGGAATCACTGCCGTGGACGATGTGGGTTTCGAACTCCACCGCGGTGAAACATTGTCGCTGGTGGGCGAATCCGGCTCGGGCAAGTCGACGACGGCGCGGATCGCGCTGCGGCTGACCGAACCCGACAGCGGCGAGGTCACCTTCGACGGTCAGGAACTCGCGCGCCTGCGCGGCGGCCGCCTGCGCGCACTGCGCAGGCGATTCCAGATGGTGTATCAGAACCCGTACGCCTCGCTGAATCCACGCTGGCACGTCGCGGGGATCATCGAGGAACCGTTGCGCGCCTACGGAGTCGGTGACCGTCGAGCCCGCCGGTCGCGGGTCGAGGAATTGCTCGCGCAGGTGGCGTTGCCGCAGAACTACGCCAAGCGTCGCCCGCGCGAACTATCGGGCGGACAACGTCAACGTGTCGCCATCGCCCGCGCGCTGGCACTGCACCCCGACCTGCTGGTGCTCGACGAGCCGGTCTCCGCGCTGGACGCCTCGGTGCAGGCACAGATCCTGGAACTGCTGGACCGGCTGCAAACGGAGCTGTCGCTGAGCTACCTGTTCATCTCCCACGACCTGGCCGTGGTGCGCAGGATCAGCGATCAGGTCGCGGTGATGCGCCACGGCCGCATCGTCGAAGCCGGTGTCACCGAGGAGATCTTCGAGCACCCGCGGCACGCCTACACCAAAGAATTGCTCGCCGCCGTACCCGCGCCCGTCTTCGGAAAGGACGATCATGACCGCTGATTCGCGCTACTGCCACGGTCGTACTCCCCCGCGCGCGACGCTCGGGCGCACGCACCGGCGAGCGTTCGATCCCGTCGCCGCGCGCACACCCTGGTGGCGCTTGCCGCATCGAAAGCTGCGGCGGGCCTTGGCGACACGCCGCGACACCACTGCCATGGACTGGCGCTACGCGCTGTTTCTCGCGCCCGACGCCGCAGGTGCGATCGGCAATCCCTCCGCACGACCGAACGAATGGGAAGGGCTGTACTGATGCCTGATTCCGAACCGCTACTCGCCGTGGAACTCGCGGGGACCGGTGTGCATCCCGCGTCGTGGCGGCGCGCCGATTCGCGCGCCGAAGACCTCTTCACCGGCGGTTACTGGGCCGAGACCATCGGTGCGGCCGAAGCGGCGGGCCTGGACGCGGTCTTCGTGCCCGACTCGTTCGGCCTGCAACCGGGCGGCCCCGACGTGACAAGGGGCAGGCTCGACGCGGTCGCCATCGCCGCGCGGGTCGCCGCACGCACCGAGCGCATCGGACTGCTGCCACAGGCCACCGTCACCCACACCGAGCCCTTCCACCTCGCCAAGGCCGTCCAGAGCCTCGATTTCGTGTCCATGGGCCGCGCGGGATGGGAGGTCACCGTGTCCGAAACCACCGAGGAGGCACGGGCATTCGGACGCAAGGTCGTGCAGAGCACGCCGTCGCTGTGGCACGAGGCCGACGAGGCGATCGAGGTAGCCGCTCGCCTGTGGGACAGCTGGGAGGACGACGCGGAGATCAGGGACCAGTCCACCGGCCGGTTCATCGATCGAGACAAGCTGCACTACATCGACTTCCACGGCGAGAACTTCTCGGTCAAGGGGCCATCGATCACCCCGCGCTCACCCCAGGGGCAGCCCATCGTCGCGGTGCGCGCCGACGACGAGGACAGCGCCAAGGTCGCCGTCGCCAGGGCCGACCTGATCCGTGTCAGCGCACCCGACCTGGCGACCGCCCGCGCGCGCCGCACCCTGCTGCGCACCGCCCTCGCCGACGCCGGCCGCGACCCCGACACCGTCGCCGTGCTGCTCGACCTCGACCTCTTGCTCGCCGCGAGCACCGACGCCGCCGAAGCCGGGCTCGCGCAGCTCGACGCGTGGGCCGCCGACACGCCCGCCGCCACCGCCAGCACACCGGGATTGCGCCACCTCGGCACCGCGAGTCAACTGCGCGCGCTGCTCGACACCGTGCACGAGTCCGGCGCCGCCGACGGGGTCACCCTGCGTCCCCTCGCCGTCGCCGCCACCATCGCCCAGCTGTCCGAACTCGGCCGAAACGCCGTCCCCAGCACCACCTTACGAGCCCGCCTCGGCTTGCCACGACCGGCAAACCGCTACGCGACCAGCACCGAAGGAACTCCGTCGTGACCGGCACACCACGCAAACAGGTCCATCTCGCCGCACACTTCCCCGGCGTCAACAACACCACCGTCTGGGCCGACCCCGACTCCAAGAGCCAGGTCGACTTCGACTCCTTCGTCCACCTCGCGCACACCGCCGAACGCGGCCTTTTCGACTTCTTCTTCCTCGCCGAAGGTCTACGGCTGCGCGAACACCTCGGCCGCATCCACGACCTCGACGTGGTCGGGCGGCCGGACACCTTCACCGTGCTCGACGCGCTGGCCGGAGTCACCGAACGGCTCGGGCTCGCGGGCACCATCAACAGCACCTTCAACGAACCGTTCGAACTGGCCAAACAGTTCTCCTCGCTCGATCACCTCTCCGGGGGCAGAGCCGCGTGGAACATCGTCACCTCCTCGGACGCCTTCACCGGCGAGAACTTCCGGCGCGGCGGATATTTGGAACACAGTCAGCGCTACCGGCGCGCCGCCGAGCTCGTCGACGTCACCCGCGCGCTCTGGGACAGCTGGGCCGCCGACTCCCTCGTCGTCGACAGGGAAGCGGGCGTGTTCGCCAGGGAAATTCCCGAAACCCGGCACCGCGGCGCACAATTCGATATCGCCGCGCGCTTCGTCCTCCCACCGAGCCCGCAGGGACACCCCGTGCTGCTGCAGGCTGGTGACTCCGAGGACGGCCGCGAATTCGGCGCGGCCACCGCCGACGCGATCTTCACCGGACACGGCACCCTGGAGGCGGGACAACGCTTCTACGCCGATATGAAGGGCCGACTCGCGAAATACGGTCGCGCGCCGCAGGATCTGAAGATCCTGCCCGCCGCCACCTTCGTCCTCGGCGACAGCGCCGAAGACGCCGAAGAACGCGCGCGCCACATCCGGCTGGCGCAGGTGAGCCCACAAACCGCCCTCGCCTTCCTCGAACAGGTCTGGGGCCGTGAGCTTTCCGGCTACGACCCGGACGGCCCGCTGCCGGACGTCGACCCGGTGGAGAACGCGACCATCACCCGAGGGCGGGTACGCCACGCCAAGGACCCGAGGGCGGTCGCCGACGAGTGGCGAGCCCGCGCCGAGGCCGAAAACCTCAGCATCCGGCAACTGATCATCGAGGTCACCGCGCGCCAACAGTTCGTCGGCACCCCCGCCGCGGTCGCCCAACAGATCGACACCTACGTACAGGGCGACGCCAGCGACGGCTTCATCCTCGTCCCGCACCTCACCCCCGGCGGCCTCGACCAATTCGTCGACCGCGTCGTTCCCGAACTCCAGGAACGCGGCAGTTTCCGCACCGAGTACACCGGCACCACCCTGCGCGAGCATCTCGGTCTGCCACACCCCCACCACCGCGACACCTCGATCACCCACGAAGGAGCCAGAGCCTCATGACTTCCACCCTCACCACCACCTTCGCCACCGAATGGGCACGCTGGCACGCCGAGCGCGAACAACACCTGCGCGACCCGTTCGGTTTCCTCGGCCTCACCGCGCTGCACTGGCTCACCGACCAGCCCGCACGTTTGCCCGAGCTGCCTGGCACCTGGTGGGTCACCGACAACAAGGTGTTCATCACCGCCCAGCCCGCCGACCGCCTCGAATACGACGGCATCGGCATCGCCGGCGTGCAGATCATCACACCGGCCGAAGGCGCGCCGGGTCTGACCGTGCGCAACGACAAGCGCGTGCTCGAGGTGATCCAACGCACCGGGAAATACGCGGTGCGCGTGCACGATCCGGCCGCGCCGACGCTGGCCGCATTCGCCGGGATCCCCGCCTACGAACCGAACCAGGACTGGGTGATCACCGGCCGGTTCACGCCGTTCGACGAGCCGAAGACGATCACCACCGGCGCGGTCATCGAGGGGCTTCGCCACCACCACACCGCAGCGGGCACCATCGAATTCACCGTCGGCGAGGTCACCGAACGGGTGGTCGCGTTCGGCACGCCCGGTGCGCTTCGTCTGCTGTTCACCGACGCCACCAGCGGTGTCACCACCTACCCCGGTGCGCGGTCGCTCGCCGTCGGCGCCGCGTCCGACGACGGCACCGTCGTCCTGGACTTCAACCGGGCGGCCAACCTGCCCGCGGCCTTCACCGATTACGCCACCTGCCCGGTGGCGCCGGAAGAGAATCGATTGCGCGTCGCCATCGAGGCCGGCGAGCAGCACCCGCGACTCGGCACGACATTATGAGCACCCCGCTATCGATCCTCGACCTGTCCCCCATCAGCGACGGCTCCACCGCACAGGAGGCACTGCGCAATACCGTCGACCTGGCCCAGCACGCCGAACAGTGGGGATACCACCGGTATTGGCTGGCCGAACATCATTTCGTCCAGGTAGCCAGCTCCTCGTCGATCACCCTGATCGGATTGGTCGCCGCGAACACCAGCACGATCCGGGTCGGCTCCGGCGCCGTGCAGGTCGGCCACCACACCTCGGCCTCGATCGTCGAAGCGTTCGGCACCATCGACGCGCTCTACCCAGGGCGACTCGATCTCGGCATCGGACGCTCGGGACACCGCAGGGCCCAGTTCGGCGCCGAATCCGCGCGCACCAAGCCGACGACAACGACGCGCAGGACCGAGGTCCGCGACGGCGTGGTAGTTCCGCCGCCGTTCGACCCTGGCCGCATCGCCGACCGTTCCCGTTTCGTGGCCTCGCTCGGCGCACTCCAACAGCGGGGCGCCCAACCCCTCGACTTCGCCGACCAGGTCGCCGAGATCCGCGCCTTGCTCGACGGCAGCTACGTCGACTCCGCCGGGATCGCGTTGCAAGCCGTGCCGGGCGCGGGTGCGCGGGTGCAACTGTGGGTGTTCGGAAGTTCCGCGGGCGAGAGCGCGGAACTGGCGGGACGGCTCGGTTTGCCCTTCGCGGCGGCCTATCACGTGTCGCCGGGCACCGCACTGGACGCGGTCGCGGCCTACCGCAAGGCTTTTCAGCCGTCGGTGCAATTGGCCGCACCGCACGTCATCGTCTCGGCCGACGTCGTGGTCGCCGAAGACGACGCCACGGCACAGCATCTCGCGGGCAGCTACGGCCACTGGGTGCACAGCATCCGCAGCGGCAAGGGCGCCTCGGCCTACCTCGACCCCGACACCGTTGGGCCGCTCACCGCCGAACAGCTGCGCCTGGTCGACGACCGGCTGGCTACCCAGTTCGTCGGCGCGCCGGACACCGTGGTGCGCCGACTGGAAGCGCTCCAACGCGTCACCGGAGCCACCGAATTGGTGATCACGAGCGCCACCTACCGACACACCGACCGCCTGGAGTCCTACCGACTGCTCGCCGACGAGTGGGCACGGCAGGCCACGCAAGCCGCGTAAGGAGAACACGCCCCTCTCGCCGACCCGATCCCCTCGGGTCGGCGAATTCGGTTACGCACGGTGCGATCCGACCCGACGCGCGCCATACGGAAAATCCGGCGCGGTCGAGGCAAGCCCTGGTCCGACACGTATCGGGGCGACAGTCGGCATTTCCCGATCCACCGCACCATGTCATCGCGGCCTGGTCCCCCGTGCGGTACGTGCGCGAACTGGGCGGCTGTTTACGCCGATAACGCGGTATCGACCCCGTAACCGAGGTTGGTCAGCACCTCACCGGTGGCCTTGGCGAAATTCAAGGTGATGAAGTGCAGGCACGGCGCGCCCTCGTCGATCAGTCGTTGCCCGAGCTCGGTGGCGATCTCGATACCGACCTCACGCACCGCGGCATTGTCGGGCTCGGCACCGGAACCGGCCGCCCGTCGCAGCCGATCCAGCACCGACGCGGGCAGCGGACGCCCGCACAGCTCCTCGGCCCTGGTCACCGTGCGCAAGGAGGTGATCGGCATCAACTCGGGAATGATCGGCTTGGCGCCCTCGACCGGGTCGAACGCCGCGATTCGATCGCGCAACCGCAGATAATGCTCCACGTCGAAGAACATCTGGGTGATCGAATACTCCGCGCCCGCACGCAATTTCGCGGCCAGGAACGCGGTATCGGACTCCAGATCCTTCGAACGGTGATGCCCCTGCGGGAACGACGCGACACCGACGTGGAAATCGCCAAGATCGCGCACGATCCGCACCAGATCCTCCGCGTAATCGACACCGTCCACGTGTTTACGCCACGGACCCAGCGGATCACCGGGCGGATCACCGCGCAACACCAGGATGTTGTGGATCCCCGAATCCGCGTAGGCACCCACCAACGAGCGCAGCTCCGCGACACTGTGTTCCACCGCGGTCAGGTGCGCCACCGGCAGCAAGGTGGTCTCCTGCGCCAGCTGACCCGTCACCCGGACGGTGCGGTCGCGGGTGCTGCCGCCCGCGCCATAGGTCATCGAGACGAAAGCGGGGTGCATGCACTCGAACTGGCGCACCGTCCGCCACAACCGCGCCTCGGCCGCGGTATCGCGCGGCGGATTGAACTCCACCGAGAACGGCACCAACTTGCCCTGATACGCACGCAACCGCTGCACCACCGACTGCGTCCCCGAGACGATCGGGTGCGTTCGAGACGGCCGGCCAGGGGTCGAACGTCCCCGCACGTTATCGAAAGTCACCGCTTCAGTGTAAGGGTGACCTGTGCCCGCACCATGGGGGTCGTCGAGACGTCACCGCGTATTCTTCGAACCAGGACACGCGTTCGCCACGCCGAGCGACACGCACAATCCCGGCCTCGACTCGACACATTCCATGATCGAGGCACACGCGCAACCGCGGGGCAACGCTCCCGCCATGATCTTGGAGGGTCCCCCTGTCCGCCGGAACCGGTACCCAGACTCCGTCGACGCGGGAAACCACCCCGTCGCCGGGCACCCCCGCCTTCGCCGCCGCCGTCGAAGACGCGTTGCGTGCGTTCTTCCATACCCGCCGCGAGATCGTCGACCCCCTCGGCCCGGTGTTCGTCGACACCGCCGACGCGCTGGCCGATTTCGTGCTGCGCGGCGGTAAACGCACCCGCCCCGCCTTCGCCTACTCCGGCTGGCTGGGTGCGGGCGGCGCACCCGACACCGCCGAGGCCGAGGCCGTGCTCACCGCGTGCTCGGCGCTGGAACTGGTGCAGGCGTGCGCGCTCGTGCACGACGACATCATCGACTCCTCCCGCACCCGACGCCGCTTCCCCACCGTGCACGTCGATTTCGAACAACGCCACCGCGACCGCCGCTGGGCGGGCGAGTCCGCGCACTTCGGCACCAGCGTCGCCATCCTCATCGGCGATCTCGCCCTGGCCTGGGCCGACGACATGGTGCATTGGTCGGGACTGCCGCCCGCGGCGCTCACCCGCTTCGCCCCGGTATGGGCCGCGATGCGTACCGAGGTGCTCGGCGGCCAACTCCTCGACGTCAACGGCGAGGCGGGCGGCGACGAATCCGTCGAGGCCGCCCTGCGGATCAACCGGTACAAAACCGCCGCCTACACCGTCGAACGCCCCCTGCACCTCGGTGCGGCGCTCGCCGACGCCGACGCCGACCTCATCGCGGCCTACCGCACCTACGGCACCGATATCGGCGTCGCGTTCCAGCTGCGTGACGACCTCCTCGGCGTCTTCGGCGACCCCGCCGTCACGGGCAAACCCTCCGGCGACGACCTACGCGAGGGCAAACGCACCGTGCTGCTGGCCGAAGCACTACGCCGCGCCGACGCCACCGACCCCGCCGCCGCGACCCTGCTGCGCACCAGCATCGGCACCGACCTCGACACCGACGCCGTCATCCGACTACGCACCCTGCTCACCGACCTCGGCGCCGTCGACGCGGTGGAACAGCGCATCACCGCCCTCACCGACACCGGCCTCGCCGCCATCACCGCGAGCAACGCCACACCAGCCGCCAAGCATCGCCTGGCCCACATGGCGTCGGCGGCGACCCGCCGCACCGCATGAGCGCAACCTCACTCGCGTCCACCACTTTTCGGATCAGCACGGAGGAGTCCGCGTGAAAACCGTTGCCGGACCTACCGATCGAGTGGTCGTCGTCGGCGCCGGACTGGCCGGGCTCTCGGCAGCGCTGTATCTCACGGGCGCCGGTCGCACCGTCACCGTCGTCGAACGCGCCGATCATGTCGGTGGACGAGTCGGTAAATGCTCCGGCACCGACTACGAGATCGACTCCGGCGCAACGGTACTCACCCTGCCCGACGTGATCGACGACGCGCTCGCCGCCGTCGGCCGCACTCCGCTCACCTGCGCGCCCCCGCTGCGCATCCGCCAGCTCAGCCCCGGCTATCACGCCCGCTTCGCCGACGGCAGATCCATCAGGGTCTTCGCCGACCCCACCGCCATGGCCGACGAGGTCGCCGCCACCTGCGGCACCGATACCGCTCGCCGCTACCTGCGCCTTCGCACCTGGCTGGCGCGGGTCTATCAGGCCGAATTCCGGCATTTCCTGGACGCCGACTTCGACTCACCGCTCGATATGGTCCGCACCAGCGACCAGCGCCGCGCGCTCGCCGACCTGATCCGCCTCGGCGCGTTCGGCAAGCTCGGACCACGGGTGCACCGAATACTGCGCGAACCACGGCTGGCCAGACTGTTCACCTTCCAGGCGCTCTACGCCGGAATGGCACCCGCCGACGCGCTCGCCGTCTACGGGGCCATCCCGCACATGGACACCTCGCTGGGGGTCTACTTCCCCGAAGGCGGCATGCGCAGGATCGCCGAAACCATGGCCGAGGCATTCACCTCGGCGGGCGGACGGCTCGAACTCGACACCGAGGTCACCGGCATCGACTACGCGGGACGACGAGCCCACCGGGTACGCACCGACGGCGGCGACCTCGACTGCGACGCCGTCGTCGTCACCGCCGACCTCGGCGAGATCACCCGCTTCGGTGTCCGCCGACGCCGCGGATTGCGCGCCGCTCCCTCGGCCTTCGTCGCCCACGGCACCATCCCCTCCGCCCTCGCCGACACCTGGCGGGTGCGCGCACACCACGCCATCGAATTCGGACAGGCATGGGACAAGACCTTCGCCGAGATCGTCGCTCGCCCAGGTCGCGGCCGTCTGATGCGCGACCCCTCACTGCTGCTCACCCGGCCCGCCGTCACCGACCCCGGCCTCGCCATCGACCGCGCCGACGGACGCCACGAACCGTTCTCGCTGTTGGCGCCGTGCCCCAATCTGCGCGCGGCACCACTGGACTGGGCCCGAATCGGGCCCGCCTATCTCGCGGAACTGCTCGCGGTGCTGGCTGACCGCGGATACCACGGCATCGCCGAACATTTCACCGTCGATCACCTCGACACGCCGCGAACGTGGCGCGACAACGGCATGCTCGACGGCACCCCGTTCTCCGCGGCGCACCTTTTCCGACAGACCGGCCCGTTTCGACCAACCAACTTCCCCCGCCACAGCGATAATGTGGTTATCGCTGGTTGTGGCACTACACCAGGCGTAGGTGTGCCCACGGTTGTGCTGTCTGGAAAACTTGCCGCAACCCGCGTGATCGGTGCCGATTCGCCCCGGTACGCCGCAACGCCACCCACCAGAACCATGGCCTCGACAGTGACGCCGTAAACTGAGCGCCGACCTATCAGCCTCGCGGTTACGACCGCCGACCATTCGGGGGGACCGACACCAGATGGCATCCCCCGAAACGCGTGCCGCCACGGCCGCCGTCACCGACGTGATCACTCCCGCCGCGCGTGCGTCCACCCGGCACGACCTGCGCTGGTGGCTGCGCTACAGCGCCGACTTCCTGCGCAGCCAGGAAGGACACGCGGCGCTGCTCGGCTTCGTCGGCGCGCTCATGATCACCTTCGGCGGCTTCGGCGCCGGCGCCGTGCGCAAGCGCGACCCGTTGCTCGAGGCGATGCACCTGTCGTGGCTGCGCTTCGGTCACGGCTACGCGCTGTCGATGATCTTCGTGTGGATCGGCGTGCTGCTGATGATCACCGCGTGGGTTCGCCTCGGTCGCACCACGATCGGGCTCGGTAAGCATCCCGGCGCCGGGGTGACCCTCAACGAACTGCGCGGCATCGTCGGGATCTGGGTATTCCCGCTGCTGTTCGCGGTGCCGATGTTCAGTCGCGACGTCTACTCCTATCTCGCGCAAGGCGCGCTGCTGCGCGACGGCTTCGACCCGTACAAGGTCGGCCCCGTCACCAACCCGGGCGTGCTGCTGGACAACGTGAGCACCGTCTGGACCACCACCACCGCGCCCTACGGACCGGCCTTCCTGCTGCTCGGGCGCGGGATCACCGCCATCACCGGCGACAATGTCATCGCGGGCACCATCGCCATGCGACTGGTGATGCTGCCCGGCCTCGCACTCATGCTCTGGGCGGTGCCCTATCTGACCAAGCACCTCGGCGGTAAGCCGACGGTCGCACTGTGGTTGGCGGTGCTCAACCCGCTGGTGCTGATCCACCTGATCGGCGGCGTACACAACGAGCTGCTGATGGTCGGGCTCATGTGCGCGGGCATCGCGCTGGTCCTCGAACGCCACCACGCGCTCGGCATCGTCGCCGTCGCCGTCGGCGTGGCCATCAAGGCCACCGCGGGTATCGCGCTGCCGTTCCTGGTGTGGATCTGGATGCTGCACGAACGCGAGCGCAGGGCCGCGCAGCGCGCAGGGCGCGATCCGACGAACCTACCGAAGGATCAGCAACCCACCGACGCGGCCCGACCCACCATGGATATGCCGCATCCGACGCTGATGTTCGCGAAGATCGCCGGACTCGGACTGAGTGTGTTCGCCGCGGTATTCGTGATCGCCTCGGCCGTCGCCGGGGTCGGAATCGGCTGGCTCACCGCCCTATCGGGATCGAACAAGATCATCAACTGGCTGTCGCTGCCGACCATGATGGCGCACGTCGTCACCTGGATCAGCCCGCTGCGGTTGGAGCCGGTCCTCGACGTCACCCGGTTGCTCTGCGAAGTAACGATGGTCGCCGTACTCGCCGCGACGTGGTGGAAATTCCGCCACAACGAACGCGAAGCGGTACTCGGCATCGTCATCGCGTTCGTGGCGATCGTCATCCTCTCCCCCGCCGCCCTGCCGTGGTACTACTCGTGGCCGCTCGCGCTCGCGGCCGGGTTCGCCTTGTCCACCACGACATTGATGCTGCTGGTCGGCGTCTGCACCTGGCTGATGCTGGTCTTCCAACCCGACGGGTCGATCGGCCTGTACAACGTCTGGCACGTCGCCGCCGCCACCTTCGCCGCGGTGGTCGCCGCGATGTCGTTGCGCAAGGTCGACCCGTTGCGCCTACGCGCGACGCCGCCCACGGAGGAACGCGCCACCGCACCGAAAAGCGGCCGCCGCACGGCGGACGAGGCGGACAGGGAAACGGGGGCCGTCGACCTCGATTCACCCCGCACCAACACGGCTGTCGAGGATCCAGACACCACGTCGGTGAACACTCGATCCACCGATCCGACACCCACCGGTGCGCACGCCGATTCGACGGGCACCGAGAACGCCCCCGGCGGCGAAATCGCCGGGACGTCCGACACCACGACGGCCGCACCGATCCAGCCATGAACACCGGCGCGACGACGAGCGCCGAGCTCGCGGTCGCCTACCGCGAGTGCCGACAGATCGCCGCCACCCACGGACGCACCTATTTCCTGGCCACCCGCCTGCTCGCGGCCGAACACCGCCCCGCCGTACACGCGCTCTACGCCTTCGCCAGGACCGTGGACGACCTCGTCGACCACGCCACCACCCACGACTCGATCGCCGAACTCGACCGCATCGACAAACAGTTGCACGCGGCGCTCGAACCGTGCGCACGGGACGGGATCGAACCGGACGCCAGGTCATCGGTGCTGCTCGCCGTCGCCGACACCATTCGCCGCTACGACATCGCGCTCGAGCACTTCCACACCTTCCTGCATTCCATGCGCATGGACGTGCCGGGAACCGTCGAGTTCCGAAACCGCTACGCCACGATGGGCGAACTGCGCGAATACATGCGCGGATCGGCCGCCGCCATCGGCCTGCAACTGCTGCCCGTCCTCGGCACCGTGGTCCCGGTCCTCGAAGCGCAACCGGCGGCCGCCGAACTCGGAGAAGCGTTCCAGCTCACCAACTTTCTGCGCGATGTCGCCGAAGACCTCGACCGAGACCGTATCTACCTGCCGGCCGACGAGCTTGCCGCGTTCGGGGTCGATGCGGCGCTGCTAGGCCATTGCCGACGTACCGCCGCGACCGACCCTCGGGTGCGGAACATGTTGCGGCACCTGATCGCTGTCAATAGGGACGGGTATCGGCGGGCATTGCCCGGCATCGAGCTGCTCACTCCTCGCGTTCGACCCGCCATTCACACCGCCGCCGCGCTGTACGCGGACATCCTGTCGCGTATCGAAGCGGCGGATTACCAGATTTTCGCCACCCGCGCGGTAGTCCCCGGATTTCACCGAATCCGCACCGCCGTCACGCAATTCGCCGCGCCTCGACGCTAGGGGTCGACAAAAGAGCAGAGTGGGACTCGGTTCGGCCCCGCGAGGTCCTGTCGATCTCGGCGCTGCGGCGCATCGGCGATCCTTCCGGCCGCGCCGCACGGTCGTCGGGACGTCCAGGGCCGGTGCCAGGTGGTTTCTCCTGCGCGCTTCCTGGTGATCGTGTGGGTGCGCGCCAGGAAGGCGCCGCGGTGACTTGTTCTCGGTACGGCGAGAATGTGACGCGGCCGGCGCAGCGGCCGCACCCGAAGGCTCAGAACGGGTCGGCGGCGGCTCGGCGGATCACCTCACGGGCGAGGGGGCCGTGCAGGGCGTCAACCGGCCTGCCCGGCAGGGTGTCGTCTTCGGTGAAGATCCATCGCAGGATCTCCTCGTTGGTGTACTTCGCGTCGCGCATGACCGTGATCAGGCCGGGGAGGAACCGCACGACCGCGTCCTCCTTGTCGAAGAAGCGTTCGGGGACGACGGCGACGCCGTCCCTGCGCACCGCGATGAGCTGGTAGTCACGCAGCATCTGATGGACGCGGGTCACCACGACACCGAGTCGGTCGGCCACCTCGGGCAGTGGCAATACCGGCACCGACTCGTCCAGGACATCATCGCTGTAGGGGAATGCGCTCACCCGGATAACGGTAGACGGTCGCCCACAGCACGTCGTGAGACACCCGGGGCTGATCGGTCGATACCATCGTGGGGGCCGCACCGAGCGGCCGTCGCTTGTCGCGCCCGCGGGAGGTGAATAATTTTGTGAAAGCCGGAGGACACCACTTGATCGGCCAGATGCTGGAAGGGCGCTATCGGATCGATGCGCCGATCGCACGCGGCGGAATGTCGATGGTTTTCCGCGGCGTCGACACCCGCCTGGACCGACCGGTCGCCATCAAGGTGATGGACCCCAAGTTCGCGGGCGACCCCCAATTCCTGTCCCGCTTCGAATTCGAGGCGCGGGCCGTCGCCAAGCTCAAGCACTCCTCGCTGGTCGCCGTCTACGACCAGGGCATCGACGGTGAATACCCGTTCCTGATCATGGAACTCGTCGAAGGCGGCACGCTGCGCGAACTGCTGCGTGAGCGCGGGCCGATGCCACCGCACGCGGTGCGCGCGGTCGCCGAGCCGGTACTCGCCGCGATCGGCGTCGCACACGCGGGCGGCCTGGTACATCGCGACATCAAGCCGGAGAACGTGCTCATCTCCGACAGCGGCGAAGTGAAGATCGCCGACTTCGGCCTGGTCCGTGCGGTCGCCGCCGCCAACACCACCTCCGCGAGCGTCATCCTCGGCACCGCCGCCTACCTCTCCCCCGAGCAGGTCACCAGCGGTACCGCCGACGCGCGCAGCGACGTCTACTCCTTCGGTGTGCTGATCTACGAATTGCTCACCGGATCGGTGCCCTTCACCGGCGACACCTCACTGTCGGTGGCGTATCAACGCATCGAGAACGACGTCCCGAGCCCGAGCGAATCGATCAACGGGGTGCCGCCGGAATTCGACGAACTCGTCGCCAAGGCCACCGCACGCGAACCAGCACATCGCTACGCCGACGCCAACGCCATGGTCGCCGCGCTCCGCGAGATCGCCGCGGAGCTACGCCTACCGCCCTACCGGGTGCCCGCACCCCAGGAGTCGGCCGAGCATCACAGCGCCGCCATCCCCGCGGTACCGCCAGCACCAAGCCCGTCCCCTTTCGGTCAGCAGCCGCCGCCCCGGCAGCCAGCACCCGCGCCGCCGACCGTGCAACACACCAAGGTCGTCACGGCGCCTCGGCCTCGACCCGATTACCCGGCGCCCGACTACGGCGACTACGGCCGACCCGGCCATCAGCAACCGCTGCAGCACGCGGCGGCCTCGGCATATCGGGCCGACGACACCGGCAACACCCGTTCGCGCCGCGTGGTGTGGCTGTGGGTGGCGCTCATCGTCATCCTGACGCTCGTTGTCGGGATCGGCGGCTGGTGGCTGGGTGTCGGCCGCTACTCCCCCGTACCGTCCATCGCGGGCAAGGACGCCGAGGCCGCCGTAGCGGTGCTCGCCGCCGCCGGATTCGACACCACGATCCGGCAGAAGACCTCCGACACCATTCCGGTGGGCGGGGTGGTCGGGAGCGACCCCTCGGCCGGTGCGCGAGTCACCAAGGGGTCGACGGTGGCGGTGCTCGTCTCCAGCGGAAAACCCGCCGTCCCTGACGTCTCGGCAGGCAACAACCTCGCGGACGTCAACCAGCTCATCCGCGATCAGGGCCTGGTCCCCGTGGACAGCGGCAAGGCACCAAGCACCGCACCCGAAGGCACCCTGGCGAAGGTCGAACCGAGCCCCGGCACACCGCTGCCGCTCGGCGCGCAGGTGAAGGTCTTCTCCAGCAAGGGATCTCACCCGGTGCGCCTGCCGGACGTGCGCGGACGCGACGCCACCGAGGCGGAGAGAATCCTCATCGACGCCGGGGTCGATGTCCGCGAGCACCAAAGCCGGTTCGACCGCAACGTCAAGCTCGACAAGGTCATCGGCACCACCCCCGGCGCGGGCGCCACCGTGCAATCCGGCGACGGCGTCGTGCTGCTCGTCTCCAACGCGCTGGAGATGCCGAGCCTGCTCAGCACCAAGGTCGGCGATGCGCGCAGCCGCCTGGAGGGCATGGGATTGCAGGTTCAGGTCAGCCAGCTCACCCGCTCGGATTCCTCACTCGTGGTCTCGCAGACCCCGTCGATCGGATCGAATGTGGAGCCGGGCAGCACCGTCTCCCTGGTCGCTCTCCCCTGACCGTTAGCGCAGGGGCCGCGACCGTTAGCGCAGTGGCCGCGACCATTCGCGCGCGATTCGGTAGGCGGCGGTCCGGGGAAGACGAGAACTGAACGCAGCCCCGCACGCGCGGCAGCGGCGGCGGTCAGTCGTGCGTGATTGGACTGTGGTGCGCCAGTGGTGACCAGCACGTCGGCGCCTTCGGCGCGGTGGCTGTGACCGTTCACGCAGTAGCTGCGGGCCGCCCCGTATTCGCTCGGCATCGAGGTGCCATCGCGTACCCGGCGCGGCGACATCGTCACAGACCGGAACGCCCGCGACGGGCGCCGCAGGTGGCCGAAACCGCGGTCCCGCAGGAGATCTCATGCCCGCGACGAGCTACCTTCGCTGGGCGGACACCGCACCGCCGCCGGCGGCACGTGTTTGTGTCACCGTCCCCTCGTGCACGAAGCCGAGGGGACGGTCGCGCGGCGGCCTGTCTCAGCGCAGCATTCCTGTCTCAGCGCAGCATTTCCGCCACGAGGAACGACAACTCCAGCGACTGCTGGGTATTCAGCCGCGGGTCGCATGCCGTCTCGTAGCGCCCCGACAGGTCGAGATCGGAGATGTCCTGTGCGCCACCGAGGCATTCGGTGACGTCCTCGCCGGTGAGCTCGATGTGCAGGCCGCCGGGGTGGGTGCCCAGCGCGTGGTGCACCTCGAAGAAGCCCTGCACCTCGTCGACGATGCGGTCGAAATGCCTGGTCTTGAAGCCGGTCGAGGCCTCGTGGGTGTTGCCGTGCATCGGGTCGCACTGCCAGATCACCTGGTGACCGGTCGCCTGCACCTTCTCGATGATCGCCGGCAATACGTCGCGCACCTTGCCGTTGCCCATCCGCGACACCAACGTCAACCGGCCCGGCTCGTTGTTCGGGTCGAGCCGCTCCACGTACTCGACGGCCTGTTCCGGCGTCGTGGTCGGCCCGATCTTCAACCCGATCGGGTTCGAGATCAGCTCGGCCAACGCGATGTGCGCACCGTCCAACTGGCGGGTGCGCTCACCGATCCACAGGAAATGCGCGGACAGGTCGTAGAGCACCGGCTCGCCCGCCGCGTTCTGGCTCAGCCGCAGCATGGCCCGCTCGTAGTCGAGTACCAGCGCCTCGTGGCTGGCGTAGATCCGTGCCGATTCCAGGCTCGGATCGTTCACCCGGCACGCCTTCATGAAGGCCAGACCGCGGTCGATCTCCTCGGCCAACGCCTCGTACCTGGCGCCCGCGGGCGACTGCGCGACGAAGTCGCGGTTCCAGTCGTGCACCTTGTGCAGGTCGGCCATGCCCGCGCCGGTCAGCGCGCGCACCAGATTCATCGCCGCGCTGGCATTGGCGTAGGCACGCACCAGCCGCGACGGATCGTGTTCGCGCAGTGCGGCATCCGCGACCAGGGAGTTCACCATGTCACCGCGGTAGGACCGCAGGCCGAGCGCGTCGGTGTCGGCCGAGCGCGGCTTGGCGTACTGCCCCGCGATCCTGGCGACCTTCACCACCGGCAGGCTCGCGCCGTAGGTCAGCACCACCGCCATTTGCAGCAGGGTGCGGATATTGCCTCGGATGTGTGGCTCGGTGTTGTCGGCGAAGGTCTCCGCGCAGTCGCCGCCCTGCAACAGGAATGCCTCCCCGCGCGCGACCTCGGCCAGCTGCGTGCGCAGCTCCTCCACCTCGGCGGGCATGCAGATCGGCGGCACGCTCTCCAGCACGGTGCGCATGTCGGCGGCCTGCTGCTCATCCCAGGAGGGCTGCTGCAAGGCGGGTCGCGCCAGCGCGTCGTCGAGCCGCCTCCGCAGTTCGACCGGCAGCGGTGGCAGCTCGGGCAAGCGATCGATCGGTACATCGACGGTCCAGTTCACCCACCCAGAATACGGACGACGCGTGCGGCCCGGTCACCCGGTCGCCGAGCCGAACAACGCACACCGCGACAAGGCGACGTGTCATGGAGTACCCCTTGCCTGCGAGTCCGCGTGCTGGGCGGCATAGGGTTGGTGGGCAAGGCGGCCAGCCAACTCATCGAGGGGAAACCGATCTCGCTGCGATATTTCTACGACACCGAGTTCGTCGAAGACGGCGTCACCATCGATCTCGTCTCCATCGGCGTGGTCTGTGAGGACGGACGGGAGTACTACGCGGTCTCCACCGAGTTCGATCCCGACCGCGCGGGCCCCTGGGTGCGCAAGCACGTGCTACCGCAACTGCCTGCTCCCGCGTCCCCGCTGTGGCGCAGCCGCGCGCGCATCCGCGACGACCTCTACAAGTTCCTGCTCCCACGCCCCACCGTGCAACCGGAGCTGTGGGCCTGGGTCGCCGCCTACGACCATGTCGCGCTGTGCCAGCTGTGGGGTTCGATGACCGAACTGCCCACCACCATGCCCCGCTACACCAACGAGCTGCGTCAGCACTGGGAGGCGCACGGCCGCCCCGATCTGCCGCCGGTCCCCGCGGACGCGCACGACGCGCTCGCCGACGCCCGCCACAACCTGGCCAAATTCGAGGCCATCGAGGTCGCCAGGCGCGCGGCGAAGTAGCTACCTCGCTCGAGCACGGCACGGGCAGCGCTCGGCTCGAACGCGAACGGTCTGCGGCGGCAGTACTTTCCTCGAGCGAACCGACCTCTTTCCGCACACCCGCGAACAAACTCGACGGTGTCGCCACCGAACTCAACGCCTCGACTACGCAAAAACGCTCGGCTGGGATACCCCAGCCGAGCGTTTTGCTCAGCTACTGGCTGCCTGACACGACCACCAGTGTCGCGACGGCCCCTGGAACCCGATGAATCGACTCGGGGCCTTCGATGTTCGCAACGGCAACCGGCTCAGTGACTGCCGTTTCCGTTGTGCCCGTTGCCCTTTTCCTGCTCCTTGCGCAGGACGGCGAGCTGCCGGTGCTCCTCGGCCTCTTCGATCTCGAAGTGCTGCTCGCTCTCCTGCCACGGGTCGGCGCGCAGGAAGCTACCGGTGCCTGGCTTACCGGCCGAACCGAGCTTGCTCATCTTCTTCGGGACCGGAGCGCCCTGGTACTCCAGCGGGATCGGGTGGCCGTGGTCGTCGACCGGGCCGAGCGGCTGGTGCACCTCGATGTACTCGCCGTGCGGCAGGCGCTTGATCACACCGGTCTCGATACCGTGCTCGAGCACCGCGCGGTCGCTGCGTTGCAGGCCGAGGCAGAACCGGTAGGCGACGAAGTAGGCGATCGGCGGCGCCAGCAGCAGGCCGATTCGACCGATCCAGGTGGTCGCGTTCAACGAGATATCGAACTTCAGCGCGATGATGTCGTTGACGCACGAGAGCGTGAGCACCAGGTAGAACGCGATGGCCATCGCGCCGATCGCGGTACGCACCGGCACGTCGCGGGGACGCTGCAGCAGGTTGTGGTGCTGCCCGGAGTCCCCGGTCAACCGCTTCTCGATCCACGGGTACATCACCAGCACCATGAAGACCAAGCCCATGATGAGCGCGACCCAGAACGCGGCGGGCACCGTATAGCGACCCAGATACAGCTCCCACGGCGGCATCAACCTGGCCATGCCGTCGGTCCACATCATGTAGAAGTCCGGCTGCGAACCAGCAGACACCTGCGAGGGGTTGTAGGGACCGAGGTTCCAGATCGGGTTGATCTGGAACACGCCGCTCATGATGCCGACGATGCCGAGGGTGAAGGCGAAGAACGCGCCCTGGTCGGCGGCGAACACCGGGATGATGCGCGCGCCGACGACATTCTTCTCGGTGCGGCCCGGCCCGGGGAACTGCGTGTGCTTCTGGTACCAGACCAACGCGACGTGCGCGGCGATCAGCGCGAGGATGATGCCGGGGAACAGCAGCACATGCGCGATGTAGAGGCGCGGGATGATGATCGTGCCGGGGAAGTCCCCGCCGAAGATCAGCCAATGCATCCACGTGCCGACGATCGGCACGCTCATCGTGATACCGCCGAACGCGGCGCGCAGGCCGGTACCCGAGAGCAGGTCGTCGGGCAGCGAGTACCCGAAGAAGCCCTCGAACATGGCCAGGATCAGCAGCAGCGAGCCGATCACCCAGTTGGCCTCACGCGGCTTGCGGAACGCACCGGTGAAGAAGATGCGCAGCAGGTGCACGATGATCGAGGCGGCGAAAAGCAGTGCGGCCCAGTGGTGTACCTGGCGGACGAACAGGCCGCCGCGCACCTCGAAGGAGATGTTCAGCGCGGTCTCGTAGGCCCGCGACATGGTGACACCACGCAACGGCTGGTAGGAGCCGTTGTAGACGACCTCGGTCATCGACGGGTCGAAGAACAGGGTCAGATACACGCCCGACAGCAGCAGAATGATGAAGGCATACAGCGCGATCTCACCGAGCAGAAACGACCAGTGGGTCGGGAAGACCTTGTTGATCGACCGCTTCATGAAGGCGGCGGCGCGGTAGCGCTCGTCCGCCTCGTTGGCTTGGGCTGCCACAGAAGGGCTCATGAGCGACGCTCCCAGTAGGCGGGTCCGAGCGCCTCGATGAAGTCGCCGTTGGCGACGAGGTAACCCTCGGAGTTGACGGTAATCGGCAGCTGCGGCAGCGCGCGTGCGGCGGGACCGAAGATCGGCTTACCCCACTCGGTCGCCAAGAACTGCGACTGGTGGCACGGGCACAGAATCCGGTTGGTCTGCGCCTCGAACAACGAGGTGGGGCAACCGAGGTGGGTGCAGATCTTCGAGTAGGCGAAGTAATCGCCGTAGTTGAAGCTCTCCTGACCCTTGCGCTTGATCGCGTGCTGCGCGTCTTCGGTGCGCAGCCGGATCAGCATGACAGCGTTGCGGATACCGCGCAGCGAATGCAGGGTGGCTTCCTCGTCGTCGCGCCACTTCTCTTTCCACGGGAACACCGTCTCCATGGCGCCGGTGTCCAGGTCCTCGGGACGGACGAGCACGATGTCTTCCGGACGGCCGGTGTCGCGGCGAATGTAGATGGTCTCGCCCTCGAAGTCGGGAGTCCAGCCGGACACCGCGAGCGGCGACTTGTCGCCCTTGGCCCACGGGTTCTTGATCAGGCCGCCGACGAACACCAGGAGCGCGCCGACACCGAGCACGCCGACACCGGCGCCCGCGGTGCGGGTGATCATCTTGCGCCGGGCCAGGGTGGAGGTGTCGAGCGCGTCGGACAGCTCGGCGACCAGGGTGCGCCGCTCGACCTCGTCCGAGGGACCGTCGTGGCGTTCCTGGATGGACAGTTCCGCGGGGATGAACAGCTTGCGGATCAACACCACCGCGACACCGATCACCAGCACCGAGACACCGAAGGTGATGCCGATCAGCGGGGTGAACAGCGAGTACGCGCCGTGGCCCGCTTCGCCGTTGCCCTTGAATTCCCAAGGCCAGAACAGGAATACGCCGACCAACGCGATGGCGGCGATACCGGAAACCGCGAACCAGAAGCTCACCGCGCGTTCGGCACGCTTCTCGGCGCGGGTGCCTTCGATCGGGAACCGCTCACGCCGGTAGGCGACGTCGACGCCGTCGCGGTTGGTGCCGATCTCGACGAGTTCGTCGCGCGACATCGCGTCGAGCTGTTCCTCGGTGTACTCGGCGGGAGTGTGGCTCACCGATTTCTCGTTCGACAACTCGACGCTGCCCGCGGGGGACTCGCCCCCATCCGGCCGACCCATGTCGTCTCGCTCCTTGTCCGTCATGACCTGTGTCCTTTCGACATGACCGGGGCCTCCGGGCGCATCCCTGCCATGCGGTGTCCTTTCGGCATACCCGGGACGCCGGCACCGCGCACCTCGGTCATGACCGGGATCCGATCCAAATCGCCGCGCCGACGACGAGCGTGATGCCGACAACCCAGATGACCAGTGCCTCGGTGGCGGGACCGAACCCACCGAGATCCCAGCCGCCGGGGGCCTTCTCTTCGCTCGAGTTCTTCACGTAGGCGACGATGTCGCGCTTCTCTTCCGGGCTGAGCTGCCGGTCGGAGAACCTCGGCATATTCTGCGGGCCGGTCTGCATCGCCGCGTAGATCTGGGCTTCGCTGGCGGGTTCCAGTGGCGGCGCGAACTTGCCGGACGAGAGCGCTCCGCCGCGTCCGGTGAAGTTGTGGCAGGACGCGCAGTTCATCCGGAACAGCTCGGAGCCGCGGGCGATATCGGCGCCACGCAGCGACTCCTGGGCCACCTCACCGTTCGCGTCACGCACGACGGTGGGGCCGCCACCGTTGGCCGCGACGTAGGCGCTGAGCGCGTCGGTCTGGTGTGCGTCGAACTTCTCCGGTTTGCGCTGCGCCTGAGCTTCGTTGCGCGCCATCGGCATCCGACCGGAGGACACCTGGAAGTAGACGGCGGCCTCGCCGACGCCGATGAGGCTCGGGCCGCGATCCTGCACACCTTGCAGGTTGGCACCGTGGCAGGTGATGCACGAACTGTCGAACAGCTGCTGTCCCTCGCGGATCAGTGCCGATGTGTCCTCGTTGGCGGTGGCGCGCTGCGGCTCCGGTGTCAGTGCCGTCGCCAGCATGCCCGCGCCGACGAGGCCCACCAGCAGCGCGAGCCCGCCCGCGATGCGTCGGCGAATACGGCGCTGCCTGCGCGTCTTGCTGGCCTGGCCGTCGCCGAGGCCTCGGGGGCTGTTGGGGCCCTCGGCTTCTGGCGCTGATGGGGGAGATGAACTCATCCGTTGTCCCTTTGAAGTAGACGGAACCGACTGGTATGCGAGGCTGTGGGCTGGCCTCAGCGGACGAAGTAGATCGTGGCGAACAAACCGATCCACACGATGTCGACGAAGTGCCAGTAGTAGGAGACGACGATCGCCGCGGTGGCCTGCGCGGGGGTGAATTTGCTGACCTTGGTGCGCAGCAACAGGAACACGAACGCGATCAGACCGGCGATGACGTGCATACCGTGGAAGCCGGTGGTGATGTAGAAGACCGACCCGTAGGAGCTACCCGCGATCGTGGTGCCCTCATGGGCCAGGTTGTAGTACTCATACGCCTGACCGGCTACGAAGATCGCGCCCATAATCAGTGTGATGACGTACCAGCGGCGCAGGCCGAACACGTCGCCACGCTCGGCGGAGAACACACCCATCTGGCAGGTGAACGACGAGAGGATCAACACGGTCGTCACCGGGATCGCCAGCTTGAGGTTCAGCTCTGTCGGCTCCGGCGGCCAGCCGTTGTCCCCGGCTTGCGCGCGCGCGACGAAATACATCGCGAAGAGTCCGGCGAAGAACATCAGCTCGCTCGACAGCCAGATGATGGTACCGACGCTCACCATGTTTGGCCGATTCAGCGAGTGCACTCGCTGGGTTATGGCCGTTCCTGGAGTACCTACTGCGGTCGTCACGGGGGTAAGTATGACTCGTCGTAGTACGACAGAGCTATCCGGGGGCGTGTGTCTTGGAAAACACTGAGAAAGTTGCTGGTGATCGGGTGTGGATGCGGTGGACCCCCCGCGCGTGTGGTGCGAAATCCGACTCCGCGCAAGATCGAAGACAACGATGCGTTCGACCACGAGACACGGAGTTGATGTTGACAGCACGACGGTGGAGTTGGTTGCCGAGGTTCGGGCGAGGAAAACCGGCGTCGTTGGACGCGGCCCGCACGGATCTGGTGGTGGTGGCCGAGGGATTCGACGACGCGGAGGCGTGTTCGACGGTGCTCGACCGAGCGAGCGCTCTGGTGCGCGACGCTCCCGTCGTGTTGCGCCACCATCTTCGGATTCCGGCCGACCAGATCGAGTCGGTCTGCGCGCTCGCCGCGCAAGATGGTTACGAACGCGCACAGCGCGTCGCCGACATCGGTAACCCGGACGGACGCGCGAACACGGACCCGACCGCCGAGGACGGCATCGCCGCCCGCAACAGCGGATCGAGCAATGTCGATCCGCGCGAGGTCGATCCGCGCGAGGTCGATCCGCGCGAGGTCGATCCGCGCGAGTCGGACGCCATCACGACAAAGAACGCGGACACCGACACGACGCGAACAGCGGGGCTCGAACCGTTGATCCTGCGACGCGTGCAAATCCTCGACGCGCTGCACTGCTCGCAGGAACGCTCGCGCATGGCCGGTCTCGCCCAGCGCCACGACGGCACGGTCGACGGCTGGGACGCGCTGCAACCACGCACCGACCCAAAAACGGTCGCGCACTAGGCTCTGCGCGACGAGACTTGCTCTTCACGACAGGAACGGTCCGCGAGCCGGACAAGAGAAACGGACGAGACATGAGCGTGCGCAGCTGGCCCCAGGTCCTGGGAAACCTTGCCGAAGGCATGGACCTTGCCGCGGCGGACACGGCGTGGGCGATGGACGAGATCATGTCCGACAACGCCACCTCCGCGCAGATCGCCGCGTTCGGTATCGCCATCAAGATCAAGGGCCCGACCCCCACCGAGCTCGCGGGCCTGGTGACGGGCATGCTCCAGCACGCGAAATTGGTGCGCATCGACGGCGATGCCGTCGATATCGTCGGCACCGGTGGTGACCGCTCCGGTTCGGTGAACATTTCCACCATGTCCTCGGTGGTGGTCGCCGCGGCGGGTGTGCCGGTGGTCAAGCACGGCAACCGCGCGGCCTCGTCCAAGAGCGGCGGCGCCGATGTGCTGGAGGCACTCGGGGTGCGCTTGGCGCTCGGTCCGGAATCGGTGGCCAGATGCGTGCGCGAGGTGGGGATCGGTTTCTGTTTCGCGCCGGTGTTTCATCCCGCGCTGCGTTTCGCGGGCGCGGCGCGCAGGGAGTTGGGCATTCCCACCGTCTTCAATGTGCTCGGCCCACTGACCAATCCCGCGCAACCGCGCGCGGGCCTGATCGGCTGCGCCTTCTCCGACCTGCTTCCGGTGATCGCCGGGGTGTTCGCCGAACGCGGCGGCAGTGCCTTCGTGGTGCGCGGCAACGACGGCCTCGACGAGATCACCACCTGCGACACCACCGAAGCCTGGTTGGTCTCCGGCGGCGAGCAGCGCAGGACCACCATCGATCCGACCAGGCTCGGCATTCCGCGCACCGAACCGGATGCCCTGCGCGGCGGCGACGCCGAGGTGAATGCGGCCGTGGCGCGCGCGGTGTTCGCCGGTGAGCGCGGCGCCGTCCGTGACGCGGTGCTGCTGAATTCGGCGGCCGCGATCACGGCCTACGACTGGTCGCTGACCGGCGGCGATGTCACCGCAGATCCGCACGACGCGCTCGCGGCGGGCATCGCACGCGCGGCCGCCGCGATCGACGAGGGTGCTGCCGAGAATCTGCTGGCACGCTGGTCGAAGCTGACGACAACGCTCGGCGACGACTGAATCTCGTGTGCTTCGCGCGCCCGCGACACCGCCCGACTCGGCGCGCAGGGCATGCCCAACCCGTCTGCGACGGCACTGATGGTGGTGCTGGTCCCGGCGAGAAAGCCGCCTGGCACCGGAGGCTGTCCGGCGCCGCCGCCGACCTGGTCGGTCCGCCGGGCCGACAAGCGATCGGGACCGGCCGACGCGGGTGCGGTTGTCGCTACTCCCCCAACGAGAATCCCGCCTCCACCTCGGCGCTCGAATACGACTTGAACGCGATGTGGGTGGTGGTGCGTGCGACGCCGGGGGTCTTGTCGATACGCCCGGTGACCACCTCGGCGATCTGTTCGTGGTCGCGCACCCGCACGATCGCGATCAGGTCGACGTCGCCCGCGCAGGAGTACACCTCGGTGACGCCCTCGGTGTCGGCAACGGCCTGTGCGGTCTCGGGGATGCGGCCGTTGTCGGCGTGGATCAGCACGATCGCGGTAATCATGCCGTCAGCCTAGGTCAGCCCGAGTGCTGCAAGTATTCGTCTTCGGCGTACCGGGCGTGTGCCGCCGCGTCGGCTCGTTCGGCCCACGCCAGCCAGCGGGCCGCCCCGTGACAGGGCTCGTGATAGCCCTCGCTCGTGCGCACGATGCGCACACCCGGCCTGGCCAACCACCGCGCGATCACCGCCACTTCCTCGGGGGAGGCACCCCGCAACGGCGGCACATCACCTACCACCGGCTCTCCCACTCCCGCTCTTCCCGCTCTTCCCGCTCTTCCCGCTCTTCCCGCTCTTCCCGCTCCTCCCGCTCCTCCCGCTCCTCCCGCTCCCACTGCTCCCACTGCTCCTGCTCCTCCCTCTCCCACTGCGCCCGCTTTTCCTGCCCCTCCCGCTCCCACTGCTCCCACTGCTCCCACTGCTCCCACTGCTCCCACTGCTCCCGCTGCTCCTGCTCCTCCCTCTCCCACTGCTCCCGCTCTTCCCTCTCCCACTGCTCCTGCTCTTCCTGATCCAGTTTCCGATCGATTTCGTCCAACTGGTCGAGCCGTTGCTGCCGCTTGATCCACATGTGCAGCCAGGTGTTCCACATCTGTCGCTCCATTCACCGCATTGTTCGTCGAAGTCTCCACCTCAGCGCGCGCCGCAACAGCCGAGGTCCCGCCAACGGGCACCTCGGCAGCGAGTCCTCCTACTGGAATCACGGTCTCAGCGGCGGCGACGAGCTGTTCTACGACGGGCATCGGGGGTATGCCGCGTACCGCGACGCCAGCGGAAGCCAAGCGGCCGTAGCGAATCACCGCGAATTCCCAGCCGCCAGCGCCGTCGGGGTGTGCGGCGACCAATTCGGCGATACGTGCGATCGCGGCGAGTCGTTGGCTGCGGTGCAGTGCGCGAACCACGGCCCGAGCGCGGTCACGCAACCGTGCGGCGGCCTCGAAATGTTCCGCGCGCGCCGAGGCGTCGATGCGGTCGAGCACGGTGCGCAGCGTCGCGTCCGATCGTCCGCTGAACAGGTCGCGGACCAGTGCGGGCGCCGAGGCGTAGGTCTGCGCATCGGTCGATTCCGTTGCCGCGGCGGGGCACCCACCCACCGGGACCGGCGGGCATTCATGGCGTCCGGTGCGTGCCAGTCGGGTCGTACAGGTGCGCAACCCGGTGTATTCGGCGACGAAAGCACCGATCTCGGCGGCATCGTTGCGAGAATTGAAGGGGCCGAGGGCGTCCCGGTTCGGCGTACGGACGACAGCGAATCGGGGAAACGGTTCGGCGGTAAGGGTGAGCCACCAGGAGCGCTGGGGAAATTTCGACCGCCGGTTGTACGGCGGCGTGTGCGCGACGAGCAGCCGCAGCTCCCGCACCCCCGCTTCCAGCGCGTGCGCGCACACCACATGGTCGACCCGCTGGGCGAGCGCGACCATCTCCTTCATCCGTCCTCTGGTCTCCGACCCGGTGAAGTACGTGCGCACGCGGCGGCGCAGATTCACGGCGGTGCCGATGTAGAGCACTTCGTCGGAGGGACCACGAAACAGATAGACGCCGGGCAGCGCGGGCAGGTCGGCGGCGAGAAAGCGTTTGGCGCGTTGGCGCGGGGTGACGTCGGGGAGATAGTCGACGAGTTCGGTAAGACTGTGCACGCCTTGGTTTCCGACCCGCCCGATCAGCGCGTGCAGCACGTCGACGGTGGCGCGTGCGTCGTCGAGCGCACGGTGGGTGGGGCGGGTGCTCGCACCCAGGATTTGCGCGAGCATGCCCAGGCGCACCGAGGGCGCCTCGTCCTTGCCGAGCACTCGGCGCGCCAGTTTCACGGTGCAGACCACGGTCGCCGCGGGCCACGCCACCGCCGTGGCGGTGGCGGCCGCGCGCAGAAATCCCATGTCGAAGCGTGCGTTGTGCGCGACGAGGACCGCACCGGCGGCGAACTCGAGGAAAGCGGGCAGTACCTCATCGATGGGCGGCGCGTCGTAGACCATCGCGGTGGTGATTCCGGTGATCTGCACGATCTGCGGCGGGATGGCGCGGCCGGGATTCACCAGGGTGGCGAACTCGCCGAGCACTTCCCCTCCGCGCACCTTCACCGCGCCGATTTCGGTGATCGCGTCGGAATTCGGGCTGGTCCCGGTGGTTTCCAGGTCGACAACGACGAAAGTGGTGTCGTAGAGGGGCGTGTCGAGGTCATCGAAAACCAGCTGCTCGGCGACGGCCTTGCGCGACACGGGAACTGACACGGCGAGCAGCGTAGGTGCGGGGTCCGACAGAGTGCCGTGACCTGACGGGCAACCGGCATCGGGGGCACGCGCGATGGCCGCGCGGAAACATCTCGGAAACGCGTGAATTACCGAGAGGTGATTCACGCGCGGTTACCCATTGACCCCCACCGAACACATTTTGGTGACACAGGTCACCGTCATTCGTTTTGCACATCATGGATCGCGGCGACGGGAGGAGTTCGGGCGGGCGCCAAGATCATCGGGCGACCACCGGCTCCCACCCCTCCGCCACGGCCGACCGCGCGAGCCGACCGGCCGGTACGTCACGCATACCTGGCGTTATATCCGCACCACATGCCACGGGCCCCGAAAATCGCCCACGCGGACAATCCTCGGTCAGCCGCAGGAATTCATCGAATAACTTCGTTCGTTATCTACTCGTTATTGTTGCGATATATATCACACCCGGTATTTCCGAATTGTCCAGTCGCATGCCATTCCGAATACCGGCCCTTTACAAACCACCGTGATGTATTCGTAATCTCTTCGAGACCTCACGGAGTCCGGACACCGCACGGTGTCGCAGTCCCGTCCGCCGCGCACCGGGTGCGGCGCCGTGAGGCAGATTGGGAGTACCGCATCATGGCGAGCAACACCGTCAAGCGACACGCACAACGCGCTGCCGCCGCCGGCGCCGTCGGCGCTGCCACCCTCGGCGCGTTTCTCATTCCGGCCGCCCCCGCGTCGGCCCAGCCGGTGAACATCCCCGGCGTCGGAACGTTCGAGATCCCCGACGAGGTTCAGATTCCGCAGGGCATTCCCGGCATCGAGGTGCCGGGCCAGGGCCCGCTGCCCTTCGTCGCGCCGCAGAAGACGCTCGGCGATGTCGCGCTCGACGCCGCGATGAGCAAGGTCGGCGCGCCGTACGTCTACGGCGCCGCGGGCCCGAACGCCTTCGACTGCTCCGGCCTGGTCAAGTGGTCCTACGAGCAGGCGGGCATGGACCTCCCGCGCACCAGCGAGTCGCAACTCGCCGCCGGTTCCCCGGTGTCGATGGACGATCTACAGCCGGGCGACGTGGTCTCGTTCTACGGCGGCGGCCACTCCGGCCTGTACGCCGGTGACGGAAATGTGGTGCACGCGAGCACCTCGGGCACCCCCGTGCAGGTGGCGCCGATCTCCTCGATGCCGGTCGCGGGTGCGCGACGCTTCTGAGCCGGTCCGACCGAGCGGAAAAATCGCTCGAACCCGACGAATCACCGCGAAAGCCGAGCTGAGGGCACGGGACGATCCGTACTCCGGATGGTGTGCGTGATCGTTTCGTGCTCTACTGGACACCGACCGACGCCGTCCGTAATCTCACCGAGATATTCGTGGATTACCCGGAGTGCGCACGTGACAAACCCGCGTTCTTCCGGAGGTGATCGGTCACCCGGTCCAATCCGGCCGACGGTCGTCCGCGATCACGGTCGAAAGTTCGCATCATAGACAGAAACGGGGCACGGCACGCTGTGGCAGCACACCGGAGTCATCGCATGGATCGTTTCGTGCTGAACCGTCTGGTGCGCGGCGTAGTGGTGGCGGGAGTCGTCGCCACCGCCGTGTGCGGCGGATCACCCGCGGGTGCCGATCCCGAACCACTGCCCACCACCGCCAGCGACGCGGTGCAGCAGATGATCGACATGTCGCGCCAGTCCGAACAGCTCAACGAGCAGGCGCTCGGCGCACAGGCCGACCTCGAAGCGAAACTCGGCGTGCAGCACGACGCCGAAGACAAGCTCGCCGCCGCCACCGGTGTCGTCGACCGCGCCCGCGACGAGGTGCGCAAGTATCAGCCGGTGGTCGATCGCACCGCGATCGCCGCCTATCAGGGCGCGCGTACCAACCGGTTGTTCGCCGTGCTGGTCAGCGACTCACCGCAGCAGCTGCTCGACCAAATGTCCACGCTGGACGTGCTTTCGGAGCAGACCGCCGATCAGCTGAAGCTGTACAAGCAGGCCACCGATGCTGCCACCAGTGCGGAATCGGTGGCACGCGCCGCCGCCGACGCCGCGCGTTCGGCCGCCGATCAGGCCGATGCCGTACGCGCGGACGTACAACGCAAGCAGGCCGAGCTCAGCGACTCCACCGCCAAGGTGGTCGAGGCGTGGAGCGGCCTGTCGGCCACCGACCGGTCGGCGCTCGTCGGCTCGCCGTTCCCGCCCGGTTTCGACCGTGACAGCCTGTTACAGGGGCTCGTACCCGGTAGTGGCACAAGCGCGTTGGCCGCCGGACTCACCCGCGTCGGCGACCCCTACGTGTGGGGTGCGACCGGGCCGGACCAGTTCGACTGCTCGGGTCTTGTGCAATGGGCGTTCAAACAGGTCGGCAAGGACGTGCCGCGCACCAGTGAGGCGCAGTCGACCTACGGCACCCCCGTCGCCAAGGAAGACATGCAGGCGGGCGATGTGGTGTTCTTCTACTCGGAGGTCTCGCACGTCGGGATCTACGCGGGCAACGGACTCATGTTGCACGCCTCCACCTTCGGTGTTCCCGTGGGTGTGGCGCCGGTGAGTTCGACCCCGTTCCACTCGGCCAGGCGCTTCTAGCCGGCCGTGCCGGACCTCCACGAGCGACCCGAATCCCCCGCCAAGACCTCCGGCGCGCGGCGGCGTCTGCGACCCACCCGGTTCGGTGTCGTCGTCACGGTGACGGTATTGCTGGTACTCGGCCTGTGCGCGGCGCTGCTGCTGATACCGGAATCGGGCGCACCACACTCGGATTCGGCACGGTCGGCCTCGGCTGATCGCGCGGCCGCCACCGACTCACGCGTCACCGAGGTCCGCAGGACGATGGAACCGTTCGGCGAGATCCTGGCTCGCTCGGCGCTCGCCGACAACGGTCGCACCTCGCTGGTGGTCGGCCACGACGACCACAGCGCCGAAATGGACACCCTCGCCGCGGAACTTCCCGCCGCCGTGGCCGCGGTGGAGTCGGTGTGGGGCACCGAGTGGGCGCGCTCGACCCTCGTCGCGGTCGCGTCGTCACCCTCGGAGTTCGCCGCGCTACTGCATTCGCCGACGCTGCCCACCGAGGTTGCGGCCGCGTCGGTGGCCGACCCGTTCGCCCCCGGTATGCGTCCGACGGGTCAGCGCATCGTCTTCAGTCCCGACGCGGGTGATCGGCTGGACCGCGACGGCATGGTCACGCTGCTTCGTCACGAATTGACCCACATCGCCGCCCGCGCACGCACGGTCGACGGCGCGCCGATGTGGATGTTGGAGGGCTTCGCCGACTACACCGCCTACCACGATCGCCCCCGCACCTTCGGGTCCATCGCACCGACCGTCGCGTCCCATATCCGTGCCGAAGACCTGCCTACCGATCTGCCCGCGGACGCGCTGTTCACCGGCCATGATGCCGCGTTCGCCTACGAGCAGGCGTGGTCGGTGTGCGCGTATGTCGCCGCGACTTACGGCCAGCCCCGGCTGGTCGAGGCGTATCGGCGGATCGCGGGCTCGCGGCAGGACGCGGCGAGCCTGGAGACCGCACTGCGCGAGGTGCTCGGTGCCGGCCGCGACGAACTGGTCGACGGGTGGCGTGATTGGCTGGCGACACAACAGATTTGACGCCCCGGTGCGCGAGCGCCACCGCTTCCCCCGTCCGCACCGGCGCACCGGTCGCGAACCAAGTAGGTTGTTGCCCATGGCCCGAACACTGCTGGTGACCAATGATTTCCCGCCTCGGCCGGGCGGTATCCAGTCCTACCTGCAAGCACTGAGCGCGGAACTGGTGCCGGAGGATCTGGTGGTCTACGCGCCACGGTGGCGCGGTGACAGTCATGTGAAGTTCGATGCCAGGCAGAAGTTCCAGGTGGTCCGCCACCCGACGACGCTCATGCTGCCCTCGCCCGCCGTGGTGCGCAGGGCGGCGCGGTTGCTGCGTTCGGAGGACTGCGACACGGTGTGGTTCGGCGCGGCCGCACCGCTGGCATTGATGTCGCCCCTGCTGCGCAGGGCGGGCGCGCAGCGCATTCTCGCGAGCACACACGGTCATGAGGTCGGCTGGTCGATGCTGCCGGGCGCACGGCAGTCGCTGCGCGGTATCGGCGAGCACACCGATGTGGTGACCTACGTCAGCAAATACACCCGGCGCAGATTCGCCGCCGCGTTCGGCCCGAACGCGGCGCTGGAATATCTGCCGCCCGGCGTCGACACCGAGGCCTTCCGCCCCGACCAGTCCGCGCGCGCGGAGCTGCGTGCGCGCTACGGCCTCGGCGATCGGCCGACGATTCTGTGCCTGTCCCGTTTGGTGCCACGCAAGGGGCAGGACGCGCTGATCGTCGCGATGCGCGAGATCCGCGAGCGTGTCGACGGCGCGGTGCTGGTGGTGGCCGGTGGCGGCCCGTATGAGCAGAAGTTGCGCGGTTTGGCCAGTTCGCTCGGCCTCGATGACGCCGTGGTCTTCACCGGTCGGGTGCCCTCCGGTGAGTTGGCCGCACACCACACGCTCGCCGACGTGTTCGCTATGCCGTGCAGGACCAGGGGTGCGGGACTGGATGTGGAGGGCCTCGGCATCGTGTATCTGGAGGCGTCCGCATCGGGTGTTCCTGTGGTCGCCGGACGCTCGGGTGGCGCACCGGAGACGGTGATCGAGGGCAAGACCGGCGCGGTGGTCGACGGACGCTCGACGCGGGAGATCACGGACGCGCTGGTGGCGATCCTGTCCGACCGCGACAAGGCGGCCGAGATGGGCAGAGCGGGGCGCGCGTTCGTCGAGCGACAGTGGCGCTGGGACAGCCTCGGTGCCCGGCTGCGGCAGCTGCTGCGGTGATGTCGGACCCATCCATTAGGCTCGCCATTGTGCGGCAACGCAGCAAGTTCTACCCCAGCAGACTCAACCCCAGAAAAATCGACCCGAGCGATTCCAGCCCTGTCGACCTCGATCGTGGCCAGCACGTGCACGGCGAGGTCACCACCGGCGAACGAGGTCACGACGAGGTGCACCCATGAGTAGTTTCCAGATCGCGGACCAGACGTTCGTGGCCGCCTCGGGCGCCGCTGTCGCCGAAGTGCTGGCCGGGCCGAACAATTGGCGCCGTTGGTGGCCGGATCTCGACCTGGAGGTGCGGGAAGACCGGGCCGACAAGGGAATTCGCTGGACGGTCACGGGCGCGCTGACCGGAACCATGGAAGTGTGGTTGCAGCCGTCGCTGGACGGGGTGATCCTGCACTACTTCCTGCATGCCGAGCCGCGTTCCGCACTCGCTCCAGGCCGCCTCGCCGCCGCGATCAAGGCGCGCAGGCTCGCGGGCAAGAATATGTCGTTCGAAATCAAGGACCGGCTGGAGGCCGATCGTCCCGCCGGTGTCGCACCGGCCGCCGTGTCGTGAGCCGACCGGCACCGACGCTGAAAGGAAGCACCGCCCGCCATGGCCGACAAGACCCAGAGGTCGATCATCATCGAGGCCACGACGCAGCAGGTGATGTCCGTCATCGCCGACCTGGAGTCGTACCCGGAGTGGGTGTCGGCAGCGAAGTCCGTTGAGGTACTCGACAAAGACGCCGACGGCCGCGCACATACCGCGCGCTTCGTACTGGACGCGGGCGTGGTCAAGGACAGCTACACCCTGTCCTACACCTGGCGGCCGGACGCCAAAGCGGTGAGCTGGACCCTGCTCAGCGGTGAGTTGCAGAAGGGCCAGGACGGCAGCTACGAGCTGAGTGAACAGCCCGACGGCAGCACCGAGGTGGTCTATACCCTCACCGTCGACCTGAACATCCCGATGATCGGCATGTTCAAGCGCAAGGCCGAGAAGGTGATCACCGATACCGCGCTGAAGGAACTGAAGAAACGGGTCGAGGGCTGACCGCGCACCGAACCCGCGTCGAGCTTTTCCTCGGCAAGGGTGGGGTGGGTAAGACGACACTGGCGTGCGCCGACGCCGTCGCCGCCGCGCACGCGGGCAGCAAGGTCTTGATCGCGTCGGTGGATCAGGCCCATTCGTTGGGCGACGCGCTCGGCTTCCACTTCCCGCACGATCCCGGCACGATCACCGGAATCACCAGCGTATTGCCGGGACTCGACGTCATCGAGGTGGATTCGCTGGCCCTGCTAGAGGACAGGTTCCGCGAAGTGGTCACGACGTTGTCGCACGGCGCGGGTCATCGGCACGGTCTGGTCGATCGCGGCTCCGAGCACGGATTCGATATCACCGCACTGGATCCCGCCGAACTCACCGGCCTGCCCGGCGTGCAGGAACTGTTGGTGTTGGTGGAGATCGCACAGTTCGCCGCCGACGCGGACTGGGATGTGATCGTGGTGGACTGTCCACCGTCGGCCGACATGCTGCGCCTGGTCACCGCGCCGGAAACGTTGCTGCACTACCTCGACCGGGTGTGGCCGCCGCACGCGCGCGCGATGAGTGTGGCGGGCACCGACCTGCGCACCGCGGTGCTGGCCCATACCGTGGAGCGAATCGCCAAGGCGGTCGGCGAGGTTCGCGATCTGCTCGCCGATCGGCGCAGGACCGGCGCGTGTCTGGTCACCGTCGCCGAACAGGTCGCGGTCGCGGAATCGGCGCGGGTGCGTTCGGCGGCCGCGTTGCTCGGCTTGCGGCTGGACGCGGTGGTGGTGAACAAGATCTTGCCGCCGGTGCCGCCGCCGAGCAGCCGCGCGGAGGCCGAGAACCCGGCTGTGCGTTGGTATTCCGAACGCCGCGCCGAACAGCTCGAGGTGTTGGCGCAGCTGCGGGAGTCGATGTGCGGGGTGCGGGTGCTTGTCGCCGAGCACACCGGTCGGGAGCCGATCGGCCCGAGTTCGTTGGCGCGGTTGTCTTGTCACGGCGTCGCGCGGGACGAGCACGGCGCCACCGGGTCCGACGACAGTGCGAAACCCGGTGCCGGACGGTCGGACGGCGACTCGAGCGTGCGAGCCCTTATGCTTGGCGCCAACCAGACCGACGACGACCGGGAGCCACGGGATCGGGTGCACGAGGATCGGCCGGGGGATGTGCCGGATTCCGGCGCGCCCGAGGTGCGCTGGGAATCGGGCAGCGGCCTGCACTCGGTGTACACCCTGCGGATGCACCTGCCCGTCGTCGACCCGGCGACGCTGCGACTCGGGCGAGTGGAGGACGATTTGATCGTGGGAGCAGACGGCGTACGACGCCGCGTGCGCCTCGCGCCGGTGCTGCGCAGGTGCGCGGTCGAGGGCGCCGAACTCGACCGTGGCCGCCTGCTGGTGCGCTTCCGTCCCGACCCGCACAGTTGGCCCGACGCACGCGAAGGTCACGGACATGGACAGTGACGAGCGCCCGCCCTACGACGACGAGCGCGTGCCCGGTGCCGCGAGCGACGCCCCACCGGGGCCGAGTTCGGCGCACGACGGCACCGAAAACGACTACGCCCATGACCATTCGAGGCATCCACACGGCGAGGGCGACGACGCCGACCCCGGCATGGACGCGGTCGGCGAGTTCGCCGAGGAATTGAAGTTGTTGGCCGAGGCGGTGCTCGAACGGGTCGAGCCGGTGTTGCGGCGCGCGGCCGCCGACGGCGGTCCCGAATGGTCGAGTTGCCGTTGGTGCCCGGTGTGCGCCGCTGCGGCGCTGATTCGCGGCGAGCAGCACGACCTGCTCGCGGCTTTCGCCGATCACGGCACCGCGATCGTCACGGTGCTGCGCGAGGCGCTCGCTGGCGTTCCCGTCGCCCCCGTGCGCGACGAGCACGCCGAGGGCCCCACCGGTCGCCGGAAATCCGCGGCACAGGAGAAGAACGCACCGGGCGAGGGCTCGGGCACCGGCTATGCCGATATCCCGGTGACGATCAAGCCGTGACCCCCCGTGCGGCTGGCACCCGAGCGCTGACCGTCGGAATCGACGTCGGCGGCACCAACATTCGTGCCTCGGTGATCGATGACGACGGCCAGGTGCTCGACACCGTGCAGGCACCGACCCCGCATTCGGCGCGTGCGTTGGAAGACGCACTCGACCGCTCGGTTCGTGACCTCGCCCGCCGACACCCGATCAGCGCCGTTGGTCTCGCGGTGGCCGGGTTCATCAGCGCCGACCGCTCCACGGTGCGGTTCGCGCCGCATCTGCCGTGGCAGAACACCCCGGTGGCACAACGACTCACCGATCGCCTGGAACTTCCGGTCCTGCTGGAACACGACGCCAATGCCGCGATGTGGGCCGAGTACCGCTTCGGTGCGGCCGCGGGCGGACACAATGTGGTGATGGTGGCGATCGGCACCGGTATCGGTGCCGCCTTGCTCAACGACGGCACGCTGTATCGCGGCACGCACGGTGTCGCACCGGAACTCGGTCATCTCCAGGTGGTGGCGCAGGGCAGATCGTGTCCGTGCGGTAAGCGTGGCTGCCTGGAAAGATATTGCAGCGGAACCGCGCTCGCCGATACCGCGATCGAGTTGTTGGCGACCGACCCGGTGCATTCGGTGCTCGCCAAGGAGGTCGCGCTCGATCCTGGCTCGCTCACCGGGCGCCGGGTCGCCGGCGCCGCACAGGACGGCGACCCACTCGCCGTGCGGGTGATGGCGGACTTCGCGCGCTGGCTCGGCCTCGGTCTGGCGTTCGTGAGCGATATCTTCGACCCCGACCTTGTTGTCGTCGCGGGTGGGGTCAGCAGTTCGGCGGGGCTGTTTCTCGATGAGGCACGCGAGGAGTACGCCCGCACCCTCACCGGCGCGGGGCACCGTCCGCTGGCCCGCATCCGCACCACGCAACTCGGCGAGGCCGCGGGCATGATCGGCGCCGCCGACCTCGCCCGTGCCGCCGTCGCCCACCGCTGAATTCGCACATCACGATCGAAAGACGATTCTGGGCGGCGTTTCGACGCCCGCACCCGCGCGACCCCGCTGGTCGCGAGCCTGGCAGCGGCTGGCTACCGGACAGCGTTCCGGTGTCGCGGCGCGGAATTCGCGCGTGGTGTGTCGGTGGTGGCGACGTCGACATGAGAGAGTGTGGTGAGATTCGCCCCAGCGGTTGGATGTGATCTGCGCCCCCCTGTAAAGTCGGCGATTGACGCAGGTAACCGCCATGATCTCGGCCCAAGGGGAAAGGAAGTCATGTTCTACTGGCTGCTGAAGCACGTGCTACTGGGGCCGTTCATGCACCTCTACAATCGACCGACGGTCGAAGGGGTCGAGAACATTCCGACCGACGGGCCGGCGATCATGGCGGGCAACCACCTCTCCTTCGCGGACTGGTTGTTCGCGCCGCTGCTGAGCCCGCGTCGGATCAACTACCTGGCCAAGGCCGAGTACTTCAATACCCCCGGTTTCAAGGGGCGTTTGCAGAAGTTCTTCTTCAGTGCGACCGGCCAGTACCCGATCGATCGCAGCGGCGCCGACGCCGCCGAGGACGCGCTCAACGCCGCCAAGGGACTGTTGGATCAGGGTCGTCTCCTCGGCCTGTACCCGGAGGGCACCCGCTCCCCCGACGGTCGGCTATACAAGGGCAAGACGGGCTTGGCGCGCGTGGCGTTGCAAACCGGTGTGCCCGTGATCCCGGTCGCGGTGATCGGCACCGACGAAGTGAGCCCGCCAGGACCGTTTCGCTGGCGGCGGCGCAAGGTGACCGTGCGCTTCGGTGCGCCGATCGATTTCTCCCGCTACGAGGGCATGGGCGGTAACCGTTTCGTCGAGCGTTCGGTGACCGACGAGGTGATGTACGTGCTCATGCAGCTCAGTGGCCAAGAGTACGTCGACGTGTACGCCGCCAGCCTGAAGAAGGGCGTGCCGTCCGGCAGCCGTCCCGCCGCCGCATCGGCCCGCGTCATGGACTCCGCCGCCAGCTGACTCTTCCCCGTTGCCGCACCAGAATTTCGTGATTCCGGTGCGGCACAGTTGTTTCCACGGGACGCGAGGCACACCCGAGGCAACGCCGCCGAGCACCCATCCACGGGATCGCCGCTCCGTGCGGCGCGTTCCCCGCTGCGGATCGCGCACCGTCCGTGCGGCCCCGCCGGTAGTCCTCGGTCTCCGTCCCCACCCGGCGAATCGCACCGGCTGACCGACGCGGGTGAGTACGCCGGGTTCGTTGGACGCCGCAGGATCACCCACGACCACGGATCGTCGTCTCGCTTCTCGAATCCGCAGTCACACACCCCTGTTGAACAGCTGATCTGTTGACGCTGTTGGCCACACCGACCGAACCCGTTCACCGCGCGTTGAGGTCGCTGCGCGACCGTGGTCGCCATGACTGGATCGGTGCACGGCCTCGCTCGACGGACCCTGCTGCGCGGCGGCGCGCTCGGACTCGTCGCCGTTCCCGCGCTCGCGGCGTGCGCGTCCGGCGAAGGACCCACGCTGGTACGTGCGCGTCCAACGCTGACCCACGGCGTCGCGGTCGGCGACCCCCGCGCCGACGGTGCGCTGATCTGGGCGCGCGCCGACCGGCCGGCCACCCTGATCGTGGAGACCGCCGCCACCGAATCGTTCACCGACGCACGCCGATTCACCGGCCCCCTGCTCACCCCCGATTCCGACGGGACGGGTCGCCTTCGGGTCAACGGCTTGCCCTCGGGCCAGCAGATCCACTACCGGGTCACCCTCGAAGGCGACGACGGTGCCGCGTCCGAACCCGTCACCGGCGTCTTCCGCACCGCGCCCGCCGCACCGGCGGACATCAAGCTGCACTGGTCGGGCGACGTGGTCGGCCAGGGCTACGGCATCAATCCCGATCTCGGTGGCATGCGGATCTTCGCCACCATGGCCGGACGCGATCCGCACCTGTTCCTGCATTCCGGCGACTCGATCTACGCCGACGGCCCGCTCCAAGAATCGGTGACGCTGCCCGACGGACGGGTATGGCGCAATGTGGTGAGCGAGGCGAAAAGCGCTGTCGCGCAAACCCTCGACCAGTTCCGGGGCAACTACGCCTACAACCTCACCGACCAGAACTACCTGCGGTTCAACAGTTCCGTCGCCCAGGTGGCGCAGTGGGACGACCACGAGACCACCAACAACTGGTATCCCGGCGGCACCGTCGCCGCTTCGAAGGGCTACACCGAGCGCTCGATGGACGTGCTGTCCACCCGTTCCTGGCAGGCGTTTCACGAGTGGATGCCGGTCGAGCCGACCGAGGCGGTCGACGGCAAGATCTATCGCAAGATCTCCTACGGTCCCCTGTTGGACGTGTTCGTGCTCGACATGCGCACCTACAAGGACACCAACGACGCCGACAACGGGCCGACGGGACGGATTTTCGGGCCCGCGCAGACCCGATGGTTGATCGACGGCCTGCGCGATTCGAAGGCCACCTGGAAGATCGTCGCCAACGACCTGCCCCTCGGCGTCGTTGTGCCCGACGGTGACACCGCGCAGGAGGGCCCCGCCAACGGCGACCCTGGCGCGCCGAGGGGCCGCGAGACCGAGATCGCCCAGGTGCTCTCGGCGATCAAGGCCGATCGGGTCCGCGGTGTGGTGTGGCTGACCGCGGACGTGCATTACACCGCCGCCCACCACTATTCGCCCGAGCGCGCGGCGTTCACCGATTTCGACGAGTTCTGGGAGTTCGTCTCCGGCCCACTCAACGCGGGCGCGTTCGGCCCCAACAAGCTCGACGCCACCTTCGGTCCCGAGGCGGTGTTCGTGCACGCGCCACCGGAGCAGAACAGTTCGCCACTGGACGCTTTCCAACATTTCGGTGAGGTCCGCATCGACGGGAAGACCGCCGAATTGACGGTCGATCTGTGTGACGCGAGCGGATCGGTGCTGTTCAGCAAGCGGCTGCCGCCGAGCACTCGATGAGCCGGGCATCGGGGTACTCCGCGCGGGCCCAAGAGTGGTTAGCATTGCTCCCATGAGCACGCCGCATTCTGTCTCCGCCGAAGAATATCTGCCCCGCGACACCGCCGATGTCGTTCGCACGGTACGAGATTCGCGCAGCCGCTCGGAACAGCTCACCGTACGCGGCGGCGAGTTGTACGAAGAGGGATTCGATCTGCCCGCACAGCCCACGGTGGTCTCGCTGCGCCGGATGGATCAGGTGCTCGACATCAACCTCGGCAAGCGCACCGTCCGGGTGCAGGCGGGTGCCAAACTGTCGGAGGTGGACCGGCGCCTTGGTGCGCACGGACTCGGGTTGCCGGTGATCGGCGATCACCGCGACATCACCGCGGGCGGCTTCGCGTCGGTGGGCGGCGTCAGCACGGCCTCGCACAAGCACGGCATGTTCATCGATCAGGTGGTCGATCTGGAGTACGTCGACAACGACGGTCGCATCGGCACCTGTGGACGCGGCCATCACACCGAGCGGTTCCACCGCATTCTGTGCGCGGGCGGACGTGCCGGCATCATCACCGCGCTCACCCTCGATGTGATCGACATCGACAAGGACCACACCTGGCTGAGCACCAACGCCGACCGGTTCCTCGATTTCGACTTGTTCGTCGAGCACGCCTATTCCGAGATCTCCCGGCCGGGCAGCTCCGTGCTCCAGGTGGGTCGGTGGGTCGACACCGCACCGCTGAAGGTGGCGCGGCCGGTCGGCACGGGACATGTCCAACTGGGCACCGTCCGGTTCGGCCAGTGGTCGAGCCTGCACCCCACCGCGCCCAACCGGGCGTTGCGCGCACGACGTGAGGTCGGGTCACGGGCACGGAAATCCTTGGGCGCCATCGCTTCGGCGGCGGGCGGACGCGCGGGCACCCCGGTGCGCAACGCGGCGGCCGGCGCGGTGATGTTCGCGCCGAAGATCCAAACCCTGCGCGACGCCGAGTATCTGGCCGATACGGCGCTCAGTTCCTCCGAACGCGGACCCGCCTACCGGGTGGGTGTGTTCGCGCCGCTGTCGAGCTACGGGTCGGTGTTCTACCGCATGCACGATCTGTTCTCCGCGCATCGCGAACGCACCGGCTGCTTCACGGTGATCTCCGCGATGACCTACGGCGTGCGCTCGCGCTACCTGCGCGCGGAGGCCACCGCACGCGGCCTCGCCGCCGACGACTACGGCCTGATCACCTTCACCTGCCGACTGCGACCCGCCGCGATGCCCTCGGAGCTGTTGCGCGACATCGTCTCGGGCATCGACGAGATCTGCCGCTCGGAGAACGCGATGCGCTACGAGTCGGGCGAGTAGGTCCGAATACCCCGAACAACGTAAGGCGCCCCACCGGATTCCGGTGGGGCGCCTTACGTTGTTCGCTCTCGCCGCGCGCGCTGATCCAGGATCAGCGACGCACTCGGCTCAGTGCTTCTCCGGGCCGAGGTAGTACTCGAACACCAGACCACCCGCGGCGGCGAGCACGCTGATCACGCCCACCGCGATCAGCCACGGCTGGAAGAACGCCAACCCCAACGCGGTGATCGAACCCGCACCCGCGAGCAGGATGGGCCAGAAGCTGCCGGGCGAGAAGAAGCCGAGATCGCCGGTGCCATCGGCGATCTCCGCCTCCTCGTAGTCCTCGGGACGCAGGTCGAGGCGGCGCGCGACGAAACGGAAGTAGGTGCCGATGATCAGCGACAAGCCACCGGTGAGCACCAGGGCGGTCGTACCGGCCCATTCGACGCCCGTGCGTGACATGCCGGTGAAGAAGGCGTACACGATCGCGACGAGGAAGAAGAAGAACGTGAGCAGTTCGAAAATTCGCGCTTCGAGCTTCATGTCAGATCAGTCCTCACTTGCTCTCTGCCGCGGACTTCAGGGTGCGGTCGGTGTTGAACGGCACGGTGGAGGTGGCCACCGGCGACTCACCGATCGCGCTCAGCGCCTCCGCGTTGGTCTTGCCGCTCTTGCGCGCCTCGAGGTAGGTGGTGAACTTCTCCGGCGTCACCGCGCGGACCTCGAAGTTCATCATCGAGTGGTAGGTGCCGCACATCTCGGCGCAACGGCCGACGAACGCGCCTTCCTTCTCGATCTTGCTGATCTGGAAGATGTTCTCCGAGTGGTTTTCCTTCGGGTTGGGCATCACGTCCCGCTTGAACAGGAACTCCGGCACCCAGAAGGCGTGCACCACATCGGCGGCGGCGAGCTGGAACTCGATCGTCTTACCGGTGGGCAACACCAGCACCGGGATCTCACTGCTCGAACCGGTCGTCTCCACCTTGTCGTAGTGCAGGTAGGACAGGATGTCGTTGGCCGGCTTGCCGTGCACGGGACCCGGCTGCGGGTGACCGTCCTTGGTCAGCTCCTTGTACTCCTCGAGCTGACCTGCGTTGGCGTCCTCGCGGGTGGTGTCGATGCCGTTGTACTTCGGCGTGCCGTCCTTGAGGTCGACATCGCGGTAACCGAACTTCCAGTTCCACTGGAACGCGGTCACATCGACCGTGACGTCGGGATCGGGTACCCGCTCGTGCACGTAGTTCTGCACGACGACGGTGAAGTAGAACAGCACCGCGATGATAAGGAACGGAGCGACCGTGAGGCCGAGCTCCAGCGGCACGTTGTAGGCGGTCTGCCTCGGGAACTCCGGCGAATCGGCCTTCTTGCGGTGGAAGGCGACGGTCCAGAACGTCATGCCCCAGACCACAACGCCGAGCACCAGTGCGGCGATCACCGACCAGGTCCACAACTCCCGCATGCGGGTGGCCTGCGGGGTGATACCCGACGGCCAGCCGAACCGCAGCCAAACATTGTCGATCGAGCAGCCCGAGACGAGCATCGCGGTGATCCCCAAGGACACCGCCAGCCCGGCCCGCCGAAGGATCCGGCCCTGCCGACCCCGAATGGGTCGTGCCCCGATCTCTTCGCTCGCCTTGTGCGCCACGCTCACGCCTTCCTGGTCGCCACACATTCCGACAGCGCATCCGCGAGCTGCGACCGCCCGCCGATACGTTCCAAGCACGTTTCCGACCTCCCCCGGTCATGCGCGCCTTCGCACGCGACCACCTGAGAACGGTCTGAGTACTACGCAGCGTAGACCAAACGAGCCATCTGTTCCGCGTTGGGTCGGCTTCGACACTCGCGACATCGCCCAATTGCTCGGGCGCAGACCACGAAACCGCATCGAGCGCCTGCGGGCGCAACGCGAATCCTCGACGTACGGCATACTCGGACAGCAGATTTCCCTTCGCCGCGCGCCGGGTCGGTTGCGTGGGTCATTCATCCCGTTGCGGGCGATTGCCCCGACCAAGAAAAGAGGTTGCCGACGCCGTGTGTGGACTGCTCGGATTCCTGGCATCTGATGTGGCGACACCGGCCACGTCCGACTACGAGACCGTGGTGACCCAGGTATACGACGCGCTGCACTGTGCGCGCCACCGAGGGCCGGACGAGCGTGGCACCTGGCACGACGATCACCTCGTCTTCGGCTTCAACCGCCTGTCGATCATCGACATCGAGCACTCCCACCAGCCGTTGCGGTGGGGTCCCGCCGAGAATCGTGAGCGCTACGCATTGGCGTTCAACGGCGAGATCTACAACTACCTCGAACTGCGCGCCGACCTCGCCGAGACGCACGCCGCGGAATTCCCCGAGGGCGAGATGTTCGCCACCGAGGGCGACGGCGAGGCGATCGTCGCGGCCTACCACTACTGGGGACCCGACGCGGTGCGCCGGCTGCGCGGCATGTTCGCCTTCGCGATCTGGGACACCGAGACCAACGAACTGTTCCTCGCCCGTGACCCGTTCGGCATCAAGCCACTGTTTTTGGCTACCGGCCCGCACGGCACCGCGTTCGGCAGCGAGAAGAAGAGCCTGCTGGAACTGCTGCCAACGCTCGGCCTGGACGACGACCTCGATCCTCGCGCGGTCGAGCACTACACGGTGTTGCAGTACGTGCCGGAACCCGAGACGCTGCACAAGAACATCCAGCGGCTGGAGTCCGGCAGCTTCGCGACGGTGCAGCCGGGCTCGACCCCGAGGATCAAGCGGTACTTCACCCCAGGATTCGCGGTCCGCCCCTTCGCCGAAGGCACCGAGGACGCGCGCTACCGCGAGATCGCGGAGGCGCTGGAGGATTCGGTCGCCAAGCACATGCGCGCCGACGTCACGGTCGGGTCGTTCCTGTCCGGTGGCATCGACTCCACCGCCATCGCGGCGCTGGCGATGCGCCACAACCCGAACCTGATCACCTTCACCAGTTGCTTCGAACGCGAGGGCTATTCCGAGGCGGACGTGGCAGCCGAGACCGCGAAGGCGATCGGGGCACGCCACATCATCAAGACCGTCTCCCCCACCGAATTCGCCGAGGCTCTTCCCGAAATCGTGTGGTACCTGGACGATCCGGTGGCCGATCCCGCGTTGGTCCCGCTGTACTTCGTCGCCAAGGAAGCACGCAAGCACGTCAAGGTGGTGCTGTCGGGCGAAGGCGCCGACGAACTGTTCGGCGGGTACACCATCTATCGCGAACCGTTGTCGCTGGCTCCGTTCGAGCGTCTGCCGCGCGGACTGCGCAAGCTGGCGGGAGCGCTGTCGAACCGCATTCCCGAGGGCACCCGGGGCAAGAGCCTGCTGCATCGCGGCTCCTTGTCGCTGGAGGAGCGCTACTACGGCAACGCGCGCAGCTTCAACGACGCCCAATTGCGTGCGGTACTGCGCGAATTCCGGCCCGAATGGACCCATCAGGACGTCACCGCGCCGATCTACGCGCAGTCGCGCGACCTCGACCCCGTCGCGCGCATGCAGCACCTCGACCTGTTCACCTGGCTGCGCGGCGACATCCTCGTCAAGGCCGACAAGATGACGATGGCCAACTCGCTGGAACTGCGGGTCCCGTTCCTCGACAGCGAGGTCATGCGGGTGGCCGGAGGTATCCCGCTGGAACAGAAGATCACCAAGGACACCACCAAGTACGCGCTGCGCCAAGCCTTGGAAGGCATCGTGCCCGGCCATGTCCTGCACCGCGCCAAGCTCGGTTTCCCCGTCCCGCTGCGCCACTGGCTGCGCGGCACCGAGCTCTACGACTGGGCCCAGCAGCAGGTCGCCGAATCACAGACCGACCATCTGTTGGACAAGGCGGCGATCAGCGACATGCTCGTCGCCCACCGCACCGGCACCTCCGATCACAGCCGACGGCTGTGGACCGTGCTGGTGTTCATGATCTGGCACGGCATCTTCGTCGAGGATCGAATCAAGCCGCAGATCCAGGAACCCACGTACCCGGTCTCCCTGTAGCGCTCGACCTGACGCGATCGGGGCACCCACCGAAACCTCGGTGGGTGCCCCGATCGCTCTGTCATTCGATTACAGCAGCGGCTTGATCTCCGCCGCCGCGTCCGCGCCGTATGCCGCGGCCAGACGCTCCAACGCGGTCTCGGAGTTCAGCGTCCACTCCTGGGTTCCCATGGTCTCCAGCACGAGCACCGCGACCAATGAGCCCAGCTGCGCCGAACGCTCCAGGCTCAGGCCACCGGTGTGCGCGGTGAGGAAACCGGCACGGAACGCGTCACCCACGCCGGTGGGCTCCACCTTCTCGGTCTCTGGAACCACGCCGACCTCGAGCCGGTTGCCGTCGGCGTCGACGACGAGCACGCCGTTCGCGCCGAGCGTCGTCACCCGGATACCGACCCGATTGGCGACCTCGTCCTCGCTCAATCCGGTCTTCTGCAGCAGCAGCGCCCACTCGTACTCGTTGGTGAAAAGGTATGCGGCGCCGTCGATCAGCTGCATCGCCTGGTCGCCGTCGAGCAAGGCGAGCTGCTGAGAAGGATCGGCGGCGAACGGAATGCCGAGCGCGCGACACTCGGCGGTGTGGCGCAACATGGCCTCGGGATCGTTGGCGCCGACCAAGACCAGATCGATCGAGTGCGATTCGGCGAGCGCACCGATACCGATATCGCGGGCCTCGCTCATCGCACCGGGGTAGAACGACGCGATCTGCGCCATGTCGTCATCGGTGGTGCACACGAACCGTGCGGTGTGCGCGCGCTCGGAGACCAACACCCCCGAGGCATCGACGCCGTGGGATTCCAACCACGCACGGTATTCGGCGAAGTCGGCGCCCACGGCACCGACCAACAGGGGCTCGCGATTGAGCAGACCCATCGCGTAGGCGATGTTGCCGGCAACGCCGCCACGCCGGATCTGCAGGTCGTCGACCAGGAAGCTCAGCGACACATGGTCGAGCTGGTCGGCCAGCAGCGCGTCGGCGAACCGCCCGGGGAAACGCATGAGATGGTCGGTCGCGATAGACGCGGAAACAGCGATAGACACGTGGCAGAGCCCTTCGACAAATAGGCCAAGTAGGCGGCAGGAGGGGGACCGAGACAGCGTATGCCCCGATCTCACCGTATCAAGATCCGCCGACTTCTTGTCACGCCGACCAAGTGCGACAACCGATCTCACAAAGCAGCTGTGGATCGGTTGTCGCGGGTCCTACGCGGGGATTTCCGTCTGCGCCCCGCGAAAAGAAAGACTCAGTTGAAGGAGTCGCCGCAGGCGCAGGAGCCGCCCGCGTTCGGGTTGTCGATGGTGAAGCCCTGCTTCTCGATGGTGTCGACGAAGTCGATCGAGGCACCCTGCACGTAGGGGGCGCTCATCCGGTCGACGGCCAGGCTGACGCCTTCGAAGTCGACGGTCAGGTCGCCGTCGAGCGAACGATCGTCGAAGAAGAGCTGGTAGCGCAGCCCGGCACAACCACCCGGCTGTACCGCGATACGCAGGGCAAGGTCGTCGCGACCCTCCTGGTCCAGCAGCGCCTTCGCCTTGCTGGCGGCAGCGTCGGTCAGCGTCACACCATGGGCGACGGTGGTGTCGTTCTGCACAGTCATGAACTCTCCTCGAAGAACCTGGTGGGCGATCCGTAACAGCGCACGGGTCACGGTGGTCAACGCCACGCGTCGGTCTGCTATTCCTATCTTGCCACTCGACCCCGCGTCGGGGGTACACGGCCTCCTCCGCTCGGCCGACCTCACCCAGCCTACGCGCCATCACCCAGCGACAATGCCGCGAATCGGACCTCGTTTCGTGCGGCGCGGGCCATCGAATAGCCTGGTCACTGTGAAATTGTTCCGTCGCGGCGAGTCCAGCAACACCGACGTTTCCGCCGAGGAGACGGCGGTGACCGACGGCGATTCGGCTGTCGACCCCGTCGCCTACACCGCGGGTAAGGGCCGTCCGACCCCGAAACGCCGTGACGCGCAAGGCAAACGGCGCGGACCGGTGGCCCCCGCCCCGCTCACCAACAAGGAAGCGCGCGCTCGAAGGAAGGCGACGGCAGGCAGCAAAGTCGACCGCAAGGAAGCCTCGGCGCAGCGCAGGGCCGCTTCCCAGGACCGTCGCGCGCGCATGCTCGCCGGTGAGGACAAGTACCTACTGCCCCGCGACAAGGGTCCGGTGCGCGCCTACGTCCGCGACATCGTCGACGGTCGGCGCAACCTGGTCGGGCTGTTCATGCCGATGGCGTTGCTGCTGATCCTGTCGATGTTCGTGGCACCCGCCCTGCAAACGATCGTCACCCTGGTGATGTTGGTGATGCTGGTGTTCATGATGGCCGAGGGCGTGCTGCTCGGCCGGATCGTGAACAACCGGGTCAGGGAGCGCTACCCCGACAGCGCCGACGGCGGCTTCAAGCTCGGCTGGTACGCCTTCGTCCGCGCCTCCCAGATCCGCAAGATGCGCGCACCGAAGCCGAGGGTCGGCCCCGGCGACGCGATCTGACTTACCGATGGTCGCGGCCGTGGCTGTCGATGGCGGCGATCTCGGCGCGCACACGCTCGGTGTCGCGATCGAGGAGGTCCCATGATCCGGCCCTGGCTATCAGGTCCCACGTCGTCGAATTGGCGGTGATCCTGGCGATCAGAACCGCGAGGCCGACGATGACTACGAGGGCGATAAGAAAACTCAGCATGGCAGTAATTTTGCGTGCCAGTATTATCCGCCGACAGTGGCTGGACTGACGACAGTCATCAATATTCAGCCAGTAGACTGGTGGCCATGCTGTCCAAGGTCGCCGTCGTATTGTCCGAGCAGACGGCGATGTTCGAGTTCGGCGTCCTGTGCGAAGTCTTCGGCCTCGATCGATCCTCGGATGGCTTGCCCCGCTTCGACTTCTGGGTGTGCGGCGCCGATCCGGGCAAGCCACTGCAACCCATGACTCCCGGCATCACCTTGACCCCCGAGTACGGTCTCGATCAGCTCGACGAAGCCGACCTGGTCACCATTCCCGCCGCCGCCTACGGCGCGGAATTCGACCCGCGCGTCGTCGCGGCCGTCCGTACCGCCTTCGACCGGGGCGCCACCGTGCTCACCGTCTGCTCGGGCGCGTTTCTCGCCGGAGCCGCCGGACTGCTCGACGGCCGCAAATGCACGACGCACTGGCGCCATGTCGCCGAACTGGCGGCCAGGCATCCGAACGCCACCGTCGACCCCGATGTGCTGTTCGTCGACGAAGGCAATCTGATCACCAGCGCGGGCACCGCCGCGGGCATCGATGCCTGCCTGCACCTGGTGCGCAGAGAACTGGGCAGCGGTGTCGCCAATGCCATCGCCCGCCGCATGGTGGTGCCGCCCCAACGCGACGGCGGTCAACGACAGTTCATCGAACGCCCGATCGTGGCCTGCACCTCCGACAGCCTCATCCCGACGCTGGAGTGGATGAACGAGCACCTCGACCTGCCGCACACCGTCGAAGACCTCGCCGCCCGCTCGAACATGTCCACCCGTACCTTCGCCCGCCGCTTCGCCGCCGAAACCGGAACCACCCCCGTGAAGTGGCTGACCAACCAACGCATCTTGCTCACCAAACACCTCTTGGAAGACACCGACCTCGGCCTCGAACAAGTCGCCACGCGTTCCGGTTTCAGCTCCGGCGCCCTCCTGCGCCACCACTTCCAACGCCACGTAGGCATAGCCCCCATCGAATACCGCCGCCGCTTCGGCACCCAAGAACCCGCCCAGCAACTCACCACACCCCCACTCACGTAAGTCACCCAGCAGCACCCCAATGATGCGGTGGGCAAGAGCCGAGACCACCAGCCCACACACCAACCCCAAAACCCACCACTTGATACCGTGCGCTCGTGCCAACCCCCCGCCCACCCCGCACCCTCGTCCTCGGCGGCGCCCGCTCGGGTAAGTCGGACTACGCCGAGCAGTTGGCCACCGCCGCGAAAGGCGCCGTCCACTACCTCGCCACCGCGATCCCCGACCCCGCCGATACCGACTTCGCCGACCGCATCGCCCAGCATCGCCGACGCCGCCCCGCCGCGTGGCAGGTCATCGAAAGCGCCGACCCCGCAACGGTTCTGCGCGAACTCGCCGACCGGGACGCCGACACCACCACCCTGCTCGACGACATCGGCACGTGGCTGACCGCACGCATCGACGCCCGCTCCGCGTGGGAGGCACCGCGCGGCACGATCACCCCCGACGCCGACTCACTGGTCGACGCGGTCGCGAACTTCCCGCATCGACTGGTGATCGTGAGCCCCGAGGTCGGAATGGGCGTCGTTCCGGCGACCAGGGCGGGCCGCTTGTTCCGTGACGAGATCGGCGTGGTGAACCAGCGGCTGGCGCAAGCGTGCGACGAGGCATTCCTGATCGTGGCGGGACTGGCCCTGCGACTGAGATAGCCACGCGGAGTTCGGCCTACGCCGCGATTACCGGTCGTCGGGCAGCGCCACGGCGACGAGCGACCTCGACGCTGCCATCCTTCGACGCGGCCATCCCTCGACTCCGACCACTGGTGTCCGGCGATGTTTCCGCCGGTGTCCGGCGATGCTGCCGCGCGCGGACAAAGACACGGGGTGCCCGCTGCCCGCGACACCGCTCACCGCCTCGACGCGGTCACCGCTCGCTCACTCCACCGGCGGTCGACCGCCCCAATCTTGGTGTCGCCCATGGTAGGTGCCGGTGTGTCGCCCGCGAAACCCGTCGTTGTCGGCAGCGATGCCACCCTCGCGCACCGCGCGGTCGGGTTCGGATCCGACCGCAATGGCAGTATTGAGCGGCACAGTGGCGGTGCAGGACATGGTGCCGGTCGGTACGCGGGAGATGGAGAGGGTCGACAAGTGACACACGGATTCGGACCGGTGACTCCCCCGGACTCGGGGTCGCGCGCCGAGGCGCAGCAGCGCCAGGCCCGGTTGACGAAACCCGGTGGCGCACTGGGACGTTTGGAGCAGCTGGGGAACTGGGTCGCGGCCTGCCAGGGCGTGTGCCCGCCCCGACAATTCGAACGGGCCAGGGTGGTGGTGTTCGCCGGTGACCACGGTGTCGCCCAGCAGGGCGTGTCGGCGTATCCGAGCGAGGTGACCGCGCAGATGGTCACGAACTTCCTCGGCGGTGGCGCCGCAGTGAACGCCTTGGCCACGGTGGCGGGCGCGACCGTGCGGGTCGCGGACATCGCGGTGGACGCCGATATCGACGACCCGAATGTCACCGCGCACAAGGTGCGTCGCGCCAGCGGACCCATCGACCGCGCCGACGCGTTGAGCGCCGAGGAGGTCACCGCCGCACTGAACGCGGGTCGCGCCTTGGCCGACGAGGAGATCGACGCGGGCGCCGACCTGCTGATCGCGGGCGATATGGGGATCGGCAACACCACCCCGGCGACCGCGCTGATCGCCACCCTCACCGGCACCGAGCCGGTCGCGGCGGTGGGTCGCGGCACCGGCGTGGACGACGCGGGGTGGATGCGCAAGGTCGCCGCCATCCGTGACGCCATGCGCAGGGCGCGCCCGGTGGTCAAGGACCCGGTCGAGTTGCTGCGGGTGGCCGGTGGCGCGGATTTCGCCGCCATCGCCGCCTTCCTCGCCCAAGCCGCCACCCGGCGCACCCCGGTGATCCTGGATGGTGTGGTAGTCACCGCGGCCGCGTTGCTCGCCGAAGATCTCGCCGAGGGCGCGAGCGCGTGGTGGATCGCGGGACACCGTTCCAGCGAGCCCGCGCACACCTTGGCGTTGCGACAGCTGCGCCTGGAACCGTTGGTGGAGTTGGACATGCGCCTCGGTGAGGGTTCCGGCGCCCTGGTCGCCCTGCCGTTGCTGCGCGCTGCGGTCGCGACGCTCGCGCAGATGTCGACCTTCGAGGAAGCGGGGGTCACCACGACCGACGCCGACACCGCGACGAACACCGCCTTCGAGGCGACGGACCCGGCGAGCAGTACCCCGGATCTGCGCAAGTGAGCCAACGACCGTGCTGACCGGACTGCGACTGGCGCTGTCGTGGTTGACGGTACTGCCGGTCGGTGGCCCCGAATCGGTCGACCGGCCCGCCGCCGCGAGGGCCATCGCCTGCGCACCGGTGGTGGGCGGTGTGCTCGGCGGCATGGCGGCAGCGGCGTTGTGGGCGCTGACCGCGGCGGGAGCGAGCGCGCCACTGTCCGGACTGCTCGTCGTCGCGATCGTGGCGCTGCTGACCAGGGGCATGCACCTGGACGGTCTCGCCGACACCATGGACGGTCTCGGCACCTACGGGTCGCCGCAGCGTGCGCGCGAGGTGATGAAACGCGGGGATGTCGGACCGTTCGGGGTCACGGCCCTTGTCTTCGCTATCGGTGTCCAGGCGTTCGCGTTCACACAGCTCGCGCAGGAGGACCGGTGGCTTGCGGTCGTCGTCGCGGTGGCTCTCGGCAGGGTCGCGGTGGTCTTGGCCTGCCGTCTGGGCATCGATGCCGCGCCGGAGTCGGGGTTCGGCAGCTTGGTCGCGGGCACGCAGCGGGTCGGCACCTACGCGGGGTGGTCGGTGCTGATCGTGATCGTCTCGGTGTTCGCCCTGCCCGAGGCGCGTTGGCTCGGCCCGGTCGCGGTAGCCGTGACGTTGGCCTTTTCGGTGCTGCTCGTGCGGCATTGCGTGCGCAGGTTCGGCGGCCTGTCCGGCGATGTGCTCGGTGCGGTGGTCGAGATCTCGGTCGCGCTGGTCGCGGTCGGGCTCTGCTTCGGCGCGTAGGGCGCCACGGGGGCGAGTCCGGCACGACCGTGTCACTGTCGGCACCGGATGTTGGGCTGCCGCAATCGCTTCGGCGACGGTCGCAGACCGACGGCATGGGCGCCGCACCCCGGTGTCGAATATCGGACCAGGCATTATCTTTTCCGGGTCTTTCGGAGGGTGCCGCGATCATCGATCCAGCTCCCGGCCGGTCGGTTATCGGATTCATGCTCCGACGCTGGAAATATCGCCGACCGCGCCGCGCGCCGCCTATGGGAAAGGCAATAAGCTGGACGGTATGTCTTCTGAGCGCCTCTACTTTCGCCAGCTGTTATCTGGCCGCGACTACGCCGTTGGCGACCCCATCGCGACACAGATGCGCAACTTCGCCTACCTCATCGGCGACCGGGAGACCGGGGAATGCTTGGTGGTCGATCCCGCGTACGCGGCCAGCGACATCGTCGAGATCGCCGCGGGCGACGGCCTGCGGCTGACCGGGGTGCTCGCCACCCACCACCACCCCGACCATGTCGGCGGAACGATGATGGGTTTCACCCTGCGCGGCGTCGCGGAGATCCTCGAAAAGGCTAGTGTCCCAGTGCATGTCAATGCCCAGGAGCTGTCGTGGGCGGCGAACGTCACCGGCATCGCGCCGAGCGAGTTCGCCGGACACGAACATGGTGACAAGGTCAGCGTCGGCGTTTTCGAGCTCGAGTTGCTGCACACCCCCGGCCACACCCCCGGCAGTCAGTGCTTCTTGTTCGAGGACCGGCTCATCGCGGGCGACACGTTATTCGTCGACGGTTGCGGACGCACCGACTTTCCGGGAGGCAATTCCGAGGATATGTTCCGCAGTCTGCGCAATCTTTCCGAATTGTCCGGCGATCCGGTCGTTTACCCCGGTCACTGGTACTCGCAAGAACCGAGTGCTCCGCTCTCGGATATCCGCGACAATAATTACGTGATGCGCCCGAAAACGCTCGATCAGTGGCAAGCACTCATGCCGGGCTGAGTTGCCGAGGCGGCGTTTTCCGGCCGGGCCGCGCGCTCGGAGCACGGCCGGTACGCCGCGTACGATTCACATGCCGCGCATCCACCCGTGGATGTCGGCGAAGGTCCCACGCTGGATGCCGGTCAGGGTGTCGCGCAACGCCAGGGTGACCTCGCCGGGTTCGCCGCCACCGATAGCGAATTCGCCATCGGGTCCTGCGACCCAGCCGACCGGCGTGATCACGGCCGCGGTGCCACACGCGAAAACCTCGGTGATTTCCCCGGATTCGGCGCCCTTGCGCCACTCCTCCACACTCACCTTGCGCTGTTCGACGGAGTAGCCGGAGTCCGCGGCCAGCGTGAGCAGCGAATCACGGGTGATGCCTGGCAGCAACGACCCGGACAGCGACGGGGTAACCAGACGCGCCTCGGAGCCACTACCGAAGACGAAGAACAGGTTGTTGGTGCCCATTTCCTCGACGTAGCGACGCTCGATGGCGTCCAACCACACCACCTGGTCACAACCCTGCTCGGTGGCTTCCTGCTGCGCGAGCAGCGACGACGCGTAGTTGCCCGCGACCTTGGCTTCGCCGGTTCCGCCCGGCGCCGCGCGCACGTATTCGGTGGACAACCACACCCGCACCGGCTTCACGCCGCGCGGGAAGTAGGCACCGGCGGGCGAACCGAGCAGCAGATACTTGTAGGCGGCGGCGGGCTTCACACCGAGACCCGCCTCGGTGGCGAACATGAACGGACGTAGGTAGAGCGAGTCCTCACCGCCCGCGGCGGGCACCCAGTCGCGGTCGACCTCGAGCAGTTGTCGCACGGACTCGATGAACAGCTCGTCCGGCAGCTCCTGCATCGCCAGTCGACGCGAGGACTTGCGGAAACGCTCGGCGTTGGCGTCGATACGGAAAGTGGAGACACCACCGTCGGGCTGTCGGTAAGCCTTCAGTCCCTCGAAGATCGCCTGACCATAGTGAAAGACCATGGTCGCGGGATCCAACGGGAGCGGCCCGTACGGTTCGACCTGCGCGTTGGTCCACGCACCGTCGCGGTAGTCGATCGAGACCATGTGGTCGGTGAAGTACCGGCCGAAACCGGGAGCCGCCAGTATTTCTTGTCGCCGCAGCGCCGGAGCGGGCGCGGGGTGCGGAATACGAGAGAACTGTGCGGCAACGGTCATCCCTCGATCTTATCCGGGCGTTTTCGGAGGTTTTGCGTGCCCCGTGCACAGTCACCGTCAGCGGGTCCGCACGGTCGAGTACATCGCCGTCGTCGGTCGCCGCACCAGGTGGACGGGCTCGACCGTTGCGCGGCGCGGCGGATCGGAGATCGCCGGACCATTCTCGGCATTCATCGACCGGTTTCGATCCCACGACTGCGGGAAGTGCGAGGACAGCCACGGCGACAGCTCGGTGCGTGCGATCGCACCCTGCCAGCTCGGACCACCACTCGAGAGAGGACGTATCCGCTATGCGCATCGACGTACACGCGCACTATTGGACCGACGACTACCTCGACCGGCTGGTCGAGCTCGGCAAGACCGACACCGACACCCAGCGCGGAATGGGCGCGGGCGACGGCAAGGAACTCGAGGCCCGCTCCGCGCTGATGGACAGGGCAGGTGTCGACATGCAGATACTGTCGGCGAGCCCGCAGCTGCCCTACGGCGATGACCGGCAACGGGCGGCCGACACCGCACGCTTCGTCAACGACCAGTACGCCTCGGTGGTGCGGAAATACCCCGACCGCTTCGCCGCCTTCGCGGCCACCCCGATGCCGCACGTGCAGGACTCCATCGCGGAGTTGGGACGGGCGCTGGACGAACTGGGCATGATCGGGGTCACGATGAACACCCACGTGTTCGGGCGCGCACTGGTGGATCCGGAGTTCGCACCGATCTTCGACGAGCTGGACCGTCGCGGCACGATCCTGTACCTGCACCCGGCAGGGGCGAACGCCTGCTCTGCGCTGATCGGCGAGCACCACCTGACCTGGATGGTGGGCGCGCCGATCGAGGACACCATCTCGATCATGCAGTTGATCACCAACGGTATCCCCAGCCGTTATCCGAACATCAAGATCCTGAACTCGCATCTGGGCGGTGCGATGCCGATGTTGTTGCAGCGCGCGGACAATCAGGTCGGCTGGGAAGCCCCCGATACCCCGGAGAAGCCGAGCGACGCCGCACGACGCATGTGGTACGACACCGTCGGCCACGGACATGTGCCCGCACTGCGCGCCGCGATCGATTCCTTCGGTGCGGATCGTTTGCTGCTCGGCACCGATTTCCCATACGAGGACGGCGACATCTACGTGCGCGCCGTGGACTACATCAACGATCCGGCGATCGACCCCGCCGACGCGACATCGATCCTGGAAACCAACGCGCAGGCATTCCTCGGAATCGGCTGACCTACTTGGTGTTGGGCTCGACGAACGGCGGCCGCAGGACCTCGCAACGGAGGCGGCGGCCGCGCACGTCCACCTCGACCTCGGCACCCGGCTCGATGCCCGCTTCGGTATCGAACAATGCCAGCGCGATGCCGACCTTCAACGTGGGCGAGAAGGTCCCGGAGGTCGTCTCCCCCACCGATACGTCACCGCGCAGCACCGTCTGTCCCTGACGCAGCACACCTCGGTCGATCGCCTTGATTCCCAGCAGGGTCCGGCGTGGACCCGCCGACTTCTCTTGCGTCAGTGCGGCTTTGCCGCCGAATTCCGGCTTCTTCCACCCCACCGCCCAACCACAGCGCGCCTGCACCGGCGAGATGTCCAACGACAGTTCGTGGCCGTGTAGCGGGTACCCCATCTCGGTGCGCAGGGTGTCGCGCGCACCGAGTCCGGCGACCTGACCGTCGGCGGCACGCACCCGCGCGAGCAGCGCACGGAAAAGGGGTTCGGCGTCGTCCCAGCGTGGCAGCAGTTCGTATCCTTGTTCCCCGGTGTATCCGCTGCGGCACACCCGCACCGGACGCCCCTCCCATTCCGCGTCGACGTAGGCCATGTATTCCGATTCGGTCGGTAGGCCGAGCGCGGTGAGTACTTCCGCGCAACGCGGTCCCTGCACCGCGAAAACGCCGTACTCGCGGTGTTCGTCGGTCACGGTGATTGCTTCGGGCGCCAACTCACGCAGTCGCGCGACCACCGACGCGGTGTTGGCCGCGTTGGGTACGAGGAAGATCTCGTCGTCGGCCACGTAGTAGGCGATCAGGTCGTCGACGACCCCGCCCTGGTCGGTGCACAGCATCGTGTACTGCGCCTTGCCGGGTCGGATCCGGCCGAGATCGTTGGTCAGTACCGAATTCACGAAGTCGGCGGCGCCCTGCCCGCGCACGGTCGCCTTGCCGAGGTGACTCACGTCGAACAGCCCGACCGCGTTGCGCACCGCCTCGTGTTCACCGACGGTTCCGGCGTAGGAGACGGGCATCTCCCAGCCGCCGAACGGCGCGAAGCTCGCGCCGAGCTCGGTGTGGACGGCATGGATCGGTCCCTGCGACAGGTTCGAGGCGCTCACCCGGCGAGCTTATCCGGCGCACCCGACAGGTTCGGAACAACCGTGTGCGCACCCGCACCCACCGAGCTCGCTGCCACGCGAATCCTCTTGCCTACCAAGATATGACGGGGTTACGGACGAAACCACATGGGAATCAGCGTCGGCCCGTTGTCCGGCAACGGGTGGGTGGTCCCGGTGCGCACGAATCCGCGACTGGTGTACAGCCGCGCCGAACGTTCGGTGCTCGCCTCCAGGTACGCGGGCACCCCTTGCGCCGAGGATGCCGCGAGCCGGTCGGCGAGCACCGCACCACCGGCACCCTGGCCACGATGTTCGGGCACGGTGACGATCACCTCGAGATAGTTGTGCGGAAACTCCCTCGGATGGGTCCGCAGCAGCACATCGCTCGCCTCCGCGATCCGCCGCAGCGGTCGCGAGTTCGGTGCGGCCTCCGCCCACCGGCGCGCCTTCGCGACCTCGACCTCCAATCGGCGCAAGGAGGTCAGGTACTGCCACACCGAGATCGCCCAGATTTCCTGTCCTACCCCCGCGACCCACACCTCGTCTTCTCGCAGCGCGGTGTCGACGCGATCCTGCGCATAGCTCGAGTCGAGGTAGATGTTCTCGGAGCGGTCCTCGAGCACCCAGGCGGTCACCGCCTCGTCCAGGTTCGCGACCTCGAAGGCCGCGACGACCGCCGCCCGATCCTCGCTTCCCGCGCGGCGCACGGTCATCGGCGCATTCATTCCGCAGACTCCTCTCGGTCCTCACGTTCGACCCTCACGTTCGACCCTCACGTTCGACACTGACGCACCGGCGATTCGATCGTATGCGGCACCGGACACCGAAACGACCAGCGACGACGGGGTGTCCGGCGGCGTCACGATGCGGCGCCGCCGAGCGACCGCATAATCTGTCGCCATGACCGCTGCTGCAGATCGCTCGCTCGGACCGGAGCTGACACGAACCAAGACCATCGACGCCGAATTCGACGTGCTCGTCATCGCCACCACGTCCTCGAACGATTCCGAGACGGGGCCGGCGATCGTGCCCGAGGACCTGTTCACCGATGTGCTCGACGCCGAGGTGCGCACGCGACTTCTGGAGCAGCTGCGCGCGGTCGGCGCCAAGGGCAAGGCCGAAGAACTGGTCAGGATCGCGGCCCCTGCCGCGCTGGGTGTCCGCAGCGTGCTCGCGGTGGGTCTTGGTGCGGCCGACGCCGTCGACGCCGAGCAGATCCGCAGGTCGGCGGGTGTGGCCGCGCGTTCACTCGTCGGCACCGACAGCGTGGTGACCACCTTGTCGGGCCTCGACCTCGGTGCCGCCGCCGAAGGTTTCTACCTCGGCGCCTACTCGTTCACGGCGTTCAAGTCGAGCAAGTCCGCGCCCAAGCCCGACGAGGGCCCGTTGGCGAAGGTCGCGCTGCTGGTTCCCGACTCCGATTTCGATGAAGCGGAACTGACCAGGGCGCGACTGGTCGCCGAAGCCGTCGCTACCGCACGCGATTTCGTGAACACCCCACCGAGCCACCTGTTCCCCGCCGAATTCGCGGACCGGGCACAGGTACTGGCCGAAGGCGCCGGGCTCACCGTCGAGGTACTCGACGAAAAGGCCCTCGAAGCGGGAGGTTACGGCGGCATCATCGGCGTCGGTAAGGGTTCTTCGCGCCCACCGCGCCTGATCAGGATCAGCTACGACGGCGGCCCGAAGAAGGTCGCACTGGTCGGCAAGGGCGTCACGTTCGACACCGGCGGCATCTCGATCAAGCCCGCCGCCAATATGGAGAACATGACCTCCGACATGGGTGGCGCCGCGGCGGTCATCGCGACCACGCTGGTGGCCGCGCGCCTCGGACTGCCGGTGTCGGTCACCGCGACGGTACCGATGGCCGAGAACATGCCGTCGGCGACCGCGCAGCGCCCTGGCGATGTGCTCACCCAGTACGGCGGCACCACCGTCGAGGTACTCAACACCGATGCCGAGGGCCGACTGATCCTGGCCGACGCGATCGTGCGCGCCGGCGAGGACGAACCCGACTACCTCATAGATGTCGCCACGTTGACCGGTGCGCAGATGGTCGCGCTCGGCACCCGCACGCCCGGCGTGCTCGGCACCGAGGACTTCCGCGACCGGGTCGCGCGGATCTCCCGCTCGGTCGGCGAGAACGGTTGGGCCATGCCGTTTCCCGCGGAACTGCGCGCGGATCTCAATTCGAAGATCGCCGACCTCGCGAATGTCGCACCACATCGCTACGGCGGCATGCTCTCGGCGGGACTGTTCCTGAAGGAGTTCGTGCCCGAGGGCGTGCAGTGGGCGCACCTGGATGTGGCGGGACCGGCCTACAACACCGGCGGCCCGTTCGGATACATCCCGAAGGGTGGTACCGGCGTACCGGTTCGCACGCTGATCTCGGTCATCGAGGACATCGCCGCGCAATAACCGACGCCGCATTCGCACCGTTCGGGGCCGCGCCTCGGACGGTGCGGAACAGTCGGGTCGAGCACCGATGGCCGCAGCCGAGCCGCGTCACGGGACTACAGGTCGCGCAGTTCGTCTTCGAACGAGCGACGCCGCGCGATGCGCTGACGCGCGTCGTGGTCACGCATCCGTTGCGGGTAGCCGGTTTTGCCCACGTCGTACACCGGGATCCGCAGATCGCCCGCGAGCCGCCGCGCGCCGCGCTCGCCGACGATGCGGCGAGTCCACTCACCATCAGCGGCAACAAGCACCACCGTGACATCGGTCACGGTGGTCTTGGGCTCGACGTAGCCTTCGACACCGGTGTGCGTGCGCACCCACTCGGCGAGATAGCGCGCATCCTCGTTTTCGACGAAACCCGCACGTAAACCACTACCGACACGGGTCGCGCCGCTGCGAAATCTCTTCAACAAACTCAACGACGCCGACCTCCTTTCCTGCACCGGAGCACCTTCGACGCCGGTCATTCCATACTGCCAGGTGCATAGAGTTCCCCGCCCTGTGCTTCACGCCGACGCGACGAGTGCAAGGATGGATACCGGTACAAGAACCACACGGATCTCCGGTGCCGCGCACAATGATCGGTGGCTTTCGGACTATCGCCGCCAACCGCGGTGACGGTCCGCCGGAAGATCAACTGTTGTAGAACCCCGTCGAGCAGTCAGAGGAGTCAACTGACATGGCCTTCTCCGTCCAGATGCCCGCTCTTGGTGAGAGCGTCACCGAGGGAACGGTGACCAGGTGGCTGAAACAGGAAGGAGACACGGTCGAGGTCGACGAGCCGCTGCTCGAGGTCTCCACCGACAAGGTCGACACCGAGATCCCGTCCCCCCAGGCGGGCGTGCTGTCGAAGATTGTCGCCCAGGAAGATGATGTGGTCGAGGTCGGTGGCGAGCTCGGTGTGATCAGCGATCAGGGTGAGGCGCCCGCGCCCGCCGCCGCACCGGCACCGGAGGCTCAGCAGGCCCCCGCCGCCGAAGCGCCCGCGCCGGAACCCGCCCCTGCCGCACAGGAACCTGCTCCTGCCGCACCGGCACCCGCGCCCGCCGCGCAGCCCGCACAGGCTGCCGAAGGTACTTCGGTGAAGATGCCGGAGCTCGGCGAATCGGTCACCGAGGGCACCGTCACACGCTGGCTCAAGGCCGTCGGTGACGAGGTCGCCGTCGACGAGCCGCTGCTCGAGGTCTCCACCGACAAGGTCGACACCGAGATCCCTTCGCCGGTCGCGGGCACGTTGCTCGAGATCAGCGCCCAGGAAGACGATGTCATCGAGGTCGGCGGCCAGCTCGGCGTGATCGGCAGCGGCTCCCCCGCCGCACCCGCACCCGCACCGGCACCGGCACCGGCGCCCGCGCCCGAACCGGCTCCCGCGCCGACCCCGGCACCTGCCCCGGCAGCCCCGGCACCAGCAGCGGCGGCCCCGGCACCTGCTCCCGCAGCTCCCGCTCCGGCACCGGCCAACCAAGGTTCGGCCAGCTCGTCCAACGGTGGCGCCACCCCGTATGTCACCCCGCTGGTGCGAAAGCTGGCCGACGAGAACGGTGTCGACCTCTCCGCGCTCACCGGTTCCGGTGTCGGCGGACGCATCCGTAAGCAGGACGTGCTCGCCGCCGCGGACGCCAAGAAGGGTTCGGCTCCCGCCCCGGCGCCCGCCTCCTCCGCACCCGCGGCGAAGGCCCCTGCCGCCGCGGAGTCGCAGTTCGCGCACCTGCGTGGCACCGTGCAGAAGGCCAACCGGATCCGTCAGATCACGGCGACCAAGACGCGGGAGTCGTTGCAGACCACCGCGCAGCTCACCCAGGTCCACGAGGCCGACGTCAGCAAGATCGCCGCGCTGCGCACCCAGGCCAAGGCATCGTTCAAGGACCGCGAGGGCGTCAACCTGACGTTCCTGCCGTTCTTCGCCAAGGCTGTCGTCGAGGCGCTCGGCGTGCACCCGAACGTCAACGCCAGCTACGACGAGTCGAGCAAGGAGATCACCTACCACGCCTCGGTGCACCTCGGCATCGCCGTCGACACCGAGCAGGGTCTGCTGTCTCCGGTGATCCACAACGCCAGCGACCTGTCGCTGGCCGGCCTGGCACGCGCGATCGCCGATATCGCCAACCGCGCGCGTAACGGTGGTCTCAAGCCCGACGAGTTGGCCGGTGGCACCTTCACCATCACCAACATCGGCAGCCAGGGCGCCCTGTTCGACACCCCGATCCTGGTTCCGCCGCAAGCGGCGATGCTCGGCACGGGTGCGATCGTCAAGCGTCCCGTGGTGCTCACCGACGAGAACGGCAACGAGTCCATCGGTGTGCGGTCATTGTCCTACCTTCCGCTCACCTACGACCACCGTCTCATCGACGGCGCCGACGCGGGCCGGTTCCTGACCACCATCAGACACCGGCTCGAAGAAGCCGCTTTCGAGGCCGACCTCGGCCTGTAGGTCGGTCATCGTATGAAGGTCGTGATCGCCGGTTCCTCCGGTTTGATCGGGACGTCGCTCGTCGCGGCACTGCGCCGCGACGGGCACGACGTGGCCCGTCTGGTGCGCCGAAAGGCCGCTGGCCCGGACGAATTCACTTGGAATCCGGCCCGCGCTTCCATCGACGACGGTGCGCTGCGGGGTGCGGACGCGGTCGTGAACCTGTGCGGTGCCGGTCTCGGCAGTCATCGATGGAACGGCACCTACAAGCAGTTGCTGCGCGACAGCAGGATCACCGCCACCGACGTGCTCGCCGACGCGGCCGCGACGGCGGGGGTGCCGGTGCTGATCAATGCCAGCGGCGTGCACATCTACGGCGGTGACACCGGTGATCGCGTCGTCGACGAATCCGCGGGAGTCGGCACCGGTTTCCTCGCCACGCTGTGTCGGGACTGGGAGGCCGCGACCGCGCCCGCCTCGGACGCTGGCGTGCGCACGGTGTTGCTGCGCAGCGCCGTGGTGCTCGCGCGCGGCGGCGGCATGCTCGGCATGTTGCGTCCGCTGTATTCGCTCGGCCTCGGTGGGCGGCTCGGCAACGGCCGCCAGTACACGCCCTGGGTGTCGCTGGACGACGAGATCGGGGCGATCGTCTTCGCGCTCACCCACGACGCGGTGCGCGGTCCGATCAATGCCGTCGGTCCGGCACCGGTGACCAATGCCGAGTTCAACCGTGCGCTCGGGCGCGCGCTGCATCGTCGGGCCCCCTTCGTTGTCCCCGCGTTCGCGTTGCGGCTCGCGGTCGGCGAGTTCGCGCAGGAGGCGATCCTGAGCGGCCCGCGCGCGATTCCCACGGCGTTGGAGAACGCGGGCTACGAATTTCGGCATCCGACGATCGGCGCGGCGCTCACCGCGGCGACCGAACACCGATGACCGACCACAGCACGACCACCGACCGCGCCGTCACCGCTGTTCGGATCCGGGACGCGCGCGCCGACGACCTGCCAGCGATCCTGACGATTCACAACGCGAACATCGCCGAGTCGACCGCGATCTGGGATACCGAGGAAGTCGAGCTCGACGATCGTGTCGCCTGGTTCCGTGATCGGATCGCCGCGGGTCGACCGATCCTGGTCGCCGAGATCGACGGCGCGCTGGCCGGTTACGCCAGCTACGGCCCGTGGCGGCCGAAGTCGGGGTATCGCTTCACGGTGGAGAATTCCGTCTACGTCGACGCCGATTTCCATCGCCGCGGCGTCGCCACCGCCCTGCTCACCGAACTGCTCGCGCACGCGCGCGCGTCCGGAACGGTGCACGCCATGATCGCGGCCATCGAGTCGAGCAATACCGGCTCGATTCAGTTGCATGAGCGGTTCGGCTTCCGCACCGTCGGTGTGCTGCCCGAGGTCGGCCACAAGTTCGGCCACTGGATGGACCTGACGCTCATGCAGCTCACCCTGCCCGTCCAGGTGGACTGAGCCGGTCCGCACTTCTGGTCGCTCACCGGCCCGCATGTGGAGCGTGCGAGCACGCGTCGGTCCCGCGCGCCGCGTCCCCGGATTGTCGGGTCGACACGTCCGCGCGCCCGATCCAGCTGCTCGCCTCGATCAGGGTCCGATGGCGTTCGGCGTGCGATGCGCACGCCCTGACCTCGATCCGCCGGCACGAGTTCCGCGGCACGGGGTACGGCACTCGACTCGATCCGAGAAACCGTCCAGAACAACCTCGCCGCAACCGCTGCGAGCACCGACGCGGCAGGCCATGACCGCCCGCCTGGACAGCATCTCCCGACGCGCGCGGCGTAACGTCGAGCACGTGACCGACACGCGCACAACGCTGTCCGCCCGATTCGATTCGACCCCGATCGTGGTCGAGGATCTCGGACTGATCGAATACACCGCCGCATGGGACCGTCAACGCGAGATCGCCGCGCAGCGGGCCGAGGGCCTCGGCGCCGATCGGCTGCTGTTGCTGGAGCATCCTTCGGTGTTCACCGCGGGTCGCAGGACCGCCGCCGAGGACATGCCGGTCGACGGCACACCGGTGGTCGAGGTCGACCGCGGCGGCAAGATCACCTGGCATGGTCCCGGCCAGCTCGTCGGCTACCCGATCATTCGGCTGGCCGAACCGGTCGACGTGGTCGCGTATGTCCGTCGGCTGGAGGAAGCGCTGATCACGGTGTGCACCGATCTCGGGTTGCATTGTGGTCGGGTGGAGGGCCGTTCCGGCGTGTGGCTGCCCGCCACCGAGGTGCTCGAAGAACGCAAGATCGCCGCGATCGGTGTCCGGGTGCAGCGCGGGGTCGCCTTGCACGGCATCTCACTGAATTGCAATTCGACGATGGACGGCTTCGACGCGATCGTCCCGTGCGGACTGCGCGACGTGGGCGTGACCAGCCTGTCGCGCGAGCTGGGCCGTGAGGTGACCGTCGCGCAGGTACGTCCCGCGGTGGCCGAGGCGATCGGGCGCGCGCTCGACGGCGAACTTCCGGTCACCGTGCACGATATCGCCCATGTCACACCCACAGGTGGGGCGTCGGCCGCCCGGTGAACTAGGCGTAATGTCGATGCGGTGACCTCAGCTTCAGCACCGGCAGGACGCAAACTGCTACGCATCGAGGCGCGCAACGCGGAGACCCCGATCGAGCGCAAGCCTCAGTGGATTCGGACCAAGGCCAAGATGGGCCCCGAGTATTCGGAGTTGAAGGGCCTCGTCAAACGCGAGGGCCTGCACACCGTGTGTGAGGAGGCGGGCTGTCCCAACATCTTCGAATGCTGGGAAGACCGTGAGGCGACCTTCCTGATCGGTGGTGAGCAGTGCACTCGGCGCTGCGATTTCTGCCAGATCGATACCGGCAAGCCCGCCGCGTTGGATCGTGACGAGCCGCGCCGCGTCGCCGAGAGCGTGCAGGCGATGGGCCTGCGCTACTCCACCATCACCGGTGTGGCGCGCGACGACCTGGACGACGGCGGCGCCTGGTTGTACGCCGAAACCGTGCGCGCCATCAAGGCTTTGAACCCGAACACCGGCGTCGAGCTGTTGATCCCCGACTTCAACGCGGTGCCCGAGCAGTTGGCCGAGGTGTTCTCCTCGCGTCCCGAGGTGTTGGCGCACAACGTGGAAACGGTGCCGCGCATCTTCAAGCGCATCCGTCCCGCGTTCCGCTACGAGCGTTCGCTGTCGGTGTTGACGGCCGCGCGCGAGGAGGGTCTGGTCACCAAGTCGAACCTGATCCTCGGCATGGGTGAGACCCCGGAAGAGGTCACCCAGGCGATGCGCGACCTGCACGAGGCGGGCTGCGACATCCTCACCATCACCCAGTATCTGCGTCCGTCCCCGCGTCACCACCCGGTGGACCGGTGGGTGAAGCCGCAGGAATTCGTCGACCACTCGAAGATGGCCGAGGAGCTCGGCTTCGCGGGTGTGATGGCGGGTCCGCTGGTGCGCTCGTCCTACCGGGCCGGTCGCCTCTACACCCAGGCTATGGCGCATCACGGGCGTGAGATCGCCCCGGAGATGGCACATCTGGCCCAGAGCGGTACGGCATCGCAGGAGGCCAGCTCGGTCCTCGCCCGCTTCGGCGGCTGACACACCGAGGGCACCGTAGGTCACCGAAGTTCGCGCACGGACCCGCTATTGATCATCCCGAGCGGCTAGCGCGGCGCGGTATTTCGCGCCGCTCGCGACGGTTCGAGCCGCGTCGCCGCGCTGTGGTCATGGGTGGGCACGATTCGTACCCGGTGCCGGGCGAGGTGCAGTCGCTGCAATGTCCTGAACGTTTGTGCGCGATCGTCGTCCGCGAAATTGCCTGGGTAACTGGCTTTCTGGCGGACATCGTCGATCTGGCGAGTGTGCCACGCGGCGTCCCCCGCCAGTAGGACCCAACCCTGCCGGGTGTGCAGGAGGATGCCGACGCTGCCCGGCGTGTGCCCGGCGAGGTCCACCAGCAGTACGGTGCCGTCGCCGAAGAGATCGTGACTGGCGGTGAAGGTCAGTACCGGCGGCCCGTCCAGCTCGTAGTCGTCGATCGTCCGGTCCCGCAACGCGTCCCGGACGCCACCCGCGGGCGCGAACGGACCCGTGCTGACCCATTCGTGCTCGACGCGGTGCAGTCGCACCGGAAGATCGGGCAGATCGAGCAGCCCGCACACGTGATCCCAGTGCGCGTGGGTCGGCAGCGCGAAGTCGGGCGTCGGGAGGTTCGGCATCCTGCGCAGGCCGGTGACCGTCGGGATGCTGTCGGCGGGTGGCCGTACCGCGGGGCGCAACACGGCGGGCAGCTGCGCTATCGCTCGCTGTTCGACATCGTGACACACGCTCGGATCGACGAGGAACGTCGCCCTCGGGTGTTCGACGACGAACGAGTTCAGCGCGTTGGCGACCAGGAAGGGTGTGAAGGTGCCCTCCGCGACCGCCGCGGTAGGTACCTGGCGCGGCGACTGCGGCAACGCGGTGACTCGGACCGTGTGCCGAGGCGACTCGGGCAGCCCAGCGTCTTCGACCGACCGTAGGAAACGTTGATCGGGTCGACGCGGGCGCACCGCTCCCCACACCATCCCGGTTGCGGCGGCACAACATTCGAGCACGCCGGGCGTGCGCACGGGATCGGCCATGACATGTCTCCGTTCGTCGGTCACCACGATCGGCCTGGTTCGGCCGACGGAACTGTGGCACGGTAATACTTCACGTCGACATGAAGTAAAGGGGTGGGTCGTGACAACCGCGAACGTACTGCGGATCGGCGACGCCGCGGTCTGTCTGGGCATCGCGGCGCACGTGCTGCGGCACTGGGAGTCCGTCGGCCTGCTCGCACCGCCGCGTAGCCCATCCGGGCATCGGGTCTACGACGAGCGAACCCTCGACCAGGCACGTTTGATCCGAACATTGCAGCGCACCGGCCTGTCGTTGGCACAGATCCGCCACCTGGCGATCGGCACCCACGACGATCGGATCACACTCATCGCGAACAAGCGCGGCGAGATCAGGGCGAACATCGCACTGCTCCGCGCGACCGACCGGTTTCTCGAGCACGTGCTGGAGTGCCGACACCGGATCGTCGCCGAGTGCGCCGAATGTTCGAAGTTGGTCGCCGGGTATGAGCAAGGTTCGGTGGGTGAGTCCGGCCCGCCCGGCCTGCTGTTACGTCGATGATCGCCGCGCTGGCCGGCCCCACCCGACGACGGTGCGGTACGTCGCAGCCGCTCATTCGGTCAGCTGACGCATTGCTCCCCGGTTCGGGTCGGAAGTGGTGACGACAACGAGTCGACGCCACCATGGAGCCGCTGGCAGGGCGTCGGTCCGTCGCACGAACGTCGGTGCGCCGGGCGGGATATCGGTATAGCGGCGGTCGCATTCGTCGTGGCCGCGGTGCTCGGCCTCCGGCACAACGGGGATCATGGCGTCGTTCTCCGAGTGGCGTACTCGGCGACCGGTCGGGCGGACCGGGTCAGACGGCGCTCGGCAGTTCGGGGAGCGTACGCGCGGCGGTACGGCGCCGCAGGATCAGCGCACCGATAGCGGACGCGACCATGCAAGCGCCGACGACCCACAGACCGGCCCGCTGTGTTCCGGTCCAATCCTTCAGCCAGCCCGTCACATACGGCGCGCCGAAGCCGCTGATATTGCCGATCGAGTTGATCATCGCGATCCCGCCCGCGGCGGCGGCACCGGTCAGGAAGGTGCTCGGCAGGGCCCAGAACGTCGGTAGCGCCGCGAGCACACCGACCGCGCATACCGTCACCGCGGCCATGGCCGCGAACGGGTTCCCGAGGTAGAGCGCCACCGGAATCGCGAGTCCACCGAGGAGTGCGGGTAGCGCGACGTGCCACGCGCGCTCCCCGCTGCGGTCGCCGTGTCGACCCCACCACACCATGACGACCGCGCCGATCACGTAGGGAACGGCGTTGATCAGTCCGCGTTGCACCACCGAGTAGTGCGTGCCGTATTGCTGTTGGAATCCGTCGATGATGGTCGGCAGGAAGAATCCGAGCGCGTAGAGCCCGTAGGCGATGCCGCCGTAGATCAGGGCGAGCGCGAGTATGCGCGGGTGGGTGAGCGATTTGCGCACCGTCCAGTGTTCGGACCGTTGCGCCGCGGTGTCGTCGGCCGCCAATTGTTCGGTGAGCCACGCTCTTTCGTCGTCGTTGAGCCAACTCGCCTGTTCCGGCCGGTCGGTGAGGAAGTACCAGGTCACGAAGGCGAGCAGCATCGCGGGCACGCCTTCGACGAGGAACATGAACCGCCACCCGCTCAACCCGAAGATGCCGTGCCCGTACTGGATGAGCAAACTCGACACGGTCGAACCGAGCGCGGTCGACAGTGGCACCGCCGTCATGAACAGCGCCACCACCTTCGCGCGCTGTGCTTGCGGAAACCAGTAGGTGAGATACAGCAGGATGCCGGGGAAGAAGCCCGCTTCGGCAACACCCATCGCGAAGCGCAGGATATGCAGGACGGGTTCGTTCGGCACGAACGCCATCGCTGTCGCGATGATCCCCCAGGTGATCAGGATCCGCGCGATCCACCGCCGCGCACCGAACCGGTGCAACGCCAGGTTGCTCGGCACCTCGAGCACCAGGTATCCGAGAAAGAAGATCCCCGAGGCGAATCCGAATGCGGTCTCGGTCAACCCCAGATCCGTCTTCATACCGCTGGGCCCGGCGAACCCGATATTCACCCGGTCCAGATAGTTCACGAAGTACAACAGGCCGAGAAACGGCACAAGACGAAGGGTGACTTTCCGCAATGTCGCGCGGCCCACCTCGGAAGAATCTGCCATTCAGCGAACTCTCGTGGCAACGCGACCGCAGGTCAAATCGGTGCGTGCGGGGCCGAGCGGCGCTATCCGCGCACCTACTCCGGTCGCCGCTTGCTCGAAACCTCGGGTCGCAGCATGCCGAGCACCTTCATGTACGAAGTGGGAAACAGCCGGGCCAAGAGGTCGGGCACCACGGCCGAGGACGCGATCAGCACCCGCGCCTTACGCTTCTCGATACCGGTGAGGATCTGCTCGGCGGCCTGGTCGGCGGGGAAGGTCAGCAGCTTGTTGAACGATGCTTTACCTTGTCGCGCTTGCTCTTGCGAGGCGGCGCTCGCCACGCGGGCGGTTTCGGCGATCCTGGTGCGAATCCCACCGGGGTGCACGGTGGTCACCCCCACTCCCTTTCCCGAGAGTTCGTGGCGCAATGCCTCACTGAAGCCGCGAATCGCGAATTTGCTTGCTGCGTAAGCTGTTTGACCTCCGGGCGCGATCAGCCCGAACAGGCTGGAGAGGTTGACGATATGGCTGCCGGGCGCTTCGAGCAGGGTGGGGAGGAACAGCCGGGTCAACGCGACGGGGGCACGAAAGTTGATGTCTTGCACCCACTGGAACTCTTCGGCCGTGAGGTCGCTGAATTCGCCACCGAGGGCCACGCCCGCGTTGTTGATCAACAACGTGATTCCGGGATGTTCGGCGAGGATCGTCGCCGCCGTTTTCTCCAGCGCATCGAGGTCGGCGAGGTCCACAACGTAGGTGGTTACGCCGGTGCCCGGGTTGGCCTTGCGCACGGTCGCGGCGACGGTCTCGAGCCGGTCGGCGTCACGGTCGACCAGCACCAGATCGCTGCCGCGCGAGGCCAATCCGTAGGCCATCTGCTCCCCCATACCCGAGGCGGCTCCGGTGAGCAGAGCGGTCGCTCCCGCGAACGTGAATGGCGTGCTGCCCGACATCGATCCTCCTTCTGCGCCGGAGGCATTCCTCGGCCAACGAAGGCTGACGAAAACACCACCGGTACTCGATCTTCCACGGCCCTACGCGCCGATGGCACCACAGCCTATACGCGGTTGCCCGACCACGCCGGTCTCTCGCGCAGCGCAAGCTCGGCGGATGTCCAACCCTCGAGTCCGGGAGGAGAACACGCACGATCCGACAGCCGACCGGCAGACGCGGCGTGGCTGCACAACCCCGTGAAGCCGTCGACTTGTTCCACCAGCATCTCTGCGACCCCGGCGTCACACACTCCTAGAACGTGTTCTTGTTAGAGTCGGATGCGAGTTCAGCGATGGGAGTGCGAGTGCCGTACGTGGAGACCGACGGGGCGAAGGTGCATTTCACCGATACCGGTGGTGCGGGGCGCGTGGTCGTTCTCGGCCACGGGTTCTTCCTCGACCAGGAGATGTTCGCCGCGCAGGCGGCCGGGCTCGCGCCCGAGTACCGGGTGATCTCGATCGATGCGCGTGGCTTCGGACGCACCGAGGATTCGGGGGTGCCGTTCAGCTATTGGGACCTCGCGCGCGACGCGTGGGCGGTGCTCGACGCGTTGGGTATCGAGCGCGCGGTGGTCGGTGGCATGTCGCAGGGTGGTTTCATCGCCTTGCGCATGGCACTGTTGGCTCCGCCGCGCGCCGAGGGCCTCATCTTGATCGGCACCTCCGGCGACGCGTACACAGCGAAGCAGCAGAAGGGTTATCGCCAGGTCATGGACGCGTGGTCCGGGTCGGCGCCCTTGGAACCGCTGGCGACCACCATGGCGTCGGTGATGATCGGTGGCACCGACGAGGATCGGCAGCCGTGGTTGGACAAATGGTTGTCCGGTGATCGCACCAGGTTGGCGCTCGCGGCGGAGTGCTTGATCAACCGGGAGTCCATCACCGGCCTACTCGGCGAGATCACCTGCCCTGCCGTGCTGGTACGCGGAATAAGTGACCAGGCATTCACCGCCGACGAGATGGTCGCGCTCACCGACGGTCTCGGTGGGCCCGCCGAACTGCACACGGTGCCCGCCGCCACACATGCCGTGAACATCACCAACCCGGACGAGGTGAACGAATTGCTCCGGAAGTTCCTGGCTCGGCTGGACTGAGCGGATTATCGCCGCAAGCCGAGGAATAGTCGTTGCGGCACAGCCGTATCCGCGGTACGCAACGCCACCACGCGCACCGTGAAGACCGTCCCGGTCCCTGGTTCGCGCAGCCGCATGAGCGGATCCGGCCGCGCGGTGGACACCACACCGGAAGTCCAGAGCCGACGAAAGTCGGGGTGCGCGCCGAGTTCCTCCAGCAGGGCGCCCACGGCCTCCGGGTCGACGTCAGCCGCGGCGTAGTGCCGGTAGCGGCCGACCGCGAGCGCCGCCTCCCGCTCCCATTCCTCGTGCACCAGCCGCGCGCGGGGGTTGGTGAACATCCAGACCAGCACATTGCCCGCGCCGCGCAGTCCGGGAAAGGTGTCGTCGAAAGCCTGGTTGCCTTCGACGAAATCCCAGCCGGAACCGAAGAGTGCGGCCGGGTTCGGTGACAACGCCTCGACGGTGCGCCGTGCCGATGCGGCGTCGAGTCCGGCGTCGGCACCCGTCGGGTCGTCGAGTTCGGACTCTCGGCCTGCCAGCCGATACAGGTGGGTTCGCTCATCCGCGGTGAGCGCGAACAATCCGGTGAGCGAGTTCAGCACCGAGGGAGTCGGCGAAACCCCCGCGCCCTGTTCGATCTTGGTGACGTATCCCATGCTGAGGTCGGCCGCCGCGGCCAGCGTCTGCCGATTGAGTCCCAATCTGCTCCGCCGCGCCCGCACGAAGTCGGCCAACGTCGGCACCAGCAGTTCAGGCGGTCGCGTCGCTGTCACTTCCGCACACCGCCGAACTCGTCAACTCTCACCACCGACCCAGTCCTACCACCGATGAGTAGTAGCACCCGCCGTGGGGCTACTCGATCCGGGTCACCGCGCGAACTTGTCCCCGCTCCCCCTCGCTGCTGGCATGGAACCGGATGGTCGAGGCATCCGGAGGGGAGTGCCTCGCCCAATCCGGAATGGTCGGCGGCGCACGGGTGGGCATCCCGTCCATATGTCCTACGCGGACAGCGTGCACCGGCACGCCGTTGCCCGTGCGACTCGCGCGGCAGTCGACTTCATCGAACAAGCATGAGCACGCGGCTCCGATCGGGCGTCGGTCACCGTCATCGGCACGCCGACAAGAACACCGGTGCGCCCCTACCGTGCGCCTCGGCGTGCGGTCGCGTTCCGCAAGGCGGTCGACGTCGTCGGATCGGTCCGACCCCGTAGCTGCGACCGGGCGTAATCACTCCCACTCCGGATCACTCCCACTCCGGCAGGAACACCGGCACACCGTTCTCCGTGCGATTCCGCGTGTGGCGGCGTTCGCGTGCGACGAGGAGGCGGCCGTGGTCGGATCGGCGTGGCCGGCTGCTCGAGCGGGAATCGACCACGTCCGCACCGTTCTCCGTCGACGCGTTCGCCGCGCGGCTGGCCGGATCGGGCTCGCGATGGGCCGGGACGATCAGTCGGCGTTGCCCGGTGACACGGTCGAATCCTCCAGGCGGACACGCACTGTGACCCGCCCGCGTTCGTCACGCTGGGCGAGCGCGTGGCCACGCCGGTCGCCACCGGGGAGGTGCAGCGTGATCGGTCCGCCGTCGCCGGTGAAGTTGCGCCACCACTTCTTCCGGTCGGGGAGCGCGACCCCGATGACGAGCGAATCGCCGGAACGCCGGAAGTTCACCGGTGTGGTGAAACTCTTCCCGGATCGACGGCCCACATAGGTGATCTCGACAAAGCTCTTGCGCATGAGCGGGCCGAGACCGGGGACCTTGGTCAATGCCACGATCCCCGAATTGAACCCGTTCACCAACGATTTCGCACTCACCGCATGCCTCCTGGCGCCTCTCGACTGGTGGTTGGCCTTACTCTACTGACCGGCAGCGGCGGGCCGGGATCAACGAGACGTGGGGCGAAATCGCCCCGTTGTCCGGTCGCCTTCCACTATGCGGGGACGGGCGAGGAGTTGCGGCGGGAGAGGCGGAGTACACCGGCGGCCAAGAGCGCGACGGCGATGTAGACGGCTTGTTCCGGAATTCGGAACCACAGGGGTGGCGCGGGGGCGTCGTTGAACGGGATGTCGGCGACGGCGACGTAGATGTTCGCGGGCAGCATGACGAGAAACAGCGGGACGAGACCGATCCCCGCGATGCGGCGGGTGTCGGCGCGAAAAAGGGCCGCTGCGGCGAGGAGCTCGAGGGCTCCGGTCAGGTAGATCAGCAGGCTGGGGAAGGGCAGCGACGGCGGGACCATCGCGAGGAAGTCCGCATGGGTGGGTGCCGGTGAGTCGGCGAGAGCCTCGGGGAGGAAGTGCGTGGTGCCGGTCATGATCAGCATGACGCCGAGACCATAGGCGGCACAGGTCGACCAGTTCGCGAAGCGGCGCGCGCCCAGCGCTCCGGCGATACGGAGCACGAGCAGCGTGGTGAACAGGACTAGCAGGGTTTCCATCATGACCTCCATGGATAAATCACTATCGATAGTTGCACTATCATCACCATTATGGATAGCTGTAAGTCGCACTGTCAATACCGAGAGGTCCCACGATGCGCATCGCCGAACTCAGCCGCACCAGCGGCGTGCCCGCCGCGACGATCAAGTACTACGTCCGTGAGGGCCTACTCCCCTCCGGTGTGCGCACCCACCACAACCAGTCCGATTACAACGACGAGCACGTCAACCGGCTGCGACTGATCCGAGCACTGGTCGACATCGGCGGCCTGTCGGTCGGGACGGCCAAGGAATTGTTGACGGTGCTCGACAGCGGCACCATGACGGCCCGCGAATCGCTCGGCCACGTGCTGTACGCACTGGGCGCTCGACGCTCCCCCGTCGGCGACGAACAGCGCGACGCCGCCACCCGCGATGTCGCATCCCTCCTGGAACGACGCGGCTGGAATATCACCGAAACCAGCCCGGCCCGTGCGACTCTCGTCGATGCCTGCGCGGCGCTGCGCCAGATCGGTCACGCCGACGTGGTCGAGGCGATAGACAGCTATGCCGCCGCCAGCGAAACCATCGCCGCCACCGACATGGCCGTCGTCGCCAAGAAATCGAGCATCGAGCAGATGACCGAAACCGCCATCGTCGGAACGGTTCTCGGCGACACACTGCTCTCGGCATTGCGCCGCCTAGCCCAGGAACATGTCTCGGCAACCGCGCTACCGCAAGACTGAATGCCCTCGTACGCGCGACGCCCGACCAGGCACGTGCGGGCTTCGCGCATCCACTCGAGCGGCGATCGGCACAGAAGGTCTGCCCGCGCGACGACCCGTGTACGGCACCCACACCGTGCCGAAACCGCGATGGCCGGACGCGATATCCGCCTCGTCCACCTCCTGACGCGCAGATCGATCCCGCCATGAAAGCGGTCGGCATCCAGCCACCGGGTCGATCGCCGGATCCCGCACAGCAGAGCACAACCCTACTGAGCACCCCACGCGCGACGGCGCAGCAGCCGTAACCCGTTGAGCCCCACCAACACCGTCGACCCTTCGTGCCCGGCGACCCCCAACGGCAGCGGCAGGTCGCCGACGAGATCCCACACCACCAACCCGACGATGAACACACCGGCGATCACGAGATTGGCGGTGACCACGCGAGCGGCCCTGCGCGATAGGGCGATCACGGACGCGACCGTGTTCAGGTCGTCGCGCACAATCACCGCGTCGGCCGCTTCCAGCGCGAGATCCGAGCCCGCCGCCCCCATCGCGATGCCGACGTGCGCGGCGGCGAGGGCGGGCGCGTCGTTGATGCCGTCGCCGACCATGGTCACCCGCTGTCCGTTGGCCGTCAGCTCGCGCACGACGCGCAGTTTGTCCTCGGGGAGCAATCCGGCGCGCACCTCGGTGATCGCGAGCTGTTCGACGAACTGTTCGGCGCTGCGGCGACTGTCACCGGTCAGGAGGATCGTTGGTGTGCCCAGCGATTCCGGTAGCGCGCGCACCACTTCGGGCGTCTCGGGACGAAGCTGGTCGGTGACCCCGATGATCGCGACAGGTCGGCTTTCGCAACAGACGACAACGACGGACCCCGCACGTGCGCCGACCTGCTCGAGCACGATCGCGACCTCCGGTTCCCGGACCGGCAGCAGCGCGGACACCGACCCGACCTGGATGAAGCGTCCCTCGACCAACGCACTGACCCCGCGCCCCGGTTGTGCGGCGAATTCGGTGGCGGCGGGTAGTGCGATTCCCGCGCCGCGCGCGGCGTGCACGATGGCGGCGGCAACCGGATGTTCGCTGGGATACTCTGCGGCAGCGGCGAATCGGAGTACCTGCGATCGCGAATACGACGCGCCTGGCAATCCGCGAATCTCGGTGACCTCCGGTGTTCCCCTGGTGAGCGTGCCGGTCTTGTCGAACGCGACCATGCTGGTGGCGCCGAGTCGCTCCATCACCACGGTGGATTTCACCAGCACACCGTGGCGTCCCGCATTGGCGATCGCGGCGAGCAGCGGCGGCATCGTGGCCAGCACCACCGCGCACGGTGACGCGACGATCATGAAGGTCATCGCGCGTAACAGCGCGTCACGCAACGCGGCACCCCACAGCAGTGGCACAGCGAAGATCGCGAGCGTGGCCACGACCATGCCGATCGAATAACGCTGTTCGATCCTCTCGATGAACAACTGGGTCTTCGCCTTGGTGCGGCTGGCTTCCTCGACGGATCGGGCAATCCTGGCGACGACGGAGTCCCCCGCACGGCGGTTCACCCGCACGCGCAGCGCGCCGGTTCCGTTGAGCGTTCCCGCGAAGACCTCGTCGCCGAGCAGCTTGTCCACCGGAAGCGGCTCGCCGGTGATGGTGGCCTGGTCGACTTCGCTGGCACCACCCACCACTTCCCCGTCGGCCGCGATCCGTTCGCCTGGACGAACCAGGATCACGTCGCCGATCGCGAGATCGGCTGCGGCGACTTGCTTTTCACTGCCGTCGAGCGTGGCCGTGTCCGGCGCGAGCGTCAGCAGTCCGCGGACCGAATCCTCGGTGCGCGCGGTGGCCAACGCTTCGAGCGCACCGGAGGTCGCGAAGATGACGATCAGCAGCCCACCGTCCATCACCTGCCCGATTGCCGCGGCGCCGATCGCCGCGACCACCATCAGCAGGTCGACATCGAGGGTTTTCTCGCGCAGCGCACGCAACCCGGCGAGGCCGGGTTCCCATCCACCACTGAGGTAGCAACCGAGGTAGAGCACCCAGTAGAGCCAGGTGGGCGTGCCGAGTAACTGCGCACCCAGTCCTAGCAGGAACAACACCAATGATGCTGCTGCCCAACGCATTTCGGGAAGTTCGCGCAAGCCGGTCCGCCGCAAGGGCGCTGCCACGGCCACGGGATCACGCATATCGAGGGACGAGACCACAGGACACCTCCGAAGCCGAGACGAAACGACGCAAGAATAACAGAACATATGAAGAGGTCTTCACTTATAGCTCTGAGCTAGACTCCCACACATGGGACACGGTGTCGACGGCCGCGACCGGCCGCTGGCCCGGCTGGACGCCGATGCGGCGACCCACGTGGCCACCACTCTGCAGGCCCTCGCCACCCCGAGCCGCCTGCTGATTCTCACGGAACTACGCCAGGGTCCGCGCCCGGTCACCGAGCTCGCGGAAGCCGTGGGGATGGAACAGTCCGCCGTTTCACACCAACTGCGCCTGCTGCGCAATCTCGGCCTGGTGACCGGCACCCGCACCGGCCGAAGCATCGTCTACAGCCTCTACGACCACCACGTGGCCCAGCTCCTCGACGAAGCCATTTACCACATCGAGCACCTCCGCCTCGGCCTCACCGACCGCCCCGATACCGCGAGCTGACCCGACGAAAGAAGTGTCGCTAGCGCACGCCTAACCCGTCGATCAGGAACCCGACCATGCGCCGCGCGTCGTAGCCGTCCACCTTTCCCGCACCCGCGCAGAGGTTTCCGATCCCGAACAACAGCTCGAGAGCGCCGATCTCGGCGATCTCACCCGCCTCGACCGCGGCGCCGATGAGCTCGGCGACAACCGGCAAGAGCCGATCGAGAAACGAGGCGTGCAGGTTTTCGTAGGCCGCACCACCGGAATTCATCGCCTCGGCGAGACCGTGCTTGGTCACGAGGAAGTCGACGAACAGATCGACCCAGCGCGCCAAAGCCGGGTACGGCGAGTCACTTTCGGCCAACAAGACCGGACCCGCCGCCGCGCACGCTTCGACCTGATGTCGGTAGACGGCGGCGATGAGGTCGGCGCGCGTCGGAAAGTGGCGGTAGATCGTGCCGACCCCCACGCCCGCTTCCGCGGCGATCGTGCGCACCGGCACCCCGACACCTGAGCGAACGAACGCCGCGGCGGCAGCGTCCAGCAACACCTGCTCGTTACGTTGCGCATCGGCCCGCTTCTTCGGCGGCGACGTCCGTGCTTGCTCTCCGATGACGACCGACCTCCTCACACCACTTGCCAAGCGGAACATGGTTCCGTATGTTGGTTAACGGAACAACGCTCCGCTTCACCAGGATGCCAAATCTCCCGAGAGAAGCCAACCCCCATCCCACCCTCGCACCCGAGGAGCACCCAGTGCCGCAATCACCGAGCTTCGGAATCCTGACCGCGCCCATGCAGGTCGACTACCACGACATCCTGCGGGTGTGGCGCGAGGCCGACACCATCCCCGAGATCGAGCACGCCTGGCTGTTCGATCACCTCATGCCGATCGGCGGCGACCCCGACGGGCCGATCCTCGAAGGCTGGACGCTGCTGTCGGCGCTGGCCGGACAGACCGAACGGCTGCGCCTAGGCCTGCTCGTCACCAGCAACCGCTTCCGACCACCGGCGTTGCTCGCCAAGATCGCGACAACCGTCGACATCATCTCCGGTGGACGACTGGACTTCGGCATCGGCGTCGGCTCCCGTCCGAGCCACCCGCTGGCACGCCGTGAATACGCGGCTCACGGCCTGCCCTTCCACGATTCCGCCGACGCCACAGCGGGTTTCGATGAAGCGCTCACCGTGATCCGCCGCCTGTGGACCGAGTCGGAGCCGTTCGACTTCGCGGGTGAGCACGTCCAACTCACCGGCGCGTTCGGCAACCCGAAACCCGTGCAGCGTCCGCATCCACCGATCGTCATCGGCGGACGCGCGAAGGCCACCCTGCGCGTGGTCGCCGAACACGCCGACGTATGGAACATCCCCGGTGGTGACATCGCCGACGCGATCAGTCGCAGCGCACTGCTGAACAGCTATTGCGCCGAGATCGGCCGCGATCCCGCGACGATCACCCGCTCGATCTTCCTGCCGGTCGCCTACGACCACCCCGACACCACCAGGCACGCCATCACCGAGGCGCTCGAGGCCGAATTCACCCACATCGTGCTCGGATTGTCAGACCCCTACCCTGACCATGTCGCCCGCTGGGTAGCCGACGAACTGATCATCCCGAACACGCCGTGAACAGTCAGGGTCGCGCCAGCACCTGTGCCGGTAACCGCCCGGCCGACGATGAGCTGGTTGATCTCGCGGGTGCCCTCGCCGCCGCCGAGCGCTTCGGGGCCGCCGCTACTCGGACCCGCCCTCACCGCACCAGCGGTGTGAGCAGTGCCGCCAAAGCCGGATAGTCCGGGTCGACCTGGATCTTGCGTTCGCCCTCATCGAAATAAAGAGTCGGGCAGGTGAATTCGGCTTCCGACTGTGCGTCGATGAACTGGTCGGAGACCTTCCGATGAGTCTTGGATTCGTAGACGCGAACGTGGTAGCGCGGGCGATAGACCGGCAGGCTCGTTCCCCCGTCGAAGTCACAGCTACGACCGAGCGCCTGCTCGCTATCGCGGTCGACGCACGCGACGAGTTGGATATCGGCGATCTGCTTGTCGCGCTGCGCCGCCCGCAGCGGACCCTCCGATCCGGTGTCCTTGACGGGTTTTTCGGAGTACGTCGAATCCTTGTCGAGGAAGACGACCAGCCCATGAGGTGACGGCCCCGACCGGTAGTCGGCGGTGTTGGTCACCTTGCCGCCCACGTCGCAGACGATACCGCCGAGCTCGACACGTCGGTCGACGGTGGTGCCGAACACTCTCTTCCAGACGAACATCCCCCCGATCCCGATCGCCGCGATCACGAACAGGACAAGCAGAACACGCAAACGTGACATACGGACTCCCCCTAGAGATTGAACGCTCGAAAGCATAACCCGGAGAGAGGGATAGGCAACTCGACAGCGCAGCCCGTAGCCGTGCTCGATATTCCGCTGCGGGCGGCAGGCCCTGTCTTGGCCCCCGTGGACCGCTACTTACCGAGGAGACATCCCAGGGGACGAGCGGAGATACCACAAGGAGCTCGTTCACCGGACCCGACCGGCGGGACCGAAGAGATCGCCGAAAAAAATACCGGTCGTTGTCGAACACTGACCGATACTCCTTGCACCACAGCCGATTTCAACCGACTACAGCCGAGTCGCACACTGACCTAGAAACTCCCGTACCTCCGAAACGGAGGCGTGCCGACGAACCTGGTTGGCGAGGCTCCCGATGCGTCGACGCAGTCTCGTCGAGGAGAGGCCGCTCATCGCCGCCATGTTCGCGGCGAGCAATTCGCACGCTTGCGCGACGTCACCCGCATTGACCAAATTCTGTGCGAGATAGGTCCGCAATGCGGCGCGTTCCCTCGGCCATTCGACCGCCGCGTCTACTGCCGCTCGGAGGTTTTCGGTCGCCGCGCAGTGGTCGCCGATGCGCATCTGAGCCCAGCCGACACCACCCAGGAATTCAGCCTTCGGCAGGTGCACCCACTCCGGGTCATGTCCACGAGTCGACTCGTAGGCGCGATGAGCCCGACTGATCGCGGCCGTCATCATCTTGTGCTCGCCGCGTGCCGCGTGCGCCTCGGCTTCACGAATTGCCATCAGCGCACGCAATTTCGGGCCACCTTCACGCAGCGCCGCCTTCGACGCGGCCTGCGCGTATTGCACGGCCATCGCAGGAGCGGCCGGACTCGACTCATCTGAACCACACACCATGAGGAACGTCGCGTTTCCCAGCGCATGCGCCGCCGCTACTCCGTCACCAGCGGCATTCGCGGCATTCGCCGCATCCGCGTAATAACGACGTGCGGCATCGAAACGGCCGGAGTCGAAATGAACCCACCCGGTCGCCGTCATCATTTCGGCGCCAACGCTCATCAGCGACTGTCCCACCGATTCGGTATAGGTGCCGCTCTCGAGCAACAACTCAACAAGGCGAACCTGGTTGGCAGCGACCGTGCACAACCGGTCACCGCCTATGGCCAAGTCCAAGTCATGAATCTGCTGCACACTGTCGCTGATCGTCATCACATCGCTCACACCGACTTTCAGACCGAACCCGCCGCGCGACGCCTCAGCCCCCATCGCGGCTGCCCCCGCACCACCGACCGCCCCCACCCTCAAGAAGTTCCGACGGTCCACATCTGCCTCCCGATCCGACTCCACTACCAGTATGGCAAGCGGAACGTCCAGGGCGCGAGCAACAAGGCGGAGAACGCGCACATCATGCGACGCGGGACCGCCACGCTCCAACCCCGACACCGCAGGCTGCGAAAACCGAATCAACGCACCCAACTCCACCTGCGTCATGCCGATCGACTTCCGGATTCGCCGAATCACCGCACCCGTCGTCATATACACACCCACACCCCCGCTCGTCGGATACCGGAAACCTACCGCCGAAATGCCCGGGCCCAACCGGATATACGCCGATACACATATTCGAGACATCGACCCGAATCGGAGACGCGGTCACCCCTTTCCTCGTCTTAGTTTCAACAACAGGTGCCCGACACCGAGACGACGCCGATTCCCTCGCCACGGCGCACCGGCTCGCCGACGACGGCGGGTCGGTGGCGAAAGCCCTCGGTGTCGGGCACCACCGTTCACCAGAGAAAGGGCTCAGATGCGCACGGAATCCCTTGCCGTGTACCGACTCATCGCATTGTGTGACCCCTCGGCGCACCGCGCGCCTTCGGTTCCGTTCACGGTCGACCGAGCCCACGAGGTGATGCGCATTCACCTGGCTTGCCGCGCCCGCCGGTGCCCACGGAAAGCGGCGGCGCTACACACGCTCATCGACGGCGGACGCGTGGTGCCCAGTCGCCGACCTCGGTGACCTCTCGGTGTCCCCCGGCTGGCGCCACCTCTGCATCCACTCGGGCGCGCTACAGCTGCACTACCTCGCCCGCGCCGACCAGGCCGAGAGTGTGGCCGCGCATCTGCGGCGAAGCTCCCAGGAATTCGTCATCACCATCGACGACGAGATCCACGACGACCTTCCCGCGCTCCCGTGCGCGCGATTATGGGACGACTGTCCCAGTATTCAGCGAAATGGCTGATGCGGCCGGTGGCCATGCCCCGGCACCGAACCGTGTCGGTGCTGGTCGTGACGACCGGTACACCGTGACGATCACGCAGCGCCGCACATGCCGCGCTCACCGCACGTGCGGCACCCTCCCCCACTCGACTGGCATTGTGCCGGGCGCCGAGGCGTTTCGGTCGAAGGACGCCCGTGCCGATGGCCCTCACGTCATGGCCTGCGGCTTTGTTTACGCTCACGTCATGGATTTGCCGAACCGCTGGATCTGTATCGATGTGCTGGCCACCCAGCTGCACGGCGAGATCATCGTGCACTCCGTCGACACTGAGCGGGTCGCGCGGCCGTTGCGTCGCATCGCCAGAAAGAGCTGGTGTCGGTTCGATTTTCGCGGGGAGAATCTGTTCACCGAAGTCGCCACGGACGTGCTCCGCCGAGCCGAGCACGTCGATCACGTCGCGACCGAGGGCGGCTTCGAATGTCGAACGCATTGGATCGTCGCACCCGACTCGACCGCCGTCGGCCTGCTCATCTGGTTGGCACCCGCCCCGGTCACAGCGATGCCCGTGTTCAACGCGTGGGTTCTCGACCTGGAAACCATCACGACCCGCTCCAACGGCGACGGACTCGACCTCATCGGCGACGGTCGCCGCGCGGGCGAGGAGCGACCGCTGCGCGACCTGCTGACCGGCATCAATCCCGATGACACCGCGGGCTTTCTGAGCCTGTCCTACGACGCGCTCACCGCGCAGACCGGCACCCTCGCCGAATCCGTGTGGTCGATCAAACCCCACCGCGAATGGGTGCACTTCTGGTCGGCCGCCCGCGTGGGCGTCATCGACACCAGTCGCCGCACCGTGCACGGCCTCACCCTGCGGCTACCGCACCGCGAGCTCGACCTCAACCTGGGCCGACTGGTCGACATCGCCCAGGGCACCGTGCTGATCGTCGACGTCGACCGTCGGGCACCGCTGGCCACCGGGGGCATGCTCGCGCCGTTGAGCACCGCACAGATCGACACGATTCTCGACCAGATCGATTTCGCCCCCGTCGTCGCCGCACCGATGGACACCGCTGTCACCCAGATCACCTTCGCGGGCAGCACCTTTCGGGCGAGCTCGTTCGCGTTGCCCACCGTCCAGAATCGGCCCGTCCATCCGGCCGCCGTCGTGTTGACAGCGAGTCGGTGAACCGGGCGTGACCCGGCTCGGTGCGTGCGAGTCACCCGCTCGCGGCACGGCCCGACAACGAGCGGGTGCCGTGCCCGCGAACTTCTGACCGATTCGGCCTTTCCCGCGCCGTCTTACGCCATGACACGCTCGGCCAGCGGCCGAATACCTCGCCCCGGCTGGTGTCGCCGAGTGACCGCATGCACGCGGATCAGCGTGCTCCGCTGCGCTTCCCCGCAGCACGGAGCCGTCGGTTTTCCATGTTCACCACAGGTCGGACCTCTCCCCACGTCGCCCCCTGCGCGGCGTGAAGTCCCCTCCGGACCTCCCTCGAGTGATCCTCGTCGAACCGTTTCCTCCGCGATCATCCCCATGACGCTCGGCCGAAACGGTGTTCGCGCGCCGGTGGACCTCGAGCGGTCGCCCGCACCTCGGCGGCCCCGCAGCTGCGCAACCGCAGCGGATTCCGGCCCACCGCTGTCCCCGCGGCAGCCACGCGGATCACCGCCGCAGCGGGACGCGGGCCGTCCACAACGCCGTCGCCCCGATCACCTCCAGCTCGACCTCACCCCACGCCGCCGCCAGCGCCGTGCGCAGACCCGCCAGATCGTCCTCGGCATTGTGGAACCCGCCCGCGTCGTTGAACCAGCGCAATGTCCCCCGACTCAAACGCGTGTGCGGAACGTCTTTCGACAGCACGGTGCCACCGAAGAAAACACCGTCATCGGTTGTCGCGTCCGCGATATGGCGAAAGGCCTCGCCTTTCTCCGCCCAGGACCCGGGTACGCAATGCATCAACAGTGAGGCCGCCACCGAGGAGTACTGGCGATCGACGGGCAGTTCGCGCAGCACCGAGCCGAGATGCTTGGTGGGCTCCACCCCGCGTCGACGCAGCCGCTGCGTCGACCTCGCCAACGAATTTTCGTTCAGATCAACCAATCCGACGACCTGCGAGGAACTACCGGGAAAATTCACCCGACGCAACATCCAGCCGGTGCCGGGACCGATATCCAGGTGCGCGTTGGAAACATTCTTGTTGTACAACTTCAGCAAATTCCTTGTGGGACAACGCCACACCACAGAATTATTGAACCGAAGAACCCATAGATCGTAAATCGTCAGCATCAACCGCGTGTACGGTCGCGCCCCATCCAACTCGTCCTTGCCAACCCTTGAATCCACGCGGGGGGACACCACTTCTCAACGCACGCAGCATGAAGCCACCTCGAACAGAGGCTGCGCCCGGAATCAGGAGTCGGTCACCGACCGGGGCGTGCAGATCGTAGCAAGGTTCGTGCCAACGCTCATCCGCGCCGATTCGGCGCCCGGACTCACCGCCCCGTGCGCCAGCACGCCCAATGGTCGGCGATCCCACCGACACGTCCACCGAACAACCGACCGACCTCCCTGGCCTCCTCGACGCAGATCGATCCGATCGTCGAAAGCAACACCACCTGCACCAACCAGGCGTCCCCCGACTCCGAAGGCCCCAGGTTCGCGGCGAAAGCCGGACGCGCTCCGAGGTTTTCGAGCGCCGTCCACGCACCGCGCAACTGTTCGACCGTGGGACGCTCGTCGGCCCACCGCAGCGACGGCGCCGTGTCGACCACATCGTGCCAGGGAATAGGTGCGTGCAGCTCACAGCGCCACGGGCGACCGTCCCCGTCGTCCACGGTGGCGAAACCGTAGACCTCGGTATTGGTCGACCAGTTTCGCGGCGTCTCGGTGTAGGGCTCGACAAGCCGCCACAATTCGTCCGGCAGCTCCGGGCGCATCCGTTCGACGAACGTGCACAAGTCTTCCCGCGACAGTTCGGGACGAAGGTCGAGCCCGGTGAGCTGCGGGGTCATCGTGGTGATCTTCATGGTTATGCAGCGCTTCTTCCGTATCGCACCTGGCCCCTTGCCCGCGGCCGGGCGCCGAACATCAGCGCTACCAGAGCCTTCGGATCACAAGGTTGCTCAACGATGGTGACACAAGCCGACAGCCGAGGCGACCCGCGTCCACCGATTCGCCACGAACACCACCCGGCGCATGACACACCGCCGGGTTCGATCGGCCCGGCTCGGCAACGGATCGAGGTCGCGCACGAATGTGCGGGACGTCGCACCGCCAGGTCGCCGGGTTGCCCGATCTCGACGCGAGTGATGGAATCTGCCGACTGTGGAACCGATCGGCCTCGTGTCGCGTCGATATCAGGTGACAGGGTCATATCTCGGAGAAATGGGTGAGGAATGAACGACGCCGAACAGAGCGAGCTGCGTGCCCGCAACAACGCGTTGCGTGATCAAGTGGACTCGATGCTGTCGGCGTTCGACGAACAACGTCGCGAACTCACCGAGGCGCAGGGACAACTCGCGGCCGCCACCGGGGAAGCGTGGTCGTCGGACAATCTCGTCCGCGTGGTCTGCAATGTCGCGGGCATCCCGCTGGAGGTGCAACTGGACGAGGGTGCCTTCAAACGGTCGACCCCGCAGAAGCTCGGCCGATCCATCGCCGAGGCAGCGCAGGCCGCCGCCGCGATCGCGGCACGCAAGTCGGCGGAGCTCTTCGCTCCGGTCAACAACCTCGCCGACGAGATTCCCGACCTCTCCGACCTCATCCCCGGCGCGCCGAGCATCAAGGACTTGGTCGCCTCCCTCATTCCGGACGCCGCGACGCAGCCACCCGCACAACCGGATCCGCCGCACTTCGACGACGAAGACGAGGACGACTACTACCGCAACCGCTCCTACCTCGAGGACCGCCGCCGATGACCTCCTTGCACGCGGACACGAACGCGTTGCGCGCCACCCAACCTCGGTTCGCGGATGTCGCACGCAGGGTCACCGACATGGCGTCCACCTTGCGCGCCGCACTCGACGCCGAGGGCGAATGCTGGGGACACGACGAGACCGGGAAACACTTCGCCAGCGACTACGTCACGGCTCGAGACGAAGCCCTCCAGGGCACCGACGGCTTGGCGACCACCTTCGGCGGTCTCGCCGACAACGTGCGCACCATCGCGGACACGCTCGAAGCACAGGACCAAGCCCGCGCCGCCGCCACCAACGCGCTCGAGCCCTGATCCATGGGAATCGAGATCCCCGGTTCGCTCCAATGGGTGGCGAAGTGGGTTGTCGGGGCGGGCGATTGGCCCGAGGGTGACGAGACGGCGATGCGCCGGGCCGCCGACGCGTGGGAAGCCGCGGCGACCACCCTCAACGGCATCGATGATGCCGCGGAAGCGATCGTTCGCGATGCGCTCGACGCACTGAGCGCCGGGGCGACGCACGATTCGTTCGACGCGTACTGGAAAACGGTCGGCGGTCCCGAGGGCGGGCTCGAGCACCTCATCGAACGCCTGGAAAAACAGGCCACCAGTCTCGATGAGGGCGCCACCGACATCGAACACACCAAATACGTCATCATCGCGTCGCTGGTGATCTTCGCCGCCCAAATGGTGGCGGCCCTGGCAACGGCGGCCACCGGCATCGGCGCACCCGCCGCCGCGGCGGCGGAGGTCGCCGCCCGCGCCGCCACCCAGGTCGCCATACGCATGGCGATCCGCCAACTCGTCCAACGCATGATCGCCCGAATGACCGCCCGCGCCATCGCCCGTGCCGCGCTCAAAGGCGCGGCCTTCGGCCTCCTGCAATCCGGCGGCGTCGACCTCGGTGCCCGGCTCGTGCAGAAGGCCCAGGGCCACGACGAAGCCTTGAAAGCCGAAGACTGGAAAGAGATCGGACTCGGCTCCCTGGCAGGCACCGTCGGCGGCGCGGTCGGCGGCGGACTCGGCACCGGCGGCCTCGCCGCGGGCACCAGCGGCATCGGAAACCAAGCGGGCCGCTACGCCGCCGAGATCGGCACGATTCCGCCACAGGCGCCTTGGGCGGCGTCGCGGGCAGCGCCGCCACCGTTCCGCTGGGCGGCGAGTTCCACGTCGACGCCACCACCCTCACCTCCTCGGTCGCCGGGGCGGCCAGCACCAATTTCGGTCACGGCAACGAACCGGGAACCACCGACACCGGTAACAACACCAACGGTCAGGGAAACAACCCCCAGCCACCCAACGGCCCCTCCCCCGAACCCAATAGTCCCCCGGCACAACCCGACAACCAGCCGCCCCCGAACACCCCGCCGTCGCAGCCAGAAGGCAACCGGCCCACGACGCCACCCACACCGGGTTCCGAACAGCCGCAACAGACTTCGACAGCATCCGCGTCCACGGGTGACACCATCTCGCCACCCACCGGCGACACCTCCTCGGCCCCCACTCAACCTGCGAACACCGCACCACCGGGCGCAGCCGACACCCCACCACCCCCGAGCACCGAAACCTCCACCCCCGGCGACCCCGGCAACGGAAACAACCCGCCAACAGCACCCGCACCCGAAAGCACCACGCCCTCCGACGCAGCGGCGACCACCCCCGCGCCAACGCCAGAACCAGCCCCGACCCCACCGGCAGACACGGCGCCGCCACCCAGCACGGACCCACCCACCCAACCCACCGACACCACACCCCCGCCGAGCACCACCGATTCCGCACCGGCACCGAACACCGAAACCATCTCCACCCCCACTGATCCCGGTGTCGCAAACAACGGCCCGACATCACCCGAGCCCGCACAGCCCGCGAGCCCCGCACCCCCCGACACCGGAGCGGCGAACACCCCTACGCCCGAACCTGCACCGTCCCAACCTGCGCCGTCATCAAGCGTGGGGCCAACCTCGCCCACCGACTCCGGGCTACCAGTACAACCCGGGCACTCCGACACCGGAGCGGCGAACACCCCTGCGTCAGCCCCGGAACCGACACCAGCCCAACCCACAGGCACGGCACCGTCACAGAGCACTGGTGACACTCCATCCACATCGGTCCACGAAACCTCCTCGGCCCCTGTCGATCCCGGCACAGCGAACAACGCTCCGACGACACCCGAGCCCGCACAACCCGCGGACACCTCGTCGAATATCACGGACGCCGGGACGTCGAATTCCCCGACGCCGGCCCCGGGACCCGCCCACACCACGCCCTCGGTCACCGCGACCGATACCGCGACACCACCGCACGCCGCCACTAGCGATCCGAGCAACGCGAACAACCCCACGCCCAGCACCGATCCCGGACAACCTGGCGGCACCGACGCCGCACAACATCCGGCTGCGCCGGCCGACAACGCTGCCGGAAACCCCGCTGCGCCAACCCAACCCACAGACGCAGCACCACGATCGAACCCCCACACCCAGAACACTCATCCCGAGTCCGGTAACAACCCCACAACCAGTACGGAGACTGCTCCGACCCAGCAAACCGACGCTGGACCCAGCCGAGCTACCGACCCCGGCACTCAGCCAAACCCAACGAACGAAACCAACTCGGCCGAGACCGGCACCGGCAGCAACCCCACGGCACCACCCCCACGCACGCCTGAATCAGCGACGGCCCCTGCCCCCTCCCACAGCGGGCCGCGCCCCGAACCCAGCTCGGACACCTCACAATCCAGCGCTCCGTCGCGTCCTGCCGACAACCCGGCCACCCCGCCGTCGCAGCCACAATCCAGCCTCGACCTCCCACCCGTCGAATTGATCCGCCCGACACCACCACCGGCCGACACCGCCACACAACCGGACACCCCCACGGCGCCGCAAGAAACCAGCACCGCTTCCGCCGCAACCCCCTCGACACCACCGGTCCCTCCCGCCGCCCCTGGAATCGAAACAGCCCACCGCCCAATACCACCCACTCCCGACGCGGCAACACCTACGCCTGCGCCGACACCCGCGCCGACTGCCACGCGCCCCGAACCACCCACCACACCGAGACCCGAATCCTCGCGCACTGAGCACCCTGCTGGGTCACGCCCGGAACCCGCAGTCCGCCCAACACCATCGCGCCTGGAAACCACACCGCGCCCGACTGGCCCGGACTCCTCCGCGGCCCCGCACCGCCCGATTTCCGAACGACAAGCGCCCCCCGCGCACCCTGAAACACATTCGCGGCCCACTGAACCGAACCCCCGTTCGGACCGGGCTCCTGAACAGCCTCACGATTCGTCACGGCCACGTGACCTCGATCCTCCCGCCCGACGACCCGTCGAAAACAGTACGGACGCGCCCCGGCCCCACGACTCGTCGGACGACCACACACCAGAGCACACGACCCCTTCACCCGAGACCCCGACACCTGCTCGCCCACCACATCCGGTGGAGGAGCGCCCTTATTACGCCAACACCGAGTTCCACGATCCGAGCGCGGCAGCCGAATACGTCCACGCAAACCCTGCCCATCTGCAGGAAGTCCCTGGCATCCGCGAAAGGTCGACCGACGAGCACCCGGAAATAGCGAACCTCTCCGACGAGGAAATCGCCCTCATCCGGCACAACCAGCACTTGTCGCTGAACGAACACGTCAACCGCGCCACCCGCGACGGCGACACCCACGCACTCGAATCCCACGATGCCGCCATCCGCGGACTGGTCAGCGCCTACAACAGGCTGCCCGACTACCAGGGCACGGTACTGCGCGGAATTTCGATCACCGACCCGGCACAGTTGCAGAATTTCCTTGATTACTACACGGAAGAAAACATCGTAACGGACCGCGGTTTCGCGTCTTCCGACAAAGACGCTTCCGCTGGCGGAAATATCGAAATGATCATCGAGTCCCAGCACGGAAAAGACATCTCGTGGAGCAGCGGACAACAGCATGAGATAATTTTTCCACCAGGACATCAATTCCGTGTCGAATCAGTCAACTTTCAACCGGGCCGCACACCATTCGAAGATAAATACATCGTACAACTCACCGATTTAGGAAGGAGCCCTGATGTCCATCAGTCGGGAAGAAATGGAGCGGATAGCGCGGGAGCTTTGGGGACCCACAATGGGCTTCCAGAGGGACACCCCGGAGAGCCGAGCCGTAGTAGCGAAGCAAAAGGCGTACCTGAAAGAACTGGAGGAGAAGGGCCGCCGGCAGGCGACAGAGGAACAGACCGCGATCTGGCAGGCGTGGGGCGACTCGGAGGCGAAGAGGATCGAGCAGGAACGGGGCGAGACCCCGGAGTAGCCCCGGAACCCGTTGGCGCCCAACTCACACCGAGACCGGACTCGCCAGCACACCGTCCCGATGCCGAGTCCGACCGCCCCGGTTCCGAAACCAACCACCCTGATCCCGAGACCAACGCTGGCCTCGACGCCAACCGTCCCGGTCCCGACACCAACCACCCCACCATCGAGTCCGACCGCCCCGGTCCTGAGACCAACCACCCCGATGTCGAAGCCAACCGTCCCGCCCCGGAAACCACCAGGCCGACATCGGACGAGGCCCCGCCCATCGAGCCGACCAGATACCCCTGGGAACAGGTGGACCCGAACTACCAACAGTCGGCCCGACTGCCCGATTGGTACCCGCAACCCGAACGCACAAGCTCACCACCGTTCCCTGACTCGACGAACATCGCCCGAGCCCCGGAATCCCTCCCCCCACCAACCACCCACGCCCCCGAGTCCCTACCCCCACCCCGCACACCAGAGCCGACCCACACCCCCACCCAGCCAACCGGCCACCATCCCACCCCCGAAGGCTTCCCACCCCCACCGCTCCGGAACGCACCACGTGACCCAGCACCTCCAACCCACCCGGTCGCACCATCCCACTCCGTGCCACCGTCCCGCCCACACACCCCACCGCACCCCGGCACACCGCCACGAGCTCCCAGGGCTCCCACCGACCGCCACATAGATTCACCCAGCCGTACAACCGCACCTTTGCCAGGAACGGGAGCTCGCCCTCCGGGCACCGAGATGCATGCCGGAAGCCGACCCACCGCACCAAGCGCATCGATTCGGCCACACGGCCCGAACATCCACCGACACAGCCCAACCAACGAAAATGCGCCGGGGCATCATCCGTCAGGACCGGAACAATTCCCTCGCGACATACCGACCCGCCCTCCTGAACCCACACAGCACGATCACCAGACTCCACGGAGGTTTACGAATAACGCGGAGGGATACAATTATGGCGAGCAACAATTGGGGCCAATACGTGATGGTATGCCACGGCATGAATTCAACGAGGCGTATCAATACACTGTGAATTCATGGGTAAATGAATTTCTGAGACATGGCAACACGCCTGCCCTGATTCATACACTTTCCTCAAGCTACGGGAATTTCCGCATGCTATCTCAGCTTACTGGCAACAATCAAATGCCACGCCCCGAAACTCTCGCCTATTTGCTCCAACGTCGGGATATCACAACGGCCCAGCGGCAGACAATATTGGAAATTCTTGGCGATCAGAATCCCACCGATCGAATCATGAGCATGTGGTCGAATGCTCAGAAATACCATCTCATGTGGCAAGATTTTGGAGCTGCACCAACAGTAAGCCTCATCGAGACTCACATGACATCATTGAACCAGGCCGTCGGGCATCCCCTGCCCGAAGCAATCGAAGTAGTTCGCGGACTTGGTGATGTCGGGTTCATGACGGTCGATAACTTCGGAACACCGTTGGGCAATTCAGGGGATCCCCGAAACCTCCTCGGCACCGTGCAAACCGAGCAGGGCTACATGTCATCGAGTCTCGGTGCGACACCGCCTGCCAATTTTGACCGAGCCTATAGAATGGAACTGGAACTACCCCCGGGGACAACTGGAATCTGGATGGGGCACAGAAGCGCATATCCAGACCAGCGTGAACTCATTCTCCCGAGTGGTACACGGTATCAAGTGACTGCAGTAATTCCCAACCCACCAGGCGATCAGTACTCCAGAAATGGTGCTCCCGGCGGCCGAGTTCAATGGCTCATACGTGCGAGAGTCCTGCGACCAGAAGAGATTCCGGGGGCGTAAGGAAGGTGGTCTACTAGAATTTCAATTCAGACACCTACGAAAGGAATGATGTGTCAGATTTCTCCGGCGGTCCTCCCTCAGACTTCGCCCCCGCGCTCCCCCAAGGCTTCGACAGATGGACACGACGCCCGGTCCGCTACCTGCCGGTGGTCCTGAACGGCCAACTGATGGGCTACCTGTGGGCATCCGTCGGCGGCAACGCGGCGGGCTATCTGCGTCACGTTGCGGTCGACGACGATAACCTGACCTGCCCTGGCTTCTGGAATGATCGACTCGATCAGCAGTATCGCCAAGGGCTCTCCGCCGAAGTCGCGCTCCGGCAATGGGCAGGTGTACCAGAGGACCCCCGTTGTGGCGGGGTTCCGCCACACGCGCAGGAGTTGGAAGCGTCCACGAAGCAGGAACTTTGGAGCGTGCTCAACCCCACAGCCACCCCCATGGACCCAGGTCCGTGGATTCAGGATGGCGAGTTTCCGAGCGGAACGCCCGAGGACCGCAGCAAGGGTTGGAGCGCACCAGTCTCGGTCACACCTGCAACCTATGCGTCCAACACAGCAGCCGAAGTCAGGTACTACCCAGTCACCAAGAGCGGGCAACTGCTCGGATTTCTGTGGGCTGCGGCAGGCGAGCAGTCGGCCGAGTACCTACCACTGGCATCGGCAGGCCCAGCAGGAACGGCCGCCGCCGGACTCTGGAACATCCGCCTCAGTGATGCGTTCTCCCAAGGAATCCCCGCATTGGAAGCAATCCGCCGATTCCGGCGATACCCACCCGACATGCTCGCAGGAGTCATCGGGACCGAGGCGCATGAACAGTCTGCCGCGAGCCTCAGCGACCTCGAATCCATTGCCGGGCAGGGATAATCCGGCCAGGCCCGAAACAGGGCCCGGCCGACGGCGAATTCCCCGACAGCACACCAGCCGACCGTGCGAAGGATTGGGAACCTCGACCCAGAGCGGCGCAGTGACCGACTATTGGCCGGGCCTACTTTCGAGGATTTTCTACAAGATCCAGTTCGAACCTGATTTGAATAAAGACCTCGTCGATATCACTGCCCGTTCACTACTGACTGAACCCATCGACATCCTGACACCCGACGAAGAATACTCGGCTCTCGCTAGCGGGCTTGCGAATAACTCTCCACTACCATCGCTGGTTCCGATGCACCATAGCTCGCATGAACTCCGCGAATTCCTGTCTGAGGTCGTTGCCCGAATGGATGAGATGCGTCCATGGGAGGAGCCGGGATACTTACTGCTGCCGGAGTCACTGCTCACCGAGTTTCAGGGTTCGGAACCAGTTGCCCGGATCACGTTGTCGACACGCGAGATAGAGTCGCGGGTCAGACGTATCTTTCATCGACGCGGCTTCGGAAATTTTTTGTTGCTACGCATGAAGTCCGGAGCGATCGTGGGCATGTTCTCAGGCTATTGGGAAGGCAGTGACCATGTCATGGTGGCCAGCGCAAGCAGCGATCACGAATCCGGGGAAGTCTTGAATGAACTTGTGCGCGCAGGAAATTTGGACCCCACGGGTGTTTTTCGAGTAGATCTGCCAGGAACAAAATTCGCCGTTCCGATCACGTACTACGAATCAGTCTCGATTCAGAGCTCGTTTGAAGGAGAAAATTCTCCCGAAAACACAAGGTGGGACGGGATGGTCGTCAAATACCTGAGTCGAGAAGAACGTCAAGAGTTCAGACTGAGGAGCAAGAACGGGAAGCTTTATGACAGAAACGGCTACCCGTACGATACCAGCTCCGCAAAAACACTCTGGTCGCCAGGTGGTGGTCGCGCGATATTTGTCATGGATCATAGCGGTAACCTTTACTCTGCCCCGTACCACATCTTGGGAGAATTTCATCATTCAAGTTTCCTTGCCGGAGGTCCCGCTTCCGGAGCCGGCGAGATCGAAGTTGCACATGGCAACGTTCGACTGATCAGCGACCAAAGCAGTCACTATAAGCCGCCCCGGCACATAACCAGGCAAGTCGTAGACAGTCTAGGGCGGCAAGGAATTCGGATAAGCGATGAAATGGTCGAGTACCACGCTCCCCCCACTGCCTAGCTGTTGGATCTTTCGTGGTGCTGACGTGCTGGCCTGCTTGGTTTCGGGTTGGTGTTGTGCGGCATTTCCGGCCGGACAACGGTGTGATTCGTGGCCCGTTCAGCGGGGGTGACTTGGGGGCCACCGGCCCGGGTTCTCAGCCTTTCGTCTTGTAAGTGTGGGCCTTTCGTCTTGTAGGTGTGGTTTGCGCTGGTCATCCTGGTTGGAAGCGGGTCAATGCGGTCGGGATCAGCCCGGAGCCCTTCGCATTATCGGACGGAACCTCGACGTACACCGTTCATGCTGAAGTTGTTTCAGTGGGTTTTGGGCCCCAGGGATCTCGTTGAAAGGTAAGAAAATTCCTCAAACACCACCGCAACCGGATAACTCATACCTCCACGGCGCACCCACACCACCGCCCGGAACACCCCCACCACCAATGGTCGAGGAGAAACCGAGTCTCCTGGAAAAATCATACGAGCCGTGGACACGAAAGCCTATATACTACTGGCCACTCTCGGTTCACGGGGAATTCGTTGGATATGTCTGGGCATCGAAATCGTTCCACTCAGCAGGATTCGTCGCCCCGATTGGGAGGAACCGTCTCTGGCAAGATGTTTGGCATGCGCGTCTCGACGATGGTAAGCGACACGAGCTCCGGCCCGTCGATGCCGTAGCAAAATGGATCGGCGCACCGGAACACCCCGTCGGCGGGCAGATTCCCGCCGACAGTGAAGCACGAGAAGCGCCGGATCTAGCGACCCTCTATGAACTCACCAACCCTGGCGGCCCGCCGCCACCCAATCCGATGATTCAAGATGGCGCCTTCGTCGACGGAACACCCGTCGACCGTTCCCAAGGATGGGGCCCTCTTGTCAGTAGCCCCCTACCCAGATACGCCACCACGACACAGTCCGTCATCAGGTACTTCCCAATCACCAAGGACGACACCACCATCGGCTACATCTGGGCCGCGACCACCGGCGATGCGGCGGACTACTTGCCACGCGCCGCTGTCGGTCGTGCGGGCGAAATCGCTGCCGGATTGTGGAATTTCCGACTCAGCCAGGACCTATGAGGACGGAATCGATTCTCTGACAGCAATCCAACGCTGCCAAGGACTACCCGAAGACAGCTTGTCCGGATCGATCGGTGTGGACGCCACGCAATACGAATTGACAGATTTGGAACAGTTAGTTCAGTTCGCCCGAGAGCAGTGAGACAAGCACCAACCCATCTTTGGTTCTGTGAAATACGGTCTGGTAACAACTCCGGCGAAAGGTCGCTCGACGGCCAAACCTCCAGTTGGGCTGTTGGCCATACTCGCCGCCCTGCATAGTTTCCTCACCGAAAAGTAATCGGCACCGAGCAGGAAGAACCAGCCGAGCCCTCCCACACCGAAGTGTGGAAGGGCTCGAAAAGTCTTGCGCTACATCGACTCACACGTCGTAGTAGAGCTCGAACTCGTACGGGTGCGGGCGCAGGTTCACCGGGGCGATTTCCTGTTCGCGCTTGATGCTGATCCAGGTCTCGATGAGGTCTTCGGTGAAGACGTTGCCTTCGGTCAGGTAGTCGTGATCCTGTTCGAGGCGGTCGATGACGGCCGAGAGGCTGGTGGGGGCCTGGGGGATGTTCTTGGCCTCCTCCGGGGGGAGCTCGTAGAGGTCCTTGTCGACCGGCGCCAGCGGCTCGATCTTCTTCTTGATGCCGTCCAGGCCCGCCATCATCATGGCGGCGAAGGCCAGGTACGGGTTGCCCGAGGAGTCGGGGGCACGGAACTCGAGGCGCTTGGCCTTCGGGTTGTTGCCGGTGATGGGGATGCGGACCGCGGCGGAGCGGTTGCGCTGCGAGTACACCAGGTTGATGGGGGCCTCGTAGCCGGGGACCAGGCGGTGGTAGGAGTTCACGGTCGGGTTGGTGAACGCCAGCAGCGACGGGGCGTGGTGCAGGATGCCGCCGATGTAGTGCCGCGCCATGTCGGAAAGCCCGCCGTAGCCTGCCTCGTCGTGGAACAGCGGCTTGCCGTCCTTCCACAGCGACTGGTGCACGTGCATGCCGGAACCGTTGTCACCGAACAGCGGCTTGGGCATGAAGGTGACGGACTTGCCCTCGGCCCATGCGGTGTTCTTCACGATGTACTTGAACAGCTGAAGATCGTCGGCAGCCGAAAGCAGGGTGTCGAACTTGTAGTTGATCTCGGCCTGACCGGCGGTGCCGACCTCGTGGTGGCCGCGCTCGAGCACGAAACCCGCGTTCTGCAAGTTGGTGGAGATCTTGTCGCGCAGGTCGACGTAGTGGTCGTAAGGAGCGACGGGGAAGTAACCGCCCTTGCTGCGAACCTTGTAGCCGAGGTTCGGGCTGCCATCGGGGTTGGTCCGCGCGCCGGTGTTCCAGGAACCCGAGATCGAATCGATCTCGTAGGAGGAGTGGTTGATGCCGGATTCGTAGCGGATCGAGTCGAAGATGTAGAACTCCGCCTCGGCGCCGAAGAACGCGGTGTCGGCGATGCCGGTCGAGCGCAGGTACTCCTCCGCCTTGCGGGCGATATTGCGCGGGTCGCGGCTGTAGGCCTCGCGGGTGAAGGGGTCGTGCACGAAGAAGTTCAGGTTCAGCGTCTTCGCGGCGCGGAACGGGTCCAGGCGCGCGGTGCCGAAGTCGGGCAGCAGCAGCATGTCGGACTCGTCGATCGACTGGAAGCCGCGCACGGAGGAGCCGTCGAACGCGAGGCCGTCCTCGACGAGATCGGTGGTGAACGCCTTGGCCGGGATCGAGAAGTGCTGCTGCACACCGGGAAGGTCGCTGAAGCGGATGTCGACGTATTCGACTTCCTCGTCAGCGAGGAATTTGATGACCTCGTCGGCCGTGCTGAACGTCACGTGCTTCTCCTTACGGATCGGTTCCCCGCCAGTGTCGATTGCGTGGGTTCGTCGAGACCAGACGCTATGGATGCGGTGTTTCCCTGCAGTCAAGGACGTGTTTCGCCAGTGTTACGCGTGCCGCTCACCGGGTGACCAGTACCACCTGAAGGCACCGACCTGGGTCATCCTGCCATCCGAAACGCCTGTTGTCGGGTTGGACGCCCTGCTATGCGCCGAGAGGCTGTCGTCCGGCCGCGCATATTGTGGGGGTATGGCACGCATGACGGGATCCTGGCTTTCCGGCCCTGAAAGCTCCGGCGAACCGGCGACCTCCGAGTTCCCCGGTGAACAACTCGGCCTACCGCGATCGGGCGCCGGTTCGTTGGCCGGGATGACGCGGCGCATCGCCGCGCTGTTCGTCGACTGGATGATCTCGCTCGGTATCGCCGCGCTGATCGTGCGCGGCAGCTCGGCCTCGACGGTCACCCTGCTGGTGTGGTTCGTGATCGGCATCGTCGCGGTGACGTTGTTCGGGTTCACGCCGGGCCAATACTTCCTGCGGTTGCGCACAGTGCGCATCGACGCGCCGGTCACCGTGGGTTTCGTGCGCGCGCTGGCACGCCAGGCGCTGCTGATCTTCGTGGTGCCCGCCTTGTTCACCGACTCCGATGGTCGAGGAATGCACGACAGGGCGACCGGAACGGCCCTGGTGCACTCGCGCTGAGCCACCCGGGCCGACCGAGGATCGTTCAGCGGCGACGCATGGTGCGTTGCATGCCGCGCATCTTCGCCCCGCCGGGGATCGGCCCCTTGGGCAGCGCGGGACCGGTGCGCGCGCTGAGGGCGGTGAGTCTGCCCTCGATGAGGTCCATCCGCTTGGCGTCGATATTGCGTGGCAGCTTGGTGATGTAGCGCTGGAGTTCCTTGAGCGGAACCTGGCCTTCTTCGTTGCCGACGACGACGTCGTAGATCGGGGTGTCGCCGACGAGTCGCGCTGTCCGCTTTTTCTCCTGCGCCAGCAGCGATTTCACCCGGTGCGGGGTGCCCTCACCGACGAGGACGACGCCGGGCAGTCCGATCGCGCGATGCACCGCGTCCAACTGCGTGGTCGCGGCGATGCCGGTCTTGACGCGCCATTTGCCCTGAAGGTTGTCCAGCACCCACGCGCCGGCACCCGCCTGACCCTCGGCCTTGGTGTAAACGTTCTTCTGCACCCGGCGACCGAAGATGATGAACGCCAGCAGCGCGCCGACGGCGATGCCCAGCGGAATCAGGTACCAAGTCAGGCCGACGACGAGCCCGATGACGGCGAAGACGACGATGCTGGCGATCAGCGCGCCGATCATCAGCGGCAACAGCAGCTTGTCTTCCTTGCGCGTCATCTGGAACGCCTGCCACAGCTGCTGCCTGCGCTGTTTGGACTGCTGCTTACGGGCCGCTTTCGCCTCGGCCTTGGCTTCCTTGGTGGGCTTTGCTGCCATACCCGCCAGGATAGTGCCCAGTCCGCACACGCCTCGCCACGCGGTCGGCTCAGTCGTCGAGGGGACCGCGCGATCCGGCCCACGCACGGACAGATCCGCTCCGCCCCGCTACTTGCCGAGGCTCACCGTGGACGCCGCCGCCTGACGCGGCCTCAGCGGGGAACCGGGGCCCGCACGCGCGTCGCATCCAATACGATGCGACGCGTCCATCGGCGAGCCGCGCTTCAGCCGAGTTCATGCGGCACAGCTGCCGAAATCGGGTGGCCTCCCCCGGTTTCTGGGGCTGGACCTGGACAACGGCACACTGGATAGTCCTATGGTGAGCCAACGGTCCATCTTCTTGCGCAGTGTCTTCGGAGTTCTTCTCCTGCTGGTCATCTGTATTCCGGTCACGGCGGCAGCCGACCCGCTGCCCTCGTCTTACCAGTGGAAACAGGACTACATCACCGCCTCGGACGGAACCAGGCTGCACGTCGACATCGTGCGCCCGCAAGGCGTCGCCGACGCCACTCCCACACCGGTCGTCCTCACCGTCAGCCCGTATCGCGGACACCTGGCGTATCTCAGCGTGCCGAGGATCGACAGCGGACCCTCCATCGACGACCTCAATCCCGAGCTGTTCCTCCGGGCCGGGTACACGTATGTGATCGTGGATCTTCGTGGTTTCGGCGGGTCCTCCGGATGCCCGGATTTCGGTGGACCGGGCGAACGTTCGGATGTGGCGACCGCGGTGGAGTGGACCGCGAGCCAGCCGTGGTCGACCGGCAAGGTGGGCATGTTCGGCACCTCGTATGAGGCGTGGACGGGAATGATGGGCTTGGCGGAGAAGCCGAAGGGCCTGGCCGCCGTCGCGTCCTTCGAACCCGTCGTAGACCCGTACTCCTACCTGTATATGCAAGGCGTGTCGTGGCGGTTCTCGCTCAAGCCGGTCACCGAGAACGGGGTGCGCCCAGCGGATTTCGCCGGTCTGGAACATCTGCTCATCGCCTCGACGCCACCGCGACCCGACGACTCCCCCGAGTACCGCGCCAATGCGACGCAACTGCCGCTGGAGTGCTATCGCCAGTACGCGGCCGATACCAGCAACCACGACCCCGACTCCGCGTTCTGGCGTGACCGCGACCTGCTACCCCGGGTACGCGGCAACACGATTCCGCTGTTTCTCGGGCAGGGTTTCGTCGACTACAACACCAGGGCCTACCGCGTGTTCGACCTGTGGAACTCGCTGGGCCCCGGCGACCACCGGGCATGGTTCGGGCAGTGGGGTCACCGCACCTGCCACGCGAAGTGCGGGAGAATGGGCTTCGACGAGGAGTTGCTGGCGTTCTTCGACAAGCACGTGGCCGACCGCGACGTCAGCGTGCCGGGGCCGCGCATCACCGTCGGCCAGTTCGACACCAGGTGGCGTTCGGAAAAGCAGTGGCCGCCCGCCGATTCGGTGAACGTCCCGGTCGCGCTTCGTCCTGGCCGCTACGCCGACCGCGGCTTCCTACCGGGGCACGACCGCGAGTATTGGTCGGTCTCCGCGCCGCTGTCGCAGGACCAGCACCTGTCGGGCATCCCCACCGCGACGCTGCACGCCGACGGTCCGCCGAACGCCACCGCGACCGTCGAGATCTACGACATCGCGCCGGACAACACCGCCATCCCGGTGACCCGTGGCGTAGCGCCGCTCGCCGAGGAGGAAACCCGGGTGCGGCTACTCGCGCAGGATTGGCCGCTGGCCGCCGGCCACCGCATCGGCGTGCGGGTCACCGACGTGGTGGACGAGGTGTGGGCGCGCAACCCGTCGTTCGCCGAGGTCACCGTCGACCGGGCGAGCGTCGACCTGCCGTTGCTCACCCGGCCGCGCGAACCGGACCTGCCCGGCGGCGCGCCGGAGAACCTGGTGAAATGGCGGAATGAGAAGACGATCATGATCGATCCCGCCGTCCTCGACGGTGCGACCGTACCCATGGACCTGCCCGACCGGACCGGAGACCGATGATTCGACCCGTCGACGAACACACCGCGCAACGCCTGGCCGAGGCGCTGCGCTGCCGCACGGTCTCCGCCGAGGCCACCGCGAGCGCCGAGAGTCTCGAAAGCCCCGAGGGCATCGACAACACGCGGCCCACCGATGCCACAGCGAGCGCCGTCACCGCCGAGTTCACCCGCCTCGGCGCTCATGTGGAGCGCTCGTTTCCGCTGGTGCACGCCGAACTCGAGCTGACGCGATTCGGCCACAGCAGGCTCTACCGCTGGGCGGGCACCGACCCGGAGCACACCGCGGCGATTCTGCTGGCGCACCTGGACGTGGTGCCTGTGGGCGACGTCGAGAGTTGGACCCGTCCCCCGTTCGACGGCGTGGTCGACGATGAATACATCTGGGGCCGTGGCGCGATCGACGACAAGAGTCGTGTGCTCGCCATCCTGGAAGCCGTGGAATCCGCGCTAGCCGAAGGCGTTCGTCCGCACCACACGATCTATCTCGCGTTCGGCCACGACGAGGAGGTCTTCGGCGACGAGGGCGCGGTGCGTATCGCCGCGCATCTGCGCGCAGCCGGGGTGCGCGCGGACCTGTTGCTCGACGAGGGCGGTGTGATCGCCGAGGGACTCGCGTTCGGCGTGAACAAGCCGGTCGCCACGATCATGGTCGGCGAGAAAGGTTATGCGACCGTGCGGCTTTCGGTGTCCGACAAGGGCGGACACTCCTCGATGCCCGGCAGGCAGACCGCGGTCGGGCGGATCGCGCGTGCGGTGGGTCGGATCCAGGATCATCCGCTGCCGCTGCGGCTGACACCGGTCATCGCCGACATGTTGGATCGGCTGCGGCTGGTGTTGTCGCAGCCGCGCAGCGGTGCGCTCGGGCTCGCACGCAAGGCCGAACCGCTGCTCACCCGCGTGCTCGCGGCACGCCCGCAGACCGAGGCGCTGGTACGCACCACGACCGCGCCCACCGTGATCAGGGGCGGGGTGAAGGCGAATGTGTTGCCGCAGAGCGCCGAGGCACTGGTGAACTTCCGCATCCTGCCCGGCGACACGGTGCAAACGATCCTCACCCATTGCCGGAAGGTCGTGCGGGACAAGCAGGTACACATCGAACTGGTGGGCCTGGCCTCGGAACCGTCGGCGACCACCGGCCCGGGGCCCGCCTTCGAGTTGGTTGCCGAGATCACCCGTGACGTCGTGCCGGGCTGCGCCGTGACCAGCGGCATCGTGCCCGGTGCCACGGATTCGCGTCATTACGACGGTCTGGCGGGTACCCGCTGCAATTTCGCACCGATCATCCTGAACGAGCGCGAGTTGGCGTCGATCCACGGAACCGACGAACGACTGTCGCGGCTCAATTATGCTCGGCTCATCGAATTCAACCGACGCCTGATCACCCGGCTCGCCCGGTCGGTCGACAGCGCGCCCCAGGTCGCAGGAGCCCAGTGATGACCGACTCGCCGACCCGCAACGAGACCGGACGGTTCGACGGGTCCGGTGGGACGATCGCCTGGCGCGCGTGGCTGCCGAAGGCTCCCGCGCGCGGCGTGGTGGTGTTGGCGCATGGCGTCGCCGAGCATTCCGGGCGCTACGAACACGTGGGCGCACGGCTCACCACGGCCGGTTTCGCGCTGTACGCGCTCGACCATCTCGGCCACGGGAAGTCCGAGGGAGCCAAGGCGAACATCGAGTCGATGGACAGCGCCGCCGACAATCTGGCCGCGCTGCTCGATCTCGCCGTCGGTGAACAACCCGGCATCCCGAAGTTCCTGCTCGGCCATTCGATGGGCAGCGTGATCGTGTTGCAGCTGGCCACTCGCGCGCCGATCGATGTGTCGGGTATCGCCCTGTCGGGCCCGCCGATCGAGATCACGGCGGGTAACCGGATCCAACGGCTGCTCGCCCCCCTGCTGAGCCGCTATACCCCGAATCTCGGTGTGCTGAAACTCGATTCGGCACAGATCAGTCGCGACCCCGAGGTCGTCGCCGACTACGATTCGGATCCGTTGAACTATCGCGGCAGTCTGCCCGCCCGCACCGCCGTCGAACTGGTCGACACCGCGGAGCTGATCAAGGGCCGCCTGGACTCCCTGACCGCGCCGCTACTGTTGTTGCACGGCACCGCCGATGCGATCGCCGCACCGGAAAGCACCGACATCATCGCGCGCGGGGCCGCCTCGAAGGACATCACGGTGCATCGCTACGGCGGCCTGTATCACGAGGTGTTCAACGAACCCGAGCAGAGCGCGGTGCTCGATGATCTCGTCGCCTGGCTGGAAGCGCACGTTATCGGCGCCTAGGATCGGCGCATGAGTAACAACTCCGTCGCTTTCATTCGCGCCAGCTGGCACACCTCTATCGTCGGCAGGGCGCTCGAAGGCTTCACCGCCGAATTCGCCGCGCTCGGCTACGACTCCGCCGGGATCGACGTCTTCGAGGTGGCGGGCGCGTTCGAAATTCCGCTGCACGCCAAGCGGCTGGCCGCCTCCGGCAAGTACGCGGCCATCGTCGCGTCCGCGCTCGTCGTCGACGGCGGCATCTACCGCCACGACTTCGTCGCCTCCGCCGTGATCGACGGCCTGATGCGCGTACAACTCGACAGCGACGTCCCCGTGTTCTCCGTCGTGCTCACCCCGCACCATTTCCACGAGCACAGCGAACACGTCACCTTCTTCACCGAACACTTCCACACCAAGGGCGCCGAAGCGGCCCGTGCACTCGCGAGCACCCTCAGCTCACTGCGCTCCCTGCCGGTGTGAACACCGCCGCCGCAACGATTCTCGGCTGAGCCAGCTCGGCCGGACGAAACACCTCTCGGACAGGCTTTCGCACCGTCGAGCACGGCGGTGTGAAAATGCCTTCGAGACACCGGAATCCGCTGGATACCCGCACCGTTCGAGCGGGAATCGACCGCCGTATCCGGGCGCGGACGACAGACCGACGGCCGCTCTGTCAACTCGGATGTTGACGTTTCCGTGCCCGTCACCTACTGTTGCGATGTGTCGCCCGTCACTTTCACGGAAGGGTTTGTCAGCTTGTCCCTATTGCCGCGGTTGTCGATCCCTTCCCGGTTCCCGCCGCCACGGATATCGACAACAACCGAATAATCGGTCCACAAAGTTGTAGGCGACAGCATTCGCCGATTGCCCGACAGCAGACATGACGGAAGCCAGTATGTATTTGTCGACCGCAGATCAGGAATCCATCAACCCGGTAGATCGCGATCTGCAAGTGGCAAACGTCATCTCACGCATTACCGCCGCCGAACTCGATCAACTGGATGAACGGGTCGGGGCAATTGTCGAGCACCTGGTCACCGAGATAGAATCCTTCGCCACCGACCAACCGATTCTCGACCAATTGAACGCCGGTGCGACACACAATTTCTCCATCACCATGGCCATTCTCCGGCACGATATAGAAATCGAACAGGTCGGACCTTCGGAACCAGCGATCGAGTTGGCCCGACTCATGGCCGAACAAGACATACCGATCACCGACCTGGAACACGCATACCGTCTCTACCAGGAAACCGTTGTCCGGTGGTGCCTGCAGGGACTGTCCGTGCGCAGCCGGAATGCCGCCGTGACAGCGCAAGCCGCCTTGGAGATCAGCGCGCTGGTCTCCGCGCACATGAACTTGATCGCCCAACAGTTGTTGACCACCTACGAATCCGCGCGTGACGCATGGCGTCTGCGTCGAACCGCCACGCGTTCGGCCAGGATCAAAGACGTGCTCGCAGGCCGCGCGATAGACCTGGCGCCCACCGAGGAGATCCTCGGCTACCACTTCGACCAGTACCACCTCGGCATCATCATGTGGACCGACGACACCGAGGGCACACCGTCCGCGATCGCCCATTTCGAAGCCGCGGCCTCCACATTCACCGACCGACTCGGAATCAACGGGCACCCGCTGCTAGAGGCGCGGGATGCGCACATGGCTCGGGCGTGGATTCCACTGGGGCGGCGCAACGGTCTCGATCACACGCGGCTGGACGCCATGCGCGGCAGTTGGACCGGTCCTGTGGTCGTCACGGTGGGCAACGCACGCCACGGCCTCGACGGATTCGTGCGCACCCACGCCGAAGCCGACTCGGCCAGGGCCGTTCTGCAAGCATCGGAAGCGTCCGGCTTCGGGGTCGTCTGCGCGAAGGAACTCGGCGCGGTGACGCTACTGTGTTCGGACCTGTCCTCGACACGGGCGTGGGTGGCCGAAACGCTCGGCCCCCTGGCATCCGACAGCGCCGCACTCGCCCAGTTGCGCAGTACGCTGCGAGAATTCTTCAGAACCGGATGCAGCTACGCGGCCACCGCCGAATCCCTCCATATGCACAAGAATTCGGTCGTGTATCGAATCCGCAAGATCGAAGAGCAACTCGGACGCTCGGTGCGTGAGCACCGTTTGGATCTCGAGAATGCACTCGAACTCGCATTCTGGCTCGGCTCTGCCGTACTCAGGCAAGCCTGAATCCCCCTTCCGCTCGCGCAATAGTCTCGGCGTAGCAGAGTCGCGCCCTGCGCCGGCAATTCGACTGGGCGCGCGTACCAAAAGGGCGCCGAAACTGTGTGTCGTGCGACCGATGTAATCCAGATCACTGCCACATACCTTGGTAACAGACCGACGGACAGCCACCGTTCGGATATTTACCCCGAGTGCTAGCGGAACGATCGCCGTCGCACTCGAACGAATTTCCAACTCCGACAACCCCACGATCGATCCATTCCCGCAATCACCACCGGAGTGTGACCCGTGAATTCCGAGCAACCGCATGCGAAGACAGGTCGGCTCGTCGTTGTCGGCGGCGGCACCGCCGGCGCCGAAGCGGCCTTCGCCTCCCGCAATGCGGGATGGTCGGGGGAAATCATCCTGCTGAGCGAGGAGTCGTACCCGCCCTACCATCGGCCACCGCTGTCCAAGGAATTACTCACCGCGAGTTCGGCTTTCGTCGCACCTGACCCGTTGAAGGGTGCGCCGCTGTACGACAGGAAGAACATCGATCTGAGATTGAATACCTCGGTCGAACGAATCGACCGCGAGAACCGGCTGTTACAGCTCAACGCAGATCGCAGTCTCGCTTACGACCATGTGATCCTCGCCGTGGGCGGACACGCACGCGAACTTCCGATGCTGTCCGGATTCGATCGCCCCGCGCCGAATGTGCATACCCTGCGCACCATCGGCGACTGCACCCGCCTGCGCGCCGCATTTCGGACCGGCCGCACCTTGATGATCGTCGGCGCGGGATATATCGGCTTGGAAGTTGCCGCGGCAGCGATCGAATCGGGTCAACGAGTAGTGCTGCTCGAGGCGGCGCCACGGGTACTGGCGCGCGTAACCGCACCGGTGGTATCTCGATTCTTCGAGCGCGAGCACACCGATCGCGGCGTCGAAATCAACACCGAGACGACGATCGAGCGGGTCTCGCTCGACCCGAACGGAGCGGTGGATCGGGTATGGACTTCGGACGGGACACAATATCCGGTCGACAACCTGATCGTCGGCGTCGGATTGGCACCCAACGTACAACTCGCTCGCCATGCGGGCCTTGCGGTCGGAAACGGAATCGTCGTCGGCGAGGACATGGTCACGACCGATCCGAGAATACTCGCGATAGGCGATTGCGCGGATTTCCCGAGCACGATCTACGACCGACGAATGCGGCTCGAATCCGTGGCCAACGCGGTGGAACACGCTCGCAGGGCAGCCGCGACACTCACCGGCGCAGCGCCGAAACCCTGGCAGTTGCCGTGGTTTTGGTCCCATCAGTACGACCACAGCCTCAAAATCGTCGGCCTCTCCACCGGCTACGACGAGACGCGAATCATCGATGACCCCGGCAGCCGATCGTTCGCCGTCGAGTACCTACGCGAGGGCAGGCTCGTCGCGGTGGACGCGATCAATCACGCCGCCGCCTTTCGGTCGGGCAAACAGCGCATGTCCGAGGCCGTGCACACGTGACACCCACAGTCGCCGTTCCACAAGACACTCGAAAGGACTCTTCATGCCCATCGTCACCTATGTCTGCCCCGACGGAGAGCAGGAGGATGTCGAAGTCCCGATCGGGACTTCGATCATGAAAGCCGCTGTTTCGCACGGCATCGAGTCGATCGTCGGCGACTGCGGTGGCAGCGCTTCCTGCGCCACCTGCCATGTCTACGTGGAATCCCACTTCGACCAACTACCGCCCAAGAGCGACGACGAAACGGAGATGCTCGGCGACGCCGCCTCCGAGGTATTGCCCAACAGCCGTCTCGGTTGCCAATTGATCATGCGCGACGAACTGGCAGCGCTGGTCGTCCGTGTCGCACCCGAGCAGTGGTGAATCGTCCCAGCCCATATTGCCCAGCCCGCAGTTGTTCAGCCCAGAAAGGTAATCCGATGACCACGAGTTCCGATACCACGAACTTGCCCGACAATGTGCCCGCCGATCGAGTCGTCGATTTCGACATGTTCGCCCCCGCCGATATCGGCAGCGGACTCCAGGAGGCGTGGACCGGATTGCAACGATCCGACCACGGACTCGTCTGGACGCCCCGAAACGGCGGCCATTGGATCGCGACCCGGGGGCAACTGTTGAAGGAAGTGTTCGAGAACCATGACACGTTCTCGAGCAAGTGCCCGTTCCTGCCGAGGGAGGCCGGTGAACAGTACAGCTTCATCCCCACCTCCCTGGACCCTCCCGAACATCGGCCCTACCGCAAGGTGCTCAATACCGCAGTCGGAGCGGGGTCCATTCGACGGATCGAAGGTGACATCGACAAGATCGCGGCCGACCTGATCGACGGAATCGTCGCCGAGGGCACATGCGACTTCACGAAGGACTTCGCGCAGATCTTCCCGGTCGAGGTGTTCCTGCGTCTGGTCGACCTGCCGAGTTCTGATTCAGCGCACCTGAAGTACATTGCCGACCAGATGACCAGGCCCGACGGTTCGATGACGATGTCGGAAGCCACTGATCTGTTCTTCGACTACCTGGGGCCGATCATCGACGAACGGCGGGCGAATCCGGGACCCGACGCGATCAGCGCGGTGGCCAAGAGTTCGGTCAACGGCAGGCCGCTCACCCAGGACGAATGCCTGCGAATATGTGGTCTGCTGTTGCTGGCCGGCCTGGACACCGTGGTCAACTTCCTCAGCTTCATGATGCAACACCTCGCCGAGAACCCTTCGGACCGAAGGAAACTCGTCGACAACCCGGACTCGATCGACAACGCGGCCGAGGAACTGCTGCGCAGATACGGACTCGTCGCGGACGCGCGGATCGTCAACGGAGACACCGAGATGGACGGCGCCACCTTGCTCGACGGCGACATGATCGCGGTACCCACCATGCTGTTCGGCCTCGACCCAGCGGTCGCCAACTGTCCGATGGACGTGGATCTCGACCGGAAAGACACCGAGCACTTCACCTTCGGACACGGCGTGCATCACTGCGCGGGCTCCTATCTTGCCCGCTACGAAATTACGACGACACTGAAGGAATGGCTGGCCCGCATCCCCGAGTTCGAGATCGTGCCCGACACGAAGATCACCCACCAGTCCGGCATCGTCGGCGCGGTTGTCGGCCTGCCGCTGCGTTGGTGATCGGGCCCTCCACCTGAAGAAAGGCGAAACAACGTTGAGAGCTTGGCAATTCACGGAGGTCGGGCAGCCGCTTGTAGCGAACGAGGTGAATGATCCACGTCCCGGCCCCGGCGACGTCGTCATCGACATCGGCGCTTCGGGTTTGTGCCACTCCGATATCGGGTTCATGGACGGCACGATCACCGCGCTGCTCGGACACGTTCCGATTACCCTCGGGCACGAGATCGTCGGCACTGTGAGCGCAGTCGGAGCGGGAGTCACCGAATTCGTGCCAGGTGAGCGAGTGGGAATACCCGCCACCACCGATGGGCCTGGCACCGCCATCGACGGCGGTTATGCCGAGAAGGTACGAGTGCCCGCCGCACTGCCGGTCGCCTTGCCCGACGGCCTGTCGTTCCGCGACGCCGCACCCGCGACATGTTCCGGCCGAACGGCCTATCGAGCCGTGCATACCGCGGGTCGGATCGAGTCCGGAATGCGCGTGGGGATAATAGGTTTCGGTGGTCTCGGCTTTTTCGGGGTGCAAATCGCCCTCGCCGCTGGCGCGAGCGTCTATGTGTCCGAGTTGGACAAATCGAGATGGGATTCGGCATCCGCGCTCGGCGTCACGGGCGTGGCCGAGGACATCAGGGATTTCGAGCCCGAACAACTCGACCTGATTGTCGACCTCGCGGGTGCGGACGGCACCCTCGCCTCCGCGATCGACGCCATCCGACACGGCGGCCGAATCGTTGAAGCGGGCTTGCACGCCGACACCACCTCGGTATCGATTCCGAGCATCACTATGAAGGAGGTACAGATCGTCGGATCGTCCAACGGCACCAAGGACGAGGCACGGGCCGTACTCGAGCTCATCGCGGCCGGTTCGGTACGCCCGAACACCGAGGCGATCGCATTCGACGATATCCCCGCGGCCCTACGCCGACTGGAATCGGGCAAGACACAAGGACGCCTCGTCGCAGTCTTCTGAGGCTTCAGATCACCAGGACACATTGGCGGCATCGGACCGGTCGGCACGCCAGGGTGTCCTGGTGATCTGGTTCCGGTTACCGGAACTTGGTTAGGCAGGTGGGTTCGCCGTCTAGGACGCCGGTGCGGAATGCTTCGAGGCGCTGGAATCCGCTTGGGACGGTGTTGCCGTTTATGTCGGCGGCGGCGGCGCCGTCGGCTAGCAGGCCGGAGACGGCTTCGTCCAGGTCACCGGCGGACAGGTGTGGGTCGCTGGTGGGTTCGCTCAGTTTGGTGGTGGCCACGCCGGACAGGCACGCGGTGCGCAGGCCAGCGGTCGCGGCTCCGGTCAAGGTGAGGCCGCGATCCTGTTGGACCGCTAGCGCGTAGCGGGAGACGAAGACCACGAAGGCGTTGTAGTCGCCGTCGACCACCGCCGAGAGCGGATCCTCTTCCGGCACAGCGCGTCCCGCGCGCTCGGCCAGTGCGGGCAGGTCGGTGCCGATCGTGTTCGTCGACGGGCAGTAGGCGACGGGTGCGGTGCGCCCGACGCCCCCGCAGTTGTCGCCGAGGCCGGTGAAGTCGGTTTTCGGCGCTCGGGCGGTCGGGAAGATGGTCGTGAGCGCCTGTTCCAGGGTGGTCAACGATTCTTGATCCACCGGGAGCTGCGCGTCCTGCTCGCCGGGCTCGAACGTCACCGGCAATCCGCCGCGCCGCTTCGTGATCTCCTGCTTGGTGATCTTCTTGCAGCCCTCGGCGCCGTCGGTGTAGCCGATCTGCACCGCGGCGACCCGCTCGAACGCGGAACCGTGCACGTTACCCGGGTTGTCCGGATCGTGGTCGCGCACGGCGACCGTCACGCCGAGTACGGAATTCAAGCCCTCGGTGGTGTTCATGTCGAAGTGCGCCGCGTCGCCGCCCGCCACGTGGCTGAGGAACGCTCCGGCCAGGCAATCGGCCTGCTGCTCCTTCACCAGGGTCGGGGTGAAGAGTCCGGCGAGCTTCGCCTGTCCTTGCACGGCGTGGCCGTATTCATGCGCGAGCACCATCACCACACCCATCTCGCCGAATTTAGCCACCACCTGGGGCAGCAGCACCCCACGATCCCAGCCGATGCTGTGGTCGAGACTGCAATAGGCCGCGTTCACCAGGTGATAGGTGCTGCTGCGACAGAAGTCGACCGCGGACTCCTTGGGAGCCTTGGCATCCCAGGACAGGAAATCGGTGACCGGTTCGAACGTGCCGGGGAAGGTCTTGGGGTATTCCTTCGTCCAGAAGTCCTGCACGTCGGACAGGGTGTTCAGCGCGAGCGTGTCGATCCGACCGCCGTCGCCGTTGCGCGCGGTCAACGGTGCGTCCGGCATGCCGGGGCGTGGACCGTTCGGTCCCGTAGCCGTCGCCGCGCCCGCCAGCGCCCACGTCGAGTCATCGGGCGCGACAGCGGCATTCGAGGCGGGCGCGCCCGCCTCCTGGTCGCAGCCGGTGAGCGCGGCAGCCAATACGGCGATCAGCGCGACAACACCCGAGCGCACGCGTGGAATCGTGACCATGAGAATCCTCCCCGAATACCTCCGCGTGTCTCCCGCACGCGAACGCTCGGACCATGACTACCGAGCCACGATCATGATAACCACACAGTCGGACACGCGCCGGTACTCGACGCCGAAAGCGACGGCTCAGGTCAATCGCACCCGAGCCAGCAACGCCCGATGGTCCGAACCCGGAATACTCAGGGTGCGAACATCTTCGGCGGTCACGTCGGCGAGCAGCACATGGTCGATCCCGATCAGCGGACCCCAGCGGCGATCGCTCGGGTAGGTCGGCACCATGCCCGCGCCGATCTGCTCGGCCGCCGAGGTGAAACGCCCCTCGAGCAGCGCACGGAACTCCGCGTGATCACGCGTCGCGTTGAAATCGGCGCCGACGACCACCGGCCCGCGCTGTGCGTCCAGGATCTCGCGAACCCGACCCATCTCCGCGCGCCAGTTCGGGAACGCCGCCGTCGGCGGGACGGGATGCATCCCGAACACCGTGATCGGCCCACCTTCGGGATGCTCCACCACCGCCGAGACGGTATTGAGAATGAACCCGTCGTATTTCTTGTTCTCGCGCAACGGGAATCGGCTGTAGATCCCGGTGCCGCCCCCGCCGTCGCGCGTCGGCTCCAGGTAGTGGAAAGGCAGCGCCGCCTCGAGACCCGCCGTACGCAACCGGCCCACCGCCGCCTCGGTGAGCTCCTCGACGGTCAACACGTCCACCCGAGTGTCCTCGACCGCGCGCACCACCGCGTCGGGGTCGGCACCGCCGAACAGCAGGTTCGATTGCATCACCACGATGGCCGGCCCGCTCGCCGCCCGGCTCTGCGGCACATAGATCGGCACCACCGTCCACAACACCGCCGCCACCACCACGCCCGCGACCACCGAACTGCGCCACCCCCGCGCGAGCAGCAACAGGATCAAACCCACGATCGCCGCGAACATCAGATACGTGGCCCCCGAAGCGACCAGCACGGGCAATCGATTCCCCCACGCGCCGAAATGCAGGACCACACCGACGAAGCCCACCCCGACAGCGCACCAACCCACGCCGAGCACCGCTCGGTTCCACCCATGCCGCATGCCGCCGAGGGTAGCCGGAGCACCCGAACGAGCCCGTCGAGCAGGTTCCGTCGCGCGACGACGAGGCGCGAGACATGTTCCGACGACACCCTGACAACGCTCCCCCGACCCACCGATAGGGGTAGTAGCCGTCGAACGCTCCACCGGCCCGACAAGCACAGCGGACAAACTCCGGCACACCGACGATGTCTGTCCCAGCGCGACCGGATACCCCCGCATCGAACCCATTGCGAATGTGCACAGCCGAGCACCCCCAACGGTCGTGCGACGGGTTCAGCTGAGTGGCCAACCATCGTCGGCGGAGTCACGGTGACGACTACGCTGCCGTCGTCGGAAGAACACCTCCTCCATCGAGGCGGTCGAGATCTGCTCGGTCAAGGCCGACACCGCCTGGCCGAGGTCGAGCTCGTGGATATGTAATTCCAAGCCGCTCAACCGTTCCGGCGGCAACGTGGCCCACACCGCGCCGATCCGCTCATGGACGGTGGCGTCGGCGGCGGCGAGCACGCGCAACAGCACCCGCCACAGGTCGGCCTCGGCGGCGATCGACGGGAGCGCGGCCACCGTCTCGTCCGGCAGGTCGGCGAGCATGCGCGCCGCGCGCTGCCCCAGTTCGGGACCGTTGCGGCGCAGAATTTCGAACAGACCATGCCAGACAATCGGGTCACGAGAGGATTCCAGCGCACCGATCAGCCCGGTGAGCACCGCCTCGTTGCCGAACACCGGGTACCCGGCGAGCGTGTCCTTGGCGGCGGGAGTGAGCTGGTCGGCGAAGGTCAACAACTCCTCGACCGCGCCCACCCGGATCGCGGTGACCACGAGATTCCCGATGGACTGGGCGTTTCCGACCCGAAACAGCACCTCGCCCACCGAGGCGATCACATCCGGCTCGCACCGCGCGAAGGTCGACAATCCCGCACGTTGCAGCTCAGCGGAGCCGTGCAGCACGGTGTGCACGATGCGTGGAACCCGTTGTCGGCGACCGGAAGACAGCCGCCGCAGAATCGCGCTCACGCTGGACGAGGAGTACGCGTACGCGGCGGAGAAGATCACACCCGCGTCGTCGTGCACGCCGAACTCGACGGCATCGATCAGCCCCGCGTTCAGGTACTCGAGAAAGGGGCCCGCCGTGATGTAGTCGCCGCGGCGCAAGATCTCGTTCAGGATCTCCGCGATCGGTCTCCACGGCGCATGTTCGGCTACGGTAGCGATGGTCCTCGGGTCTATGTACGGCACGCAATCAGCGGCATACGAGGTGCCGAGCACCGCGATGATGTCCGCGGCCTTCTTCGGATGCTCGACGCCGATCGAGCCCGCGGCTCTCCCGGTCATCGTCGGCGGCACGAACCGCTGCACCAACGGCATGGAGACGCCCAGCGGAATGATCGGCACCAACTTGCTGATCCGCGCGAATACCTCGGTGTGCTGCTCGAACACGATCGCGGCCATCCGCTGCTGAATCTCGTGCAGGTGCCGCGCACCCAACCGCTCCAGGTGCGCGACTCGTCGCACCGGCACGTGCAATGTGCGTGCCAACAGGACGAGTTGGGCGTGGGTTACCAGATCGGTCATCAGCTGATGTGGCCGCCGAACATGATTTTCCTGGCCGTGGAGCGCAGCGGCCACGGCAGCGCGCTGGTCGTGGTGTCCACCGACTCGGCGAGCAACGTCCGTTCCTGCCGACGGGCGGCGGCGAACAATTCGAGCAGGTCGGCGGCCTCGTCCTCGGACAACACCGAGGACGCCGCGAGCGAACCGCCCAGTTGTTGTTCGAGATCGGTTCTGTTGCTCATTGTCGCTCCATTCCGCGCACTCCCCCGCCGGGCGAATCGTTACATCATAGATACGTTAGCGCGCTCGAGATCGGTGAACGTTGTTCGGCGAGTGGTTCACCAGCTGTCCGCGTCGTCTTCGGCCAGGCGGTGCAACGCGTCTCCCACCCACCCGGTGAGCCGGGTGACAAGGTCCTCGGATCGGGTGGGTTGAACCGAAATATGACTTCCGCGCAGTTCGGTATAGCGCCCGTCGCGGGTGATGTCGTGCCACTGCACCACATTCCACGCCGCGGGCATGGTGTTGATGGCCCCGGCGAACAATCCGGCGCTGCCGCCGCCGTCCGCCGGGCGTTGTAGTAGACGGTGAAATCGCTCACGTGGGGTATTGCGCGCGACATCCTCGAAGTATTCGCCGTGGCGCGCGCGTAGATCGTCGGGGTGAAAGGTTTCCGGCGGTTGCGATCCCGGCCGACACGGCGGAATCGACTTCACCAGATACGACACCAGGCTCTCCGGCCGACACAGCCGCATCTTGATCGGGCCGTCCTGATCGTCGGTGGTTGTTTGATAGAGCGTCACGGCCTGAAACTGATTGCGCGCACCCACGATTCGATACATCTTGAAACTGCCGTCGCGGGCTTTGTGCCTGGTGGTACCACCGAGAACCTCGATCCGAATGTCGGAGGTGGTCAGGGTGTGCGTGGCCAGTTGGATTCGCTCTAGTTCGTCGGCGGGATACCGCCGACTGACCGCAACCCGGTGCGCCTCGAACTCGTCGCGCAACAGAAAGCGGCTGCTGTAGTGCAAGGGGCTCGGAAACCGGTCGTTGGCGTTGTTGTACCAGAGCGCGGCGAAATCGTCGGGGTCGAAAGTCCATTCACTCATCGAGCCCCCGGACCCGGCACACAACGGTTGCGTCGCAGCATGATTCGTCTACCATTCAGCTGGTCGGCGGCTGATCGCTCGCCGGGATATCGCCGCCGATCACCCCGCCGGGCACCACCTTGGGAATCTCCCCGAGCAACTCGTCGGTGTTCTCCTGGTTCACCAGATAATCCGGACCCTTGCGCTCGGATTCATCACCCTTTTTCCCAGGCGCACCGGGACCAGGACCCATCATTCCCGGCATTCCGGCTCGTCCCGTCGCCGCGGCAGCGGCAGCCGGGCCTCCCGTAGTCGGCGCACCGGGCGTGCCCGGCAGGCTGCGACCCGCGCCGGGTGTTTGGGCAGCGCCGGGGCCAGGCCCCGGCCCGAACGTCGACGGCGCATTCGAAGGGGTACTACTCGCCATGGTCTGCGGAGAATTCGACGAGGTCGGCGTACCCGGATCCGCGCTCGGCGACCCGGCGCTCGACGTCGTGGTCTGGTTGTCGGCGGGATCCTGCGACCGCGTGGGCTGATCCACGGCCTGATCATCCGGGATGCCGTCGCCGTCCTGGTCGTTCGCGTCGGCGGAATCCGGGGCACCCGTGGAATTCTCGGGTGTCGAGGAACCGTCTGGGCCTGGCCCTGGTCCGTTCACCGTGGTCCCAGGAACAATCGCGGGATCACCGGGTGGGCTGGTCGGATTCACCGCGGGAGGGAGAACCGGAACCTTCGCATCGAAGTCCGCGAATCGCGTGACGTAGTTGTCGTGCATGGCGTCCCGTGCCTTTTGCTCGACCTCGTTACGCGAGCGATTCTCTTCGGCGGCGCGCCAGGGGTTGATCCGTGCGGTCCAGGAATGATCGGCATAGTCGGGAATCGCGTTGCGGGTGTCGACAATTGCCTTGGCGGCTTCGTTGATCTGGTTCGATAGGTCGGATAGGAGACCCGGTAGCTGACGAGCGTCGTCGGTGTACCGCTTGATCGCGTCCTTCGCGGATTCGGCCGCGTTACCTTCCCAAGACTCCGAGATCGAATTCGTTACCGACCGCGCGAAGGTCTCGATCCCCTGGTCGAATTGAGTGGCGGAATCTGTGTATTTACCAGCGGCATCACTGGAGTTGGTGGTATCCAAACTCCCGAATGCGTTCTTGATCTCGATATGCGACCAACCGTTCGCATACTCGCCGCCACCGGGAATCTGCTTGGACTCGTACTCACCCATCAGGCGCCTCCAGTACTGGTGAAACGCATGAAGTACTTGGGAGGCGCAGGGGGCTCGGGTGGCATCGTTTGTTCGAGGTTCTGGTACCTCGCCGCCCAGCCGTCATCCTGCTCCGAGTAACGGGTTCGGATCTCACGGAACACGTTTTGAAAGTCCTCGACCACCTGAAAGTGTGATTCCAGAACCTCATAAACTCCGTTTTGCGTGCCCTGGGCTTTCGTTCGGTAGCGATGCACCATTGTCTTCCCGGAGACGAGTTCCTTACCCTCGTCGTTCGTGTACTTCTCACCCAGACCCCACTCGTCCTGCTGAGCGATCTCGATCATCTTCTGCTGGATGTCCCTGATGGCGTTCTTGAAGAACTCACAGTCGCGGTCGACCCTGACGAACTGCTCAGGGTCCATACGCACCAACAGCCGACCCTCATGCGCCTCGTCAATCAGATTCGCCAGCGGACGAGGCGGGTTTTCCTCACTCATCTAGTCCTCCAAGTCGAGTCACGGGACCACGCAATGGTTACTGCGCCGAGGGAAGGGTCGGGCCGACCTTTTCGGCCAACGTCCGGGCGAGTTCGCACGAATCCGTGCTCCCGGTGTCCCGGTTCGAAGGAGGGTTGTTCAAGTTGAATTCCAGGCTGCCACCATTGAATTCGACATCCAGGGTGCACGCCTCCTGGATGTGTGGCCCGTCGAACTGGCGGGTCGAGATCGCCCGCCGTCCCGCGATGGTGAACTCCTGCGTCTCAGGGAAGTTCTTACCTCGAACCACGTCGACCGTCAGGTTCGTCGTGCGGATGCTCGTCACGTATCCGTCGGTCCGACCGAACTGGCAACCACGCCACTTGATCCCGCCGTTCGCGTTCGAGTTCGCCTGGCCGCGCAGCGTGAGCTTCTCCGAATCCAGCACATCCTGCGGCACATCCGTACACGGGTCATACCCGCTGGGCACCTCGGCCGCCACGCTGGGCGCGGACGCACTCGTCGTCGCATCTTTTCCGGTCTCCCCCGACGACCCGCATCCGCTCAGTACGACCGCCGCACCGCACATCACCGCCGCAGCACGGAAAGCTCTGCTACTGCTCGCCATTACGGTCCCCTTACCGCCGGTGAGGTGGGAGCCACGTTCCGGGCCGGACCGGCTTTCCGCCCCCTTCACAGTTGCGATCACCGTACTGGGCACGCGATCAGGCCCGCAACCGCTGGGAGCGCGGTTATTCGGTGTCGCGTCCCAGCGCTCGGACGAGTAAAGAGACCTGGTCGGCGAAGTGGGTGAGGAATTCCGGTGTACGGGGGTCGGTTCCGTAGACGCCTTCGATCACGTGCGGGAGGGTGGTCGGCGCCATGGCGGCGGCCATGAGCATCACCATCAGTGCGGCGGGGTCCAATTCGGCCGGTAGGCGGCCTTGCTCTTGCAGGGTGCGCAGTTCATCCACGCTGTGTTCGAGCATGCGTGCGCGTGGTGTGTGGTCGGGATCGCTGTCTGCACCGGTGTATTCGAGGCCACCCCAGGTCATCAGGCGGACGGCGTCGGGGTTGTGCAGGGCCTCCAGCGCATAGCGGCGGAACTGTTCGGGCAGTGGTGTTTCCGGTGGCACCAGTTCGGTGCGGCGTTCTTGCCAGCGTTGCGACATGGCTTGGTGCAGTCCGTGTTTGCCGTCGAAGTAGTAGGAGATGAGCTGCTGGTTGACCCCGGCGCGGGCGGCGATGGCAGCGGTCCTCGCGCCTTGGAAACCGTGCGCGGCGAATTCCGCCTCGGCGGCGTCCAGGATGAGGGCGCGGGTGCGCTCGGGGTCGCGTTGGCGCTCCTGCGGCTTGGGTGACCTGCGGGGTTTCGACGACGGCACGTCCGCGAGTGTACAGACACCTAGCAGTATCAATCACTGCGAAGACTTAATCAATCAAACGATTGACAAAGTACCGCAGATGGTTGAACCATGGGCTGGACGGTTCATCGAGTCAGGAGAAACCCATGACCCCACCACGCAGCGGCGCACGCACCGAGGTCCTCATCGTCGGCGGCGGCATCACCGGCCTGTCCACCGCGTTGTTCCTCGCCAGGGCGGGTATCAGGACCACGTTGGTCGAGCGCCACCCCGCGACCGCACTGCAACCACAGGCGCGCGCCTTCAACCCGCGCACCATGGAGATCTACCGTGCGCTCGGACTGGAACAGGCGATTCGCGACCGCACCTCGATCCTCGCCGACTTCCCGGAGATGATCGGCGCCGAGACACTCGCCGGAGCCGAACGCTTCCGGGTCGACATCCTCAGCCAGGTGCGACCGCCCGCGAGCCTCAGCCCCACCGACTGGACGATGATCGACCAGGACGAACTGGAACGCGTGGTGTGTGCCGAAGCCGAAAAGTTCGGCGCCGACATCCGATTCGCCACCGAGCTCGTCGCGTTCGACAACAGCACCGACGGCGTCGTCGCCCGCCTCCGCGACGTTGGTGGCGGCGGCAGTAGCGACGGCGGTGCGGGCGCCGGCGAGGGCCGCGATCGCGGGGAAAACGGCAGCGGGGAGTTCAGCATTCACGCCGACTATCTGGTCGCCGCCGACGGCAATCGCGCGGGAATCAGGACACGGCTCGGTGTCGAAGCCCAAGGGCCTGGCGAACTCTTGCACGCGGCCGCCTTCGTCTTCGACGCCGATCTCACCGGTGCGTTGCGGGAGCGCCGTTTCCTGCTCGGCTATCTCGACCAGCCGATCACGGGCACCGCGCTGGTTCCCGGACGAGAATTCGGCCGCTGGTCGCTCGGCATCCCGTTCGGCGAGGAGTCGGGCACGAGCCTCGACGACTTCACCGAGCAGCGCTGCGTCGAACTGACCCGTCGCGCGATCGGCGATCCCACGCTCGAGGTGCGGCTGGTGCCGCTGATGCGCGGCAGCGACCAGAAGGTCGCGGGCACGCGGATCGGCGCGTGGGTCGCCGACCGGTACCGGGACGAGCGCGTGTTCTTCGTCGGCGACGCCGCGCATGTCTTCCCGCCCACCGGCTCGTTCGGCGCGAACACCGGTATCGCCGACGCGCACAACCTGGCCTGGAAACTGGCCGCGGTACTGAAAGGCCAAGCGGGCGAAGCTCTTCTGAACACCTACGAACCCGAACGACGCCCGGTCGCGCTGGTCACCCTCGACCAGGCCATGCAGCGTCTGCACGGTCGTCACCACGCGGCGGGTGACACCGAGGCGACCATCGACGACCTCACCATGATCCTCGGCTATCGCTACCGGTCCACCGCGGTCATCGGTGAACACGACGACACCGGCGAACACGGCAATACCACAAAGCTCGGCGAACTCAACGCCACCAGCCAACTCAACGACACCGACAAGCTCGGCAACACAGGCGAACACAGCGACACTGGTGCACCCGACAACCACACCGAACCCCGCGACCACGCCGACCCAGTGGAGGACCCACGGCACCCATCCGGTCGCCCGGGATCACGCGCACCGCATCTCTGGTTGCGGCGCGGCGGCGCGGAGCTGTCGACCACCGAGCTGTCGACCACCGACTTGTTCGACGGCGCATTCGTTCTTCTGGTCGGACCGGACGGTACGCAGTGGGCCGCCGCCGCGGAAACATCCGCCACCGCATCAGGAATCGAACTGCACGTGCATCGAATCGGCGCCGACTACGACGATGTCGAGCACCGCTTCCTGTGCGCGTACGGCCTCGCCGACACCGGCGCCGCCCTCGTCCGCCCGGACGGCTTTCTCGCATGGCGCGCGCCCATCGCTCCCCCGGAACCGGACAATGCGCTGCTCACAGCGCTCGCCACCGTGCTCGCACGAGACGACCTCCGTTAACCAGCCGGGTACCGGGAGACCGAACGAACGACATTCGGCCGCACTGATTCCTCCATGCGGCCGAAATCCCCGACACCCTCACACGCCGACCGGTCGGGATTTCTGACAAATTTTTGTCCCGACAGGATTACACGCGGTCGTTCTCGGGAACTCTTTTCGCCCACACCACCTACACTGGCCCTATACACGGCGCAAGAGCGTCGAAGAGAGGCCTGGTAGCCACGATGTATGTCGAAAAGTTCCAATCGGCCGGCGATCTCACCGCGGAAATCGCCGAAGACCTCGCCGCCCTATCGGGCCGATACAGCTCTCGGATCACGGTGAGCAGCAACGGTCGTAGCGTGCAATCGACCGTCTTGCCGGTGTACTGGGACGTGCTGCGGGTTGTCGCGGGGAGTGCGATCTCCGTGACCGCCGAGGGTGGGCATCAACCGCGCGACGAAGAGGACCGCCGCGCCCTGCGTGATTTCGTTCTCCGTTTCCAAACCCTCACCGGACACTATCCCGCGCGGGCGCAGCACACCGCGCACCCGCGCCGACAGTCCTCGAAGAAGGCCCGCTTGTCGAGCATCGGCACCAAGCGCGTGACCCGATAATCCTGTCGCGTCAGCGATTTCCTCGACGGCGCCGATCGCTCACGACTCGCCGAAGACTCGCTCCACCACGGCTTTCGCCCGTCGGGTCACGCGCATGTAATGGTCGAGGAACTCGCTGCCGTCATCGGTCGGCCACCCGGCGACCCGCGCCACCGCCGACAATTGCTGTCCCGGCCCCGGCAGTTGGTCAGTCGGCTTGCCGCGCACGAGCACCAGGGCGTTGCGCGCCTTCGTCGCGGTCAACCACGCGTCGCGCAGCAACGAAACATCCTCGGAGTCCAGCAGTTTCGTCTCCTCGATCACCGCGAGCGATTGCAGTGTCGAGGTGTTGTGCAGGCCGGGCACTTCGTGGGCATGACGCAGCTGCGTGAGCTGCACCGTCCACTCGATATCGGCGAGGCCGCCGCGTCCCAGTTTGGTGTGTGTGGCCGGATTCGCCCCGCGCGGAAGACGTTCGGCGTCCATTCTCGCCTTGATTCTGCGGATCTCGAATACCGCTTCCGGCGAGACGCCGCCCGCCGGATACCGCACCGCGTCGATCATGTGCAGGAAGCGCACGCCCAGTTCCTGATCGCCCGCCACCTGGTGGGCCCGCAACAACGCCTGCACCTCCCACGACTGCGCCCACTGCGCGTAATACGCCTCGTACGCGGCGAGGGTGCGCACCAGGGCGCCATTGCGCCCCTCCGGCCGAAGTCCGGCGTCGACGAGCAACGGCGGGTCCGTACTTGGCGCGCCGAGCAACCGCTGCACCTGATCGGCGATGCCGATCGCCCACTTCACCGCGGCGGTCTCGTCATGGCCGGGTCGCGGATCGCAGACGAACAGCACGTCGGCGTCGGAGCCGTATCCCAGCTCCATCCCGCCGAGTCTGCCCATGCCGATCACCGCGAAGTCGGCGGGAGCCGGCTCGCCCCGCTGTGCTTCGCTGGCGCGGATCACCGCGGCGAGCGAGGCTTCCAGCACCGCCACCCACACCGCCGACAACGCGCGGCACACACTCGGCACGTCGAGCATGCCGAGAATATCGGCGGAGGCAACCCTGGCCAGCTCGTGCCTGCGCAGCGAACGTGCCGCGGCCACAGCACGTTTCGGATCCTCGTAGCGGCGCGCCGCCGTCATGATGCCGCGCGCGACATCTTCGGCCTTCGGCGTCAGCAGCAACGGTCCTTTGGGGCCGTCGGCGTACATCCGGATCGTCTCGGGCGCGTTGATCAACAGATCGGGCAGATACTCCGAGGAGCCGAGCACGATCATCAACCGCTGCGCGACCGCGCCTTCGTCGCGCAGTTCCCGCAGGAACCAGGTCTGGTCGGTGAGTCCTTCCGACACCCGACGATAGGCCAGCAGCCCGGCATCGGGATTCGGTGTGTCACCGAGCCATTCGAGCAACGTGGGCAGCAGCAGTGCCTGAATCCTGCCCTTGCGCGACACCCCGCCGGTGAGGGCCTTGAGGTGGTCGATCGCGTGCACCGGCGACACATAACCGAGCGCGGCCAACTGCCGAATGGCCGCATCGGGACTCAGGCGCACCGCGTCGGGTTCCAGCCGCACCACCGATTCCAGCAGCGGCCGGTAGAACAACTTGGCGTGTAACCGCCGCACCCGCACCGTGTTTCGGCGGATCTCGCTGTTGAGCACACCCACCGCGTTGTGGCTGCCGTCCGGGCGCATATGCGCGGCGCGCGCCAACCAGCGCAGGCCCTCCTCGTCGTCGGCGGCGGGCAGAGTGTGGGTGCGGCGCAACCGTTGCAGCTGCAGACGATGTTCGAGCAACCGCAGGAACTCGTAGGAGGCATTGAGGTTGGCCGCGTCGTCACGTCCGATATAACCACCGGCCGCCAACGCGCCCAGCGCCTCGACCGTGCCCGGCACGTGCAGCTTCTCGTCCACCCTGCCGTGCACCAATTGCAGCAGCTGCACCGCGAATTCGACATCGCGCAGGCTGCCGTGCCCGAGTTTCAGTTCGCGCTCGCGCATCTCGGCGGGCACCAGGTCTTCCACCCGCCGTCGCATCGCCCTGGTGTCGGTGACGAAATCCTCGCGCTCCGAAGCCGTCCACACCATCGGCATCACGGCCGCGCGGTATTCCCACCCCAGGTCCATGTCGCCGGTCATCGGCCGGTTCTTCAGCAGCGCCTGGAATTCCCACGTCCGCGCCCAGCGCTGGTAATAGGTCAGATGCGAGTCGAGCGTGCGCACCAACGCGCCCGCTTTACCCTCCGGCCGCAAGGCCGCGTCGACATCGAAGAACGCCGAGCTACCAACGCTCATCATCTCCGCCGCCAGCCTGGCCGCCGAGGCGTCGGCGGGCTCGGCGACGAACACCACATCCACATCGCTGACGTAATTCAGCTCGCGCGCACCGCATTTGCCCATGGCGATCACGGCGAGGCGCACCGGCACCGGCTCGTTCTCGAACACCCGCGCCACCGCGACCGCCAGTGCCGCGGTCAGCGCCGCGTCGGCGAGCTCGGTGAGGTGGACGCCGACCTCCTGATACGGCAGGACGGGCTCGTTCTCGACGGTCGCGGCGAGGTCGAGTGCGGCAAGGAGCATCAGATGATCGCGGTAGCGCTTGCGCAGCAGCGCGACCACCTCGGGCCCGCTGATCCCCGCGCGAAACAACATCGGGCTGGCGTTGGGTCCCTGCTCCGGCTCGGCGTTCACGACCGCGAGCAGATCGTCTCGCAGCTCGTCACCGTCGGGTAAGTCCTTACGGCGCAGCAACTTCCACCCCGGCGGGTCGGCCACCAGGTGGTCGGCGAAGGCCGTCGAGGAGCCGATCAACGCGAACAGCCTGCCGCGCAGCGCGGGTTCGGCGCGCACGGCAGCGTCGAGTTCCCGCCAACCCGCGCCGTCGTCGTCGAAACTCTCACGCAGCCGCATCAGCGTGTTCAGCGCGAGGTCGGCATCCGGGGCCCGCGACAACGACCACAGCACCGGAATGCCGTCCACATTGTCCCAGCCCAGTTCGCGCAGCGACGCGGCGGCGGTCGGCTCCAGTAACCCGAGCCTGCCGACACCGGGAACAGCGGAACGCGCAGTCGGTGGCCGAACCATGCCTTCAAATTACATGCTCGCCGCCGGGTCCCCGCCGCTCAGGTCCGCCACCGGCCCCGATTACAGGCCGAGATACTGCTCGATCTCGTACGGGGTGACCCTGCTGCGGTAGTCCGCCCACTCCCTGCGCTTGTTGCGCAGGAAGAAATCGAACACGTGCTCGCCAAGGGCCTCGGCGACCAATTCCGACCGCTCCATCGCTTGCAGGGCCTCGTCCAGCGTGCCGGGCAGCTCACGGAAGCCCATCGCGCGCCGCTCCGCCGAGGTCAACGAGAACACGTCGTCCTCGGCCTCCGACGGCAACGTGTACCCCTTCTCGATGCCGCGCAGTCCGGCCGCGAGCAGCACCGCGAAGGTGAGATACGGGTTGCACGCCGAATCCGGGCTACGGATCTCGACGCGTCGCGACGACGACTTGCTCGGCGTGTACATCGGCACCCGCACCAGCGCCGAACGATTGGACCGGCCCCATGAGGCCGCCGTCGGCGCCTCGCCACCGTGGATGAGCCGCTTGTAGGAGTTGACCCACTGGTTGCTGATCGCGCTGATCTCCGGGGCATGCTCGAGAATGCCCGCGATGAACGCGCGCGCGGTCTCCGACAGGTTGATCGGATCGTCCGGATCGTGGAAGGCGTTCGCCTCCCCCTCGAAAAGGCTCATGTGCGTGTGCATCGCCGAACCGGGGAAGTCGGAGAACGGCTTGGGCATGAACGTCGCGCGCACGCCCTCGTCGATCGCCACCTCCTTGATCAGGTAGCGGAAGGTCATCACGTTGTCGGCCATCGAGAGCGCGTCGGCGTAACGCAGGTCGATCTCCTGCTGACCCGGTGCGCCCTCGTGGTGGCTGAACTCCACCGAGATCCCCATCGATTCCAGCGCGTCGATGGCGTGGCGACGGAAATTCGGTGCCGAGTTGTGCACCGACTGATCGAAGAAACCGCCACGGTCCGCCGGGACCGGCGGTGCGCCGTCGGGCCCGTTCTCCAGCAGGAAGAACTCGATCTCCGGGTGCACGTAGCAGCTGAACCCCACGTCGGCGGCCTTGTTCAGCTGGCGACGCAGCACGTGGCGTGGATCGGCCCACGACGGTGAGCCGTCGGGCATGGTGATGTCACAGAACATCCGACCCGAATGCTGATGACCTTTGCTCGTCGACCACGGCAGCACCTGGAACGTCGAGGGGTCGGGCCGCGCGACCATGTCGGCCTCGGAGACCCTGGCAAAGCCTTCGATGGCCGAACCATCGAAGCCGATGCCCTCCTCGAAGGCGCCTTCGAGCTCGGCGGGGGCGATCGCTACCGACTTCAGGTAGCCCAAGACATCGGTGAACCAGAGACGTACGAAGCGGATGTCCCGCTCTTCGAGCGTCCGCAGCACGAATTCCTTCTGGCGATCCATGCCCGCGAGCGTAAGCACCCGGCGTTAAATCCGTGTTACATACGCGCTGAGTATTGTGTGCCAACCATTTCGATACCGAGTACACGGTCGGGATCGAGGCCGTGTGCGGGCCGTGCGCACGCCGCGTGTCCGGTCAGCAGCGCAGGCCCTCCTCGGGTTCGCGCAGTGTCACCAGGTAGTCGATGACCGGGTTGTCGACGCAGGCCACGTCCGCCGACAACGCGACGGTGTGGCGCGAACCCTGATAGGTGATGAGGGCGGCGCCGAGCTGATCGGCGAGGTCGACACCGGCCTGATACGGGGTCGCCGGGTCGTCGGTGGTGGAGACGACGACCGTCTTGGCCAGGCCCTGCACCGAGATCCGATGTGGCTCACTGGTATTGGGTACCGGCCAGTTGGTGCACAGTTCCAGCGGCGCGGCACCGGTACCGCGACCGTCGTCCAGGAACGGCGCGACCCTGCGGAACTCGGCGTCCTGCTTGCCCGCGACGGCGCGGTCGCTCATGCGCGGATCGTCCACGCAGCGCACGGCGTTGAAAGCATCGTTGGTGTTGGTGTACGTGCCGTCGTCGTTGCGGCCGTCGTAGAGGTCGGCCAGCTTCAGCAGGGTGTCGCCGTGCCCCTCGCGTACCTCCGAAAGACCCATGGTCAGGATCTTCCACAGGTCGTCGGAGTACAACGCTTGCCGCACACCGGTCATCGCGTCCTCATAGTTGAGCCCCCTGGGATCGGTGGTCGCGACCGGGTTGTCCCACAACGGATTCACCAGATCGCGGAAGCTCTGCACCGACTGCGCGGTGTCGGTGCCGATCGGGCAGTCCGACTGTTTCGCGCAGTTCGCGGCGTAGGCGTCGAAAACCTTCTGGAAGCCCTCGGCCTGGTGCAGCGACTCCTGCACCGGGTCCTGCGAGGAGTCCACCGCGCCGTCGAGCACCATGGCGCGCACGTGCGTGGGGAAACGCTCGGCATAGGCCGAACCGATCCTGGTCCCGTAGGAATATCCGAGATAGCTCAGCTTCGAGTCGCCCAGCGCCGCGCGCATCACGTCCATGTCCTGCACCACCTCGCGGGTGCCGACGTGGGCGAGGAATTCATCGCCGGTGCGCTCCGAGCAGCGCTGCGCGTACTGCTTGTCGTCGGCCTCGGCGGCGGCGATCCCGGCGGGACTGTTGTCCTCCGGCGCCTCGGCACGCTCTTGGTCCTGCTCCTGCGCGGTCTGGCAGGCCACCGTCGGCGTCGACGAGCCGATTCCCCTCGGATCGAAGCCGACACGATCGAACCGCTCCGCCAACGGGGTGTTGTTGCCGAGCATCGACATCGTCAGCCCGGACTCGCCTGGGCCGCCGGGGTTCATCAGCAACGAACCCACCCGCTCGCCGGTCGCCTTGATCCGCGACACCGCGACCTGCGCGGTCGCACCCTCGGGCTTCTCGTAATCCACCGGGACGGTGATCCGCGCGCACTCCATATTCGGCGCGAAACGATCGTCGGCGGAACCGAATCCGTCGCAACCACCCCACCGCACCTGCTGGTCGTAGAACTGTTGCAACGGCGCGGGCACCGCGGGCATCTCGGCGGACTCTTTCGACTCCCCACCCGTGTCGCCGCACCCGGCCACCACCAACGCGAGCACCGTCAGCACGAGCGCGCCGCGCCCACTCCACACCGAAGACATGCGTCGATCTTGGCAGTAACCGACCGCGAACGGCATTTCGCCTGGACAAACGCCACATACCCGGGCACCCGCTGTGACCAATCGCATCGTGCTCCACCCTTAGAAGACCCGCCGTCGTGGTGGCACACTGGGCTTCGTCAGACGAACCCGGGGACCCGGACGGGCCCCGAGGAGACACGACGAGAGGGACGATGATGTCCGTATCCGATTCGGAAACCCCTGCCTACGGTGCTGCACCGGCCGACGACGCCGGGCAGAACAAGCCACGCCGCAAGACCCGTGTTCATCATCTCCAGCAGATGAAGGCCGACGGCGAGCGCTGGGCCATGCTCACCGCCTACGACTACTCCTCGGCTCGCCTGTTCGAGTCGGCGGGCATCCCCGTGCTGCTGGTCGGCGATTCCGCGGCCAATGTGGTCTACGGCTACGACACCACCGTGCCGATCACCGCCGACGAGCTGTTGCCCCTGGTCCGGGGTGTGGTGCGCGGCGCCCCACACGCGCTGGTGGTGGCCGATCTACCGTTCGGCGGCTACGAGTCCTCGCCACAGCAGGCGTTGGCCACCGCGACCAGGTTCATGAAGGAAGGCCAGGCGCACGCGGTGAAGCTGGAAGGCGGCGAGCGCGTCGCCGACCAGATCGCGGCCATCACCTCGGCGGGTATCCCGGTCATGGCGCACATCGGATTCACCCCGCAGAGCGTCAACACCCTCGGTGGCTTCCGGGTGCAGGGCCGGGGTAACGGCGCCGAACAGCTGGTCGCGGACGCGATCGCGGTGCAGGAGGCCGGTGCGTTCGCGGTGGTGATGGAGATGGTGCCCGCGGAGTTGGCCGGACAGGTGACCCGCAAGCTCACCATCCCGACCGTCGGCATCGGCGCGGGGGTGGAGACCGACGCCCAGGTACTGGTGTGGCAGGACATGGCGGGCTACACCGAGGGCAAGACGGCGAAGTTCGTCAAGCGATTCGGCAATGTGGGTGACCAATTGCGTACGGCCGCAGCCGCTTACGCCGACGAGGTGCGCCGGGGCACGTTCCCAGGCCCGGAGCACATCTTCTGATCCGAGCGGATCGGTCACCGGGTGCGGCCGAGGAGTGCGGGTGGACCGCGCTGCTCGGCCGCTCGTCTGCCACCGTCGCGAGCACGCCTCGATGCGCCGATCGTGGGAAACCCACGCCAGCACCGAGAAGCCCACCACACCGCCGCCGCGCGCGCCGGCCTTCGTGGGATGCCCGTGGTGGTGCCGAATGATGTTGCTGGACAAGGTGTAACGCCGGACCCGGTCGCGGCGGATCGGATATCGTCGCGTGTCATTGCGAACGTCAGCGCGCATCGAACAGTCGACCGACACCCGCCGCTTCGGCGAAACTGGCAGACTCGAACCGACAAATCTCGACACGATCAGAGGTACCGATGCCGCACAGCCGATGGATTTCCCACAGCACCCTGCTCCTCGCCGGTGTCTTCACCGCAGCGGCGCTCACCGCGTGCGGGGGCACCGAGAACGCACCGGCGACCGGGAGCTCCGGGTCGACCACGGCCAGCGCGACCTCGACCGCCACCGGTTCGACGACACCGGAAGAGACCGGGAGCGCGAGCAAGCCCAAGCCGGGCAGCCCGGAGATCAGCGACGCCGCGGGCAGCCAACTGTGCGACATGATCCGCCCGGAACTGTCCAACTGGCGGGTACAAGGCCCGACCGCGGGCAAGATCGGCCTCAACGGCATCGTGCACGAGTGGGCGCTGCGTAATGGCGCCATCAACGGCGCCGTGCTCGCCGACAAACCGATCATCGACCGGGTCACCGACAAAAGCTGCTCCGATGTTCGCCAGCAGGCCGTCGAGGCCCTCGAAATCCCGGACCTCGCCACGGGACTCGCCTTCTGATGACGGCACCCGCGAGACGCACCACCTACCGCGACATCCAGCCCTACGCTTCCGGGCTACTCGAGGTCGGTGACGGCCAGTCGATCTACTGGGAGACCAGCGGTAACCCGGACGGCAAACCGGCGGTCTTCCTGCACGGTGGGCCCGGCGGCGCGACCGGTCGGGCGCAACGCGGATTCTTCGACCCCGCCGTCTACCGCATCGTGCTGCTCGACCAGCGCGGGTGCGGACGGTCCACGCCGCACATCGCCGACGGCGCGAGCCTGGAGCACAACACCACGCGGCATCTCGTCGCCGATATCGAGGCGGTGCGCACCCATCTCGGTATCGAACGCTGGCTGGTGTTCGGCGGGTCGTGGGGGTCGACGCTGGCGTTGACCTACGCGCAACGCCACCCACAGCGGGTGACCGAACTGGTGCTGCGCGGCGTGTTCCTGTTGCGGCGCAAGGAAATCGACTGGTACTACAACGGTGCCGCCGGGTACCTGTACCCGGACGAGTGGGAGAAGTTCCTCGCGCCGGTGCCGGAAGACGAACGCGGCCAGGACCTGGTGGAGGTCTATCACCGACTGCTGCACTCCCCCGACGAACGGGTCGCACTCGAGGCGGCCACCGCGTGGTCCACCTGGGAAGGCGCGACGAGTTCGCTGCTGCCCAACCAGGAGCGCGTAGCCGAAAGCGCCGACCCGCGCTTCGCGCTCGCGTTCGCGCGCATCGAGAATCACTACTTCCGCCATCGCGGTTTCCTCGATGAGGGTCAGCTGCTGCGCGATATCGACACCATCGCGCAGATCCCCTCGGTGATCGTGCAGGGTCGCCACGACGTCGTCTGCCCCGCGACCAGCGCATGGGACCTGCACCGTGCGTGGCCGGGTTCAGTGCTGCATCTCGTCGAGGACGCGGGTCACACCGCGTTCGAACCCGGCATCGTGCACCATCTGGTCGAGGCCACCGACGCCTTCGCGAAAACGGACCCGCCGTGACCACCACCGCGGGCGGTGCGCTGACGGTCGCGCTCGCCGAGGACATCGACCGACTGTTCGATAGCGAACCGCACGTGCGCTGTGACGCACCGGATTCGGTCCACCAGATGCGGGTGGCCACGCGCAGGCTACGCAGCGTGCTCAGGTCCTACCGCGCTTTGTTCGACAAGCGGGCCATCGCCGACACCGGCGCGGAGCTCAAGTGGTTGGCCGACCTGCTCGGCGAGGCCAGGGATGCGCAAGTGCGCGCCGAACGGTTCGCCGCGCTGATCGCCGAGGTGCCCGGCGCCGACACCGCCGCCGTCACCGCGCGGCTGGTGACCGCCCAGCGCGATCGCTACCGCGACGCGCACGAACGGATCACCTCCGCGCTCGACGACGACCGCTACCTGGCGCTGCGCGCGGAATTGGCGCGCTGGCGCGACAAACCGCCGCTGCGCACCGCCCGCGCGGAGACCACCGCACAGGAATACTTCGGCGTGGTGCTGGAACGCGATCGCGAACGGGTCGAGGCGCTGATTCGCAGGGAACCCACGGTCGCCCCCGCCGAACGCGTCGAGCTGCTGCACGATATTCGCAAGAGCGCCAAGCGATTACGGTACTCCGGGGAGGCCGCGCAGCCCAGCGTCGGCGAGCTGGCCACCGAGTTGGGGCAGCGAGCCAAACGCTTGCAGACGGTACTCGGCGACCACCGTGACGCCGTCGAATCACACGAGGCGATCCTCGCGGTGGCCGAAGAAGCCGCCACGGCGGGCGAAGACACCGCCGCCTACGCCGCGCTCGCCGCCGAGGAAGACGCCGCCGCGGGGCGCGCGCTCAGCGGCTACCCCGCACGCGCGGCGGCACTCACCGGCTGGCAGAACATCGAGTAATCGAGCACCAGGATGCTCGAACGAATTCGGCTCGGCCGCCGCGGGATTCGCGGTGGCCGAGCCGAATTTCGAGGACAGCGCCGCGCTACTGCAACGCCAACATCGTGCCGCTCAACTGATCGAGCGGACCGTAGACCGTGAACGTGACCCGACCGCCGGGCACCGTGGACGACAGCCGCGCCGCCGCATCCAGCGAAGTGCCGAACGACGATGCCGACGGATGCGGCAGACCGGCGAGGGCCTGTCCGACATGGTTTTGGGACACCCACGCGGTGTCACCGGGACTGAGGTCGACCTGGACCCCACCCGGCAGCGGCGTCACCCCGACGGCGCCGGCCGACCCGGAGCCGAGGATGGCGAAAACCGAAGCAGCACCGGCGATCAGAGCGCCGGTGACCAGTGAGCGAACTACCCGCATATGCGTAGAGACCTGCTTTCGCGCGATTTATGTACGAATGACCCGAGGCCGAGCAGCCCGAGTCCTATACCAACGGCATTACCTTATGACGTCGATCACCGACAAGCCAGCCCGGAACAAAGCTGGGACGAACCCGAAATAAAAGCTTGGACAAAAGGCCCATAGCAGAAGTGCCGCGCCCCTACCCTGGCAGCCGGCTGCTAACGTGGCCCCGCCGGAGCGATGCCGAGCTCGACGCATCCTCCGCACACTGTCCGAATACGAAGACAATTGGGAGTTCCCGCACCTATGTCAACGCTCTTGTTCGACTACCTCGTGCCCCTGCTCGGACCGGAACAGGCCGCCTACTGGGCGCACATGTTCGTCATCGACCCGACACACTAGATCGCACGCCTCGAACGCATCATTGGTCGCCTCCCGTTCACCTGACGGGAGGCGACTTCGGGTTTTCAGGGGCTACCATCGCGCCCCGTGATGAGAACCGTCTTGACCAGAACCAGCACGGCCGTCCTGGCCATCGCCGCCTGCGGCGCCCTCCTGTCCGCCTGCGGCGGTGACGACAGCGACAGTGCCGCACCGAGTCCGAGCGCGGGCGCGGTCGACCAGGCCGTCGACAACGCGAAGGCGGGCACCTTCGTCGCGAGTTTCCGTGGCGCTTTCCCGAAACTCGCCGAAGGCAAAGACGATTCGGCGGTCGCCGCGATCTTCACCGATACCTGCGCCGACATCACAGCGGGCAAGTCCGAGGACGACATCGTGGCGAGCACGGAACAACGCGCGTCGGGTGCCAGCCACGAGCAGGCCCAAGCCGTTTACCAGACCGTGAAAATGCTGTGCTCGGCGTAATCGCCTGAGCCATCCGCGAAAACACCCCACCGCAATCACCCCGTATCGATCACCGTGATCGATACCGACGCGAGGCGAGGACAGGCGGACGAGTTGGCCTGTAAGCCGGATCCTGTCCCCGGCTCGCACCGGGTGGCGACCATCCATCTGGGCACACCGTTGCCGGGTACCTCGAGCAGTCCACCCGCAGGCTCGGGCGAGCAGCCCTCGAACACCTGCGCAGCCGCACCGCGAGGTGCGACCTTCGACCTTGCTCCGGGCGGGGTTTACCTAGCCGCCATGGTCACCCATGGCGCTGGTGCGCTCTTACCGCACCGTTTCACCCTCACCGCACAACCCACAGGGGCCGTGGGCGGTTTGTTTTCTGTGGCACTGTCCCGCGGGTCACCCCGGGTTGCCGTTAGCAACCGCCCTGCTCTGTGGAGTCCGGACTTTCCTCGACACCGGGCAGCGACACATTCGTGCCCGTTCCCGACGCCGCGGTCGCCCGACCAACTCGTCCGCGGCGTTCAGCCTACTTCGCGCGGGCCCGAAGCGGTGAATCCGGGCCTGACCGGCCGACCACCGAGATGCGCTCGACCTGGAACGCAGTACGGTCATTAGCCATGGAACGTGTCGAGGTCGGCTTCCCCTCCGGAAGCGAGCAGTGCGCCGGCTGGCTGTATCGCCCGGACGGATCGCCGAAACCCCGCCCGCTCGTGGTGCTGGCGCACGGTTTGGGGGCAAATCGGGAAATGGGATTGGATCGCTATGCCAGGCGTTTCGCCATGGCGGGAATGGCGGTTCTGGTCTTCGATTACCGGCACTTCGGTGCCAGTCAAGGAGAGCCGCGTCAACTCTTGCGGGTGAAACGTCAACGCGAGGACTGGCATTCCGCCATCGCCTACGCGCGCACCCTGCGCGGAATCGACGCGACCAGAATCGCATTGTGGGGCACCTCGTTCAGCGGCGGCCATGTGCTGACGATCGCGCCGGAGGACGCCTACATCGCCGCCGTGGTCGCGCAGGTGCCGTTTACCAGCGGGTTGTCCTCGGCATTGGCGAAGGGGCCGATCAGCATGACCAAGGTGAGCATCATCGCCACCCTGGACGTGGTGTTCGGCACGATCTTGCGCAAACCGCTCGGGATCAGAATCGGTGGCCGCAAACGGTCGGCGGCGATGATGAGCGCACGCGAGGTGCCCGAAGGGTTCGGCAGGCTCGCCGAGGAAAGCGAAACCTACAAGCCGAAAATGGCCGCACGCGCGGCCTTCTCGGCATTGTTCTACTCGCCGGGTCGCAAAGCCAAGCGTGTGAAAGTTCCCGTCCTGTACTGCCTATGCGACGACGACACCGTCACCCCGATCAAACCCGCTCTGCGTGCGGCCGAACAGACCAAGCACGCGATCGTGAAGCGTTACCCCGGCGGACATTTCGACGCCTACTTCGACGACACCTTCGAACAGGTCGTCTACGACCAAACCGATTTCCTGGTCTCGGTGCTGCGGCCGTAGCAGTTTCGTGGATTCCCCGCGGCTTCGGGTCGCGGGGAATCCAACGCACCGAACGTGCTTTCATCGCAACAATTCACGAACGAGGGTCTCCGCCCACCATCGTTCGACCCGCTCGGGTGTCCAGCCGCGCTCCTCGGTGAGATCGGTGTAGACGTCGATATTGCAGAGCGCACCGTAGATATCCACGGCCGAGGCCACATCGATACCCCGCGCGAGGGTTTCGGGCGGCCACGCGGTGAACACCTGACGGTGCGCGTCGTCGCCGCGCCCGCGCGCGTCTCGATACGTGTGCGCCAGTTCGGGTTCCGCGCGCGCCGCCTCGCGCACCAGGAGCAGCACATCCCCCGATCGCTCGAAGAGCCTTCGGTCGTAGCCCGCCATCGCCGCCAGTTGGGCGGACGGGTCGGGGTTCCGGTCCAATTCGGCGAGTAGCCGAGGCATGTCGGCGGACAGGTCGGCCGAATCGGCCAGCGCCTTGGTCAGCCCCGCCTTGTTGCCGTAGGCGGCGTAGACCGTCGGCACCGAGACACCGGCTTCGGCGGCGACATCACGCACCGTGGTCGCCGCCCACCCCTTCGACACGAACAACGACCTTGCCGCCGCGGCGATTTCCGCGCTCGTCTGCTGCGCCTTGGCGGTTCGGCGCAGGGAGTCGTAGCGGCGGCGAGGGTGCGCGTCGGCCATCGGGGTTCCCCTTTCGTTTTACGGAGCTTATATTCAATATGTGAACAACAAAACTAATGTAGCCGCTGGGTGGTCGTTCGCCAGGATCGGCGGTGTCGCCGGTCTCGTCTTCGCCGCCACGATCGTCGCACCGAATCTCATCCTCGAGCCCGCGGGACTGCCACGGGTCGGCGCCGAACTCGACGAGGTGACGGCGTTCTTCACCACGAAATCCGACGTCGTCGGCTGGTCGCTGTACTTCTTGCCGACCGCATGGCTGTCGTTGACGATCTTCGGTGCCGCCGCCGTCGCCGCGCTGTGGCCGCGCGAACGCGCGACAGGCTCGGCCTGGTCGCTGGTCGGCTTCGCCGGGATGCTCTTACAGAACGCCACCTTCGTCGGCATCTCCGGAATCCGCCTGGCATTGACCACCACGACCGACCGATCGGGCCTCTGGACGCTGCACAACGCCATGTTCACCGTCAACGGCACCTTCCTCGCCCTCGCCATGCTCGGACTCTCGCTCGCGGGTCTACGCACCGGCACCATCGCCCGCTGGCACGGGACCCTCGGCCTGATCGCCGCGGCGGGCCAATTCCTTTCGGCCACACTCGTCGCACCGATCATCGACCACACCGGGCCACTCACCTTGCTGTCGCTGGCCAGCTGGCTGCTCTGGGTGGTCTGGATCGTCGCCTACGGCGTGACCCTGATTCGCTTGCGGCGTAACCACCTCGACGATCAGCGTGACTAAGTTGGGCAGCAACCCCCGGCGTCACCGAATCGAGGCGAACACGATGACCGATCCGAGCACCCTGGAAGCCGAGCGCGCCCGCCTACTCGACCGATTGACCGCACTGCGACTCGACCTCGCCACCCTGGACAAGGGCTACGCGACGCTCCAGAGTTCGGGGGTGCTGCTCGACACCGACGGAATCGGCGCGCTCACCACCCCCGAATACTGCGTCGCGGGAGCCCGAGAGGTGTTCGAAGAAGCCATGATCGAACTCGACGCCGCCGCCGACGCGGTGGAGCGGGCACAGACATATACGGCGCGGTTGCGGTCGGCCGCCTTCGAGTGAGTCGAGCGCGGGTCGGTCCATAAGCGGGGGCCGGTGAGGTACAAGGACTCTCGCTCACTCGGTGAACATCTCGGCCAGCCGATCGGTGACTTCGATCGCCCACGAAGGCTCGTCGTACCGTCTCCCCCACAGCGCGGAGCGCACGGCACCCGCCTGCACCCATCGACGAGCGCGGGTCCGGTCGATTCCCGCGCCCTCGCAGTAGAGATCGAGTCCGCGCCGCACGGCACGTTCCGGATCCGGTTCGTTCAACAGTGGTAGGAACCGCAGGCTGCGCACCACGGTGATCGCGTCATAGGCCGGATCCCCCACGTACCCCTTCGGGTCGACCACCAGCCATGGTTCCCGTTGGGACGGAAGAACATTGCTGTCGTGGAGGTCGCCGTGCACCAGCGTGTTCGGCTGATCGCCGCCGAATTCGCGTACGGTGGCGACGGCCGCATCCAGCACGCGCTGGGGCATCGGCGAACCCAACTCCCGTGCCGTGGTGGTTATCTCGTGCTCCCACTCGGGCATCTGACGAGCGATCCGAGGCAAACCTTCGGGCGCGGGTACCGCCAGCCGACGGGACAACTCACCGAGCGCCGCGACCGCGGCATCGAAATCCTCGACTCCGGCCAGGCTCCCTTCGCCCGCACGCTCCAACAACATCGCGAACACCGCATCGTCGCGCCGAAACAGCCGCACCGCCCCCGACCCACCCCACACCTCGAAAGCATCGGGCTCGTGCACGTTCCCCGGATGCGGGAACGACACCTTCAGCACCGCAGGCGCCAGATCACCCGACCGAACCGGCACCACAACCCCCACCTGCCCGTGCCACACCTGCCCTTCCGGCGTGCACGACCACCGGCGCGTCAATTCTTCGATCAAGCCAGGCAGCGCCGCGATCCACCGCGAGCCCGGCTCCCCCTCGCGCGCGATAGTGGCGCTCGCGAACCCCTCCGGAATATCCAGCACCCCACGACTCTAGGTCCCACATATACCGATCCGACGCACCATCTCGAACTCCAGGCGTGGATCCTCGGGGGCAGTGGGACAGACGACTCCGGTTCTAACGAAACCATTGCGACTGTAGAGCCGCTCGGCGAATATGTTCTCTTCCACGACCTCGAGCCAGATCAGGGTGTGACCGTCGCTCACAGCGCCGTCGATGACCGCGCGGACGAGGGCATCCGAGGCGCCGGTGCCACGTGCCTCGGGCGCCACCCACATCGAGATCAGATGCACTCCCCCTCGGTCGGGGTCGACCATCCCACCGACCGTGCCGATTTCGGTGCCACCGAGGCGGGCAAGGTACTGCGAGCGGTCCGAAAGGGCTTGGCGCCAGTCGCTTTCGGTTCGTTGTCGGGCTTGCGCCAGAGTCGTTCCGAAGAATCGCGGAGTGTCGGATAGCGCGCGTAACCGGACATGTCGGAACGTGCGCCATTGCTCCGGTGTGAGCTGATGAACATCGACGGTCGATGGGGCCATCAGAACTGAATACCAAACCGACGAGCTGCTTGTCCCAGGGGGTTTCGGGCGGCATGGCACCGAACGGTGATGGCGTGCGCTCAACTCACGCTGAGCCGAACCGGTGACATTCGCCGACGGGTTGCCGAGCCTTGGTGGCAGCCGATACGACCTCCGAACACCCGAAGGCGCCAACCCGAAGGAACCCGCATGTCTCGTGAACTCCACCTCGCCGGATTTCTGATCGCCTCGCACGTCACGCACTCGCATGCGGCGTGGCGGCATCCCGCGTCGGAGTCCGATTACCTCGGGCCGGACTACTACCGCCGGGTCGCGCAGACGCTCGAGCGCGGCAAGTTCGACTTCGTGTTCTTCGCCGATCTACTCGCCACCCCGGTGCGCTACGGCAACGACATCGAGGTGCCGCTGCGCAGCGGCACCCAGGCCTCGGCCACTATCGATCCGTCGCTGGTCGCGGCCGGGCTCGCCTATGTCACCGAGAAAATCGGGCTCGCGATCACCAAGTCCACCACCTACTTCCACCCTTACGAGGTGGCGCGGATCTTCGGCACGCTCGACCACCAGTCGCGCGGCAGGGCCGGGTGGAATGTGGTCACCTCGCTCAATCAGGCCGAGGCGCAGAACTTCGGTGTCGACGATCACCTCGGCCACGACGAGCGCTACGCGCGCGCCCAGGAATTCCTCGAGGTCGCGTTCAAGCTCTGGGGTAGCTGGGATCGCGACGCCCTGGTTCAGGACAAGGTGTCCGGCGTGTTCGCCGACCCCGAGAAGGTCCGCACGATCGACCACGCCGGCGCCTGGTTCAAAACCCGCGGACCGCTGACGGTCCCGCACTCACCGCAGAGCAGGCCGGTGATCATCCAGGCCGGATCGTCCTCGGTGGGCAAGGATTTCGCGGCCCGCTGGGCGGAGGCGATCTTCGAGATCGACCCCACCAAGGAGGGACGCAAGGCCTACTACGACGACGTGAAGTCGCGGGCCTCGAACTACGGCAGGAACCCCGACGACATCAAGATCTTCCCATCGTTCGTGCCGTTCGTCGGCGAGACGGAGTCGATCGCCCGCGAGAAGCAGGCCTTCCACAACAAACTCGCCGATCCCATTTCCGGCCTGATCACCCTGTCCGTGCACACCGACCACGACTTCTCCCAGTACGACCTCGATGCCCCCATCGAGGACGTCCAGGTACCTGGCACCCAGGGCCTGTTCGAGGTGGCGCGCAGGCTCAGCGTCAAGGACAACCTCACCCTGCGCGACATCGGCAAGCTCTACGCCCAGGGTGTGTTGCTTCCGCAGTTCGTCGGCACCCCGCAGCAGATCGCCGACCAGATCGAGGAGGGGTTCCACGGCGGCGAAGCCGACGGCTACATCCTCTCCTCCGCACAGGCACCGGGCACCTTCAACGATTTCGTCGACTACGTGGTCCCGGAATTGCAGCGGCGCGGCCTGTTCCGCACCGAATACACCGGCAACACCCTGCGCGACCACCTCGGCCTGGGCCAAGCGAGCCTGACGCCCGCGTCGGCGCGTAGTTCCGCCGCGAACGTCTGATCCCGGCACACCGAGGCTCACTCGACGACCCGCAGACCGGCCGCTTCCCACGTCGCGAACACCGCGACCGACGCGGCACTGATCAGCAGAAAGGCGATACCCAGCCCGGTCAGCGGGATGAGCCCGGAGAACGCCAGCACCACCATGCCCACCACCGACGCGACATTCGCCGCGACGACCACCCGCGCGTGCTGCCGAGAAACGTCCGTGTGCGCGGCTGTCATCGGACTACTCGAGCTCTGGTCCGCACCGGCCACTACCGAAATGTCGCCTCGCCGATGTTCGCGTGGTCAGGCACCCACGCGGTGCGCTCAGCGTGCCAGCTACCGCCCCACTATCCGATCATCGCGAGTCACAGATACGACGTGTCGTTCACCAAACGCACCGAAGTCGGCCCGTCCGGGTAGAACTCGGCGATCGAGGTCGAGGCGAGGTCCAGGTGCAGCTTGTAGAGCAGCGAGGGACCCACCGCCAACGCGAGCTGTAACAGCAACTTGATCGGCGTGACGTGACTGACCACCAGCACCGTCGACGCGGGATAGCGCGCGATCAGGTCGCGGCGCACCGCGTCCACCCGCTCACGAACTTCGTCGAAACTCTCCCCACCCGGTGCGCGCACCGACGTGTCACCCAACCATTCGGCGTGCGTCTGCGAATCACGCTGCACCGCTTCGGCGAAGGTCAACCCCTCCCACTCGCCGAAATCGGTTTCGATCAACCCGTCGATCACCCGCACCGGCAAGCCCAGCGCGTTCGCGGTGGCCTCGGCCGTCTCCCGTGCGCGCCCGAGCGGTGAGCTCACCACGACATCGATGCCGCCCTTACCCGCGAAGTGCTTCGCCGCGCGCGCGGCCTGCTCCCGACCGAGCGCGGTCAACGGCGGGTTGCCGCGACCCGAATAGCGGCGCTGTATCGACAGTTCCGTTTGACCGTGCCGCAGGAGCACCAGGCGCGTCGGACTTCCCGTGGCGCCGGACCAGCCGGGGCCGGTCTGTGCCGCACGCGCTGGCTCACTCGGCGACACCGTCTGCGCGGACTTCCTCGCCTGCTCCGCCTCGTCAGCCCAACTCGGCAGGTCGCGCTCCGAAACACCACTTTCGCCGGTGGTAACACGCTCGGCGACACCGGTACTCGTGCGCTCGGCCGCGTGCACCTCGTCGACCAGGGCACCGTCGTCCATCGCCTCGTTCGCCAACCGGTCGGCGTGCGAATTCTGCGCGCGCGGAATCCAGGTGAAACGCACCTCGGCGAACCCGGCGACCAAGCGACGCGCCTGATCAGCCAGCGGAATCATGGCCGCGTGCTTGACCTTCCACCGCCCCGACATCTGTTCCACCACCAGCTTCGAATCCATGCGCACCGCAACGGATTCGGCACCGAGTTCCGCGGCTGCCGCCAATCCCGCGAGCAGACCACGATATTCGGCGACATTATTGGTGGCGATCCCGATGAACTCGCGACGCTCGGCGAGCACCCGCCCGTGATCGGCATCGAAAACAACCGCGCCGTACCCGGCAGGACCGGGGTTACCCCGAGAACCACCGTCGGCCTCGACGATCACGGCACGTTCGCTCATCACTACACTCGCTTCACAGATTCGGTAGGCACGGGCATCGACACGACCCGGGTCACAAACCGGATTCCTTCGTGCGCACCAGAATCGCGCTGCACTCCGGGCACCGCACCACCACATTCGGCTCGGTCTTGGCGATACGCGCGATCTCCCCGCGGTCGAGTTCGATGCGGCACGCTCCACACCTGCGTGCCTGCAACAACGCCGCGCCGACGCCGTGCTGCCTCACCTGCCGGTCGTAGATCGCCAGCAGGTCGGCGGGGAACTCGCGCACCAGTCCGGTGCGGTCGCTGTCGCAACGTTGTTGCGCCACATCCAGATCCGCGACCGCCTCACCACGGCGATCCTGCGCGAGGGTCAGTTCCTCCTCGGTCTTGCTGAGCCGCGCGCCCGCGTGCTGATAGTCGTCCTCGGAGGCTTCGCGCCGCTCCATCACCTCGAGCAGTTCGTCCTCCAACACCGATCGCCTGCGCTCCAGGCTGCCCAGCTCGTGCTGGAGTTCCGAAAGCTGCTTGGCGTTCACCGATCCGGCGGTGAGCATGCTCTTGTCGCGCTCCTCGCGCTTGCGCACGGCGTCGACCTCGCCCTCCAGCTTGCGAATATCGCGGTCGAGATCATCGAGCACGATCTGCACGGCGACGGCGGCGTCCTTGTGCGCGTTGCGCTCGGCCTCCAGCCGGGCCACCTCCTGCTGCTCGGGCAGCACGGTGCGACGGTGCGCGATCCGGGTCAACTCGGCGTCGACGGCGGCCAGCTTCAGCAGCTCGGCCTGGATCGTGGGTTCGACATTCAACGCGGACAAACTCCTGGAAGCTGGGGATGGGTTGATGTTCAACCGTACCCCGCCCGCCGAAGCGGCCCGCGCTAACCGCCGACCGCACGGGTCTTGATCGCGTCCCTGGAGATATAGACGTCGTATTCGCCCGGCACCGCGACCACCGCATTGCCGTACGCGGAACGCACGAACGGGCCCGTCCACCACCGGTTGTCCCGCATATCGGCGAAGAAGTCCTGGTCACCGCCGTTGAGGAAGATGTGGTGCTGGCTGGTCGCGACACCGTCGAGGCGTTGGCCGAACAGCCGGCTGATCTTGTAGCCGGAGTGGAAACCCAGCGCGTTCACCCAGGGCTCGAGTTCCACGATGTTCGCCTGCAACATCCACATGTCCCCTTCGACCTGGTAGGTCAGGTGTTGCTCATCGTGCCCCGCATCACCGTAGAGGGTCAGGTCCACCACCATCTGATGCTGCTGCCCATCCAATGCCCGCGCCACCACATGCGCCGCTTTCACCTCACCCGTCAACCCGAGAAAGGTCTGTACGAGGGTGACGATCCACAACAACACCACGGCAACCAAAGCGACCACGATGCCGCCGGTGCCCCGCACCGCGAACGCCCCCCACTTCGCCCTGCGCGCCTGCACGATTCCCGAAACGAGCAGCGCCAACCCGACAACGACCAGGACAACGAAAACGATCTGCCCCACGCCGCCGTCCACCAGGAACCTCATGCCCTAGTTGTACCCCCAAACCGGTGCCGTATTCGCGCGAAACCGCCCACCTCACAGTGCAACTGCCGCGCGGAGAAAACCCGAGACGAGGACTGCCATCAGGTACGCGGTTGGTGATGCACGCGGGTTGCGACCCGACCCCCGGTGAACGGCGAAGCGAGACGCAAGGGCTCAGCACCACGTAGCCGCCGGGGTGACACGCGGGGGGACGAGGAACTCCTCCGGCGGCTGGCACCGCCGCAGATCGCAGCCCGGCGAGTCTCGCAAGATCAACAGGCAACCAGGGGGTCGTGCGGGGGGAAATGCGGTGCGGATGTCGTGGCTGATCTTGGTCCGTCGTCAGTCGCTGGCGCAGGCCAGGGTCCACGGGTCGGTTCGTACTTCCGAAACCATTGTTCGCAGGGTGGGGAGGGTGTCGCGGACTATGTGTTCAGCCTGTGCGCACCAAGGGAATTCGGTGGCCCAGTGGGCTGCGTCGATCAGTGCGGGGCCGCCCTTGCGCAGGTGTTCGTCGGCCGGGTGGTGGCGCAGGTCGGCGGTGACGTAGGCGTCGACCTGTAGGCGCGTGGCGGACGCCAAGTAGGAATCACCGGCGCCACCGCACACCGCGACGGTGCGCACCAGGCGTTCCGGGTCACCCGCCGCTCGTACACCCCAGGTGGTACTCGGCAGGGCCGCAGCCACCCGAGCGGTGAAGGCGCGCAATGATTCCGGTTCGGGCAGGGTGCCCACTCGACCGATTCCGCGCGTCGAAGGCAATTCGGCGCGCTCGGTGAGGTGATACGCGGGAACCTCGTACGGGTGGGCGGCCAACAGTGCGGCGCGCACGGCGGCGCGAGCGCTCGGCGGGGCAACCACCTCCAAGCGCTCTTCGCGCACCCGAGCCAGCTCCCCGACCACCCCGTGTGCCGGATTCGCCGCGCCCACCGGCCGGAATTGCCCGACCGACTCGGTGCGCGAGGCGGCCTCGCGATAGTTCCCGCCGCCACCGGCACCCGCCGCGAACAGTGCCGCGAGCACCGCGTCGGCGTGTTCGGTCGGCACCTGGATGGTCCACTTGTCCACGGCCGATTCCGGTTTCGGATCCAGCGGTCCCGTCACCGTGAGCCCGAGTGCCTCGGCGAGGGCATCGCTCACGCCGGGGTCGGCGGAATCGGCATTGGTGTGCGCGGTGAACAGCGCACAACCCGAACGGATGAGTCGATGCAGCAGTGCGCCTTTCGGCGTATCCGCCGCCACGGTGTCCACCCCGCGCAGCAACAAAGGATGGTGCACGACCAACGCGTGCGCCTGCCAGTCCAGTGCCGCGTCGACCACCTCGGCGGTCGCGTCGACGGCGAACATCACCCGTTCGACCTCGGCAGTCCGGTCACCGCACACCAACCCCACCGAGTCCCACGATTCGGCCAGCTTCGGCGGGTAGGCCGCGTCGAGCACGGCGATGAGATCGGCGAGCGTCGTCATCGAACAGTGTCCCTTCTCCTCGGATCAGCATTCGTCGAAAGTTCGAACGGATGGGCGCGTCCATGCGCAATCATCGGCGCTCGTCAGCTCTGGCGACACCAGCCGGTGCCGTGACAATCGCCTCGATCAGTCGATCCACGTCGGCCGCCGCACGCACCGCGACTCGCAGATGATTCGGTCCGAGACCGGGAAAGGTATCCGCGCGACGCACCGCGATCCCCTTGTCGGCCAAATGCTTTCGTAGCAACGCACCGTCGGGGACCGACAGCAGCAGAAACGGCCCCTCGGCGGGGGTGTGCACCGTGACGCCGAGCGCCCGCAGCCGATCGATCATCACGCCACGCTCATCGACAGCGCGCTGGGCGATCCGTTCGGCCTCGGCCACCGCGTGCGGTTGCGCGGTAGCGGCGATCGCTTCCAGTTGCAGCGTGCCCAGCGGCCAATGCGGGCGGCCGTGCGCCAACCGCGTCAGCAATGCCGGGTCGCCCAGGAAGTATCCGCAGCGCAAACCGGCTAACGCCCAGGTCTTGGTGAGGCTGCGCAGCACGAGCAGCCCGGGGACGGATGTGTGCGCCAGCGACTGCGGCTCCCCCGGTACCGCGTCGGCGAACGCCTCGTCGACCACCACGATCCGGCCCGGTGCGCACAGTGCCCGGATCGTTTCCGCCGCGTGCAGCACCGAGGTGGGATTGGTCGGATTACCGACCACCACCAGGTCGGCGTCGTCGGGGACCGCACCAGGATCGAGGACATAGGGCGGCGACAACACCACTCGACGCACCGGGATACCGGCCGCACGCAATGCCAGCTCGGGTTCGGTGAACGACGGGTGCACCACCGCGGCCGCACGCGAGGCGAGTCTCGGCAGCATCGCGAACCCCTCCGCGGCGCCCGCCAGCAACAACACCTCGTCCGCGCGACGCCCGTGCCTCGCGGCGACGGCGGCCCGCGCGACGCGCTCGTCCTCGGCGCTCGGATACCGACCGAGTTCGCCGAGCCGGGCGGCCAGCCGCGCACGCAACCATTCCGGCGGCGCACTGCCACGGACGTTCACGGCGAAATCGAGCATGCCCGGCCGCGCGTCCACGTCACCGTGGTGGCGCAGGCGCGCGTGCTCGACGCCGTCGGCACTCTGCTCGGACACGAGAACCCACCCTACGTGGCGCGCCTACTGAGCGACCGGCCAGAATGGCAGGCGTGGGTGAGCTGCATGTGTCGTTCATATGTACCGGCAACATCTGTCGGTCGCCGATGGCGGAGAAGATCTTCGCCGCGCATCTCTACGCTGCCGGTCTCGCGGACCGCGTGCGGGTGAGCAGCGCGGGCACCGGGTCATGGCATATCGGCGCCGACGCCGACCCGCGCACCCGATCGGTACTGCGCAGGTACGGCTATTCGACCGAACACACCGCCGCCACCTTCGGCCCCGAACACCTCGACGCCGACCTGCTGGTGGTGCTCGACGGGTCGCACGAGCGTGAACTGCTGCGCCGAGGGGTCCCCGCGCGACAACTGCGCCTGCTGCGCAGCTTCGACCCCGACGCGGACGGACCCGACGTCGCCGACCCGTACTACGGCGAGGACGACGGCTTCGAAACCGTCCGCGATCAGATCGAAGCCGCGATCCCCGGCCTGCTGGACTGGGCGCGCGCCGCCCTCGCCGCACCACGGGTTCCCGACGGATCCCGCTGATGCGCAGACTGTCGTTCCTGCTGCGTCCCAGCTGGCTGATCCTCGCGGTGGTGGTCGCCGGGTTCGCCTACCTGTGCTTCACCGTGCTCGCACCGTGGCAGCTGGGCAAGAACACCGACACCTCCCGTCGCAACGAGCTGATCACCGAGTCGGTGCGCGCGGACCCGGTGGCGTTGCGCAGTGTGTTCGACGACACCGATGACACGCACGCCGAGTGGCGCCGGGTCACCGCTTCCGGCACCTATCTGCCGGATTCCACGGTGCTGGTGCGGCTGCGCCACCTCGACGGCGCCCCCGGTTACGCCGTACTCGTCGCGTTCCGGCTCGAAGACGGCCGCGTGGTGCTCATCGACCGCGGCCTGGTCTCGGCGGTCGAGGGTTCGCGCCCGCCACCGATCCCCGACCCGCCAGCGGGCACCCAGCACATCGAGGCGCGGATCCGGATGTCCGAGGGGACCATCCCCGGCAAGGATCCTTCGGTGCAAGACGGTTTCCGTCAGGTGTATTCGATCGATACCACCCAGGAATCCACGGTCACGAATCTGCCGATCACCCCGATCCCGACCGGCGAGCGCGGCGGCTACCTGCAACTCGACGAGGACCAGCCCGGCGTATTCACCCCCACCCCACTCCCCCAACTCGACGCGGGCCCCTACCTGTCCTACGGCCTCCAGTGGCTGGCCTTCGGCCTCATGGCGCCACTGGGCCTCGGCTATTTCGCCTACGCCGAGATCCGCGAACGTCGTAAGGAAAAAGCCGAGGCCAAAACAACCTCCCAAACTTCTGACCCATCCCCCACCCCCCACTCAGCGCCCGCCGACGCGACCACCAAACAATCCCCCCCACCCGCCCCCGTAACCCCAACCCCCCAGGACCGCCTGGCCGACCGCTACGGCCGCTGACCTCCAGCACGAGCCCACTCACATCATGATCACCAGGACACAGGTGCGGCTACAACCAACTGTGCGCACCGGCACGTCCTGGTGATCACAGCGCTCCGGGCTATCGCGGTTGCTAGGAGGGCGCCGTACTGGACGGCTTTCGATACTCGTACCGCGCGTCGGAGGTCGGGGACGCCGGGTGTGGGGCCGGTGCCCAGGGTTGGGCGCAGCTCGGTGCCGTGGCGATATTCCGTCCGTCCGCCCAATCGCACGCCGAGCGCACCCGCCATCGCTGCTTCCGCCACTCCGGCGTTCGGGCTCGGATGCTTGCTCGCATCCCGTCGCCATGCCCGCAGCGCGTCCCGAGGTCGTCCGCCGACCGACCCGGCGACCGCCACGGTGAGCAGCCCGGTGAGCCGGGCCGGAATCAGATTGGCGACATCGTCCACTCGCGCGGCCGCCCACCCGAAACGCAGGTAGCGATCGTTGCGGTAGCCGATCATCGCGTCGAGGGTGTTGATCGCGCGATATCCGAGCAGTCCGGGAACTCCGGCCAGCGCACCCCACACCAGCGGTCCGACCGTCGCGTCCGAGGTGTTCTCCGCGAGCGACTCGATCGCGGCGCGAGCGAGACCGTCGGCGTCGAGCGATTCGGGGTCGCGCCCACACAGCGAGGGCAGCAAGGCGCGCGCGGCGGCAAGATCACCTGCTTCGAGGTGGTCGGCCATCGCGGTTCCGGTGCGGGTCAAGCTCCGGCCGCCGAGCACCGTCCAGGTGGCGAGCGCGGTGACGGGCAGGCCCCCACGTCGCGACGCGTATCCGAGGCCGAGCACCGCACCCACCGCGATCGCCTCGTGCAACACACCGGCGCTACGCCGGTCGGCGTACGTCACCGACTCCAATGCCATTGCCGCACGCCCGAATCCGGCCACCGGATGCCACCGCCGCGGATCACCGAACACCCGGTCCATCGCGAACCCGAGCAGCACACCGCCCGCGATCACCGTCCCCTTACGCATCCGGTGAGCGTATCGGGCGCGACGCACGACCTAACCCACGACCGACCCGGAAGACGACACCGACAGCTCCGCAGATTTGCGGAGCGCCTCGTATCGGTCGCTTCTCCCCGCCGCCGCCCGAGCGGGGGCATCGCAGCGCCACGGTCACCAGGGTGGAGCGCGCCACAAGGCAGAGCGCAACCCCGAACGGAGATCGCCTTCATCTTCAGGAACCAATCGAGATAGTGGGGTTCGCGGCCGATCAGCAATAGCTCGGGTAGGTCGTGGACGAGGTCCAGCAGCAGCAGCGGCGCGGCGGCGGGTCACCCAGGAGGGCGCAATGTCATTCTTCCAAGCTCGTTCGGAGTCGGTCCGGCTGGCGTCCGGCATCGAGCAGTGCCACACCACGCAGTTGGTCCTCGTAGGTGACGGGTCACGAGGGAGCGGCGACGGCCACCGACAGCACGCACGGTCAAACACTGCCCCATCGTCAGCGCGACCGGCGGGCTTGCTATTTCCCGACCGGAAGTCGGGGCGGGAGTCGACGGTCCAGGGCAGGCCCGTCGCGGTCGGCTCGGTCGACGCCTCGTGTCGACGCGACGGTCACCCACCATTTCGGCGAACGCGCACCGAACCGCCCCTGTCACACTTCGCCTCGCAGTCTCGTCAGCTCTGCGAACGCGTACTCATTAAGATCTCCTCGGGGATCGAATCGAGGAAGGCACGAGCGACGTGACGTCCGAGCCAACTCCCACCGACGGATCCGTCGACCACGCCGCGCCGCGCGGTGCCGAGAAGGTCGGTCGGCGCGACCCCGTCGACACGCGCACCGGCCGCGCGGAGTCCGCCGAAATTCCGAACGGCAGCACCGACTTTCACACCGACGGTTCGGGTCAGGACGGCGCCGAGAGCGTCCCGAACGCGACAGCGCACCACGACATTTCGCACCGCGGCGCGCATCGGCGCGCTGCGGCCCCGCACCAGGACAACACCCGGGGCGCCCGCACCGACCCCGCGCGCTTCCTCGACGGCGCCGAACTCGCGCGCCGCTTCGAAGAACACCGCCCCTACCTGCGTCGGCTCGCCTACAGCACGCTCGGCAGCCTCACCGACGCCGACGACGTCGTGCAGGAGGCATGGTTGCGCCTGCACCGGCAGCACCAGGCGGGTAAGGCCGGCGAGATCGACAATCTGCGGGCCTGGCTGTCGACGGTCACCGGCAGGCTGGCGCTGGACCATCTCGGTTCCGCACGCGCGCGGCGCGAACAGTATGTCGGCGAATGGCTACCCGAACCGGAGGTGACCAGCTGGGAAGACCCCGCCGATCGGATCAGCCAGGACGAGCGCGTCACCACCGCGCTGCTGGTGGTGCTCGAATCGCTCTCGCCCGCCGAGCGCACCGCGTTCGTCCTGCAGGAGGTGTTCGGCATGACCGGACCGCAGGTCGCCGAGGTGGTGGGCCGATCGCCGGCCGCAGTGCGCCAACTCGCCTCCCGCGCCCGCAAACGCGTCGAAGACGGCACCCCGCGATTTCCCGCCTCACTCGACGAGCAGGCGAAGGTGGTGTCGGCGTTCGCGCTGGCGTGGCGCTCCGGTGATCTGAACGCGTTACTCGGCGTGCTCGACGCGACGGTCAACCTGACCGCCGACGGTGGCGGCAAGGTATCCGCGGTCCGGCGGCCGGTGCTCGGCGCGGAGATCGTCGCGAAGCTGCTGCTCGGCTGGTATCACGCGCCCTCGGCGCGCGGTGGGTGGGGGCGCGCGGTCATGGTGAACGGCCGACCCGGCCTGGTCGTCTTCGACGGCACCCACGTCGGCGTGTTCGCGTTCACCGTCGACGAGAACCGCATCGTCGCGATCCACGTGGTCCGCAACCCGGAGAAACTCCGCGGCATACCCGTCGATGGACCGCCGGACTGGTTCATGGACGGCGCCCACCCGTGACACGGGCCGTTCGCGGCGCAACCGAACGCCTGCGCACGCAGACTGGCGACTCCCGATGCGGATTGGTTGTGCCCTGCTGGCCGATACTTTCTTCCCAATCGTCGTCTCGACGAACGCGGCGGCCGCCGAGACGACGGCACCCCGGTTCATCTCTCTGCGCAGCTGGGCGAGAAAGCTTCGCCCTGCCCGCCGGCCGAGGTGCCGGAGTCACAGGTGCAGCCCGCACGGCGAGCGCCTGTTCGACGCCCGCGCGCGGTGGTCGAAGACAACATCGAAGCCATACTCGAACCCGATGTCACGCAACCGTTCTCGCTCGTCTTCGACGAAGCAAGCAATGTTCCGGCGCCAGGGTCACATCAGCGGTGCTCGACACCAACCGGTCTCGGGTCGACTTCACCGCGACACGCGAATCCCCGCGACAGCGCGGCTCAGGTCCTCCCGAACGGTGTGATCCCATGCGCGAGAGCCACTTCCGTCGACACCAACCGCCCGTCCTCGGCGGCCAACCCGTGCGCCAGTTCCGGGTGCGCCACGCAGGCCGCCGTCCACCCGAGGTCGGCGATGGTCCGCACGTACGGCAGGGTGGCATTGGTCAGCGCGACAGTGGAGGTGTGTGGCACCGCGCCCGGCATGTTCGCGACACAGTAGAACAGCGAATTCGCCACGCGGAAGGTGGGATTCGCGTGTGTGGTGGGATGCGAGGACGCGAAGCAGCCACCCTGGTCGATGGCGATGTCGACGAGGACGGAGCCGGGGCGCATCTGCGTCACCATGTCCTGCGACACCAACTTCGGCGCCTTGGCACCGGGCACCAGCACCGAGCCGATCACCAGGTCGGCCTCCAGGACGGCGCGCCGGATCTCGGCGGCGTTCGACGCGACGGTGGTGACTCGCGACCCGAAACGCGCGTCCAGTTCCCGCAGCCGCCGCAGATCGGTATCCAGCACAAGCACACGCGCGCCCATCCCGACGGCGACGGTCGCCGCATCGGTGCCCGCCACGCCACCACCGAGCACCACCACGTCGGCGGGCCGCACCCCGGAGACACCGCCGAGCAGCTTGCCCGCACCACCGAGCGGCGACATCAGGTGGTAGGCGCCCACCTGGGCGCCGAGCTTGCCCGCGATCTCGCTCATCGGCGCGAGCAGCGGCAACGTCCCGTTCGGCGCGCGCACCATCTCGTAGGCGACGGCGGTGACACCCGACTCGATCACCGCATCGGTGCAGGCGCGCGAGGCCGCGAGATGCAGGTAGGTGAACAGCACCTGCCCTCGGCGCATGCGCGCGTATTCGACCTCGATCGGCTCCTTGACCTTCAAAACCAATTCGGCGTCGGCCCAGAGCTGCTCGACGTCGCCGACCTGGCGCGCACCCACCGCGATGTAGTCGGCGTCGGCGAACCCCGACCCGACCCCGGCGCCCGTCTCCACGAGCACCTCGTGCCCACGGCCGGTCAGCTCGCCCGCACCTGCCGGGGTGAGCGCGACCCGGAACTCCTGCTCCTTGATTTCGCGAGGAACGCCGATTCTCATAACGCCATGGTGGCCTGCTCGACCCCGTACCGCCAGGACCGGCGCGCGGCGCTACCTTCTCAGTCATGCGAATCAAGATCGGTGAGTTCACCCCGGAGATCGACGACAGCGCCTGGATCGCGCCGAATGCCACGGTTATCGGCCGGGTCAGCCTGGCCGAGGAGGTGAGCGTCTGGTACAGCGCCGTACTCCGTGCGGATCTGGAGGCGATCAGCGTCGGTGCGCGCAGCAATATCCAGGACGGCTGTGTGCTGCACGCCGACCCCGGCTTCGCGCTGACCGTGGGCACAGGAGTTTCGGTGGGCCACAACGCGATCCTGCACGGCTGCACCATCGGCGACGACGTCCTCGTCGGCATGGGCGCCACGGTGCTCAACGGCGCGGTGATCGGCGAAGGCAGCCTGATCGCCGCGAACGCCCTCATTCCGGAGGGCGCCCAGATCCCGCCCGGCTCCTTGGTCGCGGGTGTGCCCGGCAAGGTACGCCGCGACCTGAGCGCTGCGGAAAGGGACAATATTCGACTGAATGGGGTTGTGTACCTTCACAATGCGGCCAGCCATCGGGACGCACAGCAGCTGTGACACCGGGCACACTGATCGAACGGTCAGCGAGAATCGCTGATAACATTTTCCTCGGCGCGCCTCGCAGCCCGGGGTCTCCTGCCGACACGGTCGTCGTGCGGCTTGTAGCGCAGTGGTTGGTCCGCAAGGGGCAGCGGACGCGTCAGCGTGCTAGCAGGAGGTATCAGAATGGTTGCGTACGCACCATCGAACGCGCACCGTTCGACACGACGGATCAGTGTGGCCGACATCGCGGCACAGCCGGGCGGAGTCGAGGCGCTACAGCGCCGAGTTCACGAACTACGTTCCAGCGGGGTCGATTTCGCCGCCAATGCGATCGAGCGGGAAATGGCTGAGCTGGATCTTCCCCGACAGTAGTCGCGCGTGGAGCACGACGCCTCACGCCAGTTTGGTGGCGACAAAAAGCGCCGCCGTCGTGCTCTGATCCAGCGCCATCAACGCGACTCGCAGGTGGACCGGTTGCCAGCCGCCGTCGAGGCGCCGCACCCGCAGCGTCCCTTCGGTGCGCTTGTGCGCCAACTCGGTGCCCATCGTGCGCATCGTCGCGACATCGTCGGGGTGCACCTCGGGGCGCGGTTCCCCCGGCAACTCCGCCCAGGCGACATCCGGCATCGGTTCCCCGATCCAACGGATCAATCGCAGCGACCGCAGATTGACGATCCCCCGGTATTCACCCGGCGCGGCCGACGCCTCCAGCAGCTGATATTCCAGGATCGTCGGGGGTGGTGCCGCCGGGACCGAGGTCGCGGCACCGATATCGTGGGTGATCCCCCGAAACAGCCTTTCCTTACGCCCGGACGCGGTCACCTCCGCGCTGATCCGACAGGCGAAATGCCCTGCGCGCAGCGCATTGTCGTCACGGCGGATCGCCCACACCCCCTGATGTTCGGTGCCGGGCGCCGAATTCACCAGCTTCGCCAACGCGTCGCTCTCGTCCCGATTGGTGACCAGCCTGGAGAACGATCCCGCGATCGCCATCTCGGCCGCCCGATCCTCCGGCGCCACGCCGTAAAGGTCGAGCAGCTCCACGCTGCGCACCGACCGATTGGTACTCAGGTTGAGATACCAGGCGCCCATCGGGTCGCGTTCGGCGACCGGTTCGTCCACCGGACCCACCCACAACCGCACGGCGTGCGCGCGCTGCGGCGTGATCAACAGCGGCTCGGCCACAATGGAACGCCGACCGTCCCCCGAGATCCGTGCGACCGGCGCACACGTGGTGATCGCCTCGGTAATCGCGAACTCCGCATCAGCCAACGACCTCGGATTACGCAGAATATTACGTAGCGGTACGAACGATTTGGGCGCGGTCCCCACCGCGATCACCCGCCCGAACGTTCCGGACAGGCATTCGACCAGAACCCATTTCGTCATTGCCCGCACCTGCGATCGGTTGCCACTAGACCATCGTCCGTTCTCGTCCCCCGCCGTCATTCGCACCACGCCGCGGCGCGTGGCCTCGCGAAGTATAGACCGGACCACCTTCGCCGAAACCGCACGCGGGACGCCGGTCGAACCAGACCGCGCGACCCAGACAGAATGAGGAGGAACATCGGTCTCGACCGCCACCGCGGTGAACCGAGAGTCCGTGCGATGAAATAATCACCCCACCCGTACCCACCGACCCACACACCGTCCTCACTCCCCGCGCCGACGGCGACGGCGCCGGGAGTTCTGCGAACAGTCGAAACACTCTGGAGACCCCGATGCCCTCCGTCCCACCCATGCTGCAACGCATCCTGGACAAGCCGGTCGCCGACGGTGAGAAACTACTGGAGAGCGCCCTGTCGGCGTTTCTCGACTTCGGTATCAAGCGCACCAGCATGGGCGAGATCGCGCGCCGGGCAGGCATCAGCCCCGCCACCCTGTACCGCCGATTCGAATCGAAGAACGACCTGGTCGAGGCCGTGAGCGTGCGCGAGGCGCAATCGTTCGTCGCGAAGATCGACGACCAGGTCCGCGCGGCGCAGTCACCCGATGACCGGCTGGTGGAGATCTTCGTCGCCTTCATCGAGGCGATCGCGAACAACGCGTTACTGCGGCGGTTGCTGCGCACCGAGCCGGATCTGATCCTGCCGCGCCTGACCACCGACGCCGGGCCCATCCTCGCCGTCGGACGCGGCTACCTGGCCGAGCGCCTGCGCGAGTTGCACGGTACCGAGGCGAGCGTGGACTTCGATGCCGAACTGGTCGCCGAGATCATGGCGCGGCTCGCATTGTCGCTGGCATTGACCCCCGACGGCCTCATCCCGGTGGGCGACCAGGCCGCTGCCCGTGACTTCGCACGCCGCACCCTGTTACCCATGGTCGGCTTCCGCCATCCCGAGGGCTCCGCGCGGACCGCCTGAGCGGATCCCGAACGCCGCGGCGACCCGCTCGTCCAGTTCCGCCGTCGCCGCCGCGTCCGGCAACCGCCCCGCCACCAATTCGCGCGCCAGTGCGATCACTCCGGCCGAAGCCCGCGCCGCGGGATCGGGCAACGGCAGTCGCGACACGTACTGGGTGATCCACCGTCGACGGCCCGAGTACAACCGATTGCCGCACACGGCGTCGTAGTAGCGCAGCCCGAGCGTCGAATTCGCCACGGCCATCAGCAGATACGCCAGCTCGTCGGCCTGATCCGGCGCGGCGGCCAAGTCGGGCAACGAGATCCAGTAGCAGTCACCGTTGACCACCGCACCCGATCGGTCCAACGCGAAGCGCGGCCGCTCGCTGATATCGGGGAACACGATCTTCGGCTCCCGCCACAGATCGGGTCGCTGCGGCACCCAGATCTCGAACCATTCCCGCCCGCTCGCGGTGAGGTAGTGCCTGGCCCGCAAGGTTGTCGAGTGTTTGTCCAAATACTGTGCCGTGCACGGGAATTCGGCGAGGTCCACGGTGGTGCGGCGCGATTCGGTGGGGTCGTAGGGATACAGCACCCGGGTATGGCGCGCATGCTCGATCCGCCACGGTCCGAGATCATGATGGGTGATCAGGTCCCACAGCAACTCCGGTTCCGGGCTCGGGTCGACCGCGTCCCAGCGGTCGGAGATGAACACCCGATCCGCAGTCGTCTTGATCCCGACCCTGATCCGCGCGACCGCACCGAAATTCCGCCACGTCGCGGCACCGATCTGCGCCAACCAGGAATCCACCCCGTCACGCGAGAGCCGCCACACTCGATCACGCGACACCGGCTCGTCCGCACCCGTGTCGTGGTGCCCCGTGCCGTCCTCACCGTCGTCGGTCGCCAACGTGCCCACCTCGACCGCGAAAACCCGGCCGCCGTGCGCCACGGTCGACCCACGCGCGGCGCGCAACGCTTCGAACAAGTCCGTGCCCTCGGCGACCGCGCGATCCGCGACAGTGCCCTCGCCCGCCGCGCCCGCCGCGCCGTCCGCGATCGCATACGCGGCGACGTAACGGCACACGGCCGCACCACCACCCCGCGTCGCGATCGTGACGGCGGGCAGCACCGCCGCGTCGAACAGCCGGGTGTCACCGAGGTCGTAGAGCTCCACCGGCGACAATTCCGTGTGCAGCATCCTTCGCACGTTCGCCCCGGCCTTGGTGGTGAGAAACCGATTCGCGCACAACAATCCCAACGCACCACCGGTCACCAGGAGTCGAGGCAAGGTCGCCACGAAGGGATGGGTCAGGTCGATGCGCCCGCGCAACCCGAACCGCTTGCTCAACACCCGCGCCGTCGCCGTGCCCAATTGCTGCGTACGCACGTACGGCGGATTGGTGATCACGACGTCGAACGAGCCGTCCGTGAGATCGGCGGCCGCCGCGAGAAAGTCGCCGACCCGCCACTGGACCTCGACACCCGCCGCATCGGAGCGTTGCGCCGCCACCGCGAGCGCCTCGGGATCGAGGTCGTAGCCCACCAGTTCCAGTCGCACCGCAGGCGCACCGGCTCGCTTCGGCCAGCGCAGCGCCGCCCGCGCCGCCAACGCGAACAACAATTCCCCATCCCCACAGGCCGGATCGAGCACCCGCAACACCCCCGACATCGGTGGCGGCACATGCTCGAGCAGCCGTTCGGCCAGGAAGCGCGCCAGCGCGGGCGGCGTGTAGTGCCGACCGTGGCGCTTGCGCTCCCGCGCCAGCGGCGCCTCGGATGCCATCCTGCGGATTCTGCCCGTCCCCGCCGCAGTTATCCGGAGAACGAGCAAGCCGAACTCAGCGCGCCCCGGTCACCTCAACCCACGCGGGTCACAGAGGAATGTTCTTGTGATGACTCTTGCGCGCGGGTGCCGAGGCCAACGCGGCGGCGATGATGCTCTTGGTCTTGGCGGGATCGATCACCTCGTCCACCACGCCGATCGCGACAGCGCGTTCGACACCGCCCGCGATCGCCTCGTGCTCGACGGTCAGCCGTTCGTGCAGCGCTTCGCGCTCTTCGTCCGGCGCCGCGGCCAAGGCCTTCTTGTGCAAGATGCCGACGGCCGCCTTGGCGCCCATCACCGCGACCTCCGACCCCGGCCACGCGTACACCGCCGTCGCGCCCAGTGCACGAGCGTTCATCGCGATGTAGGCGCCACCATAGATCTTGCGGGTCACCAGCGTGACCCGAGGAACCCGCGCCTCGGCGAACGCGTGCAGCAATTTCGCGCCGCGCCGCACCACGCCTTCCCACTCCTGGCCGACGCCGGGCAGATAGCCGGGCACGTCGGTGACCACGATCAACGGGATCCCGAACGCATCGCACAGCCGCACGAAACGTGCTGCCTTCTCGGCGCTTTCGGAGTTCAGACAGCCGCCCAGCCGAATCGGATTATTGGCGAGCACACCAACGGTACGGCCACCGAGGCGACCGAGCCCGGTGACGATGCTGCGGGCGTAACCGCCCTGCAACTCCTCGAAGGAGCTCTCCCCGTCGACATTGTCGAGCAATTCGTGCACAACCGGCTTCACGTCGTAGGCGCGCCTCGGCGACTCCGGCAGCATCGCCTTCAGATCGACATCACCGTGCGCGGCCGCGGTCAGATCGAACTCGCCCTGCTCGGCGAACATCGACACCAACCTGCGCCCGCGATGCATGGCGTCGGCCTCGTCGCTGGCGACGATATGGGTGACACCCGACTTCTTGCCGTGCGTCTCGGGTCCGCCGAGGGTGGCCATGTCCACCTGCTCGCCGGTCACACTGCGCACCACGTCGGGGCCGGTCACGAAGACCCGCGCGTCCGGCGCCATGATCACGATGTCGGTGAGCGCGGGGCCGTAGGCGGCACCGCCCGCGGCGAAACCGACGACCACCGAGATCTGCGGGACCAGCCCGGACGCGCGAACCATGGCTTCGAAGACCAAGCCCACCGCGTGCAGCGCCTCGACACCCTCGGCCAGTCGCGCGCCACCCGAATGCCACAGCCCGACAACCGGAATCCCGGAATCGATGGCGGTGTCGATCGCGGTGACGATGTGCTTGCAGCCCTCCACACCCATGGCGCCGCCCATGATGGTGGCGTCGGAGCAATAGGCGACGGTACGAACCCCGTCCACCTCGCCGATCGCGGCAAGGACCCCGGATTTGTCACGGGGATGCAGCCCGACGACCGTCCCTGGATCGAAGAATTGTTGCAACCGCCCGAGTGGATCACGCGGATCGGTCGAAGTCTGCTGCTGTAACGCGGGTGCCGTGGTCATCGCGTTCTCTCCTCACCTCAATGAGTGTCGCCGCGGACCGCGGCTTTCTCTGTCGAACCGCGCCGGTGCGGAAAGTACGTCGAAACCTGAAAACCACAGATGCGGAGCCGACCAATGCAGTTGGCCGACCCCGCATCGGAGGATCGTTGATGCAGTCGATCGACGACTATGCGCGACCGAAGGCAAGCGCGACGTTGTGCCCACCGAAACCGAACGAGTTGTTGACGGCGTACTCGATCTCCTGACGGCGAGCCTCGCCGTGCACCACGTCCAGATCGATCTCCGGATCGCGGTTGTCCAGGTTCAGCGTGGGCGGAACGATCCCGTCGCGGATGCTGAGGACGGTGAGCACCGACTCCAACGCACCCACGGCACCGATCGAATGACCCAACGCGGATTTCGGCGCGTACACCGACGCATGGTTGCCAACGGCCTTGTTGATCGCGTTCGCCTCGGCGGTATCACCGATCGGCGTCGCGGTCGCGTGCGCGTTGACGTGCGTGATGTCCTGCTTGCTCAGACCAGAGGTCTGCAGTGCCCGACTGATGGCCCTGGCGGCACCGTCACCCGTGGGATCCGGGGCGACCAGATGGTAGCCGTCGGAGGTGATACCCGCGCCGAGCAACCGGGCGTGAATGGTGGCACCACGAGCCTTGGCGTGCTCTTCGGTCTCGATGACCATCAGGGCACCCGCTTCACCGAAGACGAATCCGTCGCGGTCTTTGTCGAACGGCCGCGACGCCGCCTTCGGATCGTCGTTGCGAGTGCTCATCGCGCGCATCATCGTGAACGCCGCGATCGGCACCGCGTCGATACAACCCTCGACGCCACCGGTGACGACCATGTCGGCATCGCCCATGACGATCATTCGCCATGCGTTGGCGATCGCCTCCGAACCCGACGAGCATGCCGAGACCGGAGTGACCACTCCCGCCTTGGCCTTCAATTCGAGACCGACAACGGCCGAAGGGCCGTTCGGCATGACCATCTGCACAGCCAGCGGCGAGATCTTGCGATACCCACCGTTTTTCAGCTTGTCCACCGAGTCGATGAGGGCGTCGCCGCCACCAACACCGGTACCGATGGCCACACCCAGTCGTTCCAGGTCGACTTCCGGGCTTCCGGCATTACGCCACACCTCGCGACCGAGCACGGTCGCCAGCTGCTCGACGTAAGCCATCCGTCGGCATTCGACCCGGCTCAACAGGGTCTCCGGCCTGACCTTCAGGTGTCCGCCGATGCGGACAGGAAGGTCGTATTCCTCGACGAAGGAATCCTCGAGAACGTCGATACCGCTCTCGCCGTTGAGGAGTCCCTTCCACGTCGCATCGACGTCACCCGCGATCGACGTGGTCGCCGCCAGGCTAGTGACGACGACATTGGGGAAGTTCCCGTTCAATGTGGAAGGAGTGGTCACAGCGTATGCCCTACTCGCCGTCGTTCTGGATCTTGGCCTTCAGCGCCTCGGCCGCGTCGGCGTTCTCCGCCTCCAGCTTCTGGATGTAGCCGACCGCGTCACCGACGGTCTTCAGGCTCGCGAGGTCCTCGTCCGGGATCTTGACGCCGTACTTGTCCTCGGTCTGCACCGCGATCTCCACCATGGACAGTGAGTCGATGTCCAGGTCATCGACGAAGGACTTCTCGACGGTCACCTCGGACGGCTCGATGCCCGTCACTTCCTCGATGATCTTGCCGAGTTCCTCGACGATTTCTTCCTGGGTCAGAGCGGCCACTTCGTGGCTCCCTTCTTGTTTCTTCGCTGGGCTTAACTATTTTTCGGTTCGAGTGCGGCGATAGTTACCGCCGACTCCGCGACGACCCCGCAACCTTGCGCGGTCGAATGAGGAAACTAGCCGGACATGGCGTGCCCGGCCAACGCGGGGAGGTCTTCGGGGGTCTTGAGGGCGACGGTCGGGGTGCCCTTCAGTTCCCGTTTAGCGATGCCGACAAGGGTTCCCGCTGGTGGCAACTCCGCCACCATCGAAACCTCTGCCGCACGCATGGTCTCGGTGCACAAGTCCCATCGCACCGGCCTGGTGACCTGTGCGGCGAGCTTGGCCACCGCGTCCGCTCCTGAAGCCACCGGCTTACCGTCGAAGTTGGACAGTAGAGTCCGCGTCGGTTCGCTCGGAACGATTTGTGCTATGGCTTCGGTCACAGCGTCCTGCGCGGGCGCCATGAAGGCCGTGTGGAACGCACCGGCCACGGGAAGAGCTCGCACCCTTGCCTTCTCCGGCGGGTTGTCCGCCAGCGCCGCCAAGGATTCCAGCCGACCCGCCGCCACGATCTGACCCACCGCATTGCGATTGGCGGGAATGAGATCGAGCTCGGCGAGCCGTTCGAGCACAGCGGCTTCGTCGCCGCCGAGCACCGCGGACATCCCGGTCGGTTCCAGCGCGCACGCCTTCGCCATCTCGGCACCGCGGATAGCGGCGAGCATAACCGCCTCGTCGGCGGAAATGACGCCCGCGACCGCGGCGGCGGCGAGTTCGCCCACCGAATGTCCCGCGACGACGATATCCGAATCGATGGCCTCGTCGTTGATCTCCGCGGCCGCCAGTAGCGCCGCGGCGACCACCAAGGGTTGAGTCACCGCCGTATCGGTGATCTCGTCGGCCGTCGCGGTGGTACCGAGACGAGCCAGGTCCAAGCCTGATGCCTTGGACCACAACGAGAGACGTTCAGCCGCGCCGGGAAGATCGAGCCAAGGCGCGAGCATGCCTGGTTTCTGGGAGCCCTGTCCTGGGGCAAGCAACGCGATCACGTCTCTAAGAAAACACTGTGAAGCGGTCTGCGGGTGATGTCGACGCGGATGAAGGTTGCGGACGCCTTTTGTGGGGGTCCCACAAAAGGCCACGTGGGTCGATCGAATCGAACCGCCCGCGAATTCCGTTACAGACCGCCGTGCGCCGAGGGGACGTGTGCGGCATCTGGGACAGAAGTTGACGATTCGTTACGAGTTCGTGTCAGTCGTCCCACTGTGCCGGCAACCTGTAACACGTACGCGTCCCTCGGATTCATCGGATCGCGACCCGTGATCTCGGCGATACGCTTGAGCCGATATCGCACCGTATTTGGATGGACGTACAGCTGACGCGCACACGTCTCGACCGCGCCACCGCATTCCAGGTAGGCATCGAGCGTGTCCGCCAGCGACGAACCCGCGGCGACCAATGGAAGCACAAGGTACTCGTTCAACGCCTCGACCGCACCTCGGTCACCCAACAGGGCACGCTCGGGCAACAACTCGGTCGCGTGCACCGGGCGTGGCGCACCACGCCAACCCACCACGGCCTCCATTCCCGCCAGCGCCTCCACCGCGCTGGCGTGCGCGGCACCGAGCCTGCGGGTGGTCGGGCCGATCACCACAGGACCGTCGGAGAACACCTCCGCGAGCAGATCGGCGACGAACGGTGGCACCTGCGGGCTCTCGTCGATCCGACCGCTCACAACCATCACCAGCCTGGTGCCCTGCACGACCGCCAGCGCCGCGCGATTGTGCCGCGCGGCGATCGCGTGCACCGCGCCGACCGACGACACCCCCTGCTCGCCCGGCGGCGTACCCACCAGCACCGTCGCGGGCGCGTTCGCGTCCCAGTTGAGGGTCGCGGCCCGCGACAACATGTCCGGTCCGGTATCGCCGCGCACGACGGCGTCCACCACCAGCGCTTCGAGCCTGGTGTCCCACGCACCGCGCGATTCCGCCGCGCTGGCGTACACGGAGGCGGCCGCGAACCCGAGCTCACGCCCGTAGCGCAGCACCGCCTCGGTGAGCGCCACCAGCTGCCGATCGTTACGCGCGAGCGCGGGCAGCCACTGCTCGAAGAACTCCATGGCCACCCGGACCATGTCCACGGTCTGGCGCAGCGTCAGACGCCGCGCCAGATCATGTGGAATCGCCTGGAAGGCATCGAGACTGAACCTGATGTCGCTGTCGGGGTCCTGCAACCATTCCAGGAAGTTCACCACCGCGGTCTGCACCAGCATCTGCACGCCGGCACGTTGCGCGGCATCCAGATCGGCGAAGAACGGCAACCGATCCTGCATCGACCCGACCGCCTCCGTGGAGAGGCGCCCCGAGAACTGCTTCACCCGTTTGAGCAGGGTGTCCGGGAGCGGGTCGCGGGTTTGTCGGTTCGGGGAGAGCGCGCCCGTAGGCAGATACACCTCGTGCTCGGAAGAGCCTTCGGAGATCCGTCTCGGCCGCGGCGGTTTACGGTCCACCATCCAATCGTCCGCTACTCGCCGTCGCCGTCGACACCCGCAGTGTCCTTCGGCGCGGCGTCCACCTCATCAATGCGGTATTTCGCCGCGGCGGCGGTCAGCGTCGCCTTGTCGAGCTTGCCCGCGCGGACCAGACCGGAAAGCACCGCGATGACGATCGATTCCGCGTCGACGTTGAACACGCGCCGCGCCGCCGCCCTGGTGTCGGAGAACCCGAAACCGTCCGTGCCGAGGGTGATGAACTCGCCGGGCACCCACTTGCGTACCTGGTCCGGGACCGCACGCAACCAGTCGGTCGCCGCGACGTAGGGCCCCTGCACCCGCGACAACGCCTCGGTGAGATATGGAACGGCTTCCTCGGTACCGGGACGACGCAGTGCGGCGACCTCCTTGCCGAGCGCCTCCTTGCGGAGCTCACCCCACGAGGTCACCGACCACACATCGGCCTGCACACCCCACTCCCGCACGAGCAGTTCCTGCGCACGCAACCCGTCGGGCACCGTGACACCGGAGACCAGGATCTGCGCGCGCACCGCGCCCTCGGCGCCTGCCTTGAACAGGTAGAGCCCCTTGAGCAGACCCGCGATATCGAGGTTCTCCGGCTCCGCCGGTTGCTGATAGGGCTCGTTGTAGAGGGTGATGTAGTAGAAGACGTCCTCGCCGCCGAAACCGCCGGGGGCGGGATCGTGCGGAACAGCACCGGGCAACTCGCCGGGACCGGCCTGCACCGATCCGCCGCCGTACATCCTGCGCAAACCGTCGCGCACGATGTGCGCGATCTCGAACGCGAACGCCGGATCGTAGGTCACCACCGCGGGATTGGTCGTCGCCAACAGCAGCGAGTGACCGTCGTTGTGCTGCAGACCCTCACCGGTGAGCGTGGTGCGTCCCGCCGTGGCTCCGAGCACGAAGCCGCGCGCCAACTGGTCTGCGGCGGCCCACAATCCGTCGCCGGTGCGTTGGAAGCCGAACATCGAATAGAAGATGTAGAGCGGGATCATCGGTTCGCCGTGGGTGGCGTAGGCGGTGCCCGCCGCGGTGAACGACGCCGTCGATCCGGCCTCGTTGATGCCCTCGTGCAGAATCTGCCCGACGGTGCTCTCCTTGTAGGCGAGCATCAGTTCCGCGTCGACCGAGGTGTACAACTGCCCGTTGCGGTTGTAGATCTTCAGCGAAGGGAACCACGAGTCCATCCCGAAGGTGCGTGCCTCGTCCGGGATGATCGGCACGATCCGCTTGCCGATCTCCTTGTCGCGCAACAGTTCCTTCATCAACCGCACCAGCGCCATCGTCGTGGCGACATTCTGCTTACCCGAACCCTTGCGCACCGAGCGGTACGCCTCGTCACCGGGCAGCTGCAACGGCTTCGCCGCGGTGCGTCGTTCGGGCAGGAACCCGCCGAGCGCCTTGCGCCGATCCAACATGTACTGGATCTCCCGCGCGTCCATGCCGGGGTGGTAATACGGCGGCAGGTACGGGTCTTTCTCCAGCTCCGCATCGCTGATCGGAATCCGTTGCAGGTCACGGAAATCCTTCAGATCCTGCAGCGTGAGCTTCTTCATCTGGTGAGTGGCATTGCGGCCCTCGAAGTGCTTGCCGAGGGTGTAGCCCTTGATCGTCTTGGCCAGGATCACCGTCGGCTGACCCTTGTGCGCCATCGCGGCCGCGTAGGCGGCGTGCACCTTGCGATAGTCGTGCCCGCCCCGCTTGAGGTTCCAGATCTCCTGATCGGAAAGGTCGTTCACCAGTGCTTTGGTGCGCGGATCACGACCGAAGAAGTGATCGCGCACGTAGGCGCCGTCGTTGGCCTTGTAGGTCTGGTAGTCGCCGTCGGCGGTGGTGTTCATCAGGTTCACCAGGGCGCCGTCGCGGTCGGCGCCGAGCAGCGCGTCCCACTCCCTGCCCCAGATCACCTTGATGACATTCCATCCGGCGCCGCGGAAGAACGACTCCAGTTCCTGGATGATCTTGCCGTTGCCGCGCACCGGCCCGTCGAGCCGCTGCAAGTTGCAGTTCACCACGAAGGTCAGGTTGTCCAGGCCCTCCAGCGCAGCCACGTGCGCCAGACCCCGCGATTCCGGCTCGTCCATCTCGCCGTCACCGAGGAAGGCCCACACATGCTGATCGGAGGTGTCCTTGATGCCGCGGTCGTGCAGGTAGTGGTTGAACCGCGCCTGATAGATGGCGTTCATCGGGCCGAGACCCATCGACACCGTCGGGAACTCCCAGAAGTCGCTGAGCAACCGAGGGTGCGGGTAGGACGGCAGACCGTGGCCGAGGCCGCCGTGACTGTATTCCTGCCGGAAACCGTCCATCCGGTCGGTGCTCATCCGGCCTTCGAGGAACGCGCGGGCGTAGATGCCCGGCGAGGCGTGGCCCTGGATGAAGATCGAATCCCCGCCGCCGGAGTGATCCTTGCCGCGGAAGAAGTGGTTGAACCCGACCTCGTAGAGTGCCGCCGAGGACGCGTAGGTCGAGATGTGGCCGCCGACACCGATTCCCGGTCGCTGCGCGCGATGCACCATGATCGCCGCGTTCCAGCGGATCCAGGCACGGAAGCGCCGCTCCACCTCTTCGTCGCCGGGGAACCACGGCTCGTTCTCGGTGGGAATGGTGTTGACATAATCGGTGGAGGTCAAGGCCGGAATGGAGACGCGGCGTTCACCCGCCCGTTCCAGCAGACGAAGCATGAGGTAGCGCGCTCGACCTGGGCCTTCTCGGTCGAGCATGTCATCGAATGACTCGAGCCATTCGCTGGTTTCCTCCGGATCGATGTCCGGTAGATAGGACGCCACCCCTTCGCGGATGACCCGTACTCGCTGCTGTGGGGGTTGCGATCGCTCGGGATCACCCTCCCCTGCGGGTGCGGGATTCGGCGCAGCGGGTTGCGCTGCTGCGGAAGAGTGGATCAGGTCGGTCAAATCTGCTCCTCGTACAGGGGGTGGGACAAGCTTGTCAGCGTCGAAACCCCGGGCGGGCACGCATGGTTGGCGGACCGCCGGTTCTGGATCTATCCGGGCACACCACCATCCTTCCCGATGGCGCGTCCCAGGTCATCATGTCAGTTGGAAATCCAGTACCGTTCGACAGGCAAGGGTGAGTCGAGCTGCCGACAGGAGCGGGGAGGACGATGAAGGTGCTTGGCCCACGCGGGCTCGGACTGTTGTGCGCGGGTGCGGCGATCGCGACCGGGATCACGATCGCGGGCTGCGCGAATCACGTTCAGGGCGTTGCCAATCCGAATGTCGCGGAGCTTTCGGCATATAAGACCGAGGCCGCGTCCTCCTCCGCGGCGGCGACCACCTCCATGCGCGCCGCACAGAAGGCCAAGGCGATCTCCGACAACTGCGACCCCTTCCCTAACACCAGCGGATTGGGCGTCTCGAAGTACAACGAGTTCGTCAAAGCACACGACGGAAACTCCGCCGACTACACCGCCAAGCGCGACGAGGCGGCCAGCACATTGGACAACGCGGCCAACACCGTCGAGACGGGAGTGAACACCGCAGGGGACTCACTGGAGCCGGATCTGGCCGGGAAGCTCACCGATTACGTCAATGCGGCTCGTGGTCTCGCCGAACAAACCCGAGCGATGACCTACACTGCGGCCGTCGGGCCGCTCAACGACGCAAGTAAGCAGGTCAACGACGCACGCAAGGCCGTGCGGGATACCTGTTCGGGTCGCTGACACCATGCCATGACACGACATTTATCGGCGACATTCAGAGGTTGATTCAGCGGATCAGCTTGCACTCGGAGCGATAACCATGTTCCCTTGCAACTATCTAACTGCTGTCGGGAGTTGAGGAGGACACCACCGTGGTCGCCGCGGCGGACGCGCAGAATTACGCAGAGAAGCTTGGCATCGCACACGGGATGGTTGTCCAGGAACTGGGCTGGGACGAAGACGTCCACGACGATTTGCGAGCCGATGTCGAACAAGCCATCGGCGGCGAGATCGTCGACGAGGATTCCGACGAGGTCATCGACGTCGTGCTGCTGTGGTGGCGCGACGAGGACGGAGATCTGGTCGACGCCCTGATGGACGCGATCGGTTCCCTGGCCGATGACGGTTTCGTCTGGGTCCTCACCCCCAAGACCGGGCAACCTGGCCATGTGGAGCCGAGCGAAATCGCAGAATCCGCACCGACCGCCGGTCTCACTCAGACCTCGGCGATCAACCTGGGGACCTGGGCGGGTAGCCGTCTCGTGCAACCGAAGGCGCCAACCAAGCAGCGCTGACCCACCTTTCGCCTATGTCATCGCCGGGCGGTCCACGGACCGCCCGGCGATGCCACGATCCGATGGAGGATTCGCGATGCCCCTCGAAGTTGGCACCATCGCACCGGAGTTCACGCTCAAGGACCAGAACAATCAGGAAGTGAGCCTGTCGGACTACCGGGGCAAGAAAAACGTCCTGCTGGTGTTCTACCCCTTGGCGTTCACCGGCATCTGCCAGGGCGAACTGTGCAAGGTCCGAGACGAGTTGCCGAAATTCCAGAACGACAACGCCGAAATCCTCGCGATCTCGGTCGGCCCTCCCCCCACCCACAAGATCTGGGCGGCCGAACAGGGCTACGTCTTCCCCCTGCTGTCGGACTTCTGGCCCCACGGTGCCACCGCACAGGCCTACGGCGTCTTCAACGAGAAAACCGGCTTCGCCAACCGAGGCACCTTCGTCGTAGACCGCGAAGGCGCCATCCGTTTCTCCGAAATGAACGGCCCCGGCGAAGCCCGTGACCAGGCGGCTTGGGAGAAAGCGCTCGCCGCGCTAGATTCATAACCCGTCGGCAACGATCAAGGGCGTATAGCTCAGCGGTAGAGCTCTGGTTTTACACACCAGCGGTCGGGGGTTCGAACCCCTCTGCGCCCACCATCTTGAAATCGAAGTCAGAGACTATTTCGCAGATCCAAGGCTTCGTACCCAACTCGGGAGTCGTCGCGTCGCCCGCTTCTCCAGCCGGGCATGGTCACCTGACATCCAGCTACCACCTTCTCCCCACGCGTTCAGAAGAACACCGACCCAATGCCCGTCGGCGTCTAGCAGACAATGCTCCTCGGCGTCGCCTCTACAGATCGCCTCGACAAGTCTCAGGGCTGGCACCGGCTGGCTGGCGTCCTCGGCGACGTAGTCGGTGACGATGTCGAAGCAAAATCCGGTTTCTATCCTGGCGGCTTCATCGTCGAACCGGGTGACCGCGATTCTTCCGGACTTGTCGCCCGGCGGTATCGCACGTGCCGTAAGAAGCACAAGGGAATCATGGAGGAAGGTGTCGGCGTCGTACTTCACTGCCAAATCGCACAGCGCCACAACGAATTCGTCCCAGCCGCGCTGATCGCTCAACTTATGTCGCTCCTTGTCAGCCGCAGGGGTTGGCGACGGTGCCCCATAGAACGACCGGTCGATTCGTCGACTGCGAAGGACGCCGCCTGGACGCTCGTCCTTTCTCCAAGGATTCGACGGTCTCTCGTGTGACGTCGCGATAAGTTTTGCCCTCCGGTCCCGTCCAACCTTTATGGGCAAACTGATCTATGGCTTCAACGTTTCGGTGGACGGGTACATCGCCGATGCGCAAGGCAACATCGACTGGTCCGATCCGAGCGAAGAGCTCCTCCAGTACTGGAACGATTTCGAGCGGGCGACCGCCCTGTCGTTCTATGGGCGGCGCCTCTACGAACTGATGTCCGCGTACTGGCCGACAGCTGACAAGACTCCGGACGCCACCCCTCTGACCGTCGACTTCGCCCGCATCTGGCGTGACATGCCCAAGGTCGTGTTCTCACACACGTTGGAGTCGGTCGACTGGAACTCCCACCTGGAACGTGGCGACCCGGTCGAGGTAGTGACGCGACTGAAAGCCGAAACCGACGGCAGGCTGGAGGTGGCGGGCGCGACGCTGGCCGCGCCGATCGTGCGGGCCGGCCTGGTGGACGAGTACCGGATCATGGTCACGCCCACCGCCGTGGGCGGCGGCACCCCCTTCTTCCCGTCACTGCCGTCATGGATACCGTTGCGACTGTTGGAGAACCGCACCTTCCCGGGCGGCACGGTCCTGCTGCGCTATGAGGCGAAACACGACTGACACAGCGGCATCAATGGACGCGCGAGAACACCGTCACCAGAAAGTCGGAGTCGTCGACGAACGGGCGCAGATCCCAGGTGGAGAACTGGGAATCCACTGTGAGTCCGGCGTTTTCGGCGTCCGAGCGGAATTGCGGGAACTCGTAACCACGGTCGGCGCCGAAACCCACGACCGCCCGGCCGGAGGGGGCGAGGTGGCGGGCGAACCCGGCCAACACAGCTTCTCGCGTGGACGGCGCCAGGAACGTCATCACGTTTCCTCCGCACACGATGGCATCGAAGTCGGCGGCGATTCCACGGCTCGGCAAATCCAGTTCCGCGAGATCACCGACGACCCAATTCGGTCCGGGGTAATCCTGCTCGGCCGCGTCGATCAATACCGGGTCGACGTCGACGCCGACCACCACATGACCGGCGCGGTGCAAATACCCGCCCACACGTCCTGGACCGCACCCCGCGTCCAGCACTCGGCTGCCGCGTCCGAGCATCGCGTCGATCAGGCGCGCCTCCCCGACGATATCCGCGCCCTCGGCCGCCAGCGTGCGGAACCGCTCGACGTACCACGTCGAATGCGCGGGGTCGGCGGCGGTGATCTCCTCCCACTGGCTGGGAGTACGTCCGCTCATGGCTGTTCCTCCTCGCTCCGGCACGTTCCGGTTCACTGTGCCACCACCGTGGCAGCGGCGAGCGCGCGGCACGGGACAGGCCAGAATGCTTCGACCGTGGCTGGCGTCAAGCACACCGCGACAAAGAAATCACGTGCCTTTCGCGAGATGGTCGAGGTTTTCGGCGTCCTGTTCGTCGTGCGGACCGACGACGAACGGGACCGGCTTGCCTCCGCGGTATGCGGCTCGTCCGGGTGTGGGGTTGTCGATGAGATCGATGACGGGGCGTATGGCGTCGTCGGGCCGTTGACCGAGCACCGCGCCGAGGACCGCAGCGGTGAGCTTCATGCCGAGGCCGACTTCTCCCGCGCAGCCGGAGCGCACCAATCGCGACGGTCCCCAGGTGACATAGCTCAGGCTGGGGTTGTCGCGCGTGGCGAGTTCTGCGGTACCACTCGCCGATTCAGGGTTCGAACTCCACAGAATCGCGCAGCGCGACTACTCGCGCGGATCGAGAATCACAATCGGAATCCTGCGATTCCCCGCGTTGCGTTGGAAGAACTCGTAACCGGGATAGAACTCGACGCACTTGCGCCACAAGGCGTCTCGTTCCGCATCCGTCGAGACCCGTGCACGCACCCGGCGCACCTGCGCGCCGATCTGGATGGTGGTGTCCGGGTGCGCCTTCAGGTTGTGGAACCACGCCGGATGAGTCGGCTGCCCGCCCTTCGAAGCAACCACAGCAAGATACGCACCCGCGTCGTGGTACATCAGCGGCGACGTCCGAGGAGTCCCGCTCTTGGCCCCGACATGGTCCAGGAGCAGGATGCGCGCCGACGGCCACCCCATGAGGTGGGCGCCGAACCGACCCTTGGACCACCGGTATCCGGCGACGTGCAGCTTCGTGGAACGTCGTCCGAGGTAGATCCCGTGCGTATTGAGAAACTGCGAAACAGAGTTCACCGCTGTCGTGAACCACGACGGGTGCGACCGCCTCGCCGACGCGGGTTCGCGCCCAGGTGGGCCCGTGTCGACCATCACTACCACCTCCCACTCGGCGATCTACTACAAAGGATAGTAGTTCAGGGTGATCGACCGGGCACGGACTTTCGAAAAGCCGACGGTCGAAATCGGGCAAATAGACCTACCCTCGCAACCCACCCAGCAGCACCGATCGCCGTGATACACACCACCGGGACGACTCGACACCGCAGAGGGGCCGAAACCCGCTTCGCCTGTTGCACTTTCAAGCACGGTGACCGACGCCATACCTGTTATGACACCCTCAGGTGATCTTAAGTTACCTCTCAGCAACATACAGCTGGACACTTGACCATGGGTTCTCGTTCGAGGCCTGCGGCCCGCAGAGGGTTGTTCGTCAGGAAAGAAAGTCTGGATTCATGAAGTTCAGTAAGGTTGCCGCAACCTCCGCTCTCGTCATTTCCGCGCTCGGCATCGCCACCGGCACCGTGCACGCCGAGCCCGCAACGCCCGCCGGGCCCGTCCCGTCGTTCGTCGACGGAGTCCAGCAAGGCTTGAACCAAGTAATGCCGGGAATCCACTGGAAGACCGGCATCGAGGGAGACGGGGTAGTCGTCGAGACCGACGCGGGTTCCCTCGGCACCGCCGACAACCAATTCCAGATCCGCGACGACCACGGCGCCGTCGTCGCGGGATTCCCGCTCAGCTATACCCTCAACGACCTCGAATACCCGATCAACGCCACCATCGACGGCACGCGCGCGGTACTCACCCCCAGCACCGACCCGGCCACCGCACAACCGATCGGCTTGCGCCACGATGTCGTTCAGCAGGACGCCTTCGATGACGCCGTCTCCGCCGCGTCCACCCAGTTCGGCGTCATCACCGCGATCGGCACCCTGGTCGGCACCCTGGTCGGCGGCGTCGGCGGCTGCGTCATCGGCGGTATCGGCGGCGCGGTCATCGGCATCCCCGTCCTCGACATCGGCGGCGCGACCGGTCTCGCGGGCTGCCTCGGCGGCGCCGCACTCGGCATCCCCCTCGGCGCCGCAGCGGGCCTCGTCCTCACCGGCGTCCCCGCCGCCATCGCAGTAGGCATCGGCTTCGCCAACCGAATCAACGCACCGGAAAACCAGTAACTCACCCCACACTCACCCGGTGATCACCAGGACAACACACCCCCAGAACCCGACCAACCCCCACTTGAAGTCCTGGTGATCACCACAAAATCCGGGGCGGCGCGTGGGGGGCGGCGGGGTGGGGGCGGGCACAATGGGGGTGGTGAACCCTTGGCAACTGGCTCCCGATACCGACGGCGCGGCATTCGACGGCGCGGGGCGGGTTCGGGTCGAGGATCTCAGGGCGCTGCGTGGACAGTTCGTCGACTTCATGCTCGGCTACAAGTTCGCGATCGACGAGATCACCACCAAGATCACCATTCTGCGCGAGGACTTCAACAACACCCACGAGTACAACCCCATCGAACACGTGGGTTCGCGACTCAAGTCACCCGAGAGCGTGCTGGAGAAGGTGCGCCGCAAGAACTATCCGATGAATCTGGCCTCCATTCGGGAGAACGTGCTCGACATCGCCGGTGTGCGGGTGGTGTGCAGCTTCATCAGCGATATCGAGAAGATCAGCGACATGCTGGCCGGTCAGGAAGACATCACCGTCCTGGAGAAGCGCGACTACATCACCCATCGCAAACCGAACGGCTACCAGAGCCTGCACCTGATCGTGTCGATCCCCGTCTTCCGCTCCGACCGCACCGAACGCATGCCGGTCGAGATCCAGATCCGCACCATCGCGATGGATTTCTGGGCCAGCCTCGAACACAAGATCCACTACAAGTACCGAGGCGAGGTTCCCCCGAACCTGCGCAGCGATCTCGCCCAAGCCGCCGAGGTCGCCACCCAACTCGACGAAAAAATGGAAGCACTGCACTCCCAGGTCGACCGCGCCACCACCCCCAAACCCACCCCACCCGACACCCTCGACCTCACCGAGCTCTACAGCACCATCACCAACATCCCCGAGTCGAACCACCGCCACGGCGGTAAACCGCCACGGCCGTAACGTCGGTGCCGCATACATTTTCGCGTAGTTGCACGCGGCGAGGCGGCTGAGTTCGGGTTCCTCGAGTCAACCAACGTCCCTGCGCAACCACGTCACCTCGGCGCCGGAATCTGTTCCGTAGCGGTAGATTTCGAGGTCTTGGTCCCAGGCGGTGCCGAGGGCGCGGTCTATTTCGGCGGCGAGGTCGTAGGTGGCGGTGTGGGTGGTGCGGTCTCGGGCGGTTTGGAGCATGGCGCGTAGCCGCATTTCGCCGATCGAGACGTCGCCGTTGGCGCTGGTGGCGCCGTGCCAGAGGCCGAGGCTGGGGACGAAGCTGTATCGCTCGCCGTCGACGCCTTCGCTGGGGTCTTCGGTGACTTCGAAGCGCAGGACCGGCCAGGAGCGCAAGGATTGGGCGAGGCGGGCGCCGGTGCCTACCGGGCCGATCCAGTCACTGGTGGCGCGCAGTTGACCGTCGGCGGGTTGCGCGGTCCAGCGCAACTTCGCCGGTGAGCCGAGAGCGGATGCGAGTGCCCATTCGACGTGCGGGCACAGCGCGGCTGGCGAGGAGTGGATGAACACCACGCCCGCCGTCGCATCCGCAAACTGACTCGATGCGCGCACTATCAACACCTCCAGCTCGACGAGGAACGTCTTCCCCAACGGTCCGTCGGCTGGCGTTGCCCGAGTGTACTGGAGTGCCCGGAGTTACACGTGTTACTTCCCGATCGTGTTGTGTCCGCGCGCCGCCTCGGCGAGGACGGAATCGCTGAAAGTTGGCCAGGCGGCGCGGGCCCAGTCCCCGAAATTCTCGTCGCTGAGCGCGATACACGCGAGTCGAACATTCGGATCGACCCACAGGAAGGTGCCGGATTGTCCGAAATGGCCATATGTGCGCGGCGAATTCGACGCGCCGGTCCAATGCGGCGACTTGCCGTCGCGAATCTCGAAGCCGAGACCCCAATCGTTGGGGCGCTGCGATCCGTAACCGGGAAGTACGCCGTTGAGACCGGGAAACTGCACCGATATCGCTTCGGCGTGTGTCGGCGCCGAGAGTAATTGGGGGGCGAGGAGTTCCCCGGCGAAACGGGTCAGGTCGGCGACGGTGGAGCGAGCGCCGTGACCGGCGGGGCCGGCGAGCACCGAGGCGGTCATGCCGAGCGGCTCGAACACCGCTTCGCGCAGATACTCCGGGAAGGCGATCCCGGTTTGCTGGGCGACGAATTCGGCGAGTGTCTCGAACCCCGCGCTCGAGTAGATGCGCCGGGCGCCGGGCTCGGCCTGAACGACGGTGGTGTCGAAGGCGATTCCGGAGGCGTGCGCGAGCAGGTGCCGCACGGTCGCGCCGGACGGGCCCGCGGGTTGGTCGAGTTCGATCGCGCCTTCCTCGACAGCAACCAGCACCGCGTAGGCCACCAGCGGCTTGGTGACCGAGGCCAGCGGGAACACCCGGTCGACGTCGCCCGCAGTGGATGCCGCCCCGTTGGCGGTGAGCACCGCGGCCGCCGCGTGACCGACGGGCCATTGCTTGATCTGCTCGAGTGCGCGCACGTTCCGAGCCTACGAGACCCACACCGCGCGGGTGGGTCCCCCTCTGGGGTGCGCAAACCCGAGCGACCCAGGCCAACCAATCGGTAGGCATTTGCGCTCGAGTCGGCACACGCGTTGTCCGACCACACTCGCCACAGCCGAAGCCGACCCGTCACACAGGCGGCATCGGAGCGGTCGGACAACCAAGAGGGTGGGCGGAATCATGCAAATACCTTATGCCGCTTGATATTTCGACACCGATTCGCGGGCAATCGAGGAACGCACCGACGCGGCCTTCGACAGCTACCCTTCGATCTCGCTGGTCTTCACCACATCCAAGGCTGGACGACCGCGATCACAGAACGCGTTCGGCGGCACCCACCAGCCCCACTGCACGGTCAGACATGTCGGTGCGTGACGCCGTCAGCCGCGAGTGCGCGCACCTCCTCGGCATACGTCCGCCACAGCGCCTCAGGAATGTCGTGGCCGACACCGGGAAACACCCGCAGCCGGGCTCCGTCGACAGTACGGGCGGTGCGGGCCGCGGCGGACGGGCGGAGCAGCTGGTCCTGTTCGCCGTGCAGGACCAGGGTGGGTGCGCGGAGTTCACGCAGCGCGGGTCCGTGCCAGGTGGCGCCGATCTGTCGGCTCTGTGCCTGATTGTCGCGCGGGCCGATGTCGGCGTCGGCGCTGATCCACGCACGGGTGCGCTGTTCGTCGAACGGATAGCCTGGCGAGGCGACCCCGCGCGCGACGGCCATTCCGGCTTCGATGTCACCTTCGCGCCCTTCGGGAAACTTGGTGCGCGCCAACTTTGCCAGCAGACCGACCCGCAGGTAGCGCGCGACAGAGATCCCGGTGACATCGCTGGGCAGCGCGGCGGACGACACCACGCCGAGAACTCGGTCGGGGTAGCGCAGGGCGATACGTTGCGCTACGAGCCCGCCCATCGAGTGACCGAAGATGTAGGCGCGTTTCCACCCGAGTTCGCCCATGACGGCGATCGCGTCGTCGGTCATGTCCTCGCTGGTGTACGCGACCTGCTCCGGGGGCTTTCCGAACAACGCGGCGAGAGGATTGCTGCGCGCGGTGGGCGGCATGCGCGTCGATTGCCCAGCGTCACGCTGGTCGTAGCGGGCAACGGAGAACCCCGCGTCCGCGAAGGCTCGACACAGTCCGTCGGGCCACCAGGTGCGCGCTGTCGCGAGTCCCATCACCAGCAACAGGGGGGTGCCGGAACCGTTGTCCTCGAGTTGGTCGTAGGCGAGTTGGACGCCGCGGTTGTCGGCGTATCGGGTGTCGGTCCACATAGCCCGCTCCTAATTGCAAACGTTGTTCGCTGTTAAGCCCATCCTAGACAACCGCGTACACCGTTCGCAAGTACGCCGACCACGATGGCGGTCGTTACGATCGGTGCACCATGAGTGAACTGCCAACGATCCACGGCGACGTGGCGTCCGGATACGGACCCGTCGCCGACGCTTTCCGCCGCAACTTCGCCCGACACGGCGAAATCGGTGCGGCCGTAGCGGTTTTCGCGGGCGACCAACCGGTGGTCGACCTGTGGGCAGGACACCGGGACCGACACCGCACGCTGCCATGGGAACGCGACACGATCGTTCCGGTGTTCTCCTCCACCAAGGGCATGTCCGCGTTCACGCTCGCCTCGGCGGTGGAGCAGGGGTTACTGGACTACGAGCAGCCGGTCGCGAAGTACTGGCCCGAGTTCGCCGCCCACGGCAAGGAACGGATCACCGTCCGGCAGTTGATCGATCACCAGGCGGGATTGTCCGGACTGAGCCGAACAGTGCGGCTCGAGCAGGTCGCCGACCTCGACGGGTTGGCGCCGATCCTCGCCGAGCAGCGGCCCGCGTGGAAACCGGGGACCAGACACGGCTATCACGCGATCACTCTCGGCCTGTATCAGGGCGAGCTGTTGCGCAGGGTCGATCCGCACCACCGCACGCTCGGAACGATTTTCGCCGAGGACATCGCGCGACCGCTCGGCGCGGATTTCTTCATCGGCCTGCCGTCTTCGCAGAGCCTGGATCGCATCGCGACCATGGCGGCGACCCAGGGCGCGGATATCTTGCGCTACGAGCGTGATGTGCCGGTGCGCATCGGCGCGGAGATCTTCGCCAAACGTGGCCTCGCCCATGCCGCACTGACCAACCCGCGCACGGGATCCCCTGCGCGCGCGACCCGACGCGAATTCCTCGGGGTGGAGTTGCCAGCCTCCAACGGCGTCGGCAACGCACGAGCACTGGCCAGGGTTTACGGTGCCGCGGCGGGACGCACCGGCGAACTTCCGCTCGGTGACGGGCTACTCGATCGCCTCGCCGCGGCCGATACGGCCGACGACGTCCCCGCCGACGACCTGGTGTTGCACACCAAGAGCCGCTATCACCTCGGTTTCCGCAAGTCACGCGGCTCGTTCCGCTTCGGCTCCGACAAGCGCGCCTACGGCACCACCGGACTCGGCGGATCGTTCGGCTTCGCCGACCCCGCAACGGGTCTGGGCTTCGGTTACGTCATGAACCGACTCGGCCTGGCCGTCCTCGACGATGTCCGCAGCCGCAATCTGCGCGAGGCACTACTGCGCTGCACCGGCTGAGTTGCCTCATCGGCTGACGCACAGCGCGATCGATCGAGCCGCCGCGACACCGCACAGCGGACGCGATCTCGCACCACCGAGTGGTTGGCCCAGCGGGAGACCCGAGACCGCCGCCCGTCCAGGAGATCCGACACCACACGAGCCCACCCCGTACCGACTCGCACCCAACCGCACTCGAGCCACCGCGGCCGGAATGTCCTGTTCGGCGCGAGCGCATTGCGGGACCGTTCGGCGAGATCACCGCCATGGGCCGGGTTTTGCCGAGCTGCGAGCACGAATCATCAACCCGACACCCCGACACCGGGGCACCCGAAGCCCACGGTAGATGCCTCGCGCGCACGACGTCGAGAAGACCACCCCCGATCCACCCGGCCCAGGGACGGAACCACCCAAAGACCGGAAGCCGCCCGAGAACTCGGCGGTACCGACGGCATGCGGCGAGCATTGCCACGAACCGCCTCGCCGTGAAAACCGTTGTTTCACATAGACACGCCGTAAGGCGACCAACCACTCGGCGCGTCGAGGAATATCGATTCCGCGCCCCGCACAGGCGGATTCAGTAGCAAACCAATCGCATCGGTTACCTATGACCAGCGGCAATAAGCATATTTCCTGGGGTTTTGGTGCGTACACTCAGCTCGCCAAACCCATTCAGCGAACAATCGGTTAATGCTCGCACCATCAAGGAGCCCCCATGGCACAGCCGACAACGGTCGATGAATATGTCACCGCGTTCCCGGAGGATTTGCGCGCGGCACTGGACGAGGTCCGGCGGACCCTGCTCAGCGCGCTACCCGAGGCCACCGAGTCGATCAGTTACGGCATTCCGACCCTTCGACTACATCGACGCAATGTCGTGCATTTCGCGGGATGGAATCAGCAGGTGAGTCTCTATCCGATTCCGGAAGGGGATTCGACGTTCATCCAGGCCATCGAGCCCTACCGGGTGAGCCGTGGGACATTGAAGTTCCCGCTCGGCCAACCGGTTCCCTACGACCTGATCGCCAGGATCGCCACCGAGTTGGCCAAGCGCCGCTGACGATCCCGACCGCCGTTGTGCGCCAAGGGGGCGTTCGCGGCCGCGCGCGGCGGAACCGAATCCGAACCACGACGACCGACGAACGAGCCTTGCCGCTTCGACCGATCTACCAGTCGGCCTCGGTGTAGCGGATGATGCCGCGAATATTCTTGCCTTCGAGCATGTCCTGGTAGCCCTGATTGATGTCTTCCAGCGAATACGTACGGGTCACCATGTCGTCCAGATTCAGCTGACCCGCCTTGTACAGCGACAACAGCCGAGGCGCGTCCTGGCGGGCATTGCCGCCGCCGAAGATCACGCCCTTCACCGTCTTCTGCAGCATGCACAGCAGGAAGCTGTTGAGCTTGGCGTCGCCTTCGTCCATCCGGCCCATCGAGGTGACCACGAGGGTGCCCGCCTTGGCGGTGAGAATCAGCCCCTCTTCGATGTATTCGCCGTGCATCTCCCCCATCGTGAGGATGACGCTGTTGGCCATCCGCCCCTCGGTGGCGTCCATCAACGGCATGATCGCGGCGGCCATGCTCTCGTAGGCGTGCGTGGCGCCGAACTTCTGCGCCTGCTCGCGCTTCCACGGATTCGGATCGATCGCAACGACTTTCGACGCTCCCGACAGCACGGCGCCCTGCAGGGCGCTCATGCCGACCCCGCCGATACCGACAATCACGACGGTGTCGCCCGGCGCGACCTGGGCGACATGGGTGGAGGAACCGAATCCGGTCGGCACACCGCAGCCGACGAGGCAGGCCACCTCGAACGGGATGCTCGGATCGATCTTCACCACGGAGGTGTGGTGCACGGTCATATAGGGCGAGAAGGTGCCCAATAGGCACATCGGGATGACGTTCTCGCCGCGTGCCTGAATACGGTAGGTGCCGTCGCTGATCGCCTGACCGAGCAGCAGGCCCGAGCCGAGGTCGCACAGCGCCATATTTCCCGCGACGCACGCCGGACAGCGACCGCAGGCGGGGATGAACGACAGGATGACGTGATCACCGACCTCGAGGTCGGCGGGCGTGTTCGGCCCGAGCTTGGTGATGACGCCAGCGCCTTCGTGGCCGCCCATCACGGGATAGGACGGCATCGGGGTCGCACCGGTGACGATGTGATGGTCGGAGTGGCACATCCCCGCGGTTTCCAGCCGGATCTGCACCTCACCGGCAACCGGATCGCCGACCTCGATCTCTTCGACCGACCAGGGTTCGTCGATCCCCCACAGGATCGCGCCTTTTGTCTTCATTCCTGTCGACCCTCTCGCATGCGCGTGCTTGTATGTGACTGGCTCCACAGTACGAGAAAAGTGAAACCTGTTCTAGTGCGGGGTGCGAAATTCATCGTCGAAGGTGATCAGATGCCACGAACACGTTCCAATAAACACCGCTGACGCCGGGCGAGATCGCCGCAGCGCCTCGCCCGGCATGGGCCGCGGTCACTCCATGAGTCGATGCGCCTGCTCGAACAGCTCCACCGTGATCGCATGCAGGAAATCGCCCACCTGCTTGGGCGCCTTGCCCGCGAACGCGCGCGCATGCGTGCCCTCCAGGACGATCCCCAGCTTGAAGCACGCCAACACCGTGTACCAGGACACGGCACTCAGGTCGCGTTCGGAGAATCGGCCGTAGTGCTCGACCATCTCCGCCGCGCTCGGCAAGCCGCCGAGCTGCCCCAGCGCACCGAAGAGTCGGGCGCCGCTGGTCCCCGGTTCCGGCCGGGTGGCCAGTTGCCACCCGAGGTCGAGCAAGGGGTCGCCGATGGTCGACATCTCCCAGTCCACCAGTGCCGCGACCTCGGGACCGTCATAGGAGAACATGATGTTGGCCAGGTGGCAGTCGCCGTGCAGGATGCCCGGCTGCCAGTGCGCGGGACGATTGCGGTCCAACCACTCGCCGACTCGTTCCACGCCGGGAATCTCCGGACCGGGGTACCCCTCGTTGCTCGAATACGACGCCAACTCGCCCAGCCAGCGCGGGACCTGGCGCTCCAGAAAGCCATCCGGCCTGCCGTATTCGCCCAGCCCCAGCGCCTGGTAGTCGAGCGAGCCCAGCCGCGCGATCGCCTCGACGGCGGAAAGTCCCATGCCCCTGCGGATCTCACGATCACCGGCGTGCAGCTCGGGCAGTGTGGTCTGCGGATTGAAACCCTCGATCGGCTCCATCAGGTAGAACACCGCGCCGATGACGGAATCGTCGGGGCAGGCGGCGATCACCCTCGGCGCGCGAACCTCGGTGCCATTGAGCGCGCTCAGCAGGGTGGCTTCCCTGCGAATCACCTCATTACTCTTCGGGCGCAAGTATTTCGGCCCTCGACGCAACACATATTCGCGGCCACCTCGGGTGAATCGCAGCATCACGTTCTGCGTCCCACCCCCGAGTTCGGTCACATCCTCGAATTCACCCTCGGGCAGGCCTTTCTCGTCCATCCATGCGCTGATCAGGGCAAAGTCGACGAGTTGACGATCGATGTCGACGGGTTGGGCAACAGACATGCCATTATTCTGCACCACCCGCACCCTTGAACTGAAGGCAAATGACAACAGTTGCCCGTCACCTGCGCGGCGTAAGGTTTCGGACACCATGCGCACGCTGTTGATCGACAATTACGATTCGTTCACCTACAACCTGTATCAGCTGATCAGCGCGGTGAACGGGGTGACACCGACTGTCGTGCGCAACGACGAGCCCCTCGATATCGCGGACATAGCGGCCGACTACGACAATGTCGTCGTCTCGCCGGGCCCCGGCCGACCCGACCACCCCCGTGACATCGGCGTCTCGGCCGCCGTGATCCGGGAGAGCCCGCTGCCACTCCTCGGCGTTTGCCTCGGACATCAAGCGGTGGTGCTGGCGGCGGGCGGAGTGATCGAACCGGCGCCCCTGGCACGGCACGGCTATCTCGAGCGCATCGAACACAACGGTCGCGAACTGTTCGACGCCATCCCGCAGAACTTCACGGCGGTGCGATACCACTCACTGTGCGCACGTGGGCCGCTGCCGTGGGAACTGGAGATCACCGCCGTCGCCGACGACGGGGTGATCATGGGTGTGCGCCACCGGGAGCGCCCACAGTGGGGGGTACAGTTCCACCCTGAGTCGATCGCGAGCGAACACGGGCTCACCTTGCTTCGCAACTTCGCGAATCTCACTGCCGCGCAGACTTTTCAGAACACCAGAAACACCGTGCGGATTTCCCCGACGACACCGCGCGCACCTGAGCTCGATCGGCAGGAGCGCAGCCCAGCCACGGACACCGAAGACACTCTCGGTGCTGATCAATTCCCCGCCACCGCAGTAGGTTTCGATATCAGATCGGCGTCAGCGGACCTTCTCGATCCGAATACCGAGACGCAAGAGATCTCTCGGCTGCGGCACACGGTGATCGACCGTGCGATCGATACCGAGAGCGCGTTTGTTCGGCTCTACGCCCACTCCCCCACCGCCTTCTGGCTCGACAGCGAGCATGTGGAACCGGGCCTGGATCGGTTCTCCTTCCTCGGCGACGCCAGCGGCCCCTTCGCGGAGGTCGTGCGCTATCGGGTCGAGGACGCCGCGGTGACCGTCGAATCGGCCGACGGCAATCGGCGCACCGTCACCGGCGATATTTTCGAGTATCTGGCCACCGAACTGCGGTCGCGGCGCCTCGAAATCCCCGACCTACCCTTCGATTTCGCGGGCGGGTACGTCGGTTACCTCGGGTACGAGGTGAAAGCGGACTGTGGTGCGAACCGGGTGCACCACGCCGAGACCCCGGACGCACAGTGGATATTCGCCGATCGAGTCGTCGTGGTCGACCACGTCGGCGCACGAACCTATCTGCTCTCGCTCACCGACGACACCGAGAACGCACTGCGCGCGGGCGCGGACTGGCTGCGCGATACGCGCGAAACCTTGGAATCCCTGCCCACGTGGTCCAACCCGTCGACCCTCGAACTCGCCTCCGACGACGCCGCCGTCACACCGCTGCTGACCCGAGGACGAGAACAGTACCTCGCCGACCTCGACACCTGCCGAGAACGCCTGCGCGCGGGCGAATCCTACGAAATCTGCCTCACCGACAGCCTCACCCTGCCCGCCGCCGAGGACGACAGCCTCGACTTCTACCGCGCCCTTCGCCGCTGCAACCCCGCACCCTACGCCGCCTACCTGCGGTTCGACGACCTCACCATCGCCTGCTCGTCGCCGGAACGGTTCCTGAAGATCGACCGCCACCGCACGGTCGAAAGCAAGCCGATCAAAGGCACCGCCCCGCGTGGCGCCACCCCGGCCGAAGACGAACGCCGCCGCACGGAATTGGCCGACGGGCCCAAGACACGGGCGGAGAACCTGATGATCGTCGACCTGCTGCGCAACGACCTCGGCCGCGTGTGCGAAATCGGCAGCGTGCACGTGCCGAAACTGATGGCGACCGAGACCTATACGACGCTGCACCAACTGGTCTCCACCGTGCGCGGCACGCTGCGCGCCGAGATCGGGGTGATCGACTGCGTGCGTGCGTGTTTCCCCGGCGGCTCGATGACCGGCGCGCCGAAACTGCGCACGATGGAGATCATCGACGAGTTGGAAACCGAAGCACGCGGCGTGTATTCGGGCACCATCGGGTTCCTCGGACTCGGCGGCACCGCCGACCTCAATATCGTCATCCGCACCGCCGTCCGCTACGACGAGCACTGGCGCATCGGCGCGGGCGGCGCCATCGTGCTCGACTCCGATCCGGACGAGGAGTATCGCGAGATGGTGCTGAAGGCCGCGGCGACGTTGCGTGCGGCGGCTGTGAGCATTCTTTGAGCTCGAGTTTGCGGCGGAACCAGCACTGCGTTAAGCGGCGGCCAGCACTGCGTTAAGCGGCGGCCAGCACTGCGTTAAGCGGCGGCCAGCACTGCGTTAAGCGGCGGGGTGATACGCGGGGGCGAGTGCTTCCTCGCTGTGTTTTTGGCGGCTGGCGCCGCGTGGTTCGCGGCCCTGAGTCTCGCGTTCGAGTACCCGTTTCTTGCTCCTTCGTCGCCTACGAAACGGGCACTCGAACGCGAGACGGCCGCGAACTTACCGTACCGGTCTCGCTGACGCTCGGAACACGTGTTTGGGCGGCTCGTTGGGTGGCTGGGTTTTGTTGGGGTGGTGGGGTTTCATCGTGCCGGGGCGTGTTCCCGCAAGGTTGTGGGGCCGTATTCGGGGGAGGGCTGGTCGCAGCGGTGGTACGCGGGGGTGAGCGGCACCGTGCGGCGAGGCTCGCCGGATCGTGTCCGAGCGGCTCGTCGCCCTGGGCATGCGCAACGGCGTGTCGGTGGGGCGTGGCATAGTTCCCATACGATGGAACTCAGCAAAGGCACCCATGCCTCGGTACCGACATCGCTTCTGGCCGTGGTCGTTTCGTGGGATTCGACACACGCCATGGATGCGAACGCGCTGCTGCTCGATGACTCGGGTGCGGTGCGTTCGGATCGGGATCTGGTGTTCTACAACGCGCCTCGGCATGTGTCGCAGGCGGTGACGCTGAATCAGGCGCCCGCGCCCGGGACGGCGCGACTGAGTGTTTCGCTGCCGAGGACCGAGCAGCAGGTGCAGCGGATCGTCATCGCCGGATCCGTCGACGAAGGGACGTTCGCCGAATTCGCCGGTGCGGTGACGATCACGGTCGAAGCCGTCGACGGGCCGGTCGCGCGGTTCACGATGCGCGAGCCGGATCCGGTGCGGGCGATGATGTTCGGCGAGTTCTACCGCAAGGACGACGGCTGGCGATTTCGTGCGATCGGCCAGGGTTTCGCCAATGGGCTCGCCGGCCTTGTCACGGAGTTCGGTGTGCGCGTGGATGATCCGAACGAGCCCGCCCGAACCCACCACCCCGACAACCCCTTCGCCGTGCGTGATCAGGTGCACGCGACGGCACCGCCGGAACTCCAGCCGTCTGCGCAGCGCGCTCCCGGCGGGCGACCGAACGGTACCGTCACGGCGCAAGAACGCGCTTACCCCGTCGACCCGGACACAGGTCCCTCGGTCGCGCACCGCGCCGGCCGAAACGCCCAGCCCGCCGTCATGAGCACGCGTCCGCTGGATCTCACGCGCCGAGCCGATCCCGAACTACCGCCGCCCCCACCGCAGCACGCGTTGGTGGCGGATTGGCACCCGGATCCCGAGACCCCGCGGCGACTGCGCTGGTGGGACGGCACGGAGTGGACCGGTTCCACCCACCCGACGCACCCCCCTTCGCCCAAGCACTGCGCTCGGTGCCACAAACCCTTGCGACGCAAGTTCTTCGGTGGTGTAGCGCCCTGCGCCTTCTGCGCGGAGGAAATCGCCGGCTTCCTCACCCACTGGCACAGCAACGCGTGTCGGGTGCTCACCAATTTCGGGCCGCGCGGACCGGAGTGGGCGGCACTGTGGGCGTCGTTGCGTTTCCAGCGCATCGAGCAGCGGGTCGGTCGTGAAGCGCTGCACGAGGACGCGCTGAACTATGTCGAGCGGCTGGTCGCGTTCGCCTTCGCCGATAGCGAGGTGCGCCAGGAGGAATTCGACGCGTTCGAGTCGGCCATCGAGGAGTTGGCGTTGTCCGGCCCGCTGATCGAGGACCTGCGCAGGCGAATGTGGCGCGGGCACACCCTGTGTCGGCTACGCGACGGCGAGCTACCCGTGGTGCGCTCCCCCGGCTTGCATCTCGACCCGGAGGAGCGGGTGCACCTCGACATTCCCGCGGTGCACGTGAAGACGCTCGCGCGGGGGCCGAAGCTCACCGAGGGCAGATTGATCGTCAGCAATAAGAAACTTCGGTTCGTCGGCGCCGACACCGGCATCGAATTGTTGTGGTCGCGGGTAGTCGCCGTGCACGCCGAGGGCGATACCGTCGTCCTCGCGGCGACCTCGGCACGCGGCGGCGCCACCTTCTCCGTCGACGACCCCGACTACGTGGCCTGCGCGCTCGAGGGCGCACTGCGGGTGGCCAAACGCCTGGTGCTCACCCCCGGCCAACTCGACACCCGCAGCATCTCCCAGGAGGTGAAAGCCGAAGTGTGGCAACGCGACGGCGGCAAGTGCGTGGAATGCGGCGACGGCCACTACCTGGAATTCGACCACATCATCCCGCTCAGCCGAGGCGGCGCCACCAGCGCCACCAACCTGCAAATCCTCTGCCGTTCCTGCAATCGCACCAAGGGCGCGAGAATCTAGCGCGCCGGAACGCTTCGAGCTGCCGACATCACGCCCACGTCCCGCCGCTGCGAAGACACCGCCGCCGACAATCACTGTGTCGAGGTCGTACTCGGCACGGTCGAACGGCGACAGCGGATCTGGGTGCCGCAGTCCTGAATCGTGTCCCCGCACACATACACCGACCCCGCTCGTCTGCGGGAAACCTACAACAATCCCGCCGTCGCGCCCAGGTCGGTGAGCATGGCGTCGAACAGGATCTCCGGATTCGACAGCGGGATGGGGTAATTGCCGAAAACCTCCAGGGTGACGTGACCGTAGAGGCGTGCCCAGACCTGGATCATCAGGTAGGTGACGCCCAGGTCGATCTTCTCGGCCGAGAGGCTGGGTTCGGCGTCCGAGAGTGCGGCGAGCAGTTCGGTTTGGAAATCGACCAGGTCGTCGTGCAGGCCGGGCGGTATGACGTCGGCGGGCGGGGCGACGACGTCGTAGGTGGCGAGCACGTGTGCGGCGGCCCCGAGGAAGATGCGGGCGAACGGCTCACCGAAACGGCGGATCGTCTCCGCTTTCCCGACGCCGGGCGAGGCGAACACCAGGGTGAACTCGGCCGTGTGCGCCAGGGCCCAACGCCGAAACCCCTTGCAGATGGCGAAGAATCGCACAACGCCGTCCTCGGGCAGCGCCGCGATGTCGGTGGACAGTTCCGCGGCGAGATCGGCACAGAACTCGCTGCGCAACGCCTCGAGCAGGGCGTCGAGCGACTTGTAGTACCGGTAGAGGGCGGGCGCGGTGATGCCGAGCTCCCGCGCGATCGCGCGCAGCGTCACCGCGTCCTGGCCGTGCTCGACCAGCAGGTTCCTGGCCACTCGCCGGATATCCACCTCGGTGAGCACCGGCGAGCGACCCCGTGGTTTCGGGGTGCTCATGCCGAGTACATTAAGCGGGATCGGCGTCGTCGGTGGCGCACCGACCCACCACCGACGAATCGCCTTCTCGCGCTGGGGATCACTGGTAGGCGACGTCCCAGCGCTTGATCCCGTTCAACCACCCCGAACGCAAGCGCTCCGGTTCGGCGAGTTGGCGCAGGTTCGGCATCACATCGGCGATCGCCTGGAACATCAGGTCGATCTGCAGCCTGGCCAGATTGGCGCCGACGCAGTAATGCGTGCCGGTGCCACCGAAACCGACGTGTGGGTTGGGGTCGCGCAGCACATCGAAGGTGAACGGGTCGACGAAGGCTTCCTCATCGAAATTGGCCGAGCTGTAGAACAATCCGACGCGCTGCCCCTTGGTGATCTCCTGGCCACCGAGCACGGTGTCCGCGGTCGCGGTGCGCTGGAACGCGGTGACCGGCGTTGCCCAGCGAACGATCTCGTCGGGCGCGGTGCGCGGACGCTGCTGCTGGTAGATCTCCCACTGCTCCGGATTGTCGACGAACGCCTTCATGCCGTGGGTGATGGAGTTGCGGGTGGTCTCGTTGCCCGCCACCGAAAGCAGGATCACGAAGAACGCGAATTCGTCCGAGGCCAACTGTTCGCCGTCGACGTCGGCGTTCACCAGTTGGGTGACGATATCGTCGGCCGGGCAGGCCCGCCGCTGTTCGGCCATGTTCCATGCGTAACCCATCACCTCGGTGGTGGCGGCCATGTGGTCACCCTCGAATTCGGGGTCGTCGTAGGCGATCATCTGGTTGGACCAGTCGAAGATCCGCTTGCGATCCTCCTGCGGGATGCCGATCAACTCGGCGATGGCCTGCAACGGCAACTCGCACGCGATCTGTTCGACGAAGTCGCCGCTGCCCGCCTTCTTTGCCTCGTGCACGATCTTGGCCGCGCGCTCGGTGAGCGCGGCGCGCAGGCTCTCCACCGCGCGCGGGGTGAAACCCTTGGAGATGATGCGGCGAATCTTGGTGTGCTTCGGCGGGTCCAGGTTCAGCAACAACATGTTGCCGAGCATGTCGATCTGGTCGCGGGTCATGTCCTCGTTGAACCGGATGATCGCGGTGTTCTGTTGCGAGGAATACAGATCCGGCTTCTTCGAGATCTCTTTGATGTGGTCGAGCTTGGACACCGCCCAGTACCCGCCGTCGTCGAATCCGCTGGAGCGGCCGGACTGCGCGACCCACCAGACGGGCGCGGTCCTGCGCAGTTGCGCGAACTCCTCGACCGGCAAGCGTTCGGCGAGGACGTCCGGGTCGGTGAAATCGAACCCCGAGGGGATCGACGGCGTTGTCATGGTCACGGGTTTCTCCTACGGTCGCTGGCTGGCTTGACTGGCCCGCTTGAACTGGCCCGCTTGAACTGGCCAAGGACCGGCACAACCTCGCATCCGTCCACGCGGCAATCACGGCCCTGTGGTGATAGAACCACAGAACCGCGCCGCGTGAACGGTGTTTAGTAAAACCCGTTTACCAAAGACTCAGAAGTCGATGACAGCGTTCATGATGGTGCCCGCACTGGTCGCGATGACACCGCCGATCATCGCCCCCGCCACCATCTTGGGCGACTGAAGGCCGCCGCCACTCCACTTCTCCCAGGCGAAGCGTCCGCCCGCGTAGATGATGCTGACGATGCCCGACAGCAATGCGAACCAGGTGATGTAGCGGACGAACTTCAACAACTTGTCCGAAATCGGTGGCGCCTCCGGACTGGGGTCACCGAACTGCGCCAGTGTCGTATACATATCGCCTACCGACGCCAGAATCATGCTCACCGTCTACTCCCAACGCTCCAGGTTCACGCGCCGCCCAACCCGGGCTGCCCCCAGCACAATCGGGCCCGGTGATACCGAGCCCGACGTTGCTCTTGAGTTGCCGCACGAAAGTTGTTCGACCACCGCCGAATTCGAATCCACTAGCAGGATACGGGTCGATCGACGCTTCTGTCGCCTTCTGCTGCCGCCCTTCCGCTGCCACTGTGTCAGGTCCCCCGGACGCGCGGGAGCGCGCGAACTTCCGTGCCCCGCATCGGCCGAACTGTCGGCACGCACCACACCGTCCCACTCGAGGCAAGGCACATCCTGCCGAAAACCGGATACCATCGTGACGAGTCACCCCCGCCCTTGCCCCGAGACCAGAATGAGTCAACGACGATGATTCTCGCCGCAGCTATCGACACTCTGGCCCAGATCGGCAATCCCACTCCGGAAGCGCCGCCGATCTCCGACAAGATCTTGCAATTGGTTCGCTACCTCACCTGGTTCGTCCTGCTGTCCGGCGTCTGCGGCATCATCTACGCCGGTGGCCGTTTCGCCTGGGAGAAGTGGACCGGCGGCGGCTTGCAGTCGCCGAAGATGGTGGCGGGCGCCATGATCGGCGGTGTCATCGCCACCAGCGCGGGCACCATCATGAACGCCGTCATCGGCACCTGACCGACCTCGACCCCGGCGAGCCGCCACCCACCGCTCATTCGTCGGCGAGCCAGTTGCCGTGGAATCCGTGCGGCACTCGTCGTGGCAGCGCGATGGTCGCCACGGGACCGGCGGGGAGATCGTTCGACGCCAAGATGACCAGATCGCTGCGGTCGGCCGCGGGGTCGTAGACATAGCTGACGAGATAGCCGTCGCCCCCCGGCCGCCCGTCGGCGGGCACGAACGACGCCTCCTCCGGTACCCGTCCCCCGCCGAACTCATACGCCGAACTCGTGCCGGTGTGCAGGTCGTAGCGAATCAGCGCACCGGCGTCGCCGCGCGTCGAGACGTGCCCGAAGCGGGAATCGATCCCGGCGAGACGATCATCGATCCTGGGGAATTCCCCTGCGCGGTCGTCGATCTGCTCCTCGGCGACCACCCCGGCGGCGAGGTCGATGGTCCAGCGCCAGAGTGTCGCGTCGAGATCGACCTGGCCGTCGGCGCGCCAGAGTTCCGGATACCGCATCACATACAGCACGATGCGGGCCGACCCTTCGGCCGCGGGCTCGTCGAAGGCGTTGAGCGCGTGGAAGACGTAGCACGGGTCGATGGCGAACCACCGGATCTCGCCGTGCGGGTCGTCGCGTCGCAGCACGCCCAGCCGCGCCGCGTAGTCGTCGCGCCAGCGAAACGGCATGCCGCCGCCCCGCATCGCCGTGGGGAGGTCGAAGACCACCGGCAGGTCCATGAAGATCACGTGCTCGGCGGTGAGGTGGAAGTCGTGGTGCATGGTCGGCGCCGGTACGTCGATCGGGCGGCTGAGCAGCAAGGTGCCGTCGGCGGCGGCCCGGTGGTAGGTCAGGTACGGCGGATTCGTCACCTCGTAGCCGAAGAAATGCAGCTCGCCGGTGGTGGGGCAGGTTTTGGGGTGTGCGGTCATGTTGGTGCGCAGGGCGCCGTCGAAGTCGTAGGGACCCACGGTGTCCAGGTTCGGCGTGAGTTCATACGGCAGCGACGACTCGACCAGTGCCAGTGTGTGCCCCGCATGCCGGATGACGTGGGTGTTGGCGACACCGGCCGCGTAGTCCTTCGTGCCGTCCTCGCGGTAGCGGACCGCGTCGTCGGTGAAGGTGGAGGTGCGCACCCATCGGTTGCGGTAGGAGACGGCGCGGCCGTTGTCGACGCGGATCCCGTGCACCATGCCGTCGCCGAGAAACCAGTGCGCCGACGCCGCCGCGTGCGGATTGGGACCGTTGCGTAGATACCAGCCGCTCAGTTCGGCCGGGATAGCTCCGGTGACGGGAAGGTCGGTAGCGGTGATCTCGTCGGCGACCGGCGCGAAGTTGCCCGCCAGGTGTGGAATCGCAGTAGTCATGGATCGTTTCCCCTCTGCTGTGTGCATCCGACCGCTCGATGCCTCAACATTCCAATTAGACATGTCAAAGTTAGAATGTCCCAGTACAACCTGTCAATAGTGGAATGTAAGGTGAGCCGGATGAGCCTCAGATTCGCCGTGCTCGGCCTCCTCGACGACCAGCCCTCCAGCGGTTACGACCTGCTGCAACGGTTCAAATGGACGCTGGCCAACGTCTGGCCCGCGACACAGAGTCAGGTCTATACCGAGCTCGCCAAACTCGCCGAAGCCGCCTTGATCACCGTCTCCGACGAAGGTCCGCGCGGACGCAAGGAATACACCATCACCGCGGCGGGCCGCACGGAACTTCAGCGCTGGCTCACCGAGATCGAGCCGAAAACCTTGGTGCGCAACGAAATGCTGATCCGCGTGTTCTTCCTCGGCGTGGTGAGCCGAGCCGACGCGGAGGAATACCTCGCCCGCGTGCGGGCGCGGACGGTCGAGGATCGCGCGGACCTACTCCAACTCCGCGACAACGTCGACTGGAACACGAAGGACGACGACCTGTCGACCTACGGCCGCATCGCACTCGAGTGGGGGCTGCGCTACAACGCGATGAACCAGGAGTGGGCCGAGTGGGCGATCACCCAACTCCCCGAACGCTGACCCCGCACCCGCAGCGGAAGCGACCCTTCCGGCACGTTTGCCAAGCTAATAGTTGTGAGCACACAATAGTTGTGTGCCTACAACCGTTGGTGAGTTGACGACGCGTCGCAAATACCTCGTCCTCGCAACCTGCTGCCTGAGCCTGCTGATCGTCTCGATGGACTCGACGATCGTGAATGTCGCGATCCCCGCGATCCGCGGCGACCTGGACGCGCCCATGTCGCGGCTGCAGTGGATCATCGACATCTACACCCTCACCCTCGCCAGCCTGATGATGCTCTCGGGCGCGGCCGCCGACCGGATCGGCCGCCGTCACGTGTTCCGCATCGGCTTGGCCACCTTCGCTGTCGGATCCCTGCTGTGCAGCCTCGCGCCCACCGTGGAGACCCTGATCGGCGCACGCTTCCTCCAGGCCATCGGCGGCTGCATGCTCAACCCGGTGGCGATGTCCATCATCACCCAGGTCTTCACCGGTCGCGTCGAACGGGCGCGTGCGATCGGGGTGTGGGGCGCGGTGGTCGGTATCTCGATGGCACTCGGCCCCACCGTCGGCGGCGTGCTGATCGACGCCTTCGGCTGGCGCGCGGTGTTCTGGATCAACCTGCCGATCTGCGCGGTCGCTCTGATCCTCACCACATTCTTTGTGCCGGAATCGAAGTCGTCCACCGTGCGCGGCGTCGACCCCATCGGCCAGGCGCTGGCGATCGGCGTCCTGTTCGCCGCGGTCTTCGGGCTGGTGGAAGGCCAGCCGATCCTGTTCGCACCCGCTGTCATCGGACTGGTGATCTTCGTACGCTACGAATCGCGACGCGTCGACCCCTTCATCGATCCGCGATTCTTCCGTAGCGTGCCGTTCGCTTCCGCCACCGTGATCGCGGTCTTCGCGTTCACCGCCCTCGGCGCATTCCTGTTCACCTGCTCGCTGTATCTCCAGAACGTTCGGCACTATTCGGCGGTACACACCGGTCTGCTCTATCTCGCCATGGCGGGCGCCATGATGATCTTCTCGCCATTGTCGGGTCGGCTGATCGGGCGCTACGGCACCAAATTGCCGCTCGTCGCCGCCGGAGTGCTACTCAGCGGCGCCGCCCTACTGCTCACACGACTCGGCCCCGATACGCCGGTGTGGCAACTCGTCGTCACGTTCGCGATCTTCGGCATGGGATTCGGTCTGGTGAACGCGCCCATCACCAACTCGGCGGTCAACGGCATGCCGCAGGAGCGAACGGGCGCCGCCTCCGCGCTCGCCTCGACCAGTCGACAGGTGGGCGTCAGCATCGGCGTCGCGCTGTCGGGGGTGCTGCTCGGCGCCGACCTGTGGTGGCTGATCGCGGGGCTCACCCTCGGCATCGTCATACTCGGGTTCGTCTCGAATACGCAGTGGGCCCTGAGATCTCGTGATCGGGTCGCCCCGCTCCTGGAACAAAAGGTCGCCACGCATGCCGGATGACACACCACACCCCGACGAGGTGTGGGCATTGATCACCCACCTGGTGTTCGACGCCCGCGACCCGTGGCGGCGCGCGGTCGCCGAGCGAACCGGGTTGCCGTTCAGCAGGATTCGAGTGCTGAAGCGGCTGCGATCGGGGCCGAGGACGGTCAAGGAACTCGCGCACGCGGCCGCGATGGACGCGCCCGCCGCCACCGTCGCGGTCAACCAACTGGAGACACGGGGACTGGTGGTGCGCGAGGTCGATCCGCGCAACCGTCGTAGCAAACACGTATCACTGACCGACGAGGGCCGCGCGACAATCGAACTGGCGTTGGCGACTCCGGATCCGGCGCCCGCGTCGATCGCCGCGCTGCCCGCGGCGGATTTGCGCCGGTTACACCAGATTCTGCGCAAGACACAGGACTGAGCGCGGCGCCGGTTCGTGGCGCCGTCATTCGTCAAGTTGAGTATTCGAAGACCGTTCGCCGCAGCGCAATCGCGAACGGCTGTGCTCTGGGACACACCGATCACTCGGATTTTGTGAACGTTCAGGGATGACACCCCGACCTCGTGGGAATAAATTCTACGGGAAGTCGAAACACGCCTGTCTCACGAACACCGAAGCTCGGAGGTGCCAACGGTGGCAACAGAATTCGCCGACTCGGCAGCCGCCACAGCACCACCGCCCACGCTGCGGCAAACGATCAGCCGCAACTTCTTCGACACCATTGTCTCCGCGCTACGAACCTTCGGCCGCGCCGTCGACGTGGCCAACCAGTCGGTCACCGGAGCGTGCACCGACCTGGTGCGTGGCCAATTCCAGTGGCGCGAAGCACTTTTGCAGGCGTGGCGACTGGTCACCGTCACCGCGATCCCCGCAGTACTGATCGCCATCCCGTTCGGCGTGATCGTCTCGGTGCAGATCGGCAACCTGATCCACACCCTCGGCGCCGACTCACTCGTCGGTGCGGCGGGCGGCCTCGGCGTGATCAAACAGGGCGCGCCGATGGCGACCGGCTTCCTGCTCGGCGGTGCCGGTGCCGCCGCCATCGCCGCCGACCTCGGCGCACGCACCATTCGCGAAGAGATCGACGCGCTGAACACCATGGGTATCAACCCGATTCACCGCCTGGTCATCCCGCGCATGGCGGCGATGCTGCTGGTCGCACCGCTGCTGAACATCCTGATCATCTTCGTCGGCGTGCTCGCCGGTTACGCCGTCGCGATCACCGGGCAAGGCGTCACCCCCGGCAGCTACTGGGCCACCTTCGGTTCGTTCACCCAGGTAGCCGATATCTGGATGTCACTGCTGAAAGCGGTGATCTTCGGCTTCCTCGTCGTGGTGATCGCCTGCCAACGCGGCTTGGAAGCCAAGGGGGGTCCACGCGGTGTCGCCGACGGTGTCAACGCCGCGGTGGTGCTGTCGGTTGTCGCGATCGTGGTGGTGAACCTGGTACTCACCCAGGTCACCGCCATGTTCCTCCCGGTGAGGCTGGCCTGATGACCGCTACCCCGTACACGCCGAGAGGCTTCGGCAAGCTGACCGTGCGCGTCCGCCGATTCTCCGGCGGACCGATCGAATCCCTCGGCTTCATCGCGGTCTTCGTCTGGCAAGTACTTTCGGCGATTCCGTTGACGCTCATCAAGTATCGCGCGGAAACGATGCGCGCGATCACGAACATGACCTGGGGTCGCGGCTCGATCATCGTCGGCGGTGGCACCGTGCCGATGATGATCGTGCTCGGCATGGTGATCGGCGCCTCGGTCGGCGTCGAGGCCTTCGCCACCCTCGACATGCTCGGCATGGGCCCGGTCACCGGCGTCGTCTCCGCCTTCGCCACCACGCGTGAACTCGCCCCGATCGCCGCCGCCATCGGCTTCGCCGCACAGGCGGGCTGCCGCATGACCGCCGAGATCGGTTCGATGCGGATCAGCGAGGAGATCGACGCGCTCGAGGCGCTCGGTCTGCGGTCGGTTCCGTTCGTGGTCACCACCAGGGTGATCGCCGGGGCCATCGCCATCGTGCCGACCTTCCTGATCGCGCTGATCCTCAGCTACGTCGCGTGCCGAGGGCTGATCACGTTGATCCACGGGCAATCCGCCGGCGTCTACGACCACTACTTCTTCCAGTTCGTCACCGGATTCGACGTGATCGCCGCGGTGATCAAGGTCGCGGTCTTCGCCACGGTGGTGATCCTGATCCACAGCTACTACGGCTTCTTCGCGACCGGTGGTCCCGAAGGCGTCGGCATCGCGTCCGGCAGGGCCGTACGCAGCAGCTTCGTCGCGATCATCGCGATCGACATGGCCGCAACGCTCCTGTTGTGGGGTTTCAATTCGGCCATCAACTTCACGGGGTAGATATGCCGACATATGGAATGCCAGGAGTGGCAGCGAACAAGAACAGCGCGCGCGGTGTCGGCGCGGCCATCGTCGCGGTGGTCGCGGTGGTCGCCGTCGGTGCCACGGTCTATCAGAACGTGCGTCCCGAAGAGGGAATGCCGGTCACGTTGCACACCCAACAGGTGGGCGACGGCGTGGTCAGCGGCACCGAGGTGCGCTTGGACGGTGTGCAGGTAGGCGAGGTCACCGACGTCGTCCCCGACACGCCAGGCACGCAACGAATCTCATTGCGTCTGGACAAGTCTCGGCTGTTCGACATCGACGACAGCCTGCACATCGACTACTCCCCCGCCAACTTCTTCGGCATCAGCGAACTCGAATTGCGCCGTGGCGAAGGCGGTTCCCCGCTGCGACCGGACGCACTGATCGAACTCACCGGTCGCGACGCCGAGCGGGTATACGACGCGACGCTCGGCGCGATCCTGCGCAGCCTGTCCCAGGTCGGTGACAACATCCTCACCCCGGACACGTTGGCGGTGCTCAACCGCTTCTCCACGGATCTGCCCGAGTTCACGCCGCTGCTGGAATCGATCATCGTCGCCTCGCGGACCGTCGTCGAGAAGCAGACGATCAACCCCTCCCTGATGCTCGGCCAATTCGGCTCGGCACTGGACGGCGGCGCCGACATCATCGACTCGACCGTCAAGGTGATCGACCTGATCTACCGGAACAAGGCGCTGCGCGAGAGCCGCGACAAGGTCGACTCCGGCATCGACATGGTGACCGATCGGCTGCTGCCGAACCTGGAGCAGACCCTGAATGTGGCCGGAACCCACTTCGCCGGCTTCACCGACATGCTCGCCCCCGTACTGGCGATGCTCGCGGGCACGGTGCCGACGCCCGAACAGTCGAGTGCCGACCTCAGGGCGATGGTCGAACACTTCGAGTCCGCCTTCGCCGACACACCCGACGGCAAACAACTGAACGCGTCGGTCGAGCTGCGCGGCATCCCCGTGCTCGCGGACATGCTGCCGTTCCCACCCGCAGACGGAGGCCCCCGATGATCACGTCCGCACGCGGAGCCGCACTGCGTCTGGTCCTGTTCGCGGCGGCGATGGTGGTGGTCCTGCTGGCCGTGATCACCGCCATCCAGCGGCCGGTTTCCGGCGACACCAACGCCCGCGACGGGTTGTTCACCGATGCCAACGGCCTCAAGGTCGGCGACGACGTGCGCATGTTCGGCGTGCAGGTCGGCAAGGTCGAAGGCATCGACCTGGACGGAACACAGGCGAGGGTCCGGTTCACCCTGCGCACCGATTCCCACCTCTACGACAACAGCAAGCTGGCCATTCGGTACCAGAACCTCACCGGTCAGCGCTACGTCGACCTCCAACAGGATCCCAAACCGGGCGCCGAATTGCCCAAGGGCACCACCGTGACCGCCGACCACACGGTGCCGTCGTTCGACGTGACCTCGTTGTTCAACGGCCTGCAACCGGTGCTGGCGACGCTCTCGCCGGAATCGCTCAACCAGCTCACCACCAGCCTGCTCGCGGTGATCGAAGGCGACGGCACGGGTATCGGTCCCGCGATGGAGGCGATCGGCAAGCTCGGCTCCTACGTCGGCGACCGGCAGCAGGTGATCGCGACGCTGGTGCACAACATGTCCATCGCAGCCGACAAGATCGGCGGTCGCTCACCCCAGCTGGTCACCTTCCTCGGCAATGTGACCCAGGTGTTCACCGCACTGCGCGAGAACGTCGTCGGCCTGATCGATTTCGCCCTCACCGCGCCACCGGTGCTCGACCCGGCCAATCGGTTGCTCGCGACCCTCGGCCTCACCGAGAAGACCAATCCGGACATCGACCACATCCTGAAACTGCTGATCCCCGATCCGCAGATGGTCGTCGATGTGCTGGCCAGGCTGCCCGCGTTGCTCTCGGCGCTCGACAACTCCATTCCGAGCAACGGTCCCGGCGCGAAGCCGGTGTGCAGCAAAGGAAATGCCGACGTGCCCGGAGCGCTGCAAGTGCTGCTGGCCGGACAGAGGGTATCGATATGCAAAGGGTGAAACCACCGGCCCGTGCGAAGGACGGCGAGCCACGCAAGCTGTTCACGACGCCGCGGCGCTGGTCCCAGCGTGTCGCGTTGCCGACCGAGTCCGCACTGCATCGTCGCGAACTGCGGGTCGGCCTGGTCGGCGCACTGCTGGTCGCCGCGATCCTGCTGGGGGTTGGCGCGCTGTATGTGCTCCCGGTCGGCAAGACCACCTACACCGCCGAACTGTCCGAGGCGCAATCGGTGAAGCCCGGCGACGACGTGCGCCTCGCCGGTGTCTCGGTGGGCTCGGTCACCGATCTCGACCTGCGACCCGACCGGGTCCTCATGCATTTCACCGTCGACAACGACGTCGATCTCGGGGACCAGACCTCCCTCGATGTCCGCATGCTCACCATCGTCGGCGGTCACTATGTGGCGGTATTCCCTGCCGGAACAGGGAAACTCGGTGACACGCCGATTCCCGCCGAACGAGTTCGCCTGCCCTACAGCCTGACCCAGGTCTTCGCGGACGCCACCGAACCCCTGGAGAAGATCGACGGCGCGGTCCTGCGCCAGAATATGGCCGCGCTCGCCGACGGACTGGAAAAGGGGCCCGACAGCCTGCGCCAAGTAGTCGACGGCGCACAGCATTTCGTCGACATCCTGGACAAACAGCGCGCCGACGTTTCCAAAGCCATCGCCATCACCGACGAGTATCTCGGCGCGGTCGATCAGGCCACCGGCAGCCTGCACGAACTGGTCGACGAGGTGAACCTGCTGGAGACCATGCTCACCGACAAGCGGGTCGAGGTCCGCGAAGCCACGCGCACCCTGCGCGTCGTCATCGACCGGGTCGCCGGGCTGCAACCCGCATGGGAGTCGACGCTGAAACCGATGGCCCAGCAATTGGCTTCGGCCCTGGACGAGCTCGAGGACATCAACGGCAAGCTCTCGCACATGCTCGACTCCGTGCACAACGTCGCCCAGAACCTCGGTGGCATGGTGCAGCCCGACAATTCGATGCGGATCGACCAGTCCGGCGCGATCCTCGACCCGCCGGACGGTCTGAACCCCGCCGCGCTGATCGACCGCGTGTGCGTGCCGATTCCCGGGAAGGACTGCTGATGCCGGAGAACTCGGGCGGCGTGCGCCGATTCGTAGGGTCGCGCGGATTCATGTCGACCGTCGGTGTGCTCGCGCTCGGTGCGGTGGTCGCCGTCGGCTACGTCACGGTGCTCGATCCGCCGAAGGACACCGCCTCCTACTGCGCGCTGATGCCCGACAGCATCGGCCTGTACGCGGGCAATCACGTGACGATTCGCGGCATCCAGGTGGGCACCGTCAGCTCCGTGCGCCCCGAAAACGGCCAGGTGCGTGTGGATTTCACGGTCGACGCCGATTACCCGATGCACGCCGACGCCGCGGCCACCACACTCTCGCGCACCATTGTCGCCGACCGCGAACTCGCCGTCCTCGACACTGGTCCGCAAGGGACCAGGTGGGACGCCGCGCAATGCATCACCAAAACCGCGACCCCCAAGAGCATGACCGAGACCTTCGACGCGCTTGGGAAGCTGGCCGACGAGATTCTCGGTGCCGACACCGACGCCCAGCGTCCGCTCGGCCGCGCAGTCAGCGGATTGGATGCCGCCACCGCGGGCACCGGACCCGAACTCAACGAACTGATGCACAAGGTGGCGATCGGCCTGCACGATCCGGACGCGGCGATCGCCCACCTCGCGGGCGCGGTCGGCACGCTCTCGGACGTCTCCAACGGCGTCGCGGGGCACTGGGGTGACATCAAGGAGATGTTGACCCGTCTCGCCCCCGTGCTCGACCAGGCGAATCACGAATTGTTCACCGAGACAGTCGAATTGCTCAACGGCTTCCAAAAAGCACTGCCGATGATCAACGATGTCACCACGATGTTCGGCGGGCCGATCCTCAACCTGCTGGATCTGATGCTCCCGGTCACCCAGTTCCTCGGCGACCACGTCGGCATCCTGGTCGACATCATCAACCTGATTCCGCCGCTGCTGGAGGCGATCCGGCAACTGGTCAACCCCGACCCGAACGCGCCGGGGCTGGTCTACGCGCCACCCAAAGTGGCCCTGCCCGCCGCGCAGGCGACCCAGGTGTGTTCGGCGCTCACCGTCGTCGCGCCGGGATATTGCGCGAACGGACCCGACGGATTGCCCAACATCAATCTGGTTCAACTCGTACTCGGAATGGCGAGGACACGATGACACGTCGACTGCCGCACCGCCATCGACGGCTCGTCATGGCCGCCGCGCTGGCCGCGACACTCACCGCCGGTGGCTGTGGGTTCGACCCCGCCTCGGTCCCCATGCCCGGCGCGGGTGTTTCCGGGGACTCCTACACCCTGCACATCCAATTCGCGAACGCGCTCAACCTGCCCTCCCGTGCCAAGGTGATGGCCGACGGCGCCCAGGTCGGCACCGTCGACCGGGTCACCATCGTCGACCCGGCCAAGTCGCGAAGCGGTACGGGCGGTTATGTTTCGGTCGACGTCGACATCGCGAAATCAGTCGAGCTGCCCGTCGGCACCATCGCCGAGATGCGGCAGAACACCCTGCTCGGCGACCTGCACATCTCGTTGAACGCACCGCACGACGGCGACGGCAGCGTGCTCGCCGAAGGCGACACCATCACACTGGAGCAGACCAGGCCGCCGGTGCAGATCGAGGACTCGTTGGCCGCGACCGCCACCTTCACCCAGGGCGGCGCGTTCACCCGTGTGCAGGAGATCTTCGATCGACTCAATGCCGTTCTGCCGAAGGACCCGAAAGAGACCACGCACATCTTCTCCGTCGTCGGCGCGGACGTGATCGACCTCGCCGACAATATCGACCGCACCGACCAACTGCTCAACGGTCTCGGCGCGGACGCCTCCGTCATGGCCGACAACAGCGATACCTTCGCCGAACTGCTGACCGACGCGGGCGTCGAGCACACCACCAAGGCGGTGCAGTCGATCGTCGACGTGATCGGCGTGCTCGGTGGCCTCGGTGCGGTGGCGCACTCGTTGACCTGGTTGACCCCGATCGCCCAGTCCGGCGACGCGGCGCTGCATGCCTTCTTCCCGTTGGCGTTCACCAGCCGCCCCCTCGACCTGAACGCGCCGTCGAACCTGAACGCACTGGTGGCCCTGGTCCGCGATCAGGTGATCCCGTTCGTCGAGGACGGCTCGAAAGTCAACGTGGTCAAGGTGACCGAAGATGACCCCGAGCATCCCGAGGCCGGTCCGGTCTCCACCGACGACCAGGTGCAACAGATACTCGGAACCCTACGAATGATCGGTGCGGTGCGATGAAGGTCAGCTCCCTGCTCTCGCTCGGCTCGATCGCGGCCATCACGGTGCTCGGCGCCGGGTATCTCACCTTCGGCGTGCTCGAGCAGCACGGATTCGACAACTATGCCGAGACCACGATGGTGTTGCGCGATTCCACCGGCCTGTTCGCCGGGTCGCCGGTACTGCTGAGCGGGATCGAGATCGGCGACGTCACCTCGATCGACCGTACGGTCGAGGGCGTCGTGGTGAAGATGCGGATGGACACCAAATTTCCTGTGCCGGTGTCTAGTTCGGTGACCATCGCGAACCTGTCCGCGCTCGGCGAACCGTATGTGCAATTCGTGCCCGACAGCGATCAGGGTCCGTATCTGCGGGACGGTCAGACCGTCGACACCGAGCAGGTGCGCCTGCCGATGTCGATCCCGCAGATGTCGCAGCTGCTGGGCAGGCTGCTGCGACAACTCGACCCGGGTGCCGTCGGCTCACTGATCCAGACGGTGTCCACGGCCTACGACGGAACCGAGGCGCTGGTACCGAGTTTGGCGCGCTCGACCGACCTGCTGGCCGCCGCACTGGTCGCCGGTGCGCCCACCCTGGGCAATCTGTTCGAACAGCTGCAGAAGATCGCGCCCGACATGAGCTGGACGCAGTCCGCGATGAGCGAGGCCGCACCGAACTTCACCGAATTCGGTGGCAGCGTGGATCAGGTCGCCGACGCGGTGGGGCGCCTGTTCGAGACCGGTGACTCACCGCGGATGTACCTCGAAGGCAATGGCCTGGTGCCCTTCTTGGAGAAGCTCAGAAAGTGGATCGAGGAGGCGGGCCCCGACCTCGCACCGCTCGCACCGGCGCTTACCCCGGTGACGAACGGATTGCTCGCGCTCGCACCACGTCTCGATATCAGCAACATGATTTCGCAAACCCTCGACGGACTCGGCGACCCGGGTGCCATTCGAGTCCGCATCACCGTCAAATAGCGCAGAGGAGCACGTGCATGCCAGCCGAAAACACCGTCGGCACCCCTGATTACGGCGAGGAATCGGCGCAGTCCCCCACGAAGGAAGAAGTAGGCGCCCCGTCGTCGGAAGTCACCGCGGCGGCCGAGGACAGCACTTCCACCGAAAACGACACCGCGGATACTCCGAAGGATGCGGCGGCCGAGGCGAAATCGTCCCCCGAGGGCGCGAAGTCGGACGACACGACGGCTTCTGCGGATGAGAAATCCACTGCCGCGGAAGAATCGGCGGGCGAGAGCAAGGCTGCTGAACCAGCGACGCCCTCGGCCGAGGTGAAGACACCGGATCCGGCGAGCACCACAACGGAAGCTCCTGCGGTACAGGCTGTTTCCACGACGCCCACGGAGACTGTCGAGAAGTCCTCGGCTCCCGCACCTGCCGCACCGAAATCCGAGGCCGACAGCGGCAAGTCCGCCGATGCCGCGCCGAAGCGTCCGTCGCGATCGGTGTCGATCAAGTTGTCGACCGTGCTCGGTGCCGCGGTCCTCGCGGTGCTTGTCGTCGCGCTCGTCGTCGTCACCGCGCTCTGGCGTTCGGCCGCGGGCGACGTACAGGACCGGGAGCAGAAAGCCGCCGACGATCAGCACGCCGAGCAGGTCGCCACCGACTACGCCGTCGGCGCGTCCAATATCGACTACAAGGACGCCGACGGATGGCTGACCAGGTTGCAGGCGAATACCGTCCCGCAGCTGTCGGACAAGTTCAAGGCCACCGCACCCAAGCTGCAAGAGATCCTGGTCCCGCTGAAATGGACCTCGGAAGCGAAGCCGATCGCCGCGAAGGTGACCTCCGACGACGGCGGCATCTACAAGGTCAGTGTGTTCCTCAACGTCAATTCGACCAGCGCGCAGAGCCCCGACGGTGGACGGATGACCGTCACCTACAACGTCACCCTCGACCGCAACGCCGACTGGAAGATCAGTGACGTGGGCGGCATGGACGACGCGCTGCCGATCAAATAACGCCGACACACCGAAACCGCGAGCGGGCGGCGCCGTCTTGGGCGCCGCCCGCTCGCGGTCTGGGTGGAAAGACGACTCGGTCTCAGTGCTTGAAGGCGTCCTTGGCCTTCTCGCCCGCGTCCTTCAGGTTCGACTTGGCCTGATCGGCCTTGCCTTCGTTCTCGCTGTCCTCGTCACCGGTCACCTGACCGAGCTTTTCCTTCGCCTGACCAGCGAGTTCTTCGGCCTTGTTCTGTGCCTTGTCCGCTAAGCCCATGGCAAGCACCTTTCCTCTTGGTTGGCCGGCCTGCTCCATCCAGCCGGTCCGGTAGCGGGTAACCGGGTTGGGACATGACAAACACGCCAGGTCGGATGGCGAAAAAGTCGCAAAATCTCATGGTTGTGACTCATCCGTACGATCCGCGGAACCGAATCAAATGGCAGGAAAAGCCATCGATATCGGAATGAGGTCATTCATGGGTAAACATCGGGCCACGCCACCGGCAGGTCCCTTCTCCCGACGTGCGGCTTCGCTGGTCGTCGCCGGGGCGGTTCCACTGTCGGCCGTCGTGATCAGCGCAGCACCCGCGTTCGCCGATGCTGGTTCGGCCGACGAGTCCGCGCTGTCGCAGTTGCCGTCGGAGGCGCCGACGATGTTCGGGGAAGCCATCGCCGAGCTGCCGAACACCGGCGTCGCCGCGGACCGCAACGACGTCACCGGGTCGCGCCCGGTACCGAACCAGGGTCTCGCGCCCGTCGACCCGCAGGCACTGCACGCGCCGGGCGCCGCAGCGTCGGTGCCCGCCGTCGCGCCGATCGAGGCGCCCGAGGGCAAGCTTCGGATCGGCTCCACCCAGATCGACCGGCCCGTGTTCCTGAACGACGAGCAGTCGGGTCAGATCAACGGTGCCGCCGCCGACACCGAGGCGAACCTCGCGCGGGAACTCGACTCCATGGGATTCGAGCCGAGCCGCTCCGACCGCATCTCGGCCGACACGCTCGGCGGCGCGGCCGTCGGTGCCGCCGTCGGGATGGGTGTCGCCAGCCCGCTGTCGATGACGAGCGCGCTCGTCGGCGGGGTGTCCGGGTTGGTCGCGGGTGTGCCGTTCCTGCCGATCGGTTTGGTCGCCGGTCCCGCGCTCGGCGCGGCGATCGGCTACGGCGTCATCGCGGCGCCCGCGGCAGCGGCCGGTGCCGCGGTGGGTGCGGCGGTCGGTGCGGCCCAGGGGTACACGGCGGCGCCGATCGAGGAAGCGCCGATCGCGCCCGCCGACGCGGCGCCGATCGCGCTGTAAGTACCGGTCTCGTCCGGCGTGTGCGGGTCAGCGCGCCGGACGAGACAGTCCGGTGTTCAGCGACATCACCCACTCGCTGGCTGATCAGCCGTCACGGTAGGCAGACTCAGTCCGCACCACCGCACCACCGCACCACCGCACCACCGCACCACCGCACCACCGCACCACCGCACCACCGCACCACCGCACCACCGCACCACCGCACCACCGCACCACCGCACCACCGCACCACCGCACC
>NZ_BAABJM010000003.1:0-109423 GCF_039543305.1 Nocardia callitridis | reverse complement strand
ACCGCACCACCGCACCACCGCACCACCGCACCACCGCACCACCGCACCACCGCACCACCGCACCACCGCACCACCGCACCACCGCACCACCGCACCACCGCACCACCGCACCACCGCACCACCGCACCGAGATGGTGCCCCGCGCAGCGGAACCGCCTTGGCCACCGCGCTTCTCACGGCACGAATGTCCGTCGGTCGACGATCGCCGACCGCCTGTCGTCCTTGAGACGCGAGCGTGCCGAAACCCCGAATACCCTGTACGCGAGCAATTCTCGTGCTAATTTTCAGCCGCAAATAATCATTCGCAGCTGGGGGTTCGTGTGAGATTTCGTTCGCTGTGCACTGTCGTCGTCACGGGACTGTTCCTGATCGCTACACCATCGGTCGCCGCTACCGGCGCCCCGCAAGGATCGGCCTGCGTGCCGGGTACACCCGACAACGCCACGGCCACCACCGATTTCTACGATCCCGACCGGCAATTCCTAGGCCCGCAACCACTTCCGAGCGACCCGCCGGTCGGTCCGCTACTCGGCGGATACGAACGGTTCGGACAGCTCACCGAGGATTCCTTCGTCGCCGAATACCGTTCCGGGGACGGCTGGATCTACCCGCCCGCCGACGGATTCGAGATCGAGAACGGCCAGCCGATCAAGCATGCCGAAGAGTTGCCCGCGGGCAAGCGGATCGACCGATTCGGCTACTCGGGTGGCCGTTACCTCGCACCCATCGGTGACTCGTTCCAGCAGCGCGCCCTGCCACCGCAGAACCTGAACACACCGAGCGGAACACCGCAGAGCAACTACCACGTATATTGCGTCGCCAAGGCTTTCAGCGTCGACGCGGGGCCGATCGCCGCATGGTTCGCTCAGCCCGGCGGTGGCACCCAGTACAAACTGGACGAGTCGTACCTGCCCGACGCGGGCGCCGCACTGAGCGTCACCTGGCTGATCCAGAACGGCTTCCTCGTGGAGGAACGCCCAGAGTGAAGGGAATCGCCATGGACCGCAAGGCCCTTGCCGCCGAACTAGCGGCAGCGGGACAACCACCGGGCTCCTACCGCATCACCGACGTTCACGACCAGGGTGATCTCCCCACCGACTTCTGGTTCCTGCGCACCGGCGACTCCGGAAAATGGGAGGTCGGCGCCTACGAACGCGGAACCTTCGACGTGCGCTCGACCTTCGACTCCGAAGACGAGGCATGCCGCTGGATGTACCGGACACTGACGGGCAAGGAGCCAACCCCGTAGTCCCTCGAACCGGCCGGAGCACATCGGATCTCACACCACGACCGGACCCTCCGGCCGGTTCGTCGGCGAGGGCGAGATCTCGTCTCTGCCATACCGACCGACACAATCCGCGAAACCTTGGACATAACAGGCGCCCGCACCCGCTCGCCAACTCACCACCGCCCCGAGCGAAGCATCGAGTCGTATCGTGCCTGGAGGTTGATCCAGAACTCGGCGCTCGTACCGAAATACAGGCCGAACAAACGCGCCGTGTGGGTGCTGATTGCCCGATTGCCATCGATAATCGAGTGAATCAGACGAGGCGAAACATCCAGCGCACTCGCCAGCGAATCGTGGGTGATGCACATCGGGTTGATGAATTCTTCCGCGAGCACCTCACCGGGCGAGGTCGATGGTATCGGCGCAGCACACGACGATCCCACGTCTCAGCAGCTTCCATGCGACGCAAGCCGCTGCGTCGCAAGATGATTCAGCGATACCTTCATCTCGGCAGCCTCACGCGCCAAACGCGCATGCAGTTCCGAGGAAACACGAACCAGGAAGCGACCACTGTAGGAGTTCTCCGACAACGGTCGCGGCACCGACTCCCCGTTCCCCGCCATGTCCGTGATGACTTCGCGCACAAGCCCGCCGATTCCGCGGAGAGCTTCGTCCTGCGTAGGAGCAAGCCAGGACAGCGAAGGAAATTCGGCACAAAGTCCGACGTGCTCCCCGTCTTCGGGCGACCAGAGAACCCGGTACGCGTAGTGCGTGTGATTTGGAAGTTCCCGCACCTCGGACATCGCTACCGACCTTCCTCTGAACGTATCTTCTGTAGCTTGTCGATTGCCGCGATCACTTGCCTGACCTGATACATCTTGCATCCACCGTTCACAGATTCCTGGATGTTCACCCGCGGATCACCGGGCCAGGGAACCCGAAAAACCGCATGGCTTGTCCCCTCCTGCCTGGGTAGTCCGAACACCGCTCGACAGATCGCATGCAGTTCCGCGTACCGGAGGTTGGTGGGGGATTCCCGCATCTTGGCGAGAAGCTTCTCGACCTTTGCCACACGCATATAGTATCGCTGATGATACTACTTTGAGCAAGCGCTCCTGGTCGTCAGTCGCGATGACCGCCATTCACAGCTGCGCCGTGTGGCCACCGAACCACACGACAGTCTGCGGACCGGGCCGCGCCGCGTGAGAACGTATAAGGAGTACGAACCGGGCGGTCGCTGCGGGCAGTCGCTCGGGTGCGGTCGCCGACGATCGAAAGGGAGTGCTCCGCGTGCCTGGTCTCGACGAGAAACTACAGGACATCTACTCCGAGGTTTTGCAGCGCAATCCCGGCGAATCCGAGTTCCATCAGGCCGTTCGGGAGGTTCTCGACAGCTTGGGGCCGGTGGTGGCCAAGCATCCCGAGTACGCCGACGCCGCGGTGATTCGGCGGCTGTGCGAGCCGGAGCGGCAGATCATCTTCCGTGTTCCGTGGGTCGATGACACCGGGACGGTGCAGATCAATCGGGGTTTCCGGGTGGAGTTCAATTCCGCGCTCGGGCCGTACAAGGGTGGGCTGCGCTTCCACCCCTCGGTGTACCTGGGCATCGTCAAGTTCCTCGGCTTCGAGCAGATCTTCAAGAACTCGCTGACCGGGTTGCCGATCGGCGGCGGCAAGGGTGGTTCGGACTTCGACCCGAAGGGACGCTCGAACGCCGAGGTGATGCGCTTCTGTCAGTCGTTCATGACCGAGCTCTACCGCCATATCGGCGAATACACCGACGTTCCCGCCGGTGACATCGGCGTCGGCGGACGCGAAATCGGCTACCTGTTCGGCCAATACAAGCGCATCACCAACCGCTACGAGTCCGGTGTGCTGACCGGCAAGGGGCTGAGCTGGGGCGGTTCACAGGTCCGCACCGAGGCCACCGGCTACGGCGCCGTGTTCTTCGCCAAGGAGATCCTGCAGGAACGAGGTGATTCCTTCGAAGGCAAGCGCGTCGTCGTCTCCGGTTCCGGCAATGTCGCCATCTACGCCGTCGAGAAGGTGCACCAACTCGGTGGCATCGCCGTCGCCTGTTCGGATTCCTCCGGATACGTCGTCGACGAGAGCGGTATCGACCTGGAACTACTCAAGGAGGTCAAACAGGACGACCGGGGCCGCATCGGCGACTACGCCGAAAAGCGCGGCCAGTCGGCACATTTCGTGGAGAACGGTTCGATCTGGGACGTTCCGTGCGATATCGCGCTACCGTGTGCCACGCAGAACGAACTCAACGGCACCGACGCGAAGAACCTGATCAGCAACGGCTGCACCATCGTCGCCGAGGGCGCCAATATGCCGTGCACCCCGGGCGCCACCAAGCGACTCACCGAAGCCGGAGTCACCTTCGCGCCCGGTAAGGCCGTCAACGCGGGCGGTGTCGCGACAAGCGCGCTCGAGATGCAGCAGAACGCCTCGCGTGACTCGTGGTCGTTCGAGCACACCGAGGCGCGGCTGGCGACGATCATGAGCGGCATCCACGACCGCTGCTTGGAGACCGCGGAGGCCTACGGCACACCGGGCGACTATCAGTCCGGCGCGAATATCGCGGGATTCATCCAGGTCGCCGACGCGATGCTGGCCTTGGGCGTCATCTGACGGCGCGCCGGGCGGAATCTGACGGCGCGCCGGGCGCGGACAGCGATTCGTGTCGGACCCCGGCGATAGCCTGCGACCCATGACCTTATCGGTAGAAGCTCGGGAGCAATTCCTTGCCGAACCACACATCGGCGCGCTGTCAGTGGTCGAACGGCCGGATCGCGCGCCGCTGGTGGTTCCCATCTGGTATCAGTACACGCCCGGCGGCGAACTATGGATCCGCACCGCGCCGAACTCACGAAAGGCTCGGGCGATAGCGAGCGCCGGGCGGTTCAGTCTCATGGTGCAACGGACCGCACCCACGGTTCGCTATGTCTCGGTGGAGGGACCGGCGACCGAGCCGCAACCGTCCACCGAGGTCCAGGCGGTGGAGATGGCCGCTCGCTATCTTCCTGCGGACAAGGTGGCCGGTTTCGTCGAGTTCGAGCGAACACAGCTCGGCGAGCACATGGTCATCGCTCTGCGACCGGAGCACTGGTTGTCCGCCGATATGGGTTCGTTCTGACCCACGCTGGAGCTACGACCTGTCCGTCACCGAGTCCCGGTGACGGACAGGTCGATTCGGCTCAGTACCGGTCGATCGGCGGCGGCGTGAGGGTGGAGTCACCGAGCGGCCCGATCTCCTTTTCGAACGCCTTCAACCACGACCCGTCGTCGATCATCGCCTGAATCGCGTCGTTGATCTTGTCGCGGGATTCCTTGTCGCCCTTCTTCAGTCCGATGCCGTAGTCCTCGACGGTGAAGGTGTTGCCGATCAACTTCAGTTCGCCCGGCGTCTGTCCCGCGAAACCGGCCAGAATGATGTCGTCGGTGGTCACCGCGTCCACCGTGCGGGCGCGCAACGCGTCGACGCATTCGGAGTAGGTGGCGAGTTCCTGGAGCTGCACGTCCTTGGCGTAGTTTTCCTTGACGTTCTGCGCCGCGGTCGAGCCCTTGACCGAGCAGAGTTTCTTGGTCCCGGTCAGCGATTCGACACCGCTGATGTCGGTGCTGTCGGTGCGCGCGAGGAGGCTCTGTCCCGCCGCGAAGTACGGTCCGGCGAAGTCGACCTTTTCCTTGCGCTCGTCGGTGATGGAGTAGGTGCCGACCACGAAGTCCACGTCACCGTTGGCGATCATGTCCTCACGTTGCGCCGAGGGCGCCTCGGTGAACGTGATGCCGTCGGGTTGCACACCGAGCTTGCCCGCCACATACTTCGCGACCTCGATGTCGTAGCCGAAGAACGCTCCGTCCTCGCCGCGAACGCTCAGTCCGGGTTGGTCGAATTTCACGCCGATGGTCAGCTTGCCTTCGCTCGCATGCTGACTGGCGGTCCCGGCATCGCTGGCACCCCCGCAGGCACTGACCGCAAGCACCGTGACGACCGCCACGATCCCCAGTCCGAGTACACGCTTGATCCTCATCTTCGCTTCCCTCTTCCCACGATGAGTAGCCCGCCCAGCCAAAAGGCCCGGATGCCCCGTGGCAAAACATCATCGCGCGAACCCCCACCACCAGTCCCCCGCACCTTCCCCCCACTGGAAAACCACCCCCACCCCGCACCAATCCAAGATCACCAGGACATCCCGACACGAAGACGCCGCAAGACCACACTCATGTCCTGCTGATCTTGTGGCTACGTTGGCTAACGGTGGCGTAGGTGTTGTTGGGGGGTTTCTTGGGCGGTGAGGAGGGCGTCGCCGTGGTCGAGCGCCCAGCGGCCGAGCGAGTGCATCGGTCCGTCGACAAGGCTCGTGCCCAGATCGGTCAGCCGGTAGTCGACGCGCGGCGGGGCCTGGGTGTAGGTGCTGCGCTCGATCAGGCCGGAGTTGAGCAGGCGGCGCAATGCTTCGGTGAGCGCTTTGTCGCTGACCGACCCGATATCCGCGCGCAGATCATGCCGACGACGCGGCCCCGCACGCAGTGCGGCCAAGACGACGGGGTCCCAGGTGTGGGTAAACAGGTCGGTGGCCGCGCGTATCCGGCAGTCTGCCACCCACTCCCGGTCGTGTTCGCGCGCCATGTCGTGGTCCCGTTCGTTGCGCACCGATCGGTGCGTAGTGGTTTCCCTACTGTAGCTCTCGGTCGATGACACCGAATGGAGGAGCAACGAATGCGAATAGGGATACTCGGTACGGGCATGTTGGCGACCGCACTCGGCGGTCGCTGGGCTCGGGCCGGGCACGAGGTCGTGGTGGCCGGACGCTCACTGACCAAGGCCGAGGTCTTGGCCGGTCGCCTCGGCGACAACGGGCGAGCGGCCACCGCACGCGAGGCAGTCCTCGGGGCGGACGCGGTGTTGCTGGCCGTGGCGTGGACCGGGATCGATGACATTCTGCGCAGCGCCGGTGCCCCCGCGGGGACATTCGCTGGCACGACGCTGATCGACCCGACCAACGCGGTAGACCACGGCATCGGTGTGCTGCGCACGCCACCGGGAAGTTCTGGCGCGCAGGACATTGCCGACCGCGCGGTAGGCGCGCACGTGGTGAAGGCGTTTCACCTCTTTCCCGCCGAGCAATGGAGCGACGCGACGAAACCGCCGGTGACGGTCGCGATATGCGGCGACCACCCGCAAGCACTGGCCACCACAGAGGCACTGGTACGCGACGCGGGTTCCCGGCCAGCGGTGCTGGGACCGCTGAACCGGGCTCGGCAACTCGAGGAAGCGGCGGGATTCGTCATCGGCCTCACCTTCCGCGGTTTCGACCCGCGCGATGCGGTGCCACACGGCGTGATCCGTGCCGGATGACCGCCGCATACCAGCGAGACCCCCTCGAAGGAGCGAGCGATCCTCGAGACCAGCTGTGCTGCGAACTGTTCCGTGCTCGTTGCCGCGACACGCGCGCACGGCATCGACATGGCCGCGACGCGGACTGCGCACCCCGGTCGATGCGGTTGCCTGGGCGATCATCGCCGAAGGCCGGACCTCGGTCAGCTCACGGCAGGTGCGCGATCGGCGGCTGCGCCACACCAGGTGGTGAGTGCGCGGCGCAGCGCAGCCAGGTCTGGCACGCCGTCGCTGATCCACGCGGCATATCCGTCGGGTCGGATGAGCACCGCTGAGGGCGCGGCGGCGGTGCGGCCATCGGCCAAGGTCCACGGCGCCGTGTCACCGGTGGCGGTGACCACGGTGATTCGCCCCGCCCAACCGGCGACAGCCGCATCGAACATCGCGGCACCCGAAAGGTCGAGCAGCACAGGCTTAGCCGGATGCAGGAGCCGATAGATCGAGGTCGCCTCGCCGCCGATGTCGAGGACGGCGTCGGGGACGCGGCGACCCAATAGTGGGTGATCCCCCGCGCCGGGATAGCGGATGTCCAGACCCGACAACGTCGCTGCCAGATAGGTATTGACCTCGTTCATGCCGATGAGGCGAGTGAAAACGGCATGCAACTCCGAGACCGACCCGCCCGGCCCGAGCAACGCCGACTGGGCTCTGGTCAGTTTCAGGGTCGCGGCGCCGACTGCGTGCCGCTCCTCGTGATAGGTATCGAGCAGCGCGTCAGTGGTCTCGCCGCGCAGTACGGCGGCGAGTTTCCAGCCGAGATTGCAGGCGTCCTGCATGCCCATGTTCATGCCAAGCCCGCCATAGGGGAAATGGATGTGCGCGGCATCCCCCGCCAGGAGTACCCGCCCCATTCGATAGCGCCGGACCTGGCGGGTGGCATCGTCGAAACGCGAGAGCCACCGTGGACTGTGCATCCCGAAGTCGGTCCCCGCCACCCGTCGCGCGGAGGCCCGAAGTTCTTCCAGAGTCACGGGAACGCCGGGGGCGGCATGGCGTTCGGCCTCGGAGGTCTGGACCCGAAACCAGCCGGGTCGGAACTGCATCGCGCTGATCGTGCCCAGTTCGCGCCGGTCCAGGAACAATCGTTGCGGTGGCGGGTCGGCGAGTTCGACGTCGCCGGTCAGCGACACCGTGGTGGCATCGGTGCCGGAGAATTCGACTCCGGTGAGCTTACGGACGGTGCTGCGTCCACCGTCGCAGGCCACGAGGTAGCTGGCGCGCATGGTCTCGGGACCGTCCGGCCCCACGACCATGACATCGACGCCGGTGGCGTCCTGCTCGAACCCGGTTACCTCGGTGGACCACCGCGCCGGCGCGCCCAGTTCGGCGGCGACGTTCTCGAGCAGTTGCTCGGCATCGGCCTGGAAGATATTGAGCAGGTAGGGAAACCGAGTCGGCAGGCCCGAGTAGTCGACGGTGATTCCGGCGAAGCTGCTCAGGTCCGGCGCGGGTGGGCCGCCGGCCAGGAAGCTGGCCACGACGCCGCGCTGGTCGAGCAGTTCGAGGGTGCGGGGCTGCATCCCGGCGGCTCGAGAACCCGGCACATGGCGGTGGGGACGCTGCTCGAGCAGCAGTACTTCGATACCTCCTCGGCGCAGTTCGGCGGCCAGGGTCAGGCCGGTGGGCCCAGCCCCCGCGATGATCACCGGGTCCATGTGGTTATTGCTGGGCATCTCGAACTCCTAGATCAGCACTCGATCATTGATCGTTATTTCTCTATCGTTGATAGAGAATACTGACGCGGTGATAGGTTGACAAGGTGGCGAAGAAGCTGACCCGAGAGGCCATTGCCCGCGCAGGACTGCGCCTGCTCGACACCGGCGGCGTCGACGCGATTACCACCCGCGCCCTCGCCGCCGAACTCGGCGTCCAATCGCCAACTCTGTACTGGCACATCAAGTCCAAGCACGAAATCCTGCGCGCCATGGCGTCCGCGATGAGCGCCGACGCGGCGGCCACCATGACCGCCGCCGACCGTCGCTCTTGCTGGCAGGACCTGTTCACCAACTGGGCTCGCGCGCTCCGAGCAAGCGTCCTCAGCCATCGCGACGGCGGCCGTGTATTCGCCGGATTCCTGGCCGGGGACCCGGCCACCCTCGAGATCACCGAGTCTTTTCTCCAGGCACTGCTCGATGCGGGCGCCCCACCGGATCTCGCCCCACAATGCGCAATGCTGCTGCGGCACTTCATCGTTGGCTTCTGTGTCGAAGAACAAGCACTCGCCGAACGGCAAGAAGACGCCGATCACACCGGCACGTCGGCCGAAACGCCGGACCGCACCGGACATCCGCTCTCGGCCCGAGGAATACAGGCCATCTCCAGCGCCGATCAAGACCTGCGCTTCCAACTCGCCCTGCGCATCACGGTCGCTGGCCTCACCACGCTGATCGAGGAAGAGCGCCAGAAGTTTTCCACATCAGGCTGATAGCGGGTTGCTCGATACCCAAGTCGAGCAGGTGGTTTGCGACCAGCTCAGAATCCCCCGTGCGGAACATCGGCCGGGATCGACCGGCCCGCTTCGATGAGCCACCGCTTCGCCTGCGCCTTGACCGGACACGTCGAGGCTCGGCAATCAGATGAGATTGCATGATGGCATGCGCGTATTCGATTGTCATCGCGGGCAATTCGCGGTGGTTCACTATCGGCAGGGTTGTGCACGAGGATCCACAGAACACGTGGACGAAAATGTGGTATTCCCGATAGTCGAGGCCGAATCCGACTGTGCTAGAGCCTGACTCGCTCGATCGGCGGGTACTTCCCGGCTATCGGGGTGCGGCAAGTACACACCCGGTCGGTAGGAAACGGCAGCCTTGATCGCCGCCCGAACACCGGCAGCTCGCGCAGCCTGACGAACTCCTGGAAAGATCACCGCATTACCGAGTTCGACCGCACCGTTTTCACGGCCGCCATCCAGAACCGGAGCCAGAGCTGGGAGTCCGAAGGTACCAACTGGGAACTCACCCTCGGCCCGGCCCGCGACAAGTCCGCAGCCTGGTTCACCTGCGAATACACCCACACGGCCGCTCAGCTCACCGTCTGGACCAGCGGCGAAGCCGAACTCGACATCGCCAGCCTCACCACCGGAGCCAGCACCGGCACCCACTACGAGTTCGCCGGCCAACAAGACCTCGAGGCCCGCCGCGACGACCTCACCGAACGCCTCAGCACCCACCCACCCCTTGACGAATCCCCTAGGGACACCCCCCAATACTCACCACGCGAATCGACTCCGATGCCGGTGATAGATCGATGTGTGTCGGCAAGACCGGGTGATGGGGGGCACGACCGAGCCGGTTTTGGCAGGACGACGCGCCCGTGGAAGATCCCGCCCGATCGCCCCTCACGCCACCGCGGTGAGGCGGGTGGCGTTGGCGGTGGTGTCGTCGGGGGCGGCGTTGGCGGCCAGTTCGGCTTGGACTCGGTCGTGGTAGCGGGTGAGTTCGGCGACCTTGGTTTCGGCACTCCAATTCAGGTGGGGGGCAACTAGATCCGCTACCGCTTCGGCGGCGGTGTGGCCTCGGTCGGCGAACTCGATGGAGATGCGGGTGCGACGGGTGAGGATGTCGTCGAGATGGAGGGCGCCCTCGTGGGTGACCGCGTATACCGCTTCCACGGCGAGATAGCCGGGTGCGCCGGGCAGCGGTTTGCCCAGTTCCGGTGTGGTGTCGATCATTTCGATCAGTTCGGTGGCCAAGGAGCCGTAGCGGCCGAGGAGATGGGTGATCGCCTCGGTCGGGAGACCGGTACGGCGCGCGACGCCGGCGGCATCCTCGCGCAGTTCGTGGTACCCGACGGCACCGAGGATGGGCAGGTTCTCGGTGACCGAGGGGGCGACCGCCTTGCCGAAATCCGCGACGGCGGCGTCGACGACATCGGCGGCCATCACACGGTAGGTGGTGTACTTACCACCGGCCACCACGAACAGACCCGGAACCGGTTCGGCGACAGCGTGTTCGCGCGACAACTTCGCGGTGTCGTCGGAGGCCCCGGACAGCAGCGGACGCAGGCCCGCGTAGGTGCCGACGATGTCGCTCTCGGAAAGCGGTTCGCGCAGCAGCGAATTGACGTGGTCGAGGATGTAGCGCACGTCGGCGGCGGTGGCCACCGGGTGCGCGCGGTCCAGCGACCATTCGGTGTCGGTGGTGCCGATGATCCAGTGCTCCTGCCACGGGATCACGAACAGCACGCTCTTCTCGGTCTTCGTGATCAGACCGGTCCGCAGGTCGAGCCGGTCGCGCGGCACCATGATGTGCACGCCCTTCGACATGCGCACGTGGAACGGGAAGTCCACGCCGGTCATGGCGTTCATCTCGTCGGTCCACACGCCGGTCGCGCTGATCACGCTGCGGGCGCGCACCTCGTAGGTGCGGCCGGTCTCGAGATCTCGCACCGTCGCGCCGACGACGCGCGCACCGTCGCGCAGTAGTCCGGTCACCTTGGTGCGAGTGAGCACGGTGGCGCCGTGTTGCGCGGCGGTGCGGGCAATCATCATGGTGTGGCGCGCGTCATCGACCTGTGCGTCGTAGTAGCGGATCGCACCGGTCATCGCATCGGCGCGCAGGGCGGGCGCCAATTCCAGTGCGCCCGAACGGCTCAGGTGCTTGTGCCAGGGCAGAGCGCGCGCCCCACCCAGGGTGTCGTAGAGCGCGACACCCGCACCGATGTACGGACGTTCCCAATGATGTCGCAACGGGAACAGGAACGGGACCGGGTGCACCAGGTGCGGTGCCAGCCGGTCGAGCAGCAGACCGCGCTCTTTGAGGGCCTCGCGGACCAGGGCGAAGTCCAGCTGCTCGAGGTAGCGCAGGCCGCCGTGGATGAGCTTGCTGGAACGGCTGGAGGTGCCGGCCGCCCAGTCGCGTGCCTCGACGACCACGGTGGTCAGGCCACGCGAGGCGGCGTCCAGCGCCGCCCCGGCACCCACCACGCCACCGCCGATGACGAGTACGTCGATATCCGCACGCGCCAACGAGTGCAAACCCTCGGCGCGGTACTGCGGAGCCAAATGTGTTGTCACGGTGTTGGTTCTCTTTCCTAGTGCGATGCCGGGTCAGTCATCGACGTCGACCCAGTCCAATGTGCGCGCCACGGCGCGCTTCCATTTCGCGTAGCCACGCTCGCGCTGTTCCTCGGTCGAGGTCGGCTCCCAGCGCTTGGATTCCTGCCAGTTCTGATGCAGTTCTTCGACATTCGACCAGAAGCCGACCGCGAGCCCCGCGGCGTAAGCGGCCCCGAGTGCGGTGGTCTCGGCGACCACGGGTCGCGAGACCGGCACCCCGAGGAAATCGGCCTGCAACTGCATGCACAGCTCGTTGGCGGTGACACCACCGTCGACGCGCAGCACATCAAGGCGGACCCCGGAATCGGCCTCCATGGCCTCCACGACGTCACGGGTCTGGTAACAGATGGCTTCCAGCGCGGCCCGAGCGAGATGCGCGTTGTTGCTATAGCGCGACAGACCGACGATGGCGCCGCGTGCGTCCGAACGCCAGTACGGGGCGAACAGACCGGAGAACGCGGGAACGAAATACACTCCCCCGTTGTCGTCGACCTGACGGGCGAGCGATTCGCTTTGCGCCGCACCGGAAATGATGCCGAGCTGATCGCGCAGCCATTGGATGGCCGAGCCGGTGACCGCGATCGACCCTTCCAGCGCGTACACCGGCGCCTCGGCACCGAACTGATAGGCGACGGTGGTGAGCAGACCGTGCTGTGAGCGCACGATCTCGGTGCCGGTGTTGAGCAGCAGGAAGTTTCCGGTGCCGTAGGTGTTCTTGGCCTCGCCGGGCTTGAAGCACAGCTGGCCGACAGTGGCGGCCTGCTGATCGCCGACCACACCGGCGATGGGGATCTCGGCCTGGAACGGTCCATCGGCCGTGGTGGTGCCGAACAGGCCGGGGTGCACCGAGGGCAGGATCTCCGGCAGCATCTGGCGCGGCACCCCGAACAACGCCAGCAGTTCGTCGTCCCACTGCAACGTTTCCAGGTTCATCAGCATGGTGCGGCTGGCATTGGTCACATCGGTGACGTGGTTGCCGCCGCGCGGGCCGCCGGTGAGATTCCACAACACCCAGGTGTCGGCGGTGCCGAAGATCGCGTCGCCGTTCTCGGCCGCGGCGCGAACGCCGGGCACATTGTCCAGAATCCATTTCAGCTTGCCACCGGAGAAATACGTCGCCGGTGGTAGCCCGGATTTGGCCTTGATGGTGTCGGCGTGACCGGCGCGTTCCAGCTCGTTGACGATCCGGTCGGTGCGGGTGTCCTGCCAGACGATGGCGTTGTAGTACGGGCGCCCGGTGTGGCGATTCCAGACGATGGTGGTCTCGCGCTGGTTGGTGACACCGATCGCCACCAGGTCTTCGGTGGACAGATTATTGTTCGCCAGTGCGGTTTTGACCACCGTGCTGGTGCGTTCCCAGATCTCGGCGGGGTTGTGTTCGACCCAGCCCGCGTTCGGCATGATCTGTTCGTGTTCGAGCTGCCAGCGGGCGACTTCGTTGCCACCGTGGTCGAAGACCATGAAGCGGCTGCTGGTGGTGCCCTGATCGATGGCTCCGACATACCGGCTCATCGTGTGGTCCTTTCGCGAAAAGGAATAGAGAACAAGAGGTTTCGCAACGATCAGAAGGCGAGGGTGGAGACAACACCCGCGAGCGCCCCACCGACCAGCGGGCCGAGCACGGGGACCCAGGCGTAGGCCCAGTCGTTGTTCTTGCGTCCGGAAGCGTTGGTGTCCTTGGCTTTCCGGTGCACCGGAAGCACAGCATGCGCCAATCGGGGTCCCAGGTCGCGCGCCGGGTTGATCGCGTAGCCGGTGGGCCCGCCCAGCGACGCGCCGATGCCGACGACCAGTAACGCCGCCGCGAGCGGGCCGAGTCCGGTCGGGGTCTCGCCGATGCCGATGATCACCAGTACCAGGATGAAGGTGGCGATCACCTCGGTGACGAAGTTCCATGCGTAGGAGCGGATTTCGGGACCGGTGGCGAAGACACCGAGCTTCTTGCCCGCATCTTCCTCGGCGTCGAAATGCTTCTTGTAGGCCAGGTAGGCCACGATCGCGCCGAGGAACGCGCCGAGGACCTGTCCGAGCAGATAGGCGATCGTATTGCCCACGGTGACACCGATCCCCGGCGCGTATTCGTCCGCGCCGCTGGACAATATCCCGATCGTGACCGCCGGGTTGAGGTGGCCGCCGGTCTTGTAGGCGACATAGACGCCGCCGAAAACACCGAGTCCCCACCCGAAGTTGATCAATAACCAGCCGCCGTCGAAACCTTTGGTCTTGGCCAGTAGGACGTTGGCGACCACGCCAACACCGAGCAGCGCCAGCACGCCCGTGCCGAGCGCCTCGCTGAGAAAGATCGAGCCGAAGTTCACCGTTGAGCCTCCGTCGTGCCATCGGTCGCCCCGATGCGACCGTTCTGGTCGTGACGGTACGGACGACTCGACGACCGGGATATGAGCAGCGTTCGACATTGTCGAACACCGTGCGTGCGGCACCGGCCGCGAGAAGCGGTACCGTCCTACGGTCACGAATAATGACCCAGGTCACACCGGCTCACCCGAGCGGATGAATGGGCATCGCGCGTGTTCGACATCGTCGAACCGTGCTCGCGAGTTAGGTTGCGTGCATGCCGGGGCCGATTCAATCCATCGAACGCGCGGCGGCGGTGCTGCGCCTGCTCGCTCGCTCCGGTCGCCTCGGCGTGAGCGATGTCGCCGCCGCGCTCGGCCTGGCAAAGCCCACTGCCCACGGCATTCTGCGCACCTTGCAGAGCGTCGGTTTCGTCGAACAGGACACGGGCAGCGGTAAATATCGGCTCGGCGTGGCGCTGCGCGGCATCGGCACCGGGTACCTCGATCCGAACGACCTACGTTCGCGCGCCATCAACTGGGCCGATGTGCTCGGCGCGCGGACCGGCGAGGCGGTGCGGGTCGCGGCGCGCGACGGGACCGCCGATATCGTGGTGGTGCACCACGTGTTTCGGCCCGACAATCTCGAACAGGCGCTCGAGGTCGGCGAACAGCTGCCCGCACACGCGACCGCGCTCGGCAAGGTTCTGCTGGCCGCCGACGCCGATCTGACGCAGCGGGTCGGTCGCGGACGGCTCGCGCGGATGACCCATCGCACGATCGTCGACCACGTCGAGTTGGACCGCGCGGTGATCGCCGTGCGGCAAGCCGGATGGGCGGGTGAGATCGAAGAGTTCCGACCAGGAATGGCCGGTATCGCCGCGCCGCTGCGCGCGCACGGCGGGCTCGTCGTCGGCGCCATCGGGATCACGGGCGCGGTAGACCGACTCTGCGACAGTCACCTGCAATTACGGAAGACGCTGATCAAGCATGTGCGCGACACGGCGCATGCGGTGTCGCGAGAGTTGGGTGCACCGTGACGATACGGACACCGGGACAGCGGTCCGATCGAGGGAAGAACGAGCCAGCGGTAGGTATTCATGGCCTGAAAGCTTTGCTGCCCAACGTGTCCCGACGGAAGATCCGGCCCGGCGCACGAGAAACATCAAAGGATAGGAGCAGCCGAGGATGACACAGCATTATGTGCTGGCGATCGATCAGGGGACCACCTCGAGCCGCTGCATCCTGTTCGACCATCGAGCCAGGTTCGCCGGGGTAGCGCAGCGGGAACATCGCCAGCACTATCCACGGCCCGGCTGGGTGGAACAGGACGCCATGGAGATCTGGCGCAATGTCGAACGCATCCTGCCGCAGGTGTTGCGCGACGCCGGTGTCGGCGCCGAGCAGGTCGCGGCGGTGGGGATCGCGAACCAGCGTGAAACCACCGTGGTGTGGGATCGACGCACGGGTGTGCCGGTCGGGCGCGCCATCGTGTGGCAGGACGTGCGCACCGAGGACTTGGTCGAGGAGTTCGCCGAGACGCCCGGCGCCGAACGGATTCGTGAACTGTGCGGCCTGCCCTTGACCACCTATTTCGCCGCACCCAAGCTGCGCTGGATGCTCGACACCGTGCCCGGCCTGCGTGAGCGTGCCGAACGCGGCGAGGTCCTGTTCGGGACCATGGAGAGCTGGCTGATCTGGAATCTCACCGGCGGCGTGGACGGCGGATCGCACGTCACCGACGTCACCAATGCCAGCCGCACCCTCCTGATGAACCTGGCCACCCGCGCATGGGACCCGGAGTTGTTGCGGTTCTTCGGGATTCCCGTCGCGATGCTGCCGCGTATCCAACCCTCCACCGCGTCGTTCGGCACCGTCCGCAGCGTGGTTCCCGGCCTGCGGATCGCGGCGGCGCTCGGCGACCAGCATGCGGCACTGTTCGGCCAAACCTGTTTCGCCCGTGGGGAAACCAAATGCACCTACGGCACCGGCGCCTTCCTGATGATGAACACCGGCAACGAACTGGTGCGCTCCGAACACGGACTGCTCACCACCATCGGCTACCAGATCGATGACGAACCGGTGTACGCGTTGGAGGGACCGATCGCGATGACCGGCTCACTGGTGCAATGGGTGCGCGACAACATCGGCCTCGTCGGCACCGCGCCGGAAATCGAAACCCTCGCGCGCACAGTGGAAGACAACGGCGGCTGCTACCTGGTCCCCGCCTTCTCCGGCCTCTACGCGCCCCATTGGCGCAGCGACGCCCGAGGACTGCTCATCGGCCTCACCTCCTACGTGACCAAAGGCCATGTGGCACGGGCAGTTCTGGAAGCCACGGCATGGCAGACCCGCGAGGTGGTCGATGCCATGAACGCCGACTCCGGCCTACAGGCCAGCTCCTTGCGCGTCGACGGCGGCATGACCTCCGACAACCTGTTGATGCAGATCGTGTCCGACGTCCTCGATGTCCCCGTCATGCGTCCCTTCGTCGCCGAAACCGTCTCCCTCGGCGCTGCCTACGCCGCGGGACTCGCCGTCGGCTATTGGCCGGATCTGCAAGGGCTCCGCGGAAATTGGCGCGTTGCGGCGCAATGGGTGCCGCGCATGGACGCCGCCCATCGCGCAGAGGAATACGAGAACTGGCAGCGTGCGGTAGCGCTGTCCTACGGGTGGGCGCGGTCGGCGCGCACTCGTAGGACCTCACCGAAGGGGCAACCGTCGATGTAGTCGCGCAGCGAACCGGGCCAGCCGGTCTGGTCGGCGATCCCGGTCGAGGTGATGGCCCGCCAGGCAACGCCGGGGGGCGACCGGCTGCCGATCCGCGTCGATCGCCGTCGAGCTGTTCTCCGCGCTCGCCGACGGTGCCCCCTCCTCATCGCGACAGCCACCCCCCGCGGTCGGAGGCTCGGCGGGTGTCGGCGTCACTGCGGGCGCGGTGGTCACGACCTCAGCGGACTGTCACGAGACATCTTCGGGCAGAAGGCGGATCATTCTCCGACAAGCGCACCGACAGTAACGATCGCACCGTTCAGGATCGTCGTACCGAGCTTGCCCGTGCCAGATCGTGGACGCACTGCGCGTACGGGCCGGTGCGCCTGTCGATGACGAGGAACGCTCCGATTCCGCCGAGTGCGGTCTAGAAGCAGGTTTCCCGACCTCGCCGCAACAGCACTGAGCTCACAGATCGTGGGTCGCCCAGTACCGGATCAACTCCGACCCGAGCCGCTCGGCCGCCTGCATGGGTAGCGAATGGGTGGTCTCGGGCCAAACAGTGACCGGCTGTTTACCCAGGGCGATAGCTCGATTCGCGGCTTCGTCGCCACCGGCCAAGGACTTGTCGGCGGCGATATCGATCCGGATCGGGAGCGACATCGATTGCCATTCCGCGTCGGTCAAGGTTCGTGGGATCAGCGTGTGGGACCGGTAATGCTTGGCGCCCGCGTCGACCATCGCCGACAGGGGTGTGCGCTCGCGCACCTTCGCGATCGGGACGCCACCGATCTCCGCCAACGCGTAGTCCTTCCATCCCTGCGACACCGGCAGCGCCAGCAAGGCCGACCAGACAAACATCGAGACCGGCAACCTGTACAGCACGAGCACCGGCTCGAGCAAAGTCAGGGACGCCACTCGGCCGGGGTGGCCGAGCGTGTGGTGGGCGGCGACGGCTCCACCGAAGGAGTGCCCCACCAGATGCACGCTCGTGAGGCCGAGTTCCGCGAGTGCCTGCTCCACCCACGCGGCCCGATCCTCGAACGAGGTGAAGGGCACCGACTGGGTCGACAATCCGGAGTCGCCGACCGCGTCCATCGCGAAAAGCGTGCGCTTGCCGATCCAGTGGGTGAGGTTCTCGGCCCACATCGGTGTGCCGGAACGGTTTCCGGGTAGCAGTACCACGGGCAGTCCCGCATCCGCTCCCTCGGCAGCAGCCCACTCGTACACCCGAACCGTGCCGTATTCGGTGGGGACATCGCGGGTGCGCGTCGGGGGCGGCAGGGTCGCCATCGCCGCGTCGTAAGCGGCGCGATAGGTCTCGAATCCTTCCCTGCTCCGCCAATACCCCACCTGCGGCTCGGGTGCGACGATCGAGGCGATCTTCTGGACCAGTAGTCCCGCCGCCACCAGTGCGGCCACGCCCTTCAGTCGGTCCACTGTCTTACCCATATCCACTCCAGAAAATACAGTCGTATTGATCGGTTGCCCGAGACTACAACATTGATCAATACGGTCGTATTTTCTCCAGCTACGATCTCCATATGCGCAACCCGGACCCCGACGAACGCCGCACCACGATCATCCGCGCGGTATGGCAGGTGATCGCGGACAACGGCATGGGCGCGGTGTCCATGCGCAATGTGGCCACGGCCGCGGGGGTCTCGGTGGGGCGGATTCAGTACTGGTTCTCCAGCAAGGACGAACTTCTCCTCGCCAGCCTGGAAGCCATGCTGCACGGCGCCACCCGACTACACGCCGACACCACCGACGGCGCCGACGACCGCGAAAAACTCTGGCAGCTGATCGGCCAGCCGATCCCCCGCGCGGAAACCTCCGGCGTAGGCGTCTCGGTGTTCCATCAGTACGTCGCCGCCAGCATCAACCACCCCACCTTCGCCCGCATGCTCGGCGAAGCCAAAGACGGCGCGGAGCACGAGGCGACTCGGCTACTCGGCCGGATCGCCCCCGACCTCACCGACCCCCGCACAGCAGCGCGGTCACTGATCGCCACCGCCGACGGCCTCACCATGCGCGTCCTCATCGGCAGCCTCCCCGCCACGGAAGCCGTACGAACACTGCGCACCACAATGCACCAAATCATCAGCCGCGACGCCTGATTCGCCGCTGACCCACCATTTCCACTCAGCGAACAACAGCCGTCCCGACCCGCGACCGAACGAACGGGATATCCCTCGACATGCGCCCAGACCAGCGATCACAGCCACCAAGCCTCTTCCACAGCACTCGCGGTCGCGGGGGCTTCATCGCCGGCGGCCGCGAGTAGCAGCGAACGTGCCATTGCGGACGCAGGCAGACCCTGCCGCGCCGCCAACCGTTCGATCAGCGCGCACTCGGCCATCATCGAGCCAGATCTGTAGCCTCCGAGCTCTCTTCGAATTCGGTACGGTGCAGACTGGAATGTCGGTGCGCTCGCCGAATGTCGGTGGGTGTCGCTGTGCCCCGTGTTTGTCGATCGCGGCGGGCCATGGCCGATCGTGGCACACGACCAGCACAGAGGGCTACCGAGATTCATGCACCTACCGGCCTCGACCGAACTTTCCGAACATCGTTTCACCCCCCGCTCAGATGGGAGTCGCAATGCCAGCGCCACCGCTCTACTACCTGGTCGGCCCCGCAGGTCACCCGAACTATGGGGACGAGCTGATCACGGCGGGGTGGTTGCGGTATCTGAGTACGGTCGCGCCCGAAGCGACGGTGTGGGTGGACACGCACTCGCCGGGGCCCGCGCAGGTGTTGCTGGGTGAGTTGCATCCTCGAGTGCGGTTCACCGATACGTTGTGGCGACTGTGCTGGGAGGCGCCCTCGGAGGATCCGTGGGAGGTTGCGGATTGGGTGCGTCGGGCAGTGGACGATCCCGGTCTGGCGCCGCGATGGGATCGTGGGATCGCATTGCTACACCGCGCTCAGGTGATCCATCTCCTCGGCGGCGGGTACATCAACCGGATCTGGCCGCGGCATATCGGGCTGCTGGCCGGTGCCGCCGCGGCGGCCCGCGCGCCGGAAACACGGGGCGCGGTAACCGGTCTCGGACTTTTCCCCGAGTCGGAGGGGACTGCGCAATTGCTGCGAGCCACCGCCGCCGAGTTCGAGATCGCCGACGTCCGCGATCGGAAGACCGCAGAGCTGCTCGGCGTCGACCCCGGTGTCGACGACGCGTTCCTCACGCCGCCGGTCATCCGGGCCGACGTGGAAGACCCACCCGAGGTAATGCTGTGTCTGCAAAGCGATCTGGTGGAGTTCGATCTCGGCGTCCTCGCTTCGGCCGTGCTCCGAACCTTGGACGCGTGGGTTATCTCGCCCGAGCGGATCGGCGTTGTCGAAGCAATTCCCGGCGGGGACCGGCAAGTATTCGACCTCATCCAGCACCACCTCCCCGGCGCGCGGTTCTACCCGTTCGTCGAGGTGTGGGAACACGGATTACCGGTCGTCCCCGGCCAGACCTGGCTCACGACGCGATTCCATATGCACCTGGTCGCCGCGATGTCCGGTGCCACGGGGGTGGCGATCCCGATCAGCGCCGATTTCTATGGCACCAAGCATCACTCGCTCGTCGAACTCGGTTCGGGCTGGACAATTCTCGACGACATCCACCAGATCCCACAGCGCCCGAGCGGCACCGGGTTCGAGGCGTCCACGATCGAGGCGGCACGCGGAGCCAAGCGCGACCTCGCACGCGCAATCTACACCCGATAGAACGGCGCACCTGGTCAGCGACGCGGTACGGGACAGCAACGCCGTCGGCCCGTGGTAGCCGTCGAAGTCCGAAACGCTCGGCAGCCCATGGCCATTGCACTCCGGTGTTGCCGAGGTGGTGATCCGTCATGCAGCGAATACGGTGCGAACAACGGACTCGTCGCCGTCGACCTCGACCAACCCGATAGCGCGGGCATCATCGAGGGTGAGAGCACCCGCCGCAAGGCCGAGAATGTAGGTGGGATCGGCGCGGACAGTGGCGACGAGGTCACCACCTTCGTACGGACCGATTTCGAAGCCGGAGCGTGTCGCCCGGAGCTGAAACGGCGAATCATCGAACTCGAGGCCGATCGTCACGGCGGAACGAACCTCGACCCGCGCCTGAAGCAGGGCAGGAACGGCGAGAGCCAGCCACTCGGGGCGGAACGAATCACCGTCGGACCCGCGCACCATCAACGGCACCGACCAGCGGATCAGGCCCTCGATCGGTCCACGCAGCTCGGCGCCCCACGGCGTGAGCGCGTACTCCACCACGCTGCCCTCGCCCGATAGTCGACGCTCGAGCACACCCGAGGACTCGAGGTCGCGCAGCCGGTCGGCGAGCAGGTTGGTCGCGATGCCGGGCAGGCCGTCGATCAGGTCTCGATAGCGGGCGGGGGCGAGCAGGAGCTGGCGGACGATGAGCAGGTTCCATCGGTCGCCTACGACCTCGAGCGACCGGGCAAGCCCGCAATATTGACCGTAGCTCCGCATCCCATCCTCTACTTGACTATCTAAAGTGTGATTGAGAAACTCAATTCTACGCGCGACCGAGTCGAGAGGGGAACGACCATGGCCGATACCACCGCGAGCGTGCGACCCGCCTGGGTAGATGACACTCTCTTCCCGTTCGAGAGCCACTTCCTCGACATCGACGGTCACACCGTGCACTACGTCGACGAGGGGTCGGGTCCCACTTTGTTTCTGCTGCACGGCAATCCGACCTGGTCGTTCCTGTGGCGCGAGGTGATCAGCGCCCTGCGCGACGACTTCCGTTGTGTCGCACTAGATTACCCCGGTTTCGGCCTGTCGACACCGAAGCCCGGCTACCGCTACTTTCCCGAGGAACACGCGGACGTGGTCACCGCGTTTGTCGACGCACTCGGCCTGACGGAGGCCACGCTGGTCGGGCAGGACTGGGGCGGCATGATCGGCCTGGCGGCCGTGCAGCGGCGACCGGACGTCTTCGATCGGCTGGTGCTCGTCAACACCTGGGCCTGGCCGGTCAACGGGGACCTGCACTTCGAGGCGTTCTCCCGCATCGTGGGCTCGGCGCCGATGCGCTTGCTGGTTCGGCGGCTGAACCTGCTCGTCAACGCATTCCTGCCCAACGGCCACAAGAGGCGTAAGCCGACCGCGGCCGAGATGACCCACTACCGCAAGGCGCTGGGCACTCCCGAACGACGCCAAGCCTCCGCGGTCCTCCCCCAACGAGTCCTCGGCAGCCGCGCCTTCTTCACCGAAGTCCAAGCGGGCCTCGCCAAGATCGCGCACCTGCCAACCCTCATCGTGTGGGGTGACGCCGACATCGCCATGCGAGCCCAGGACCGCGAACGCCTGGAAGCGACCTTCCCCGAGCACAAGACCGTGATCGTCAAGGGCGCAAGCCTTTACGTGGAATCCGACGCGCCCGAGGAGTTCGTCGCCGCGATCCGCGAATGGACAGGAACGCAGCGCGCGGACGCGCTGTAACGATGCACCCGCCGTCGGGAACTGTGCCGTATGACGGATTTCAGTGGCTTGCGGGCCTTGTTCATCAACGGCACCTTGAAGCGGTCTCCCGAACCGAGTAACACCCAGGGACTGATCGATGCGAGTGCCGCGATCATGACCAAAAACGGCGTGCAGGTCGAGCAGATACGGGCGGTCGACCACGACATCGCGACGGGTGTCTGGCCGGATATGACCGAGCACGGCTGGGAAGTCGACGAATGGCCACAGCTGCAACGCAAGGTGATGGACGCAGGCATCCTGGTGTTGGCCGGGCCGATCTGGTTGGGCGACAACAGTTCGGTGCTGAAACGGGTGGTCGAACGGCTGTACGCGAATTCGGGCGTGCTCAACGACCGTGGCCAGTACGCCTATTACGGTCGCGTCGGCGGTTGTTTGCTCACGGGTAACGAAGACGGCGTGAAACACTGCGCGATGAACATCCTCTACAGCCTCCAACACATCGGCTACACGATTCCGCCGCAGGCTGACGCGGGGTGGATCGGCGAGGCGGGGCCGGGGCCGTCCTACCTGGACCCCGGTTCCGGCGGACCCGGCAACGACTTCACCAACCGCAACACCACCTTCATGACATGGAACCTGCTGCACTTCGCGCGTTTGCTCCAGAGCAACGGCGGCGTCCCCGCACGCGGTAACCAGCGCACCGAATGGGATGCGGGCGCGCGGTTCGACTTCGAGAACCCCGAATACCGCTGAGAAACTCACGCGCATTCTCTTCACGGGCCCACTCGGCTGGTCACGTCACCGAACAGATCGCGTTGCTCGACGGCTCAGCGGAGATCCTGCGGGCGGGTGCCTCCGCGGCCGATGCCTTCGACTGCGCTCAGCACGGTGAGTTATGGCGCGGATCGCTACGCCCGGCTCACTCTGCCCAATTTCGGAACGCTGTGAGCAGATCTCCGCGCATATCGACGGGCAGGGTCTGCGGTGCGGGCAGCTCGCCGACGAGCGCGATGGTGCGGCGGAACTGTTCCATATAGGCCTCGCACCCATCACATTCGGCGAGGTGATCCTTGAAGCGCTGCTCGGTGGGCCCATCCAATGAACCGTCGAGAAACGCCGTGATCAGTTCGACCAACTCGTCGCAGTCCATCGTGCCTCCTCGGTCGTGCCGATCCCCCAGTGTCCCACGCACCGGCCCATCGCAGGGTTACTCGCTATTTGCCCCTCGCCCTATCGCTCTCGGTGTCGATATAGCGCCTCGCCCACGTCGCGAGAATCCGGGCGCAGTAGGTCGCGTCGGCACGGTCGGTGAGCAAATGGTCGGCGTTGTCGAGACAGACGAACGATTTCGGGTGTGCGGCAGTGTCATAGATGCGGCGGGCATTGTCGACACCGACAACGCGGTCCTGCGGCGAGTGCATGATCAGCAGCGCACGCCGTAGCTTCGCGATGCGCGTCATCTGGTCTTGGTGACGCAGATCGTGCACGAATTCTCGGCGTAAGCGAATCTGCCTGGCGCCCACGCGGACTGTCGATTCGCCGAGCGATTCGATGACGGCGGCCTCGGCGCTGAAGAGGTGTTCGATATGCCGAGGTTCGGCGGGTGCCCCGATCGTAGCCACAGCACGGACCTCGGGAATCATGCCCGCGCCCGCGAGCACGGCCGCACCACCCAACGAATGGCCGATCAGGATCGTGGGCGGCGCCAAGACTTCCCGCAGATGTTCGGCGGCACAGACGAGATCGCCGATATTGGTCCCGAAAGTGGTGTCGGCGAAGTCTCCTTCCGAAGCACCGACGCCGGTGAAATCGAAACGTAGAACGGCGATCTGCTGCCGGATCAGTTCGCGTGCGATGCCGACGGCGGCGGCCGAATTCTTCCCGCAGGTGAAGCAGTGCGCGAACAGCGCGACCGCCTTCGGCGGCTCGGTCGGCAGGTCGAGGAGTCCGGCGAGTCCGGTGCCCGAGGTGCCTTCGAAAACCAGGCGTTCGCGGCTCATCCGACGAGCACCGGGATCAGTGCCACGATAAACGCGATCAGGCTCCACAGCGCCGGTGCGGTGCCGAGGACCTGCTCGTATCGGGCAAGCAGGTGTTTTTCGATCGCTCGGCTCCGCGTGGGATACCACGGCGCGACACGCTGTTCCAGACGCTGATAGACGACGCCGAGCACCGCACCGTAGGCGACGTGCCCGACCAGCGACGGGAACGAGGCCGCCAGCGCGGCCGCCGACCAATCCGGCGCCGAGCCGAGCAGCAGCGGCAGCAGGGTGAGGTTCCCGAGCACCCACCACAGAAAGCCGTACGAAGCACCCCAACCGATACCGGAAGCGGCATCGAAACTGCGCCGCCGGAAGAACATCGCGTACGTGACCCCGATGAACACCGAAATCACCAGGTGCACAAGGACTCCGACAAACACCGAACCCGAAGACACCAGCGCCGCCACCCGAGGAAGCAAGCCCACCGCCACCATGACCCCGGTGAACACCACACCGCCCGCCAACCCCGCGACAACACCGTGCAACACCGGAACGACACCGCCGGTGGCCAGTCGGTCAGCTTGGCCATCGCGCACGTCGTCGGACAACGTCCTGCGCACGATCGCTTCGATCACCCCCAGCACGATCGCGGTCCCCGCACCGAGCAACAGGTATCCGGGCAGCGTGGGTACGGCCGCACGCGCCGCGGTGACAGACCAGTCCAACCCGTTGCCGTCCTCGACCGAGGACAGCGTCAACCCGGCGGTCATCCACCAGACGAATCCGTAGACCACGCCGTGAATCAGCGCGGGCCCTGTCCCTTCCCGCCGGGCGCCGAACAGCAGCCCGTACCCGGCACCCGCGAACGATCCGACGATCACCGAGGAGTACCCGGAGTCACGCATCGAAGGGAAAGCGACCGCGAGCAGAGCACCGACAATCATTCCCGCGATCACCGCCGACACCACGGTGCGGGCCCGCACGGTGCGCCGCGCCACGCCGTCGACGCGGCGGGCCAACACGGCGAAAGCGGCCGCCGTGATCGCCCCGTACAGCAGATGACCCACGAGACTCGGCAGCAGATCCTGAGTGTCGGCGATCGTCCAACGCACCGGATCGCCCAGCAGCACAGGCAGAATCGTGAGCGGCCCGGCCAACCACCAGACGGCCCCGTAGATCAGTCCCCAGAACAGCAGTTCGCTCGGCGCGATGTGCTGGCGCAGCACCAGAATTCCGAATCCGGCGCCGATGATCGCCGCGATCACCATGTGCACGAAGAATCCGAGGATCGGCGAATCGGCGCGAACAATGGCGGCCACGGTGGGCAGGAAGCCGAGCGACACCATCACCAGTCCGAAGGCGAGTCCGCCGATCAGACCGGCGACGGCGCCGACGGCCGCACCGGTGCGCGAACGCAGGCCCGGTTCGCGTGCCGCCGGTTCACCGGCCGGAATCTCATCGTCGGTCGTGCGTGTCGGCACGACGGTAGCGTCAAACATGGTGTTCCTTCGCCGAGGCCGGGACCGTCGCGATCTCCGACGAGGTGAGTGCGATATCGCGGGGGAAACCGAGGTCGAGCAACCAGTCGGCGAGCACCCGCAGCCGCTTCTCCGTTCCCGGAAGTTTGCTCAAATAGATTGCCCGCCAAAGAATCCAGCCGGGCAGACCCGAAATCTGGCGGCCGAGCACCAGCCCGGTAGCGCGCCGATGACCCAGTGACACGAGCACACCGAGCGCGCCGAAGCGGAACGGCTTCGGCGTGCGACCGTTCAGCGCGGCGGCCACGTTGTCCGCCACTGTCTTTCCTTCGCGGATCGCGTGCTGCGCGGTCGGCGGATAGAAGGCGCCCTGCTGCGCGGGATCCGGGATGCGCGCACAGTCACCGATCGCCCATACGCCAAGGAAATCGGGAACGCGCAGGCATTCGTCGACGGAAACAGGTCCACTGCTACCGGTTTCGAGACAGCTCAGCAACGGGTTGGGTCGGTTACCGGCGGTCCACGCGAGCGTGTTGGTGGCGACGATCTCACCGTCGGACAGGCGCACGCTGTCGGCGTCCGCGCCGGTGACCCGGACGCCGAGCCGAAACTCGATGCCGCGCCGGGCGAGGGTCTGCTGTGCGTAGTCGCCGAGTTCCTCGGGTAACTCCGGCAGCAGCCGACCACCCGAGTGCGCGAGGACGAAGCGCGGGCGCAGATCGTGCAGCCGAGGGTAATAGTGCAGCACGTCGTGCACGAGGTCGTACAGTTCGGCGATCAGTTCGGTGCCCGCGAAGCCGCCACCCGCGACGACGAACGTGAGCAGCCGATACTGTTCGGCCACCTCGGGTTCCAGGTCCGCCTGTTCGAGCGTGGCGAGCACATGATTGCGCAGTCGATTGGCGTCATCGATGGATTTCAGCGCGAAGGCGTGCTCCGCGACGCCCGGCAGATCGAAGAAGTGCGCCACCCCACCCACTGCCAGGATTACGTGGTCGTAGGGCACCCGTTGGCTGCCCCGATTACCCGAGGTCACGTGCAATACCCGATCGGCGGTGTCGATCGACTCGACTCTGCCGTGCAGAAATGTCGCGTGCCGCAGCGCCGCTCGCACCGGAGCACTGACATGCCGTGCCTCGAGGGCACTCGAGGCGACCCCCACCAACAGTGGCGTGAACAGCAGGAAATTGGCGTCGCTGATCACCGTGACATCAGCCCGCAGCCCGCGCGCCAACAACGTGTCCAATCGCCGTCCCGCACCGACGCCGCCGAAACCGCCGCCCACCACCACGATGCGCGGTCTCGGCTGTTCGGTGGCGGACGCGACCGACCGTCGCCGCAGCACGAGGAACACACCGTAGAGCACTGTTCCCGCCAGCGCACCCAGCAACGCGCTGCGGATCAGGTCGTCGAAGGCGGCCGTCGCATCGGTGATCGACCACTTCGGCACGCTCCCCGACGCCAGCACCGACAGGGTCAACGGCCCACCGATCCAGTCGAGCAGCCCGGCCAGGACTCCGATCGCGAACGACGAGCCGAGACTTTGTCGGTGTCTGCCGGTGAACAGGCCGAGCAGCACACCCAGCACCATCGCGTGCACCAACCACAGCCACCAGCCCGAGCCGCGTGCCGAATCGAGCGCCGCGACAACCACTCCGGCCACCAGCCCGCTCAGCGCACCGGCGAGCAGCCTGGTGGTGCGGGTGGCGCCCGACGTCAACACCGTTCCCGTGCTCACGACCCGCGCGCCCAGCACGAACGGACATCGAACACGGTCGCGCCGGGCGATACGTCCCGACACCACCGTGCGGTGTCCCGGTAGTTCGGCGGGTGGCGCAGAGTCGCGAGGTACATCATGTTCCCGGTAATTCCTTCGTGGGTTTCGAGATCGGATCGTCGCGGCACGTAACGAATCGCGTGTGCGCGGGGTCGGTATGAGCAGCCACCGACTCAGTGGCGCCGATCCGCCAGCGCGTTACACCCACGAACGGAGCAGTCCCGATGAATGCCGACGACCCCGCCGTGTCATTGACAAAGCCGCCGGTGGCGGTCGAGGACAACGACCTGTTACTACCCGGCTTCGTCACCGAGCGGATCTCCCCCGCGCGCTCGACCGCGGTGGCGGCGCGGGTCGGCATCTTCCTCGGCGTCTCGATCACCATGTGCTTTGTCACCGGATTGATCAGCCACTGGATCCAACATCCACCGCCGTGGTTCTGGTGGCCCGCCAATCCGGTGTGGCTCTACCGACTCACCCAGGGCGCGCACGTGGTGTCGGGTGTGGTGGCCATTCCGTTGTTACTGGTGAAGTTGTGGGCGGTCTTTCCTCGACTGTTCGCCCGGCCGTTGATCGGCAATCCGTTGCGCCTACTCGAACGCGGATCCATTGCCGTACTGGTGGGTTCGATCATCTTCCAGCTGGTGACCGGCCTGTTCAACACGGCACAGTTCTATCCGTGGAAGTTCTTCTTCACCACCACGCACTACGCCATGGCGTATGTCTCGTTCGGTGCGCTCGCGGTGCATCTGGCCGTCAAGCTTCCGGTGGTCCGCTCCGCGTTGGCACGGCCGTCCGCCGAAACCGTCTCGGCGCCGAAGGAACCCGGGGCCGTGTCTCGTCGCGGAGTTTTCGTCGCGGCCACGGCGGCGGCCGTGGTCGCGGGGGTGGCGATCGCGGGCCAATCGGTGCCGCTGCTGCGCCGAGTCTCGGTGCTCGCTCCGCGTAGTGGTGAAGGGCCACAGGGTCTTCCGGTCAATCGCACGGCGGATCAAGCCAATGTGATCGCGGAGGCGACCGCCGAGGAGTACCGCCTGGAAGTCGGTGTGGGCGAGGCGAAACGCGGGTTCACCCGTGCCGAACTGGCGGCACTGCCGCAGACCGAGGCCGAAGTGCCGCTGGCTTGCGTGGAAGGTTGGAGTGCTTCGGCGCACTGGTCCGGGATCCGGTTGCGCGATCTACTCGCCGCCGTCGGCGAATACCGCGGCGGCGACGTCGAATTCCGCTCATTGGAACGCAGTGGGCTGTACCGGCGGTCGGTGCTGCCGCAAACACACGTCGTCGACGCCGATACCTTGGTAGCGCTGCGCCTCAACGGTGCGGAACTCGACCTCGACCACGGCTACCCGTGCCGACTCATCGCACCCACCAGACCCGGTGTGCTCCAGACCAAATGGCTCTCCGCGATCGAGGTGCTGACATGACCGCGACCCGTCTGCTGCTCGGCCTCGCCGGACTCTGGCTCGGCTGGTACGGCCTCACGCTCGTCCTCGATTTGGGCCCTGCCGACCAGGTTTCGCTGGCCTGGTGGTTCGGCGGCGGAATCCTGCTACACGATGGTGTGATCGCGCCACTGTTCGCCGGTCTCGGCCTCGCCGCTCGACGCATCCTGCCCGCACGCTGGTGGGCGCCGATCACCGTGGGCGCCGTGTGCACCGCGACCCTGATCATTCTCGCGGTCCCCGTTGTGGGACGTGAGGGTGAGATCGTCGCGAACGACAGTGTGCTCGATCGCAACTTCGGGGTGGGTCTGCTGGTGGCGATCGGGACAGTCTGGGCACTGGTTGCCCTCGACATCGTTCGACGGCTGTATGGCACACGGCGTCGACCCGTCGCCGCACACGAACAGTGACACTCACTGTGCCACAGGCTTTTCCTAGACCATTGAGCACGGCAGGGAGATCGCGAACGACGTGACCCAAAGGTATCTTCATCCCCATCGGGGGGCAGACGGCCGCGATCCTCGCCGGTGCGGCACGCACACCGCGGCGGCTACCCCGCGCCGTCCGGAAATCCGAGAAATACCGCGCGGTGAACCACGCCGAGATGGGCGGCGTTGATTCAACGAATTCCTCAGCGGCCGTGGCGCATCGATATCGCACGTCGGGCGAGTACCGGCAACGAGCGGTCTTGTCGAGGAGCCGATCAATCGGGTGAACCGCCGTAACGCTTCCGACTATCGGCACCACAGTGCTCGGTCGCGGCGGACCGGATTGTGACTCCCGGTCGAGACCCGACGCGATGGCGGTGGCGCACCGTGCCGGACAGCACGAGCCACCGTCGCCGGCGCCGTCGGGCGAGCCACCCCTCATCAGCTCACCCGACGGTCGCCGGCCCGGCGTCTCAGACCTGAGTGAGTGTCGCGGCACCGAAGGAGACGCCGAACCGTTCGCACCAGATGACGGCGGTTTGCAGCCCCGTCAAATCGGTTCCCGCGGGCACGGCGTAGTTCTGATTGCCCTCGTTACCCTTCAACGAACCCAGGTCCACATGCCTGCCGTCGTCGAGATTGCCACCCTGCCCCGGCTCCAGCGGCTGATCGCTGAGCCACACGTGCAGGGCAGGGCCATCGGAAGTACGGAGGTCGGCCAGCCGCAGCGTGACCGTGCCATCCGTCAGCGTCTGCAACGAAACCTCGCCCGTGGTCGAATGCTCATGGGACACAAAGGAACCCGTTGATACAGACTGCACCTCATCGGCGTCGGGGGCGACGAGCGCGGTTTCGTCGACCCGGACGGTCGTGAATACCCGCCACGGCTGAAACAGCAACAGCGCGACCACCAATACGGCGGCCACCACCAGCGCGACCACCCAGACAACGGGCCGACGGATAAGAGTCGTGATCATGAGTTCTTCCATTCTGTGAACGAGTCGACATACGGCACATCGCTCATCGACGAGCGCGTGCAGTTCATCCAGTGCTACGCACGGCGCGACTCGTTACAACCGTTGTAACGCCGAGATGTCCACCGGGAACTGCGCGGTGACCGGACATGGAGGTAGAAATGGCTGCTGCTCTCGCACAATGGAATACGACGGTCACGCACGACACCGATGTCTGTTCGACCCGATCCGCGGCGGCCGCTTACCTCGAACAAGCATGCTTCGCGCTCGCGCCGCCGACGCGGATCGGCGTCGAACTGGAATGGCTGACGGTCCTGGGCCCACCCGGTTCCACCTACGGCCACCGACCCAGGTCCGGTGTCCTCGCCGCCGCCCTCGGCGATTACGCACCGCGCTCTATCGCCCCCGATTCACCACAGCACGCACTGCCGGGCGGCAGCGGCGTCACCGTCGAGCCGGGCGGTCAGGTCGAGTTGTCCAGCGTGCCGTGTGACGACGTCGACCGACTGTGCGAGCACCTGCACGCCGACACCGCGATGCTGACCGACATGCTCGCGACCAAAGGAGTCCGGCTCGTTGCGCGGGCCGCCGATGACCGGCGTCGTCCCGAACGCATCCTGTCCGCACCCAGGTACCGGACGATGGAGCGCGCGTTCGCCGAGATCGGCCCGTTCGGCGCGGTGATGATGTGCAATACCGCCGCCACCCAGATCAGTGTCGACGCGGGTGCCGACCGCGCGGAAGTCACCGCGCGCTGGCGCGCCCTACACGACGTCGGGCCAGCGCTACTCGCGGCGTTCGCCTGCTCACCGTCGGCATGCGGCGTCCCGCCGGGACATTGGGCGTCGCAGCGCATGCGGGCCTGGTTCCAGCTGGATCCAGCACGCACTCGTCCCCCGGCACCACATGGCGCCGACCCGATTACCGCCTACGCGCATTGGGCACTGGCCGTACCACTGTTGTGCGTTCGACCGACCACCGAATCCACTGCCGAATGGGACGCACCCGACGCCACCTTCGCGGACTGGATCGCGGGTGCCCTCGACGACGAGATCGGCCGACCACCCACCCGCGCGGACCTCGACTACCACCTCACCACTCTGTTCCCACCCGTGCGTGCCACCGGCCACCTCGAGATCCGCTACCTGGACGCCCAGCCCGACAACTCGTGGTCCACCCCCCTGCACACGTTCGAAGCGCTCCTGCCCACCCCCGAGTCGCTCGCCGCGGCGACCACGCTCGGCGCACCACTTGCCGACGCATGGGACGAAGCCGCCCGCTCGGGCCTCGCCGAGCCACAGTTGCGCACCGTCGCTGCCGATCTCCTCGACTTGGCCGCCACCACCGCATCGAATCCCGCTGTGGCGCAAGAACTCGACGCTGCCGCACGACGCTGCCGACGCGGACAGGCTCCGCACGAAAGCTAGCCCGCGCCCCTGGACCGTGGCGTCATAGTTTCGTCAGCGGCTCAACACGTCATTTCCGACATAACGACCCTACGGTCGATGAAGTGAACGGTGGAGAAAACACCCGACGGGTGCCTGTCCCGCGATCGAGTGCAAGCGCATGAGCACCGACGCCGCCTTCCCGACCGACGATGTCCTGGTCCGCCGACTACGCCACGGCGACGAAGCCGCGTTCGCACTGATCCTGGACGCCTGGTCGGGATCCATGCTGCGCCTGGCGCAATCGTTCGTCTCCACCCCTGCCTCCGCCGAGGAAGTCGTCCAGGACACGTGGATCGCGGTCATCCGCGGCATCGACGGCTTCGAAGGCCGGTCCACCCTGAAGACCTGGGTGTTCCGCATCCTGGTGAATACCTCGAAAAAGCGTGGCATGAAAGAACATCGAACGATTCCCTTCGGCAGCCTCCTCGCCGAAGACGGCAACCCCACCGTCGACCCCACCCGATTCCGCCCCGTCGGCGACCCCCACCCCGGCCACTGGCGCCCCGGTCGAGAACCCCAACGCCACTCCGAACCCGAAGCCGCCGCCGAGCGTGTCGAAATGCGCGAAATCATCGCCGCCGCAATGACAGAACTCCCCGACCGCAGCCGAATCGTATTGACCCTGCGCGACGCGGAAGGCTATTCCTCCGACGAGGTTTGCGAGCTGCTCGGCATCACCGCGGGAAACCAACGCGTCATCCTGCACCGCGCGCGAGCGGCCGTGCGGGTGCGGTTGGAGAACTACCTCGCGCTCGCCGGTGAGTCACGGGCTCGGCAGCTCGGCGGTGAGCGTTGATCGCGATCGACTACCGCCGGATTCGACCCCTTCGGCTGACACCCGCTCGCTCGGCCTGCCCGGGGCCTTCCTCACCCGCTCCATCGGCGCGGCTCCTACCGTTCTCGAAGGTGCGACCATACGACACCCTCGCAATCCAACCCGATTGCAAGGATGTACTTTTCGTCATCTGCGCGGCCAAAACACCGCCCACACCAGCACACCCAACGGCAACCCGATCGCGACCGCATATCCCAACGCGATCACCGACCGAGCCCGAACACCACCCACCGCGCGAACGACAACCGAGGTAGCACAGTCTCGACATCAACGACCTCCATCAGACGGTTCAGCACCAACGGGTCGACGTGGTACGGACTGGGCATGACCACCACAGCTGCCCCGGTGTTACGCACCTGATCGACCACCGGCAACACCGACCGCACATCCGCCCACACCACGCGATAACCGAGCCGCTGCGCAAGTCTCGACACCTGAGCCCGATCCCGATCAGGCGAAATACTCGAGTCGTAGTCGATCCACCCGAAAGCAGTAGGCCGCATGGTGTTTCCCCTGTCATCCCCTGAGTGGTCCGCACCCGACGCCGAGGACCCAACCGCCCGGCGCCGGGGCTCGATACGGACGTTAAGAAGTGCGTCTACCACTGTCCACAAGTGTGCACAAATTTGCACATATTTTGTGAACAGGGTTTCTATTGCTTCGCGAGGGAAGCATCATGGAGACGACACAGAAATCCTGTGCACACTATTTGGACAAGGGTCAGACCATGCGGATCACATTTCTCGGCAAGGGTGGCAGCGGCACGAATGACTGCCCGTCCTTGTACGTCACCGACCGGAACAGCTTTCTCGTACAGGGGTGGCAAACCGATACGCCCGGAACGGTGGAGATCCCCCACCTGCTCCCTGGTTTCGCGGAGCCACGAACCTACATCGGTGCCACACTCGCCGACACCGGACGCGGGACGTTCACACTGGCGGGTCAAGCCGTCACCGACAGTGAGGCACTGGGTCAACTGGAACTGGCCGACGATGAAACAGTGGTGGAGGTTCCCCTACGAGAGAGGACGTACTTCGGTGCAACTGCTGACCGGCGACCCGTGGCCTGACCTGTTCGGGCAATGCCAGCGTGAAGCTGTCCATGTAGAGGTCAGAGACACCTACGAGGTTGCGAATGAATCGGAACCGTTGAGGCGGTTCCTCGATGGCGAAACCAGCGTCGCCACCGATGCTGCCTGGTTCGTCCCTTGGGCGAGTCTCGTACGGGAAGCCACCAACCGTGGCGTAAAAGTGGCCCGTATCCGAGTGGTCACCGTTCCGCACGTCGACTATCAACGGTGGCTGCTCGCGGTGGCGGCGATGAACACCGAAGCCGGCGAAGACATTCGGTACATCCCCCGACATCTGGTCGATACGAATGAAGTACCCACTGACGATTTCTGGTTGTTCGATGAGAAGGTAGTTTTCAATCTTGTCGACCAAACCGGCCATGCGGCAGGCGTCTCCGCTCAGACTACCGACCCGGGAATCGTTGAGCATTTTCGTCGGGTGCGGGATCGGTTGTGGCCGCTAGCTACACCGTATGCGGAGTATGTCCGGTAGATGGCGAATAGTGTTCGGGACGCGAGAGAGGCGCTGGGAGCCCAACTTCGCGAGATTCGCCGGAGAGCGGGAATCAGCGGCCGTGAACTCGCGCGTCTGTCCGGCTGGCACGAATCCAAGGTATCGAAAATCGAATACGGAAGACTGAACCCCTCTGACGCTGACGTTCGCGCCTACTGCGAGCACGCACGCGCGAACGGTCAGCTGCCAGACCTGTTGGCGACCGTCCACAACATCGACGCCGCGTACATGGAGTACCGGCGCCAACACGCCGCAGGGCTACGGCAGTGGCAGAAGAAGTCGATAAAGCTTGCGGAGCAAGCGAAGCTGATGCGGATATATCAGACCGCTGTCATACCGGGCATACTCCAGACTGCCGAGTACGCCGAGGCCATACTCAGATATTCCACCGCGTTTTATCGGCTCCCCAGCGATGACATCGAAGAAGCGGTCGCCAACCGCATGGAACGCCAACAGTTCCTTTACCGTGGTGACCGCCGGTTTCATATCCTGTTCGCCGAACAGGCACTGTCAACCACGGTGGGCGACGACACGGTGATGATCGGACAACTCGACCGGCTGTTAGCCGTCATAGGACTGCCTCGAGCATCGGTAGGGATCGTTCCGGCAACGGCAGAATTGCCGCTACAGCTGACGAACTTCGTAATGTTCGATGACCGTATGGTCAACGTTGAGGCCATCACCGCTGAACTGACGATCACCCAACCGAGAGAGATCGCGGTGTATGGCCGAGCGTTCAACGCACTCGCCGGCCAGTCGGTGACCGGACAAGCTGCACGCTCCTTGATCACCGCCGCGCTCGGCAACAGACGGACGATCTGATAATTCAGCCCCGCGTCGGCGTAACGACCTGGCAGGGGGTTTCATGTGTGCGGACGCAAAAATGACTTATCGCGAACGGGGGTTCGCCCACCATCGTCAGCCGTCGCCGATTTGCTCTGCCGCAGCAGATCCGCTCCGCTTGTTGCGGATTCGCATCAGCGCATCGCTCAGTACTTCCATGTCATCAGCTTGCGGGAGTATCTCCGGTGGATACGCTGCATCCCACGCCCATCGGACACGCACGCCCTCCACCATCGCGGTTTCGAGCTCTTCCGCTGCCTCGAGAACGACCGCCACTCCCCACGGACAGCTCTTGCTGAGGGTCGCCGACGATATCCAACCCCAGCTATGACAAACGCTATGCGTCCGTGTGCGCAAACCTCTTCGGGTGATCCAGACTGCTCCGCGCTCTCGAACACTGTTGCGCCATTCCTTACGGCTTCGCCCGCTCGAGCTACGGCACCAGCGGACCCGACAATGCCCGCTCACCAGCACTGCGATCGCCCGACCACGTGAGCGCGGGATCGGAGAGCGGCTTACGCGTCCAGAGAGCGAGGAGCAGATCTGCTGCGGTGCCGGACAGTTGGGCAGCGGGTTCGGCAGTGCCGTAGGTCCAGTTGTCGTCGGTGTCGGTGGCGTGGAGACGGATCGCCGTGTCCGGCTCGGCAGCCAAGCCGCGCTTGATCATTCGGGGTGCGAAAAGGTCGAAGACTTCCGTGACGCCGTCGGCAGCATGGTCTCGGGCGAACGGCACCGGTGTGCCGAGCGCGTTCTGCCCGTCCCACAGATGCATCAGCGTCTCGTGCATTCGGCGACGCCGCCAGAAGCCCACCGTGCGCGGCATCTGACTGGTGAAAGTCCAAGCGGGAGTGGCCGGATCCGCGGACAGTGTCGATACGAGAGCGGCGGCGGCTTCGTCGTACCAGCCCCGTAACCGCGCAGGATCCGCAGGCGCGGGCTCGTCCCGACTGTCGCCCCGCCCTTCACGCACAGCGGTCACCACCCACATGTTGCCGTTGCGCAGATGGTCGACCAGATCGAGGAAAGTCCAGTCACCGCAGCTGGGTACGGGCGCGGACAGGTCTACCTCGTTGGTGATGAGCGCACCGAATTCGAGGAGCGCCGCCTGGAGTACGGGAAGGTGATCCATACCCTTCACCGTATCCATCGTGCCTCGCAGCCTCCTGGTTTCAGCGACGGCGGGCTGTGATGATCCAGGCGCGCGAGTCGAAGTACACGCCACAGTCGGTGGTGTGCGAGGCAAGGGTGTCGCGCAGTCGCGTGCGTGCTTGTTCGGCCGCTCCTGCGTCGATTAACTCATGCTGCCGGTGGTGGGTGGTGTTGTTGGAGCCATTGTTCATGCTGTTGGTGTTCGCGGCGGTGATGGATTCTTGTCAGAGCCGCGGCGAGTAGCTCTGAGGAGCGGTGACGGTGGTTGATTTTCGGCGTGCGAGTGGGATCGATATGGGCTGGTGCGATCCACCCGGTGCGTCCTGGATATTCGCAATCTTTGTCCATGACAATGGTTTTCCAACCATTCGGACCGTCATGAATCAGCGCGTGGCAGGCATCGCAGGCCAAAGTCTCGTTGCCGATGTCCGTCGGTCCGCCTTTGGCGGCATCGCGAATATGGTGGACGGCGCACAGACTCGCTGGTGCGTCACACCCCGGACGCGAGCAACCCCGCAGGGCTGCGATGAGTGCCATGCGTTGCTCGCGGGTCGCGAGGCGTTTGGTGGTGCCGAAATGTAGGGGAACACCCGCGTGGTCGAACACCACCAGGAACGGTCGCGATTTCTGGGCCAGCTCGAGTGCGTCGCTGATAGGGACGGTGCCGCCGGTTGCGGTGGTTGCGACACCGGCGGCTTTCTCCACTTCTGCCACGCTCAACGTCAGCATCGTCGACACTGGAACACCCCGGTGAGTTCCCCACCCGCCGGGGTTGTCGGGATGCAGGATTGTCAGGAACGCGTCGTGGGTGCGTTGCGCGGCGCTACGCCGATCACGCTCGGCCGCAGCCACAAGCACGTCACGATCGACGGACTCGGTGCCACCACGAGGACTGTCGGGGTCTTCCGGATTGCACATCCCGGGGCGCGCGTATTTCGCGACGAGTGGATCCAGCAACGCCCGCAACGTGGGCGTGATCTCGCCGCTGATCGGTGACATCCCGTCCGCGCGTTGGGCTCCGATAATGATGCCACGCATGCGTTGGCGGTCGACATCATCGGTCAACACACCATCGGGGTCGAGATGCGCCAGGATCCGATCCCCGACCTTCGGAATGTCATCTGGCGAACCATTGCGGGCGAAGTCGGCCAGGATCTCCTCCGCTGCTTGCACATCCGCGCTCGGGGTCAGCCCAGGGACACGTTTCATCACCTTCGCGATACGCCGCGCATGCTCGGTAGAAATCTCACCGTGCCGTAAAGCTTCCGCAGTGTGCGGTAATTCGGGTTCACGAGTACTGCCGTCCAGGGCATGCCAGTGTCCGAGCGCCTTGGCCGCGTTGACCCGCGCACCAGCCTCGGCATGCGACAACCGCAACGTCTGCATCAGATACTTCTTCAACGTCCGCGCACCAGCTCGCTCCGGCATCCCCCGGTCGGACACTTCGACCAGCGTGGCGATACCGGCGGAGGTGAGCATTCGTGTGGCAGTTTCGATTTCACGCAACCTATCCAGCACGTGTTCGTCCGCCAGTTCGGTGCAATCACGATCAGATAACTTCGTGACAGCATCCAGCAACCCAAGACCTACTTGGTGCGGTGCACCGAATTGTTCCCCCATGTCCCCATATTACATTCATTCACGACAGGCGTCCAGAGGAATTACATTGTGAAACAATACGTTTCAGACCATGCGCCATTTCACTGATGTCCCGCGCCTGAAATGAAGCCCCACCAAGGGCTTGCCGCACATAGCCCGTGGGTCATGGCGAGCTCCTTGTAGCAGATCGACATCGCGGCCAAGGTAAGGCAACCCCGGAAATGAGCGCCCTTGCGGTCGTGGCGAGTCGCGAGCAGGTGGCAACCACCCGCCAAGCGATGTGTGGAGCCGGAGGGTTTTCGCGTCGACACACGCCTGGTCATAGGCGGCCAGGTGCTCGAGCTTCTGAGCCGGGTGGAACTGCGGCGGTTGCCACCGCCGACGCGTGGCTGGGTCGGATCATTGTCCGCGATCGGCATGACGGTGGGTGCTCTCGAGGTAATCGGCCCGTCTCTCACCCCGCGTCGGGTCGAGTTGCTGTGAAGTCGCGGCCTCAGCTCAGCCTGACACGCAGGGGAGGCGGAGCCGTAGAGAAATTCCACGAAATTTCGCTGGTTATGGCCAAGCCCTCAGCCCGCGTCGACGGGCTCACCAGCAGTCTTGTGGGGCGGGCGGGGCTCGAACCCGCGACCAATGGATTATGAGTCCACGGCTCTAACCGACTGAGCTACCGCCCCGGACCCGCAATGCGGCGGGCTGGGTGGATGGTACCGGCTCGGGTGCGGGGGGTTCCAGTCGGAGGTGGTCGATAGGGTGGTGGGGTGGGGGTCGATGACGGGTGAAGGGGCGATTGTGGCCAGTGTGTTCGTGAAGGTGCTGAAGGCGCATCAGTGGGTGTATGACAACAGCGGTGGGTTGATCGGGCATCGGGTGTTGGCGGGGAATCCGACGTTGTTGCTACGGACCGTGGGGCGTAAGACGGGGCAGGCGCGGACGTCGGCGTTGACGTACGGGAAGGACGGGGACAGCTATTTGGTGACGGCGTCCAACGGTGGATCGCCGCGGGCTCCGGGGTGGTTGGCGAATCTGAAAGCCAAGCCGGAGTGTGAGATTCAGGTCGGGCGGCGCAAGGTGCGGGTGGTGGCGGCGGCGAAGTTGCCGGATGATCCCGATTACGCGCGGTTGTTCGCGGTCGTGGACAAGGTCAACAAGGGTCGCTACGCGGAATACCAGAAGAAGACCACGCGCGAGATCGCGGTGGTCGCGTTGACTCCGGTGGGCTGAGCTGGCTCAACGGCGGTAGTCGTCGCCCCACTCGTCGTAGTCGTCGGGGTCGTAGTCGTCATAATCGGCCGCGTCGTCGTAGTCGTCGTACTCGTCGACGCGGTCCTTGGCGCGGGGAGGTCTGCTGGCGATTTGCACGACGGCGACCACCACACCGAGGACCACGACGACAACGCCGACGACGATGAGAGTCTCCATCCCGGCACCCTATCGTCGTGCCGGGATGATCGCATGGTATGAGCTAGGACACCGAGTCTGTGAGCAGCAGGGTTCGGCCGATAGCGGCCCTGGATTCGATAGCGGCGTGGGCTTTTTCGGCATCTTCCAGTGCGAAGGTTTGGCCGATGACCACTTCGAGACGTCCGGCGCGAACGTCGTCGAGGACCTGCGCCGCGAGCGCCTGCCAGTCGGTGTCGGCGGTGGTGATATCGAACAGGTTGTAGACGGTGACGCCCCGCGCTTCGGCCGACTCCGCGTCGCCGGTAGCGAATTCTCCTGCGGCGGAACCGTATCCGAGGAAGCTTCCGTTGTCGGCGACGATCCGCAACGCCGCCCCACCGAGATCCCCACCGGCGCCGTCGAGAACTACCTGCGGTCCGGCTCCACCTGTTGCCGCACGCGCGGTGTCCGCCCAACCGGGTTCGGAGTAGTCGACCACGACGTCGGCCCCGAGCCGACTGGCCAGTGCCAATTTCTCCGCCCCACGCGCGGCGGCGATCACCTGCGCGCCCGCGGCGTGCGCGAACTGAGTCAGCAGAATGCCGAGCCCACCGGCCGCGGCGGTGATCAATACCCACTCCCCCGATGCGATCGCGGCACGCTCGAATGCGGCCTTCGCGGTCCTTCCGTCGTGCACGAGCGCAACGGCCTGCCGCACACTCACCCCCTCGGGCACCTCGGTGAGCACACCGACCTCGGCGACCGCCTTCTCCGCGTACCCACCGATCGGTTGACCACCACCGATCCGGCTGGCGACCGTCCTGGTCGCGACCCGCTTGCCGATCCACGACGGGTCTACTCCCGCGCCCACCGACTCGACTACGCCGCCGACCGCACCACCCGGCACATACGGCGGCGCCATCTTGAAGAACTCCCGCCCCCATCCGGCCCGCAGCCGAGTGTCGAGGAACATCACGTCCGCGGCGGCGACCGCCACCACCACTTCCCCCGCTCCGGCTTCCGGCGCGTCCACCGCACGGGTCTCCAACACTTCCGGCCCACCGAACTCGGGCACGTATACGGCTCGCATGGCATTCCTCCATCGACTGTCGCGTGATCGAACACCGCAAGCGTGCAACCTAAAGCTATATTGAGGTCAAATGTCGCTGGTAGAACAGCTGGTCATGGGACCGTAGCGCCACGAGCTGAAGCGATGCCCCGCACCTCGTGACGCGTTGTCACCCGACGGGCGATCGGGCCAGACTGCTGGACCGCCACGTATCGGTGTCGGAATACGCGTGAGGTCGGGCAAATACCAGACGAGAACCGCGCACCGGCGCCGGAGGAACGGTCCGTACGCACCGGCAGAACGTGTCCTGACAGAGGGGGCGCTCGGTCACTTCCGCCCGCATGGTGATCTGTGCGGTGCGCCCTCATCGAACCCACGTCTTCGCGATGGCATCGGCGCGATTGCCGCACTCCCTTGTGCGACAACTCGGTTGAGCCCTTCTCCTACTGTGGCACCACATTCCGAGGCAAGCGGCGATTACCCCTCACAGCGCACGCTCGAGCGCCGCGCGATGGTCGACGACCCACCGGTGCGCGGTGCGAATCACCTCGGGGACACCGGATAGACACAACTCGCGCATTCCGGGTTCCCCTGCGGCAGCGCCGGTTTCGATACCACGAGCACATCGACTCTGCCACCACAACACGGTGTCGAGCAGTTCGTAGCGCAACTCGTCGCGCACGCGCAGACCGTAAGCGTCGCAGATCAGCCGCATCCGACCGCCCGCCTCGGCGACATCGTCCACGCTCGGGCCGAGCTCGAGATACTGCCAGCAGACGTGCGCGAGGTCGTGAATGCGCCGCCCCGGTGCCGCGGCATCCCAGTCGATGAACGCGATCGGACGCAGCGCATCGCCTGTGCCGGAATACACCGTGTTCTTCGGCGACAAATCGTTGTGACACACCACTTCCCCCGCACCACGTAGCGGATGCGTCGCCGTGAGATCGTGGAACTGCCGGACGAGCCGCGCGAGGTCGACGAGCGCGGCGTCCGACCGAACCGCCGCCACCCGATCGGGCTCCCAGGCGACGTATCCGGCTACGTAACTGAGGATTTCACGATCCGGCGCCTCGGTACCGAGAAAACGTGGCGCACCCCGCCAGCCCATCTGCTCGAAGAAGTCGAGCAACGAATGCACGAACTCGGCCCGCGCCGGACACCGTCGCACCACCCGATCGCCACGCTTGACGGTCGGGTTGACGAAACCGCCCGGTAGCGGCACATCCTCGACCACACCCCCAGTATCCAGGAACTTTGGCGCCGATCAGCGCAGTCGAAGCAAACCGGCTGCGGTAGAGCCTGTGAGTCCGTCGGACGGGTGTTCGTTCAACCATTCGGAAAGTTCTGCGCTGGAGGTTATCCCGCCACTGACTACCCCGCGATAGATATCGATCGACGGGTGCGCCGGGCCCCCAGCTTCGCGCTGCGCCTTCAGCGCAAGAATCGTGGAGCGCATCCGTGGGGTGAGCGGCGCGAACATTGGCGTCGACCGCGCAGTCGCTAAGCACAGCGAAGCCGTCCAGGCTTTCCGAGGCGTTGCCAGCGCTCCAATAGCTCGAGGCGGCGGAGTATTTCGTGTGCTCGGCGGGCACGCTCGCGACTTTCTTGCACAACAGCCTAATCAGGAGCCTCCACCACCGCAGCTACCTCCTCCCCCACCACAACTACTCCCGCCGCCACAGCTGCTGCCCGTATCGCCACCGCCGCTGTCGTTCTGTCCACCGGAATCGGAGGTGCCGCCGCCGCAGCCACCGGGCGGGGCGCTGCCGGGGTCGTGACCGTGGTGGTGGGCGGGGTTCGGGGAGGTGGACCAGTCGCCGGAACCTACTCCGATGATGGCGGCGCCTCCGACGGCCCATTGCGTGGGGGAATCGGTGGTGGCGGATTCCGGTTTGCGCCAGCGCGGGTCGGTGGGGTCGGCCGGGAAGGGGTTCGCGGCGCGGTCGTGTTGGGTACGGAGCACGATGAATACCGTCGACGCGACGGCGACCCCCAGGAATACCAGCACGATCGCGACAATGACGATTGCGGTCATATCACACGGTAACGGCCGAGGTGGGCGACGTACAGTGAAAAGGTGGCGACGTTTCGTTTTCCCTGGTCGCGGCGGCGGGGTACAGATTTGACCGAAATGTCCCGAATAGTCGCGGAATTGACGCTGCCCGAGGCCGTGTACAAAACCTGTCCGTGGCAGCCGAGGGAACTGGTGGAAACCGGTTTGCGGCAGTGGTTGCGGTGTTGCGGGGCGGCGATGCGTGACGGTCAGGTGATCGGCATGCCCTCGCACGCGGTCGACGAGGCGTGGCACGGCTTGATCCTGTGCACCGAACGGTATGCCGAATTCTGCGGCAGCGCCTACGGACGATTCCTGCACCATTTCCCGGAAGGTTCCGGGCCGCCGAAGGTTTCGCACGGTTCGATGGCCGAACAGCTCGGCCGCACGGTGGTCGCGTGGTCGATGGTCGCCGAACCGGGCGAGGAATGCGTGCTCTGGAACCTCGACCGCGAGGTCGGCGTCGAACATCCGTGGGGAATCTCTGCTGAGCAGGTAGCGGCCGTGCGCACGGCGCTTTCGCCAGTGCTGATCAGAGGTCGAGCACCAATCGACCTCGCGCGCGCGAGACGCACACCAGCATCTGACCCGCCTCGTGGTCGGCGGCGGTGAGCACCGAATCCCGGTGCTCCGGTTCGCCATCGAGTACCCGTACGGTGCAGGTGCGACAGAATCCCTGCCGACACGAGTACGGCCGATTCGGGTCGGTGCGCAGGATCGTGTCGAGCACGGACTGATCAGCGGCCACCTCGACCACCTCGCCGGTGGAGGCGAATTGCACCTCGAAGGCCACCCCGTTCACGATCGGCGGCGGCGAGAACCGCTCGGAATGCAGTTCTACGCCGGGGATCTCACGGACGGCGGCGGCGACCGTGCTGGTCATCGGCGTCGGCCCGCAGCAGTAGACGGCGGTGTCGGCCCGCACGTTCGGCAACAGCGTTTCGGCGTCGGGCACACCGTGTTCGTCGTCGGTGCGCACGGTGACCCGGTCGCCGAATCCCGCGATCTCGTCGAGGAACGGGATGGTGTCGCGACTGCGGCCGGTGTAGACCATCGTCCAGTCGACACCGAGTCGATTCGCCAACCGTGCCATCGGCAGAATCGGCGTGATTCCGATCCCGCCGGCTACGAAATGCACACGCGCGGCGGAGGATCCGTAGCCGGGAACGGCGAACGGGAAGGCATTGCGTGGTCCGCGGACGGTGAGGGCGCTGCCGACCGGCAACGTGTCGTGTACCTCGACGGACCCGCCGCCCCCATTCGGTATGCGCCGCACCGCGATTCGATACGCGCGGGTATCGGCGGGGTCACCGCACAGCGAGTACTGACGCAACCGGCCCGAGGGCAGCTCGAGGTCCAGGTGCGCGCCGGGACGCCACGGCGGCAGCTGTCGCCCGTCCGGTGCTCGCAGCCGCACGCTCATCACGTCCTGGTCGCGCGCCTCTACGCGACGTTCGGCGACCTCGAGCACGATCCGACGATCGTCGACCTTCGGCGTGAGATCACGGCGATTGATCAGCGCGCTCCACCGCAGCCGCGCCGAGGCCACGGCGTCGAGTGCGCGCACCGTCCGGTCGCGGCTGTGCTTGGCGAAGAGGTCGGCGGGTAGGCGCTCGGGCGGCGGCCGCAGATTCATGCCACCACTTCCATGCCGCTCGGCGAAATCATGATGCGACACCTTGCGCGGCAGGTGATTTCGCCAAATACGCGATGGCTTGACCGGTGGACCCCACTGATTCCGGATTGTATCCGGGCACGAAGGTCGACGCCGCGCTCCGCACCAGCGAAGGCACACTCGGCAGCGCGCCACGCCACATGGCACCGAATATCCTCGGGATCAGCCGCGCGTATCCCAGATCGGGCAGCGCGGGGTCCTGGTGCACCAGGAATTTGGTGCCTCGACCCACCAGGACGAGGAACATCGGGAACACGATCGTCATCACCGCCGCGCGACGCAGGTAGCCGACACCGAAATACAGCGCCACATCGTGCGCGACGTGGCGGTGTTCCACCTCTTCGGCACCGTGCCAGCGAAACAGGTCGACGACGCGGGGGTCGGCGTCGAATTTCTCCAGATCGGCGTTGAGCACCCAGTCGCCGAGGTAGGCGAAGAAATGTTCTAGGCAGGCGATCACCGCGAGTCGTTCCACCAGCACCTGCCGGTAGGCGACGCCGTCGGGCAGCGCGGGGGCGAGCGTCTTGCGGAACAGGTACTCGGCTTGACGCACATAGGGTCCCGGATCGATCCCGTTGGCGGCAAGTACCTCGAGCAGCACCTTGTCGTGCGTTTCGGCGTGCATGGATTCCTGCCCGATGAAGCCGTGCATCGCCTCGCGTAGTTTCTCGTCGCGCACGAACGCCAGTGCCTCGGCGTAGGTGGCGCAGAACATCCGCTCACCTTCGGGGAGCAGCAGGTTGAGCGCGTTGATCAGGTGTGAGGCAACGGGTTCGGCGGGCATCCAGTGCAGTGGGGTATCGGTCCAGTCGAAGCGCACGTCGCGGGCGTGCAATGCCACCTCACCCGGGTCGACGTCCGGGCGGCGTCGGTCTGCGCGAAGCAGCTTCATCGGTACTCCTCGATCGTGATCCGCTCGTGTTCGACCGGATAGTGCCGGCGAACACGAACTCCCTGCGCCAGCGTAGCAATAACCACGTCAGTATGTGGAACTTTTAGTAACACACATTGCGGACCGATACACAAGCCCCTTCTCGGCCGCGCTTGTAGCCTTTCGCTATGGAGAAATTGACCGGATTGGACGCCAGCTTCCTCTACCTGGAGACCGGCACACAGCACCTACACGTGTGCGCACTGCTGCTGCTCGATCCGGCCGAAGGCGACTATTCCTTCGGTGCGTTCAAAGACGAGCTCGCCCGCCGGCTACCGCTCGTTCCGCAGTTGCGCCGCCGCCTCTACGAGGTGCCCTTCCACCTCGACCACCCGGTCTGGGTGGCCGACAAGGACTTCGATCTGGACTACCACGTCCGCCGCGTCGGCATTCCGGCACCGGCCGGTCATACCGAACTGGCCGAGCTGATCGGCGACATCGCGGGTCGACCCTTGGATCGGGAGCGCCCGCTTTGGGAGATGACGGTGGTGGAAGGACTCGCCGACGGCACGATCGCCGTGGTGTGCAAGTACCACCACGCCGCCGTCGACGGTATCGCCGCCACCAGTCTGATGATGCACCTGTGCGACCTCACTCCCGGCGCAGACACCGAGGTGCCGCCCGACGAGTGGCAACCCGAACGCAGCCCCGGCGAGGCGCGGCTGTTCGCCGAGGCGGCGCTGCGGTTCCCGGCCAAGATCGGCATGCTCGCCATGGTGCCGAAAACTCTGGGAATGGTCGCCGGTTTCGCCGATCGCCGTCGAAAGAACCAGAGCGGCATGGCATTACCGTTCTCGGCGCCACGCACCCCGTTCAACCGGACGATCACTCCGCACCGCGCGGTCGCGTTCACCGACACCGACATCGCCGCGATCAAGGAGATCAAGTCCGCCTTCGGCGTGAAGGTGAACGACGTCGTGCTCACCATCGTGGCCGGGGTGCTGCGTAGTTATCTGTTGGCGCACGGCGAGTTGCCCGACCGCTCGCTGATGGCTTCCGTGCCGGTCTCCGTGCACGATTCGACCCGCCACACCAAGGGCATCAACAAGGTCTCTGCCCTGTTCGCCCGCCTCGGCACCGATATCGAGGACCCGGCGCAGCGGCTGCGTGAGGTCGCCGAGGCCAACCGCGACGCCAAGGAGGAACACGACCTGGTCGGCTCGGACTTCTTGCAGGACTGGTCGAAATACGCGCCGCCCAATACCTTTCAGCTCGGCGCGCGCATGTATTCGGCACTGCGGCTGGCCGAGAAGCACCCCGTGGTGCACAACCTGGTGGTGTCGAACGTGCCGGGACCGCCAGCGCCGCTGTATTTCCTCGGTGTGCCGGTGGCGGGCATGTACCCGTTCGGGCCGGTCTTCCACGGCGCCGGGCTCACGGTGACGGTGCTGTCCACGCACAACGCGCTGAATTTCGGTTTCATCGCCTGTAAGGAATCGGTCCCCGACATCGCCGACCTCGCCGACGCCGTCCCCGCGGTGGTCACCGAATTGCTCACCGCCGCACGCACAATAGGCTGACCGGCCGAGTGCGGGTCCGAGAAGCGCGGCGCGGACCGGCCGCCGAGGCCCGGTGCTGATGACCTAGCCAGCCCGCGACGAGACCTCGTGTTCGACCGACCGGAAATTCGTCATCGACGCTTGCCCGTCGCCGGGTGTTGCGCGCAAGTATCTCGACCGAGGGGTGGCCGTCGCCGCGCGAATCCCCTTACCCTCGAGACATGGTGACGATCATCGGTGGTGGAATCGCCGGAACCGTGCTCGCCGGTGCGCTCGCGCGTGACGGCATGGCGGTCACGGTGTTCGAGAGTCGACCGGCAGTGCGCGCGGGGGCGTTCCTGTTTCTCGACGACCGAGGGCACGACGCGCTCGAAGGGTTGGGGGTCGCGCGCGATCGGCTGTACGCGGCGTCGCAACCGGTGTCGACCATTCGCGTCGAATACGCGCCGGGACCGGTGCGCTCGCGGCCGAGCAACCATCGCATGTATCTGCGCGCCGACCTCATGGGTGTGCTCACCGAATTCGCGGCGAGCACCCCGGCCGAGTTCCACTACGACACACCGATTGCCGATCTCGACCTCGAGAGCCGCACCCTGTGCGGCGATTCCACCCGATTCGCCGCCGACGAACTGATCATCGCCGCGGACGGCATCGATTCAAGGGCGAGAAACCATCTCGAACCCGAGCGAACACCCGAATACGCGGGCCAGGTGGTGGTTTACGGGCGAACCGACAAACCCCTCCAGCCGGACACCGAACCGTCGGTGCTGCACTTCAACGGACAGATCGATGAGACCGTCTCCCCCACACCGGCTTTCGGTCATATCTGGAACGACTCGATCTCGGTGTGGTTCGCCAGGATCACCCGCGAACAGCTCGCTGCCGCCGATATCGGAATCCAACCGGTGGCCCCGTGGGTCGGGGCCGTGGAGTCCACCGCCCCTGCGATTTCCGACACGATCGACCTCTTGCTGGCCAACACCGAAACCGCACACTTCTCCAACGCCCGCAACGTCCCCTTCGCCCGCGCCGAACCCCCGCACCCGGGCCTGATCCTCTGCGGGGACGCCGACCACGCCATCACCCCTGCCGCGGGGGTCGGCGCCCGCGACGCCATCGAAGACGCCGCCGCATTGCACCGGGCACTCCGCGAAGGAACCTCGCCCACCGAGGCCATGGCAGCACGGCGTCAGCAGATCGACGCCGAACGCCGACAGGCGACGCCGCCAGGACGATCGAGGAGATCCTGACGCCGCAGCCCACGTTGTCCACCGACCGCCTCGGTGCGTGCCGGTCAGTCGTTGCGGTGCCGGAAGTGTGGAGCGCACCGCCCGGCCATGCTCGCGGTCATGCGGTCAGCACCAATCCCGCTGCCAGACAGAGCATTACCAACGCGATCACCGAATCGAGGATGCGCCAGGCGACCGGCCGGGCGAAGAACGGTCCGAGCAGTCGTGCGCCGAAGCCGAGCGCGACGAACCAGAGCGCGCTACCCACCATGGCCCCCGCACCGAGGAACCAACGATCGGCACCCGCGTAGGTGTTGGCGAACGAGCCGAGCAGGACCACCGTGTCCAGGTAGGCGTGCGGGTTGAGCCAGGTCAGCGCCAGGCAGGTGAGAACCGTGGCACCGAGCGCGACGGTCTTGCCGTTCGACTCCGCGATCAACGTCGAGGAGGAGAACGCGCGGCGCGCGGCGAAAACCGCGTAACCGAGCAGGAACGCGGCCCCGGCGTAGCGCACGACGGTCATCGCCAGCGGCGCCGACGTCATGAGCACTCCCGCGCCGCCGATGCCCGCGGCGATCAACACGGCGTCGGAGACGGTGCACACCGCGACCACGGCGAGCACGTGTTGTCGGCGCAACCCCTGACGCAGGACAAAGGCGTTCTGTGCGCCGATCGCCACGATCAACGCGAGCCCGAAACCCAGACCGGAGAGGGCGGCCAACGCCGCGGAAGTAGATGTCACTCGCTCGAGGTTAGGGCCGCCATCCAGGGCATTCCAGCTAAATATTCTGCACTATCATTAGAGTTGCTAATCATGGATCTGCAACTGGACCAGCTGGCCGCGCTCAATGCCGCGGTCAGCGAAGGCACCTTCGAGGCCGCGGCGCGACGATTACGGCTCACCCCCTCGGCCGTGAGCCAGCGCATCAAAGCACTGGAGGACGCGGCGGGTCGGATCCTGGTGCAACGCACGAAACCCGTGCGCCCCACCGAATCCGGGCTCGCGGTGCTGCGGTTGGCCAGGCAGATCGAGCTGCTGTCGATCGATACCGCCCGCGAACTCGGCGACGCCTACCGTCCCGGCGATCAACCGATTCGAATCCCCTTGGCGGTCAATGCCGATTCGTTGGAAACCTGGGTGATGCCCGCACTGTGCGCGGCACCCGCCGGTGTGTACTTCGATATCCACCGCGAGGACGAGGAACACACCACGCGCCTGTTGCGCGACGGCACCGTGATGGCCGCGATCACCGCTACCGCCGAAGCCGTGCAGGGCTGCACGGTCGAGAAGCTCGGCATCATCCGGTATCGCCCGATGGCCAGCCGCGCGTTCGCTCGCACCTGGTTTCCGGACGGCGCGACCGCGAAGACCTACGCGAGCGCGCCCGTGGTGGCCTTCGACCGCAAGGACGATCTTCAGCACCGCTACCTGCGTCGAAGAACCAGACAGGTGGTCGATCCGCCTTGTCATTACGTCCCTTCGGCCACGGCGTTCGCCGATGCGGTCCGCCTCGGCCTCGGCTGGGGTTTGTTGCCCGACCTGCTCACCAACTCCCAGCACGACACTCCAGCACCGGTCCGCATCGACCGCGACGCCCACATCGATGTCCCGCTCTACTGGCAGCAGTGGCGCCTGGATTCGCCCGCACTGGCGCAGGTCGCCACCGCGATCACCGAGGCGGCGGCCAGGACCCTGCGCTGAGTCGATGATCCACCGAAATTCTAGTTAGGTAAGCCTAATTAAGTGGTACCGTCGTGCGCATGACGCGATTTCAGATCCGACGCCGGTCGGTTGATCACACGGCGCTGGTTCGCTGGGCGGGTGGCGCGGGCATTGCCGGTTCTCTCCTCTACGCCCTCGGCGACGCACTGCTGCTGGGGTCGAAGATCGAACCCGACAAGCATCCGATCCTGCACGAGCCGGACGTGAAACCGGAGATCGGCTCGATGTTGCCCGCCTCGACAACGCGGCTCACCGCGGGAGCGATGTGCGGAGTCTTCGGCGCGCCACTGTATTTGGCGGCCGCCTGGCACCTGTACGAAGGGCTCGCACCCGCGGGGAAAGCGCGAGCGCTGCCGCCGGCGCTGCTGCTCGCGGGTGCATGGACCACCCCCGCGTTCATTCATGGCACCTTCTTTCACTGGGGTGAGGCCTACAAGATCGCGGAAGAACTGGCGCCGACCAGCGAGGAAGCCAAGCAGCGGCTCTTACGTCAGGCCAACGACTTCGGGCGGGCGATCGCCATCGCCTACTGGCCCTTCGGCATCGCGACGGTCGCCGCGTCGGCACTCACCATCGCCGCCGTAGCCACCGGTCGTACCGCGTACCCGCGCTGGGCCGGCCCTCTGGTGGCTCCTGCCCTGCCGATCGCCGCGGCCAGCGTTGTCTCCGGTCAACATCACCTTCCCGGCCCTGCGAAACATCTGATGCAAGGCGCGGGCATCAGCCTGGGCCACCTGATCAGCTATGGCGCGAGCACCGCGCTGTTGTGGTCGGGTCGGCGCCTGCGCGCCGCACGCTGAGGTCATCCCTGGAACCGATACCCCATTCCCGCCTCCGTGATCAGGTACTCGGGGCGGGCGGGGTCGTTTTCGAGCTTGCGCCGCAATTGCGCGAGATAGACACGCAGGTAATGGGATTCGGTCTCGTATGACGGACCCCATACCTCGCGCAAGAGTTCGGCGCGGCTGACGAGCTTGCCGCGATGGCGCACAAGGGTTTCCAGCACACCCCATTCGGTGGGTGTGAGATGGATGCGTTCGCCGTTCTTGGTGACCGTCTTCGCGGACAGATCGACGGTGAACGAGTCGGTAGCCACGACGGGGTCGTCGGGGATCGCCGCGGCGCCTCGGCGCACCGCCGCACGCAGGCGAGTCAGCAGCTCGTCCATGCCGAACGGCTTGGTGACGTAGTCGTCGGCGCCCGCGTCGAGGGCGGCGACCTTGTCCCCGGAATCCGTACGCGCCGACAGCACGATCACCGGCACCGCGGTCCAGCCACGCAACCCGGCCAAGACCTCGATGCCGTCCAGGTCCGGCAGCCCGAGATCGAGGATCACGACATTCGGACGACGTTCGGCCGCGAGCCGCAATGCCCCCGCGCCCGTGCTCGCGGTGAGCACCTCGTAGCCGCGCGCCGACAGGTTGATCCGTAACGCGCGCGCCATATGCGGTTCGTCGTCGACGACGAGTACCCGCACCCTCGCGATATCGCTCATCGCGCTGATCCGTGATTCTCGCGGCGAGCACCGAACGATCGGGTCGCGAAGGTATCTTCCTGCCGCGCAACGACTTCGCCGTTCACATCCGCGCATCTCATCGCTCATCCTCCTTACCCTCGCCGGTGGCCGCCGCGGGTGCTGGCGTCGCCGGTTCACCGGAGGGCAATTCCACCACCACGGTCAGCCCACCACCCGGCGTCGACTCCACGTGCACCGCCCCCGCCATCGCTTCGACGAAACCACGCACCACAGAGAGACCGAGGCCGACACCGGTGGAATTGTCCCGATCACCCAGCCGCTGAAACGGCTCGAACAGTTGCTCCTCGACTCCGTGCGGCACACCGGGACCCGTGTCCACGACCGCGATGACCACCACCGCACCATCCCACTCGGCGCGCACCCGCACCGTGGTCGGCTCCGGCGCGTGCCGCAGCGCGTTGTCGATGAGGTTGGCGAGCACCCGTTCGAGCAAACCGGCATCCGCGAGCACCGAGAGCGCCCCGACCTCGATCGACACCCGATCGAGCGCGCCGCGACGTAAACCGTGCGGGCTCATCCCTATTCCGACCAGCGCACGGTGGGCGACCTCGTCGAGATAGATCCTGGTGGCATGCGGAGTCACCACACCGGCGGCCAGGCGCGAGGAATCGAGCAGGTTGCCGACCAACGCGGTGAGCTGATCGACGGAGTCCTCCACGGTTTCCAGCAATTCGGCGGTGTCCTCGGCGGAGAACTCCACGTCGTCGCTGCGCAGGCTCGACACCGCCGCCTTCGCACCCGCCAAGGGTGTGCGCAGATCATGACTCACCGCCGAAAGCAATGCCCCGCGCAGCCGGTCGGCCTCCAGCATCGCCTGCGCCGCGTTCGCCTCGGCGGCCAACCGTGCCGAATGCACAAGTCCGACTGCCTGATTGGCGACGGCGCTGAGCACCGGCCGATCACCCGCGGCAAGCGGATGCCCGGCGAGCAGCAGTGTGTGTCCGCCGTCGCCGGTGGTCACCGAGGTGTCGGCGTCGACGGCACGAAGCGGCGGATCGGCACCGACCGCGGCGAGGGACTGTCCCTCGGCCACCAGCGACACCGCGCGCTGCCGATAGACGACACGCACCTGTTCCAGCAGCTTCGGCAGATCGGCTCCACCGAGTACGGCGCCCGCGAAAGTGGTCAACAACTCGGCCTGCTGCGAAGCCTTCCGTGCCTGCTGCGCGCGCACGGTCGCCCGATCGACCAGGACAGCCACGGCGACCGCGACGATCAACAACACCACGACCGCCACGAAATTGTCCGGCTCGGCGATGGTGAGGCTGTAGCGCGGATCGGCGAAAAACCAGTTCAACAGCAGCCCGGCCAACAACGCGGAGAACGCAGCGGGCAGCACACCACCGAGCAGAGCCACGCCGAGGACACCCACCACGAACAACGCGCTGAGCCCGTCGAGCCGCAACACATCATCGAGCACCCAGACCCCGAGCGCGCACACCAGCACCGGCACGAAACCCGCGGCCACCCAGGCCAGTACCGGATGCCGAGTTCGCACGAGACCGCCGGGGCGACCACCGCCGTGCGCGCGCTCGTGCGTCACCATGTGCACGTCGATCTTCCCGGAGTCGCGCACGACGGCCGAGCCGATACCTTCATCGAAAATCCGCGCCCACCGGGTGCGCCGCGAGGTGCCGAGCACCAGTTGGGTTCCCTCGACCTGCCGCGCGAACTCCAACAGCGCGGCCGGGACATCGTCACCGGTGATGACGTGTAGCGAAGCGTTCAATCCCCCGGCGAGTTCACGCAAGCGCGCGAGGCGGTGGGTCGACACCCCGGCCAACCCGTCACCGCGCAGGACGTGCACGACGATCAATTCGGCGCTGGACTTCACCGCGATCCTGGCCGCACGCCGAATCACTGTCTCCGATTCCTGTCCGCCCGTCACCGCGACCACCACGCGTTCGCGTGCCTCCCACGGCTCGGCGATCCGGTGCGAGGCGCGGTATTCGGTGAGCGCCGTATCGACCTGATCGGCCAGCCACACCAGGGCCAGCTCACGCAAGGCCGTGAGGTTTCCCGGCCGAAAGTAGTGACGCAGAGCGGTGTCGACCCGCTCGGGGACGTAGATATTTCCGTGAGACATCCTGCGCCGCAACGCCTCCGGAGTTATGTCGACCAGCTCTACCTGCTCGGCCGCCCGCACGACGGCGTCGGGGACGGTCTCGCGCTGACGCACACCGGTGATCTGCTCGACCACGTCGTTGAGGCTTTCCAGGTGCTGCACATTCACCGTCGACACGACGTCGATGCCCGCGTCGAGCAGCTCCTCGACATCACGCCACCGCTTGTCGTTGCGGCTGCCCGGCGCATTCGTGTGCGCGAGCTCGTCCACGAGGGCTACGGCTGGACGCCGCGCGAGGACCGCGTCCACGTCGAGTTCGGGGATTTCCGCACCGCGATACTCGATGATCCTCGGCGGGATCTGTTCGATCCCGACCAGCAGTTCGGCGGTCTTGGCGCGGCCGTGCGTCTGCACCACCGCGGCGACCACCTCGCGCCCACGACCGAGTCGGCGGTGCGCCTCCGCGAGCATCGCGTAGGTCTTGCCGACACCGGGTGCGGCGCCGAGATAAATGCGCAGGCGGCCGCGTTTCATGCGCCGCGCGCGCTCCCGCGGACCGGGGACGAGCGCACGCGCACCGGCTGGTGCCGCGACCTTTCCGCACGCGTACCCACGACGCGCACGGCGAGTGCGCAACACAGAAATCCGAACACGACAGCAACCGCGACAGCCGACACGGCGAACCCTTTCCACTGCGATGACGATGCCGACTGGACCGACCGGCACCCAAAGTTCTACTCCTGCGGCGGCGACACTCGGCGATCTTTACGGAGTGTTGACGCTCACCGCATCGACATTTACGGCGTCCGTACACGTGCGACGCGAACGTCAACAGAACGCAAATGTCGAGACCCACTCCGTCAATAAACCGTCAGGAAATCCCGCACCGCCCCGCTGGGCGGCTTCACTCGCACATGCCGTCCTGGCAAGCGGGGCGGTGAGGAGGTTGTGGTTTCTATGTCAGTCGTGGTGTTCATACTGCTAACCGTCGCGGTCTTCGCCGCGCTCGGTGCGCTACAGCAGGCAGTGGGGCGGCTGTGATCGCGAACATTGTCGGCCTGGTGTTGGCGGTTATCTTCACCAGCTTGCTCGTGGTCGCACTGCTGTTCCCGGAGCGGTTCCAGTGAGCACGACAACGGCCGGGCTGCTCTTCGCCGCCAGTTTGGTCGTGGCACTGGCAGCGGTACACGTGCCGCTCGGCGACTACATGTACCGGGTATACAACGCGGACAAGCACTCCCGCGTGGAGCGCGCGGTGTATCGGATGATCGGGGTGCGCCCGGGAGTCGAGCAGAACTGGGCGGTGTACGCGCGCAGTGTGCTCGCTTTCTCCGCGGTGAGCGTCCTGGTCCTGTTCGGGTTCCAATTGCTGCAGGGCTGGCTGCCTTGGCATCTGACCGAACCCGGGACCGAGATGACCGCAGCACTCGCCTGGAATACCGCCGTCAGCTTCGTCACCAACACCAATTGGCAGAACTACGCCGGGGAATCGACCCAGGGACATCTGGTGCAGATGGCGGGCCTGGCCGTGCAGAACTTCGTGTCGGCGGCCGTCGGCATGGCGGTCGCGATCGCGCTGGTGCGCGGATTCGCGCGCAAGCGCAACGGTGACCTCGGCAATTTCTGGGTCGACCTGGTGCGCGGGACGCTGCGCATCCTGCTACCGATCGCGTTCGTCTTCGCGATCGTGCTCATCGCGGGCGGCGTGGTGCAGAACCTGCACGTCTACGACCAGATCGCGCACACGCTCGTGGATGGCCAGCAGACGCTTCCCGGCGGAATGGTCGCCAGTCAGGAGACCATCAAGACGCTCGGTACCAATGGCGGCGGCTATTTCAACGCCAACTCCGCGCATCCGTTCGAGAACCCCACGGCGTGGACGCACTGGGTGCAGATCTTCCTGATCCTGCTCATCGCGTTCTCGCTGCCGCGCGCCTTCGGCCGGATGGTCGGCAGCCGTAAGCAGGGAGTCGCCATCGCCGCCGTTATGAGCATCATCGCGCTCGGCAGCCTCACCCTCACCACCGTGTTCCAGTCACGTCCAGGCGGCACCGTCGCCACCGCGATCGGCGGGTCGATGGAGGGTGTCGAGCAACGCTTCGGTGTCGCCGATTCGGCCGCCTTCGCCGCCGCGACCACGCTGACCTCCACCGGCGCGACCAGTTCGGCACACGATTCCTACAGCGGCCTCGGTGGGCTGATGCTGCTGTTCAACATGCAGTTGGGTGAGGTGGCGCCCGGCGGAGTCGGGTCGGGTCTGTACGGCATCCTGATACTCGCGGTGATCACCGTGTTCGTCGCCGGGCTGATGGTCGGGCGGACGCCGGAGTACCTCGGCAAGAAGATCACGCCGCGCGAAATCAAGCTGGCGGCACTGTATTTCCTGGTCAGCCCCTTGATCGTGCTGATAGGGACCGCGACGGCCCTGGCCATGCCCGGTCAACGCGCGAGCATGCTGAATACCGGCCCGCACGGGTTCTCGGAGGTGCTCTACGCCTTCACCTCCGCCACCGCCAACAACGGCTCCGCGTTCGCCGGACTGTCCGGCAATACCGAGTGGTACAACACCGCGCTCGGGCTCGCCATGCTCTTCGGTCGCTTCCTGCCGATCATCCTCGTGCTCGCCCTCGCGGGATCGCTTGCCGCACAGGGTTTTACCCCCGCCACGACCGGAACTCTGCCGACTCACCGACCGCAGTTCATCGGCATGGTCATCGGCGTCGCCGTGATCCTGGTCGCCCTCACCTTCCTGCCCGCACTCGCGCTCGGGCCGCTCGCCGAAGGACTCCACTCATGACCGACACCACCATGCTGGACGCCGAAAAACACACGCGCACAGCATCACCCACGCGGGCACCGAAGAAAATCATCGACCCCGCGCTCGTACGCGCCGCGATACCCGAGGCACTACGCAAGTTCGACCCACGCACGCTGTGGCGCAACCCCGTCATGCTCCTGGTCGAAGCAGGCGCACTCTGGGCCACTGTGCTCACGATCGCCGATCCGAGCTTCTTCAGCATCGGGGTCACCGGATGGTTGTGGCTGACCGTACTCTTCGCCAACCTCGCCGAATCCCTCGCCGAGGGAAGAGGGAAAGCGCAAGCGGCTTCACTGCGAAAGACGAAGTCCGACACCATCGCTCGGCGCATCATCGACTGGGATCCTGGCTCGACACCGACCTGGGATTCGGTCGGCGCCGCGGAATTACGGCGCGGCGATCACGTGGTCGTCGAGGCGGGCGAGGTGATTCCCGGTGACGGCGACGTGGTCGAAGGCATCGCCTCGGTCGACGAGTCCGCGATCACCGGTGAATCCGCGCCGGTCATCCGCGAATCCGGTGGTGACCGGTGCGCCGTCACCGGCGGAACGACGGTCCTGTCCGATCGCCTCGTCGTGCGCATTACCCAGCAGCCGGGTGCCAGCTTCATCGACAAGATGATCGCCCTGGTCGAAGGCGCGAGCCGCCAGAAAACCCCCAACGAGATCGCGCTCGAGATCCTGCTCGCCGCGCTCAGCGTCATCTTCGTGGTCACCGTCGCCGCCATGCAACCGATGGCGATCTTCGCCAAGGCGAACAGCCCTGGCGTACCGGATAATTCGGCATTGGACATGCACGGTGTCACCGGTGTCGTGCTGGTCGCCCTGCTGATCTGCCTGATCCCGACCACGATCGGCGCGCTGCTGTCGGCCATCGGGATCGCGGGCATGGATCGCCTGGTGCGGCGCAATGTGCTCGCCATGTCCGGTCGCGCCGTCGAGGCCGCGGGTGATGTGAACACGCTGCTGCTCGACAAAACCGGGACCATCACCCTCGGCAATCGGCAGGCGCGTGACTTTCTCCCGATGTCCGGCGTCAGCATCGCCGAATTGACCGATGCCGCAGCACTTTCCAGCCTGGCCGATCAGACACCGGAAGGGCGCTCGATCGTGGCGCACGCCCGACAGGCATTCGGCGTGCCCGAACGCGAACCCGGCGAGCTTCCCGAGGCGATCTGGGTCGAATTCACCGCGCAGACCAGGATGTCCGGTGTCGATCTCCCCCGGCGCAGTCTGCGCAAGGGCGCGGCCAGTGCCGTCACCGCGTGGGTGCGCGCGCACGACGGCGTCCTCCAGGAAGGTCTGGACGCGACCGTCGACGAGATCTCCGGTGCGGGCGGTACGCCGTTGGTCGTCGGCGAGAACGTCGACGGCGTGGCTCGTGTCCTCGGGGTGGTTCGCCTGGACGACGTCGTGAAACCCGGTATGCGCCAACGGTTCGAGGAAATGCGGCGGATGGGTATCCGCACGGTGATGGTCACCGGGGACAATCCGCGCACCGCCACGGCGATCGCCGCCGAGGCCGGAGTGGACGACTTTCTCGCCGAAGCCACTCCGGAAGCCAAACTCGCCATGATCCGCCACGAACAGGACGGCGGTCGACTGGTCGCGATGACCGGTGACGGTACCAACGACGCTCCCGCGCTGGCGCAAGCCGACGTGGGGGTGGCGATGAACACCGGAACCTCGGCCGCTAAAGAGGCGGGCAATATGGTCGACCTCGACTCCGATCCCACCAAGCTGATCGAGATCGTCGAGATCGGCAAACAGTTGCTCATCACCCGTGGCGCACTGACCACGTTTTCGATCGCCAACGACATCGCCAAGTACTTCGCGATCATTCCCGCACTGTTCGTCTCGCTCTATCCCGGCCTCGACACCCTCAATGTGATGCGCCTGGCCAGCCCGCAATCGGCGATCCTTTCGGCGGTGATCTTCAACGCGATCGTCATCGTCGCGCTGATTCCGTTGGCGCTGCGCGGTGTTCGCTACCGCCCCGGTAGCGCATCGAGCCTGCTGGGACGCAACCTCACCGTGTACGGACTCGGCGGCGTCCTCGCCCCGTTCGTCGGTATCAAACTCCTCGATCTCGTCGTCCACCTCCTCCCAGGGATGTCCTGATATGCGTACGCCGACCTGGCTCAGACAACATTTCGCCGCGCTGCGCGCACTGCTCGTATTGACCGCGATCACCGGATCGGCCTACCCGCTCACCGTTCTCGCGGTGGCGCAGCTGCCGATGCTGCACGACAAAGCCGATGGGTCGCTGGCTTATTCCGGCGACCGGATCGTCGGCAGCAGCTTGATCGGCCAGTCGTACACCGACGACACCGGCGCCGCGCTGCCACAGTATTTCCAGGGTCGCGCCTCCTCGGCCGGGTCGGACGGGTACGACCCCACGGCCAGTTCGGCGAGCAACCTCGGTCCCGAAGACATTCTCGATACCCCGTCGCGGCCCAGCCTGCTCAGCACGATCTGCGCGCGCGGCAAGGAGATCGGCGAGCGCGAAGGCGTGGACGGCCGCCGCCCCTACTGCACCGATTCGGGAGTCGGCGCGGTGCTCTCGGTGATCGGCCCCCGCGAAAGCAACGGCGACATACCCCGTCCCGAGCGCGTCGTGAGTGTGAACGAACCGTGCCCTCGACAGTCGTTTCTCGCCACCTATCGCGGTGTGGCGGTCGAATGTGCCGATCCCACCGCCGATTACCGCGTCGGCCGCCTGACACCGATCGTCGGCGACGCACCGCGCACCCCCGCGATTCCCGCCGACGCGGTCACCGCCGGCGCCAGTGGCCTCGACCCACACATCTCCCCCGCCTACGCCGACCTGCAAGTACGCCGAGTAGCACTGGCCCGCAACATCTCCGAACAAGCTGTCCGGCAACTGGTGGACGCGAACACCACCACACGAACCCTGGGTTTCCTCGGCGAACCCCACGTCAATGTGTTGGGCATCAACACCGCCCTCGACCGCGAATACCCGGTGCGGCAGGCGGAATGAGCACCGTATGCTGGCGCGGCGATACTGATTCGCCCTCGATGATTGCGCGCCCGCCTACACGCGCCGAGAATCGGACTGCGACGCGCTCAGCAGCATCATCGCTGCCGCACACCAACCAGCGTGAGAGCCACAGTTACCCAAAGTTTTTCGGTCTCCGCACTCGCGTGAACGAGCACCGATGCGACGGTCTCACGAACCCGCGATCAATTCCGCAGCGCCAGCGCCAGCGAGACTGCCGAGCGAGATTCGGCGTCCCGTGACGAGCAGCAGCAGCGCGGAAACCGGACCTTCGACGAGCAGACCATCACCGGCCGTCCACTCCACGTCCGTCGCCACAAGTCGATAGTTGCGGAACTTCTTGCGCGCACCGAAGGGAGCGCTCGATGTCCACACCCGATCAATCGCCGACCGCGCGGCATCGACGGGCATGTCGCGGTCGATGCCGAGTGGGCCGGCGATGTCCTGGCCGTGCACGAGCAGATCCATCAACCGGTCGACGGGGGTCGTGGGGCCTGGCGATACACGAAGCTCGACACGATCGCGCAGCTCGTCCAGCAGCCGCGCCGTCGTCACCTGGTCCGCGTGCCGGATGGCAGAGTCGCGGACCGCGCGGTCGAAATTGCCGCGCGCGCGGATCACGTTCAGCAGAATCCAGCCGATCGAGGCGTCCGAGGATTGGACGATGTGGGCGACGACATCACGCACCCGCCAGCCCGCACACAGCGAGGCCCGCTCCCACTGGGACTCTGTCAAGGTCTCGAGCAGGCCGATCAGGCTGGTTCGCTCGGCGACGACAGCTCGCCAGATCTCGTCGGTGCTCATCGTTGCCGCCTTGTTCATGGTGATCTCCTCGCTCGTGGGTGTGCGGAGTACCGTAAGAACTCCACCGAGGTGGAGGTGCAAGCAGGCGTGACGGACAACACATATTCCGGTTCGGTGAGTATCGGCGAGCTGTCGCAGCGCACCGGCGTTCCGGTTCGCACAATCCGCTTCTACTGCGACGAGGGCGTCCTCGATTCCCGACGCACCTCGGGCGGACACCGCGTGTTCGATCCGACCACGGTGGTCGACCAACTGCTGCTGGTCCGTCGGCTACGCGCGCTCGGCCTCGGCCTGACCCCGATCGTGGACGTCCTGCACGGCACGATCTCACTCGAGCAGGCGCTGGCCGCGCAACGCCGCGCTCTCGACACCGAACTCGACGCGCTGACCTGGCGACGTGCCGCCCTACGGACGGTCGAGTCCGCGCCCGCGACTGAGCGCACCGCCCGGCTGGAGCTGATCGCGGCGGTGCAGGATCCACGTGCGGCCTCGGATGCGATCTCGTCGTTCTGGCGGCGCATGCTCGCGCCAGCCCCTTCGGCGATGTTCGACGACTTCGTGGCGATGAACCTGCCGGATCCGCCCGCCGATCCGACCGTGCACCACGTGGTCGCCTACGCCGAAATCGTGGCCCTGGTCGCCGATCCCGCGTTCGCCACCGCCATGGCACGTCAGGTGTGGCGATCCGACCACATCGCCGCACCGCACCGGCACGCGCTGCTCGCCGAGATGTCGCTGGCATACGAAGCTGCCGCGTTCCGCATCCTCGACGACGAAAACCCCCGCCCAGGAACCGAACTCGACCAGTTCGTCGCAGCACACGCCGCCGCCCGAGGCGAACGCGACACCCCGCGTCTCCGTCGACAACTCCTCCTCGACAACCCCGACCCCCGCGTCGACCGTTACTGGACCCTCACCGATACCTTCCGCACCACCCCCACCGTCGGCACCGCCGCCGCCTGGCTGGATACCGCCCTCGCCGTCTCCGTCGCGACGGACGCACCGCTCGTTTCGTGACGAGCACGCGCGGGCCTCGGCGCACACCGACGCCCTGTCTCGCGACCGAGGACCGCGGTCACCAACTGCTCCACCGTCGAGTGGCCGTACTCGGTGAACCGCAGCACGATGAGTATCGCGCCGACAACAGGATCGCGGCGCACGCGATCCGGTCAGCCGTGTGCGAGGCGGAGTTCGATGATCGGTAGCGCGGGGTCTGCCTCATCGATGGTGGCGCCGAGGGTGTTCTCGATGGCGGGCTTCATCTTCGCCCACGCGCGAGCATTTCGAGCCGCGTAGTCCTGCAACGTCGCGGCGGCGCGGTCTTGCGGGAGGACCGATGCGGTCGCGGCCCTGCGACCGTGACGACCCACCCACAGGTGAACCTCCGGTTGCGCCTGGATGTTTCGGAACCACTGTGCGGCGGTACCGAAGCCGGACACCACGACGTAGCTGTCCGGTTCCGGATGGTCCACGACCTCGAGGACCACATACCGTCGAGCCCCCGACTTGCGACCGACGTGCTCGAGCATGAGCACGCGTGGCCCGAGCAGGAAACCCAGGCGAGCGCGATAGATCCAGATCGGCGCCCGCATCAGGTGACGGTTACGCAACGCGCGGGTAGCCACCGCGACCAACCGGTCGGTGGTCCTCGATGGCACCGAAACGGGTTCGGTCATCATGAATCCCCTTTTCTCTCAAACTGTTTCACTCATGTCCCCGGCCGCCGAGCCCATTTCGGTAGATCGTCGACACCTCGTCACCCCACCGCCGCAGCCCCTGCCTCGACAGCGGATCCACCCCCGTCACCGCCGCGATATGTGGACGCAAGGTGAGCACGGCGAGGTCGTTCACCAAGAGAAACGCCGCGCGCACGTCGGGATCCTCGCCGACCTCGGCCGCTCCGGTGCGACTCATCTCCGTCAATGCGGCACGACTCACCGAGAACAATTTTCCGAACAGCTCGCCACCAGCAGCGCTGTTCCCCAACAACATTCGACCCAGATAGGCGGGAATCGGCGATTCAGCAGGCAGCCGCCGCGATACCGCCTCAGCCATGCCTCGCGACTGCGCGGAGCCTTCCTCCGCCTCCGACACGGTGACTTGCTCGAGCACAGACTCGAACACGGCGGCCGCGTGATCGTCGACAACCCCGCGCAAATTTTCCTTGGTCCCGTAATGCCGCATCACCAACGCCGGCGAAACACCCACGGCCCCGGCGATATCCCGCACGGTCACCCCCTCGACACCACGCTCGGCGAACAACGCGAGCGCACCATCCCGAATCCTGGCCCGCGCTGTCCGATCATTCTCGAGTGAACACATGTTTACTATTGTAAACAGATGTTCACATCACGCAAACCACCGCTGACGCCGACAGGCTGCGGATTCGACGGCGGACAAGATGATCTCGACCGCTCGAGCCGTTGACACCAAGCCATGAGTCAGCAGTAGAGACTGCTACGCGTGCAGGTCGGTGGGGATATCGGACGAGGTTTCGCGTCCACCGACGTGCCTGCCGCGCCATATCCAGAACACCGCGATGGACACCAGCGCCCACGCCGCGAGAACCAAGAACGGGAACATGTGCTGGTGCCCGGCGAAGTACACCGCGGTGTGCTGCGCGTTGACGGACGCGCCGGGCGGCAGCCAGCGGCCGATGCTGCCGAGAACCGAGGGCAGCAAGGGCCAGGACACCGCACCACCGGAGGACGGGTTCCCGAGCAACACCATCAGCCCCCACGTCGGGATCATCGCCCACCGACCGAACAGGGCGCTGAACATCGTGTTGATCATCCCGGAGGTGAACATCGTCAACGACAGGATCAACCACGACTCGGGAAACGGCAGGTCGAGGGCACCCAACCACCAGTCGACCACCCCCACGATCACCAATCCACCCAGCAGTGCGTAGGCGAGGGTGAAGGCGATCCGCTCCAAGGGATTCAATCCCCGCGCGTGCACATTCAACTGAATGGCACCGACGAAACCGATGATGACCGCGGCGAGGGTGATGTAGAAAATGGCAAGTCCGCGTGGATCACCCGCTTGCAGCGGATTGACGTCGGTGATCGCCACCGGCACGCCCGCCTTCTGCCCCACCGCCTCGGCGGCCTCCGAAAGCATCTGTGCTACAGACGATCCCGAGGCACCGGAGACAGCGACGGTTACTCGGTCGCCGCCACTGCCGTCGAGGATCGCGAATACCCGCTGCGCCTCCACCGCATTCTGCGCGGCCACCCGACTGTCATAGACCCCGACATCCAACGACCCGTCGAGCGCCTTGTTCATCCCGTCCAGAACCACCTGCTCCTGTCCTGGCACCGCCGCGTGCGATCGCACCGCGGCGACAGGAATGTGATGGGGCGTCGGATTGGCCAAGGTGTAGGTGTAGGAGCCCGCGAACAAGCCTGCCGCGACCGCGAGAATCAGCACCAGGTTCGTCGCCGCGAGAAACGGTGATCGCCGGAACGCATCCCATCGTCCGCCCCGCGCTACCGAACCGCCCGCGGCACCGGGGTCGGGTTTTGCCTGCTCGATCTCGTTATCGGGCATACGCACACCCTAGGACCGAGCCGTCGTTCGCCAAGGCGACCCGCCCGAGACCCGCGAAGAACAGCGCCTCGGGCGCCCACGATCACCCGACGCCGAAAGCGGCCTCCCAAGCGGCATCGATCATCCGGAAGATCTCCGCCACCGCGGCGTCCGGGTCGTTGGCCGTGCGGGCCAGCGGATGCGCGTCGACCACGAATCGCGCGATCGCACGGCAGGCCGTGGTCGGCTGCGGCAACCCCCACTCGTCGGCGATCGCGCCCGCCAGCGAATCCGCGTGACGCAGCAGCATCGCGTGCTCGTATTTGCGCAACTCGGCGGACCCGTCGATCATGCGCCAGATCGGCGCCGACTCCTCCGCAGCACAGTGGCGCACCATGGTCAGCATCGCGTGGCGCAGCGCGGGGATGATCGCGGCCCCCTGCGCCCGCTCGGTGACCGCCGCGGTGAGGCCGCGCTCGAAGTCCGCATCCTGTTCGAACACCAGCGCCTCCTTCGAGGCGAAGTGCGAGAAGACCGTGGTGACGGCGACGTCGGCCGCGGCGGCCACCTCGCGAATACCTACCGCGTCGTATCCGCGTTCCAGAAACAGCCGCAGCGCGGTGTCGGCGATGGTTCTGCGGGTCGCGGCCTTCTTACGTTCGCGACGTCCGGTCGGCACGGTCACGGCGTGATGCTATCAAATACAAAACACTAACCGTTAGCCTCCGACGTCGCCGAGACCGGCTCGGGCGTCCACGGGTACTCCATGACCCGGGCCACCAGACGAGCCATGTCGGTGCTCTCGAGGCGGGCGACGAGATGAAGTGCCATGTCGATTCCGGCGGCGACGCCCGCGCTGGTCACGATGGACCCCGCGTCCACCCACCGTTGCCCGGTGCGGACCTCGATGTCCGGGTATCGCGAGGTGAGGTCGTCGAGGACGCTCCAGTGCGAGGTGGCGGGAAGTCCCGCGAGGAGCCCGGCCGCGGCGAAAACCAAGGCGCCGTTGCATACCGACGCCATGAGGGTGCCGTCGGCGGCGAAAGACCGCAGGCGTGACAGGTGCCCCTGGTCGGTTTGCAGGGTCTCGATTCCCGCACCACCGGGGTGGACGAGAAGATCCGGCCTCGGCTCGTCATCGATGGCGCCGTCGGGTGTCACCGTCAAACCGAGCCCGCATCGGACCGGTTGCCCGTCGAGGCTCACTGTGCGGACGACCACGTCACGCTCGGTCAGTTCTTGCCAGAGCCGCAGCGCCTCCTGCGGCCCAACCGCATCCAATTCTTCGACACCGTCGAACAACAACACGGCGACCCGGTAAGGCAGTGGGCTTGTCATCGAACTCATCAGTTCCCTTCTGGCAGAGCACATAACGTGGCAGGACAACGCCTCGTCCTTGCGATTCTGCGCGACCACCACCGCCACGGCGAGTAGCAGAAAACCCACGCTTCGATAGATTTCTGCCATGCTGGCTCGGTGACACCCGCGCAGCCGGTTCGACGGCACCGTATTGCCGTGCTCGCGCTGGACCACGTGGTCGCGATGGAAGTCGGTATGCCGTTCGCCATCTTCGACGGACCCGACCTGCCCTACGAACTGATGCTCTGCGGTCGCACCGCAGGGCCCGTCGAGGCGGACAACGGCTTCTCCCTCGTCGCCACACACGGCCTCGACGCCGTCGCCAGTGCCGACACCGTGATCGTGCCGGCCTTTCGCGGCTACCTGGACGGCGCACCCGAGGACGCGGTGGCCGCGCTGCGCCGGGCGCACGAACGGGGTGGCCGCGTCGCCTCGATCTGCACCGGGGCGTTCGCGCTCGCTTCCGCCGGATTGCTCGACGGTAAGCGCGCGACAACACACTGGCTCTGCGCGGACGAACTCGCGCGCCGCTATCCGAAGGTTCAGGTGGACCCCACCGTGCTCTATGTCGACGCGGGCGATGTCGTCACCTCCGCGGGCGTGGCCAGCGGCATCGATCTCTGCCTGCACCTGCTGCGCCGTGACCACGGTGCGGCGGTGGCCAATACGGTGGCTCGCGAGATCGTCGCCGCGCCGCACCGGGAAGGCGGACAAGCACAGTTCATCGAACGGCCACCGACGCCGCCGACCAAGACGAACCTCAGCGCGACGCTCGAATGGGCCCTCACCTGCCTCGACCAGCCGCTGACGGTCGCCGCGATGGCCGCGCACGCGCGACTGCCCCTGCGTACCTTCGCGCGCGTGTTCGTCGCAGCGACCGGCGCCACCCCGAACAAGTGGCTCAACGCGGCGCGCGTAGATCTGGCACGGGAACTGCTCGAGACCACCGACGCCACCGTAGATAATGTCGCCAGGCGCTGCGGTCTCGGCACCCCGGCGAATTTCCGTCACCATTTCCATCGCAGCACCGGCACCACCCCCAGCGAATATCGCCGCAACTTCACCGTTGTGCGCTTCTGACGCCCCTCGCCACGATTCGTGGTGGCCCGGAATCGACGAATTCCCTGCCGACATTATTAGAACGCGTTACATTTCTTTGACCACACCCATCCGCGCTCAGCTCGTAGCTCCACGGAATGCGTTGGCATACAGTCGCTTCCATCTGTTCAGGAGGTCACCATGGCGGCCGAGTCGGACCCGGAACAGCGTCGGCAACTGACGACCAGCGCGCTCGATCTCGAAGATCTCGCGCGGCGGCTCACGCCCTGGTTGGGCGCGCGACTCGGTGGCGACGACCCTCCTCGGATTTCCGCGCCGACCCGCCCACAGGCCGGGGGGATGTCGAGTTCCTCGGTATTGCTCGACGTGTCGTGGCGGGTGGACGGGCAGCTACACCGTGACTCCTACGTGGTGCGTATGGCTCCGGAGCCGGGCTCGTTCCCCGTGTTCGAAACCTACGACCTCGCCGCGCAGTACGCGGTGATGGCGGGTGTCGCCGCACACACCGATGTCCCGATTCCGCCGCTGTGCTGGCTGGAGACCGATGCCGCGGTGCTCGGCACGCCGTTCTTCGTCATGCGTCGGGTGGCGGGTCGGATTCCCGAGGACAACCCGCCGTATGTGTTCCTCGGGTGGTTGTTCGATGCCACTCCCGCCGAACGACTGCGGCTGACCCACGAGACCGTCGACGTCATCGCCAGGATCCACGCCATTCCCGAGCCCGCGACGAAATTCCCGATCCTGGTCGGGCCCGGCACGGGTTCGGCGCTGCGGCGTCGTGTGGACGCCGACCGCGCCTGGTATCGGTGGGCGCTGGCCGATGACGGCTACCGAATTCCGCTGTTGGAGCGGGCCTTCGACTGGCTGGAGCACCATTGGCCGACCGATTCGGGACCGGAGGTGCTCAGCTGGGGCGATGCACGGCCGGGCAACATCATCTACGACGGCTTCACCCCTGCGGCCGTGCTCGACTGGGAAATGGCGACTCTGGGTCCGCGCGAACTCGACATCGCGTGGATCGTGTTCATCCACCGCTTCTTCCAGGACCTCGCCACCCGCTTCGACCAACCCGGCCTGCCCGACTATCTGCGGCGCGACGACGTCGTCGACCACTATCAGCGAATCACCGGATACACGGTGCGCGAACTGGATTGGTACCTGGTGCACGCCGCACTGCGGCACGGCATCGTGATGGCGAGGATCAAGCGGCGGATGATCCATTTCGGGGAGGACACCGACACCCCCGACCGTGACGACTACGTGATGCACCGGCCGAGCCTGGAGGCCTTGCTCGCGGGCACCTACGACTGGGATCGACCGCTCAGAGAACAGGATTGAGCATGCCAACCACTCCGGTAGCACTCGATGAGTTCCCCATCCATCAGACGCCGCTGTCGATGGCCCGCGTCGCCAGCAGCGACCGGAACTTCTACGACCGCAGCTACCTCAACGCCCATGACCGCACCGGGGGAACCATGCTGGTCACCGGGCTCGGGGTGTATCCGAACCTGGGTGTGATCGACGCGTACGCCGCCGTCCGGCGCGGCGACACGCAGCGCGCGGTGCGCTTCTCCGACGCGTTGCGCGAGCGTGACCTGCACCAGCGGGTCGGCGGCTATCGCATCGAAGTCATCGAGCCGCTACACCGCCTCCGAATCCTGTGCGAGCACGACGATCTCGGCATCGACCTCACCTGGACCGGCGCCTTCCCCGCCGTTCAGGAACCACCCCATCTGATTCTGGCGGGCAATCGACCGATCATCGATGCCTCCCGGTTCGCGCAGGTCGGTTCGTGGTCGGGCACCCTCTGTGTGGACGGCACCGACATCACCGTCGATCCTGAGGTGTGGACCGGCACCAGGGATCGTTCGTGGGGTATTCGTCCGGTCGGCGAGACCGAACCGGCGGGTCGTGCCAATGCCGAAGGTGCGGGCGGGTTCTGGTGGTTGTACGTGCCACTGCGGTTCGATGATTTCGCCCTCGTGGTGATCGCCCAGGAGAACCCGGACGGTTACCGCACCCTCAACGACGCGGTGCGGGTGTGGCCCGACGGTCGGGTCGAGCAACTCGGTTGGCCGCGCATTCACATCGAGTACCGCCGCGGCACCAGAATTCCTACCGCAGCTCGGTTGACTCTGACCACTCCCGACGGCAAGCCACTCGAGGTGGAGATCACCACCCATACCTACCTCCCGCTACACATCGGCTGCGGTTACGGCGGCGACCCGGACTGGGGGCACGGCCAATGGAAGGGCCCCGCCTGGTCAGCCAGCGACGCGTACGATCTCACCGAACCCGCCGTCGCGGGCCGCATCCCCTGGGGCGTCATCGACCACGTCGCCCATGCCCGCTGCCAGGGCGCCGAGGGCTGGGGCCTGTTCGAGCACGCCAGCCTCGGCCGCCACGACCCCACCGGCTTCGCCGACTGGACCGCCGTGGCACCCTGAACCCCCGCCGCGGGGGACGTGTCCGAAGTCTCATGCCATCGCTGACCGGCCACGGACACTGCCGCAAGTGCGCTGACCGGCCCGGTCGAGTGGGCAAGTTGCGGGATTCGTGGCATAGTGGTCTTTCGAGACCGGGCTTATCAAAGAATTTTGCGCGGCTCACCTACAGAAAAGAAGTTGTAAAAAACATGGCTCAAGGCAGTGTGAAGTGGTTCAACGGCGAAAAGGGCTTCGGCTTTATCGCCCAAGACGGAGGCGGCCCTGACGTCTTCGTGCATTACTCGGCTATCGGCGGGACCGGCTTCAAGTCCCTCGACGAGGGCCAGCGCGTGGAGTTCGAGGTTGGCCAGGGCCAGAAGGGTCCGCAGGCCCAGGACGTCCGCGTCATCTAGTCTCAGCGTGACTTGCAGAAGGCTCCGCACCTTTCGGTGCGGGGCCTTTCTCGTTGTGTAGCAACAAGTTCTGTGTAGCAACGCGTTCCGCGAGACTCAGGTCACCAGTTCCATCTGGCCACGCGGATCCCACGGCATCGGACCGGTCGGGAAGGCGAAGCGAACCAGTCGGTGCGGCGCGGCATCCTCGATGTGCACCACCGCCGGCGGCAGGAATCCACTGAGCACCTTCGCCAGCATGTTGTTCAGCCCGGAAAGCCGCGGCCGCAGCCTAATCTGCCAACAGTCGATTCCGCCGGCGGGCACTTCGATCACGCCGCGATGCTCGACCTTCACGTCGAGCGGAATGTGCACCGAGAATGCCAGCCACATCGCGATATTCGCCTCGGCCCCCGCCACCAGGTCGAGGCCGCGCAACAGCGTGATACCACCCGCCAGCGGCATGAGATCGGTGGGAAAGGGCGCGACACCCTCACCGATCTGCAAGTGCGCCGTACCGAGGAAATTGGCCTCCTCCCGGCTCACCACCGTGGCACGAGAACGGGTTTCGGCCCGGTAGCTGGCCGCGAGGAGACGATCGCCAGCACGCTCGAACCGCTGCTCGATGGTGATCGAGAAATTGCCGTCTCCCGAACCCGCCTCGATGATCGACCGGTACCCGTCACGGTCGTGGCCGATCACGCTGACCAGATCGAGGGTCGGCCGTTGGTCGGCGATACTCACCGCGTAGACGGACTTCTCCCCGTCGGGGATGCCCGGATCGCGAAAGACGGTGTCGCTCATCGGGTCCCTTCCTGCGCGGCCGCGTCGAAAATCGATCGTAGCCGCGTCACATAGCGTTCCACCGAGGAATGCGCCACCGGAGTATCCGGGTAGATGACGCTCAGCGTGGTCTTCGTCGCCAGTCGGTTGATCCAGATCAGCACCTGTTCGGACGCCGCGCGATTCGCGTACACGCCGATCTCCGCCGAGTCGAAGAACTCGTTGCCGAGCAGTTCCCTGGCATCCACATACGAGATCATCGGGCACGACCAGCCCGGTTGCAGATCCAGATCCGAGTCGGCGGGCAACAATTCGACCACGCGTTGGAACGAGGTCGGGGTCAGCCGCAACCCGTTCTCGTAGGCGTGTTGGGCTCGCTTCACCACCCGGTCGAACGAGGTGGCACCGAGCGGGAACGCCACGGGAAGCAAGGTCGCGTACCAGCCCACCGAGCCGCGCTCGGCCGCGGTGGCCCTGGTGGTCACCGCGGTCATGCCGAAGTAGTAGTCGCTGTCGACCAGCTCCGCTTCCGTGATCGCCGCCGCCGCGAAGATGCCGCCGACGAACTCCGCGCCGTTCGCACGACACCGCCGCTCGAACCGCGACGCGGAATCCTCGTCGAACAGGGTGACCGTGCGGTGCGCACTGCGGTTGTAGACATCGGTGCGCTTGCCCAGATCCAGCGGGAACGACGGCAGTCGACCCTCGTTGCCGCGGATCAGTTCCAGCCACTTCTGCACCCCCGGCGAGGTCAGCGACATCTGCGCGGTGAATGCCCGCTCGTTGGTGCAGTAGTCGAGGTAGCTGGCCGTGGGTTCCAACACCTCCGGCGTCTCGTCCCAGACCTCGCGCGAGTAGAGCAGCGCGAGATCGAACCCGGACAGGTACTGGCCGAACCCGTCGGTGTGCAGGTGGTCGATCGCGAGGTAGACCGTGGTCGACTCCTCCCGCTCCAGCACGCCGAAAGTGAAACAGTCCCAATCGAACAGGCCGGGCGTCGTCTTCTGCACGTGGTCGCGGATGGTGCCCGGGTCATCGACCCAGCCGTGCTCGATCGGCACGAACTCGACATCGGCTTCGGGAACCAGATGACGCTCGACCTCGCCCTCCGAACCGAGGCGAAACCACGTACGAAAAGTGTCGTGCCGCAGGACGAACGCGTTGACCGCACGGGTCATCGCCTCCAGATTCACCTCACCGGGGATCTCGGCGGTGACCAGACACAACCCGGAGTATCGAAACTCCGCGGCGGAATGCTGGGCGGCCGCCCGCAGGTACTGCTCCTGCTGGTGCGAGGGTGGCGCCGGGTGCACCGGTGCCGACCTCGCGCGTGCGATCGAATCTTGGGACGCCACCCAGCTGGTCAGGCGGCCGGGCGGCGGCTCCCACTCATCGATCAGGCCGAAATCGACCATGCCACAACCTCGTTTCGACGACTGTCGGTCACGCCGGGGCCCCCACCGGCACCGCCGCTGTCGCGGACGCGTCGGCGATCAGCGCGGCCGGGTCGGGCGCCGAATGACCGTTGGCGGATTCCGCGGCGAGGATCAACTCGGCCACCTTGGGACCCGCCTGATCCAAGCTGAACGACCGGCCCATCTGCAGCGACATCAGGTCGATGCCGAGCGACTTGGTGACGCGGGCACCGAGTTCCACCGCCATCAACGAGTCCAGGCCCAACTCCGGCACCGGGACCGTCATGTCGATCGAGTCGACCGGAACACCCATGACAACAGCCAATTCCTCGGCCATCTTGCGTGCCACGAACGTTCCGCGCTTGCCCTCCTCGATCGCGGCCACCTCGGCACGCAGCTGCGCCAGCTCCGAGGTGTCCTTGGCGGAAACCTGTGCGAGGTCGATCGTGCGACCGGTGCGGGTGAGCTGCGGGAAGGTACCGGTCAGCTTCGCCCAGTCGGTCGGGATGATGCCCGCGCGGGAAACATCGAGGCGCAGCGCCTGTTCCAGGTAGGCGGTGGCGTCACCCATGTCGATCGGGTCGAAGCCGACCAGGTCGAGATACTTCACCGCGGTCTCGTCGGCGGCCATGCCGCCGCTGGCACCGGAGAGGTGACCCCATCCGACACACAACGCACGCTCCCCGGCCCGCGCCCATTCCTGGGCCATGGTCTCCACCGCGATATTGGCGGCGCAGTAGTTGTACTGACCGTAGATGCCGTACATGGAACCGCCGGAGGAGCAGAGCACGAACATGTCCAGCGAGATTGCGGCGTCGGCCACCGCCTGGTGCAGCACCCTGGCACCGTGCACCTTGGGTCGGTAGACGACGTCGAGTTCCTCGAAGGTCATGGCGGCCAGTCGATTATCGGCGACCGAACCCGCGGCGTGGAACACCCCGCGCAACGGATGCTCGGCAGTGTGCGCCCGAGCGACCAGCGCCGCGACCGCCTGCGGATCGGTGACGTCGGCGCGCTCCTCGATCACCTCGACATCGTTGGCCAGCCAAGCCTCCACCTGCCGTCGCGCCTCCTCGGTGTTCGCGCCGCTGCGCGAGACCAGGACCAGCCGTCGCGCACCGCGCAACGTCAGCCAGCGTCCGAGGGCCATACCGAAACCACCGAAACCACCGGTGATCAGATATGTTCCCGCGCTGTCGATCTCGACATCCGGCAACGACGGCCGGACCGCGGGCAGTGCCGAATCCATCCGCAGCGCGATCCTGGTCAGACCGGTGGAGCGGATGGTCTCCTCGAACGCGGTGGCCACATCGTCGGTCTCGAACGCCCGGAACGGCAGCGGCTTGTAGATGCCCGCCAACACCTTCTCGTAGACCCGCTGCAGCAACGCGATCAACCGCTGCGCGTCGACCGCCACCAAGCGGTCGAGGTCCATGGAGAAGTACGCCACGTTCTTGTCGAAGTTGGCCAGCTCCAACAGCCCGCCGGTATAGATGTCGGCCTTGCCGACCTCGACGATGCGACCGAATTCGGCCACGGCGTTGAAGTTCTGGCGCAGGATCTCGCCGGGCGCGCTACTCACCACCACCTCGACGCCCTTGCCGTCGGTGAACTCGAGCACGTCGTCGACGAAGTTCAGCGAGCGTGAGTCGATCGCGTAATCGGCGCCGAGCGAGAGCACGTGCGCACGCCGTTCGTCGGTACTCGCGGTGCCGATGATGCGCGCGCCCCGCTCCTTGGCGACCTGGATCGCGGCCGTGCCGACACCACCGGCGGCACCGTGGATCAGCACCGTCTCCCCCGGTTCCAGCCGAGCGAGATCGTGCAGCGCGTATTCGGCGGTACCGAACGCGATGGTGCTGGTGCAGTATCCCGGATCGATGTCGGGCGGCAGCGGAATCGCGCGCGGTCGATCGACCAGCACGAAGCGCTTCATCATGCCCTTGGTGGCGATCGCGACCTGGTCACCGAGCGCGATGTCGGTGACACCCGATCCGATGCGAACGACCTCGCCGACACCCTCCATACCGGGGACGGTGCCGAAGTAGGTCGGCGCGAGTTCACGCTCACCGAGCAACCCGATGACCTTCAGTGGGTCCTTGTAGTTCAGGCCGACGACCTTCATCCGCACCTCGATCTGGCCCGGTGCCGGATCGGGGCGCACAGCCTGCCGCCATGCGAGCGCCGAAAGCACCCTGCTGCGCGGCATCTCGATCTCGAAGTTGACCTCCGGGTCGGCGAGCGGTTGCGCGGTATCCAATTCCTCCAGCCGGTCGGGTAGCGGCTTGGTCACCAACGGTGCCCACCGGACACCGGAGCGCAACGCCACCTCATCGGTGTTGTCGGTCCAGAATGCGCCCGGCACAGCGAGTTCGGCGATCAGTTCGGCCGTCGTCGTCGCGGACTCCACGTCGATCAGCCGCCAGCGCAGCGCGGTCTGCTCGTTGAGCAGCACGCGACGCGCGCCGACCAATGCGGCCTGCTTCGTGTCGGCCGAGGCGGGGTGGTCGGGCACCGTGAATCCGTGCTCGGTGACCAGCGTCGCGTGGCATTCGCCGTCCTCGAACACGCCCTTCGGCCCCTGCTCGGGGGCTTCGGGGTGCGCGAACGCGTCGATGGCGACCGCGACCTGCTCCAATGTCCACAGGTCGGCGACATCGTCGGTGACGGCGCCCGCGACCACGACGACGTGCAAGCGGTCGGTGTCGTCGGACTTCGCGGCCGTCAACGTCTCGGTAAGTCCCGCCGCCGGTTCCTGGCCCGCTCGGCCCGCGAGGTGCAGCCGGGCGCCGGGGACAGCCTCGGCCAACGCCTGCGCGCGACCCTCGGCACTGCCCAGTGCGACCACCACCGTGCTCACCGAATCCTGCGGTAGCGCTGCGGGATCGAGCGGGTCGCGCTGCTGCATGGTCTCGGTGTAGAAGAAGTCGGCCATCCGGCGCAGGGGGTCCTGGCCGGGGGTGAGCGCACCGATCTGTAGGCCGCTCAACCGCATCACGAGGTTGTGTTCGTCATCGAGCAGGTCGACGTTGGCACGCAGCTTCGCCCGGGGATCGCGCCGCGCGACCACGGTGATCCGCTCGGGCAGCGGCGCGACCAACCGCACCGCCCCCACACCGACCGGCACCAAAGTGCCCTCGTCGATCCGGGATTCGGCGAACAGCAGGGCCGCGGTCTGCATCGCGGCATCCACCACTGCCGGGTGGGCGAGGTGACCGGAGTCCACGGCGATGCTGGCATCGACCGTCGCGATCACCGCGTCTTGGCCGACCCGCGCGGTGAGCACGCGCTGGAAGGACGGGCCGTACTGCAATCCGGCCGCGGCGAGGCCGGTGTAGAACATCTTGGGGTCGACGTCGATCCCCGCGTCGGCACCGATGTCCGGGAGCGCGACCTTGGTCTGCTTGTGGCTTCCGGTCAAGGTGCGCCCGGACGCGTGCAGGGTCCACGCGGTGCCGGTGGCCGAGCGGGAACGGATCTGGAAGCGCCCACTCGCCTCCTCCACGGTCAATGCGACCAGCGGCACATCGGGCGCGCCCATGATCAACGGCGCGACGAAACGGACCTGCTCCAATCCGACGCGCTCGACACCGAGTTGTTTCGCGGCGGCGCTGAGCGCCGCGTCCAGATACGCCGCACCCGGCATGATCTTGACCCCGTTGACCACGTGATCGACCAGCCAGGGCAGCAATTCGGTGCCGACCTGCAGCAACCAATCCGGTCTGCCCTCGATGTCCGGGTCGCCGAGCATGGCGTAGCCGCCCGGCGTGCCGAGCCTGGCCTGTTCGAACATCGGCAACGGTGAGTGCAACCTGGTGCGCTGCCACGGGTAGCGCGGCAGCGGTACGTGCGCGGTGGCACCATCCTCGGGGGGAAACAGCGTGTCGAGGTCGAGTACGCCCGCGCTGTACAGACCGATCAGCGAGCGGCGCACGCTGTCGGCATCCTCCTGCTTGCGATCCAGTGTCGGCACCGTGGTGCCGTTGACGTCCGCACCGAGCAGCGTTTCCCTGATGTTGCCCGACAGCACCGGGTGCGGGCCGACCTCCAGGAAGACCCGACGTTGCGCGCTCAACTCGACGATGGTGTCGGCGAAACGCACCGGCTCGCGCACGTTGGCACACCAGTATTCGGCGTCCCAGTCGCCCGCGGTCACCTCGGCGCCGGTCACCGACGACATCAGGGGAATGGTCGGCGGCTGCGGATCCAGTTTCGCGAGTACCTCGCGCAGCTCATCGAGGATGGGGTCCATGAGTCGGCTGTGATAGGGCACCTCGACGCGCAGGCGGCGTGCGAAAATGCCGTCCTCGGTGAGCTTTTCGGCGATCTCGTCGAGCCGGTCGATATCGCCGGACAGCGTCAGCGAGCTCTTGCTGTTGATCGCGGCGATGTCCACTCGGTCGTCGTCGGCGATGAGTTCGCCCGCCTGCTCGGGCGACATACCCACCGCGAGCATGCCGCCGGTACCCGCGGTCGTCGCCTGGAGCCGGGCACGATGGTAGGCCACCAGCACCGCGTCACTCAGCGAAAGCACACCCGCGATGTAGGCCGCCGACACCTCGCCGACACTGTGGCCGACGATCGCCGCGGGTTCCACACCGTACTGCGCGAGCACGCGCACCAATCCCACCTGCACCAGGAAGTTCGCGGGCTGCGCCACCTCGGTGCTGGTGACCCGCGACTCTTCTTCAGGCTTGCGCAGTTCTTCGATGATCGACCAACCCGCGACCGCGCGGAACTCGTCGTCGATCAGCTTGGCGGTGTCGGCGAAAACCCCTTCGGTGGTGAGCAATCCGCGCGCCATGCCCCACCACTGCGGGCCCATGCCGGAGAACACGAACACCGGCTCGGTGGTGCGCGCCACGATGGTGCGAACCGCGTCGCGCCCCTCGCCACCGGCGAAGGCACGCAACTCGTGCAGGAGGTCGTCGGTGTCACCGAGCAGCATGCCGGTGCGGTAGTGGTGGTGGGCCATCCGCGTCCACGCGGCCTCGGCCAGACGCTCCGGTTGCGCACCCGCGGTGATCAGATCGGCGAACCGCCCGGCCAGCGCGCGGGCCGCACCGGTGCCGCGTGCCGAGATCGGCAGCACACCATAGTGTTTCGGCTCCTTTGCGGCCTCGACGACCGTGCTCGGCTGATACTCCCGCAAGATGGCGTGCGCGTTGGTGCCGCCGTAGCCGAAACCGTTCACCGCCACCGACATCGGTGCGGCGTCTTCGGCCAGCGGCTCGGCGTCCACCTGCACGTGCAGGCCCAACTCGTCGAAGGGAATATCCGGGTTGGGCTTGTCGATCCAACCCTGCGGTGGAATGGTGCGATGCCGGATCGCCAGCGCGGCCTTGATCACGCTCGCGATACCCGCGGCGGCCTCGGTATGACCGATCGTCGACTTCACCGAGCCGACACCCAACGATTGTGTTCGACCGGAAGGCGCCCCGAAAACCTTACCGAGCGCACGCAATTCGACCGGGTCACCGACCAGGGTTCCGGTGCCGTGCGCCTCGACATAGGTGATCGACTCCGGCGGCAAACCGGACCTGACACACACCGCGCGCGCCAACGACTCCTGCGAATCCGCGTTGGGCACGGTGATCGCGGTGGTGCGGCCGTCCTGATTGGAACCGGTCGCCTTCACCACGGCGTAGATGCGGTCGCCGTCGCGTTCGGCGTCCTCGAGCCGCTTCAACGCGACCATGCCCGCGCCCTCACCACGGCCGTAACCGTCCGCGGAAGCGTCGAAGGACTTGCAACGACCGTCGGTGGCGAGGAAGCCACCCTTGCACATCAGGACGAAGGTCTCCGGCTGGAGCATCACATTGACGCCACCCGCCATCGCCACATCGCAGTCGCCGTTCGCCAGCCCCTGGCAGGCCAGGTGGAAGGCGACCAGCGACGACGAACACGCGGTGTCGACCGTGATGGCCGGACCGACCAGGTTGAGTGCGTACGCGATTCGGTTCGACAGCATCGTGTAGGACGCACTGGCGGGGGTGTGCATATCGGTGTGGAACAGCGCGGGTCCGACCACGCCGATCACCGACTGGTCCACCACGAAACCGCCCACGTACACACCGACGGAACTACCGGCCGCGTTGCGCGCGATCCCGGCGTCGTCGAAGGCCTCCCAGGTGACCTCCAGCATCAAGCGCTGCTGCGGGTCGAGCACGGTGGCCTCACGCGGCGAGATGCCGAAGAAATCCGGGTCGAACTCCCACGGATCGGTGGTCATGAACGCGCCGTGCTTGGTGTAGCTACGGCCGGGTGTTCTGGGTTCGGGGTCGTAGTAGCGACGGTAGTCCCAGCGATCGGCTGGCATCTCGACCACGCCGTCACGTTTGTCGAGGACAAAGTCCCAGAACGAGTCCGGCGAGTCGATTCCGCCTGCGTATCGACACCCTATCCCGACAATTGCGATGTCCGACATCTAGTTCCTCCCGAGCCGGATCAGATTGTGCGCCACAGTTTTTCGGCGACACGTGAATATAGATTCGCCGATAGACCGCATCGTAAACGCGCGTTTCAGATCCGCGCTACATGGATCGGACAACTCACAAATCCACGACAGTAGGATTGTGGATTATTGAACTGTCGAGCAATCTCTGTGCGTAATCGATGACGATTGCTTACGTTCAGGTGTCCGGCACCCCGGTGCCCGGCCAGCATTTCCCATCGAGAGGACGACAGTGTTCGGCGAGTTCAGCCGTTGGATCGATCTGATTGTCCGACGGCGATTCACCGTCCTGATAGTCGTGGTCGGGAGCCTGCTCGCGCTCGGCGGCTACGGGCTGGGGCTGGGTGAGCACCTCAGCGTCAGCGGATGGGACGACCCCGGTTCGGAATCAGCGCGCGCTGCCCAACTCCGCGACCAGGCGTTCGGCGCCGATCATGTCGCCGACCTACTCCTCGTGTTCCACGCGCCCGCCGGAAAAACCATCGATGACCCGGACTTCGCGGCGACCGTCGTGGACCATCTCGACAGCCTGCCCGAACGGTTCCCCGACCAGATCGAACGGATCAACGGCACCTACTGGGAGACGAAAACCGGACTGGCCGTACCGGACATCTTCGGCACCGAGCAACGCGATCAAGCCTTCGCCTCGGTAGCCATCCGCGGCAACGACGACACCACGGTGCTCGACAACTATCGCGATGTCGCCGAGAGCCTGCCGATTCCCGGCGTCGACATGGAAATCGCGGGCGGACAACCGGTGACGCGCGCGCTCAACGACACCATGGCCCACGACCAGCTTCGCATGGAACTGGTCGCGATCCCCGCCGTGGCCGTGCTGCTGTTCTTCCTGTTCGGCGGGGTGGTGGCGGCGGCACTTCCGCTGATCGTCGGCGGGCTCACCGTCCTCGGCGCGTGGGGCGTCGTCCGTTTCCTCACCACCTTCATGGAGGTGAACTCCTTCGTCTCCCCCGTGGTTTCGATGATCGGCCTCGGCCTGGCGATCGACTACGGGTTGTTCATCGTCAGCCGGTTCCGCGAGGAACTCGCCGCGGGCAACGAGGTACCCGCGGCGGTGCGGCGTTCGGTGGCGACCGCGGGGCGCACCGTGGCGTTCTCGGCGACCATCGTGGTGGTCGCCTCGGGTGCGATTCTGCTGTTCCCGCAGGGGTTTCTGCGCTCGTTCGCCTACGGCGCGATGGTGACGGTGCTGCTGGCGGCGGTGATCTCGGTGACGGTGTTGCCCGCCATGTTGGCTGTCCTCGGTCGACGCGTCGACTGGTTGGGGCTCAATCGGTTCCATTCCCGCCGCGCGGACACCGACCAACGCGCCAACCCCTGGGGGCGGGTCGCGGGCTGGGTCATGCGCCGGCCGATCACCGTCGCGGTGCCGGTGGTGGCGATCCTGGTGCTGCTCATCGCCCCGATCCGTGACGTCGCCTTCGGTGGTATCTCCGAACGTTTCCTACCCCCGGACCACCCGACTCGGATGGCGCAACAGCACTTCGATGAAACCTTCCCGCTGCGTCAGATCAGTCCGGTCGATCTGGTGGTGATCACCCGTTCCTCCGCCGATATCGACGCGGTGCTCGATACCGCCAACCAGGCACCGGGACTACAGGCACCGTTCCCCTCGGCCTTCGCTTCACCCTCGCAACTGGGCGTGTTCACCACCTCGACCGTGGTCGCGGACGCGCACGACGCGGGCGAGACCATCGACTATCTGCGCGCTATGCCCTTGCCCGACGGTGCGATCGCGCTGGTCGGCGGCCAGCCCGCAGCCGAACGCGACAGCGTCGACGCGTTGCTGAACCGGATGCCGTGGGTCGTCGCACTGGTCTTCCTGATCACCACGGTGCTGATGATCCTGGCCTTCGGTTCCCTGATCCTGCCCTTACAAGCCGGGTTGTTGAACCTGCTCGGCCTTGGTTCCACCCTCGGCATTCTCACCTGGATCTTCGTCGACGGACACGGCGCGGACCTGCTGGGTTTCACCCCGCAGCCGATCATGGCACTCGTTCTGGTGCTGATCATCTCGGTGATCTACGGCCTTTCCACCGACTATCAGGTGTTCCTGCTGGCCCGCGTCGTCGAAGCGAGAGCCAACGGCGCGAGTACCACCGACGCCGTCCGCACCGGCATCGCCCGCACCGGCTGGATCATCACCGCCGCCGCCCTCATCCTGCTCGTGGTCTGCGGCGCCTTCGCCCTCTCCGACCTGGTGATGATGCAATACATCGCCATCGGCATGGTCGCGGCCCTGTTCATCGACGCGACCATCCTGCGCATGGTCCTCGTCCCGGCAACCATGCGGCTGTGTGGTGATTTCTCCTGGTGGGCACCACGGTTCTTACGCCGCACCACAGCATCCACCGAGACAGTCGAATCCCCGCCGCCCCGCGCGGAATCCGACGAATCGGCCGAGAAACACAACAAGCCCTTGGCCGAAACGGGTCGACGCCGGTAATACGGGACGCGACCGGCCGCCACCTGGAACAAGTGGCAGTCGGTGTCGGTTGCCGCCTTCGGATAAGCACAGCACAGATGGCGAACGGTTTCGTCGGTGGCAGCGGCACCGTGCGGAAATTCTGTGAGCGCGTGCGAAACCCGCGTCCTGGACTCCGTCGAACTGGCGGGGCTGATCCGCACGCGGAACTGTCTGCGGTGGCAGAGCACGGGCAAGCTACCGGGCCGATCCGTCGGCATCTTATGGTGCCCCTCCCCGACCTTGCCTAGAGTTCCGGAGGAGCACCGAGTAATACGGCGTCGTCCGACAGCTGTATGAGCTTGCGCGACACATCATGCGGGTGCACGGTTCGCAGATCAACGACATCGGGAGTGGCCATGGCCGACAGTCCACGTATCGAGCGGTTCATCGCCGAGCACGCACGAGACCCCGAGGCCGCGCTCGACGCTCTGGTCGCGGATCTGCGGGCGGCTCAGGGACCTCTGGTCGAGCAGGTCGAGGGGACCGACCAGGTGCGGGTGAGCTTCGTCTATATCGGGGAGGCCGACTCGGTGTCGTTGGCCTGTCAGCTGTTCCCGGTGTCCCCACCCATCAAAATCGTGGAAGAGCTGCGCCGAATCCAGGACACGGGCGTCTGGTACGCGAGCATCCTCGCCGACCCCCGCAACAGCGTGCCCTACCAATTCCAGTTGGATCCCCCCTCGATCGGCACCGATTTGGCGCAGGTCATCGCGCTCATGAGCGATGAGACCGGGTTCGCGGCATACATGAAGGCGACCTTCGACTCCGGACGAGCCGACCCCTTCAACCCCGACCGCGTCTACCCGTTGGCGGGTCTGCTCGGTGGCGACCCCGAAGGTGTCGCCACCGCGGACCGGTGGGAGTCGGTCCTGACGCTGCCCGACGCCGAAACTTTTTCCTCCCTGGACGGCGGGCCGCTGCGCGGCAAGCTCGACACCCATTCGTTGAACGCGCAGGCGTTGCCGGGCGAGCGAACCGTGAGCGTCTACACCCCTCCGGGATACGACGGTTCGACGGCGTTGCCGGTCGTCGTGCTGCTCGACGGCGAGATGGCGTTGCGGTCGGGGCGCCTCGACGAGCAGCTGGACCGAATGATCGCGGACGGGACGATCCCACCGGTGATCGGGGTGTTCTGGGCCAATCTCACGGTCGTCTCCCGCATGACGGAGATGGCATGCGACCCGGCCTTGCCGACTGCCATCGCCGACGAGTTGTTGCCGTGGCTGCGCGAGAACTACGCGGTCAGCGCTTCTCGCGAGGATGTCACCATCGCGGGGATGAGCTTCGGCGGTTTGGCCTCGGCCTGGCTGGCGTTGGAGCGGCCCGACGCTTTCGGGGCCGCACTGGCCCTCTCACCATCGCTGTGGTTCGCGCCCGCACCCACCTCCCCTGACGAAGAACCCGAACAGCCACAGTGGCTGACCCGTCGCTACGCCAGCAAGCCGACTGTCGATGTACGCCTATTCGTGTCCGTCGGCCTGCTGGAGAATTCTGCGCTCCCGGTCCCAGGTCCCGAGCCGCTGACGATGATCAAGGCGGCCCGGAATTTCCGTGACCTCGTCCTGCGCAAGGGATATGACCTCGTCGGCTATCGCGAGCAGCCGGGAGGGCACGACTTCGTCAACGTGAACCGAGTGATCGAACACGCTCTTCCCGCTCTGTTGCGGCGCTGAGGCGCGGCACGGACGGCCACCCGAGTTCGCGCAGTGCTCAGGACAGGTGGTGTAGCTGCGGGACCGATTTGTGGGACCAGTCGGCGCCGAGGTCGCTCTGGCCGAGTTCTTCCGGTGCGGGACTGTGCTCGGCGCCCACGGGTTCGAGTGCGACGACGATCGACTTCGAGGTAGGACAGTTGCTGCCTATCGCGGTGGAGTCCAGTGGCACAAGGGGATTGGTTTCCGGATAGTAGGCGGCGGCGCAGCCGCGCGGGATGGCGTATTCCACGATTCTGAACGAGGGCGCTCGGCGCACACACGTGTCGCCATCCCATCTGGTCACCAGGTTGACCATGTCGCCGTCGTCGAAGCCGAGGGCGGCGATGTCGTCGCGGTGCAGGAACACCACGCGGCGGCCACCTTCGATGCCACGGTAGCGGTCGCTCAACCCGTAGATGGTGGTGTTGAACTGGTCGTGACTTCGGAAGGTCTGCAAGATCACGTGGCCGGGAGGCACCTGGAGCACCTCGATCGGCGATACCGCGAATTCGGCACGACCGGAACCTGTTTCGAAGGTGCGCGAGTCGCGCGGGGGGTGCGGAAGAACGAAACCACCGGGCCGACGGACATTGACCTCGTACCCCTCGCAACCGGGCACCACCCGCGAAATGTGTGCCCGGATGGTGGCGTAGTCGGCGCGCATCCCCCGCCAATCGATGCCGTAACGATCACCGAGCGTCGCCTCCGCGATGCGGGTGATGATGCCGACCTCGGATTCCAGGTGCGGACTGGCGGGAGTCAACGGCCCTCGGGACGCGTGTACCGAGCAGGTCGAGTCCTCGACCGAAATATATTGCGCCCCACCGGCTTGAATATCCTGCTCGGTCCTACCCTTGGTCGGCAGGATGAGCGCGGTCTCCCCGCAGACCAGGTGCGAACGATTGAGTTTGGTGGAGATGTGCACGGTCATCTTCGTCTTGCGCAGCGCCGAGGTGGTCACGGCCGTATCGGGTGCCGCCTGCACGAAGTTGCCGCCGAGACCGAGGAAGAACTGCGCTCTACCGTCGCGCATCGAACGAATGGAATCGACGGTGTCACAACCGTTTTCCCGAGGCGGGTCGAATCCGAATTCCCGCTCGATGGCGTCGAGGAAATGTTGGGGCACTCGCTCCCAGATGCCCATGGTCCGATCGCCCTGCACATTGGAATGCCCGCGCACCGGCAGCAAACCCGCACCGGGCTTTCCTATATTGCCCTGTGCCAGTGCGATATTGGTGACCTCTTTGATCGTCGCCACCGAATTGCGGTGTTGTGTCAGTCCCATCGCCCAGCAGAACACCGTCGCCTCGGAATCGCGCAGCATGCGTGCCGCTTCGGTGATCCGCCGACGCGAAAGTCCGGTCGTGGTGGTAACCACCTCCCAGTCGATCTCGCGAACATGCGCCTGCCACTGCTCGAATCCCGAGGTGTATCGGTCGAGGAATTCGTGGTCGAGGGCGTCCCACTCCACCAGCAGCGCGCCGAATGCCTGCAACAACGCGAGATCGCCGTTGATCGCGATCGGAAGATGCAAATCGGAAAGGTCGGTGCCAGAACCGATCACACCGCGCGCGGCCTGCGGGTTCTTGAACCGCACCAGACCGGCCTCACGCAGCGGATTGATCGTCAGGATTTTGGCGCCGTTGCGTTTGGCCTGCTCCAGCGCGGTCAGCATTCTGGGGTGATTGGTGCCGGGGTTCTGACCTTGCAGAACGATCAGTTTCGCGGCGTAGACGTCGTCCAACGTCACGCTGGCCTTGCCGATACCGATCGACTCGGCCAGCGCGATACTCGTGGATTCGTGGCACATGTTCGAGCAGTCGGGCAGATTGTTCGTGCCGAACGCCCGCGCGAACAGTTGGTAGGTGAACGCGGCCTCGTTCGACGCACGGCCCGAGGTGTAGAAGATCGCCTGGTCCGGGCGCTCCAGCGCGTTCAATTGGGCACCGATGAGCGCGCTCGCCCTGTCCCAGCCGATCGGGACGTAGTGCGTGGCGCCTGGCCATTTGACCATCGGGTGGGTGATGCGGCCCTGTCGACCGAGCCAGTGCTCGGTGTGACTGTCGAGATCCGCGATGCTGTGTCTTGCGAAGAAATCAGGGGTCGCGCGAGTGCGCGTGCCCTCTTCCGCGACCGCCTTGGCACCGTTCTCACAGAACTCGGCGAAGGAACGTTCGCCGGGTTCGGGGTCCGGCCACGCGCAGCTCATACAGTCGAAACCGTGGGCCTGGTTCAGCTCGCGCAGCGTCTCCGCGGAGCGAACCACACCCATACTCTCGAACGAGCGTGTCAGCGACACCGCGACCGCGGGCACCCCCACCGCGTGATCCTTGGGGGCTCTGACCTCCAGGTCGGCCTCGTCGTAGTCCCGCTTCTCGTGGTTTCCGCGCATACCCGTGACCTCTCCTCAGTCGTCCGGCGCGCGGCCGAACGGTGATACAGACATCAGCGCTCCGTAGCCTCAGCCTCCCACGCCGAGGCCGGTTTGCCCAGGAACTCGGCATTTCGCCGTGCTGGCCGCAGATCGGGTTCTCCGCCGCGCGCCGCGCGCTGTCCGCATGGCGACGGGTGCACCGCCGATGGGGTGGACGAACGGCTCGTCGCTTTTGGCCGAAGGGAATCGACCACCCGCACGCAATACGGCACCGATGGCCGCCCCGGAGAAGTCACGGGTGGTCAGATGGTCAGAGAAGATTGCCCGCGTCACACAGGCTTACCGAGCGCCACGAGGGTCCCGGCTGTTCGGCATCGGACTCGAAACGCCAATCACTCACCGGCGCAGCGGCTTTCCAGTAGTGCATGCCGGCCGCGTCGACGACGACGGTGTACACGTCCTCGCGTCCCTCGATCAGCTGGCTTCCGACGCAGTAGTCGGTGTAGTCGGTGCCGAATTGCCAAGCGCCGCTGCTGAACAGGCCGGTGGGGTTGCGGGTGGCACCGGTGTTTTCGACCGTGCTCGGGCCGTCGACGGGGCCGCCGCGGACCCATCGCGGCGCGTCGGGACGCTCGGTGTCACAGGTGAAGCTCCACCCGCCCGCCGAGACGGTGGTGCCGGGCGCGTGCGCGTTTCCTGCCCACAGGCAGGGCGGGGCAGGGTGGCCGGTGCTCGCGGTGGCTGTGCCTGCGCTCGCTATGGCGCCGGTCAGTAGCGCGGCGCCCGATATGAACGCGACGGCAGTCTGCCGCGCTTTCGATGCCTGGCGTCTGGTCGGGGAATGGATTCTGGTCCCGGTGTTCATCGTCTTCGCCTTTCGTGGCGGTGTCCGGAATACATGGGTGCGACCGCGCGAACCCCGAGGAATCGCTCAGGTCCGCTGGTCGCGAGCTGACGGTGCGGTACCCGCGGGGTGGTGCTACTCGCCCGGCCGCATGCGGGCTCGATTGCCGACCGAAGCGAACCGCGGCGACATGCCGAATGCGCTGGGCTCAGCAGAATTTCGCGTGCGGCTTGCAGACGGTCCAGCCGTCGCCGTCCGGTCGCGCCTGCCGCGTCCAGGTCTGCGTGCCTTCGCCGCTGTTCGGCGGCGTTTCGGCGGACTCGCGTTGCTGATCGAAGTACCGACGCCGGTTGTCGCGATACTCGGCGGAACGGCGCGGGTCGGGATCGGAATGGTGGTGGCCGCGCGGGTCGATATGGCGCCAGCCGGTGTTGTCGCGGTCGCCGCGATCGCGGTCGGATTGGCTGCGCGCGCTGTCGAGACGGCCGGGTTCGGCGACCGCGACTCCCGCCGTCACCGTGGTCGCCGCGAACACTGCCGCTGGCAGAATGGTGAACACCGCGGGCCACCGGTTCCGATGACCCCCGGTCTTGTCGTAACGGGTGGCGCCCGCTCTTCGCCGCTTCGCGGTCGTCTCGGTCCGTCGAACCGAAAGTGCTTGTCCCATGGCCTCATTGCCCCTTTGTCCGTGCGCTCGCACGCAATCAATGACAAAGTCAATGTTAAGTAAAGAGAAGGTAATGTCAATCGAACAACCGGGGGTACATACCGCCCGAAAACCAACCTCGAACTGGGGGTTTACCGGAATAACCACGCAATATAGTTTTTTCCTGAGATTTTGCCGAAGGACCCCTTGACAACAGCCGTCCGCGGCGGGTTTACCGCCGTCGGTCGCGCGGCCCGTACGGGCCGACGAGCGTGGGATCCACCGGCCGGACCGGAGCGCCCTGCCGTGCGGAGTCATCCGAACATGCTGCGGCAGCGAGTGATTCGTTGTCGCTGGTCAATCGGAACACCGCGCGCTCCAGGATCGGCAGGAACTCGGTGATCGCGAGGTTCCTATCGACGAACCGACCGATCAGTGCGTAGAACATGTTGGCGAGGACCAGCCCGATGTCGGCCACGTAGTCGGGGTCCGCGTCGGCGAAGAGCGCGGCGGCGGCGGGCAGGATCGCACCGACCCCCTGCTCGTCGAGCCGCTGACCACCCGACCCCGTCCGCGCACGGTGGTAGGCCTCGAGCATCCTCGGATGGCGTTCCCACGGCTCGACCACATACCCCAGAATGCGCATCAATCCGTCGTGCAGCGACTCACCTCGGCTCGGCGGCTCCACCGCGGCGTAAGTGTTGGTGGCCATCCACTGCTCGACCGCGGCGACGATCAACTCGTCTCGCGCGCCGAATCTTTGGTAGATCGTCGCGATGGAAACCCGCGCTCTGCGCGCCACTTCGCGCAGCTGAACGGCGTCGTAACCGTCGGACTCCAACAGTTCGAGCACAACGGCGATGATCTGTTTCGACGATTCCTCTTCCCGTATCCGACCCACTTCGCTACGGTAACCCGGTTATCGCAGTTACCGAGTTACTACTGAGCAGTAAAGACGCACAGCAGTTGCTCGCACGACGGCGGACGGACGCGACCACGCGAGAACCCATCGTCGGAAGCGTCGGACCGCTCGATCGCACTCGCGCACCGATGCACGAGTGGATTCCGCACGGAGAGAAGACAATGCAACACCTGCCCCGCCAGCATCCCCATCCGGCAACCCGACGCCGCCGCACCGCGACGCTGGCAACGATCGCCTGTTCGGTCACCTTCGCCGCGACCGGCCTCGTGGCACCCGCTGCCGAAGCGGCGCCGGTGAGCGCGTTCTACACTCCGCCCGCCGACCTTCCCGCCGAGCCCGGCGCGATCGTCAAGACCCAACCCATGCCGGTCTTCGCGGCGCCACCGGGCGCGGGCGGCGCGTGGCCACAGACCGCACAGTTGGTGATGTACACCTCGCGCACCCAGGACGGGTCGCCCGTCGCGGTGAGCGGCACCTACCTCGAACCGACCCAGCCGTGGCAAGGCCCCGGAGCACGGCCGACGGTCGTCATCGCTCCCGGCACCACCGGACAGGGCGACCAGTGCGCCGCATCGGTCGCGTTCTCCACCGGCGTCGCCTTGTCGGCGGATCCGCCGTCGGTGTCGGCGAATCAGGAGGCGCTTTCGGCCGCGGCGTGGAACAGTCTCGGCGCGCGCGTGCTCGTCACCGACTACATCGGACTCGGCACTCCGGGTATCCACACCTACGTCAACCGCGTCGAGGAAGCACACGCGGTACTCGACGCCGCCCGCGCCGCCGAAAACCTTTCCGGCACAGGCCCGGACACACCGCTGGTCCTGTGGGGTTACTCGCAGGGCGGTGGCGCGACCGCCGCGGCCTCCGAACTGCAACCCGACTACGCGCCGGAACTGAACCTGAAGGGCACATGGGCGGGCGGCCCCACCGCCGATCTCACCGAGGTGGTTCGCCAAATCGACGGCAACCTCATCGGCGGCGCCATCGGCTTCGCCATCAACGGATTCGTCGAACGCTATCCCGCACTGCGCGCAACGCTCGAGGAGCTGACCACCCCCGCCGGTCGCGCCACCCTCGACACCATCGGCACCGAGTGCATCGGCGACATCATCTTCAAACAGCCATTCCTGCGCACCAATTCCTTCACCATCGACGGCAGGCCGCTGCTCGACCATCTGCAAGCCATCCCGGAAGCACAGCAGATCCTTGCCGATCAACGCATCGGCACACTGCGCCCGCAGGCTCCGGTCCTGATCACCAGCGGCCGCAACGACGACACCGTCCCCTACGGCCAGGCCAGGCAACTGGCCGAAGACTGGTGCGCCAAGGACGCGACAGTCACCTTCCGCACCAACCCCCTGCCGCCGATCCTGCCCGGCACCACCATCGCCAACCACTTCGGCCCCGAAATCATCGACGGTTTCGGCACAAACAACGCCGTGTCTTACCTGGTTGATCGGCTCGATGACAAGCCGATCAGCCCCGGCTGCACATTCGACTGACCGCCGGGTGGTCGCAGTCGCATTCGGCCACAGCGGGTCTCGTCTACCCTCGGGACGACGAGACCCGTGCGTCACGAGCGAGGCCGTCCCCGGGTGAGCACGGCACCGGGAGCGAATTGCCGGACATCAAGCGGAATGTCCTGGTTGTGGTGCCGGTCCGACAAGGTGCATGGTTACCTTCAGCGCGCCCTCGCCGCGGGAGTCGACGAGGAATCCGAGTCCGGCCCGGTAAAGCCAGATCGGGGCGCGGACCAGCCATCGTGTCTGCAACACGCGGGCGCCGATCCGTGTTGCGAGGTTTATGTCGGTCACGTCGCTGCTCCGCGAGGGAAGTTGGGTCATTGGGCTCGTTCGCGGACGACGCGGGCGATATCGATACGTTGGACGAGACGGGCGGCGGGTAGTTGTGAGAGGGCGGCGGCCGCGAGCACGGCTGCTGCGGCGAGTAGCAGTGGTGTTATGCCGATGGATAGGCTGATGTCGAACATGTCGCTGCGGAATGAGCGCAGGAACATCCACGCGGCGAAAATTCCGGCGGCGATTCCTATGGGCACGGCAAGCAGCGTTGCGGCGAGGTTTTCGATCGCCAGTGCCGCGGTGAGTCGGCGCACGGAGACACCCGCGGCGCGCAGGGTGGCCAGTTCGGTGATGCGTTCGGCGAGGTTCACGGTCATCGTCACGTAGATGACGGTGAAGGCGAGGGTTGCGCCGAGGATCAGCATGACCGCGATGAATACCCAGAGCAGTCCGAGAAATTTGTCGACTTGGTCTTGTAGGGCGTGGGTGTCGGTATAGGCGACGACGCCTGGTTCATCGGTGATGGTGGCGCGTAAAGTCTTCCGGTCGGCGCCATTGTCGAAGCGGAGCAGGTATCCGGTTTGGGCTATCCCGCCGATCTCGTGTGCGGTGGTATCGGTCGCGTAGGCGAATGTGCCGAGTGGTTCGTCGAGGAAACCGGCCAGACGTTCTGGGTGGGGGGTGCCGAAAGTTGGTGTCACGGTGATGATATCGCCGATCCGGACGCGGAGTTTTGTGGCCAATTGGGCCCCGGCGAGGATCCCGTCCTCAGACAGGCTCGGTGTGTCGCCGTCGGGGGTTCGGAAGCCGTGCATCGTGGTCTTCGGTGGCAATCCTGTCAGCGTCGTCGTGTAGGACCGGTCGCCTGCGGTCAGGGTGACGGGCCGCAGTGTGCTCGGCTCGACTCCGGTGACTGCGGGGAGCGCCGCAAGTCGCGAGGTGAGATCGTCGGTTCCGGATGCGACGAGAACGGTGGCGTCTTCACGTTGTACTTGCCCGAATTGGATGTCGAGCATGGTGCGCATGCTGGTCAGCATGCCGACCGAAGCCAGGATCACCACCAGCGCCAGCACGGTCCCCGTCATGGTCGCCAGCGTGCGGCGCCTGCCTCTGATCAACGACCGCAACGCCATCCGCCCTACAACCGGAAGGCGATGCCAGCGCGCCGAGAGTCGGGTGAGCCGTCCCGCCTGTGCGGACTGCAACCCGTCGCCGCGCATCGCTTGCGCGGGTGCGGTGCGGGCGGCGGCAATGGCGGGGGCCAGGGCGGCGATGACTCCGGTGATCAGTCCGAGCGTGAATCCGATGAGTGCGGTGGGGATTCGGTGGTCGACGACGGTGTCGGGAATTCCGATTTCCTTGGTGTAAGCGGCAGTAACGGCGGAGGTGGCGAGGAAGCCGCCGAGAACTCCCATCAGGGCACCGATGCCGGTGATGAGGAGGCCATAGCGCACGTAGTGGCCGATCACGCCGCGGCGGCGCGCACCCATCGCGAGCAGGGTGCCGATGAGCGGGCGTTCGGCCTGAACCAGCCTGGTGATCAGCACGTATTCGGCGATGGCCGCTGCCACCAGGAACATCGCCGGGAATCCGACGGCGATTTCGGAGAACCCATTGAGGTCTTCACGCAGCACGGCGTTGGACGGTTGCTCGTCCTGCGGCTCTACCGCACCGGCACCGGCCGAGCGCAGCATGTCTACCACCCGGTCCCGGTCTGCGGTCGTTGCGGTGGAGGACATTTCGACCAGCGTCTGATTCGCCTGTGGTTGTCCGGACAGACGCTGTGCGTGGGCCTGTGGCGCGAACACGACCGCGAATGCGTGTGGGTCGCCGAGGACGTCCTGGCGGCTGCGGGCGGGCCACAGGTACTCCGCCGATCGTGCGACTCCGCTGACCCTCACCTGCTGCCAGGCACTGCCGTCGAAGACCTGCAAGCGACTGCCGAGCGTCAGGCCGAATGTCTCGGCGGCATGGTGCTCGACGACAACCTGATCGGGCCGATCGGGCACGGTTCCCGCAGTCAGATCGATGTCGTCGACACCGCCAGCCCCTGCTCCCGGGAGTCCCACGACTCGACCGACCAGCTTGGTGCCGCCGATCGACATCGGCACATCCGCCTGGGTGCGCGCCGCGACGCGGTCCACGCCGTCGGCGGCGCGCACCGCGGCGGCGACGGCTGTCGGGTCACCACCGAGCGCGGTGTAGTCGGCCAGGTGCAGCCGGTCATAGGTTTGTCGATAGGAGGTTTCGAGGTTGCGGAACGAGTCGTAGCTCGCCACATACAACAGCACACCGAGCAATACCGTCACCGCGATCGCGGCCACCTGCGCGACGCGCCGCCGCAGGTCACGCAGAATCTTCTTGTCGAGCACCCGATTCGAAGGCGCCAACATCGCACTCACCACCGAATCGTGGCCGCGTCGGCGGGTTCGGCATTGACATCACTGGATACGACCCGGCCGTCGCGCATGCGTACGACGCGGTCGGCGATCTTCGCGGCGACTTCGTTGTGGGTGACCATGACCACGCCGCGTCCGGCACGGCTGGTTTGTTGGAGGAGTCCGAGTACTCCGCGGCCGGTCGCGACATCCAGTGCGCCGGTTGGTTCGTCGGCGAGTAGTAGATTCGGATCGGTTGCCAATGCCCGCGCGATCGACACCCGCTGCTGCTGTCCGCCCGACAGTTGCGCCGGGAAATGCTCGGCCCTGTCTGATAATCCGACCGCCGCCAATAGTTCGGGCGCCTTGCGGCGGTCACCGCGACCGGTCAGTTCCATGATCACTTCCACGTTCTCGCGCGCGGTGAGGGTTGAGATCAGGTTGAAGAACTGGAACACGAACCCGACGTGCGCGCGCCGGAATCCACCGAGGGATGCCGGATGAGATCCTGAAATATCCTGACCCGCAACGACTATCGAACCGCTGTCGGCGGCTTCGATACCGCCGACGACATTGAGCAGGGTTGTTTTCCCCGAACCGCTGGCCCCGAGTACCGCGACCAGTTCACCTGGTGCGATGTCGAGGTCGATATCGGTGAGGGCGTGCACTGCGGCTTCGCCCGCACCGTAGGTTTTGCACACTCCACGCAGGGTGATTCCGCCCCGGGCATGGTCAGTCGCGGTTGCGCTTGCCTGCTGATGTGTGGGCATCGCAGTTCCCTTCGCTCGTACCGCTTTCGGTCAGCCCGGTCGCCCGCAGCAATGGGCCCGTCACATCCACCGACCTCAGGGCGGGGTCGATCAGTCGGTGCATTATCAGTCCGTCGATGAGCGCCAATACCACCGTCGCGGTGGCCTCCGGATCGGTGACGAGCCGCTGGTCGCGGAACCAATCCGTCAGCGCGGTCCTGGCTTCCACGACGAATCGGCGCAGTTCGTCGCGCAGTCGTTCGTGCCGTGTGGCGGCCAGCATCATTTCGCTCATGGCGACGGTCGTCGGATCGGTCGCGGTGTAGGAGCCGATGGCGGCGAGGATCTGGGCCATCGCGGCCGGTCCGGACGCCGCGAATACCCCGGTCATTACATTCGCGTATTCGGTGCGTGCCACCTGTAAGGACGCATCGATCAGCAGGTCGGTCACCGAGTGGAAGTGATAGTGCACCAGCCCGGGGCGTAATCCCGCGCGTTCGGCCACCATCCGCGTGGTCACCGCACCCCAGCCGAATTCGGCGATCGAGTCGGTCGCCGCCGCCATCAATCGCGCGCGGGTCTCTTTGCCCTGCTCAGCTGCCGTGACCATCACGTCCCTCTCGTCGAGCGATTGGACAATCGCCTAGGGCGTATGCCCAATCTAACCCCAATAGTGGCACACTGCAATAGTTGCTATAGGCAATTCATCGGGCCACGTCGACGCCCGCATGATGGAGGGCCGGTCGACCCGCTACCGGGTAGGTGCCTGACCCGAGCCGAGACCATGACACGGGATCCGATGAGCACGGTCAGTGCCTGGCCGACATCAACTCGGGGCGGGACATCGGTCTCGTCCGGGTTCGGTCGATCATCCGGGCATCAGGCTCGGGGCGTCGGCCGCACCGGTCCAGCCACTGCGGCACACCGAGTCCAGCGATGCCGGGCCAGCGCCGCGAACCTGGCGTTGGCGCCGAGCCACATACCGTCTCCTTGGTGGTGCGCGGCCCAGCGGTGAAGGACCGGTTCCTGGTCATGGACCGCAAGACCGGAGAAGCCTGGTGGCAGTACGGCGCCCGACAAGAATCCGCGGAACAGGCACGTCAGAAGCGAATGACACCGGAACGGCTCCGTGAACTAACCGCACGCCTGTCTGAATGGGATGTGCTCTAACCCAGCCGCATCCCACTGATAAGCATCGATGAACGCTTCGAGATCCGCCAGGGTCGGGAGTGGGGCGCTCTGGTGTCGTGCGCACCGAAGCGCCCCGCTCGCCGAATTCGGCGAGCGCGAGGTAACCGACGCAGACGACGGAACCATCCGTGCAGCTGTCATTTGACTACCAGCCGTAGACCGAAAATGGCTGTCCTGCTGCGATATATGCCATCGCGGCGTGGCAGTACCCGATCATATGGTCGGGCAGCGCATCAATCGCGAACCACCGGAGTTCGCCGCATTTGTCGGGCTCGCGGTTGTTCGGTTCTCCTTGCCAGGAGTCGACGGTGAAGAAGAACGCCATCCGTCCCCCGGACGATGAATTGTGCATGACGTGGCTGAACTGCACGTCATCGGCAGCAATGACAACGCCGATCTCTTCCTCGGCTTCGCGAAGCAGCGCGGCCACCACGGATTCATCGGCTTCGAGATGACCAGACGGCAGATGCCAAGAGCCGTCTTTGAAACCGGTGTTCCGACGCTGACCGAACAACACCTCCTTACCGCTGCGCAGGACAAGGTGAACATCGCCAGTTACCCTGTGCCGCTGGGGTTTTGTCCGCGCTCCAGATGTTGTCGCGACGCTCATATGCACACCTACCTTCCGCCTCGATACGGTGGTCTACTGCATGGATTCGTGAACAATCGGATGAAATGAAACGACCCTATTCATCGGCGCAGGACCGGACCATACGCCCCACGCATACCGCTGCGCCATCGATGGACATAGCGTCGGCCGAACCACGTGACCGACTACCCGGTCGCTCATCTCGCCTGGGAGACCCAGCCCAGCCGGAAACGGCCTGCTCCGCCGCTCTTCACCGGTACGAGTCCGTCTGATGGGTACCTCGGAGCAACCACCGGCGGCAGTGCGGAGAACGCAGAGCTGAAGATGCAGGTCGCGTTCGCAAAAAAAGTTGCGACCTGGTGTGAAGGCGTCCACAGTGCTCGCATCGAGGACGTCCGGATAGCCGAGCGGTCCCTGCTCTGCGCCAGTGTCATTGAACAGGCCCAGGATCGCACCCTGAACGTTGTGTGCCCCGGTCAACGCGAACCAATAGATCGTCGAGTGCTGGAATTCCTGACCACCGGCGACGGTGGTTGATTCGAACAGGGAGGACGCCATCGCGCGGGCGATCGCCGAAGCCGACCGCACTGGTCAGGAATCGAAGGTGATCATCAGTACCGAATGGAAAGTCGTGGCAGGTGACAACTCCGACCAAGTCCAGGCACTCGGACGCTACAGCCTGTGTTCGACCACCGCAGTAATCGCACAGCCAGGACCTGCCGGAGGGCACCCCATTCAGCTTCGCCAGGAGTCACGCGTTTACGACGTGTACGATTTCCACTCGGGCGACGACTACGGCAACCTCGCGCAGCACGCCGTCAACATAGCGGTCGAAGCCCAGCAACTCGGCATTGCCAAACCGTTTTTGGACTACGGTTCGGGAACTGTGAAGTCCTGGACCGGGATCCGGTAGGACCGACCGAAAATGCCAGTCAGACGAAAGCGATAGCCAAGTGAACACACCCCACGCACGCACGTCACCACGGTGGAGCGCGGCGTGGGGTGTGGGCGCAGGGTTCTTGATCGCGCTCTTCGCTTTCATCCCTGGAGCCTTCCACCTCCAACATGTGATGGACGTTCCCCCGATCAATCCGACCCCGGCGCATATCCGGAGCAAACCGCCCGAAGTCGCCACTTCCTACTGGATTTCCTGGGGGATCGCCCTCGGCGTTCTGCTGGCACCGACACTCATCTTGGCAGTGATTCCGCGTACCCGCCGAGTAGCTATCGGGTACCTACTCGCAGCAGCGATAATTGGAGGAGGATTCACCGCAGCCGTAATTAGCTTCGAATTAGGCGGATTCTCACCCGACTGAATCCGGCCAATAGCCAGCGCACTCACCGTCGAAGCGGAGGCAAGGGTGGGTTCACGTGGTAAAAGAAACTCACCATTTCATCGTATGCCCCGTTTCGTCGGTACTCGCTGTCGTTCTTCATAAATAATATTATTTCTCGGCTTTCCCCGACATCTTCTGGAGCGTCCCCGATTGAGTGGACACGGGCTCAAGCCGCGATCTGACTGATTTCTCTGTACCCTAACGAATATTCTCGTGGCGCCAAATAATTGAGCGCTGAATGCCTCCGATCGGTGTTGTAGTAGTTCTCGATCCAGTCGAACGTCGCCCGCCGGACCACCCATTTCCTCAACGTCATCTCGTGCACACCGATATTGCGTGCCACCTCGGCCACCGGCCGACCCTCGTAGACAACGAATGCTACCGCCTGCGCCCTGTACTCCTCAGTAAAACTCCGCCGCGTCGAACCCACCTACGAACTCCCGTACTACCGAGCGACTTTCACCCCCGTGTCCACCGACCCGGGAACGGTCCACCCCCCAACCCCGCGGCCAACTCGACATCCTGACGAAAACGGCGGAAGAAGTCGACCGAGTCGCGGTACAGCCGCTTCGGGCGCGTCGAACTCGCCCCGTAGCGCACCCAATTGCTGTCGGGCGCATACCCTTCCGACTGAAACCCTGGACTGGCCACACCCCACCGGAAACCCTGCGGCAACCGCATCCCTTGGGCACGCGCGACCTTCGCGCGACCGCCGCCGACCGCCGCGCCGGCGATGGCCAGTGCCGAGCCGTGCACCAGCGTCCGTCGAGAAAACCGCACGTGACACTCTCCCTTTTCGGCGCGGACATCGAATCACCCGCTCCATATCCAAAACTAAACACCCACTAGGTTTTCGTCGACACCACTCTAGAATGGGCACATGTCCCAGCCCCGTGGCCCGTACGCCAAGACAGCAGGTAGGCGTCAGCAAATCCTCGACATCGCCATGGAGGTTTTCGGACGACAGGGGTTCCGAGGCGGCTCGCTCCGCGAGATCGCCGAGCGGGCGGGCCTCACCCAAGCAGGTGTGCTGCACCATTTCGGCAGCAAGGAGCAACTCCTCATCGCCGTCCTGCGCCGCCGCGACGAGGACCGCGCCGCGCTCGACACCGGCGAGGCTTCGACACACACCGACCGACTCCGCGCCCAGGTGAGCGTCAGCGCGGGCGACCGCGGCCTCACCCAGTTGTTCACCACGCTCGCCGCCGAGGCCACCGACCCCGACCACCCCGCACACCAGTACTTCGCCGACCGCTACCGCCACGCCCGGATATTCATCGCCGAACGCATCGAAAGTGCCCGTGCGGCAGGGGAACTCACCTCAGACATCGATACCGAAGCGCTCGCCCACCTATTGATCGCCGTCATGGACGGCCTACAAACCCAATGGCTGCTCGACCCCGACCTGGACATGGTCGCCACCTTCGACGCGCTACTGAAGCTGCTGTCGCCCCCCGACGGACGCGACACCGACTGAACTCGGAGGCGAATTCCGAGACAGCCCAGAGTGGCCACCTCATCCGAGGTATTGCTCTCGAGAAGGTAGGGCATGCCGCCGACCGGGGCGGGTCACCTGGGACAAGATTCGCCGTTGACAGCACTGAACAGGCACGAACGCGACCCAGGCCACGCCCTACTCGCGCGGAACGAGCCTGGCGTTCGGCAACAGTGGAGCAGGCAAGGGTGGCAGTTGGTTCGGCGGGAATTCGCCGAACAGGGCTGGCTTGTCGGCGTCGCTCGGGTCGGGTGCTGCTAAACCGAGTTCGGCTTGGTAACGGCGGCGGTACTCGGCGATCTCGTCGTGGTCGCGGCCGACGAAGTTCCACCACATCACGATCCGCTCCCCCAGCGGGACGCCGCCCAGTAGGATCACTCGGGCTTCGGTGTCGGCTGCGGTGATGACCAAGGTGTCGGATCCGGGAGGGATGTAGGCGAGTGAGCGCTGGGCTGTGATGGATGAATTCACCGTGACCTCAGTGTTTTCCGCGAGGACGGCGTGTTCGAAGTCGGGCCGTACGGTGAGCCGGGCCGAGGCACCGGGGGCGAGGACCAGTTCGGCACCGAGCAGGTCGGGCGTCCGGGTGTCGACCGGGGAGGTCGATCCGAGGAGTGTTCCGAGGAATACCCGCGCCCGCACGCCGGGCAGTGTCACCGGCTCGGGGGCGTAGTGCGCGAATGCGTTGTCACTGAAACGAGTTTCGTCCGGCAGGGCGTACCAGAGCTGCACACCGTGCAGCGTGCGCGTCTCGGGGTCGCTGATCTCCTGATGGGTGATGCCACGTCCGGCGATCATGAGGTTCAGCTCGCCGGGGACCACCGAGGCCGCGTTGCCGCCGGAGTCGAGGTGCTCGACGCGGCCGGAGAACAGCCACGACACGGTCGCGAGGCCGGTATGTGGGTGTCGTGGCATCTCCATGCCACCGGTCACCGAAACATCGTCGGGGCCATAGTGATCGAGAAAGCACCAGGCCCCCACCAACGACCGTTGACGCTGCGGAAGGGTCCGGTACACGGTCATCTCCCGCACGCCGCCGAGGGGCACGAGGCGCGGCTCGAGGATCTCGATCGCCGTGCACGGCTGCCCGTGATCCAGCACTTCCAGTTCGGGGTGTGTGTCGAGGTTGGTCATCGAATGATCTTTCCTTCGGTATCGCGGGGACGCACAGCATGCTGGCTGAGGATCGAGATGCGGTTGAACGCGTTGATCGTGACCGCAACCCATTCGGCCGCGACGAATGCTTCCTCGCCGAGAACCGATTGGGCGCCAACGAGATCGGCATTAGACTCATCGGTGGTGGGCAGCAGCGTCGCGGCTTCGGCCACCGCGAGCACCGCCCGCTGCCGATCATCGAACAACTCGGTCTCCCGCCACGCGGGTAGCAGGTCCAGCCGCTGTTGCGCTATCCCGGCTCGCCTCGCCGCGCGCGCGTGCAGATCCACGCAGAACGCGCACGCGTTGATCTGCGACACACGCAACTTGATGAGCTCGGACTCCTGGACCGAGAGTCCCCGCTGCGACGCCGTCTCGCGGATCGCGGACGCGAACGCTTCCGCGGCTTTCCACGCCTCGGGCATGACCTTGTCCAAGGACGGACGCATTCTGTGTCTCCTTTTTCCCACGGCGACAGCGCAGCCCTGTCGTGCGCTCTCGAGTCCATCTGGTCCGACGCCAGCGGCGTATCACATCGAGCTGCGTCCACGACCCGCAGGTGGCTTGCTAGCGCGGTCGGCGTCTCGGGCTACCGATCGCTCGAATTCTGTTCTTGTTCAAGGGTTTTCACGACGGTGACTCGACCACCATCGCCAGGATCGGGGTCGGGCACGAGCGTTTCGGGGTCGACGAGGTAGACCTCGTGGCCGTCCAGCGTGAGTCGGCGCACGACCTCCAGCAGCATGCGCCGGCCCACATCGTCGATCGAATAGACCATGGTGAGGTCCAACGCCACCCCGACTTCGGTGGGTGCGGTGTCGACTGCTTCTCGAACGATTCGCTCGGCGGCCGAAAAGCCGACCCCGCCCTGCAATTCGAGGACCCGAATCGCATCCCGCCCAGCGCCGACAACATGGTTGGATCGCACGACCGCGCGCGCGGCGGCCGGAACCTCCATGACATGCAGGCCCATATCGGAGGAGAACCGCTCGAACAGCGACACCCCGCGCACGCTGTTGCCATGGCGGTCGAGTCGCGGCGAGAACGTCGCGATGCCGATCTGACCGGGCAGCGCACCGATCAGCCCTCCGGCCACGCCGCTCTTGGCCGGAATGCCGACCTGGGTGGCCCAGTCACCGGCCGCGTCGTACATTCCGCAGGTCGACATGACGCTCAACACCTGACGCACCACCGGCTCGTGGATCACCCGCGCACCCGAGACAGGGTTGATCCCGCGATTGGCCAATGTCGCCGCCATCATCGCCAGATCTCGCGTGGTGACGAGCACCGAGCACTGACGGGTGTAACCGTCGACGACTGTCCTCGGGTCTTCGGTGAGGATGTCGTGGCTGCGCAGCATGTGCGCGATCGCGAGGTTGCGGTGTGCGTGCTCCAACTCCGACGCGCACACCGCCGTATCGGTCGTCAGCTGACGACCGGCAAACGCCGAAAGACCGTCGACCACGCGCTGCACGCGCTCTGCCGCGGTCATTTCCGCCGAACCCGCCAGTGAGTGCGCGGTGATCGCACCGGCGTTGATCATCGGATTGAGCGGACGACCGGTATCGCTCTCCAACGAGATCTGATTGAACGCCTCCCCGGACGGCTCGACACCGACTTTGGCGAGCACGGCGTCGAAACCGCGATCCGCCAATGCCAGCGCATAGGCGAACGGCTTGGAGATCGACTGGATCGTGAACTCGGTATCGATATCGCCCGCGCCGTACACCTCGCCGTCGACGGTGGCGAAAACCGCGCCGAGGCGCTCCGGGTCGGCTGCCGCGAGTTCGGGGATATAGGCCGCGAGCGCGCCGGAGGTATCGGCCCGCGCATCGCCGAGCGCCTCGATCAGGTAGTCGGGGACGACCGACCGCATTCGTGCTCCTTCACGCAGAGGGACGAGCTTCTGATTGGTCATCTCGGCGCGGAGATCTCGAGGCGCTCACCGAGTCACGGTGCCGAGGCGAGGGTGCGCAAATCTTATGCCGCACTTCCGGTGGCACGCTGAACCAGCGCGATGTCCGAAGGCGTCGGGCGGCGGAAAGCACCGCCGTCCGCGCTGAATTCATCGCCGTGTGTCCGTAGATGACGCGCGAACAGCGGGCACACGGGCACGACGGTGCGGTTCTTGCGAATGCTGTCCGCCAGCGCCTCCCGCACCAGCAGTCCGGCCAGACCTCGTCCACCGAACTCCTCGTCTACTTCGGTGTGGAAGAAGATCCGCTCCTCGGCTGGCGAGTTGATGAACTCAGCTCGACCGGCGGGTGATTCGTCGGCGAGGCGCACGACGTAGGCGCTGATCGGGTCGCCGACGTCGAGCGTGACCGTCACGGCGGCGCCGGTTTTGTCGATCAATCCCTCGGCCATCTGGGTGTCCTTTCGTGAGTGGCGGTGCGGCAGCGCTGACGAGTTGTCGTGTGAGAAGCGCGGAACAGGCCAGTGACGGTTCCGCGGCCGGTCGAGGTGCCGACAATCGTGGTCATTGCGTCGCTCCCGCTGTGGCAGTGGACTTTTCGGCGAGCAGCTCGCGGACACGAGGAATGACCCGGGTTCCGTACAGCTCGACCGAACGCAACCGCGCATCGGCGGACACGGTGCCCGCCGCCGAGTAGACCATGTCGAACCGCCCCGCATCCAACACCCGGACCGCCTCGGCGATCTTCTTCGCGACCGTCTCGACCGACCCGACATACAGCGATCCGTGTTCCACTTCGGCGTCGAATTCTTCCCGGCTGATCGGCGGCCAGCCACGCAACACCCCGATCCGGTCGCGAGTCTCCTTGAAGCCGGGGTAGAACAGTGCTTTCGCCTCGGCGTCGGTCGCCGCGACGAACCCCGGCGAGTGCATCCCGACCGGTTGCGCGGCGGTGCCGAGTTGCTCGTGCGCCCGCCGGTACAGCTCGACATAGGGAGCGAACCGGTCGGGTGCGCCGCCGATGATGGCGAGCATGAGCCGAAAACCGTAGTGCGCGGTGCGGAGTACGGACTGTGGTGATCCACCGACGCCGACCCAGGTATCCAGACGCCCCGATTCCGTCTTCGGGAACACCTCCGCGCCCTGGAGCGCGGCACGGGTGGTCCCCTCCCAGGTGACCGGCACCTCGTCCAACAACCGGTGGAACAGGTCGATCTTTTCCTCGAACAGCACGTCGTAATCCTTCAAGTCGTACCCGAACAGCGGGAACGACTCGGTGAACGAACCGCGTCCGAGGATCACCTGCGCCCGACCGTTGGACAGCGCGTCCACGGTCGCGAACCGTTGGAACACCCGCACCGGGTCGTCCGAGGACAGCACCGTCACACCCGAAGCGAGCCGAATACGTTTCGTGGCGGTCGCGATTCCCGCCAGCACCGTCTCCGGGCTGGAGATCGCGTACTCCGGCCGGTGATGCTCACCCAACGCGACCACATCGATGCCGACCTCGTCGGCCAGAACCGCCTCGGTCACCGCGGCGCGGATCGCCTGCGCATGCGAGACGAGCTCACCCCGATCATCGCGCGGCCGGTCGCCGAAGCTATCGATGCCGAACTCGAGCTGCGAAACATCCATGTGTGTGCCATTCCTCCGAGGCGTTGTTGCTGGGTTATCGGCCACCGTCGCTATCGACCAGCGCCAGCGGCGAAAGTCAGAGCTGTTCGGGTGCTGCCATCCGGTAGACGAACTGGCCGAGCCCCGACTGCGCGATCGCGAACATCGTCGCGGCCATGCCTTCCTGAGTGGCCGCCATGCTCAGGTCGCCCAAGCGGACCGCGTCGTATCCCGCGTCGATACTGAGCTGCGCGACAACGCTTCTAGCGCCGTCGTCGCCGGACCACAGATTGCTCGGACGTACCCTCGCCTCGGCGATCTGCCCGAAGAGAGCGGCGAAATTGGTGCTGAACGCCTTCGCCGTCGGCCCGCCGGTCACCGACTTCACATACTCGGCGTTGGAGGAGAATCCGGCTGGCGGCTGGGCATCGCCGTAGCGGTTCGTCGCGTCGAGCACCGTCTTGCCTTTTAGGCCGGTGACCGACGACAGAGCCGAGGCAACCTCGGTTCCGGGGACTGCGAGCAGCACCGTTTCCGTGGCGCCGACGGCGCCGCCGTCTCGACCCAGCCGCGCCACCTGGTGCCCGGCCCGTTCCCAGAGGTCGGCCAGCCCGCCGCCGAGGTTGCCTCGTCCGATCACGGTGATGTTCATGCTTGGCTCCTTGCCGATCCGATATGCGATGTAGGCGGAGTCAACCGGCTCCGAACAGGTGCGATTGGGCAGCTCAGCACGTCTCCCGTGTCCTGAGGACGACGGTACGGCGACTGCCGGGCGGGCGTCCAAGACTTGTTCGTCCACGCAACGATAGAATTCGACTATCGATATCAGCCCCAGGGTTCTCCGCTATTTCGTGGCCGTCGCCGAGGAACTCCACTTCGGCCGCGCGGCAACCCGTCTCTACATCACCCAGCCGTCGCTGAGTCATCAGATCCGCAAGCTCGAGGAGACCCTCGGCACCGCACTGTTCGTGCGTTCGAGCCGCCGAGTACAGCTCACCGCCGCGGGCAGGACACTGATTCGCGAGGCGCCGATCGCACTGGCCGCCCTGGACCAAGCCGTGGAACTCACCCGACTGGCCGGGGCAGGGGTCGCGACGACGATCCGACTCGGCTACACCCCGGTGACGAGCTTCGACACGCTCACGAAGCTGATGAACGCGCTCCACGAAGACCATCCCGGTTTCACCGTCGACGCCAGAGAACACTTCAGCGCCGAGATTCCCGAACTTCTCTGCGCGGGCGACCTGGACATCGGCCTGGCCCTCTCACCCCAACCGATCAGCGGAGTCGCCGGCGAGCCCCTCCGCAAAGAACCCGTCTCCGCGCTCCTGAGCACCCGCCACCACCTCGCGGCCGAACCGACGGTCCCGGTAAAAGCATTGCGCGACCAAACCCTCCTGCTGTTCCCACGCCGTCTCGCCCCCGCGTACTACGACGCCATCGTCGCCGCATGCCACGAAGCGGGCTTCTCCCCCGACATCTGCGCGTTCGAAGAACCACCGGTGAACGCCATGCTCGCCCGCGTCGCCGGCGGACGCGACATCGGTTTGGCCCCTGCGTCATTCGCCGAAAACGCGGCACGACCCGGCACCGGCATCGTTCATCGCGACCTGGTCGATCCGCCGATTCAGGCAGAACTCTCGGTGCTGTGGCCCGCGAACGACCCCGCCCCCGCCATTGCGAGTGTCCTCACCACCGCGCGCCGATGCGCTGAACGCAACGGTTGGCTGCGCGATCCGATCGCGCGGTGATATAAGGTGGCGACAAACAACTTTCGGGCACAGCGGCCCGAACCGCGGTAGCGCGCAGCCTAATGCCAAGCAGCGCACGAGCACCTGCGCAACCCCGCCTACCAGCGCCGCAGCATCACCGATATCGCCTCGGACCTGGGTTTCGGTTCGGCCAGCAGCTTCAACAAAGCCTTCCGCCGACGCTTCGACACCACACCGAGCCAACTGCGCGAGGACCTATAGACCGATGCGAAGACAGCCTGAAACTGCGAGAGCCTTGATCTGCTCCACCAGTTTTACGGCCTTCAGTCACCGTATCCACGCTTCGCTTTGTCTCCGGATGCGAGCGCGCGGCTCGACCACCTAGCGGTCGCAGGCGGCAGGTCCGGTTCCGAGGAGCTCAACGCATTCGGTCCAAAAACCTTCGGACCACGGGGACTTCGTTACTGCCGGTAGTGGGGAGTCGGAGTATGCGGAACTCGTAGTGGGCGCAGATCCCGTCCTTGATTTCGTCGCGGGCGAGCTGCGCGGGGTCCGCCTCGTGGTAACGGAATCCGTCGACTTCGATCGCACCGAGGTTGGCGCTGGTGATGCGGTTGTACAACAAGAAGTCGAATGATGTCGAACGGTGCTCCATGAACTCGCGTTGGCGGGCGGTGAGTTGGTCCCAGCCGCCCTGGAATACGTTCTTCAACGAGACCTGCCGGTGTATTCCGAGGTGACGGTACGCGGGGTCGTCGAGTAGGTCTTCCAGCATGGTCAGGACGATGTCTTCCGAGGGAACCGCGGTGCGTTTCCCGCCGATTCTGCGGCGTTTGCGTTCCGCGTAGTCGGCGTACAGCAGGTCGAAAATCGAGGCGATGTCGCTGTCCACGACCGCGTGGTTCGGGTCCCGGTACCGGATGTAGCCGATGAGGTTGCGCAGGTGGAGACTCTTCGGCAGCTCGGATGGATGGGTGACCAGGACGAACAGCCGCTTTGCTCGGGAGACCGCCACATTGATCAACTTCGGATCGTCGGCGAATGCCAAGGCGTCTCGACCGCTGTCCGAGTCGTCCAAGACGGTGGTCATGATCACCGCATCCTTCTGTCTGCCTTGGAATTTGTGCACGGTGTCGGACTCGATCGCGTCGACGAACTCCTTGGCGGCCTTGTTCGCCTGCCGTCGATACGGTGTGGTGATACCGATGTCCTCGGGTTCGATATTCGGGACAACCCAGGGGATCACCTCGTGCTGGATCACGTCGAGTTCGCGCTGATTGCTGCGACCCTTGGACATCGGGTCGTCGTCTTTGTACGTACGGCGCATGTGATTACCGGGTTTCGTGCGCACCACGGTCATCGCGGCGTATCCCGGCGTGCTGCTCGTGTACGGAATCAGTTTGCCGCCGTAGAAGTTTCGATTGCAGAACTCGATGATGTCCGGATCGCACCGATAGTGCTCCCGCAACATGACCCGGTGCAGGCGATCACCGAACTGTCGGGCGATCAAATTCAGGATGCTGTTCGCGTGGTCGAAGGTTGGATCGGGTGACGTTGGCAGGCCGCTCAATTCGGTGGTGACCGGCGGCAACTGTTCAAGGTCGCCGACGACGATGAGGTTGCGCGCGCATGCCAGCGCGGGCGCCACTGTCACCAGGTCCACCTGTGAGGCTTCATCGATGATGAGGTAGTCCAGCAGAACCGATTCGCCGATGCTGTTCTGGAGCGAATGACAGGTACTCAGGATCAACGGGTAGTCGATCATGAAATTTCCGAACTGTTTTCGGTATGTCTGCCCCGCGTAGGTCGTCCGCGGCAGCGAGGCGTAACGCGCGCACAGTGCGTCACGCAGTATCTGCTGGGACAAGCGTGCCTGCTTGTTCAACAGGTCGTCGAAATTCTTGCGTGCGAGTGTGCCGTCCAGTCGTGCGACCTGCCGTTCGAGTTCGGCGATCTTCTTCTCGTAGTACAGGCGTTGAATTCCGAGGACGACATCGACATCGTCGGCGTCGACCTTGCGCAGCGCCCGATATTTGACGTAGCGGTTCACAGCGTCCTCGATCCGTGCCCAGCCGTGGTCTCGTAGCCACCTCGGGTCGGTGTCGGCGACGAAGTCGAGCAACTTGTTCGCACTGTAGCGGTGCAGGAGGGGCAGGTTCTCCGGTACTTCGTGACGTTCGAAGTGTGCCTGAAAGTGGTGTTGTTCCAGGCGATATCCGTTCAGCCTGTGCTGCACGACCGCGCGTTCGCGTTCGAATTCGCGCAGTCTGCCCATGCGCTCGTTCAGCTTGGCGAGTTCGGTCGCGGTTTTCGGGTCCGAAGGGGCGGCCACTCTGAGCATCGCATCGACGGCGTTGTTCCGAGGCCCCTGCGTGTCGAAGAACTTGTCCTTCTTGTCCTTGCGGCCCAGATTGGCCGCGACCAGGCCGAAGCCCTTCTCTGCGAGCTTGTCGCGGACGTTGTCCACGGCGGCGTTGCTGAACGACACCAGTCCGACCGTCACGCCCGGTCGGCAGATCACCGAGGCGATGATGTTGAGGATCGTCTCCGTCTTACCGGTGCCTGGCGGACCGTCGATCACCGAGATCGGGTACCTCAGCGCGTTGTCCACCGCCGCGCTCTGGCAAATGTTGGTCTTGAACGGGTACAGCGGCTGCGGGATCCGCTCGTCCGGGTGCGCCTCGATATCTCCGGCTTCGAGAATCCGAGGCAAGATGCTGTCGCGATGGATATGGTCCAGGCGCTGGTAATTTCGCTGAAGCACCTTGCCCGCATCGCCGGTCTGCAACTGGACGACCGCACGCCAATAGCTCAGCGCACTCGAGGATCGGGCAGTGATCGCGGCGTTGGGCACCACCCGGATCGCGCTGTCGCTGTGTGCCTTCCATCGTCCCTGCCACACGTGCCACCATGCGCCGACCCCGGGCGGACCGACGAATCGATATGCCTCGGTCGCCTCGACGGGGGAGCCATCGACGAGCAGCTTCGCCTGCCGCCCCAGCGAAACATGTTCGGACTGTTGAAGAATCGTGATTCGATCCCACCGGAACCAATAATCCTTGGGCCCACTGAACCGTACCCGAACCTGATCGGGCAGAGGTTCGAGCTGGGTGATCTCCAGCGTCTTGTCCTGCGGTGTCCGATCCTGCTTGTTCAGAATCACTACCGCGACGCCCCGTGGGTCCAGCATGACGGTCCCCCTCCCGATACTGTCGGATCAGGACCCTACCCGCTCCGGGAACTCCCGTCTTCCATTGCGGCACTTTGCCTTCGGTCGCCGATCAGACGGCGAGAATCGCTGCTGGCGCAGCACCGCGGACGCCGGAGCCATGGAATTCCCTCGGCCGCCCGCTCACAGCGCGTGCTACGCCGCGGCCCAGAGCGCATCGCGGCGGTAGGGACGAACGCTCATATCACTTCCGCGCTGTCGGATGTCCGACCCGGGAGCAAAAACGAAAAGACCAGTGCGAGAAGGGCGAAGACCGCGCCGACCACCAAGGCGAGAGAATAGCCGTGTGCGGCGGCTCCATCGACTTGCGCCCGAATGACCAGGGAAGACATGAGTCCCATGCCCACCGCCGCACCCATGTTGAATGCCGCCGAATTCAAACCCGGCAGGACGCCTGGTCGCCGCTGTGTGCTGTAGAGGACGCCGAGCCCGTTGAGTGTGGTGTTCGACGCGGCCGAGTACGTGGCACCGATCAGGAGCGCGAGTATGAAGAGCAGCCAGCGGTCGTGCGTGGCGAAAACCATTGCGACGAGGCAGATCAGGCTTCCCGCCAAACCGAAACGCAGCACCAGGCGGTAGCCGACGCGTGGCGCCACCTTTCCGGCGAGCGGCGCGAGTATCCAGCCCAGCAGCGAGAACGGTGTGAGGTATAGCAACGCCGACGCGGTTCCTGTCATGCCGAAACCGTTGTCCGCGTCCTGGGAGAGCGCGGGAAGCGTGAACAGCAGGGTGGCGAATGCCGAAGCGAGCGTACAGAAGGTGGTCACGAGCAAACCCCACGTCTGACGCTGACGCAGCACCGCGAGCGGGATGAGCGGATGCGCCGTCCTCGACTCTGCGAACCAGAAACCCACGCCACAACCGATCGCACCGACCGCGAACAGCACCGTGACCGGATTCGCCCAGCCCGCCGTGCCGAAACCCAGGGTCAGCACCATGTTCAACCCCCACAGTGCGCCGGTCATGGTGAGTGCGCCCGACCAGTCCATACGTCCGGTCTCGGCGATCCTGGTTTCCGGCGTCCAGGCGAACAGCGTCACCATGGCCGACACCGCTACCGCGAGGATCACCGCCAGAATCCCCTTGTACCCGACGGCGTCGACGATGATGCCGCCCAGCAGGGTGTCGACACCCGCGATTCCGCTGTTCACGGCCGCCATCAGGCCGAGATAGCTCCCGTACTTCCTGGGTTCGAGGATCGAGCGCAGCGTGAGATTCGAGAGCGCGAACGCGGCGCCGACGAACCCTTGCAGCGCACGGCCGACGAGCAGCCACAGGGCATCGGACGACACCAGGGCGATCACGGTGCCGACGATCATCACCGCGACGGAGCCGAGCAGCGCGTTGCGGCGGCCGATCTGGTCGGCGAACGGCGGCAGCAGGATCGACAACGCGGCAGCGACGGCGAGGAAAACGGTCGAGCTCCACCCGATGAAACCGGGCGAGGTTCCGAGCCGAGCGGACATGTCACCGATCGCGGGCGACAGCATCGTGGAGTTCAGCTGAAAACTCGCGATGGCGAGGACGAGCGATGCCAGCACCAGCCGCGGACGCACCTTTCCACGTGCGGTGATGCGGGTCTTCGCGCCGGAAACCGGATCGTGGTTGTCCGCCACTTCGTTCGGCGCCGTCGTCTTGTTCATGAGAATGCACCTCGTTGGGCATGCGGAGCGGGATCCCCGCCCGAAATACCGGACTACTTCAGTCCTCTCACGTCGACGCGAACACCGGCACCGGACCGGTCATCGGATAGTACGAGACACCATCGCCAACCCTCTTGCCACAGCGGGCAATTCGACCCTCCGGTGCTGCCGCCGCGACAGCGGCGTGGCAGTCGCGTTCGAAGCGAACCGCGGCGTCGGCGCAAGGAGAGCGCACGCCCGCTCACCCCCGTCACGCGCAAGCACCACAGGTCGGCTCCGAAGGGGTTCACGGTCATCGGGTGCTCCCGTGGTCGGACCGGATCACCAGCCGGATCTCGAGGCACGCGCCGCGAGCGTCACGCCCCAGCCAGCGATCGGTCGTTGTAGCGCCGACGTCCGAGGTACAGTCGACTTTGTTCGTAATTTCGTAATTCCGGAATAAGAAAGAATATGATGCGGATTCGGATGATGGTGGCCGCAATACTGATCCCGCTGGCCACGGGATGTTCGGAAACACAGCCAGCGGCAGCGGCATGCGGGCCGACGCCGGAGCCGGGCGTCACATCGACCGATGGCTGGCTGGGGCGTATCGCCGCGGAACCCGAGACCATTGCCGTGCACGTGGACGATGGGCGAGGGCATGTCGTGGAACGGGGGGCCGACGAGCCGCGACCGGTGGCGTCGGCGAACAAGGTGGTGGCGCTGGCGGCTTATGCGCGAGCGGTCGCGGACGGAGAACTCGATCCACAGCAGCGAGTGCCGCTCGCCGAGTGGGAGCGATGGTATCTACCCGGAACCGATGGCGGAGCCCACGATCAGGCGCTGGCCCGACTCGGCGGGAAGGACGTGACCTTGGACCAGCTGGTCAGTGCGATGATCAGGGAAAGCGACAACGCGGCTCCCGATTACCTGCGCGATCGCCTCGGTGACCAGGCGCTGATCAACGCCGCGGCGGCCGGTGGTTGGGAGGGGTACAAGCCCTCGAGCAAGCTCGGTGAGATCATCCGAATGCTCGATCCCGGCGGCGACGAGTGGGCGACCGCCCGCCGCTACGCGAACGACGCCGCATACCGCGCAGATCTGCGGTCGCGGCCGCTGCCCGCGGCAGACGCGCAGACGCGGTGGGCCGAAACCACCGCCACGGCTTCCGCCAGCCAGCTCGCCTCGATGCACCGCGCCATCGCCGACGGCGGATTCGGCGCCGGCGCCGATATCGCCCGTGCACAGCTGGAATGGCAACAGCCCCCGCCCGGGTACGAGGCGATCGGTTTCAAAGGCGGGTCCTACGCCGGGGTACTGGCCGACGCCATCTATTTGCGTGCCGCCGATGGCACGGTGGCCACGGCCGTGTTGCTCAACCATCGCATGCCCCTCGACGTCTGGGCGGAGGCGATGACGACACTGACCGAACAGAAAGTACTGCTCGGGGCCATGACCGACCCGGAGATGTCGCGCCGACTAGCATGCGCCGTATGACCGATACCCCTGCGGCGCCGTGACCGATATCGCCGCCGAGCTGGCCGCGCTCGAGGTGCGGGTCGCGGCGCTCGAGGGATCGGCACGAGCCGAGCCCGGCGAGCGCGGCTTCGTCGAATACAGCGGCAGCGTCGATTTCGGCGGACCGGTGGACTGGACGATCCGCTACAGCGCGGTCGCCGTGCGCGATCTTCCCGCGCAAGACCGTGTCGACGTGCTGGCGGCCCTGGGCCACCCGGTCCGGCGGGCATTGGTCGAGGCCCTGCTCGACGGCCCCCGCGCCGGTTCGGAACTCGCGCAGGCAGTGGGCCTCACATCCCAAGGGCAGTTGTATCACCACATGCGAGCACTGACATCGGCAAAAGTGATCGAACAACACGGCCGCGGCGCCTACCACATCCCGGCCCCGAAACTGGTCCCGATCCTGATCATCATGACCGCGGCCGCCGATATCGCCGAAGCCCTGCGCTGAGGCGCCCACCTTCCACCGCAAGGCTGGCCCACCGCTCCCCGACGACCTCGTACGGCGCCGACTTACCAGGCTGCGTCAAATGCTGTGTGGCTCACCTGGCCTGCGACCATCGCGGCGACAACGGACGGACTACACCACGTACAGCCGTACCGCCGGATCGAGCGTCGCCAGGTTGTCGGGGTCCGAGGTGACCACCAGGGCTGCCCGCAGCGCCCGCGCCAGCACCACCACATGACCATCCACCACATCCGCACCGCCGACGGAACCCAGCAGCACACCGACCGCGCGGGCGTGCGCTTCCGTAAGGTCGACGACGCGGACCGTGCGGGATTTCAGCAGCCGCGCGAGCGCGTGTTGCCGAGAGTCGTTGCGCCAGCACTGCGCCAAAACCGTTGCGGGCACAATGATCTCGTTTTCCCGAGACAGAGCTCGGTCGAGGATGGCAACGGCTTTCGGGTTGCCCTTCTCCAGCCCGATCAACGCCCCGGAGCCGAGGACGATCATGCGGCTCCACCGAGAGATTCGTCGGCGGCCGCACGCTCGGCGGCATCGAGAGCGGCATCCGCATCGTGACGGTCAGCGTCGGTGACACCTGCCTCGGAGGCAAGCTCGGCGATGATCTCCCTGGCAGTCGCCCAATCGGGTTCGCGCTGGGCCAGGGTGGCGAACCACGCCGACACGGAGGGCGCTAGGGCACGTCTCCCAATAGTTTGAGCCATTCCACGGTAAGAGCCATGACGAATCCCGCACGGTAGGTCAGGGCGAGTTTGTCGTAGCGTGTGGCGACGCCACGCCAGTGTTTTGCCTTGTTGA
>NZ_BAABJM010000002.1:1186222-1955974 GCF_039543305.1 Nocardia callitridis | reverse complement strand
CCTCGGGTGGTTCGGCGGGGTATGACCACAAGGCGATGGGGATTACCGCGAAGGGTGCGTGGGAGAGCGTCAAGCGGCACTTCGCCGAGTTGGATCTCGATACGCAGTCCACGGATTTCACGGTGGTGGGTGTGGGTGACATGAGTGGTGATGTGTTCGGTAACGGGATGTTGTTGTCCGAGCACATTCGGTTGGTGGCGGCGTTCGACCACCGGCATATCTTCCTCGACCCCAGCCCGGTGGCGGCGGCGTCGTTCCGTGAACGCGCTCGCCTTTTCGAGCTGCCGCGTTCGTCGTGGGCGGATTACGACACCTCGTTGATCAGCGCGGGCGGCGGCGTCTACGACCGGTCGGCCAAATCCATCGAGATCACCCCGCAGGTGCGTGCCGCGCTCGGTCTCGACGCCGAGGTGCGCAGGCTGTCACCGCCGGAGATGATCAGGGCGATTCTGTGCGCCGAGGTCGATCTGCTCTGGAACGGCGGCATCGGCACCTACATCAAGGCGAGCACCGAGACCAATGCCGAGGTCGGCGACAAGTCCAACGACGCGGTGCGGGTGAGCGCGAATCAGTTGCGGGCCACCGTGATCGGCGAGGGCGGCAACCTCGGTGCCACCGCGCTCGGTCGAATCGAATACTGCCGAGGCGGCGGCAGGATGAATACCGATGCCCTCGATAACTCGGCGGGGGTGGATTGCTCCGACCACGAGGTCAATATCAAGGTGTTGCTCGATGCTCTCGTCTCCGGCGGGGAACTGCCACGCGCACAGCGCAATCCACTGCTGGCCTCGATGACCGACGAGGTGTCCGAGCTGGTGCTGCGCGACAATATCTCGCAGAACTTCCGCCTGGGGATGTCGCGCGCCGAAGCGGTGGCGATGTCGACGGTGCACCGGCGACTGCTCACCGACCTGGAGACCCGCCACGGACTCGACCGACAGCTGGAGGCGTTGCCCACCGACGCGCAAATGAAACAGCGGATCGAGGAAGGTAAGGCCCTCACTTCCGCGGAACTGGCCAATCTCATGGCACACGTGAAGCTTTCGCTGAAGTCCGAGCTACTGGCCGGTGAGCTGCCCGACAGCCCCGCGTTCGCCTCGGTGCTGCCGAACTACTTCCCCGGCCCGCTGCGTGAGCGCTTCGCCGAGGCCATCGACAAGCATCCGCTGCGCAGGCAGATCGTGGCGACCGTGGTGATCAACGACATGGTCGACTACGGCGGCATCACCTATGCCTTCCGGCTCGCCGAGGAGGCGGGCGCGACCACCGACGACGCCGTCCGCGCGTTCGCGGCGGCGGTGGAGATCTTCGATCTGCACGAACTGTGGCAGCGCATCCGGCAAGCGCCGGTGCCCGCCGTCGTGCGCAACGAGCTGGAGCTGGAGTCCAAGCGCACCCTCGATCGGGCCTCGCGTTGGTTGTTGGCCAACCGGCCACAACCCATCGCGATCGCCGCCGATATCGCCCGTTACCAGGGCGGCGTGCGGGAACTCGCCGCGGCGGTGCCCGGCTGGTCGACCGGATATCTCGCGCAGGATCTCGCGCGGCGTTCCCACGGCGTGATCGAACGCGGTGCGCCGCGAAAGCTCGCCGAGGAGGTGTTCGGGCTCATCCATCGGTTCGGGTTGCTCGATGTGCGCGATGTCGCCGACCTCGCCGAGCGCGAGCTCGCCGAGGTGGGGCAGCTGTACTACGCGCTCAACGAGCATTTCGAGATCGAACGCCTGCTGACCGCGGTCGGCAAGCTGGAGCGCGGTGATCGTTGGCGGACCCTGGCCAGGCTCGCGGTGCGCGACGACCTCTATGACTCGCTGCGCTCGTTGACTCTCGACGTGCTCTCGGGAACCGAGCCGCAGGACGACGTCGCGGAGAAGGTGGCTTACTGGGAGTCGACCAACCGACCCAGGCTGGCGCGTGCCGGTGCCTCGCTGGCGCAGATCTTCGGCGTGAGCACCTACGACCTGGCGACACTGTCGGTCGCGGCGCGACAGGTGCGCAGCATGGTCAGCGGCGGCGAGTCCACCACGGCGGGCGCGCTGGGCTGACCGGAACGCCGGGTGCCCGCCTCGCGCGAGCTTCGAGTCAGCCGCCGGGCACTCGCGTTCCGCATGCGCCGCAGAATCGGGCCGTGGCAACGACTTCGGTGCCACAGTCGGTGCAGCGGCGGGGTGCGGGCGCGGCGACGCGGTCACCGCACTGCGCACAGAACCGCGCGTCCGCCGGGTTACCGGTATGGCCACAACCGGCGCACGCCCGACCCGGCGCGGCGGGTGTGCCGGTGCGTTCGGAGGTGACCGCGCCGAGCATTCCGGCGGGCGCCGACTGCCCCAGTGCCTGCAAACCCATTGCCGCGCCGAGGAATCCGGTCTCCAACCCGGCACCCTTGCTGAGCCCTTCGCCGGCGCCGAGGGCGAGTTCGCCCGCGGCATACCGCTGGAAGTCGCCGGTGAGGCGAATGTAGGTGACGTCCTTGGCCAAGCGTTTGAGTCGCTCCGCGTCCTCGGGTGCCAAGGTGATGTCGAAATTGCCGAGGCGAGCGATACGCAGGCCGTACTGATAGAGCGCGATATTGGCTTGGCGCAATGCAGCCGCTTCGATGGACTCCAGCTGCGCCGACAGGCCCATGATCGGCCACTCGCCTTCGGAAATGCCCTTGGTGACAGCGACTTTCATTGATTTCATGAGCAGATCCGCCGCCCAGTTGCGCACGGTGTCCGGGTCGGTCAGGTCGGCGGTGCCCGTCAACGAGGCCAGCAATTCGGCGGGGTCGCGGACGGTGAGCGCGTATTCGCCGAATACCCGCAGCGTCACCACCTGTTCGGTGACCGGGTCGACGACGTCGGCCAATCGCCCGCCGAACTTGAGACCGGCGAACTCTCTGGTGGAGACGAAGTACAGCTCGGCGCGGTAGTAGTTGCCGCCGGTGACCGAATCGACGAGGGCGCCGAGTACCGGCAGTTCCTGCGCGTCGATGCGGTGGCGGCCGGGACCCATGGCCGCGAGTACCCGTCCCGATCGCACGAACAGGGCGATCTCGTCGGCATTGACCATCGCGCGGCTGTAACGGCGGATGTTCACGTCGGGCCACTTGTAGATCAGTTGATTCTTGCGATCCTCGGGGACCGCGATGAATTCCCGTTCGAACCAGGCCATGTGGGCGCTCCCTAGAAATATTTTCCTCGATCGTACCGATGGATAGCGGCTCGATCAATGCTGGTCAGGACGGAATTTGTGCTACCGTCTCGAAGTTTTGCGATGTCCAACGGGTCACGACCGCGATGTTCCTGTTGAACGTACCGCTGCATGGCGGTACATTAAGCAACGATATGATCGCCATCACGTGAAAGGCCGTCTCCAATGACCACAGTTCGACCTCCCGGGGAGGCACCGGAGTCTGTGCACACAGGCGCACTCCACGACGAGGACGCGGGCTATCACAAGTCGCTGCGCCCCCGTCAGCTACAGATGATCGCGATCGGCGGTGCGATCGGTACCGGGCTCTTCCTCGGCTCCGGTGGCCGGTTGCACGACGCGGGGGCGGGGTTGTTCCTGGTCTACGGCGTCTGCGGCATCTTCGTGTTCTTCATCCTGCGAGCACTCGGCGAGCTGGTCCTGCATCGCCCCTCCTCGGGGTCGTTCGTCTCCTACGCGCGTGAGTTCTTCGGCGAGAAGCTGGCCTTCGCGGTCGGGTGGATGTACTTCTTCCACTGGTGCATGACCGGCATCGTAGACATCACCGCGATCGCGACCTATGTCCATTTCTGGGGAGCGTTCGAGGCGATACCGCAGTGGTTGATCGCGCTCATCGCGCTCGGCATCGTGGTCGGCATCAACATGGTGTCGGTCAAGTGGTTCGGTGAGCTCGAGTTCTGGGCGGCGCTGATCAAGGTCGTCGCGTTGGTCGGCTTCCTGATCATCGGCACTGTGTTCCTCGCGGGACGCTTCGAGGTGGACGGACAGCAGACCGGCTTCAGCGTCATCTCCGACAACGGCGGCCTCTTCCCCAGTGGTTTCCTGCCGCTGGTCCTGGTCACTACCGGTGTCGTGTTCGCGTACGCCGCGGTCGAGCTGGTCGGTACGGCGGCCGGTGAGTCGGAAAACCCGGAGAAGATCATGCCGCGCGCGATCAACTCCGTCATCGCTCGGATCGCACTGTTCTACGTCGGATCACTGGTGCTGCTCGGTCTGTTGCTGCCCTACACCGTGTACAAGGCGGGTGAGAGCCCCTTCGTGACGTTCTTCTCCCGCATCGGCGTCGACGGTGCCGGATCGGTGATGAATCTCGTGGTGCTGACCGCGGCCTTCTCCAGTCTGAACGCCGGGCTGTATTCCACAGGCCGCATCCTGCGCTCGATGTCGATGAACGGCAGCGCGCCGACCATCGCCTCCAGAATGTCGCAGGGCGGTGTTCCGTATGTCGGCATCCTCGCCACCGGCGCGATCGCGCTGATCGGCGTCGGACTCAACGCGGTGGTGCCGGACAAGGCCTTCGAGATCGTGCTCAACATGTCCGCGCTCGGCACCGTCGCGGCGTGGGCGGCGATCATCGTCTGCCAGCTCCAACTGTGGCGGTGGGCCAAGCAGGGACGAGTGGAACGCCCCTCGTTCCGCCTGATCGGTGCGCCGTACACCAGCGTCGCGACACTGCTGTTCCTGGTCGCTGTCGTCCTGCTCATGGCGTTCAGCGACGACGAATTGCAGCGCGGTGCCGTGATCGCCATGGCATTCACGGTGGTTCCGCTGATGGTCGTCGGTTGGTTCTTCGCCAGGAAGCGGGTGTTGCTCATCGCCGCCATCCGTCAGGGGCACACCGGTCAGTTCCCGGTCGTGGCGGAACGTCCCGCGAGCAACCGCAACGGGGACTCCGTGGTGGTGCTCGACAAGCAGGACAGCCCCGACGAGCCCGAGGGCCCCTCGGGCTCCGGGGGCTCGGGCACCGACCAGAAGTAGTGCGACGAGCCCGAAATATCGAGTGAAACCCGTCCGCCCCGAGCCGAAACGCTCGGGGCGGACCGCATTCCCAACCCTGGGGATGACCAACGTGCATGCGCAGAGGAGGCCGACCAGAATGAGGTCCCGTTCGAACGGTGGGTCTGAGAGGTTCGCATGGCGGAGCACCCGAGCGCATCCGAGCACCGGCCGATGCACCCGTGGTCGAACCGACGAATACGCGGCACCGAGGTGCCTCGACGCATGCCGCACCCGTGGACCAGTCGCCGTTCCCGCAATACCGAGGTGCCCGCGCGAATCGCGCACCCGTGGTCGGGTCCCCGCATCGCCGAAAACCGGTTCGCGACAACGGAACCACCGGATACCGAGCCGGAGTCGATCGAGGTCGAGTCGGAGCCCGAATCGCCGTCGCGCGCGCGGGAGCGCGTCGAAGACGCGCTGCTCGCGCAGTTGGAATCCGAACCCGCTTCCGGGCGCAGCGCGCGCTCCCGGCCGAGCGTTCGTCGGCTCGGGGACGGGCTGGTCGCGATGCCCAAGGTGAGTCCGCTCGACCCCCGTGGCGCGATGCTCGAGACCCCGGAAGTGCCCGAGCACAAACGTTTCTGCTGGAAATGTGAGCAGCCCATCGGGCGCACCGACGAGTTCGGTCCGGGTGAGCTGTCCGGAGTCTGCGGACATTGCTTCTCGCCCTTCAACTTTCGTCCCGCACTCCAGCCCGGCGAGATCGTCTCCGAGCAATACGAAGTACAGGGTTGCCTCGCGCACGGCGGACTCGGCTGGATCTACCTCGCGATCGACCGCAATGTCAGCGACCGCTGGGTGGTCTTGAAAGGTCTGCAGAACCCGCTGGATTTCGAGGCGCACGTCGTCGCGCTCGCCGAACGCCAGTTCCTGTCCGAAGTCGCCTACCCCGGCATCGTCAAGATTCACAACTTCGTCAAGCATCGGTCGACGCGCGAGGTCGCCGACGGCTACATCGTGATGGAGTACGTCGGCGGTCGCTCGCTGAAGAAGATGCTCGATCTTCGTGAGCCGCAACGGCTTCCCGTCTCAGACGCGATCGCGTTCATGATGGAGATCCTGCCGGCGCTCGACTACCTGCACTCGTTCGGACTTGCCTACAACGATCTCAAGCCCGACAACATCATGGTCAGCGAGGACGAGGTCAAACTCATCGACCTCGGTGCGGTCGCCGCCATGGAGTCCTACGGAAGCATCTACGGCACCCCCGGTTATCAAGCGCCGGAGATCACCGACACCGGCCCCACGGTCGCCTCGGATATCTACACCGTTGGCCGCACCATGGCCGCGCTGATCACGAGCCTGCCGAAGAACGCCGAGGGCCACTATCTGCCGGGGATTCCGACGCCGGAGCAGGAGCCGTTGTTCGCGCGCTATCCCGCGTTGTATCGCCTGCTGCTGCGTGCCACCGACGCGGTGCCGCACCGGCGTTTCCCCTCCGCCTATTCGATGTATTGCCAGCTGGCGGGGACGCTGCGGATGGTGCTCGCCGCCGATTCCGGCGCCGAGCATCCGCAGGCCTCCATCGAATTCGGTTCCATGCGTGGCGATTTCGGGATCGAAACGCTGATCGGGCAGACCGACGGCATGATCGACGGCACGTATCGACGGCCCGAGCTCGCCCCCGCGAGTGTGGTGGAGGCGCTACCCGTCCCGTTGATGGGCAGCGAGGATCCCAGCGCCGACCTGTTGTCGACCCTGCTGCACGGCGACCCGCGCCACGCCCTCGACACGTTGCGGCGCACCGCCGACCGGATCGTCTCCGGAACGATCGCCGAGCCGGAAACCTTCGAGCTGGAGGGCACATTGACCGCGGTGCGCGCGCACCTCGATCTCGGCGACGTGGTCTCGGCCGGTGACCGTCTCGCCGACCTGCGGCCGCGCTACAGCGCGGACTGGCGGGTCGACTGGTACAGCGCGATCGCCGCGCTGCTGGACGGCCAGTACGAACGCGCCTTCGGTTACTTCGACACCGTCCACGGCATGCTCCCCGGTGAACTCGCCCCGGCGCTCGCGCTCGCTGCCGCCGCGGAACTAGCTCTGCAACAGGGCGATTCCGAGGATCTGCGGTGGCACCGGCTCGCGACCGAGTACTACCGGTCGGTGTGGCGCACCAACCACGGTGTGGTGAGCGCGGCGTTCGGTCTCGCGCGCAGGCTCGTCGCCGACGGCGCGCTCACCGAAGCCGTGCGGGTGCTCGATCAGGTACCGGCGGCGTCGCGGCATTACGGTGTCGCGCGGATGACCGGGTGTTTGCTACTGGTGTCGCAGCCGATCGCGGAGACCTCGTCGACCGACCTTGCCGAAGCCGCGACCCGGCTCACCGCCGCCGAGGACGAGCCGAGGGCGCCGCAACTGCGCGTGGTCATCGTTGGCGCCGCGCTGGAGTGGTTGCGCACCTCGGGGGAGCCCGAATGCGACGAGGAAACGATCCTTGGTTACCCGGTCACGATGCTGGGTCTGCGGCGTGGACTCGAAACGAGCCTGCGCACGCTGGCTCGTTCGGCGCCGCATCGACTGCACCGCTATCAGCTCATCGATCTGGCCAACAGCGTGCGACCCAAGACCAGATGGTGAGGGGTCAGTCCGGCTGCCTGGTCACCGCGAGCAGTGCGGGCGCGCTGAGCACCACCAACAACCACAGCCAGTTGCCCGTGGTCGCCGCGAGCGTGATGGCGAAAGCCGCTGCCGCGCCGAACAACACCACGAGGCGGGGGATCGGGTTCGTGGACGCCTCGGACGCGGCGGGCACGGACGTGCGGACCGGCTCTACGCCCTCGGGGGCGGCGCCGGGCAGATCGGTGAACACCTCGGCCAGTTGATTCTTGTCGACAGCCGCGACGACCGTCGCGCTGCGCTCGTCGAATTCGCTCAGTGCCAACCTGCCCGTACCGAGATGTCGAGACAATTCCGCCAGTGCTCGTTCCCTGTCCGCGACAGTCGCCCGAGAGCTCACCGTTTCGCTCATGCGGGGAAGGATAGGCCGATTGCCGTGCGCCGGGGTAGGCGCGGTCGCCATCCTCGGGAAGCGCGTCGGTAGCTGAAGTTTCGCCGGAGCCGGTGGTGCGGGTCATACCGAGGGCGCGCTGGCCGCCAATCGTAACCGGTATGTGGTTTCCTTGTGATATGGCGGGTGTTGAGTACACGATCGATCAACTGGCGCGTGAGGCCGGTACGACGGTCAGGAGCCTCCGGGTCTACCACGAGCGCGGCGTGCTGCCGCCGCCGCAGGTGAAGGGTAGAACGGGGTTCTACAGCGCGGAGCATCTCAATCGGGTGCGTACGATCAGCAGGTTGCTCGATCGGGGGATCAAGCTCAACGGCATCAAAGAACTGCTCAATGCCTTCGGCCGTGGCGACAATCTCGGTGACCTCCTGAACGAGCCCGACGGCAGATCGGCGGAGTCGGGGACGGCCGCCGGGTCGGACGTCCCGGCCGAGCCCGCGGAATCTGAGACAGTGGCGGCGACCGAGCTGGCCGAACGGTATCGCGATGTGCCCGACGGCTTCGCGCGGGTCGTCGGTGCCGGCCTGTATCAACCGGTCGACGCGCAGACCTATCGGGTCGCCGACCCCGGTTCGCTGCGGGTGGTCGAACAGCTGCTGATCATCGGCGTCGACCTCGCCGACTCGCTCGGCGAGTTGGAGCGGCTGCGCGCCGACGCCGACCGGATCGCGCATCGCTTCATCGATCTCTTCCACCGTGGAGCATGGTCGAAATTCCAAGCCTCGGCGCGGGATTCGACCGATCTCGCCGAATTGGCGGCAGGGGTCGCGGTGCTGCGCGAGGTGGCGGGTGCGGCCGAGGGGATGTTGGTGAACCGTTCCGTCGCAAGGCAACTCGATCAGGACGACGAGCTCGCCGCCGCGCTTTCGGGGGAATGATCCGTCGCGGCGACCACGGGCGTCGGCGCGCGAAATGCCGAATGTTCACCTGTTCTCAACCCTGGCCATACGAGCCGGTAACGAGCCGTTATTCAACGGTATGTTAGTAGGAGCAAGGCGCTTTCAGCCCTACGAACGGCGGCGGTATCGGTAGACCGCGTCGCGGAACGCGCACCTACCTAGGTAGGTGCGCACCCGACATACCGATGCGCGCCGCCTTGTCGTGCCTGGACAATCTCACAGTCGTTAGAGGCGGAGATTGGTATGGGTAATGGGAAGCGTGACGCTGTGGATGCAGATGTCGCTCGACGGTTTCGCCGAGGGGCCTGATCAAGCGATCCACTGGCCGGTGGTGGACGAGGAGTTGTGCGAGTCCTTCTTGGACGAGCTACGCGCGGCGGACATGTTCTTGTACGGCCGCAAGACCTACGAGATCATGGCGAGTTTCTGGCCGACCGCCGATGTCGATCCGGCGATCTCGCAGTTCTACGTCGAGTTCGCGCGGTGCTGGAAACAGGTGCCGAAGCTGGTGTTCTCCCGCGAGCTACGCAGCGCGGGCTGGAACACCAGGGTCGTCGGCGAAGAGATGGTCGAGGAGATCACCGAACTGCGTGAACGATCCGACCGCAACATGGTCCTGTTCGGTGGGGCCGAGATCGCCTCGGAGTTCATCACCCACGACCTGGTCGACGAATACCGGCTGTTCGTCCACCCGATACTGCTCGGTGGTGGCGTGCCACTGTTCCCGACCCCCACGGTCATGTCGGGACTACACCTGGTGGACGTGATGACCTTCGACAGTGCTGTGGTGCAGATGCATTACCAGCAGCGGGTGCAGGCGGCGGTCTGAGCGCGGCGGGCATCGCGGCTCGATGAGGGAATCGCGACGCCCGCCCGCCGTGCGGGCACTCCCGGGCAAATCGCCTGGGAGCGGCCATGATCGCGCCGCGTGCCACGGTTCACCGACGCCGCCGCGTCACGAGAATGTTACTGGTAATTCAGCGGATCCCCGCTGCGTGGACTAACTTTCGTCGGTATGTCCCTGGTATCGGCGCGTGGCGGTGTGTTGGCCGCACCCACCAGTGAAATGGTCGGTCGGCAGACGGAATTGGACCGACTCGGTGAATTGCTGCGTATCGGTGCGCGGATGATCAGTGTGATCGGCCCCGGCGGCATCGGTAAGACGCGGTTGGCCGCGGAGGCGCTGCGGCGTGCGCGCGACACCCAGCACCGTCCGGTCTACTGGGCACGGCTGGCCGAATGGGAAGTCGGACGCCCGGCGACCGCGCACGCGGCCGTGCTCGCGCCCGAAACCACCGACGTGATCTGCCCGCCGACACCCGATGCGGTGCTCAATATCTTCACCAGTGGTGAATATCCCACCGAGCGTGCGGTACTCGTCCTCGACAGCTGCGAGCACATGCTCGAGGCCGTCGGTGTGATGATCACCGAACTGCTCGCCGTCGCGCCCGACCTGACGATCCTGGCCACCAGTAGGGAGCCGATCGGGTGGGTCGACGAATACATTCTCATGGTCCCGCCGCTGTCGCCCCGCCGTTCGCTCGAATTACTCAGGCAGCGTGCCGAACTCGTGGGCGTTCTGATTCCCGACGACCCCGCCCAGGTGGCGGCCGCCGCGCGCATCTGCCGCAGGGTCGACCATAATCCGCTGTTCATCCGCCTCGCCGCGGCGCGGTTGCGGCACCAGCCACCGGTGGTGGTACTGCGCGAACTCACCGGTGACGCCGACGACAAACGACTGCGCTGGACCCACGGCGCGCGGGTCGGTGCCGAGCCGCGCCATCGTGGTGTGTACGACGTGGTGGCGTGGTCGTTCGCGTTGTGTAGCGCTTCCGAACAATTGCTGTTGGAACGGCTTTCGGTGTTCGCTACGGGCTATGAGAGCGACGAGGAGGCGCCGCGTACCGGGATCGATCTCGAGGCCGTGATCGCGGTCTGTGGCGACGAGCGTCTCCCCGCCGACGACATCGAGCATCTGCTCGAGCGCCTCACCGAACGATCGCTGCTCTCGGTGCATCTGGCGCCGACGACGGGGAGTTGGTACATCCTCGAAAGCGTGCACGTCTTCGCGCGCCAACGCCTGCGCCGTCGGGATCCCGATGAGGCCGACCGGCTCGCGGCCGCGCATCGACGCCACTTCCGTGACCGGGTGGTCGGTGGGCAGCCGCTGCTGCGTCGTCGCCACGACCCCTCCTGGATGGCGTGGGTGCGTTCGGCGTGGAACGACATCGTGCTCGGCATCGAGACCGGACTCGCCGATCCGGGCGAGGCACGGATCGGGCTGGAGACCTCGACGGTGTTGCTCGCGATGTGGGTGCCCTTCGTCAAGGGTGGCAGTCGTGCGCTGACCAGGCTCACCGAGCGCGCGTTGGCGGCGACCGAACGCGACCAGGACAATCGGTCGTTGACCGACGTCGCCGCGCGACTGCTGTGTTGGTCGGCTCTGTGGCAGGGCCGGGTCGAGCGCGCCGATGAATTGTTGGAAGACACCGTGCGTACGCAGCTCGGGCGCACGGTCGCCGAGGGCTGGCGGGCGAGCGCCGATGGCGACCTCGGTCTGCCCGCCGGGGTCGATTGGATGTGCGCGCTCGGTTTGCTGTTGATCGCACAGGATCCACGTGCGATCGCCGTCGCGGCGCGTGCCAGGGACAAGTACGCCGCGCGCGGCGACGAGACCGGTGCCAAGCACAGCGGGGTGATGGTGGCGTTCTGTGCGGCGCTGCTCGGCTCGCGCGAACAGGCACTGGCCTACACCCAACGACATCTGATCACGGTGGGAGCGTTGGGATCCGCGGTGCCGACAGCATGGGCGGAGATCGTGCGGGCGATCGCGCTCGCCAAACACGACGGTGCCGACGCGGCCGACGTACTCGCCACGGGCGTGCTGTCCAGGTACTCCGGCACCAACGATGTGTGGACGACGAGCTGGGCCGTCGGCGCCCGCATCCTCGTGGCCAAGTCGCGCCTGCACGACGCGCTGACCTCGGAGGAGGCGAGTAGGGCTGCCGCGGAGATCGCGTTCCTGATCGGTGGTTTTCAGGAGCGCAGCCGCGCGGTCGGCGTGGTCTTGGATCGGGTTCCGCTGCTGGCCAGCGAGATTCGTGACGCGGCTGACAAGGCGCGCGCGGTGCTCGGTGACCGCGGCTACGCCACCGCCGAGCAACGGACGCGCCAGCGTGGCGATCGATCGACCCCGTGGTGGTGCCGCAGCGACCCGACCGGCACGCAGCGCGCCGCACGCACGGCGAGGGTCGCCGAGACGGTCGCTGCCGAGGTGGTGGCAGCCGGGCCGATCCACGACGGGACGGCGGAGGTGATCCACGACGGCACGGTCGAGCCGGTCGGCGCGCGATACACCGACGCACGCTGGAATCAGCTGTCCAGGGCAGAACGCGACGTCGCGGTGTTCGCGGCGGCGGGCTGGCCCAACAGCGCCATCGCGCTCGAACGGCGCAGCTCGATCCGCACCGTCGACGCACAGGTCGCCTCGATTCGGCAGAAGCTGATGATCACCTCACGCACCGACATCGTCGGCTTCGTTCCGGCGGAACTCGGTGAGCAGGTACGCCGAGAGTCGCGACGAAAGCCAGATCGGGTCGGCAGGCGAACTCGACCTCGCTAGAGTGCTCGGACAGGGGTTTCGACATCGACAGGTGAGCAAGCATGTCAGCAGTGCGCCCCGACAGCGCCGAGTTACCCTTCACGCCGGGCGATTTCGTCGGCAGGCACGCTGAGCTTCGCCGCGTCGATGAGCTGCTGGCCTGCCCGAACAACCGGCTGATCACGCTGGTAGGACCCGGCGGCATCGGCAAGACCACGCTCGCCGCCGAGATCGTCCGCAGACAGCGCGCCATGCCGCACCGCACCGCGTGGGTCTCGCGCCTTGGCCGGTTGGCGCATTTCGCCGAAACCGAGACGGTGGCGGCCGAGGTGCTGCGCACGGTGGGAACGACCGCGACGGCCGACGCCTCGCCGATCGCCGGTCTGGCCGCCGCGTTCAACGGCGGCAACCTCTCGGGCCTCGACCGGCCGATCCTGATGCTGGACAACTGTGAACACGTGTTGCCGGGAGTCGGGGCGCTGATTCTCGATCTGTTGGCGGCGGCGCCCGCGCTGACCATCCTCGCCACCAGTCGTGAACCGGTTGGTTGGATCGACGAGCATCTGGTGATCGTGCCTCCGCTGGCGGCCGAGCAGGCGGCCGAACTGTTTCGCAGGCGCGCCGAGCGCACCGGCCGCGCGATCCCGCAGGATCAGCAACACCGGGAAGTCATCGAAGGCATCTGCCGACATGTCGACCACAATCCATTGTTCATCCGACTGGCCGCCGCGCGGCTGCGCCACCGCACACCGTCGAAGGTGTTGCGCGAACTCAGTGGCGACACCGACGACCGGAGGATGCGGTGGCCCGCGGGTGCCACCGTGGGTGTCGAACAACGGCACCACAGCGTGCGTGACGTGATCGCCTGGTCCTACGGGCTGTGCACGGAGCAGGAACAATTACTGTTGGATCGGATGTCGGTCTTTGCCACCGGCTGGGAGCGCGAAAGCGACGAAATTCTCGGTGCCGGAACCGAACTGGACGACATCATCGCGGTCTGCGCCGACCGGCAGTTGCCGAGGAATCGGATCGGGCAGCTGTTGGAGCGAATGACCGAGCGTTCACTGGTCTCGGTGCATCTCGGGCCCACCGCGGCACGCTACTACCTGCTGGAGAGCGTCGCGGTGTTCGCGCGCGAGCGGCTCGCGCGACGTCGTGACGAACTCTCCGAGCGGTCGTTGCTGATCAGGCTGCGGCGTCACTACCGAGATCGGATCGCTGCGGGTCCTGCGGTCTGGTACAGCACACAGGAAGCCGAATGGCTGGAGTGGGCGCGGTGCGCGTGGGGCAATATTCTGCTCGCCATCGAATCCAGCCTCGATGATCCCGACGAGGCCGCGGTCGGTCTGGAAATCGCCGCGGTGCTCCTGCAACTGCGCGTCCAGTTCCCCGCGAATGCCTACCATTTGTTCACCGTTCTTACCGAGCGAGTATTGGAAGTGACCGGGCGGTCGGAATCGCCGCCCGCGCGACTTCGGCTCACCGCCACGGCGTTGATCGCCTGGGTTTTGATCTGGCAGGGACGAGGCGAACGGTCGGCGCGGCTGCTCGACGCGTGTGTTGCCGAATTCATCGACGACCCCGCCACGCGCGAAAACTGGCGTGCCGATGCCGATGCCGATCTCGGGCTGCCCGCCGCGGTCGAGTTCACCTGGGGCGTCGAGCTCTTTCTAGTACAGGACTCTCGCTCGATCACCGTGTTGTCCAGGGCGGGTGGGAAATTCGCCGAAGCAGGTGAGCGTTCGGCCGCGATTCGTAGCAAGACGTTCGAAATGCTGGCTGTCGCGAGCCTGTCCGATTCGCACCGCGCGCTCACCGGGACCGCCGGTCATCTGGCCGATGTGGTCGCCGCCGAAGCGGGCTGGGCGGTGTCCTGGGCGGAACTGGCTCGCCTGATCGCGCTCTCGCGGCACGCGGACCCACGGGCGGCGGTGGCGATGGGGCGCGCCGCGTTGGCGCGTCATCTCGACGGCAGCCACAGCTGGACCGCGGCGGCGATTACGCATTTCACCACCGTCGCGATGGCCAATGTTCTCGCCAAGCGCGCGGCCGATCCTCAGGAGCCCCGAACGCGTCTGGTCGGCGCCGCCACCGAACTCGCGTCGCTGGAAGGGGGCCTTGTCACCCTGTGGCGATCGATGGGTATGGCGACCGAGGAGGTCGCGATCCTTGCGGGCGGTAACCGGTTCGTCGCGGAGGTGGGCAGGTCGATACTCGGTGCGCACGCTTACACTGTGGCTGCCGAGCGCGGAGCTCGCCTACGACCCGAACGCGACGAGTTGCGTCGTTTCATGCTCGGCGAGCTCGAATTACACGGCGACACAGGGAAAGAGGTCACCGGGCAAGAGGTCACGGTGCAAGTTGACGGCGGGCAAGAAGGCGCCCGGCGCGACGGCGCCGGGCCGGGCGCCGCCCGAGGGGCCGGGCGTGACGGCGAGCGAGGGGAGCAGCGGTGGCGTGAACTCTCGCCCGCCGAAGCGGATATCGCGGTGCTCGCCGCCGCGGGGTGGCCCAACAGCGCGATCTCGGCTCGCCGTGGCAGTTCCATCCGTACGGTCGATGGCCAGGTGGCCAGCGTCTTACGCAAACTGCGCTGTGCCAACCGGGTCGAAATCACCCGTCATGTGCCGGTCGAACTGCGTGAACGGGTCACGCGCGAGACCGGTCGACGGCGCGGGTCTGGCGAGCAGGGACGCTGAGATGTGCGGCGTGGGCGCCGCTCAGATCAGGACTCCGTCGTAGCAGCTGCTCGAGGAGTGCCACGTTGTCTGCGGTGCCTCGCCCGCGTCGAAGGCCCACTGGTCGATCGGCACGGCCGCCTTCCAGTACAGGAAGCCGTTGGCATCGGAGACCACCTGGTAGACGTCTTCGGCGCCCTCGATGAGTTGGCTTCCGACGCAATAGTCGGTGTACCCGGTGCCCGGCTGGCGTGCGCCCGCGCTGAAGCGTCCAGCCGGATTGCTCGCGGCGCCGGGGTTGCTGACGGTGCTCGCCGCGTCGGTCGGCCCGGTACCGAACCAATAGCCGCCGCCCCTGCCGTCGTTGCCGCAGGTGAATCCGGAACCGCCCGCGACGGCTGATTCGCCCTCGGCGTAGGGCGCGCCCGCCCAGAGGCATCCGACACCGGTATCGGCCGAGGCCGTGCCCGCCCCGAATCCCGTACCGGCCGCGACGACGGCGGCCAGGGTGGCGAACGTGCAGGCGGCCAGGGTGGTGGTTCGCGCGCGGTGGTCGTCGGCTGTCCGCATCGACGTCTCACTTTCCGTGGTGTATCTCGCGGCCCTCGGACCGGAGAGCCTGCGCGCACGTCGATTAACGTGCCGTCGCCTATAGGGATAATCGGGACGGGCGTGGTGTCCGGGATCGTGCCGGGAAACCATTACCGTGCCGATTCGAAAAATGTTGTGGCACTACTGGTTCGAACCAGCCAAAAGCTGGTCGCGGAACTGATCAGCAGGAGCCGGACGACAGTCGGCAGACCGTCCATCCGCTGCCGTCGGCGCGAGGCACGCGCACCCAGCTGGAGCCGTTGCCCGAACCGGCGGTGTTGCTGCTGTTGCTCTCCGCGGGCTGGTTGTGGTTGTTGTGGTAGTTGCGCCGATTCTGGTTCTGCTCGTTGATCTTGGTTCGGCTGTTCTCCGAGTGGTTGTAGCCCATCGGGTCGATGTGGTGCCAGCCGGTGGTGTCGCGCCCGCTGTTCGAGCTGCTGTTGTTGCCACCGCGCGAATGATCCGAGTGCGCACCGGAATCCGCGAATGCTGTGCCCGTCGGTGCGCTGACGAGGGCTCCGGCGATCGCCGTACACGCGAGCAGCCGTCGTGTGGTCGTCGCGGGGATGCGAGTGGTCATGTGACTCTCCGTTCGAGCTGTATGCGGTCGGGAGCGAAGTCCCGGCCCGGTCAGCGACTCACGGTCTATCGTGCCGCTATATAACGACACATTAATCGGCGGTGTAATGGATGTCCAGAGGGTTGTCAGTCGTGGGAATCTCGCGCGGTGACTCGTTCCGGCGCGCGGACACCACCGGCCTCGCCCCGGTCCGAAGACCGAGACGAGGCCGGTGTGTTCGCCGCGCCCAGCGCGACGACGCGAACTACCGCATCAGCGAACTACGGCGTCAGCGCACGGCGGCCGCGGCGGCGACCATATTGCGCAGCGCCGCCGTCACCTCCACCGGGCCGCGGGTTTTCAAGCCGCAGTCCGGGTTCACCCAGAGCCGCTGCGCGGGAACAGCTTTCAACGCCGCCCGCAACGAGGTGGTGATCTCCTCGACGCTGGGAACCCTGGGCGAGTGGATGTCGTACACGCCGGGGCCGACCCCGAGGTCGAAGCCTTCCGCGTTGAGGTCGTCGAGCACCTCCATGTGCGAGCGGGCCGCCTCGATCGAAGTCACGTCGGCATCCAGCCCGGCGATGGCGTCGATCACCGCACCGAACTCCGAGTAGCACAGGTGCGTGTGGATCTGGGTCGTGTCCGCGACACCCGAGGTCGCCAGCCGGAAGGACTGCACCGACCACTCGAGGTACGCGGGCTGGTCGACCGCGCGCAACGGCAACAACTCGCGCAACGCGGGCTCATCGACCTGAACGATGCGGATACCCGCACCCTGCAGATCCACCGTCTCGTCGCGAATCGCCAAGGCCACCTGCCGCGCCGAATCGGCCAACGGCTGGTCATCACGCACGAACGACCACGCCAGAATGGTCACCGGCCCGGTGAGCATGCCCTTGACCGGCTTCTCGGTCAGGGACTGCGCGTAGGTGATCCAGTCCAGCGTCATCGCCGTCGGCCGAGCCACGTCCCCGAACAGGATCGGCGGACGCACGCACCGGGTGCCGTAGGACTGGACCCAGCCCAACTCGGTCGCCGCGAAGCCATCGAGTTGCTCGGCGAAGTACTGCACCATGTCGTTGCGCTCCGGCTCGCCGTGGACCAACACGTCGAGGCCGAGTTCCTCCTGGAGCGCGATCACCTCGGCGATCTCGGCGCGCATCCGCCGGATGTACTCCTGCTGATCGATCTCACCCTTGCGCAGCGCCGCCCTGGCCAACCGGATGGCCGAGGTCTGCGGGTAGGACCCGATGGTGGTGGTCGGCAGCGACGGCAGTCGCAGTCGATCCCGTTGCAGCGCCCTGCGTTCCTCGGCGGGCGCCCTACGCAGGGCCTCGGCGTCGAGCCCGGCCAGTCGGGCACGCACCTGTGGATCCTCCAGCCGGCGATCCGCCTTACGCGAGGCCAACGCCGCACGCGTGGCGGCCAATTCGGCGCCGATCGCCTCGGGACCCTCGGCCAGCCCCGTCGCGAGCAGCCGCACCTCGGCGACCTTCTCCGCGCCGAAGGCCAGCCACGAACGCAGCCGCTCCTCCAGCCCGGTCTCCACCGCCAGGGTGTAGGGCACGTGCAGCAGCGAGCACGAGGTGGATACCGCGACGCTGTCCGCACTGCCGAGCAGGGTGGCGAGCATGGCAAGACCATGGTCGAGATCGGCGCGCCAGACATTGCGTCCATCGACCAATCCCGCGACCAACAGCTTGTTCGCCAACGCGGGGACCTCGGCCACCGCGGCGACATCGACACCCGCGGTGAAATCGAGTGCGACCGCATCGATATCGGTCCCGGCCAGGGCGGGCAACGCCGCATCGGGGTGACCGAAGTAGGTGGCCACCAGGATCGCGGGACGTTCGGCCGCCGAGGACAATTCGGCGTAGGTGGTGCGCACCGCGTCGAGTTCGTCCGCCGTCAGATCGGTGACGAGCGCCGGTTCGTCGAGCTGTACCCACTGCGCGCCCGCCTCGGCGAGCAGTCGCAGCAATTCGCGATACAGCCCGACCAACTCGCCCAGTCGGTCCAGCGGTGATCCGGTGGCGGACTTGGCCAACTTCAGGAAGGTGATCGGCCCGACCACCACCGGCCGAGCCGGTACGCCCAGCTCGATCGCCTCACGCAGCTCCTGCAGTACCTTCTCCGGATTCAGCGAGAACGTCGTGTCCGCGCCGATCTCGGGCACCAGGTAGTGGTAGTTCGTGTCGAACCATTTGGTCATCTCCAACGGCTCGACGGTGTCGTTACCGCGCGCGGCGGCGAAATACCGATCCAGCGGATCCGCGATATCCGCGACCCTCGGCGGCAACGCGCCGAGCAACACGGCGGTATCGAGTACCTGGTCGTAGTACGAGAACGTGCCTACCGGGATCGAGTCGAGGCCGGCGGCCAGTAGTTCGGCGAACTGATCACGCCGCAGGTCCCGTGCGACGGCGTGCAGCGCGTCGGCATCGATCCTGCCCGCGAGATAGGACTCGGTGGCCCGCTTGAGCTCACGCCGCGGGCCGACCCGTGGGAGTCCGAGAACTGTTGCGGTGAACGGCTTCTGAGATGAAACAGTCATGTGGCTTCTCCAGTGCTGAGGTAGCAGACCATCGCCGGGGCGTGCGGAGAACCCTTCGACCCGCCGGAGAACCCGGTAGGGGAGCCCGACACATCGAAGTAGTGGTCCGCGCGCCCATATCCACGAGGCGGTGGCCGCCGGATACGGCGTATCCGGCACAGTTGGCAGGTCTTCGGACTCACAGGCACCGACCCCTACGGGCCGACCTACTGACCGTCGCTTCCCGAGCGACCCGCTCGCGCGTGCCGTGCTCTCAGTGCGTCATGACGGTGGTCGTTCCTGCATACCGCTGCGGGACAGTCCCGGATTCCCACCGGGTTCCCTCTTCACCGTTTCGTCCTGCGGACGATCGGGCTCGGCACCTCCGCACGACGTAGGGGCTCCATCTCGTACGCGCTTCGGTGAACCAGCTGCACCCTCGAGCATAGGCGTTCGAACGCGGTGCCCGCGCCCGGTGTCCGGTCACCCAGCGCGCGGGCGCAGTCGTGCCAGCGCACGGCCCGTGTGGGGGATGTTTCCGCCATGTCACCCGGACTTCGCAACGCTGCCATGTTCGGTTGTGAAGATCGGCGAGATCGGGAGTTGCCTATAGTGCCTGGGCTGAGCGCCAGGTACCTTGAATCAATGTTCTCGAAAGTGTTGGTTGCAAACCGTGGTGAGATCGCGATCCGTGCTTTCCGCGCGGCGTACGAACTCGGCATCGGGACCGTCGCCGTGTTCCCGTACGAGGATCGTAATTCGGTCCACCGACTGAAAGCGGCCGAGGCGTACCAGATCGGCGAGGAGGGCCACCCCGTCCGGGCCTACCTCTCGATCGACGCGATCATCGATGCCGCCGTGTCGGCGGGCGTCGACGCCATCTACCCCGGTTACGGATTCCTCTCCGAGAACCCCGATCTCGCCGCCGCGTGTGATCGTGCGGGCATCACCTTCATCGGTCCTTCCGCGCACGTGCTCGAACTGGCGGGCAACAAGGCGCGTGCGATCGATGCGGCACGGGCCGCGGGGCTTCCCGTGCTTCGTTCGAGTGCGCCCAGTGCCGACGTCGACGAATTGCTCGCGGCCTCGGCGGAATTGGACTACCCGATCTTCGTGAAGGCGGTGGCCGGTGGCGGCGGACGTGGCATGCGTCGTGTAGCCGAGCCGGAATCGCTGCGGGAGTCGATCGAGGCCGCCTCGCGCGAGGCGGAGTCGGCGTTCGGCGATCCGACCGTGTTCCTCGAGCAGGCGGTGGTGAACCCACGCCACATCGAGGTACAGATTCTCGCCGATCGCCACGGCGAGGTGATTCACCTTTTCGAACGAGATTGCTCGGTGCAACGACGGCATCAGAAGGTTGTGGAGCTCGCACCCGCGCCGAACCTGGATCCCGCGGTGCGCGAGCGCATCTGCGCGGACGCGGTGGCGTTCGCGCGCCAGATCGGCTACAGCTGCGCCGGCACGGTGGAGTTCCTGCTCGATGAGCGCGGCAACCACGTCTTCATCGAGATGAATCCGCGTATTCAGGTGGAGCACACGGTGACCGAGGAAATCACCGATGTCGATCTGGTGCAGGCGCAAATGCGGATCGCGGCGGGGGAGTCGCTGCGTGAGCTGGGGCTGAGTCAGGAATCGATCACGGTGCGCGGCGCGGCGTTGCAATGCCGCATCACCACCGAGGACCCCGCCAACGGATTCCGGCCCGACACCGGCAGGATCACCGCCTACCGCACGCCGGGTGGTGCCGGTGTCCGCTTGGACGGCGGCGCGACCCTCGGCGCGGAGATCGGCGCCTACTTCGATTCGATGCTGGTGAAGATCACCTGCCGTGGAAGGGATTTCGACGCGGCGGTGAGCAGGGCCAAGCGTGCGCTCGCCGAGTTCCGCATTCGCGGCGTGAGCACCAACATTCCGTTCCTGCAAGCGGTACTCGACGATCCGGATTTCGCGGCGGGACACGTCACCACTTCGTTCATCGAGGAACGCCCGCAGTTGCTGACTCTGCGCGGCTCGGCCGACCGCGGCACCAAGATCCTCAACTACCTCGCCGACATCACGGTCAACAAGCCGCACGGTGAGCGTCCGACGACGGTGTACCCGCACGACAAATTGCCGAACATCGACCTCACGGTGGCGCCGCCGGACGGTTCGCGGCAGCGGCTATTGCGTTTGGGGCCGGAGGGTTTCGCGCGCGACCTGCGTGCACAGCGGGCGGTGGGCGTTACCGACACGACATTCCGTGACGCACACCAGTCCCTGCTGGCGACGCGTGTGCGGACCAAGGGCCTGCTCGGTGTCGCGGGACACGTGGCACGGTTGACACCGGAGTTGTTGTCGATCGAGGCTTGGGGCGGCGCGACTTACGATGTGGGCCTGCGGTTCCTGTACGAGGACCCATGGGAGCGGCTGGCCGCCCTGCGCGAAGCGGTGCCGAATATCTGCTTGCAGATGTTGCTGCGTGGCCGCAACACCGTGGGGTACACGCCGTATCCGGAGCGGGTGACGCGCGCGTTCGTTTCCGAGGCGACCGCGACCGGCATCGATATCTTCCGCATCTTCGACGCGCTCAACAATGTCGACCAGATGCGCCCCGCGATCGACGCGGTGCGCGAGACCGGCACCGCGGTCGCCGAAGTCGCGCTGTCCTACACCGGCGACCTGTCCGACCCCGACGAGACGCTCTACACGCTGGACTACTACCTGAAGCTCGCCGAGCAGATCGTCGAGGCGGGTGCGCACGTCATCGCGATCAAGGACATGGCGGGACTCCTGCGCGCCCCCGCGGCGGCGACGTTGGTGTCGGCGTTGCGCGCACGGTTCGACCTGCCGGTGCACGTGCACACCCACGACACGCCCGGCGGCCAGTTGGCGACCTACCTCGCGGCGTGGCAGGCGGGCGCGGACGCCGTCGACGGCGCGAGCGCGGCATTGGCGGGGACCACGAGTCAGCCCGCGTTGTCGGCGATCGTGGCCGCCGCGGCGCACAGTGAGTTCGACACGGGGCTGAGCTTGTCGAGGGTATGCGACCTGGAGCCGTACTGGGAAGCGTTGCGGAAGGTGTACGCGCCCTTCGAATCCGGGATTCCCGCACCGACGGGCCGGGTATACACCCACGAGATCCCCGGCGGTCAGTTGTCGAATCTGCGGCAGCAGGCGATCGCGCTCGGCTTGGGGGACCGGTTCGAGGAGGTCGAGGCCAGATACGCGGCGGCGGACCGATTGCTCGGCCGCCTGGTGAAGGTCACCCCGTCGTCGAAGGTGGTCGGCGACCTGGCGTTGGCGCTGGTGGGCACCGGCGTCGAGGTCGAGGATTTCGCCAATGATCCGGCCAGCTACGACATTCCGGATTCGGTGATCGGCTTCCTGCGTGGCGAATTGGGGGAACCGGCGGGCGGCTGGCCGGAACCCTTCCGCACCCGCGCGCTTGCCGGACGCGGGCCAGCGAAACCCGAAACCCCGCTCACCGACGAGGACAATGCCGGACTCGACGGCACCTCCGAGCAGCGTCGCGCGACCCTCAACCGGCTGTTGTTCCCCGGCCCGACCAACGAATTCCTCGCGCACCGGGAAAAGTACGGCGACACCATGGGTTTGTCGGCGAACCAGTTCTTCTACGGACTGCGCCACGGCGAGGAACACCGTGTCGAGTTGGAGAAGGGTGTCACGCTGCTGATCGGTTTGGAGGCCATCTCCGAACCCGACGAGCGCGGCATGCGCACGGTGATGTGCATTCTCAATGGGCAACTGCGGCCGGTCGCTGTGCGTGACCGGTCCATCGCCAGCGACGTTCCCGCCGTGGAGAAGGCGGACAAGGGCAACCAGAGCCACGTCGCCGCACCCTTCGCGGGTGTCGTGACATTGTCTGTCGCCGAAGGTGATTCGGTATCGGCGGGCGACACCGTCGGTACCATCGAGGCGATGAAGATGGAGGCAGCCATCACCGCGCCGCGCGCGGGCACCGTCGGCCGGGTGGCGATCGGCGCCGTGCAGCAGGTAGAAGGTGGCGATCTGTTGATCGAGTTGGCTTTGCGCGAGTCCTCGGTGCAGTGACGAGGATCGTCGCGGGATCGGTCGGTGGGCGGCGCCTGATGGTGCCGCCCACCGGTACCCGACCCACCTCCGACCGGGTGCGCGAAGCCGTGTTCAGCGCGCTCGATGCGCGCGTGGACTTCGAAGGGCTGCGTGTCCTCGATCTCTACGCCGGTTCGGGCGCGCTCGGATTGGAAGCCCTCTCGCGCGGCGCGGCGCAGGCGTTGCTGGTGGAATCCGACCGCAAAGCCGCGGCGGTCGTGCGAACCAATATCGCCGATCTCGGCCTGACGGGAGCGTCGCTGCGCGTGGGAACGGTGGCCTCGGTCCTCGGCGGATCGGTGCTCGCCACCGAAGACCGATTCGACCTGGTCTTCTCCGATCCGCCGTACGCGGTGGACGAGGCGGCGATCGGCGCCGATCTGCGCGCCCTCGCCGAGGGTTGGCTCGCTCCCGAGGCCGTGCTCGTGCTGGAACGATCGAGCCGGTCGCCGCACACCCGGTGGCCGGCAGGCTATGTCGCGACGAAGCCGCGTCGCTACGGCGAAACCCGCATCGAGATAGCCACTTTCGGTTAGAACGTGGGCGACGCGGGTGCGCTTGCCCACGATCGGGTGGTGCGATGGTGGCACCGCGCGCTAGCGTTTGTGCCATGGCAGGAGCACTGTGCACCGGATCCTTCGACCCGGTGACCAACGGACATATCGACGTCTTCACCCGCGCGGCGGCGCAGTTCGACGAACTCATCGTCACCGTCATGATCAACAAGAGCAAGAAGGGCATGTTCAGCGTCGACGAGCGCATCCAGATGCTGCGCGAGTCGACCGAACACCTGCCGAACGTGCGGATCGAGTCCTGGTACGGCCTGTTGGTCGACTTCGCGGCAGAGCAGGGCGTCAGTGCGATCGTGAAGGGCCTGCGGGATGCGGGTGATTTCGGCTACGAGCTACAGATGGCGCAGATGAACAAGAAGATCGGCGGCGTCGAGACCTTCTTCATCGCCGCGAATCCCGTATACAGCCACCTGTCCAGCTCCCTGATCAAGGAGGTCGCCACGTTCGGCGGCGATGTCTCCGACATGCTGCCCCCGGTCGTGCACAAGCGGCTTATCGAACGTCTCGCCGAACGCGCCGCGGAGAAGTAGCCTCCGCCGTAGCGCCGGTCGTCGCACCAGCTGCGCGTAAGGCCAGCTCAGAACACCCAACCGCGCAGCGCGAGGAAGCGCATGGCGCCGACCGCCGCGCTGATCGCGAGGACCGACGCGGCCTGTGCCGCACCGCCGAGTCCCGGTGCGAGCAAGGCGAGGACGGCCAACGCCGCGGTGCTGATCCCGAGGCCGAGCAGGGCGAGGCCGCCGCCCTCCCACTGTGCGGTGAACCAGCCGACCCGGTCGGAGGCGTGGAAGGTGAGCCTGCGGTGCAGTTCGTTGGCGATCATCGTGCTGACGATCGAGCCGACGACATTGGCGACCAAGGGTCCCGTGCCGTGCATGGCGAGGAACAACAGCACATACGCGACATTGCTCACGCCGCCGACCAGCGCGAACCGGATCAGTTGCGGCAGAGCCCGATCACCGCGCAGGTAGCTCGGCAACTGCTGGAGCGCGGCCGAGGGCACCCTGATCCGCAGCAGCGGGTAGCCGCCGGTCCAGGGCACGAACAAGCTCGTGGCGTAATTCGCCACGGGCCGGTGCCGTTCCAGAACAGTCATCTGTCTTCCGATCGAACGTGAGAGCTCTCGGTGGGGTAACAGCGCTAGGTGCCGTTTTCCTTCCCTCGAGCTACTCGGATTTCCTCATCGACGATCGTTCGACGATCGACACCCTCAATTTAACATCAAGTGGAGGAATATCCTCCACTTGATTCTGTGGCTTGCGAGACACCGACAACGACACACCGGTCAACGACTCGGCCCCAGCCGTGGTGCAGGGCACACTGGGCAGCGGCGGAAAGTTCGCCGTAGGCCGCAGAGAGTGGGGTAGTGAGCATGTATCGCGTATTCGAGGCACTCGACGAGCTCGTCGCCATCGTCGAAGAAGCGCGCGGCATCCCGCCGACCCGCAGCTGCATCGTGCCGAGAGGTGACGTGCTCGAACTGTTGGACGACGTGCGCGACGCCCTGCCCGGTGAGCTGGACGATGCCCAGGACGTGCTCGATATCCGGGACAAGATCGTCGGAGATGCCCGCGACAGCGCCGAGACCACCGTCGCCGACGCCAACAGCGAGGCCGAGCACACCGTCGGCTCCGCCCGCGAAGAGGCCGACCGGATTCTGGCCGAGGCCAAGGCGCATGCCGACCGCATGGTGGCCGAAGCCACCGCGCACGCCGATCACCTGGTGAGCTCGGCGCAGGCCGAGGCCGACCAGGTGGTAGCCGACGGCAACGCCGAATTCGAGGACGTGACCGGACGGGCGAAGGTCGAATCCGACCGGCTGATCGAGGCGGGCAAGGATTCCTACGACCGTTCGCTCGCCGAGGGCGTCGCCGAGCAGGCGAGGCTGGTCTCGGAGACCGAGGTGGTGCGTGCCGCGCACGCCGAGTCCGCGCGGGTGATCGACCGGGCGCACAGCGAGTCCGACCGGATGCGCGAGGAATGCGACCATTACGTCGACGGCAGGCTCGCCGAATTCGAGGAGACCCTCGACGCGATGCTGCGCACCGCGGGTCGTGGTCGGCATCAGCTGCGTACCGGCGGGGGCGCACCGGACTACGCGGCCGAATACCGCCGGTAGTCGCGGTCGCGGGCTCGTTTTGAGATTCCGGCATGCCCTCGCGTATCGTTGAGTGGTTGCCAGTGATCTCTGGACGACTGATCCCCCGACGACGAAGTGAGTCCGTGATGTCCGCCCGTTCCGATTCCGCCTCGCGCTCGCGCACGGCTGCTCGCCGTGAGCCGGACGCGGCGTTCGTGCTCGACGTGCGCAGTCTCGGTCGTCGCGCGGGTACGCAACGCGAAGTGCGCAGGACGCTCACCACCGCCGACCGGATCGGTCTCGACCTGGCCGCCATTCCCCAGGGTGCGGAGGTCGACCTCGACCTGCGGTTGCAGGCCGTGTCCGAGGGTGTGTTGGTCACCGGCAGTGCCACCGGACCGGTGGAGGGCGAATGCTCGCGCTGTCTCGAATCGTTCACCGACGAGGTCGAGATCCAGCTCACCGAGTTGTTCGCCTACCCGGACAGCGTGACCGAGCAGACCACCGAGGACGACGAGGTCTACCGCATGCTGGACGACACGATCGACCTGGAGCCGGTGGTCGTGGACGCTGTCGGTCTCGCGTTGCCGCTGCAACCGCTGTGCACTCCCGACTGCGCGGGCCTGTGCCCGGAGTGCGGTGTTCGGACGGCGAGTGTCGGCCCCGATCACGCGCATGAGATACTTGACCCTCGCTGGGCCGGGCTGGCGAATTTCGCCACCGAATCGCCCGGCAACGGCACCCCGGAATCGGGTGCGGCCGTGCCAGACTCAGAAAACCGATCTGCCGAACCGGCAAGCAATAGAACCAAGGAGAAGTAGTCGTGGCCGTTCCCAAGCGCCGGATGTCCCGTTCCAACACCAGGTCGCGGCGCAGCCAGTGGAAGGCCACCGCGCCAACCCTGATCACCTGCCCGAACCGTGGCTGCGGCGAGAAGACGCTGCCGCACGTCGCGTGCCCGTCGTGCGGTACCTACAAGGGCCGTCAGGTGACCTCGGCTGTCTGATCGATCGATCTGTCGTATCGACGTGACCGAAGAAACCGCTTCGTCCGATAAGCACGCCGAACTCCTCGCCGCCCTCGGTGTGGACGTATCACCGGAACTGTTGCGCCTCGCGCTGACCCACCGGTCGTACGCCTACGAGAACGGTGGATTGCCGACCAATGAGCGGCTGGAGTTTCTCGGCGATTCCGTCCTCGGCCTGAGCATCACCGAGCGTCTCTACAGCGAGCACCCGGACAAGTCCGAGGGCGAGTTGGCCAAGTTGCGGGCGAGCGTGGTGAATATGCACGCGCTCGCGGAGGTGGCGCGCGGTCTCAGCGATGGTGGCCTCGGCGCGCACCTGCTGCTCGGCAAGGGTGAGGAACTCACCGGCGGCAGGAATAAGCCGAGCATCCTCGCCGACGGTATGGAGTCGTTGCTCGGTGCGGTGCACCTGGAACACGGCATCGACGTCGCGCGTTCGGTGGTCCTGCGGCTGTTCGCCGACCTGCTCGAACGCGGCCCTCGCATGGGTGCTGGCCTCGATTGGAAGACCAGCCTCCAGGAGTTGACCGCCGAACGTGGTCTCGGTGTGCCGAGTTACGAGATCAGCTCGACCGGTCCCGACCACGACAAGGAATTCACCGCGACCACCGTGGTCGGCGGCCACGCCTACGGGCAGGGTGTCGGACGGTCGAAGAAGGAAGCCGAACAGAAGGCGGCGGGCGCCGCTTACCAGGCGCTCACCGCGGCGTCCTGAGCCGTTGCCCGAGCTTCCCGAGGTCGAAGTCGTTCGGTGCGGTCTGGCCGAGCACGTGGTGGGTCGGGTCATCGAGTCGGTGGCGGTCACGCACCCACGCTCGGTGCGCCGCCATCTCGAAGGCGCCGCCGACCTCGCCGCCCGCTTGACCGGCCTGCGCGTCGCGCAGGCGCGGCGGCGCGGCAAATTTCTGTGGCTGACGCTCGTCGAGCGCGAAGACGAGCACGGCGACGACACCGGCGAGGACCCCTCTCGATTCGAGACGTCGCTGGTCGTGCACCTCGGCATGAGCGGCCAAATGCTCGTGCAAGCGGCGGGTGTGCCGATGGAAAAGCACGCGCACATTCGCGCGGACCTCGACGACGGCACCCAGTTGCGCTTCGTCGACCAGCGCACCTTCGGCGGTTGGGCACTCGCACCACTGGTGACGGTGGACGGCACGCTGGTTCCCGAACCTGTCGCGCACATCGCCCGCGATCCGCTCGACCCGTTGTTCGACCTCGAAGCCACGGTCGGCGCGATCCGCGCCAAGCGCACCGAGATCAAGCGGGTGCTGCTCGATCAGACGGTGATCTCCGGTATCGGCAATATTTACGCCGACGAATCGTTGTGGCTGGCGAAGCTGCATGGCACCCGCCTGGCCTCGGGCCTGTCCCGTCCCGCGGTGCGCGCACTGATCGCCGAGGTCACCGCCGTGCTCGAGCGCGCACTCGCCGCGGGTGGCACCTCGTTCGACGCCCTGTATGTCAATGTCAACGGCCAGTCCGGGTACTTCGAACGCTCGCTGGCCGTGTACGGACGCGAGAGCGAGGGTTGCCTACGGTGTGGCGCACCGATCGTGCGCGAGCGCTTCATGAATCGCTCGTCCTTCTCGTGCCCGCGCTGTCAGCCGGCGCCGCGGCGCCCGTAGCGAAGGGGGCTGCGCCGAGCCATCGGCGCGAGCTACCGTTTCGGGTGAAGGCGGTTCGGACGCCGAGCCGGCCGTGGAGGAAGGACACATGCGCAATCTCACGTATTACGTCGCGTCGACCATCGACGGATTCATCGCCACAGAGGAGGGCTCGGTAGATTTCTTCCCGGTCGGGGGCGACCACGGTCCGGCCATCACCGCGCAGTATCCGGAGACGCTGCCGACCAAGGTGCGCGAGTCGATGGGTATCGACAGGGCCAACCGGTACTTCGACACCGTGTTGATGGGTCGCAAGACCCACGACTTCGGGGTGCGCACGGGTACCTCCAGCCCGTACTCGCACCTGCACCAATACGTGGTGTCCACGACGTTGCCGGAAAACCCCGATCCCGCGGTGGAATTGATCGCCGAGGACCCGTTGGCGAAGGTGCGTGAGCTCAAACGCGCCGAGGGGCTCGGCATCTGGCTGTGTGGTGGCGGCGAGCTCGCCAAGGTGTTGCTGCCCGAGATCGATCAGATCTTCCTCAAGATCTATCCGGTGGTGCTCGGCAGCGGTCGGCCGCTGTTCGGTCGCGATCCGCACTTGCCGTCCCCCGCGGAGTACCGGGTGATCACCAGCAGTGTCTTCGATGACGGTGTCGCCTTCGTGAAGTACAGCAGAATCGGGTAACGCCGTTGCCGGACCAGAAGCCGTCTCCCGCACGCGATCAGGCCGCCCCCGGCCCGATCGCGGCTTTGCGGGAGATCGGCTTCTGGCTGGAACGCGCACGGGCGCAGACACATCGGGTCAAGGCCTACCGCAAGGCCGCCGATATCCTTGCCGGGCTGGCCCCCGAGGAACGGGACGCGCGCCGGGTCGCGCGCAGTTGGCGCGAGCTCACCGGAATCGGGCCCAAGACCGCGTCGGTGATCGAGCAGGCGTATGCGGGCGCGGTGCCGGACTATCTCGTCGAACTCCGGTCCGCCGCCGAGCCCATCGGCGCAGAAGGAAAGTCGTTGCGTGCCCGGCTGCGCGGCGACCTGCATACCCATTCCGACTGGTCCGACGGTGGCAGTCCGATCGAGGAGATGATGAGCGTCGCGCGGGCGCTCGGCCACGAATACTGTGCGCTCACCGATCATTCGCCGCGACTGACCGTCGCCAACGGGTTGTCGGCGGATCGGTTGCGCGCACAACTCGACCTGCTCGACGATCTGAACGCGCGCATGGCACCGTTTCGTATCCTCACCGGGATCGAGGTGGACATCCTCGCCGACGGCGCGCTCGACCAGCACGAACAGCTGCTCGCCAGATTGGATGTCGTTGTGGCCAGCGTGCATTCACACCTGCGTGCGGACAGCGCGACGATGACCCGGCGGATGCTGGCGGCCGTGGCCAACCCGCACGTCGACGTGCTCGGACACTGCACCGGCCGGTTGGTCGAAGGCGGGCGCGGCACCCGCCCTGAGTCGACGTTCGACGCCGAGGCGGTATTCGACGCGTGCCGCCGACACGGCACGGCGGTCGAGATCAACAGCAGGCCCGAACGTCGCGATCCGCCAGGCAGACTCATCCAGCTGGCCGTCGAGCAGGACTGCTACTTCAGCATCGACACCGACGCGCATGCGCCGGGTCAACTGGATTGGCAGGGTTACGGGTGTGCCCGTGCGCTCGCCAATGGTGTTGCGGCGGAGCGCGTCATCAATACCTGGCCGTTGGCGCGGTTGTCGGCATGGACGAATTCGTCCGCCGAACCGTAGCGATGGCGCGGGGGTGAACAGTCGCCGAATAGTTCGACCAATCCGGTTCAAGTGCCAGGGCGTGGCCGAAGATGGGTGGCCAGACAGCTATCTGGGGGTGTTGCCCGATGGGCGGCGAGTTCTTCGTCCAATATTTGCTGCCGGTCGTCGGCATCGTGATCCCGGTCGCGGCGTTCCTCTGGGAATTCGTGATCATCGGGCGCAAACGGCTCGGCTACCGGGTGCAGATGGACACCCCGGTCACCGGTTCGATCGAATCCGTTTTCCCCGGCGTGCTTCCGCAGCTGCGGCCGTCGAGCGGGGAGAGCACACCGGATCTGCAGGACCTCTCGATTGTGCTGGTGCGCATCGAGAACAGCGGGTTCGCGGATATCGGCGGCAGCGATTATCGCGGACCCGAAGGCAGTCTCGTCGGTCTGCACCTGCGCTTCCCGCATCGCAGGGTGATGGGCATGGCGGTCACCGAACTCAGTGACGACGGGCTCGCCGACAGCCTCGTGCCAGGGGCGGGAATCGCGGTGCGCGAGGACACCGGCGGCCACATCGGGGTCATCGATCTGCCGAGGGTGCCGCTGGATCGGGGCGACCACTACAAGATTCTGGCGATTCTGCAACGCTCGCGCGGAACCGGTGAATACCCCGCACCCGCCGTGGTCGGCGGAATCTCCGGTGGGCGAGTGGTGCAGACGCGCAACCGCATCGGCGTACCGAAGATGATGGTGGCGCTGACCGTTTTCCTGGTCCTGGTGATCATCGCTCAACTCGCCGTCAACGCGGCGCAGCCGCCGCCGACACCGCTGGACTGTGCGAGCGGCAAGCTCACCCTGCTCGGCTCGTCGGCGTTCGAGCAGGTCATGAAGGACGCCGCCGACCAGTATGCGAACAGGTGCACCGGTGCCGAATTCGCCGAGGAATTCGAGGGCTCCGAGCGCGGGCTCGATCGACTGGCCGAACACGCCGCGCCGGACCCCGGTTCGATCACGATCAGCGACGGGCCCAAGGGGGACGGATACCCGATGCTCACCCCACGGCCGCTGGCGTTGTCGTTGTTCTCCGTGATCGTCGATCGCGGTGTGGGTGTCGACGCGCTCAGTACCGAACAGATCCGGGATCTGTACCAGGGCAAGGTCGGTAATTGGCGTGAGGTCGGTGGCCGGGATCTGCCCGTGGTGTTGGTCAATCGGATTCCGGGCTCAGGCACCCGCAACACCTTCGAACGCAGGCTGCTCGGTGCCGGTCAACCCGAACGGCCGCACGTGAGCTGTACCGCGCTCAAGGGGGCCGAGCAACGCGACGGCGCGCACTGCGATGCCCAGGTCACCGCCGACATGACCAAGGCGGTCGCGCAGATACCCGGCGCGGTCGGCTACGCGGAGTATTCGGAGGCCGAGCGGGCGAAGCTCACGAGCGTCGCGATCGACGGGGTCGGCGCGAATCGGGACTCGGCGATCGACCGCAGCTATCCGTTCTGGGGTGTCGAATACGCCTACAGCTACGGCGAGCTGCCCGCCGATTCGCTCGCGGCGAGTTTTCTGCGCTTCCTGACCGACCAGGCCGGCAAGGATGTGCTGCGTGAGCACGGTAATGCGCCGTGCGCGGAACTGCCGGATCCCGGCCGTTGCTCTCCGGAGTTTTGAGCGCATACCCGACACGCCGGCGACTTTTCAGCTAATCGCTGGTTTGGGAGGGCCTCGATGAGGTACATCACTCTCGGCCCCCCTGATCACGCCACACGCGTGGCCAGGCCAACCGAGCACTACTGGACGGCGGTGCGGCACCGTCTTCACCTCCGCCGAGGCGGCCACCTGTTCGGCGCCCGGTACTCCGAGTGCTGGGTGGATGCGAGTGCAAACGGTTGTGTCCCTGGAAGGAGGGTCATGAGCGCGTTCTCCGCTCCCATGTCTGTGCAACCTGCCTCATCCGATTTGTTGTCGATGGACCATGTCGGTACCCGGTACCGCATTGCGATGGTCGTCCCGCCCTATTTCGATGTGCCACCGAAGGCGTACGGCGGTGTGGAAGCCGTGGTCGCCGATCTGGTGGACTCGCTGGTCGAACGAGGTCACGACGTGACCTTGCTCGGTGCCGGTGAGCCGGGCACGAAGGCTGCCACCTTCGTTCCGCTGTGGGACAGGGCGGTCCCCGAACGGCTCGGTGAGCCGTTCCCCGAGGTCGTTCACGCGCTACGGGTGCGGAGGGCGATCGAGCGGATCGCCGCCACCTCCGGTATCGACCTGGTGCACGACCACACCTTCGCCGGGCCGCTCAATGCCCCGGTTTACCACGGTCTCGGCCTGCCGACGGTGCTGACGGTGCACGGTCCGGTCGAGGACGACATCTACCGCTATTACCAGGAGCTCGGCGACGAGGTCGCGCTCGTGGCGATCAGCAACCGCCAGCGTTCGTTGGCTTCCGGCCTGAACTGGGTCGGGCGCGTGCACAACGCGTTGCGCGTCGAAGAATGGCCGTTCCAGGTCGAGAAGGACAACTACGCGTTGTTCCTCGGCCGGTTCAACGAGTGCAAGGCGCCGCACCTCGCACTGGAGGCGGCGCACGCCGCGGGTATTCCGCTGGTGCTCGCGGGCAAGTGCAGCGAGCAGGCGGAGTTGAAGTACTTCGAGGAGAAGGTGCGTCCGCTGCTCACTTCGCAGGACCATGTGTATGGCCTGGCGGACTCGGTGGCCAAGCGCAAACTTCTGGCAAATGCGAGGTGCTTGTTGTTCCCTGTGCTGTGGGAAGAACCGTTCGGCATGGTGATGATCGAGTCGATGGTGTGTGGAACACCGGTCGTCGCGCTGCGCGGCGGCGCGGTTTCGGAAGTCATCGTCGACGGCGTGACCGGACGAATCTGCGCGGATCCGTCCGAACTGCCCGCCGCGATCGCCGAAGTGCAGTCGATGGACCCGGTCGCCTGCCGGGAACATGTCGTGGAGAATTTCGGCGCCGACACCCTCGGGTACGGCTATGAGCAGGTGTATCGCAATCTGCTGCGCACCCATCGCCGTCCGGCGCTGGGCAGGCACCTCGACGAGACGGTGCCCGTCCCGATCACGGCGAGCGGGCTGGCGTGAGCGCGGACGCGATCGCCCCGGAAAGCCCCTCCCCGTTGAACTCCGGTGAACCGACCGGACTCGGCGGGTACGGCGGCACGGTGACCCTGGTGGAGGGCAGCACCTTCTGCTTGTCGAACCGGCTCGGCGATGTCGAGCCGGGGTTGCCGCACGGGCTGTTCTATCGGGACGCTCGCGTCCTCTCGCGATGGGAATTATTGGTCGACGGTAAGGCGGCCGAGGCGCTGTCGGTACTGAGTCCCGAGGCCTTCGCGGCACGGTTCGTGTTGCGAAGGCCACCACAAGCCGGGCTGGCCGACAGCACTTTGCTCCTTGTGCGCGAACGGATCGTCGCCGAGGGGATGCGCGAGATCCTGACGCTGGAGAACATGAGCACCGAGCCGACGGCGGTGAGCCTGGAACTGCATGTGGACGCCGATTTCGTCGACTTGTTCGCGGTGAAGGAAGGTCGGTCGGGACACGCGCGGGCCGAGGTGACCGAGGCCGACGGCGAACTGGTATTGCACGACAGGACCGATCGGATGCGGGGGCTTTCGGTATCGGCGACTGTGGAACCCGAGATGTTGCCCGGCGCGCTGATGTGGCGGGTCGTGGTGGCACCCGGCGAGATCTGGCAGACCGAGATCATCGCGCAGCCGACGGTGGGTAACCAGCGCGTGCAGGCGCCGCTCGCGCCCGGTGAGCACTACGGGGTGAGCGGGCCGGGTCGCAAGATCGAAGCCTGGCGAGATACCGCCACCGACATCGTTTCCGACGACCCTGTGCTCACCCGCGTGCTGCGGCGCACCGAAAGTGACTTGGGCGCGTTGCAGATACACGACGACTCCGAGGAGGGGCGGCCGTTCGTCGCGGCGGGAGCGCCGTGGTTCATGACGCTGTTCGGCCGCGACAGCCTGCTGACCGCGTGGATGGCGCTGCCGCTGGAGGTGGATCTCGCGGTCGGTACGTTGCAGCAGCTGGCCGAGATGCAGGGCACCACCATCGAACCGCTCACCGAGGAAGAGCCGGGCCGGATCATGCACGAGATGCGCCGCGGCCCCTCCGGTGGTCAGGTGCTCGGCGGACACATCTATTACGGGTCGGTCGACGCCACCCCGTTGTTCGTGATGCTGCTGGCCGAGTGTCTGCGCTGGGGTGCCGATGAGCAGACGATCCGAGAACTGCTGCCCGCCGCCGACGCGGCGATGCGGTGGATCACCGAATACGGCGACCGCGACGGAGACGGCTTCATCGAGTACCGCCGCGCCACCGACCGCGGCTTGGTGAACCAGGGCTGGAAGGACAGCTTCGACGGCATCAACGACGCCACGGGGCACATCGCCGAGGCGCCGATCGCGTTGTGCGAGGTGCAGGGGTACGCGCACAGCGCGATGTTGGCGCGCGCCGAGTTGGCGGACGCGTTCGACGAGCCGCGTGTGGCCAGCGTCATGCGTGACCGTGCCGCGGAACTGCGTGGCAAGTTCGCCGAACAGTTCTGGTTGCCCGAAAAGGGCTGGTACGCGGTCGCTCTCGACGCGGGTAAGCGTCGAATCGACGCGTTGACCAGCAATGCCGCGCACTGCCTCTGGTCGGGCATCGCCACCGACGAGCACGCCGCCGAACTGATCGGCCGGTTGGCGGACCCGGAGATGGACAGTGGATTCGGCTTGCGCACCCTCGCCTCGTCGATGGGCGCCTACAACCCGATGAGTTATCACTGCGGTTCGGTGTGGCCGCACGACACCGCGATCGCCGTCGCCGGCCTGTTGCGTTATCGGCATCTGCCCGGCGCTGTCGAGTTGGCGACCAAGCTCGCGGACGGGTTGCTCGCCGCCGCGGCGGCTTTCGACGGCAGGCTGCCGGAGCTGTATTGCGGTTTCGCGCGCACGCAGTTCCCTGTCCCGGTGCCGTATCCCACCTCGTGTTCGCCGCAGGCATGGGCGAGCGCCGCGCCGATACTGCTGGTCCGCGCCTTTCTCGGGCTCACCCCCGACGCGCGCGAGCGCACCATCACCGTGCACCCGCAGTTGCCGCCGCAGTGGGGCAAGATCGCGGTCACCGCGCTGCGTCTCGGTGACGTCACCATCGACCTCGAGGTGCAGGGCACCGAGGTGATCGCCGCTCGCCTGCCCGACGACTGGCAACTGCTCACGAAGTGACGCGTTCGCGGTGGCGGTGGAATGGCGAGCCGGGGCGGTGACGTTGGCAGGCGTGTTGAGGGAAATCGGGACGATGGCAGGATCGAACAATGGGTGATTCGAAGGAACCGACGAGTCTGTGGGTGGAGCGCACCGGGACGAGGGCTTACACGGGTCGCAGTTCGCGCGGCGGCGAGGTGCTGATCGCCTCGCAAGGGGTGGAGGGCGCCTTCACACCCGGCGAGCTGTTGAAGATCGCGGTCGCGGCGTGTTCGGGACTGAGTGCCGACTTTCCGTTGTCGCGCAAGCTCGGTGACAACTTCGACGCGCGGATCGCGGTGTCGGGGGAGGCCGACCGGGAGAACGAGGTGTACCCGCAGATCGATGAGACCTTCGAGCTGGACCTGAGCGAGCTCGACGAGCAGGCGCGCGAACGGCTACTGGTCACCGTGCAACGCGCGATCGACAAGGTGTGCACGGTCGGTCGGACGGTCAAGGCGGGCAGCAAGGTGACGCTGAGCTTCGACGTCGACGCGTGATCAACGGCGGGCGGGTGCGCGTCCCATAGGATCTGTCGGCATGACGGGTGACCCACACGAGACGGTCCGGCTCGGCGCATGGGTGCACGGGCACGTACAAGGCGTGGGTTTCCGCTGGTGGACCCGTTCGCGCGCACTGGAACTCGGGCTCACCGGCCATGCGAGAAACGCGCGCGACGGACGCGTACACGTGGTCGCGGAGGGTGAGCGCGCCGGGTGCGAACGGTTGCTGGAACTGCTGCGCTCGGGGGACACTCCTGGTCGGGTCGATGTTGTTGTGGAAGGCTGGGAGCCGGCGCGGGGCGATTCCACCGGATTCGAGGAGCGCTAGTGACAGATCGGCCGAGGAGGGGAATGCAGCGGTGAACACACCGAATCCGAATGACGAGAACCAGCAGGGGGGTTCGGGGTCGACCGGTGGCCAACCACCGAACGGCGGCCAGGATTCGGGTAATCCCCCGACCCGGCCGGAGTACCCCGTCCAGCCGCAGTACCCGTCACAGGGTCCTTCGAGTCCCGCCGATTCCGCTGCTGCGGCGCCCACGCCACCGTCTGGTCGCATCCAGCGTCAGGAGCCGGGTGTTACCCAGCCCCGGCCACCGACGGTCGCCGAGGCGCGTGCCAGGGACAAGGCGCGCCAGCAGGCCGAGCAACAGCGGCAAGCCCAAATTCTGGCCGACCAGCAGCGCGACCGCACCCGCAAGCGGGTGATGAAGGGGACCATCGCGGTGGTCGGCGTCGCCGCGCTCGTCGGTGGCGGGTACCTGGGTTACCGTGCGCTGCACACCGATAAGGTCACCGCGTCCTGCGTCAAGGTCGAGAACGGTCAGGAAGTCGTTGTCCCGGACAACTATTGCGGCGAAGGCCGGCCCGGCTTCTCCAGCACCGGTGGCTTGATCTTCATCGGCGGTGGCCCGCAGTATCGCTACAACTACGGCGGTACCGGAACGATCGGCCAACCCCCGGTGGGTGGCACGACGGTGAAACCGAAGAACGCCGAGATCAAGACCAAGAGCGGCTCCGTCATCCAGCGCGGCGGGCTCGGCAGCAAGAGCACGAGCGGGGGTTCGTAGATGCGCCGCTTGCGCGCCACCCCGCGCCAGGATTGGCAGCAGATCACCGAGGACCAGGGTCTCGTCTACGGCATCCCCGGTCGCGACGCCAGCGGCCAGCCGAGGCCGTACTGGGACGAATCGGTCTACTACGAATTCGAGATGTCGGAGATCCTCGCGCTGGAAGCCGACGTGGAACTGCTGCACTCGATGTGCCTGAACGCCGTGGAAAACATCGTGCTCACCGAACGTTTCGCGGATTTCGGTCTGCCGGAATGGTCGTGGGGGCCGATCGCGGAGTCGTGGCGGCGCAACGACCCGTATGTCTACGGCCGTTTCGATCTGCGTTACGACGCGAGGCGTCCCGCGAAACTTCTCGAGTACAACGCCGATACCCCCACCTCGTTGTTGGAGGGCGCGATCGTGCAGTGGCATTGGCTCACCGCGCTGCATCCGGGATTCGATCAGTGGAATTCCCTGCACGAGAAGCTGGTCGCGCGCTGGGGCGAACTGCGCGACATCCTGCCTTCACCCCTGCTGCATTTCACCTGGTCCGGTGCCGACGCGACCGGCGAGGACAACGTCACCACCGCGTATATGCAGGAGACAGCCGCCGAGGCGGGATTCGACACGATCGCACTGCCCATCGAGGAAATCGGATTCGACACGGAGCTGGCGCGTTTCGTCGACCTGGCCGAGGCGCCGATCGAGGGGATTTTCAAGCTGTACCCGTGGGAGTGGGTACTCGACGACGATTTCGGGAAGCGTGTGGTCGAGAGTCTGCCGGAGTGCATGTGGATCGAACCGCTCTGGAAGACGTTGTTGAGCAACAAGGCCATTCTCGCCGTGTTGTGGGAGATGTATCCGGGGCATCCGAACCTGTTGCCCGCCTACCTGGATCAGCCGAACGAACTCACCGAGTACATTCGCAAGCCGAAGCTCGGCCGGGAGGGCGCCAATATGACGATCGTCGGTGGCGGGGTGGAAACCTCGACCGGTGGTGTGTACGGCGAAGAAGGGTACGTGTACCAGTTGTTGGATCCACTACCGGAATTCGACGACATGCGCCCGGTGCTCGGTACCTGGATCGTCGGCGACGCGGCGGCGGGTCTCGGTATCCGGGAGACCGCCGGGCTGATCACCGACGACGGTTCGGCGTTCGTCCCGCACCGGATCGTCGGTTCGTGAACCACGCATTGTGCGGGCGACCGCAGATGCTACCCAACACCATTTGTCATGCAACGCAAGCACACTTGTCGGAAGGACCATGATGACCGCAGTCGCCCTCGAGTCGGGGTACTGGAGTTCGCTGGGTGAGGGCGTCGGCGCGATTATTCTGTACGCCATTCTCGGTCTGCTGTTGATGCTCGTCGGCTTCTTCGCCATCGATCTCACCACGCCCGGGCATTTGCGCTCGTTGGTGCGGACGGGTAAGCCGAATGCCGTGATCGTCGCGGCCTCGGCGATGGTCAGTATGGCGCTCATCGTCGTACTCGCGGTGTTCTCGGTCGGCGGCGGCGGGCGCCTGCTCGACGGCTTGCTCGCCGGACTGATCTACGGCCTGGTGGGCATCATCGCGCAGGTTGTCTCGGTGCGGGTGCTCGAACGAGTGATCGGCATCGACATCGGCAGGGTGCTGGCCTCGGACGTCTACACCACCGATGTGCTCGTGGTCGCCGCCGCGCACTTCGGGCTCGGCTTGGTGGTCGCGTTCTCGATCCTCTGATCGGGTGGCATTCGCACCGAGGTCACCGCGCACGGTCGAGTTTCGGTGACGCGCTTGTCATCGCTGTTCGTGGATCGGCCACGGTGCGATGCCAGGGGGCGATAGTCGGTGCTGGGGTGACCAATCGCAGTGCCGTTGTGCGACAGAGGCTTCGGCGGTACGCCGCTTGCGCCGAAACCGGCGCGTGGCACCGTGGGTCGCGGCCTGGCTAAGGGTTGAAGATTCGCGCCGCGGGGTCGAGCGGTCCGAGGGTGCGCGAGATCTGCGCGCACAGTTGTGCTGGCCGTTCGGTGTCGGTGGTCGCCTTGCCGCTGGTGAGGATCGCGCCCGCGAGTCCGCGTGCCGGATCGGCCCAGCCGTATTGCGTGGTGAGTCCGCTCCTGCCGAAATGGACAGCGGTGTCGCGCCCGAATTTCGACTTGCGTGCGCCCAATTCGAATCCGGCGCGGCTCACCCGTCCCGCGAGGCCAGGCAGGCGTTTCGCCGGTCGGATGGCCTCGCGCAGTGTGTCGGGTTCGAGAATTCTGATGCCGTCGAGTTCGCCGCCGCGGGTGAGGATCTCGTAGAACCGCGAAAGTTCCTCGGCGGTCGTGACGAGATTGCCCGACGGCAATTCGGCGGTGAGGAACGCGCGGGTGGACGAATCATCCATGTGCCCGCTCATGCTGCCGCCTACCGCCTTGCGCGCCAAGAACTTCCACACACCCGACGGCGGTGGTCCGGTCTGCACACTCGGGACGACCTTGTCGACGTCCTCGGCGGCGACGCCGAAGGTGCTCCAACGAAAGCCGAGCGGGCCGAGCACCTGTTCGGCGAGGTGCTCGCGCATCCGCTTGCCGGTCGCGCGTTGCACCAGTAGGCGCTGGATCAGCCCGCTGGTCAGTGCGTGGTAGATGCGGAAACGGCCGGTCGGCCAACTCGGCTTCAGGTCGGCGAGTCCGCGTACTGCCGACTCCTCGTCGACGACCAGATCGAACCCCTGGTACGGCGGTGTCACGAACGGCACTCCGGCGGAGTGGGTCAGTACGTCGCCGATGGTGATCGCGGCCTTGCCATTGGCCGCGAACTCGGGGATGTAGGTGGCCACCGTGTCGTCGTAGGAGAAAACGCCCTGCTCGATGAGCATGAACATCAGGGTCGCCGAGAGACCTTTCGCCGTGGAGAAGCCACAGAACGGGGTCTCCGGCGTGGCGAGGACAGGCTCGGCCGCCGGTGCGTCGCCGGGGGCGTTACCCCAGCCGTGACCGATGGCACGGTTCAGCACGAGGGTCCCGTTGCGGCGTAGACACACCTGGATCGCCGGTGTGGTGCCCAGTCGGTACCAGTCCTGCACCGAGGCCCACAGAGCGTCGAGGTCTGCTCGGGTAGTGCCGGCGTCGGCGGGGTCGCCCTCGGGGCCGATCGTGGTCACCGAGTCGAGATCGTCGGCGACCGGTACCAAGGTGGGGGATAGTGGGCGCATTCCGGCCAGCATAATCACGAGGGAGCTGATAATCGGCTGAGAATGCGGCAAAACAGACACTTTGGTGCCATCCGCCGCGTTGATCCCGGTGAGTAGTTGAGTTTCGCGCGGCCACCACGAAGGAGTACGACATGAGCCTTATCGGTTCGTTGATCGGCTACATCTTGACGGCATTCATCCTGGTGTTGCTTGCCAGGGTGATTTTGGACTGGATCGGTGTGCTCGGCGGCCAGACACCGCCGCCATGGGTGGCGCGTGTCAGGGACTTCACCCACGCCGCGACCGAGCCGGTGATCGCGCCGCTACGCAAGGTGCTGCCCCCGTTGCGCGTGGGCGGCCTCTCGGTCGACCTCGCGTTCACGGTGGTGTTCATCCTCGCGTTGGTACTGCGGGCGATCGCTTTCGCGCTGTAGTTCGCGAAAAGCCGTTCGGTCGCGAGGTTTTCGGTGCCTCCGCAGCGCCGCTCGTGGGCGGACTGTTCCCACGAGCGGTGAGCTTCGTCGATGTCGGCGGTGGTTGTGGCTTCTAAGCTGGGTCGATGGTGCAGCCAACTCCATGGCGAGTGAACGAGGCTCGGCTCGCCGAGGCCGCCGCCGCTTCGCCCGGCGAGACGACAGCCCCGCCCGGTGCGACGACGACCGGTGTTGTGCGCAAGCGCCTGGTGCGGCCGCAGGTGGATTTTTCCGCGCTGCGGTCGGTGCTGCGCAGGGATTGGGGTTACTTCGCCAGCGTTTTCTGCGGTGTGCTGACCCTTGTCCTGTTGTTTCAGCCCTGGCTCGCCGTCGCCGGTCCCGACGGGAAGGCGCGGGTGAACGCGTTCGGCCGGATCCACGCGACCACGGCCTATTTGAACGTGTGGTCGAGTCACCGTCCGCCCGCCGCGCAGATCACCGGGGTGTGGGCGATCATGGCCAGCGTCGCGATCGTGGTGTCCATTTTCGCGGTGACGGTCAACGCCCGGCGGCGCACCGAGACGCTCGTGCGGCTGTCGCTGGTTTCCATCCTGGCCTCCACCGGCTTCGTGGTCACCTGCCTGCTCTACATCAATGCCAAAGGTCCCGCGCTCAAGCGTGGCCTCGGCCGCACCTCGGATTTCGGCGGTCAGGTCGGTGCGTTGATGAACTGGGCCTTCGGCGACGGGCCGTTGGTGGTGCCCGGTATTCAGCCGCACACCTACACCACGTCGGGTCTCACCCAGTGGGCGATGATCTCGGTGGTGGTGTCGGTCGCCTCGTCGGTCGCCGCGATCGCGCAATGGGCCAGCGACGGGGGCGCCAGCGATATCAAGATCCGCTTCCGCTTGCGATCTCCGCTCGCGGTCAGGAGCTCCGACGGCGATCGACCCGAGCCCAAGTCCAAGAAGAAGCCGAAATCGAATGCGAAGGCGAAGCGCAAGAACAAGGCGAAATCGAAGTCCGAATAGCGCGGCCGGGCTGCTGCGGATGATCCGAACTCCCGCTGGGCAGCAGGGGAGCTTTCACCCGGACCGATCCACCCCCGTTACCGTCGGTGCGATTGCGCGCACCGCGATGACGGCACCCATCGTGCGCCTCTCGCGGATCCAGCTCGCTGCCGTCATGATTCGGTAAAGCGGCGACATTCCAGCTGCATGGTCGGCTTCCGCTGGCTCGACCGCCGCTCAGGTGGCAACGGCGCACGGACCGTCGTGCTCGGACATCCCGTCGTTGCTGTCGGACGGAGTGACCTCGCGCTAGTAGGAGCCGCTCGCGATCGCCTCCTGGGCGCGGCTCGGCGAACGCGCACCCCAACGGTCGTGGGGCCGACAGGACGCATGCACCACAGGTCGGTGATATCGACGTCACCTACGACCGGCGGCTACGCCGGTACACCCTGGCGGCGCACGTCATCACCACCGTGTCAGTGGCCCCGTGCGATCCAGTCGTGCAGGGCGGGTTTCTCCGCGCCGATGGTGGTGGTGTCGCCGTGGCCGGTGTAGACGGTGGTCTCGTCGGGGAGGGTGAGCAGGTGGTCGCGAATGGAGTCGATGATGGTGTCGAAGTCCGAGTAGGAGCGGCCGGTGGCGCCGGGGCCACCGGAAAACAGTGTGTCGCCGGTGAACAGTGCGCCGAGTTCCGGCAGATGCAGCGAGACCGACCCGGGGGAGTGGCCCGGCGTGTGCAGGATGTCGACGTCGATGCCCGCCAGGGTCATTCGGTGCATGTTGTCGAGCGGTTCGTAGGGTGCGCCGGGGTGGGTCGTCTGCCAGAGCATGTCGTCGGCTCGGTGCAGCGTGATCAGCGCGTCGAGGCGTGCGCTCAACTCGGGGGCGACGGTGATGTGGTCGTTGTGTCCGTGTGTGCAGACGATGGCGAGGACATGGCGGTCGCCGACGGCCTCGACGATCGGGTCGGCCTGGTGCGCGGCGTCGATGACGATCACGTCTTTGTCGTCGCCGACGATCCACACGTTGTTGTCGACGTCCCAGGTGCCGCCGTCGAGGGCGAAGGTGCCGGAGGTGACGACGCGTTCGATGCGGGCGTTCATCGGACCACGACCGATCGCAGCACGTCACCCCGGTGCATGGCGGCGAACGACTGTTCCACTTGGTCGAGCGGAATCCGTTCGGTGACAAAGCGTTCCAGCGGCAGCCTGCCTTGGCGGTACAGGTCGATCAGGGTGGGGAAATCGCGCTCTGGCAGGCAGTCGCCGTACCAGGAGGATTTGAGGGCGCCACCGTGCGAGAACAGGTCGATCAGCGGCATCTCGATGGTCATGTCCGGCGTCGGCACGCCGACGAGCACCACGGTGCCAGCGAGGTCGCGGCTGTAGAAGGCCTGTTTCCAGGTTTCCGGGCGGCCGACCGCATCGATCACGACGTCGGCGCCGAAGCTGTCGGTGTACTCCTTGACCTTCTCCTCGACGTCCTCGGTGGAGGCGTCGATGGTGTGGGTGGCGCCGAAATCCTTGGCCCACTCCAGTTTCCGCGGGTCGCGGTCGACCGCGATGATCGTGCGCGCCCCGGCGAGTCGGGCACCGGCGATGGCGGCGTCGCCGACGCCACCGCAGCCGAGGACCGCGACGGTGTCGCCGCGTGCGACATTGCCGGTATTGATGGCCGCGCCGAGCCCGGCCATCACGCCGCAGCCGAGTAGTCCGGCGACGGCGGGGTCGACCTCGGGATCGACCTTGGTGCACTGGCGTTCGTGCACGAGGGTGCGGTCGGCGAAGGCGCCGATGCCGAGGGCGGGACTCAATTCGGTGCCGTCGGTGAGGGTCATCTTCTTGCTGGCGTTGCTGCTGTCGAAGCAGTACCAGGGGCGGCCGCGCTTGCATGCCCGGCATTCGCCACAGACCGCGCGCCAGTTCAGGATCACGAACTCACCGGGCTCGACGTGAGTGACCTGGTCGCCGACGGTTTCGACGATGCCGGCCGCCTCGTGACCGAGGAGGAAGGGGAACTCGTCGTTGATGCCGCCGTCGCGGTAGTGCGAGTCGGTGTGGCAGACCCCGCAGGCCTGGACCCGCACCACCACATCGTGTGGTCCTGGATCGGGGATCACGATGTCGACGATCTCGACCGGTGCGCCCTTGCTGCGCGCGATCACGCCCTGCACGGTCTGCGACATTGCTGGCCTCCTGGGATTCGTGGTGGCGCGAAGCCGGGGTTCGTGCGCCGAGTTCATCGTGCCGCGTGCGGTGTTCGTTCCGGCATGCGGGGTGGTATCGAATCCGACCATAGTCCACCCCCCAACGGTTGACATTCCACATTGGAAGGGTCAATATTGGAATATTCTACTGTGGACTATTGGCCGGTTGGGTAGGGAGCGACGATGGAGATCTCGACGAGCACGCGCGCATCGGATGCCGAACGCGAGGAGGTAGCCCGGACGCTGACACGACATATGGCCGACGGGCGACTGGACCTCGCCGAGTACGACCAGCGAGTCGCACAGGTCTACGCGGCCGTGACCAGGGGCGACCTGGCGCGAGTGCAGTCCGACCTGCCGACCGTCACCATGCTGTCGAAAGAGCGTGGCCCCGCGCCCCGGTCGACCCGCTCGCGATTCCCGATCTGGCAGCGCATCGAAGGTTCGGCGTGGCTCGGGGTGAGCGTGCTCGTCCTGGTGATCTGGGGCGCGATCTCGCTCGGCGTCGGCGAATTCACCTATCCGTGGCCGGTCTGGGTGATCGGGCCGTGGGGTGCGGTGCTGCTGTTTCGCGCGGCCACGGGATTCGAGAGCGGGCACTGTTTCGGGAAGGCGGGCTGAGCGCTTCGGTGCCCCCCGACCGTTGAGGTCGGCTGCTCGTCGGCCTGACGAGCGCGGGTGCCGCTACCTGTTCCAGTGGGCGGTGGGCGGCGGATCGTTCGGGGGTGCTTGCCTGCGTCCGGTGCGCGTGCGACGTTCGAGCGGTGGGCGATCCGAGTACCCCTCGTCCTCGACCCCCGACGCGGAGTTCTGCCATGCCTGCGGGTCATAGCGCACAGCTGGGAATTCGCTGGAACCCGGCGGCATGGACAGCTCGCGTTCCCAGGACGGTTGATCGTGGCGCAGCCGCCGCGACCGCGCGGAGACCGCCGAGAATTCGCTGGAAGGTGGAGTCGACTCGTCACGTTCCCACGAGGGGCGGTCATAACGCAGCCGTCGCGACCGGGTGGTGGACTGTTGCGGCACCTCGCCCGAGTCGTGGGGCCCCGCCCACGGCTGGGTCGACGGCGGGTCCGCGCGTTCCTGCGGGTACGCCGAAGGCGCGGGTGGTTGCGGAATCCACGCCGGCTCCGCCTGCGCCGACACCTCGTCGTCCGCGATCGAGCGCCGTCGCCGCGGTGGGCGCTGCTCCGAGGTCGGTGCGAGTTCGCCGGGCTGCCATGGCAATTCGTCGCTGCCCTGGCGTCGACGCCGCGACCCCGCGCGCGTGGGTATCGCGGAACGCCCACGCGCGGGCGTCGGCGCGTGCGGTGGGGCCACCGACTCGTTCGGACGCGACGCGGGGTCGTCGGCGCGACGTCGAGCTGCCGTGTGCCCCCTGCGGCGGCGCGTCGTCGACTCCTCGGCGCGCGGAGTCGACCGGGACACCGCACGCGGTAAGCCGGTGCGCAGCAAGGGAATCTCCCCGGTGTCCTGCTCGGGATCGACGTCCTTCTCCCGATAACTCCCCGCGATCCCGTGCGCACGCAGCCACGCGCCAGGATCGCGGCGGCTGACTCGGTCCAGGTGCGGGACAACCGCTTCCAGTAGACCGAGCAGATCGGTCGCGCCTTCGTCGCCGAGTGCCCCTCGGATCGCGGGGAAGGTGTCGACGGCGAAGGACCACTTCCATTCGCGCAGGTACTCGCCACCACGGTCGCGACCGTGGAACACCAACGCGCCGGAGCTCACGAACTTGGCTCGCACCGTGCACCCTTCGAATGCCACGCGGAACTCACCGGATTGCGACGCGCGCGGTGGGTGTATCTCCTGATCGTCGGCGACACCACCCCGCGCCTTCGCCGCGGCGTCCTGGTCGGATTCCCCGCGCGCACGAGTGTTTCGGGTGCCCGACCGTGCCCCGGCGTGCTTGGTTCGGGCGGACGCACGGGTCGGTTCGGGGACCTCGACCGCGTCGTGGGCGGGGTCGCGCCGGGCGACCTCGAACCACGCCGCGACCAACCCCGCGACGACGAACACACCCGCGATCGCCACCTCGATCAGCACATCGGTCGGCAGCAGGTTGGCGCTGCGCTCACAGGCATGCAGGAACACCAGACTGCCGACGACGAGCGCGGCGATCCTGGCAAGGCGTAGCCCCGTACTGTTCCCGGCCGGGGGTACAGGCATCCTGGTGAACTCCAAACATTCCCGCTGGTGAATCAGCAGCGATGGTATGCGTGTTGGCCGCGGCGCGTCGCGGCGAACGACGAGGGGATCGGTCCACCATGGTAAGCCTCCCGCTGAGGTCGAGGCCCTGGTGAGGCCCGTGGCGAGGGTCGCCGACGAGTTGCCGAACGCCGCGATTCACCCGCGCGTGGCACAGAACGGGTCCGGGGAGTAGACACGTGAAGGCGTGCGTGGCAAACCTCGAGCACATCGAAATGCGCGTGATCGGCCGATCACTCGATAACCTACGAGTTGTGCGGGTGTGACGGTCGCGGGGCCGAGGTGATCCCATGTACGCGGCGTCCGTGGGAGGGCCGATACGATGGCTGGTCGCACCGCAGCGCTTGACCAGGCGCAACGCTCGTCGCCGGAAGTCATCGCCGGGTAGAAACGGAAGGTCCTCGAAGTTGCATTTGAAGAGTCTGACGTTGAAGGGATTCAAGTCCTTCGCGTCCGCGACGACCCTGCGACTCGAACCGGGAATCACCTGCGTGGTCGGGCCGAACGGGTCCGGCAAGTCGAATGTCGTCGACGCGCTGACCTGGGTGATGGGCGAACAGGGCGCGAAGGCGTTGCGCGGCGGCAAGATGCAGGACGTCATCTTCGCTGGCACGACGGGTCGTGCGCCGCTCGGGCGTGCCGAAGTCACCCTCACCATCGACAACTCCGACGGCGCGCTCCCGATCGACTACGCCGAGGTCTCGATCACCCGGCGCATGTTCCGCGACGGCGCGGGCGAATACGAGATCAACGGCAGCACCTGTCGGTTGATGGACGTGCAGGAGCTGCTCAGCGACTCCGGCATCGGCCGCGAGATGCACGTCATCGTCGGGCAGGGGCAGCTGTCGGCCATTCTGGAATCGCGCCCCGAAGACCGCCGCGCCTTCATCGAAGAGGCCGCGGGCGTGCTGAAGCATCGCAAGCGCAAGGAGAAGGCGGTCCGCAAGCTGGAGGCCATGCAGGCCAACCTGGCTCGCCTCACCGACCTCACCACCGAACTGCGCCGTCAGCTCAAACCGTTGGGCAGGCAGGCGGAGGTGGCGCGGCGCGCGCAAACCGTGCAGGCCGACCTGCGGGACGCGCGCTTGCGGTTGGCCGCCGACGATCTGGTGACCCGGCGCGGCGAACTGGAAAGCCAGCAGAGCAAGGAGGCCTACGCCCGCGAGCAGCAGATCACGGTGCAGACCGAACTCGACGCCGCCAATGCGGCACTGGCACAACAGGAATTCCAGCTCTCCCGACTCACGCCGAGCGCCGAGGGCGCCGCGCAGGTCTGGTTCCAGCTCTCCGCGCTGGCCGAGCGGGTCAACGCGACCATCAGGATCGCCGGTGACCGCGCGCGCCACCTGCACGCCGATTCACCCGTCGGTACCGGCCGCGACCCCGAAGATTTGGAGGCCGAGGCCGAGCGCGTGGAGGAACAGGAAGCCGAACTGCTCGAAGCCGTCGAGATGGCCGCCGAGACACTGGAATCGGCGCGCGAGCAGCTCGCCGACAGCGAGCACTCGGCGAAGGCGGCCGAACAGGCACATCTGGCCGCCGTCCGGGCGATCGCCGACCGGCGCGAAGGGCTGGCTCGCCTGTCCGGCAAGGTCGACACCTTGCGGACGCGGGCACAGTCGGTCGACGCCGAGATCGCCAGGTTGACCACCGCGATCGGCGACGCGCGCACCCGCGGCGAGGACGCACAGTACGAATTCGAGTCCGTGCAGGTCGAACTCGACGAATTGGACGCGGGTGAGGCGGGTCTGGACGCGCAGCACGAACACGCGGCCGAGGCGCTGCAGCTGGCCGACGAACGCGTGACCGAGCTGCGCGCGCAGGATCGCGACGCGAGCAAACGGGTCGCGTCGCTGACCGCGCGGATCGATGCGCTCGGTATGAACCTCGCGCGCCGCGACGGCGTCGCCTGGTTGGTGGATCATCGCGACGAAGGTCTGCTCGGACCATTGTCGGAACTGTTGCGCGTGCACAGCGGCTACGAGGCGGCCGTCGCCGCCGCGCTCGGTCCGCTCGCCGACGCGGTCGCCGCCGACACCGACGAGCGAGCGCACGCCGCGATTCGCGCACTCAAGGAGGCCGACGGCGGACGCGCGGGACTGGTCTACGCCACACCGGAATCGGTGGGCGCACACCAGGGCTCGCTGCCGAGTTCGGCGCGGTGGCTCACCGACGTGGTGGATTGCCCCGACAGCGTGCGCGGGGCTGTCACCGCGCTGATCGGTGGCATCGCGGTGGTCGACGATCTGGCGGCGGCGGGGGAGACGGTCGCGATCGATGCCGTCACCCGCGTCGTCACCCGCGACGGTGATCTCACCGGAAGCGGCTGGCTGCTCGGCGGCTCCGATCGCGCGCCGAGTCAACTGGAGATCCAGGCCGACATCGACACGGCCACCGCGGAACTCGCCGCCTCGCAACGCAAGGCCGAGGAGCTGGAGGCTTCGCTGGCGGGCGCTTTGGCCGAGCAGCAGGACCGTAAGGACGCCGTCGATCACGCGCTGATGTCGTTGCACGAATCCGATCAGGCGCTGGTGGCGATCTACGACCGGCTCGGCAGGCTCGGGCACACCGCGCGCACCGCGCAAGCCGACGTCGATCGGTTGCACGCGCAGCGCGACGATACCGAAGCCAGCCGCACCGAAGCGCTGGAATCACTGGCCGATCTCGAAAGTCGTTTGCGTCACGCCGAACTCGAACAGTCCGAGGACGACGCCGACCCCGAGGGTGCGGCGGGGACGGAATTCGCGGGACGCGCACGCGAGGAAGCCGCCGAGGCGCTCGCCGAGGCGCGCACGATGGAGGTGGAAGCGCGCCTTGCCGTGCGCACCGCCGAGGAACGCGCGCAATCGGTGCGCGGCAAGGGGGAGTCGCTACGCAGGGCGGCCCGTGCCGAACGCGAGACTCGTGCGCGCGCCGAGCGCGCCAATGCCGCGCGCAAGCAGGCGGCGCAGGTGGCCGCCGCGGTCGCCGAGTCGGGCGCGAAGGTCGCCGCCGAATTGGAGAAGGTCGTCGCCGAGGCGGGGGCGCGGCGCGATGAGCTGGTGCGCCGTCGCTCCGAAGCCGCCGCACAGGTCGATCACGTGAAGGAGCGGGTGCGCGCGATGACCGCGCAGCTCGCGCAACTGACCGATGCCGTGCACCGCGACGAGGTGTCCAAAGCCCAAGCGGCACTGCGCATCGAGCAGCTGGAGGCGACGATCGCCGAGCAGTTCGGGATCGCGCTCGGCGATCTCGTCGCGGAGTACGGCCCCGACGTTCCGATGCCGCCCTCGCAGCTGGAAATGCACGAATACGAGCAGGCCAAGGCGCGGGGCGACCAGGTAACCGCGCCCGGTCTGATGCCGTTCGATCGGGCCGCGCAGGAACGTCGGGCCAAGCGCGCCGAGAAGGATCTCAGCACGCTCGGCAAGGTGAACCCCTTGGCGTTGGAGGAGTTCGCGGCGTTGGAGGAGCGCTACAACTTCCTGGCCACCCAACTCGATGACGTCACCAACGCGCGCAAGGATCTGCTCGAGGTGGTCGCCGAGGTGGACGAGCGCATCCTGCAGGTGTTCACCGAGGCGTACGCGGATGTGGAGCGCGAATTCGTCGGTGTGTTCGGCAAATTGTTCCCCGGTGGTGAGGGCAGGCTGCTGCTCACCGACCCGTCGGACATGCTGGCCACCGGTATCGAGGTGGAGGCGCGACCACCGGGCAAGAAGGTCAAGCGCTTGTCGTTGCTCTCGGGTGGCGAGAAGTCGCTGACCGCGGTGGCGCTGCTGGTCGCGATCTTCCGCGCCCGTCCTTCCCCGTTCTACGTCATGGACGAGGTGGAGGCGGCGTTGGACGACACCAACCTGCGGCGCCTGATCGGCCTGTTCGAACAGCTGCGGGAGAAGAGCCAGCTGATCGTGATCACCCACCAGAAGCCGACCATGGAGATCGCCGACGCCCTCTACGGCGTGAGCATGCGCGGCGACGGCATCACTCAGGTGATCTCGCAGCGGATGCGTGGGGAGAACCTCGCACCCGCTGGCGTCGGCTGAGGTCGGTCGGCGTGGCCGAGGGCGGTCGGTGGCGCACGGTCGCTACACCGCCGGATCGGTTTCGCCTGTCCGACAGACGAAACCGGCTTCGTGTCGTAGCCGGTCAGCGCCTGGCGGCTCGGTCGTAGTGCACGGCGGAGTCGGTCGGCGCCCGCACTATTGCTCGGCGGCATGCCGTCAGAAGGCGCACCGCCGACGTCATGCCGCGCGTGGGTAGCGCCCGTGCCGCTACCCCGCCGCGCCTCGTTGTGACTTCGGTTACATTCGGCTGTTGTTGTCTCCGTTGGGCTTTCGATGGCTCAGTTGAGACATTGTCGGGTCATGCTGTCGGAGCGCGGGATTCGTGCCGGCGAATCGGCTCCGACCGCAGGTCACAGCAGATCGCTGATGTCGTCGGGAACGTCGACGGCATATTTGCGCAAGATCTCCATCGAGATCACCTCCAACGCGTCCTCGTGCGTCGCCGCGAGCACCACCGGGGCGGCGACACCGTCCTCGTGTGCGTGCAGCCAACGCACGGCCACCACGCACCAACGATCACCCGGCTGTAGGCCGGGAAAGTTGTTCTCCGGCCGTGGCGTGCTCAGATCGTTGCCGATAGACGCCTGATGTTCCAGAAATTCCGCTGAGACGACGGTGCACACAGTGTGGCTGCCCAGATCCTCCGGCCCGGTCCCGCAGCAGCCGTCGCGGTAGAAGCCGGTGAGTGGATCGGTGCCGCACTCTTCCAGCGGTCCCCCAAGCACGTTTCGATCGGTCACGCCGCCGATCCTATTGGCCATGAGCGAGAAGTTCCGCAGGACAAGAAATCTCGGAAGCTGTGTCACTGATCGTTGACTACGCGCCGGGTCGTGTGCGTACGCGCCGTAGCCCACGTGCCGAGCCGGGCCGTGGCGTTCTGCAAGGATGGGCGGCGTGAGTCCCCAAGTCTGGATCGTGATCGCCGCTGTTGCCGCGTTGCTGCTCGTGGCGCTTGTCGCCGGGTTCGTCCGGTACAGGCGTTCCCGCGTATCGCTGGCGCCGCCCGCCGCGGACAAGGAGGTAACCGACCGGTCCGGTGGTTACGCGGCCGCCGGTGGATTCAATTTCAGTCAGGGTGGCACCGCCACCGCGCCCCCACCCGAACCGGTGCTGCGGACCGACACCGAAGGGCAGCCACACGTCGGTGACGACGCCGCGGTCCCACGCGACGCGCCCCGGCGCGGCATCACCGACGTCCCGTTGCCCGAGTCGGATATCGCGGCCCCTTCCGGTGCCACCGAATCCGACCTCGTCGACGACGCGTCGACCGATATCACCCCTGTCGACCATGCTGCGCCGGTCGGCACACCCGATGCCGACGAGACGGCGCCCGCCGAGGCCGCCGCACCCGAAACCGATACCGCCGTGCCCGAAGCACTGGCGGACGCGACCGCGGTCGAACCCGAAGCTCCCGTCGACGCCGCACCGCCGGTCACCGCGCCCGACACCGTCGCGGGCGCGGAGGCGCCGGCACCGATCGAGGAGATCGAGCCGACCGCCGGTCGCCTGCTCCGCCTGCGCGGTCGCCTCTCGCGTTCGCAGAACGCCGTCGGCAAGAGCCTGCTCGGTCTGCTCGGCGGCGGCGACCTGGACGACGAGTCGTGGGAGGAAGTCGAGGACACCCTCGTGCTCGCCGACCTCGGCACCGCGAGCACGGCACAGGTGGTGGCGCGGCTGCGCGAGGAGATGGCCGCACGCACTGTCCGCACCACCGACCAGGCGCGCGCGGTGCTGCGTGACGTGCTGATCGAGGCGCTGCGTCCCGAACTGGACCGTGCGGTGCGCGCGCTGCCACACCCCGACCATCCGTCGATCCTGCTCGTCGTCGGCGTCAACGGAACCGGCAAGACCACCACCACCGGCAAGCTCGCGCGCGTCCTGGTCGCCGACGGACGCAGGGTGCTGCTCGGTGCCGCGGACACCTTCCGCGCCGCCGCCGCCGACCAGTTACAGACCTGGGGCGAGCGCGTCGGCGCCGACACCGTGCGCGGCAAGGAAGGCGCCGACCCCGCCGCCGTCGCCTTCGATTCGGTGGCCGCGGGCATCGAGCGCGGCGTCGACGCGGTGCTCATCGACACCGCGGGTCGGCTGCACACCAAGACCGGCCTGATGGACGAACTGGGCAAGGTCAAGCGCGTGGTGGAGAAGAAGGCCGCCGTCGACGAGGTGCTGCTGGTACTCGACGCCACCGTCGGCCAGAACGGGCTGATGCAGGCGCGGGTATTCGCCGAGGTGGTCGACATCAGCGGCGTGGTGCTCACCAAGCTGGACGGGACCGCCAAGGGTGGCATCGTCTTCCAGGTGCAGCACGAGCTGGGTGTTCCGGTGAAACTGGTCGGCCTCGGCGAGGGTGCCGACGATCTGGCGCCCTTCGAACCCGCCGCGTTCGTCGACGCGTTGCTCGGCTGAGCGCTCGGATTCCGATATTTCGGACACCGTAGAAACGGCTTCCGACCGGGACGAAACGTATTCGCAACACAGCTGCGGCATCCGTTCACGCAGGTGAAACGCGACAGCTCAACGGATGAAACACCGGATGAGGACCCTTCTTGTCAGGTCCATTTGCCGTCGACGGCAGGGCCGGAGATGAGGAGGACTCGAGGTGGAATATCCCCTGACCGGTGTGCCGGACACCGGCGACACCGCATGGATACTGGCCAGTTCGGCGCTGGTGCTACTGATGACGCCGGGTCTGGCGTTCTTCTACGGCGGCATGGTTCGTTCCAAGAACGTGCTCAACATGATCATGATGAGCGTCAGCGCGATGGGTCTGGTCGGCGTCCTCTGGTCGCTGTACGGCTACTCGGTGGCGTTCGGCGACAACACCTTCGGCTTGATCGGTGACCCGACCCAATTCTTCGGGCTGCGGGGTCTGATCGGTGGTAACGCGGAAGCGGCCACGGATACCGCGGCGGCGACGAACATCCCGCTCGCAGGAACGATCCCGGCGATCGTGTTCGTCGGCTTCCAGTTGATGTTCGCGATCATCACCCTGGCCCTCATCTCGGGCGCGGTGGCCGATCGCATGAAATTCGGGTCCTGGCTGCTGTTCTCCGGGCTCTGGGTCACGATCGTCTACTTCCCGGTCGCGCACTGGGTGTTCGACTTCGACGTCGAGGACGCCGCGGGCAATGTCGTCCACCACGGTGGCTGGATCGCCAACAAGTTGGCCGCGATCGACTTCGCCGGTGGTACGGCCGTGCACATCAACGCCGGTGCTGCCGGTCTGGCATTGGTGCTCGTGCTCGGCAAGCGCAAGGGCTGGCCCAAGACGCCGTTCCGTCCGCACAATCTGCCGTTCGTGATGCTCGGCGCCGGTCTGCTGTGGTTCGGCTGGTTCGGCTTCAACGCCGGTTCGGCGCTCACCTCGGGTGGTCTCGCGGGGTCGACGTTCGTGGTCACCGCGATCGCCACCGGTGCGGCCATGCTGGCGTGGTTGCTGGTGGAGCGGCTGCGTGACGGGCACGCGACCTCCCTGGGCGCGGCATCGGGCATTGTCGCGGGTCTCGTCGCGATCACCCCGTCGTGCTCGTCGGTGAACGTGCTCGGCGCGTTGCTCATCGGCGTGGTGGCGGGTGCGCTGTGCGCCCTCGCGGTGGGTCTGAAGTTCAAATTCGGCTTCGACGACTCGCTCGATGTGGTGGGCGTGCACCTGGTCGGCGGCATCGTCGGCACCGTGCTGATCGGGTTCGTCGCGGCGCCGGAAACCGGCGCTGGTGTGGCGGGTCTGTTCTACGGCGGTGGCTTCGACCAGCTGTGGCGACAGGTTGTCGGCGCCTTGGTCGTGCTGGCGTTCTCCTTTGTCGTCACGCTGATCATTGCCTATATCGTGAAGTTCACCATTGGATTGCGCACGAGTGAGGAAGCCGAGTCGGTGGGCTTGGACGAGTCCGAGCACGCGGAAACCGCTTACGACTTCGCCGCGCTGGGCAGCACGGCACGGTCGGCCGTCAAGGAGGCATGACGAACATGAAACTGATCACCGCAATCGTCAAACCGTTCACGCTCGAGGACGTCAAGACCGGGTTGGAACAGGCGGGCGTGTTCGGCATGACCGTCAGCGAAGTACAGGGCTACGGCCGCCAGAAGGGCCACACCGAGGTCTACCGTGGCGCCGAATACTCCGTCGACTTCGTGCCGAAGGTGCGCGTCGAGGTGGTCGTGGACGACGCATCGGTGGACAAGGTCGTCGAGGTGATCGTCGAAGCCTCCCGCACCGGCAAAATCGGTGACGGGAAGGTCTGGGTGACCCCGGTGGAGACGATCATTCGGGTGCGCACGGGTGAACGCGGCACCGACGCGCTCTAAGGGATAGTCGAAAGTTCTTCAGCGACCCCGCCTCCCGCCGCAACCGGTCGGGGCGGGGTCGCGATGGTGTGGACGGGCGGTGGGTTCATGGTCGGCGGATCGATGGGTGCGCACGACGGCGGTGGCGCTCGAGAGGCGGTCGGCGCCAACATCTCGCACGGCGCCGCCGATCTGGTTCGGGCCCGCGCACAATTGCTCGAAGGTGGGCTGCCGCGCAATCCGCGGCTGGACGCCGAGTCGCTGCGTCTTGCCCTCGTCGACCTCTACGAGCTGTGGTTGACCACCAAGGGCACCGAGGTCGGTATCACCCGGGACAGCGGGCTGGCGTTGGTCGCGGTGGGTGGGCTCGGGCGAGGGGAGATGCTGCCGTACTCCGATCTGGACCTGGTGCTGCTGCACGACGATGTCGACCCGAAGCTGGTCGCCGAGATCGCCGATCAACTCTGGTACCCGCTCTGGGACGCGCACATCAAGCTCGATCACAGTGTGCGCACCGTCGCGCAGGCGGTGCGGGTCGCCACCGACGACATGGTCGCCGCGCTCGGCATGCTCGAGGCCAGACACATCGTCGGGGATCCCGAGCTGAGTGCCCTGCTGATCGGTGAGGTGCGCCGCAATTGGCGCACCGGCATCCGCACCCGATTCGATGAGCTGATCACCCAGGTCGAGGCGCGCTGGCAGCGCAGCGGCGAGATCGCCCACCGCGCCGAACCCGACCTGAAGAACGGTCGAGGTGGGTTGCGTGACATCCAGTTGCTGGACGCGCTGGCCATCGCGCAACTGACCGACGCCGTGCCCGGCCTCGGCCCCGACGTGCCGGGCGGCGGCCTGACCATCGCGCACCGGCGTCTGCTCGACGTCCGCACCGAGCTACACCGGGTGGCCGGTCGCGCCCGCGACCAGTTGCGCGCGCAAGACGCCGACGAGATCGGTGCCGCCCTGCGCATCGGTGACCGGTTCGATCTCGCACGCACCCTGAGCGATTCCGCGCGCACGGTGGGCTACTCCGTCGACGTCGGATTGCGTACGGCGGCAAACGCTTTGCCGAGGCGCGGCTTGGCGCGGCTGCGTCGTCTCCCGGTGCGGCGACCACTCGACGAGGGAGTGGTGGAGCACTCCGGTGAGGTGGTGCTCGCGCGTGACGCGCGGCCACAACGCGATCCCGGTCTGATCCTGCGGGTCGCGGCGTCCTCGGCGCGCACGGGACTGCCGATGTCGGCGACCACGCTCAATCGGCTCTCGGAGGACGCGCCGGAGCTGCGCGAGCCATGGCCCAGAGGCGCGCTCAACGATCTGCTGATCCTGCTCGGCGCCGGTCGCGGCGTCATCGGCGCGATCGAGGCGTTGGACCGAACGGGTTTGTGGGGCAGGCTGCTTCCGGAATGGGGCGCGGTGCGCGACCTGCCGCCGCGCGATGCCCAGCACGTGTGGACCGTTGATCGGCACCTGATGGAGACCGTGGCTCGTGCGGGGTCGATGAGTACCCGTGTCGCGCGTCCCGACCTGCTCGCCCTCGGCGCGCTGCTGCACGACATCGGGAAGGGCAGGGCGGGCGACCACAGCGTCGTCGGTGCCGAACTGGCCACCCACATCGGTCGCCGCCTCGGCTTGTGGCCCTCGGATGTGTCGACCCTGCATGCGATCGTTCGCTACCACCTGTTGCTCCCCGATACCGCGACACGTCGCGACCTCGCCGACCCGCAGACCGTGCAGCGCGTGGTGGACGCGCTCGACGGTGACGTGCAGTTGCTCGAACTGCTACACACCTTGGCCGAGGCCGATTCGTTGGCCACCGGGCCGGGAGTCTGGGGTGAGTGGAAGGCGTCGCTGATCGGGGAGCTGGTGCGGCGCTGCCGCCTGGTGATGGCGGGTGAGCCGCTCCCGACGCCGGAACCGATCGCGCCCGCGCTCATCGCGAAGGCCAAGACGGGCGGCGTGCACGTCGAATTGCGGCAGGGCGAAGGGAAATACACCTACGCGGTCACCGTGATCGCACCGGACGGCACGGGGTTGCTGTCGGATGCCGCCGGCGTGCTGGCATTGCATTCGTTACGGGTGCTGTCGGCTTCGCTTGGTAGCGAGGGGGATTCGGCGATCGACGAGTTCCTGGTCTCGCCCGAATTCGGTAATCCACCCGACGCCGGACTGCTGCGCCAGGAGCTGATCCGCGCGATCAACGGCCAGCTCGACGTGTCGACGGCGTTGGCCAAGCGCGAGCGGGAAGCGGTCGGCGCGCGGGCGAGCAAGTACGCCAACGCGGAACCGAAGCTGTTGTGGACGAAGACCTCGGTGCCGGGACAGGTGATCCTCGAGCTGCGCGCGGAGGACCGGATCGGTTTGCTGAGCCGTCTCGCCGGTGCGCTCGAGCACACGAATACCGATGTGCGCTGGGCGAAGGTGGTGACCATGGGCTCGGCGGTGGTCGACTCGTTCTGTCTCGACCTCGGCATCGATGACACCGAGAAACGCCGTGCCACCATAGCGAATGCTGTGCTGGCCATGGTTGCGCGTCCGGAACCGCGTAAGCCGGACGGCGATCGCCCAGCGACGTAGTCGCCCGTGCGAGCCAGGAAATCCGTGAGCCGAATCGTTGTACGAATCGTTGCACGAGATTTGCTCTATCACAGGCATGCGAGCGGTCGGCACCTTTAATATCGGAGCGTCTGGCTATCCGGATCGTCTGGCTGTCGCGAGCACGAGGGGAGCAGGTCGGTGGCAATTGAAGTCGTTTCGGCGTCGATGATGACCAGTGACGAGACCGCGCATATGGCTCGCTGTGTCGGTGGAGATCGGTGGGTTGTCTCCTGGCTACCGGGTCGGACGTTCACCGCGCAGCAGGCGGTGACCGCGATGACCATCGCCTCCACGATCGCCAGCTCGCCCGTTCCCACCCACGCGGAATGGGCTGCGCTGGACGATCTTTCCTTGGAATTGGGGCTGACCGCCCGCGAGGCGGTGTTCATGGTCGCCGAGGAGAACCACGACTACCGCAAGTCGGTCGCACCCCGGTCGCGAGCCCTGGACTGACCGCCGGCACGCTCGAACGACGCACCGCCTGCGTGGACACGCGGAGGATCCCATTACCCTGGAGGGTAATTGTGACGTCCCCCGAGATCAGGAGCGCGATCGGTGTTCGAATCCCTGTCCGACCGGCTGACCGGTGCCCTCAAGGATCTGCGCGGTAAGGGGCGTCTGTCACCGGCCGACATCGACGCCACCTGCCGCGAGATCCGACTCGCCCTGCTCGAGGCCGACGTCGCGCTGCCGGTGGTGCGTGGGTTCATCGCCAGGATCAAGGAACGCGCCAAGGGCGCGGAGGTGTCGGGTGCGCTGAACCCGGCACAGCAGGTCGTCAAGATCGTCAACGAGGAACTCGTCGGCATTCTCGGCGGCGAGACCCGCAGGCTGAGCCTCGCCAAGAACCCACCGACGGTCGTCATGCTCGCCGGTCTGCAGGGTTCCGGTAAAACCACCCTCGCGGGCAAGCTCGCGAAATGGCTGCGCGGACAAGGACATCAGCCGCTGCTGGTGGCCTGTGACCTGCAGCGCCCCGGCGCGGTCACGCAGCTGCAGGTGGTCGGCGAGCGCGCGGGTGTTCCGGTGTTCGCGCCACACCCCGGCACCTCCGTCGGTGGTGGCGACAACGAACTCGGCATCACGGCCGCCGACCCGGTGGCCGTCGCACGCGACGGTGTCGCCGAGGCGCGCGCCAAGCAATACGACGTGGTGATCGTCGACACCGCGGGTCGGCTCGGTATCGACACCGAACTGATGACCCAGGCCGCGGGCATTCGCGACGCCGTGCAGCCCGACGAGACGCTGTTCGTGCTCGACGCGATGATCGGCCAGGACGCGGTGAGCACCGCCGAGGCGTTCCGCGACGGTATCGGGTTCACCGGCGTCGTGCTCACCAAGCTCGACGGTGACGCCCGAGGCGGTGCGGCACTGTCGGTGCGCAATGTCACCGGCGCGCCGATCATGTTCGCCTCCAGCGGCGAGAAGCTGGAGGACTTCGACGTCTTCCACCCCGACCGGATGGCCAGCCGCATCCTCGGCATGGGCGATGTGCTCAGCCTGATCGAGCAGGCCGAGCAGGTCTACGACGAGCAGCAGGCCGAGGAAGCCGCCCGCAAGATGGGCAGCGGCGAGATGACGCTCGAGGACTTCCTCGACCAGATGCTCGCGATCAGGAAGATGGGCCCGATCGGCAATCTGCTCGGCATGTTGCCGGGTGCGGGCCAGATGAAGGACGCGCTGTCGCAGGTCGACGACCGTCAGCTCGACCGGGTGCAGGCGATCATTCGCGGGATGACCCGTGCCGAGCGGGACAATCCGAAGATCATCAACGCCTCCCGCCGCCTGCGCATCGCCAACGGTTCCGGCGTGCAGGTCTCCGAGGTGAACCAGCTGGTCGATCGTTTCTTCGAGGCGAAGAAGATGATGGCGGCGATGGGCCGCCAGATGGGGATGCCTGGCGCTCGACGCGGCGGCAAGAACACCAAGAAGGGCAAGAAGGGCAAGAAGGGTGGGCGCGGCCCGACCCAGGCGAAGGTGCGCGGCGGTTTCCCCGGTGGGATGCCCGGCCTGCCGCCGGGGATGCCCGATGTGTCGAACATGCCGTCGGGCCTGGACCAGTTGCCGCCGGGACTCGAGGGCTTCGACCTGTCCAAACTCAAGTTCCCCAAGCAGTAATCTCCCGTAAGTCGTGGTGCCGCACGGGGATTCGTGCGGCACCACGACTGGTTTTGGCTCCATTCGGTCGTCGCGGACGAACCGACGACAGGAAGGTCGCCGTGCATCTGCGTGGTGTTGTTCTCCCCGACGGCCGGACGCGTGATCTGTGGGTGCGCGACGGACTGATCTCCGACGACCCGGTTCCTGGCGCGGAAACACTGTGCGAGGACGGCTGGATCGTGCCGGGTCTCGTCGACGCGCACTGCCATATCGGCATCCGCTACGGCGGTGGCCACGAGGACCGCGACGGCGCGCTGGCGCAGGCCGAGACCGAGCGTGACGCGGGTGTGCTGCTGGTGCGCGACGCCGGGTCGCCGATCGACACCCGTTTCGTCGACGACCGGGACGATCTGCCCAGGGTGATCCGTGCGGGCCGCCACCTCGCCCGCCCGCGCCGCTACATCCGCGACCTCGGCCTCGACCTGGAAGACGAGAATCAGCTGCCCGCCGCGGTGGTCGAGCAGGCTCGGCGTGGTGACGGCTGGGTGAAGATCGTCGGCGACTGGATCGACCGCGAAGTGGGAGACCTGCGTCCGCTGTGGAGCGACCGGATCCTGAAGGAGGCCATCGACGCGGCACACGCCAACGGCGCGCGTGTCACCGCGCACGTCTTCGGCGAACACGCGTTGCCCGGCCTGATCAACTCCGGGATCGACTGCCTCGAACACGGCACCGGGCTCACCGACGACACCATCGCGATGATGGTCGACCACGACACCGCGCTGGTCCCCACCCTCATCAATATCGACACCTTCCCCGAGATCGCCGACAGCGCCGTCCGATTCCCCACCTACGCCGCACACATGCGCGATCTACACCGTCGCTCCCGCGACACCGTCGGCAAGGCGCACGCGGCCGGGGTGCAGATCTTCGCGGGCACCGACGCGGGTGGCTCGATTCGGCACGGGCGTATTCGCGACGAGGTCGCCGCGCTCATGGAGGCGGGGTTATCCGGTCACGACGCCTTGGGGGCCGCCTCGTGGAACGCTCGTGCCTGGCTCGGCCACCCGAGCCTCGAACCCGGCGCGCCCGCGGATTTCGTTGTCTACGAGCAGGATCCACGCACCGACCCGCAGAAGATCTTGGCGGCACCGCGTGCGGTAGTTCTGCGCGGGCGGCTGCACGCTTCCGAACTCGACTAGCGGGTGGGAGCTTGGGGGTCGAAGGGTGTGGGGTGGTGTGTGGGGTTATCGCGGCGTGTGCCAGCTGTCGCCGGGTCGTGTGCGGGGTGTGGATGTGAATTCAGGGTTGAGGCGCCTGGGTGTGTGGGGTGGGTGGGTCCTCGTGGTCTGCGGGGCGAAAAGTGCCGCGATTTCTTGGGGGAGGTGGGTGTCTGGCACAATCGAGCATCGTCCTTCCGGACAAAGTGTCAGCCCGTCTCCGGTTACGTACCGCGCGGCGGTCACACACTCCAAGCGCTAAACCGGGCTCGCAGACCATGCGGGTCGCTGAATTGCGCCCGTGACCACAGGTCGTCGCCTCGCGCTGACGGCCGTACCTGAAAGGCAGACCGATCATGGCTGTTCGTATCAAGCTCACCCGCTTGGGCAAGATCCGCAACCCCCAGTACCGCGTCGTCATCGCCGACGCGCGCACCCGCCGCGACGGCAGGGCCATCGAGTCCGTCGGCAAGTACCACCCGAAGGAAGAGCCTTCGCTGATCGAGATCGACTCCGAGCGTGTGCAGTACTGGCTGGGTGTCGGCGCGCAGCCGACCGAGCCCGTGCAGCGGCTGCTGGAGATCACCGGTGACTGGCAGAAGTTCAAGGGCCTGCCGGGCGCCGAGGGCACCCTCAAGGTGAAGGAGGCGAAGACCTCCAAGCTGGATCTGTTCAACGCCGCGCTGGCCGCCGCCGACAACGAGCCGGTGAACGAGGCCGTGACGCCGAAGAAGAAGGCCGCCAAGAAGGACGCCGCCGAGGGTGACACCAAGGCCGATGAAGCGGCCGCCGAGTAATGAGTGCGGTCGTCGCCGATGCCGTGGAACATTTGGTTCGCGGCATTGTCGCCAATCCCGATGACGTCCGGGTCGAACTGATCACCGGTCGTCGCGGCCGCACCGTCGAGGTGCATGTCAACCCCGACGACCTCGGCAAGGTGATCGGTCGCAGCGGACGCACCGCGACCGCGCTGCGCACCCTGGTCGCCGGTATCGGCGGGCGCGGTATCCGCGTCGACGTGGTCGACACCGACCAGTAGATGGAACTCGTCGTAGGACGGGTCGCCAAGTCGCACGGTGTGCGGGGTGAGCTGGTCGTCGAGGTACGCACCGACGAGCCGGAGGCGCGTTTCGCGCCCGGCGTCACCTTGCGCGGTCGACTCGCGCGATCCAAGGAAGTTCGCGACTTCACCGTGGAGTCGGCCCGAGAGCATTCGGGCCGACTTCTGGTGGTGCTGGCCGGGGTCGTCGGTCGCGAGGCGGCCGACGCCTTGCGCGGCACCTTGTTCTTCATCGACAGCGCCGATCTTCCTCCTTCGGCGGACCCGGAGGAATACTACGACCACGAGCTGGAGGGGCTGACGGTTCAGCTCACCGATTCGACCGTGGTCGGCACGGTGCGTGAAGTGCTGCATTCCGCTGCGGGAGAACTGCTTTCGGTCACCGCGGCCGAGGACGGCAGGGAAATCTTGATCCCGTTCGTCACCGCCATCGTGCCCACCGTCTCGGTGCGGGAGAAGCTGATCGTCATCGATCCGCCCGAGGGCTTGCTCGATCCGGAATGATCGACCTCGACGGTGCTCGGGGTTCGCGCACGCACAGGAGCTCGACGTGAAACTCGATGTCGTCACGATCTTCCCCGAGTATCTCGAACCACTGCGCACGGCGTTGCTCGGCAAGGCCATCGACAAGGGCCTGATCTCCGTCGACGTGCACGACCTGCGTCGATGGACGCACGACGTGCACAAGTCCGTCGACGATTCGCCCTACGGTGGCGGGCCGGGCATGGTCATGAAACCCACGGTGTGGGGCGATGCCCTCGACGAGGTGTGCCCCGACGACGCGGTACTGGTGGTTCCCACCCCCGCGGGTGTCCCGTTCACACAGGAGACCGCTCAGCGCTGGGCGAACGAATCGCATCTGGTGTTCGCGTGTGGGCGCTACGAGGGTATCGATCAGCGGGTCTTCGATGACGCCGCCCGTCGCGTGCGCGTCGAAGAGGTCAGCATCGGCGATTACGTGCTGATCGGCGGCGAGGCCGCGGTACTGGTGATGACCGAGGCGGTGGTCCGGCTGCTGCCCGGCGTGCTCGGCAATCAGCAGTCCCACCAAGAGGATTCGTTCTCCGACGGCCTGCTGGAGGGACCCAGCTACACTCGCCCCGTGACCTGGCGTGAGCTGCACGTCCCGCCGATCCTGCTGTCCGGCGATCACGCGAAGGTCGCCGCGTGGCGCCACGAGCAATCTCTGCGTCGCACCAGGAACCGTCGACCGGACCTGCTGACGCCGCCGCACGAGAACTCCCCCGACTAGTACCGAGTTACAGCTGGCCGCGTGGTAGGCGGCGATTGTCGGTACGGGCACCGGCGGGGTACCTCAGGTGATCGCTGCGTGCTGTCGTCGGCGCCGGGGAGGTGATCGCCGCGTCGTTGTGGGCGCGATCCATGGCCGGACTCGGGTGATCAAGCGGTGGCCGTGTCAGGGCAGCAAGCCGAGACGGCGGGCGGTGACGACGGCTTCCTGCCGGGTGTGCGCGTCGAGCTTGCTCATCGCATTGCGCAGGTAACTTTTCACGGTTTCGGGTCCGAGCGAAAGCCGTTGTGCCGTTTCCTGATTCGTGCATCCGAGGGCCACGTGTCCGAGGACGTCGAGTTCGCGGCGCGACAGGCGGGGCGCGTCGGGGGCGAGGTCGCCGACGAGTGCGCGCGAGAGGCGATCCGACAGTGCGTGCAGGCGCTCGCGGAGCTCGTCGTCGTGGGCCGAGCACACCATCCCGCGTAGCTCGACGTTGATATCGCGCAGTTCCTCGGCCACGGCCGGGCCGGTATCGGGGGAGGGGGCCGTTACTTCGAGCATGCGCACCCTGCGGTCCACCTCGTCGCGTACGCCGATCTCACCGGCCAGCCGTCGACCCGCGCGCACCGCGAGATCGACCGCGCGATCGCCGAGCGGGTTTTCTCCCCTGGTCGCGGCGTAGATGACGGCACGCGAACGGTGTTCGACGACGACCGGCACGGCCAGCACGGAACGAATCCGCTCACCCGTGACCGGCCCGTCGTAATGATGGGTGATGGTCGCGGCCCTGCGATAATCGGCCACCGAGGCCGGGCGGCGCGAATCCATCACGCGCCCACCGAGGCCGGAGGTACGCAGCACCGCGAGTTCGCGCAAACCGTTGGTGAGTGTTCCGTAGAACTCGGTGAGCAGCAGCGCGTCCTCGTGCACCTCACCGCCGAACACCACGGGAACCCCGGCCTGGTCGGCCACCCGGCGGATCTCCGCGCGCAACGCGTCGCCGTCACGTGGGCGAAGAACGGTGTGAACCATCGGGTCACCCCTTTTCGGGGGTAGTGGCGAACTCGGTGCGCCCCACATCCTAGTCGTACGGGGGTGAGCTGGATCACGGGATGAGAGAAGCGAGATGAGTGTGGACCTGAATGCGCGGGTTGGTGAGTTACTCGACCGCTACGACCGGCCGGACTCCTCGGCCGCGCAGTTGCTGTGCGATCGGCATCCCGCCGACGCGATCGCCTGCACCGTTGTCGAGAAGGACCTGTCGTCGGTGGACCTCACCTACGGTGAGCTGCGCGAGCGTTCGGCCCGGTTCGCCGAGGCGCTGGCCGATCTCGGTGTCGCACGCGGCGACCGGGTGGCGACCCTGATGACGAAGTCGGCGGAATTGGTGGTGGCGCTGCTGGGAATCTGGCGTCGCGGTGCGGTGCATGTTCCGCTGTTCACCGCGTTCGCGCCGCCCGCAATCGCGCTGCGCCTGGATGTGAGCGATGCCGCGCTGGTCATCGCCGACGCCGATCAGGTCGCCAAGCTGGCGCCGGGGCCCGACCTGCCCGGCGACCCGTCATGGCGCGTCATCGTCAACGGTCCCGCGGCGGCGGGCCAACTGAGCATGGCCGAGCTGCTCGCCGCGCACCCGGTTGCCGACCGTGACGACCCGGTCGCCGTCGGCGGGAACGGGCTGCTGGTGCAGCTGTTCACGAGCGGAACCACCGGCACGCCGAAGGGTGTACCGATCCCGTTGCGCGCGTTGGCGTCGTTTCACGCGTATCAGGAATTCGCCCTCGACGTGCGTCCCGACGACGTCTTCTGGAACGCAGCCGACCCCGGCTGGGCCTACGGCCTCTACTACGGAATCCTCGGGCCGCTGGTCAGTGGAATCCGCACGATTCTGTTGCACGCGGGGTTCTCGGTGCCGCTGACCTGGCAGGTGCTCGAACGTTTCGGTGTCACCAATTTCGCCGCGGCGCCGACGGTCTACCGCGCGTTGCGCGCGGATACGGCCGCGGCGCCGGCGAACCGGGTGCGGTTGCGTCGCGCGTCGTCCGCGGGGGAGCCGCTGACACCCGAGGTGGTGAGTTGGTCGCGCGAGCAGTTGGGTGTCGCGGTCCGCGACCATTACGGGCAGACCGAGCACGGCATGGTGGTCTGTCATGCCTGGCATCCCGATCTCGATGACGAGGTGCCCGCAGGATCGATGGGCAGTGCGCTGCCGGGCTGGTCGTGTGCGATCCTCGCCGACGACGCCGATATCGTCGCCCAGGCAGGCGAATTGGGCCGTGTCGCGATCGATACCCACGCCAGCCCTTTGCTCTGGTTTTCCGGATATCTCGATGCCCCGGAGCGCACCGCCCAGCGCTACACCGCCGACGGACGCTGGTATCTCACCGGCGACGCCGGTTCTCAGGACGCGGACGGCCATTTTCGTTTCTCCGCCCGCGACGACGACGTGATCATCATGGCCGGGTATCGCATCGGGCCCTTCGAGGTGGAGAGCGTGTTGGTGATGCACGAGCGGGTCGCCGAGGCCGCGGTGGTCGGCATGCCCGACGAGCTGCGCGGCGAGGTGCTCGAGGCGTTCGTGGTGTTGCGCGACGACGGCGGCGCGGGCGGCGGCCCCGAACTCGAAGCCGAGTTGCAGACCTTGGTGAAGCAGAAGTTCGCGGCACACGCCTACCCGAGGACCGTGCATTTCGTGTCGGGTCTGCCGAAGACACCCAGTGGCAAGGTACAACGTTTCGTGTTGCGTCAGCGCGAGGGGAACGAGGTGCGCAAATGAGCGAACCGAGTTACGCCTCGGGGGTCGGTGATACCCCGCTGCTCGGCGACACCATCGGCGGAAACCTCGACCGCACCGTCGCGGCGTTTCCCGATCGGGAAGCGTTGGTGGACCGCGCTTCCGGTCGACGCTGGACCTACCGCGAACTCGCCGACGCTGTCGACGCGGTCGCCACCGGTCTGGACGCCTCGGGCATTCGCAAGGGCGACCGGGTCGGCGTCTGGGCGCCCAACTGCGCGGAGTGGTTTTTCGTGCAGTACGCGACAGCGAAGATCGGCGCGATCCTGGTCAATATCAATCCGGCGTATCGAACGAGCGAATTGGAGTACGTCCTCGGGCAGGCCGGAGTGCGGATGCTGATCGCGGCCGAGCGCTTCAAGAACTCGGACTACGCGGCGATGATCGCGCAGACCCGCCCGAACTGTCCTGCACTGGAACAGGTGGTGCTACTCGGTTCGCCGGAATGGGAGCGGCTGACGACGGCGGTCGTGAACGGCGACCGTTTGGCGGGCTTGGCCGCTCAGCTGTCGGTCGATGATCCGATCAACATCCAATATACCTCCGGCACAACGGGTTTCCCCAAGGGTGCCACGTTGAGTCACCACAATATCCTGAACAACGGCTTCTTCGTCGGCGAGCTGTGTGGCTACACCGAACAGGACCGGATCTGTGTCGTGCCGCCGTTCTATCATTGCTTCGGCATGGTGATGGGCAACCTCGCGAGTACCACCCACGGTGCGGCGGTGGTGATTCCCGCGCCCTCGTTCGATCCGCGCAAGACCCTCGAGGCTGTCGCCGCCGAACGCTGCACCTCGCTCTACGGCGTGCCGACGATGTTCATCGAGATGCTCAGCGACCTGGACGCGTTCCTCGAATCGGGGGACACGCCAGCCGATCTCAGCTCACTGCGCACCGGCATCATGGCGGGTTCGCCGTGTCCGGTGGAGGTCATGAAGCGGGTGATCGACCGGCTCGGCATGGACGAGGTGTGCATCTGTTACGGAATGACCGAAACCTCCCCGGTGTCGATCCAGACCCGGCGCGACGACGACATCGAACACCGCACCGCGACCGTGGGCCGGGTCGGCCCGCACCTGGAGATCGAGATCGTCGATCCGGCAACGGGACTCACCGTCCCGCGCGGTGAACCGGGCGAGCTGTGCACCCGCGGCTACTCGGTGATGCTCGGCTACTGGCGTGACGAGGACAAGACCGCGGCGGCGATCGACGCCGCCCGCTGGATGCACACCGGCGATATCGGCGTGATGGATGCGGACGGTTATGTGGCGATCACCGGACGGATCAAGGACATGGTCATCCGTGGTGGCGAGAACGTCTATCCGAGGGAGATCGAGGAATTCCTCTACACCCACCCCGACATCCTGGACGCGCAGGTGATCGGCGTGCCGGACCCGAAGTACGGCGAGGAATTGATGGCGTGGGTCAGAATGCGCGCGGGCGCAGCGGTTTTGGATGCGGCGACGCTGCGTGAGTTCTGTGTCGGCAAGCTCGCGCACTTCAAGATTCCCCGCTATGTGCATGTGGTCGAGGAGTTTCCGATGACGGTGACCGGCAAGGTACGCAAGGCCGAGATGCGCGAGCTGTCGGTGGCGCTACTCGATCAGCCTGACCAGGAGTGATAGCCGAGCGTGCGGAGGCATTGCCTGGGCGCGAGTCGCGTGTCGGTGGACGACGGTAGTGTCTGCGGTCGTGACGACAGCGCCCGAGACCGCCAGTGCAGAGTCCACCGAGAACGCAGGGTCCACCGAGAAAGCGGAATCCGCCGATACCGTGACCGACGCGCCCCGCGCGTCCGAAGCCACGAGTGCTCCCGCGACCCGACGTTCCGATATCGCGGGTCATGCCAGCGTGAACCGCCGCATCGCCGACGAGTTGGCGGTGCGGGAGAGTCAGGTGCGCGCCGCCGTCGAGCTACTCGATGGCGGCTCCACCGTGCCGTTCGTCGCGCGCTACCGCAAGGAGATCACCGGCGGGCTCGACGATGCGCAACTGCGTCAGCTCGACGAGCGCCTGCATTACCTGCGCGAACTCGACGAGCGCAGGGCCGCGATCCTCGAATCCATCGACGGCCAGGGCAAACTCGACGACGCGCTGCGCGGCCAGATCATGCTCGCCGAGACCAAGGCCAGGCTGGAAGACATCTACCTGCCCTACAAGCCGAAGCGGCGCACCAAGGCGCAGATCGCCCGCGAGGCGGGGCACGAACCGGTCGCCGACGCGTTGATCGGTGACCCGTCCACCGACCCCGCCCAGTACTCCACCGAACAGCTCGACGGCGCTCGCGCGATCCTGGTCGAGCGTTTCGCCGAGGACGCCGATCTGGTGGGTGAGCTGCGTGAGCTGATGTGGAATCGCGGACAGGTCGTGTCCTCGGTGCGTGCGGGCAAGGAGGAGGCGGGCGCGAAGTTCGCCGACTACTTCGAGTTCAACGAGCCGTTCGACCGGCTGCCCTCGCACCGCATTCTCGCGCTGCTGCGCGGCGAGAAAGAGGACGTGCTCAGTCTCCAATTGGAACCGGATACCGAGGAACTGGAGCCGGGGCAGCGCTCGATCTTCGAGGGTCGGATCGCCGTACGGTTCGATATTCGCGATGAGAATCGTGCCGCCGACAAGTGGCTGCTGGATACGGTGCGCTGGGCGTGGCGCACGAAACTGCAAGTGAGCCTTGGTATCGACACCAGGATGCGGCTGCGTCAGGCGGCCGAACGGGATGCCGTCGATGTGTTCGCGGCCAACCTGCGCGACCTGCTCCTTGCCGCACCCGCTGGCACCCGCACCACCATGGGCCTCGACCCCGGCTACCGGACCGGCGTGAAGGTCGCCGTGGTCGACGGCACCGGTAAGGCCGTCGCCACGGAGGTCATCTACCCGCACAAGCCGCAGGGTCAGACCGAGAAGTCGCTCGCCGTGCTCGGCGCGCTGGTCGCACGGTTCAAGGTCGACCTCATCGCCATCGGCAACGGCACCGCCTCACGGGAGACCGATGCCCTTGCCGTGGAACTGATCTCGCGAATTCCGGAGAACAAGCCGACCAAGATCGTGGTCTCCGAGGCGGGCGCCTCGGTGTACTCGGCGTCGGCCTATGCCACCCAGGAACTGCCCGACATGGACGTGTCGTTGCGCGGGGCGGTCTCCATCGCCCGACGTTTGCAGGACCCGTTGGCCGAATTGGTGAAGATCGATCCGAAGTCTATCGGTGTCGGCCAGTACCAGCACGACGTGTCCGAGACCCTGCTCGCCCGGTCGCTGGGCGCGGTCGTCGAGGACGCGGTGAACGCCGTCGGTGTCGACGTGAACACCGCCTCGGTGCCGCTGCTGTCGCGGGTGTCCGGTATCGCCGGCTCGGTCGCGGAAAGCATTGTGGCGCATCGGGACAAGAATGGCCCCTTCCGGAGCAGGACCGCGCTGCGCGAGGTCCCGAGGCTCGGGCCGAAGGCATTCGAACAGTGCGCGGGCTTCCTGCGTATCCGCGGTGGCGACGACCCGCTCGACACCTCCTCGGTGCACCCCGAGGCCTACCCCGTCGTGCGGCGCATCCTGGAATCCACCGGTAAGGATGTCGCGGAGATCATCGGCAACACCACCACTCTGCGTTCGCTACGGCCCGACGACTTCGTGGACGAGCGCTTCGGTGTACCGACCGTTACCGACATCATCTCCGAACTGGACAAGCCGGGTCGCGACCCGCGTCCGGAGTTCAAGACCGCCGAGTTCGCCGCCGGCGTCGAGAAGGTCGCCGATCTGAAGCCGGGCATGGTGCTGGAGGGTGTCGTCACGAACGTCGCCGCGTTCGGCGCGTTCGTGGATGTCGGTGTGCACCAGGATGGTCTGGTGCACGTGTCGGCGATGTCGCACAACTTCGTCAAGGACCCGAGGGAAGTCGTGAAATCCGGCGATGTGGTGAAGGTGAAGGTGCTCGAGGTCGATGTGGCGCGTCAGCGCATCGGTCTGACCTTGCGCTTGGACGACGAGCCGGGCGCCCCCGCCAAGGGCGGCGGTGATCGCCGCACGGGCGGCGAGGCCAAACAGCGCGACGGCGGTGGCGGTCGTGGCCGACAAGGCAGCGGCAAGCCGCAGGGGCAAGGCCAAGGTCAGGGCAAGCCGCAGCAGGCGCGCGGCGGCGGCAATCAGCGCCGCAACGCTCCCGCGCCCACCGGCTCGATGGCGGATGCGTTGCGGCGGGCCGGTTTCGGGAAGTAACCACCCTGGAGGGCGGGAGGTAGGCGGCCGTGCGGCGGTGGCTCGACGACGACGTGATCGGGCAGGGACGGCTGCCGTTGCTGTGCTTCCTGCTCGGCTTCATCGTCGGGTTCCTGTTCATCCGCCTCAGCGTGCGGCTGATTCGCAAGCAGGTGCGATGGTGGCCGGGCAATGTGCGGCCCGGCGGGGTGCACATTCACCACATGGTCTTCGGGGTGGTGCTTGTTCTGGCCTCCGGCCTCGGCATGGTGGCGGTGTTCGAGACCGCGAGCACGACGACCGCCGGTTTGCTGTCGGCCACCTTCGGGGTGGGCGCGGCACTGGTGCTCGACGAGTTCGCGCTGATCTTCTACCTGCGCGATGTGTACTGGGAAGAGCAGGGCCGCACCTCGGTCGACGCGGTGTTCGTCGCGCTCGCGGTGACCGGCCTGCTGCTCCTGGGTTTTCACCCGTTGTGGATGCTCGATATCAACGACTTCCGCAGCGCGCCCGGCCGCGATGTCGAGTTGTTCGTAGTCGGGTTCTCCCTGGTCAACCTCGCCTTGGCGGCGGTCGTGATCGCCAAGGGCAAGATCTGGACCGGCCTGTTCGGCATGTTCTTCCTGCCGCTGCTTTTCGTCGGCGCGTTCCGGCTGAGCAGGCCGGGTGCACCGTGGGCGCGCTGGCGATACGCGAAACGGCGGCGCCTGATGTATCGCTCGATCGTGCGTGAACGCCGCTACCGTCGGCCGGTGATCCGCGCGAAGATCTTCGTCCAGGACCTGGTCGCGGGCAAGCCCGATCCCGAGCACGTGCGTACCGCCGCCGAGGCGGAATTGACCAGGACGGTGCTGCCCGCACCGCCCGCGCCGCAGCGAGCGCACCCTAGGTGGCCGTCGGAATCGGAATCCGGGCGCTGACCTCCTCGGGTGGGCGGGTAGTCTGCTGGCTGACGGGTGGGCCGATTTCTTTTCGGACCCGCCGATCTGGCACAATGCTCGGGTTGCCCCGAGTGGTTCGGCTCGGCGTGACCCCAATACTCGGAGCATGAACCGGTCGAGCACGTTCAGTGTCGCCAGGGTCCTCTGTTCGTTCGAACCCATAAGGATGGAAAATGAACACCCTCGACTTCGTCGACGAGAAGTCGCTGCGCAGCGACGTCCCCGACTTCCGCCCCGGCGACACGCTGAACGTGCACGTGAAGGTCATCGAAGGCTCCAAGGAGCGCGTCCAGGTCTTCAAGGGCGTCGTCATTCGGCGCCAGGGTGGTGGCATTCGCGAGACGTTCACCGTCCGCAAGGTGTCTTTCGGTGTCGGCGTGGAGCGCACCTTCCCGGTGCACAGCCCGAACATCGACCACATCGATGTCGTGACCCGCGGTGACGTCCGCAGGGCCAAGCTGTACTACCTGCGCGATCTGCGCGGCAAGGCCGCCAAGATCAAGGAAAAGCGCTGAGCTAGTTGTTCGGCGAGTCAGCTCGCCGAAGGATTTTCTTCGATAGCCCGGCATCGGACGGTAGTCACGGTGCCGGGCTAATCTGTTCGCGTGGCAGACGAAAGTGGGTCGGTGTCGGTGTCCGAATCGGGCGACGAGGAGTCGGGAAAGCGTCGGGGTAGTCGGCGAGTCAAGACGAAGAAGAAGCAACGCCCGTTCTGGCAGGAACTACCGATCCTCATCGTGATCGCCGCCGTGATCGCGGCGCTGATGGTCACCTTTATCGGTCGTCCGTACGTGATTCCTTCGGAATCCATGGAAACCACGCTGCACGGTTGTGCCGGGTGCACCGGCGACCGCATCTACGTCGAGAAGCTGAGCTACTACTGGGGCGACCCCGAGCCGGGCGACGTGGTGGTCTTCGTCGGTCCGCCCTCATGGAACACCGCCTACCAGTCGATTCGCTCCGACAACGCCACCAAGCGTGGTGTGCAGAACTTCTTCTCCTTCTTCGGACTCGTACCACCGGACGAGAACGACCTGGTCAAGCGCGTGATCGCGGTCGGAGGTCAGACCGTGGAGTGCTGTGACACCGAGGGCAGGATCAAGGTCGACGGTAAGGCGTTGGACGAGTCGTACGCGCGCTACACGCTGCCGTATGTGGCGGGCCAGCCGTTCAGCCCGCGCGGCGGCCGTGAATTCAAGGCCGTGAAGGTCCCCGAGGGGCACCTGTGGGTGATGGGCGACAACCGCAACAATTCCGCCGATTCGCGCGCCCACATCTCCGATGAACTCCAGGGCACGGTCCCGGTCGACAACGTGCGCGGCAAGGCCGTATTCAAGATCTGGCCGCCGAGCAGGATCGGTCCCGTGCGGTCCGAGCAGCCCCAGGCGAACTGACCGGCACGGTCGGCGAGATAATCGAACGGTGGGGCAAGTTCAGGTGGCGCAGGGTCGTCAGAAGCAGACCCGAGCGGGGTCGAGCCGAGCAGGGCAAAGTCGCGCCGCGCGCGGCCTCGCGGTGCAGCGCACCGGTTGGCCGCCGCGGGTGGTGATGCGCAAGGCCGCTGGCCTACGCACGTTGGAGGCGGCGCTGATCCGTAGTGGTCTGGGGCCCGTCGCCGGGGTCGATGAGGCGGGCCGTGGACCGTGCGCGGGTCCGTTGGTGGTCGGTGCCTGTCTGCTCGCACCCAAGGCGTACGACAAGCTCGCCGGTCTCGACGACTCGAAGAAGCTCACCGAGTCGGCGCGTGAGGAGCTCTACCCGGTGATCACCCGCCTCGCATTGGCGTGGCAGGTGATTGTGGTGCCCGCCTGGGAGATCGACTCGATCGGCATCCATGTCGCCAATATCGAGGGCATGCGGCGCGCGATCGCCGGATTGCGTGCCGATCCGGGTTACGTGCTCACCGACGGTTTCCGCGTACCGGGTATCCCGGTGCCGTCGTTGCCGGTGATCGGGGGCGACGCGACGGCGGCGTGCATCGCGGCGGCGAGCATACTGGCGAAGGTGACCAGGGACCGCATGATGGTCGAGTTGGACGCGAAGTTTCCCGGCTACGGTTTCGCGGCGCACAAGGGCTACAACACGCCCGATCACACCGCCGCGTTGCGTCGGCTCGGGCCGAGTAGTGAGCACCGGCGTTCCTGGCGCAATGTGCGCGAGGCGGCCGGACTGCGGCCGGTGAGCGCGGTCGCCGAGGACGCCGACGCGGTGCTCGCGGGGGAATTCGACGAAGTACCGACCGAAGAGTCCAGCGTGGATTTTCCGGGGGCCGAGTGGACGGGTAGCCGAGTGGCTGCCGACCTCGGCCATGCGCGATGATGTCAGCACACGACGCAGTGCGGCGAGAAGGAGGACGTCCCACCCGATGAGTGCCGAGGACCTCGAGAAGTACGAAACCGAGATGGAGCTCTCGCTGTATCGCGAGTACAAGGACATCGTCGGTCAATTCTCGTACGTGGTGGAGACCGAGCGCCGCTTCTACCTGGCCAACTCCGTGGAGCTGCGCCCGCAGAACGCCGACGGTGAGGTGTACTTCGAGGTGCGGATGAGCGATGCGTGGGTGTGGGATATGTACCGCCCCGCGCGGTTCGTCAAGCACGTGCGGGTGATCACCTTCAAGGACGTGAACGTGGAGGAACTCGAGAAGCCGGACCTGCGCCTGCCCGAGTGAGACCCGGGCGACGTGCGCGTTTGTCCACAGCTTTCGTTTGTCCACAGGTTTTGTATTCGCCCAGGTCGTCGCGTCTGAGTTGAGGTCGCTGGTCGGCAATCTGGCGAGGTGAATGACAAACAAGCGCTCGGCGCCCGCGGCGAACAACTCGCGGCGCAATTTCTGGAAGCGGCGGGGATGAACGTCGTCGGCCGCAATTGGCGGTGCCGTTACGGCGAACTCGACCTGATCGTCCAGAACGATCACGTCACCGCCTTCGTCGAGGTGAAGACCCGTTCAGGGCTCGGTTTCGGCACTCCGGCCGAGGCGGTCACCTTCACCAAGCAGCAGCGCATCCGCCGCTTGGCGTTGCTGTGGCTGGCTCAGCAGGAAGGGCCGTGGCGGCGGATCCGGTTCGATGTGGTGTCGATCCTGATGCCGCACGGGCAACAGCCACGCATCGAACACCTTCCGGCGGTGTTCTGAATGGTGCTCGGGCATGCGCATTCGGTGGCCGTTACCGGGGTAGACGGGCTGCTGGTCGAGATCGAGGCCGACATCGGCCAGGGACTGCCCTCGGTGCATCTGGTCGGTCTCCCCGATACGGCATTGCAGGAATCGCGCGACCGCGTGCGCTCGGCGGTGGCGAACACCGGGGAGAAATGGCCCGACGGCAGGGTCGTTCTCGCACTCTCGCCCGCGACCCTACCGAAGGTGGGCAGCGTCTACGACCTCGCCCTCGCGGCGTCGGTGCTGGACGCCGCCGGCGCGGTGCCCTCGGAGAAGCTGGCGAAAACCGTTCTGCTCGGCGAGCTTTCGTTGGACGGCAGGGTGCGGCGGGTGCGCGGGGTATTGCCCGCGGTGATCGCGGCGCGCAATGCGGGCTGGTCGGCCGTCGTGGTACCGGAGGCCTCGCTGTCCGAAGCCGGTCTTGTCGACGGTATCGACGTGCTCGGCGCGGGCAGCCTGCGCATGCTCATCGCCTGGCTGCGCGGGGAAGGTGAGCTCTCGCGGTCCAGCGGCGTGCCGATCGACTCCGAGGCAGCGTGTGGTGACCTGAGCGAGGTCGTCGGCCAGGAGGAGGCGCGCTGGGCACTGGAGGTAGCCGCCGCCGGCGGGCATCACCTGTTGCTGACCGGCCCGCCCGGGATCGGGAAAACCATGCTCGCGCAACGACTTCCCGGCTTGCTGCCGCCGTTGTCGGAGTCCGAATCGCTCGAGGTGACCGCCGTGCATTCGATGGCGGGCACCTTGTCGGACGATCAGCCGCTGATCACCACCGCGCCCTTTGTCGCTCCGCATCACTCGACCTCCGCGACGGCGATGATCGGGGGCGGTTCCGGCACGGCCCGTCCCGGTGCCGTCAGCAGGGCGCACCGCGGCGTTCTCTTCCTGGATGAATGCGCCGAGCTGGGCACCAAGGTGCTGGAGGCGATGCGTACTCCGTTGGAGGAAGGTGAGGTTCGCATCGCGAGACGCGACGGTGTCGCGCGGTATCCCGCCCGCTTTCAACTCATCCTCGCCGCGAATCCGTGCCCGTGTGCTCCGGCGCGCGACGTCGATTGCATCTGCGCGCCGCTGGCTCGCCGTCGCTACCTCGGCAAGCTGTCGGGGCCACTGATGGACAGAATCGATATCTGGGTGCGGATGCACGGACAGGCGGGCGCGGGGTTCGGCGCCGAACAATCCGAAAGCAGCGCGGTGGTGCGTGCGCGCGTGATCGTGGCCAGGCAGGCGGCGGCGCAACGCTGGAAGGAGTTCGGCTGGCTCACCAACGCCGAAGTGCCCGGCCATATTCTGCGGCAACGCTTTCGGCTACCCGCCGAGACGGTCGCACCGGTCGAGACCGCGCTGCGGCTGGGCAGAATGTCGGCGCGCGCAGCCGACCGTGCGATCCGCGTTGCCTGGACAATCTGTGATCTGCGCGGCGCCGACCAGCCCGCCACCCAGGATGTGCTTGCCGCCCTGAACTTTCGGCAGCGAGGTGGGCAATGAGTGCCGACCGCGCGCGGGCGGCGGAGAGTCCGCCGGAGACGACGGAATCCGTTGGTGCCCGGTCGGTATCGCGTGGATCTAAGGCGTCGGGGGTCGGGGGTGAGGATTCGACGGGCTCGGGGTTGCGGCGTGCGGGGACGGAGGTCGCGCTGTTGGTGGGATCGGCGTCGGAAGCCGCGGATCGGAGGGGACCCAACGCCGAGTCGTCACGGAAGGAGGACGCGAAAATGGTTGGTGCGCAAGAGAATATCGCGCATTCGGAGTGCTCCGAGTCGGACCGCTCCGAGATCTCGGCATCCGGATTACTCGCGGTGCCGTCGCGGCGTACAGGGCCATTTGCGGCGCGCGCCGATTCGGAGCCGGTCGATCTGGACGCGATCGACCTCGACCACGTCGGTTGGGGAAGTTCGAGAGGTGGTTCGGGGGACCAGCTCGAGCAACCGGAAGTCGGCGGTGCCCGGTTGTGGTCGGGAACCGGTGATCGGCAGCGGATTTCGGCGGCACCTTCCGAGGCGCAGGAGCGCCGGTTGGCGTGGGTGTATCTGTCCCGCGTGGTGGAAGGGCCGTGTGCCGCGTTGTCGGCATTGATCGATTCGGTGGGCGTTCTGGAAGCGGCGCGGGCCGTCCGAGAATGTGAACTTCCGCAGTCACTGCGCGGAGCTACCGAGCGACGCCGCGGAATCGATTCGGCAGCACAAGATCTCGAGCTGATGGATCGATTGGGTGGCCGCGTGATCACCCCGGACGACCCGGAGTGGCCCGCATGGCGCCTGCTCGGATTGCGCCAGCTCGATGCCGAACGTGACCGGGATGGCGCGCCGCCGCTGGTGTTGTGGGCCAGGGGCACCGGATCGCTACTCGAATCGAGTACGCAGGCACTCGCGGTGGTCGGCGCACGGGCGAGCACCGGGTACGGCGACCGCGTCACCGAGGACATGGTGGGTGACTTGGCCGCGCGCGGGTGGACGATCGTGTCGGGCGCCGCGTTCGGCATCGACGGCGCGGCGCATCGCGCGGCGCTCGCGGCGGGCGGCGCGACGATCGCCGTGCTGGCCTGTGGCGTCGACCGTCCCTATCCGGCGCAGCACGAACGGTTACTGGCGAGGATCGCCGAATCCGGTGTGGTGGTGAGCGAATACCCGCCGGGCGCCCCCGCACACAAGCACCGCTTCCTCGCTCGAAACCGGCTGGTGGCCGCACTCGCCGACGGTGTGCTCGTCGTGGAGGCGGGAATGCGCAGCGGTGCGCGCAATACGGTGAAGTGGGCACGAAGACTTGGTCGCCCCACACTCGCCGTGCCAGGTCCCGCCACCTCCGCCGCGTCGGTGGGGTGCCATCGAATGATCCGTGAAGGTGAGGCGATCCTGGTCACGCGTGCGGAAGAGGTGATCGACGAGGCGGGCCCGTTGCGTCTGTCGCTGCCAGGTTCGATGGGTGCTACCGCGTCCCCCTCCGATGCCCTGTCCGGCGACGAGGCAGTGGTCTACGCCGCCTTGCCCAAGGTCGGTAGCCGTACCCCCGGCGAGCTCGCCCGCCACAGCGAGCTACCGCTGCCGGCGATTCGCGCGATACTCCCCGCTCTCGAACTGGCGGGCATGGTCGGCGTAGACGACAACGGCTGGCACCGAATCGCCGTCCGGCGTTGAGGAAGTCCACGCGCCAACTCGTTCGGGAAACATCCCGACCGATGTTGGAAGGTGTTGGGCGGGCGCGTGCCCCGTCGGAATGGTGATCGAGTAGTTCGATGCCGACCACATCTCGCCACTCACCACTCGGGGTCGTCGACCAATGCCGGAGCGTTATGCGTGTCGATCAGAACTGCCGAGAGTCAAGGGCTACCGGGAGGGAGGCAATTCACCGGACCGAAGCATGTTCTCGGCCGTTGCGAATCCTGCGGTGCGGCAACTGGAACGAAGATCGCCGAGAGATCCACCCGCCGCCGACCGCACTGGCGCTGTGCCACCGCCGGACTGCGCGGTGAGTGCCGGACCAGTTGCGGTGGTGCCCAACAACTCCGAGGCCGCACAACTGCTCCGCCGCCGCGCCCAATGCACGCTGCGCAGCAATGCTGTGTTGGGCAGTAATGCTGTATTGGGCGGCAATGCTGTGCCGGGCAGCAACGCTGTGCCGGGTAGCAATGCTGTGCTGGGCAGCAATGCTGTGCTGGGCAGTAGTGCTGTGTCGGGCAGTAGTGCTGTGCTGGGCGGTATTGCTGCGCTGCGCAGCAATGCCACGACACGACGCGGGGTCGGGGTGCGGCGGGTGGGTGCCTAGGTGTCGAGGAGTTCGGGGGCAAAGACTTCCTCGATGGTCCATCGGCGCGCGGACAGGCCCTGTTCGTAGTGGTAGCGCAGGAAGGTGTCCAGTGCCGTGCGGTTCGCGGAGATACCGTAGGGCCACCAGTCCGCGCCGAGCAGGCGGTCGTTCTCCTCGATCAGCGCGTTGATCCACGGCACCATCAGTGGTGCTTGATAGAGCTGGCGAAACCGTCGATAACGTTGGGCACCAGCCTGTTTGGCGTCCAAGAATGCAGTGTAGAGCGCGCGAGTGAGCCACGGTTCGCGGTCGAACAGGTCTCGATGTGCCACGACCGTGTGCATGATCGGGAAAATTCCCGTTCGCCGGTAGTAATCGCGTTCGAGGGGTTCGTAGTCGGGGAAGAGTCGGGTGATGTGCGGTGCGCCGTCGAGGAACCGCTGTGGTGCGTTGGCGGTGAAAAGCGCGTCGATCGCGCCGGAATCGAGCAGGTCCGACAGTGTTGTGCCCTCCGGCGCGGCGGTGATGTCGACGCCATCGGGATGGGGATGGCTGGTGAAGGTGAACGGCGGCGCGGGATGTTCCAGTCCGCCGATCACCCAGCGGTTGCGTTCGGGGCGGAAGCCGTACTCGTCGGCGAGAATGCCCTTGTTCCAGACTCCGGGATCTTGGCCGTAGACGCCGAATTCGCCGATCGTCTTGCCCACCAGGTCGGCGGGCCCGGTGATGCCACTACCGGTGTTGACGAAGATCGCCGAGTGCCGAAACATCCGCACCGGGAAGACCGGTACGGCCACCAGCGGCACACCCTGATCGAGTGCCCGCAGCAGGAAGGTGAGTCCGAATTCCGATACGGGCACCTCGGCGTCCGCGACGCGTTGGAAGATCTCGGGCAGGGTCGTCGCGGTCGTCATCGTGGTGCTGCGGGCGCCGGACACCGTCACCGAGCCGTCGAAAAGCGCCTCGGTCGTGTCATAGCGGAAGGCGCCGATCCGCAGGTCCAGATCGCTCATCGTGCTGTTCCTTTCCTCGTGGGCTAGCACTTCGATCCTCGTGACGACCCAGCCGAGCGGCCAACACCTTTGGGGTGCACGCGATACCGGATAGGTATGGTGTTGCCGGTGGACCTACGTGGACTGCGGTACTTCGTCGCCGTAGCCGAGGAAAGGCATATCGGCAGGGCGGCCGCTCGGCTCCGCATGACCCAGCCACCACTGAGTAGAGCCGTGCAGCGCCTCGAAGCCGACCTCGGCGTCGCCCTGTTCGCCAGGACGCCGAGTGGCGTCGAGCTCACCGAAGCGGGCACCGTCCTCTACGCGGACGCGCGGTCACTGCTCGAGCAGGCCGATCGGCTCGAGACGCGCGTGCGCTCCTCGGCGGGCGATGCCACCCTGACCGTCGGATCGTTGGCCGACACCGTGGAGCTCGTTGGCGGACGGATCGCCGCCGCGTTTCGGGAACGCCACCCGACCGTGTCGGTGCGCATTCACGAGGCGGACCTGGGCGATCCCAGCGCAGGTCTGCGCGCCGGACTCGTCGATGTCGCGCTGACGCGGCTACCGTTCGAGGCCACCGGACTACGCACCCACGTCCTGCATACCGAACCGGTCGGACTGGTTGTCCGCGAGGACGATCCACTGGCGGGTCAGGATTCGGTACACCTGGCCGATTTGTCGGACCGGCGCTGGGTGCGGCTACCGCCGGACACCGATCGAATCTGGCGCGCCTATTGGACCGGATCGACCACCGCGCCCGACCATGGACCCGCGCTGCGCACCATCCAGGAATGTTTGCAGGCCGTGCTGTGGAACGGAATGTCAGCACTCGCCCCCTTGGACCAGCTGACACCCGCCGGACTGGTCACCATCCCTGTCACCGACCGACCACCGAGCATCCTCATCCTCGCCTGGTCGGCACACCGCCCATCACCCCTGATCGGCTCGTTCGTACGGATCGCGGCCGAGCTGTATCGAGGCAACCACCGTCAGCACGGCTGACCACAGCCGATGCACGAGTCTCGTTGCGGTGGCGGAAGCTGTCGAGTCGCGGCGGCTCTGGCTGTGGGGTGGCGGTGCTGAGTGAGGTTCCCGGCCGAGTTGTAGCGAGGCAACGATCGTCAGCGCGGCTGACCACAGGCGATGCACGAGTCTCGTTGCGGTGGCGGAAGCTGTCGAGTCGCGGCGGCTCTGGCTGTGGAGCGGTGGTGCTGAGTGAGGTTCCCGGCCGAGTTGTAGCGTGTAGACGACGCGTGCGTGCGCGGTGCGGTCGGAGACCGTCCACCGTTGATTCGAAGGGTGTTCGTGCTGGCTGCCTCGTTCGGCTCGCCCCACGTGACCCGATCGCTCGGTGAATCATGGCTCTGCTCAGCCAAATCCGCGCAGCCGGATTCTGGCGCGCTTGACGCGACCGCTACCGCCGCTGCCTGCGGTGTTGGGGTCTTGGCGGACGCGAGCACGCGCTGGTTATCGCCGTGCGCGCGATGCGGCAAATGGTTCGGCAATCCGAGCAAGTCTGCCCGCCTATCGATTTCGTGGCGTGTCGCGAATTCCGACACGCCCGGGTTTTGGGTTGTGATGTAGCCGAATCGGCGCGGGGGCTTGCCATTACGGGTCACAGTGGCAACGGTAGAGCGATGCACGAACTACCCGATGATTTGGAAGCGCTGCTGACGGAATACGGCAGGCATCTCCTTCTCGGGCGCAATCGTTCCTCGCACACGGTGCGTGCCTATCTCGGGGATGCCCGATCGCTTTTGGCGCACCTGTACCAGCGATCGAGCGATTCGGCGGTCGGCGAACTCGATCTGCTGTTGCTGCGGTCGTGGCTGGCTGACCTGTCCGCGAAGGGTGCGGCGCGCACGACGATGGCGCGGCGGGCGTCCTCGGCGCGTACTTTCACCGCGTGGCTCACCGCGACCGGCCGACTATCCACCGACCCCGGCCTACGCCTTGGTTCGGCCAAGTCACATCGGACGCTGCCCGCGGTCCTCGGCAAGCAGCAGGCATTGGGCGCGATGGACGCCGCGCAATCAGGTGCCGCCCAGCACGATCCGATGGCGTTGCGCGATCGATTGATCGTCGAATTGCTGTATTCGACCGGGATTCGGGTCGCCGAGCTGTGTGGTCTCGACATCGAGGATGTCGATCGAGGACGTCGCGTGGTCCGCGTGATCGGCAAGGGGAATAAGGAGCGCGCCGTACCGTTCGGTGTTCCTGCCGACGAGGCGATCGGTCATTGGCTCAGACATGGCCGACCGGCCTTCGCCGCCGCCGCGTCCGGCCGCGCGCTGCTGCTCGGTCGGCGCGGCAAGCGACTGGATCAACGTCAGGCCAGAACCGTTGTCCACGAGGTGGTTTCCGCGATCCCCGGCGCCCCCGACATCGGCCCACACGGCCTGCGCCACACCGCCGCGACCCACCTGTTGGAGGGCGGCGCCGACCTACGCGTAGTGCAGGAACTACTCGGCCACGCCAGCATGGCCACCACCCAGCTCTACACCCACGTCTCGATAGACCGCCTCAAAAAGGTCCACGATCAGGCCCACCCCCGCGCTTGACCGGCGAATTTCCCTCGCGAGCGAGCAGGTGTTCGCCGGTTGCCGCTGCCGCCGAGCGCGCGGCAGAGATCGCCGAGTGGCTCCGCGATCATCCACGTGGACACGCCTGCGGTGTCACCGGCGGCGACCAACTCACCCGCATCGCCGACACGGCGGCAGGCGTCAACCTCGGGTGGAGCGCCAACGGTGATCGCACGCCGGGCTCACATAGTGGTGTAGCCAGGCCAGGCGGCCGTCGTGGGTGATCCAGTCGCCGGGGCCGCTGTGTACCCGTGTCCATCCTTCGCGTTCGTACAGGGTTACCGCTGCCCGGCCGCCGGTTTCGACATCGAGCACCGCTCTGCGTCCTCGGTGCCCCGCCGCGGTGACGGCGGCTTCGAGTAGTCGATGCCCGACTCCGTGGCCGCGCAGTGCGGGGATGACGAACAGGCGGGTTACCGAGATGAAGGTGGATTCCGGTAGTCGCGCGCGGACCACGGCGGGCACCTCGCCGTCGGCGACGCAGACCTGACCGACCACGGCTCCCGCCACCTCGGCGACCATTGCTTCAAGGAGTGTTGTTGGGGTGAGCCAGGATTCGGGGGCGGCGGGCCACACCGCCGGGTACCCGTCGGCCTCGTGTACCGAGCGCAGTGCGGTGGCGCACGCGGGGAGGTCGGCTGCGTTCCGCGCCCTGATGGTCACGTTCACCGGGGGATTATCGCATCTATGTCTCCTCGTCGGGCCGGTCCGGTGCGGGGCACATTCGCCGTGCTCCTCGAGTCACTGGGCGGATGTCCTCAGGCGGCGCATTGCTGCCCCTTCGTCGCCGAGTTTCCGGCCGTCGAGGAACGCGATCGGAGCCGCTGCGCAACTCTCCGGCGGAATATTTTGGCGCAGCATCCCGGCGCGTGCGGTTTCGCTGCGGAACCCTGTTCGTTCCGTGACCTCAACGCCGTGCCACCCGGCATGAATGCGGTTGCCGTCGTTCGGATCTCAGCGCGAGCCACTTCGTATTCCCATCGCTGGGCTGGGAATTCATCTGCGCACACGCGCCCGCGTACCTGCGGTGTGAGGTGCGCGGGTACGCATTCGACACGGCGGACACAGCGACACGCGTTTCAACGCCTCCTGGTGTCTCGGTTGCGTGCTCCCAGTCGATGTCGCGGCATTTCAGGGATACACCCGTTCGCTGTCGGGTCCGCGGTGTCCAGATTTCGTGTCCGCGTGGTGCCGTGAACTCAGCATGGCGAATCCGGCCCACGCGTCACGCCGTGGGTACCGCCTCCGAATCCGAGGGAGACTGTGCGGGTGCGGGTTTGGTGCGCAGCAGTGCCGCTCCGAGCAGTGCCGCCGCGAAGCTGAAGCCCGCGCTGATCCATGAAGTGGTGGACATGGCAGCGGTGAAGGCGGTATTCGCCGCATCGGTGAGGCCGAGTTGGAAAGCGGCGCCGACGGATTCGCGCGCTGCCTCGGGAGCGTCCTCGGGCATATTGGCGGTGAAGACGTCGGCCAAGACGCTGCCGAGCAGTGCGATGCTGATCGCCATTCCCACTTGTTGCAGGGTGTCGTTCATGGCCGAGCCGACGCCGGCGTGCTGCACCGGGATGGCGTTCATGATCAAGGCGTAGGCGGCGGGACCGGCGAGCCCGCCACCGATTCCCATCACCAGCATGCTGACCAGCACCCAGAGGTAGCCGTCGCCGAGCGCGAGAATCGAGAAGGCGACACCGCAGACCACGAGCCCGGAAACGATCAGCGTCTTGTTGCTGAGTTTCTTGCCGAGAGTCGCGCCGAGGCCGTTGAACACGACGGCGGCCAATGCGTAGGGCAGCAGCGCCAGACCCGCCTTCATCGGCCCGTAGTCGAGCACGAATTGCAGGTACTGGGTGAGCATCAGCATGATGGCGCCCATCCCGAACACCATGAGCAGCAGGGTGAGGCAGGTGCCGGTGAAGTCGCGATTGTTGAAGACCTGGAGCGGCAGCATCGGATGCTCGGATCGACGCTCCCACAGCACGAAACCGACGGCGGCGAGGATCGCCAGCGCGATCATGCCGAGGTTGCCTTCGCGTTCGATGATCACGTAGACGGTCGAGACCAGCGCGACGATGGAAAGCAGCACGCCGACCAGGTCGACCGGACGCTGTTCGCCGTGGCTTTCGGGCATCAAGACCAGCGCGGCGACGATCGCGACCGCCGCGACCGGGATGTTCAACAGGAACACCGATCCCCACCAATAATGTTGCAGCAGAAACCCACCCACCGTCGGCCCGGCGATGACGCCGACCATCGAGACGGTGCTCCAGCCGGCCATGGCCTTGCGTCGTTCGTCGTCGGCGAAGGTGGTCATCAGGATCGACAGTGTCGAGGGCATCAGTACCGATCCGCCGACGCCCATGGCCGCTCGTGCGGCAATGAGTTGCCACGGCTCGGTGGCCAGTGTCGCGACCGCGGAGGCGGCCCCGAACAGCGCGAGCCCGACGATCAGCATGCGGCGTCGGCCGAATCGGTCCGAGAGGCTGCCCGCGGTGAGCAGTAGTCCCGCGAACACCAGCACGTAGGCGTCCAAAATCCATTGGACATCGGATGGGGTGGCGTTCAAGTCTGTGATCAGCGACGGGATGGCGAGATTGAGGACGGTGCCGTCGATCATCAGCACCAGCAGGGACAGGCACAGGACTCCGAGAATCCACCAGCGACGGGGGTCTCGCACAATGTTCGATTCCACTCGCACAATGTACGATAAACTCGAACGTTGTGCGAGTGGTTATAGAATCAGCCCATGAGCATCCAGATCTCCTCGGTATGGACCCGCGAACCGCGTCAACCCAAGAACTCGGGATTGCGCCGCGAGCAGATCGTCACCGGCGCGGTGGAGATCCTGGACGCGGAGGGCCTCGAAGCCCTGACCATGCGCAAACTCGGCGCCAAGCTGGGGGCGGGGGCCACCAGTGTGTACTGGTATGTGGCGAACAAGGATGAACTGCTCGAGCTCGCGCTGGACGAATTCTGGGGGATGCTGCATCTGCGCGAACTCGGCCAGACGTCCTGGCGCGAGGTGCTCACGACCTACGCCTACGAGCTCAGGGCGCTGATGCGCGCGCACCCGTGGGCACCGACGCTGATCGGTCGGGCGCCGAGCATCGGCCCGAATTCGCTGCGGCTCAACGATGGTTTGCGCCGCGCCTGCGTGGCGGCCGGGTTCGACGGCATCGACATCTACCTGGCGACCGGCACGGTGGTGTGCTTCGTGCTGGGTCAGGTTCTGCCCGAGACCGCGTGGGACAACATGAGCCACGGTGAGGAGATAGATACCGAGAGTCTGGGTCGGCTGGTGGACGTGGTCGCCGCGGATTACCCCGATCTGCGCGAGGACTACCACGTATCCGCCCAGACCGATTCGAATACCGCGCGAGCGATGGCCTTCGATTTCGGTCTGCTGTGCGTGATGGACGGTCTCGAGGCGCGGTTACGCGCGGCGGCGGGTCCTTTGATGCAGCCAGGTTCTGCAACGCGTTCACATCAGTAAAAATGCTATTGGCAGTCCTTTGACTCGATATACTGACACCTATTCTAGTAGGTGAAGCGGTGTTTGTTCCCCGCCCGTTCACAGGAAGGTGTGCTGGTGAGCACCCACACTGTTCTCGGTCGGCAAGTGCGGATGCCGGTGCGTATCCGGTTGGCACACGCGTTCCTGGCCACCTATCTCGTTCCGGCCGCCGCGACCCAGCGACTCATCGACTATTCGGGACTGCGGGTGCTGCGCGTGTCCGGCGACAAGGCGGTCTGCACCCTGGTGTTCGTCCAGTACGTCGACGGTGACCTCGGCCCGTATCACGAGTTCGGGGTGTCGTTCATGGTCGCCCACGCCGCCGCCCCGCCCACCGGAGACCTCCGCGCCCTGCTCACCGGCCGATCCGGCGTCTTCATCCACCGCCTGCCGGTCGACGGCGAATTCACCCTCGCGGCCGGGCGTGGAATCTGGGGATTCCCCAAGGAACTCGCCGATTTCGCCGTCGAGCACCAGGGTGGGACCCGCAGGGGCGAACTACACCAAGACGGTGCGTTGATTGCCGAACTGACCGCCTGCCGCGGCCTCCCTATTCCGGCCAGACGCAGTGCCACTTCGACTTTCGATGCCTACTCCCACCTCGACGGCCGTACCCGCCGCACCCCGTGGCACATGGAACCCGCGGCGATGCGCGCCCGCCTCGGCGGCGCGACCCTCCGGCTTGGTGCCCACCCCCTCGCCGCGGAACTCGCGACACTCGGCCTGCCGCGCCGCGCGATACTGACCGCGACAATCGACCGCTTGGCCATGACCTTCGACGACGCGACCCCGGTGGCGTGCCGAACCGAGTATCACCACGGCACGGCTCGCCTTCGGCGGCGGTTCTTCGGTTGAGCCGCAACCGATTTGGTGACGGGTGCCACGAACCGCTTTTGATCACGCGGTGCCTTACCTGCCACTGCTGCGGCCGCGCCCCAAGACCGAATTCGGTGTGCGACGGTGCGGCGATGTGTGCTGCGGGGGGCCCGCCAAGAGTTCGGCCGCCGATCCGCGCGTGTGAGATTGCGTCATCGCGCACGCTGCGCCGAGCAACTGCTACCGCTCGACGTGGTTACTTCGCCTGCGATCGAGGGTGATCTCCTCCGCTCGCGGCGAGTCCGGTCAGCGCTCGTGGCAAGGGGTTTCGATGCAAGACGCCGAGACGTTGGGTGGCGCGGGTGAGCGCGACATAGAGTTCGGCGGCGCCGCGGTCGCCTTCGGCGAGAATCCGTTCGGGGTCCACGACGAGGACGGCGTCGAATTCCAATCCCTTCGTGCGCGAGGCCGCCACCGTGCCGGGCACGCCCGGTGGCCCGATCACGATGCTCGTGCCAGGACGATCGGCCTCCTCGTGCACGAATTGCTCGATGGCGCCAGGTAATTCCTCATCGGTAACCTGTCGTGCCCAGGGTGATACGCCGCACGCGCGCACCGACTCCGGTGGCTGGACACCGGGCGCGAACTCGGCGAGTAAGGTCGCGGCGATCGCCATGATCTCCGCGGGGGTGCGATAGTTCACCGTCAGCGATCGGTAGGCCCATCGCCCAGGAACGTACGGCTCCAGCATCGTGTCCCACGACCGCGCACCGGCCGCCGACCTGCGCTGCGCCACATCGCCCACCACCGTGAAGGAGCGGCCGGGACAACGCCGCATCAGCACCCGCCAGTCCATCTCCGACAATTCCTGCGCCTCGTCGACCACGATGTGGCGGTAGGTCCAATCCCGGTCCGCCGCAGCACGTTCGGCGAGCTCCCTGGTGTCGCGCTCGAGAAAGCGGTCGGCGAGGTCTTCGGCGTAGAGCAGGTCCTTGGCGAACAGGTGATCCTCGTCGTCCATCATGTCCGTGCGGTCGACCATGATGTCGAGCACCCCCGCGGCGTATTCGGCCTCGGCGCGTTGCTCCTGTTCGGTGCTGTTGTCGGCGGGCTTATCGGCACCGAGCAGGTCGACCAATTCATCGAGCAGCGGCACATCCGACACCGTCCACGCTGCACCGTCGGCGCGATACAGCGCCACGTCGGCGCCCGCGGCGGCCAACCGCTCGTGCGACGAATACAGCTGCGTGAGCAGGGTTTCCGGGGTCATGATCGGCCACAGCGCATCGAGCGCCGCACCGAAGGCCTCGGTTTCGGCGAGCTCGGTGAGCAGGTCGCCGCGCATGTCTTCCCACGCGTCGCGGTCCTTCCTCGTCAGCCATCCTCGACCGATTCGAGCGATGGCGCGTTCGGTGAGCACCCAGGTGATGATGTCGGTGAACGCCGGTCGCGCCTCGTTGTGCGGCAATCCGCTCTCGCGCGCCTCCTGGCGCGCCCACTGCACGGTCTCGGCGTCGATACGCACCGTGACATCCGACAGTTCGATCGGAATCGGCTGCTCCGGAAGTCGCTGCCGGTCCGCGATCGCCGCGGCGAGGGTGTCCAGAATCTTGCGTGAACCCTTGACCCGGGCCGCTTCCGGTGAATCCTCGGCGGTGACACTCAGTCCCGGCACCAAGTCGCCGGTGGTCATGAACACCACGTTGGCTTCGCCGAGCGAGGGCAGCACGCGGCCGATGTGGTTCAGGAACGCCGGATTGGGTCCGACCACCAACACGCCGTGGCGCTCCATCCGCTCGCGCTGGGTGTAGAGCAGATACGCGACGCGGTGCAGCGCCACCACGGTCTTCCCCGTGCCGGGGCCGCCCTCGATCACCAGTACGCCCGAATGGTCGAGGCGGATGATCTCGTCCTGTTCGGCCTGGATCGTGGCCACGATGTCGGCCATGCCGTCGCCGCGCGGTGCGTTCACCGCCGCCAACAGCGCGGCGTCACCACCCTCGTCGCGCTGGTCGGCACCGGGTCGGCCGAGCACCTCGTCGGTGAAGTCGACAACGCGCCGACCTTTGGTGTGAAACTGTCTGCGGCGGCGCATATTCTCCGGGTTCGCCGCGGTGGCGACGTAGAACGCGCGCGCCGCGGGTGCGCGCCAATCCAACAGCAGCGGCTCGAATTCGTTCTGTTCGTCGAAGATCCCGATCCGGCCGATGTAAGAGCGTTCGCCCGAAACGGCGTCGAGGCGCCCGAAACACAGCCCGTCGTCGGCCACGTCCAGCCGCTTGCTCTCCCGCGCCAGCGCGCGCACCTCGACATCCCGGTCGACGAGTGTCTCGCCGCGGCCGCGCAATGCCGCGCTGTAGTTGCCCTTCACCCGTGCGCGCTCCGCATCGAGTCGTGTGTACAACCCCGCCACATAATCCCGTTCGGCGCGTAATTCGTCTTCGTATCCTCGGGTTGCCATCTGCCCCTCATTTCCCCTGACTCGACGACCCCGTCGACGCACGCGAGTTCCTGCCCTCGATCAGCCGATTTTCGGCTCAGGCCAGCGATTATGCGCCCAACCCCCGGCCTTCCCGCAAGCCGTGTTCGCGCTATATAATGAAGGTGGAAAGGGAGCGGGTCGCCCTTTCTTTCTTTGTTCGCCGGTGTTTTCGGCACCGGTTGACTTACCCGAACTCGCCCGGTCTTCCCCGGCGCCTGCGGGTATGCCAGTACCCCTCAACCGCGAGACTGCGCGGTTTTCACGCCCCCAGCTCTCAGCTCTGACAGCTGACTCGGCCTTTGCTCGCCCCCTCCGGGCCACACCACGGATGAAGACTCGAACACAAGCCTGAACACACCCTCGCGTCGGGCGACACCCCGAACCCACCGAAGTGGCATGAGACGGCCCGCACGCGCCCTCGCGCTGGCAGCACCCGAACCCACGAAGCGACACGAGCCGGCCCAACAACCCTCGCGTCGGGCAGCAACCCCGAACCCACCAATGCGGCATGAGCCGGCCCGCACGCGCCCTCGCGCTGGCAGCACCCGAACCCACGAAGCGACACGAGCCGGCCCAACAACCCTCGCGTCGGGCAGCAACCCCGAACCCACCAATGCGGCATGAGCCGGCCCGCGCACGCCCACGCGCTGGCAGCACCCGAGCCCACGAGGCGACACGAGCCGGCGCAACAACCCTCGTGTCGGGCGACCACCCCGAACCCGCCGATACGACATGCTCCGGTTCACGCACATCCCTTCGTCGGGGCAGCGACCCACCGGCTCGGCGGAGATCAGCGGGAGCATGTCGTATCGGTGGGTTCGGTGCCGTTCTCGGCGAGTTGAGCGCCCTCCGCTGCACGGTGGTCGGCTACGCGGTGGGAAATCCGGTCGATCGAGCGGCCTGCGTTGTTTACGGTGTACGCATGTCGACCGAAACGGTGTCCCTGCGCGCCCGAATGCGCGCCGCGCTCACCACTGCCATGAAATCCCGTGACCGCCAGGCGATATCGGCGCTGCGCTCCGCGCTCGGCGCGATCGACAACGCGGAGGCGGTGGACGGCACCGAGCACCGCGCCGGGGCCGTGGAGGACAGCTCGGTCGGTGTCGGGTCCACCGAGGTCCGTCGCCGCGACCTGTCGGAGTCCGACATCGAACAGATCGTGCGCACCGCGATCGCCGAGCGAAGGACCGTGGCCGACGAGTACGACGGGCTCGGCCAGGCCGAACACGCGGCCGCACTCCGTGCCGAAGCAGAGACACTGTCCGCCCTGCTGTGAGTGACGGCCGGCTATCCCGTCGTCGGCAGCGCATCGAGGTACTTGCCCGCGACGTACCGCTGGATCATCTTCACCAGCGGTCCGCCTAGGCGTGCGTACCAGGCTGCGTTGCGGGAGAACGCGATAACCAGGCCGTATACGGCGTCGTCGGTCGGGTCGTATTCGACGGCGAAGAGTTCCTCGCCGCTCTCGGGGTGGCCCGGCAGGGTGCCGTAGGCGAATCCGCGGCGCGGCAACGTGTTCGGTGTGGTGTCGCGCGGGCTCGGTAGCGGGTCGCACAGCACGTAGACCACGCGGCACGGCGCGACGATCCCCACCGTTTTCGGTCCGAGTCGAACACTCAGGTGCGTGCCTGGCTCGGCGCTCGGGGTATCGGCGGAATGAAAGACACCCGCGCCCTTCTGCATTCGATAGGACAGCAGCTCTGCTGCCGCATGCTCGAACAACTCCTTCCCGTAGCCGAGCCGTCGGCGTAACCGAAATCGGTGATACCCCTCCGGCAGTGGCCCCTTGGTCGCGCCGACTTCGGGGTAGGTGAACGGTGGGTCGTCCTCGACGTGCTGCATCCACCGATCTTCCGTCGTCGGTGCGGTGGATCACGAACGGCCCGCCGGGCGTCGTGAAACTTCGGAAATACCGCCGCGCGCGCCTTCGCCGCCACCGTCCGTACGCCGAACCTCTTCCTCGGGCCCGCAGGGGTGCCACAGTTCGGAGCCGACCCTGCCGCCGCGCACCAGATCCGCCGCGCCCGAACCGCCATCGACGGAGGCCGCGGCGGAGCAGACGCGCACGATTACCCCCGAGCGTCGACAAGGTGGTGGCGTTATTCACCGCGCGATCCGACATCGTCGGCTGCTCGTCGTGCGGGGCAGTGTCGTCCGGGGCAGTAAGGAAGTGGGGCTGGGAGTTCGCCGATCGAGTGCCACGCCTTCGGTATCTCGACACAGGAGACAGCGGCTCTTCGATACCTTCTCGACGATCTGTGGCGGCTCGTCCCGTGCTGGCGACTGGCCGCGGGTCGAGGAGCTCGTTGTGCCGCCGCTTCTTCGGGGTGTTGTCGCCGTCGGCGCACCGGCGGTTGCCGGGGCGAGTAAATTCCGACCGCGACGCTCGAACCTTCACCGCCGCACCGGTTTCAGCCGCAGTTCGGTGAGGTGCAACAGGCCGAGTGGGTCCAGGTACTCGCGCTTTCGCCCGGCACCTTCGCTGCGCAACCCCCAATGCAGGCAATACTCGCACCCTTCATGTCCGGCCTCGAGCACGCCGATCATGGCGCCTTTCGTGACTCGCCGCCCGACCGGGACTTTCGCCCGCACCGGTTCGTAGGTGCTGCGCAACCCGCCGGGATGGTCGATCGAGACCACCGGCTTCCCCGCGACCGTGCCCGCGAACACCACGATGCCGTCCCCCGCCGAGAACACCGACTGCCCCGGAGTCCCCGCGAGGTCGACCCCGCGATGGCCGGGTAACCAGTTGTGTTCGGGTTTGTCGAACCGCCGCACCACCGCGGGTTTCGGCCGCAGGGGCCAGTCGTAACGCTCCTGCGGTGCGGCCAGCGCGCACGGATCGGCAGTGACCAGCACCGTTGCCGCGACTCCCGCGAAGCAGGTACCGGCGCGGCGCAGGGTTACGCGTCCGCACGGCACGGGCCTCACCGCCTTCGGCAGCGGGACACGTCGCCGTAGGTGCCGAATTGAAAGCCGCGGTGCCGCCATCGAGTCGCGGTGGGGCGCAGACTTGTCCATGTTCGCGCTCGCGTGGACGACGAAACGGGTACTCAGCAGCGAGACGGCCGCGAACTTACCGTGCCGGTCTCGCTGACGGGAACACGTGTTTACCGAAACCGACCCGCTCGCGTCGCGAATGCCGACTGTCGGACTGCTGGACGTTTCCCGGCGTTCCAGCATGGGTGGTTGATCTGCTCGTGGCATGCGGTCAGTCGGATTCGAGCCGTGGATCACCTCAGGTCGTCATTTCGTGCTTCGGATCCCCAAGATGGCCGGCCGGCGCCTCCGGGATATGCGGCAGCAGTCGGTGCGGTGCCGGGCGCACCAACCATGGCGGCGGTCGAAGACCACAGGCCGACCCGCTGCACAGGTCGGCGGTGGCGCCTCGTGCTATCGCCCCGGAAGGGGCGAGCACGATCGCGAGGCCGAGAAGCAACGGGATGACCAGCGTCATCGTCAGCGAGAGCGGTTTCGGGTCCATGCCGTCAAGCTTTGTGTGGCGCGCTCCGGCGAACCAGGCCCATGGGCGGAATGTGGACAAGGAGCCCAGTTGTGAACACGATCTGTTCCATTCTGATCGGCACGACGGGCAGGCATAAGTTCAGGTCGAATGCCGATTCTCTGCTGTCACGCTGGTATCGCCTCTGCGGCCGAGCAACGATGGCGCCACCGCACGTGCCGGTCCGGCACGACCGGTGAAAGGCGACACGCTTCGCTGACCGGGCGAGTCGATTTCGCGCACTTCAGGAGGCCCGATTTCGCAGGTAGCGCGCGGCGCCGTAAACTGGTTGAGCGGTCTTTGCCTCGCATCGACCGACTTCGCGCGCCCCGTGCTTGTTCGTGAAGGCGCTATTTCGATCGTGGATCACCAGAAATGGGTTCTCGCATCGGTGGCGTCACCGCGAAGCAGGGAATCGTCGGCTGGTCTCGCCACTCGTTGGTCGGGTCCGGCGATTCGGAGGCGCTAGGGCGGTGAATCACCGATTCATCGCGACAACCGGCAACGAAAGAGAGTACGAGAGCCATGGCTGTCGTAACAATGAAGCAGCTGCTCGACAGCGGCGCACACTTCGGGCACCAGACACGGCGCTGGAACCCGAAGATGAAGCGGTTCATCTTCACCGACCGCAACGGCATCTACATCATCGACCTGCAGCAGACGCTGACCTACATCGACAAGGCCTACGAGTTCGTCAAGGAGACCGTCGCCCACGGTGGCACCGTTCTCTTCGTCGGCACCAAGAAGCAGGCCCAGGAGTCGATCGCGGCCGAGGCCACTCGGGTCGGAATGCCGTATGTCAACCAGCGTTGGCTGGGTGGCATGCTCACCAACTTCTCCACCGTGCACAAGCGCCTGCTCCGCCTCAAGGAGCTCGAGGCGATGGAGCAGACCGGTGGCTTCGAGGGTCGCACCAAGAAGGAAATCCTCATGCTCACGCGTGAGATGACCAAGCTCGACCGCACCCTCGGTGGTATCCGCGACATGGCCAAGGTGCCCTCGGCTATCTGGGTCGTCGACACCAACAAGGAGCACATCGCCGTTGGCGAGGCGCGCAAGTTGAACATCCCGGTCATCGCGATCCTGGACACCAACTGCGACCCCGACCTGGTCGACTACCCGATCCCGGGTAACGACGACGCGATCCGTTCGGCCGCGCTGCTCACCAAGGTCGTCGCCTCCGCGGTGGCCGAGGGCGTGCAGGCCCGTGCGGGCGCTTCCTCCGGTGACGACAAGCCAGAGGTCGGCGCGGGCGAGCCGTTGGCGGAGTGGGAGCTCGAGCAGCTCGCGCAGGCCACCCCGGCCGAGACCCCCGCCGAGGCTCCTGCCGCCGAGGCAGCCGCCACGGAGGCCCCCGCGACCGAGGCCCCCGCGACCGAGACCCCCGCGGAAGCTCCGGCCGAGTCGCAGGCCTGAGTCGTAACCCGTTGTTCCAGCGGTGATCACGAAGCGATGCCATCGTGATCACCGCTGACCGGTACTAACCCATTCTCGAAGGAGGCTCGCCACCGATGGCGAACTACACCGCCGCCGATGTGAAGCGGCTCCGGGAGCTCACCGGCTCCGGGATGATGGATTGTAAGAACGCTCTGGTCGAGACCGAGGGCGATTTCGACAAGGCCGTCGAGTTGTTGCGCATCAAGGGCGCCAAGGACGTTGGCAAGCGCGCCGAGCGCACCACCGCCGAGGGCCTGGTCGCCGCCAGCGGTGGCGTGCTGGTCGAGATCAACTCCGAGACCGACTTCGTCGCGAAGAACGCGGAGTTCCAGGAGTTGGCCGACAAGATCGTGACCGCCGCCGCGGCCGCGAAGCCGGCCGACCTGGACGCGCTCAAGGCGCTCGATCTCGGCGGCAAGACCGCCGACGAGGCCGTGCAGGAGCTTGCCGCGAAGATCGGCGAGAAGCTGGAACTGCGCAGGGTCGTTTCGCTGGACGGACCCGTCGCGACCTACCTGCACAAGCGTGCGTCGGATCTGCCGCCCGCCGTCGGCGTGCTCGTCGAGTACACCGGTGAAGGCGACGCGGCGGCCGACGCTGCCCGCGCGGCGGCCATGCAGGTCGCGGCACTGAAGGCCAAGTACGTCACGCGTGATGACGTTCCCGCCGAGGTGGTCGAGCACGAGCGCAGCATCGCCGAGCAGACCGCGAAGGAAGAGGGCAAGCCCGAAGCCGCGCTCGCGAAGATCACCGAGGGTCGCGTCAACGGCTTCTTCAAGGACGTCGTCCTGCTCGAGCAGTCGTCGGTCACCGACTCGAAGAAGACGGTCAAGGCCCTGCTGGACGAAGCCGGTGTCACCGTGACCCGCTTCGCCCGCTTCGAGGTCGGCGCCAACTGAGTCCCGTCCCGGCATCGTGAACAGGCCCCTCGTCGCACCGAATATCGGTGGACGGGGGGTCTTCTCATGCTGCCGAACCTTGATGAGGCAGGATAGGAGCGCTTCCGCGTTGGGAAGCGATTCCGCATTGCCGCCGCTGTCGCGGATGATTGCCGAGCACATGACGACCGCCGAAGGAGCGCAACACCCATGACGGAGTCCGGGACCGACCGCCCAGGATATCGCCGGGTTCTACTCAAATTGGGTGGCGAGATGTTCGGTGGTGGCACGGTGGGGCTCGACCCCGATGTCGTGGAGACGGTCGCCGAACAGATTGCCGAGGTGGTGTCGACCGGTGTTCAGGTCGCCGTGGTGATCGGCGGAGGAAACTTCTTCCGTGGCGCGGAACTGGAAGAGCGCGGACTGGAACGGGCACGCTCGGATTACATGGGCATGCTCGGTACGGTGATGAACAGCCTTGCGCTGCAAGACTTTCTGCAACGCCACGGGGTGGACACCAGGGTGCAGACCGCGATTACCATGGGTCAGGTCGCGGAGCCCTATCTTCCGTTGCGCGCGCGGCGGCACCTGGAGAAGGGGCGCGTGGTGATCTTCGGCGCGGGTATGGGCATGCCTTACTTCTCCACCGACACCACCGCCGCCCAGCGTGCGCTGGAGATCGGCGCCGAGGTGGTGTTGATGGCCAAGGGCGTCGACGGTGTGTACAACGCCGACCCGAGGTTGGACGAGAATGCGACGCTGTTCACCGAGATCACCCACAAGGAGGTGATCGAGGGCGGTCTCAAGGTGGCCGACGCGACCGCCTTCAGTCTTTGTATGGACAACCAGATGCCCATGCTGGTGTTCAATTTGTTGACCAAGGGCAATATCGCCCGTGCGGTCGCCGGTGAGAAGATCGGCACACTGGTTCGGTCCTGAGCCCGCGACCCGCGGATCATGACGATGACGACGCTGTGGAGGATACGGTCGTGATTGATGAAGCGCTCTTCGATGCCGAAGAGAAAATGGAGAAGGCCGTTTCGGTGGCGAAGGACGATCTAGGTCGCATTCGTACCGGTCGCGCGAACCCCGGCATGTTCTCTCGAATCGTCGTCGACTACTACGGGTCGCCGACCCCGATCACCCAGCTGTCGAGTATCTCTGTGCCGGAGCCGAGGATGGTCGTGGTGAAGCCCTACGAGCAGTCGCAGATGGGGCCGATCGAGACCGCGATCCGTAATTCCGATCTCGGTGTCAATCCGACGAATAATGGTGACATCATTCGCATTTCGGTCCCGCAGTTGACCGAGGAGCGGCGTCGCGAGTTGGCCAAGCAGGCCAAGGGCAAGGGCGAGGACGCCAAGGTGGCGATTCGTAATGTGCGCCGCAAGGCCATGGACGAACTGTCGCGTATCCAGAAAGATGGCGAGGCGGGTGAGGACGAGGTCGGGCGCGCCGAGAAGGAGCTCGACAAGGCCACCGGCCGCTACGTCGCACAGATCGACGAGCTGGTGAAGCACAAGGAAGCCGAACTGCTCGAGGTCTGACGCAGGAGCTGATGGCCCGCATGGCGGGGGATTGAACGGAACGACGAGTTGAGCGACGGGACAATCGTGGCCGAGAACGCCGCCGCGACCGGTGCGGCCGAGGAGCCGACACCGGTCAACGGCACAGCTGATGCGACGCAAGAGCATGCTGGTGCGTTGGACCGTGACCCCTCGAGCCATGCGGAGGCAGCCGAGGAACATCCCGGCGTCGTAGCGCCACCAGCCGACGAGGACGCGGTGACCGATCCCGCGTCCGAGTCGGCGCAGGGTGCTCCTGCGCCGTCTACCGGCCGGGCTGGGCGCGATCTGCCCGCCGCGCTCGCGGTGGGGCTCGGTCTCGGCTTGTCGCTGATCGCGATCCTGCTCTTCGTGCCGAAGGTTTTCATCGGCGTGGTCGCTGTCGCGGTCGCCGTCGCCACCTGGGAGGTCAGCAAGCGGCTGCGCGAAGCCGACGTGCTGGTGCCGAGGGTACCGCTGATCGTGGGCGGGCAGGCCGTGTTCTGGCTGGGCTGGCCCTTCGGCGCCGATGGTGTCGTCGGGGCGTTCGCCGCCACCACCCTGGTGTGTATGGCGTGGCGATTGTTCGATCACGGATTACAGACCGCGCCACGAAACTTCCTGCGTGACACCGCGATCACGGTGTTCACGCTGGCGTGGATTCCGTTGCTCGCCTCGTTCTCGACCTTGTTGCTGCTCGAGCCGAACGGCAATCTGCGGGTGCTGACCTTCATGATTCTCGTGGTCTGCTCGGATGTCGGCGGCTATGTGGCGGGAGTCTTGTTCGGACGGCATCCGATGGTGCCGTCGATCAGTCCCAAGAAGTCGTGGGAGGGGTTCGGCGGTTCGCTGGTGTTCACCGTCATCGGTGGTTTGCTCACGGTGACGCTGCTGCTCGAGGCGAACTCGATGATCGGCGTTGTGCTCGGTGTCGGCCTCGTGGTCGTGGCGACGATGGGGGATCTGATCGAGTCGCAGATCAAGCGCGAGCTCGGTATCAAGGACATGGGTACGTTGTTGCCCGGTCACGGCGGCATCATGGACCGGCTCGACTCGATGCTTCCTTCGGCGTTCGTGTCGTGGTTGGTGCTGTCGGCGCTGCTGTCCTGACGCCGCCGCCGACCCGCTATTTCCTCGCGACGCGGCGCAGTTGGAGGATCCGCACACCGCCCACGAGCGCCATCACCAGCGCACCGGCGATCACCGACAGCAACACGGTGACACCGAGTGGCAGGGAGAAATCCCAGAAGAACAGGCTGACTTCGACCCGCGCGAGATTCTGCAAGATGAAGATCAGCAGTATCACCAGGATGATCGCGCCGGCGACCAGCGCGATCCAGGCATTGCCGACGCGAGAGTTGATCGACGTGCGTCGCGACTTGACGGGTGCCGCGGGCGGGGTGGTGTCCGGCGGCTCGTCCTGGTGATCGAGGGCGGTGTGGTTGGGCGCCGTGTGATCGGGTTTGGACAGGTCGGTCGTGGCGTCGGGCGTGGGTTCGCCCTGGGGACCGGGTTCCGCGTGGGTGGACATACCGTTGATCATCCTTGACGGCGCCCGCAGGTGCACGCTGATCGGCCGCGTCGTGGCTGCACATGTCGCCCGCGCTGGCCCGAGTCGTCGACCCACCTGTTCGGATGGGAGAATGGACGAACTATGACCGTCTCCCTTCCCCTCGTTTTCGATGCTCCGCGCCGTGGCATGCCGCCTCGGCATCTCGCCGACCTCGATGCCGAGGGCAGGCGGGCGGCCGTCGAGGAGCTGGGATTGCCGAAGTTCCGCGCCGACCAGATCGCGCGCCAGTACTACGCGCGTCTGGAAGCCGATCCCGAGCAGATGACCGACCTGCCCGCCGCGGTGCGAGAGAAGATCGGCTCGGCGCTGTTCCCGCCGCTGATGTCGGTGGTCAAGCACGTCGCGTGTGACGAGGGGGAGACCCGAAAGACCCTGTGGCGCACCGCGGATGGCACGTTGCTCGAAAGCGTGCTGATGCGTTACCCGGACCGCGCAACACTGTGCATCTCCAGCCAGGCGGGCTGCGGCATGGCGTGCCCGTTCTGCGCGACCGGCCAGGGCGGCCTGAACCGCAACCTGACCACCGCTGAGATCGTCGACCAGGTCCGCGCCGCCGCCGCGGCCATGCGCGACGGCGAGGTCTCCGGCGGCCCCGGCCGCTTGTCGAACATCGTCTTCATGGGAATGGGCGAGCCGCTGGCCAACTACAAGCGGGTGGTGAACGCGGTCCGCCGGATCACCTCGCCCGCTCCCGACGGTTTGGGTATCTCGCAGCGGTCGGTGACGGTGTCGACCGTCGGGCTGGCTCCGGCTATCCGCAAGTTGGCCGACGAGGACATGTCGGTGCGCCTGGCGGTGTCCCTGCACACGCCCGACGACGAACTGCGCGACACCCTGGTGCCGGTGAACAACCGCTGGTCGATCGCCGAAGTGCTCGACGCCGCACGGTATTACGCGGACAAGTCCGGCCGCCGCGTCTCCATCGAGTACGCCCTGATCCGCGATATCAACGACCAGCCGTGGCGGGCGGACCTGCTCGGCAAGAAGCTGCACAAGGCCCTCGGCCCGCTCGTGCACGTGAACCTGATCCCGCTCAACCCGACTCCGGGCAGTGAGTGGGATGCCAGCCCGAAGCCGGTAGAGAAGGAGTTCGTGCGCCGGGTGATCGCCCAGGGTGTGTCGTGCACGGTGCGTGACACGCGTGGCCAGGAGATCGCCGCCGCGTGTGGGCAATTGGCTGCCGAGGGCTGATCGAGCGGCGGACGAAGCCCTGTCTCTGCCCCAGCGAGCCATGACCAACCTCCCGAGATTTGATCACAGCTCCCCGGGTTACAGGTCCTCAAGCTGCGGGACGGGCAGACGAAAACTCTCCAGCACGTACTCCCGAGATGAAGGCCGCCCATTCAGCAGCGGTATAGCTCAGCGACGTGCCGTCCGCATCGGTGATGGTCGTTTCACCGGATGCTGTGTGCTGGATGGCAGGGTGCCCGGGCATCGCTCGGCGACTATCGGTGTTGTCCATGGCGGCCTGGAGGAAATGGGACCAGACCACTACGGGGACCGTGATGATGGGCCGAACCTCTTCGAGGCCTTGGTATTTGCTGTCGCGCAGGAGCGCGTTCTCGCCCTCAAACCGCACCTCGACACAGGCGTTGCCGTGGTCGCTGTAACTGGATTTGAACCAACCAGGTTCGCGTGTGGGTTCGTAGGCGTTCATGTCGCAAATTTTACTCACGTACTGAATCCTTGATCAGTTCCAGGGATTCGGTGGCAGTCAGCGTCTGCGTCAGCGCTTGCGCGAAGGCGTAGACAAGGCTGCTGACCTCGGATTCGTCCTCGCCGATGCTGCCGTTGATCGCCGTTTCGGACCAACCGAGAGTTGGTAGCTGAGGACTGCCGTAATCGAGAAGGTGGAACCGCCAAGCGCCTGGCCCTCGGCGGCCGTGAACGGGATGAGATGGGCCGAACCTCTTCGGGGTCTTGGTATTTGCTGTCGCGCATGAGCACGTTCTCGCCCTTGAACCGCACCTCGACACAGGCGTTGCCGTGGTCGCTGTAACTGGATTTGAACCAACCAGGCTTGTGTGTGGGCTTGTGGACGCACATTCTGCAAGTGCCCTGGACAGCGAACCGATGATGTCTACACCATCAGGAAGGGCGGTTGAACTCGCCGTCCGCCACGCCTTTTGCAAATGCTTCCCACTCGTCACGGTTGAACACCAACGTGGTTTCGCCGCTGCTGATCGCGGCGCCGCCGTCTCTGAGTACGGCAACCTCGACCTCTCCGATGTTCCCTGAGCTGCTGCTGACTGCCAAGTCGAGAAACTTCGACCACTCCTCGGCCGCAACCGAGATCGTGGGCTGCTGGGACTTCTCGCCGACGTATTTGTCATCCCGGATGAGCACGGCATCGTGGGTGTGGCCGACCTCGACGCAGGTCTTGTCGCCGCCGCTGTAGCTCGATTTGAAGAAGTGTGTGCTCACAGTTTCAGCCTATCTGACGTGCAATCTGGTCGATCAGCTTCAATGAGTCGGCTTGGTCCAGGGCGATGGCCTGTACCTGGCTGTAGAGGTACTCGAGCGCTTCCACGTGTCGGGAGCTGTCGGCGATTTCGCCATAGATGGCGGTCTCCAACCAGCCGATTGTTGGCAATCGGGCGCTGTTGAAGTCCAGTAGATGGAATGTCGCGGCGTTCAAGCTCGCGAGCGACCCGCCTGCATCGAACGGAATGATTCGAAGATCGAGCGTATGCGGGTGTGCCTCGACGAGCTCCTGGAGATGCCGTAGCTGTGCGCGCTGAACCTCCGGCCCGCCGACAACGCACATGAGGGCCGCCTGCCCGACGACTACTGAAAGTTGCAGCGGGTCCGGCCCATCGAGACGGTTCTGGCGCTTCTTCCTTGCGCGAACACGAGGTTCGACTTCGGTTGGTCGGCCGGTCGTCACCGCGGCCTTCATCAGAACTCTGATGTAATCCTCGGTCTGCAGCAGCCCCGGAATGACACTGCTCTCGAAGCTGCGGATGCTCTGAGCGCCATCTTCGAGCCCGTAGAACCGCTTCAACGAGTCATCGAACAGGGCTGAGAACTCGGCGTAAGGGTTCGGGCCTTTCGCGGCCTCTCGGAGCTGCATGAGCTCCTCCCGCTCCGGCGGCTCGAACTCGAGAAGGTCTAGCAAGACCGAGAGCTTGTCCTCGGTCAGCAGGCCCTTGTAGTTCGCGACCTGAGACCAGTAGGCCCCACTGATGTCGAGGGCCTTTGAAACCTGGTTCGCCTTGAGTCCACGCGTCGCCAGCTGCTCACGCACCCGCAGCATGAGTTCCCAACCCGCGACGGTGGGAGAGGTTCGTGCCATCCCGATCTCTTCCCTTCGAGTGAAGTCGCCTCACGTTACAGCACAGATCTTTGCAGATTCCTTCTAGCACGTATTGAATACTTAAATTAAGTATCGTACTCTACACTGCGATACGGCTCATTTGTTTGATGCCTTACTTCAGGCTCTATGAAGTGGATAGGGGAAACGATGGCGGTGCACGTTATGCAGGGGTTGATCACCGCTGATCTGACCGAGCATCAGGCCAGATCAGCAGGGTCGGGGCAGTGGGCGGTGTCGTATTTGCCGGGCAGGACGGTCGGGCTTGATCAGGCCGTCGCGGCGATACAGCTCGCTGAGGTCACTGGGGAAGCGATGGGGTACGCGGAGCTGCTCGAGCTTCCGTTGTTGGAGGCGGTCGGGGGTGCGATGGCCGCGTCGACGTGGCGTAGGCCGAAACGTGGGCGCAGGTACTGGCCGCGGCGTCGCGAGGACGAATCTCCTTCGCCTGCTGAGTCGGCGGGGTAATCGGTCGTGTCGCGGCTGTCTCCGCGTCCGGATGAGGTAGACGTTCGTATCCGGTTTCTGGACTGCGCTGGCGCGTGGGTGGATGTGTGGGCGTGTCGGTCGGCGGCGGTGAATTTCCTGCGTTGCTGGCAGCACAGTCACCTTCCGGGGCTTGCTGTGCGAGTGGTGTTCGGCGGCAGCGACGAAAACCTTTGTCCGCGTTTGAGTTGTGAGCGCCTGTGGCTGACGGAATGAAGATGGGTCGCCGCTGGCTTCGCTGAAGCGCTGTACCGCTGGGGGTTACGTGACGGCGGAGCTGTCCGTCGGCTCTTCGGTCGGCGAACCGTGCAGGGGAATGGGTTCGTCGGCTGCGACAGATCACTGTTTTGTTCGATCGCGCGTTGCTGTCCGGTGCGTGCTGATTTCAAGGGGAATCCGAGAATGACTACGAGGTACCACGATTCGCGTGAGCTGCTTATCGCGTGCACGGATGCGGGCGACGACCCGGACGATGCGGTCGCACTCGCGTTGCTGGCGTTCACGACACCGGAGTTCGCGGTGTTGACCACTGATGAGTATTCCGATTACCGTCGCGCGGCCTTCGTCCGGTACTTCCTCGACCTCTTGGGTCGACCGGATGTGCCGGTCATTCCTGGCGAGGTCACGGGTGGCCGAAAGCATTGGGCTGCAGAAGGGCTCGCGCCTTCCCGTCGTGATGGACGCAGGGTGGGTTGGCAGTCGTTCTTGACGGGGTTGTCGGTAGATCCCGAGCAGCGATTGTTGTGGGCGGGGTTCGGTCCTATGACGGAACTGGCGTGGATGCTGTCGAGCGACGTCACCGCGCAGTCCCCGGCGGGTGTGCTCGACCGGACGAAGGTCGTGCAGATGGGTGGCTGGTACAGGACCTACCGCGACCCGTCGAGAGCCGAGCACAACCTGCGGGCAGATCCTCGCGCGGCCCGCTATGTCGTCGATAGCGGCGTCGACCTCACGTTGGTGTTGTCCGATACCACCTGGCGCACCGAGATCGCGGTCCACCGTGACAGTGAGATCTACCGGTTGCTGGCCGCTTCAACCGAGCCGTGGGCGCGATTGCTGGTGGCGCATTACGACCAGTGGTTCCAGGTGTGGCATTCGAGTTCACGCCTGCACGACCCTTTAGCCCTGTGGGCGCTGCTCCGGGAATCCGAAACCATCAAGGGCTCAGGCCGATACGTCGACTTCGAGCAGCTCGATTTCCGCATGGAGGCCGACGGACGGATGGTGTCCGGCACCGAGTGCTCCGCGAGGGTGTCGGTGGCTACGGACTACGCGGCGTTCATGGAGTGGGTGCGCGCAACTCTGAGCGCTGGCGGCCCGCTGGGTTGGGCGTTGACGCGTTCGGTCGAGGAGGTGACTGGCCCAATCGCGGCGGATGCGCTGGCGTTGAACGAGTTGCTGACGAAACTGCGAGAGTACTGATGTTCCAGAGCTGCCACAGCCCACACGACGTCGCTTACTGGTATGCCGATCGCGGATTCCCGGTCGAGCTCACCTACGGGCGCGCATTACTGCAAACCAGCTACAACATTGGGGCGGTGAAGATGCCGCGCGAGATTGCCACCACAATCCGACGACGGATAGGCGCCGATCGCCAGATACCGATCCTCGCCCACACCCGAAACCACCGGGAGACAATCGTTCTCGTCGGCCCGAGCAGGGCGAGAGGTGGGCTCCTTTGGCTGCTGGACGATTTCGCGAAGTCCGAGTTCGACCGGCACGGTATCTGCGAGGCCGCCGCTGGGACGCGCGTGTGGTTACCGATGTCGGATCACACTCCCGGCGGTTGGTACTGGGCTTCTCCGCCGACCGAGACCGCCACTGCGTTGCCTCCACGCAACCGCGTGCTGCGAACAGCACTGGAGGTGATCGGCGAACAATCAGCCTCGGCGGCGACCGCCGCGCTCAAAACCGGTGTTCCCGGTTCCTCGACTGGTGAGCTGGCCTCGGGGAGGCGTTGATGGTGACGCGTTTGCCGGACAAGGCCACGATTCTGGCGGCGTGCCGAGGATTTCCGTTTGACGGCACCCATCCCATGCTGATCGCAGCGGTCGAACTTGCGCGCGTGCATGAAACCCGTGAGAACGCGCCAGCATGCGAGATCCACGATCTGGACTGGCAAAGGATGCGGTTGATTCAGCGTATCGACTTGTTCGTGAGCGTTGCGGCTCCGGCGCCGTCACCGACGGCACGACTGCACACCCACACCATGGGACAAGTCATCGACCAGATCGCCCAACTGGTGGTGTCGGCCTACATCGCCTTAGCCGCCGCACCCGAGACCCTCTACGTGGACTCTTCCGCCCGGCTCGCCGAGTCCGGTGAAGCATATGGGGACCTCGTCGAGGAACTCTCCCTCGGAATCCGCCAACTCCCCGGAACCATCTCGATGCTGTGACCAGCCACGCTTCGAACGAAGAACGCTCCGTTGCCGAATAGTCCCGTGCACTCCGACCGCAGTAGCGCCTTCACCAATCCGAACACGCCGAACAATCCCCTGACCACGCCACCGTCCGCCGAGACCCAGAAACGCTCCGCAACACCGAACCCCTGGTGTTCCGCACGACGGAGCCGAATGTCAGTGGCGCGCAGTAAGTTAAACAACGTGCGTGACAATGGGTTCGGACAGGCTATTCGATGCAGCGCAGAGTCCCTGCGGGACTGCTACGTGCGTCGTCAGCTTCGGAACCCCTAGTGCGACGAGAATGCCAGGAGGGTTCCGAACCACTCACCTGGGAAAACCACAGCGTGCGAGTGCGGAAACACACGCCAAGACGATGTTATTTCAGCATAATTCGAGGTCATCGAGCCCAGCGCCGAGCGGCAACGCTCGGCGAGAATCTCAACAGCGTCTGCGGAACCGCTCGGGTGACGCGACCATTGCCAGCGCCGAGCGGCAACGCTCGGCGAGAATCTCAACATTGCCGCGGCTTTGCACGCGCTGGCCGAACTGCCCAGCGCCGAGCGGCAACGCTCGGCGAGAATCTCAACACGGTGCGAGGGTGCCGCGCGATCCGCTCGCTGAGGCCAGCGCCGAGCGGCAACGCTCGGCGAGAATCTCAACAGCAGGTGCCGGAGAGCCTGCATGGGGCGCTTGGCCCAGCGCCGAGCGGCAACGCTCGGCGAGAATCTCAACGGTCCGGGTGGCTCGCCGGGCTGGTGGGCCTGGTCCAGCGCCGAGCGGCAACGCTCGGCGAGAATCTCAACACGCGTGGCGCGGCCAGGCACCCGCATACGCCCGGCCCAGCGCCGAGCGGCAACGCTCGGCGAGAATCTCAACAACTCGTGCACGATCACACCGCGCAGAACGTTCGACGCCAGCGCCGAGCGGCAACGCTCGGCGAGAATCTCAACAGCGAGCGCGGCCCGCGCCGCTTCGAGGCGCGTCACCAGCGCCGAGCGGCAACGCTCGGCGAGAATCTCAACACGGACTGGGTCGTCGCCTCCGATCCGCACGAGCCCAGCGCCGAGCGGCAACGCTCGGCGAGAATCTCAACAAAGACTGGTACGAACACCTCCCGGCAACAGCGGCCAGCGCCGAGCGGCAACGCTCGGCGAGAATCTCAACCTCACCAAGGGGGCTGGAATCCTCGCCGGTGGCACCAGCGCCGAGCGGCAACGCTCGGCGAGAATCTCAACATCGCGATCGCCTCGGCGAAGCTGCGCAACAAGGTCCCAGCGCCGAGCGGCAACGCTCGGCGAGAATCTCAACGAGATGCAGACCCGCGAACGCGTGTTCATCAACGTCCAGCGCCGAGCGGCAACGCTCGGCGAGAATCTCAACCGTTCGTGGGACACCGAGGCCCCGATCACCGGCCGCCAGCGCCGAGCGGCAACGCTCGGCGAGAATCTCAACGGCAGCGACGCGATGCGCCTGGCTGCCGTCGCCGCCCAGCGCCGAGCGGCAACGCTCGGCGAGAATCTCAACGGCAAGGAGGAACTCGACGGCTTCGAACTCGAGCTGCCAGCGCCGAGCGGCAACGCTCGGCGAGAATCTCAACAGTGGCTATCACCTTCACCGTTCCCGGCGTCACCGGCGCCAGCGCCGAGCGGCAACGCTCGGCGAGAATCTCAACATCCGCGCCGATAACGCTGCGGATTCCAGCTGTAGCCAGCGCCGAGCGGCAACGCTCGGCGAGAATCTCAACGGTACGGGGTGGGGCTGCTCTTCCACTTGGCGGCCCAGCGCCGAGCGGCAACGCTCGGCGAGAATCTCAACACGCACCGATGCCACATACGGGTCCGGGCCACCACCGCCAGCGCCGAGCGGCAACGCTCGGCGAGAATCTCAACCTCGAGACGCGCGTTGTCTTCGCGCACATCCGCCGCCAGCGCCGAGCGGCAACGCTCGGCGAGAATCTCAACACCGTCGCAGGCGCGAACAGCACCGCGACTTGGCCCAGCGCCGAGCGGCAACGCTCGGCGAGAATCTCAACAGCTCGGCGATGCGGGTGTCACGGGCGGTCACCTGCCAGCGCCGAGCGGCAACGCTCGGCGAGAATCTCAACATTGGGCGGACTGCCCAGAATTCGCGCCGGAGAATGCCCAGCGCCGAGCGGCAACGCTCGGCGAGAATCTCAACATCCGCCACGAACCTCACCGGCACCCCATCAACAAAGCCAGCACTGAGCGGTAACGCGGGGCGCGTCTGAACGATGATTTTGGAACTGGATGTTGAAGCTAGTTGACCTGGGTGGCAGACGTGTTTCGTCTGCGTTCACTGAAGGGGGGAGGAGCGCTGCGGTGGTGAAAGCCTTGGGCGGTCGAGTGGGTGAGGAACCAGTGTCGTCGGACGGCTCGATGTTGTGGTCGCATAGTCGTAGCCCGGTTTCGGGTGTTCGCCACGAGCTTGGCGAGCATTGTCGGTCAACGGCGTTGTGGGCCAGCCGCTTCGCGTCAGTGTTCGGAGCAGGGGAGTTGGCGTACGCATTGGGGCTTTTCCACGATGCGGGGAAGGCGTCATGCGCTTGGCAGGCACGGCTGGCGGAGGTCGACGGGACTGCGAACCGGGTAGGGGTGCCGCACAAAGAGTTGGGTGCACGGTTGGGGTGGGAAGTTGGCGGGTTCGCAGGTCTGGCAGTGCTCGGACATCACGGTGGGATGAGAGGTCGGTCCGAGCTGACCTCGCTGGTCCGTGAGCTGTTCGATGCGGACGAGTTGGACTCGATTGCGCGGTTCTTGTTCGCTGTTCCCGAAGCGTCGGGGGTTCGGTTGCGGCGTGGGTTGTTTCCGAGTCGGTGGCCGAAGGTAAGGGAGAAGCTAGTTTGGGAAATGCGGCTGCGGCTGGCGTTTTCCGCACTAGTAGACGCCGACCACCTCGATACAGGTGCGCACCGTCGAGGATTGTCTGGGCCTCAGGTAGCGGAGCCAGCTGATATGACTCGCCTTGCAGCACGCTTCGAGCAGCGCCGAGTGGAGTCGATTGGTGACCAGGACGGTGAGGTAGCACAGCTCCGTGCTCACGTCTACGACGAAGCGGTGGCAGCCGCGGCGCGGACGCCGGGATTGTTCAGGTTGGCGGCACCGACGGGGCTGGGAAAGACGTACGCTCAGGCCGGTTTTGGTTTGCACCATGCGGCCAAATGGGGGAAATCGCGGGTGATCGTCGCGGTGCCGTACATCACGATCACTGAGCAGAACGCCGACGTGTATCGGCGGATGCTCGATGCGGAAGAGGAGCCGGTGGTGTTGGAGCACCACTCGAGCGTCCGCTTCAAGGAAGACGATGGCAGTGAACGCGATTCGGCTGCCACAAGCGATCGGTGGGCACGTTTGGCTGCAGAGAATTGGGATGCGCCGTTCGTCGTCACGACGACCGTGCAGTTGTTCGAGTCGTTGTTCGGTCGTAAGCCGTCGCAGGTGCGGAAGATTCATCGGCTCGCGAACGCGGTGGTGATCCTCGACGAGGTACAGGCGTTGCCGAACAGGTTGTTGTTGCCGATTCTGAGTGGGTTGAGAACTCTCGCTGAGCATTTCGGGACCACGGTTTTGCTGACGTCGGCCACGCAGCCGAAGTTCCAGGCGTTGTCGGCATGGCAGGACTCCGCGACTGGTAGATCGGTCGAGATCGCGGAGGTGATCGCCGAACCGCAGCCGTTGTTTGATCGCGCTCGTCGTGTGAGTTACGAGTGGCGACTTGATCCGAAACCTTCGTGGGAGGCGATCGCGGGCGAGGTGTCGGAGCTGGCTCAGTCGATGGTGATCGTCAACTCGGTCGCCGACGCGCGGAATTTGTATCGTTTGGTGTCCCAGCATCGTCAGGATGTGTGGCATCTGTCGACACGAATGTGCCCTGAGCATCGTCGCGCGGTGTTGTCATTGGTGACCAAGCGGCTTCGGGCTGGTCTTCCGACAACGGTGGTCGCGACACAGCTGGTTGAGGCTGGTGTTGACTTGTCGTTTCCGGTGGTGTGGCGTGCTTTGGCTCCTGCCGATTCCCTGCAGCAGGCGGGCGGTCGCGCCAACAGGCATGGGGAGCACGCTGGGGGCGGCCGGGTGATCGTGTTCGATCCAGCTGAGGGAAGCGGACCTGCCGACTACCGGGTTCCGTGCGGTCTGACCGTTTCCCTTTTCGGTTCGGATGGCGCCGAGTTGGATGATCAAACCGCCTTGGCCCAGTACTACGAGCGCTTGTATCAGGATCTGCAGCTGGACCGACGCGGCGTAAACAAATCTCAGCTCCCGGTAGGGCAGACCGTGCAGGGGAACCGAGAAGAGCTCGACTTCCTGGCGGTGGCCGACGGCCCTATCGACAATGGCACGGGAAAGCGGGATCGTAAGAAGGCCTTTCGGATGATTACCGAGGAGTCGGCGCCGATCGTTATCACCGGCCAAGACGATGCCGGACAAGTCGAGCTGATGCTCGCGGAGCTAGCCGCCGGAACGGTGAAGTCGGGCGTGGCGCTACGCAAACTCCAGCCCTGGATCGTTCAATTGCGAACCACTACTGCCCGCCTTCCGGACGTGGCGGCACTGATCGACCCGGTGTTGGGTGATCTCGGTCGTTGGAAGGGGGAGTACGACTGGGACTTTCGTACTGGACGCGGGGTCGGGCTCGATGAGAAGAATATGCTGGATGTATTCTGATCTGCGGCGATAGCGGCTCTTATGTGGTTGACGCCCCGCGCTAGTCATGCTGGCGAGAATTTCAACAGTCGGATGTTTGTGGCGATGACGCCATTTCTGGCGACGGCAGAGCGCCGGGCGCATCGATCGGCCCGGCGTTCTCCCATCAACCGGTCGGCTATCTAGCCTCGATCTTTCGCCGGGCCTGCGGCCCCGGCGCGATCGGGCTCGGATTGGGGTTTTCCGAGGTATATCCGGGTCAGTGGGTGTAATCGGTCGGCCCGTGTCAGCGAGTTGGCTGCCGGGTTCCACGGCCCGGATGTTTTCCTGATTGTTGGGGCGGGTTGGTGCTGGTCAGCCAGGTTGCAGTCGAACCAGCGCGGTGGTGATCAGTCCGGTGTGGGCCAGTGTGCTGCGAACCGGAGTCTGGTGCGGCGGGCGTGGCGGGCCAGCCGGGCTGCGGCGGAGAACAGCTGCAGGCGAGGGCGTTTGGGTTCCCAGCGCGGGCCTCGTGGTCGTGCAGGGCCAGCATCTGTATCCAGGCAGTGAGTTCGGTTGCCAGGCAAACGATTTCGCATAGAACTAGATCTTCTTGTCCGACACCGCCTTCAGCGGCTTCGTCGTGCTGGCAGATCAGTCGCTGGGCGCCCTGAGTGTCATAGGTGTAAGCTTCAAGTCCTCAATGGCAGTCATAGCTAGTAACATTCGACTGAAGATAGGAAGATTGTGGCTGAACGCACTCGTAGAGGTTCAGGTGCGGGCACTCGTGCGTTGCTCGAGTTGACTGGGAAGCGAATCCTGCAGCTCGTGGTCGTAAAGCTAGCGGTTGATTTTATAGTTGCGCATGTACGTGCGTGGATCGGCCTCTGACGGCGCGTTTTGCGGGCCGTGGCGTGGGTGCGTGCCGATCCGGACCGGTGAGGTTGGTGTTCGTAGAACAGAGTGTCTCTGCATTGTCCGTCGCTGTCGCATGGTGTCTGCCCCGCTGGTCCTGCCTCGCTGCGAGGGGCTGCTGGCCTCGGCAGAAAGTTCGATCGGAGTTTGCGTAAGCAGGCGATCCAAACCCAAATCGATCTGACGCACGCTCGGTTTGAAGCTTCGGCGTCCTCTGATCACTTGCCGGAGCTTATCTGTCCGACGGTGGGTGGCCCTCAAAATCGACTGGCAAAACTTGTCGGTGGGTTGGGGGACTATGTGCGCAACGTTTCGGGCGGTAGGGGCGATAGGTCCGCAGTGATCCGAATTCTGTTGGCATAGGGAAGGATTGGGTGGGTCTTGTCTTTAGTCGTTCAAGTTCACGGGGCGGGTGCGTTGTTCACCCGCCCAGGTTTGTCCGCGGAGCGGATGTCGTACTCGGTGATGACGCCGACGGCTGCGATCGGGGTGCTGACGTCGATCTATTGGAAACCGGAGTTTCTGTACAAGATCGACCGGATCGAGGTGTTGAAGCCGATTCGAACGTTTACGCTGCGGCGTAACGAGACAACGGATCTGGCGTCGCTGGCAGACGCGGCCTCTGGTAGCAGGACCGTGGATACCGCAACCCATCGTGTGCAACGTAATGCCTTGTGTCTCAAGGATGTCGCATATCGTATCCACGCACGGATGGTGCTGAGCCCGAGTGCGAACAAGCCTGCGGCCGCGTACCGGGACCAGTTGCGTCGCCGGGTTACGCGTGGCCAATGCTTCAGTCAGCCGTACTTGGGAACACGGGAGTTTCCTGCGTACTTCGAGGACCCCGACGATCAAATGCCGATCCCGTTGTCCGCGGACCTTGGTGTGATGCTGCACAGCATCGATTACTCCACGACGCCGAGGAAGTCGAGTTGGTTTCACGCTCGCCTGGACAAGGGTGTGTTGACCGTCCCACCTCGTGGTATCGAAGAATCCGAGACCGGGGCGGCCTGAATGCTGTTGGAACGACTTGCCTCCTACGCTGCCGAGCATCGAGACGGCGTGCCCGCGTTTCACCGTGAGCGCAGCTTTCGATGGAAACTTGACCTCACTGCTGCGGAAGGGATTGTCACAGACGCTACGTTGCAGGAGCCTCGAGACGAGCAGAACCCGAAGCGCGGTGTGACGCATACGGTTCCGGTATCGACGCGGGCGGTGGATATCTCGCCGAACCTGGCAGCCGACGACGTCCAATATGTCCTTGGGTGGGGTGACGAGACCACCAAATCGACGCGCGTCGCGAGCTGTCATGACGCTTTCGTCGAACTCATCCGAGACTGGGCTGCCGCGGTTTCGGCCGAGGAAGATCCTGTGCCGCACATCTTGGCCGAAGCCTTTCGTTCCACGGCGTGGTCGAAGCTGACTCGCCCTGAGGAGATGAAGGCCAAGGACGGTGTGGTGATTGCGATCAACGGTCGGTATGCCTATGCAAGCTCGACCGCGTCAGGGTTTTGGCAAACACGCGTCGAATTGAAGAAGGGGAGCGGGCGAAGCGGTGTCTGCATGGTGTGCAAGCGAGTTGCGTTGCTGGCCAACACCATACCGGGAAAGGTTGCAGCATCCTTGGTACCGGGGGCGGGTAACGACGTGGCGTTGGTCAGTATCAACGAGCGGGTCTTCGGCTACGACCTAGCGGAGCAACTGACCCATGCGCCGGTCTGCTTGGTGTGTGCGGACGATGTCATGGTCGGGCTCACGGGAGTTCTGTCGTCCGACCATTCCCTGACGTCTTCAGGTCAGGACACCCGGCTGGTGTGGTGGGTCGCCGACACCGAGGAATCCGATCACATGGACTTGGTGTTCGACCCAGAGCCTGCGGAGGTCGACGCGCTTTTCCAATCAATTCACCGGGCTGAAGAGCGTCGGTCTCGCCTCGAAGGAAAGTTCTGCTGGCTGGCAGTCGGGGCCAACGTCTCACGGGTGATGGTCCGGGAGTGGGTCGATATTGCCCTGACCAGCAAAGACCATAACGTAGTCAACCACGACACCAACGTGCTGGCCTGGTTTTCCGACCACAAGAACACCCCGCGCCGGACGCAGCCGGTGGAGTTGCGCGATGGCGGCGAAATACCTGCTGGCAAATGGTGCCACAGCCCTACGGCGCTCGCGGCCTGCCTCGGTCGTTGGGATTCGGGCACGAGTCGATACCGGCCTTTCGGGGCGAAGAACGCTGACCGGCCGGACCAAGCACTACACCAACTCCTCCGTGTTGCCGTGCTCAATGAGCCAGTGCCCGTGGCGATGCGGGCACACCTGATGCATCGCATCCGCAACGACGGTCACGTCGACGACCGCCGCGCCTCCTTGGTGCGCCTTGCGCTCAACCGCTGCCCCAACCGACCGAAAGAAGCTGAAACGCCCATGTCCCTGGATGAAACGTGCACCAATCCCGCGTACGTTGCGGGCCGCTTGTTCGCGGTCATGGAAGATGTTCAGCGGTCCGCGCACCGTCGAGCGACGAGTGGCGAGGACCCCGGCGACGAGGCACCGCGTAGCGAAGTGAACTCCACCTTCGGTGATCGATTCTTTCGGAGGGCGGTTGACACTCCCAGACCTGTTCTGGTGCAAGGCCGCCAGGATGCGGGTGCCTGGCTGACCAAGATTCGCCGGCGCGACAACAGTCAGCTCGCGAATTGGCACAAGAACCGTTTGGACTCCCTGTATGCACTGCTCGAGCAATCCACTGGCATCCCGTTGCGAAACAACCTGCGCCAAAAAGAGCAGTTCGTCCTGGGCTATCACCATCAGCGCGCCCATCGCCCCGCCAAGACCGGCACCGCCGCTGCCCAGGCGTGACCTACCAAACTTCCAAACGAAAGGCGCGAGCCGATGACTGCCCACCTGAACCCCGACGTTCGTCACGACATGGTGTTTCTGTTCGACGTGACCGATGGCAACCCCAACGGCGATCCTGATGCCGGAAACCAGCCGCGTGTCGACCTGGAATCCGGCCACGGCCTAGTTACCGATGTGTGCCTGAAGCGGAAGATTCGAGATTCGTTGGTTCTGGCCGCAGCGGGAAATCCACGCTACGGGATCTTTGTCGAGGCCGGCCACGCCCTGAACACTCGTCTGACGGAATCTCTGACCGCTACGGGTGTTGAGCGCCCCGCCGCGAAGAAGGGGAGCAAGGCCAAACTCACCCCTGAACAGGCCGCTGCTGCACGGGAATGGCTGTGCGACCGCTACGCCGATATCCGACTGTTCGGCGCTGTGTTGTCGACGGGCGAAACCAACGCCCTCGGCAGCATTCGTGGACCGCTCCAATTCGGGATGGCGCGATCAGTAAGCCCGATCGTCCCGACAGAACACACCATCACACGGGTCACGCAGACTCGGCAGCAGGACATCGACGACGGCGAAAGCACGGAGATGGGCTCGAAATGGACAGTGCCATACGGTCTTTACCGAGCCGAAGTCACCTACTCCGCTTCGCGCGGGCAACAAACCGGTGTTGATACCAAGGACTTCGAACTCCTTTACCAGGTGCTCGAGATGATGTTCGACCACGACGCTGCCGCGAGCCGTGGCCGGATGACCGCACGTGGTCTGCATGTGTTCAGCCACGACAACGCCTTCGGCAACGCGCCTGCTCATAAACTCCTCGAGCGGATCCGCCCCCGGCCGGCCGCTGACCCGAAGGAACTCGAGTCCGGCGATTGGAGTCCACGTCAGTTCGCTGACTACATTGTTCCGAACCCTGAGACCGCCGACCTCCCCGCAGGAATCACCTACACCCAGGTCTTCGGCTGACCGACGATGCTGCCCGCATCGCAGGATGACAATCGGTGGAGTGTGCCGATATCAGCGTTGGAACATTTCGCCTACTGTCCACGCCAGGCCGTATTGATCTGGCAGGAAAGCTATTTCGAATCCAACACCGATACCGTCCGCGGCGACATCGCTCATGAGGCTGTCGACCGCGGCGGCAAGCTCACCGGACGCGACGGGGCACGAGTGTGGAGATCCCTTCCGGTGCATAGTCACCGGTTGGGAATCCACGGCGTCTGCGACACCGTCTACCGCTGCGAAGACAGGCTGGTGCCAGTCGAACACAAATCCGGTCGATACGTCCAGGGTGGTCCTGCGGACGTTCAGGTCGCCGCCCAAGTGCTGTGTCTGCGTGAAATGTTCGATCAGCAGATACCGCAGGGGGAAGTGTTCGCGGGGAAGTCACGTCGTCGGTATCAAGTGACGGTCGATGAAGCTCTCGAAGAGAGAGTCAGTCGCGCCGTCGAGCAACTACGCGTTCGAATCGACGACCCCGTCGCGCCGCAGCCGGTCAACGACCAGCGCTGCACCCGGTGTTCCTTGCGTCCCGGTTGCGTTCCGGAGACAGCGCAACGCCAGACAATCGACCTGTTCACACCCCGCCTACCGCGAAACCATGATGACTGAGCTACTCAAAACCCTTTTCGTCAGCACGCCTGGTACGAGCCTGCATCTCGATGGTGACGCGTTGCGCCTTTACCATCCCGACAAACCCGGCCGACACTTGCTGCCGTTGATCCGCATCGACCATATTGTCGCGGTCAACGGCGTCACCGTCACCGACGACCTCATGCACCGATGCGCCGCTGGCACGCGGAGTGTGACGTGGCTGACCCGCAATGGAAAGTTTCTCGCGCGAGTGAATGGACCACTCGCGGGCAACCCGCACCTGCGGATTCAACAGATTCGGGCACACGACGATCCGCATCACACATTGTCGATCGCCAAAGCCATGGTCGCTGGCAAGCTGCACAACTATCGACAACTGCTGTTGAGAGCCGCACGAGACCTCACTGGACAACGTCAGCTCACGGTTCGGGCCGTCGCCGAGAGCCACGCCGCCGCACTGATCATACTGCGCGACACCGCAACTCTCGACGAAACGCGTGGTGTGGAAGGCCGCGCCGCGCGCGACTACTTTCAAGCGCTGCCCGCCCTCATCACGGGAGCCGAAGCAGGTAGGAATAAGCGACCGGCCACCGATCCGGTCAACAGCTTGCTGTCATTCGGTTACGGGATGCTGCGCGCCGCCGTACACGGCGCACTCGAGCAAGTCGGCCTCGATCCCTACATCGGCTACCTCCACGGCATTCGCCCTGCGAAACCCGCATTGGCTCTAGACCTCATGGAGGAGTTCCGACCACTTCTCGTCGACCGGCTCGTCGCCAGTCTGCTCAACCGCGACCAAATCAAGTCCACGCATACCCACCGACTGCCCGGCGGGCAATGCGAACTCACCGACGACGGTCGCAAACTCTTTCTCGAACAATGGTCTATGGCCCGTGAGCGGACGTGGCCTCACGTATACCTGGACCGTGAAATCCCAGCAGCGCTACTCCCTCTCGTTCAAGCGCGCCTACTCGCGCGCCACCTTCGCGGCGACACCGATGGCTACATCCCTTGGACGGTGGCGTAGTGGAACTGCTCGTTACCTACGACGTCGAAACCATCACCCCGCAGGGAGCGCGACGGCTCCGAAAGGTTGCGAAAATCTGTGAGGGCTACGGCCACCGAGTCCAGAAGTCCGTCTTCGAGGTCACCTGCACCGCCACCACCCGTCTGCAACTCGAAGCCGCCCTCGCCAAAACAATCGACCCCGCACACGACAGCATCCGCATCTATCACCTCGACCGAGGCACCTTCACCTCAGCCCGCCACCTCGGCGCCGCTACTACGCCACCCCACGACGCCCCTCTCGTTTACTGACTCAGCTTAGGAACATGCAGTGCGACGAAAGTTCCAGGAAGGTTCCGAACCGTCGACCTGGGCAAATGCCGATCGCAATCGCTGGATGCGTAGGTCAATTCAATGCTCGAACTGCATAACAGCAGTTCAACGAGCCCAGCGCCGTGCGGCAACGCTCGGCGAGAATCTCAACACCGGGTTGGCGACCGGTGTGCACCTCGCCCCCCCAGCGCCGTGCGGCAACGCTCGGCGAGAATCTCAACTACAACGCGCTCAAGGGGGTCGGCGGCTGGGAGAACCTGCCAGCGCCGTGCGGCAACGCTCGGCGAGAATCTCAACGGCGTCCCCGAAGCGGTCCTTACCGGCCCGCAGTGCCAGCGCCGTGCGGCAACGCTCGGCGAGAATCTCAACGCGGAGGATGGAGACGACGCAGACCGCAAGCGCCACAACCAGCGCCGTGCGGCAACGCTCGGCGAGAATCTCAACTCGTGGCAGAACCGCGACATGCCGGGTGAACTGCGTCCAGCGCCGTGCGGCAACGCTCGGCGAGAATCTCAACACTCCCATAGAGGCTCACCGCGAAATGCAACGGCCCAGCGCCGTGCGGCAACGCTCGGCGAGAATCTCAACTCCGACGAGCAAAAGGCGATGCTCGGTATTTCGGATGCCAGCGCCGTGCGGCAACGCTCGGCGAGAATCTCAACATTTTATGCACCACGCTAGGAACAATATTCACCGCCAGCGCCGTGCGGCAACGCTCGGCGAGAATCTCAACTCCAACTGCCGCCTTCGCCTCGGCGGCCAGGGGCCCCAGCGCCGTGCGGCAACGCTCGGCGAGAATCTCAACACCATGCCGGAGCTGATCCGCCTGGCCAGACGGCTGCCAGCGCCGTGCGGGAACGCTCGGCGAGAATCTCAACAGGACATGGGATTCACTCCGCCGCAAGCGCATCGCCCAGCGCCGTGCGGCAACGCTCGGCGAGAATCTCAACACCGGATCACCTCCGGCCGACGGAACCACGTCTCGGCCAGCGCCGTGCGGCAACGCTCGGCGAGAATCTCAACATGCTCGGCGCGCCGAACCCGATCTTGCCGATCCCCCAGCGCCGTGCGGCAACGCTCGGCGAGAATCTCAACAGTCGGTGCCTGCGTGCCTCGGCGAGCTTCTGTTCCCAGCGCCGTGCGGCAACGCTCGGCGAGAATCTCAACGTTCCGGCTGGAGTACCGACTCGACGGCAAGAACCAGCGCCGTGCGGCAACGCTCGGCGAGAATCTCAACAGCGACCGAGCAGATCAGGATCGACAGATCCGGGCCAGCGCCGTGCGGCAACGCTCGGCGAGAATCTCAACATGTCTGTTGCGTGCCGCACGATCGCGGCGATGTAGCCAGCGCCGTGCGGCAACGCTCGGCGAGAATCTCAACGCTGGTGGTCCCATGCACCAGCCGGGTTCGAGGCGGTCCAGCGCCGTGCGGCAACGCTCGGCGAGAATCTCAACGGCCCCGGCCCGATCGAGTGGGGTGCCTACGGCAGCCAGCCAGCGCCGTGCGGCAACGCTCGGCGAGAATCTCAACACTGTCGGTGACACCCGGAAATGCTCCGGGGAGCCAGCGCCGTGCGGCAACGCTCGGCGAGAATCTCAACGAGGCCAGCGGGTCCATGTCAGGAACCGTCAGCACCAGCGCCGTGCGGCAACGCTCGGCGAGAATCTCAACGTTTTCCGGTCACCCAATGCTGAGCGTCCGCGCACCCAGCGCCGTGCGGCAACGCTCGGCGAGAATCTCAACGACCTCGACAAGAAGCGCGCCATGTTCGTCGAAGCCAGCGCCGTGCGGCAACGCTCGGCGAGAATCTCAACTTACGGGTGCCGTCCGCGTCGCCGATGACGTCGACCAGCGCCGTGCGGCAACGCTCGGCGAGAATCTCAACGGACTCCACTCGCCAGGAGATCTCGGCTGTGGATGCGGCCAGCGCCGTGCGGCAACGCTCGGCGAGAATCTCAACAGGCACCTCCTACCGTGCGGGTCGGGCACCCAACTCCAGCGCCGTGCGGCAACGCTCGGCGAGAATCTCAACATGCCAGGGGCGTGCTCTGCACCGTCTGCGACCGGACTGTCTGAGCTGGCCTGGATTCCCGAGGGCTTGGGTCTTTACGATGATGTTCCATCGGAGTCATTGGCGTGGCACGAGTGATGTTGTGAGTATTTGTCGATCCATGCGTCCTCCACCCGGCGTAGCTGCGTGACATCGTTCTGCGTCTGGCCGAGGTAGATGTGATTCGGCTGTGGCAGGCCGAAATTTTGGCGGAACTTCACCGCTCGCGTGCCTGCACTAGCACGCGGCGGGCGGCGACGGCGACTGCTTCGTCGAGCATTTGTCCGTCCAGTTGGGTGGCTCCGTTGCCGTGTGCTTCGGCTTCGTCGAGGGCGGCGAGGACGCGCTTGGCTTCGTGGACTGCGCTGTCGCTGGGGGTGAAGGTTGTTGTGGCGATGTCGATTTGGGTGGGGTGGATCACCCATTTGCCGTCGAAGCCGAGGGCGGCGGTCCATTCGCATGCTTGGCGGAAGCGGCCGTCGGCGGTGATGGCGAGGTGGGGGCCGTCGATTGCGGCGATGCCGGCCGCGCGGGCGGCGATCAGTACGCGGTCCTGTATGGCGAGCCAGTGTTGCGGGGGTGCCGATCGTGCTCGGCCCAGTGCTGCGCCGAGGTCGGCGTAGCCGATGATGACGGACTCGAGTCGCGCAGTAGCGGCAGCGATTTCGTCGATGTTTCGGACTCCGAGCGGCGTTTCTATGAGGGCCTGTAAGCCGATGTCGGTTCCGGCCAAGGCATGGTCGGCTTGGATCATGTCTTGGGCCGATTCGGTTTTGGGTAAGACGACGCTCGCCAGTGCGGGGAGTTCGGTGCAGGTTGCGAGGTCGTCTTTCGCCCACGGTGTGCTCAGTCCGTTGACGCGCACCGAGACGACACCGTGGTCGCGCCCGGTCTCGCTCAGTATTCGTCGGACGAGTTCGCGTGCCCGATCCTTGTCTGTCACGGCGTCTTCCAGGTCGAGGACGACCTCGTCGGCGGTGGACGCGAGCGCCTTGCGTGCCTTGCGTTCGTCGGAGCCGGGTGCGATGAGAACGGTGCGTCGCCGGGGGGAGTAGGACACGGAATTTCCTTCACTGCCGAGAGATGAACGCGCACTGCGCGATCGAGGTCTACACGTCGCGGGTGGCCGAGTGGGTGAGCAAGCCGGAGGAGATCAGCAAGAGACCGCTGGCGTGGAAGATGGCGCCGACGCCGATCAGGCCGGAGAGGCTGCCCGCCACCACCGGCACCGCGACCTGGCCGATCCGGTTGCCCGCCAGTCGAACCGAGAGCGCGGCGGCGCGATTGCGTGAGTCGGCGATGAGCGTCACCCAGGACATGGTGAGTGGCTGGCCGACGCCCCAGAAGAACCCCATCAGAAGCATGGCGAGCATGAGCGGGACGATCGCGGAGGTGAGCGGCACGAGCGCCATCGGAATTCCCGAGGCGAGGGTGGCCGATACCAGCAACCATCGGCGCGGCACCTTCCGTAGCAGTATCGGCATGGTCGCGCGTGACAGCACGGAGGTGATGGCCCGCGCGGTGAGCAGCGCGGTGACCCAGGCGACGCTGAGCCCCATCTGTTGTCCGAGCACCGGCAGGTAGGCCATCAGGAGGTCCATGGCCGTGAGCACGGTCAGGCTGGAGTAGATGGCTGGCTTCATCCCGGGCGTACCGAGCAGGCGCAACGTGGACTGTTGTCCGTCGGCCGCATCCGCGCGGGTGACCCTGGTGGAGTCTCCCGGTGCGAAGGAAAATGCGAGTGGCACGGCGACGAGGGCGATCGCCCCCATCACCAGCAGCGCGGGTCCGGTGCTGACGGATCCGGAGTCTTGCGTGGTCAGGGTGGCGACGATGCCTGCGATCGGGAAGCCGAGCAGCTGCCCGGCGGAAACGCTCAGGGTGAGGTGGCCGAAGCGCGAATCCAGTTTCTCCGGGGGCGACCAGAGCGGCACCATGCTTTGACAGGCCACGGTGTGCAACATCTGAGCCAGGCCCAAAAGCGCGCTGGCGGATCCGAGTACGAACAACTGGGTGCTTCCAGCGGCGAGCGCGATGGCCACCACCGTGAGTATCAGGCCCACACGCAGCGCGGGGACGGCCAGCCCTCGGTCGACGGCGCGACCGATCGGCAGGGCGACGACGAGTGGCAGCACCGCGAACGCCGCGGTGACGATACCCACGGTGAGTCCGTCGCCACCCAGTGCGAGGACCCGGTAGGAAATCAGTGTGCGAACGCCGCTGAGCACGGTGTGCGAGAGCAATGAGGCGGCCGTGACCGCCAGGAACCAGCTTGGAGAGCGCAAGATCGGGTCAGCGCCCGACCTGGGCGTCGGTTGCGCCTGCTCCTCCTGGCCTGAGGTCGGCGTCGGTTTGGCGCAACTCCCAGGCGTGCAGGACATGGTCGCGCATGGCTGTGCGGGCGGCGGCCGAGTCGCGTCGCTCGATGGCGGCGAGGATGAGGTCGTGGTCGTGGTCCAACGCTTGGCAGAAGGACGTGACTCCCCAGAGGGTGACCGAGGGTTTGAAGCGCTCCCAGAGATGTCGTACCGAATCGACGACGACCGCGGAGGCGCTGGCGTAGATGGCGAAGTGGAGTTGGCGGTTGAGCACCGAGAGGGCGGCCGGATCTTCGCCGGCGGCGGTGGCGTCCACCAGGGCCTCGTTCGCGCGTTGCACCGCTCGGAAGCCGTCGTCGGTCATGCGCTCGGTGGCGATCTCGCAGGCGAGACCTTCTAGTTCGGCGCGCATCCGATAGAGGTCGTGGGCCATTTCCGGCGTGAAGTCACGCACGGTGGCACCGCGATGACTGGTGTAGTCGACCGAACCGTCCGCGGCGAGGATGCGCAGCGCCTCGCGCACGGGGGTGGGGCTCACGCCGTAGCGCTTGGCGATCGCGGTCTGCCGGAGTTGGTCGCCGGGGTTGATCACGCCTGAGTCCATATCGGCCCGCAGGCGCTCCAGCACGTACGCGGTACGGCTCTGCGGCAGGGGGGCGTCGGTTTGGGTCACTGCGTGCGGCTCCTGATCGGGGGCGATCGTCGTACGCCAGACGTCGGAGGTGCCGACTGGCTGGGAGATGAGATTAGCACACGATATTCGATAGATCAGAAAAAAGATTCTATAGAACATATTGACGGGAGTCGTCGGCTCTGTCAGGGTTATGGCCTGGATCACGTGACTCAGCTCACGTGACGTAACAAGCGTCAGGAGGAACCCGGTGGTCGAAGTGCGCAACCGGCGATGGACAGGGTTGGCCGAACACCACCGCGAACAGCTGCGACTGTTGCTGGTCGACGCGCTCGCGCTCGCCGCGGCGGGCACCGCGTCACGTGACGCCCAGCGTGTACTCGCTGGACTACGGGCGGTGGGTGGGGGCGAAGTCGCGGTGCCGTGGACCGACCTGCGCCTGTCCGCGCCGACAGCGGTAGTGGCCACCTCCACGCTCATTCACGCCTGGGATTTCGACGACACCCACGACGAGGCGGTGGTGCACACCGCGAGCGTGGTGGTGCCCACCGTGCTCGCGGCCGCCGCTACCGCGGGCGCCGACGGCGCGCGAGTCGCGGACGGCCTGGTCACCGGCGTACATCTGCTCTCGCGCTTGGCCAGGATGACCGGGCCGAGGCCGGGCGTCATTCGTACCGCGGGTCTCGGCTCGCTGGCGGCCGCGGCCAGCGCGGCCACGGTGTGGGGATTGCCCGACAACCAAGTGGAGCACGCGATGGCGCTGTCGCTCGGCGCGGCATTGGCGCCGGGAACCCGTCAGGCGGTGGTGGACGGTTCGGTGGCCAAACGCATCCAGCCGGGGCTTGCGGCACAATTCGGCATCACCGCCGCCGCGATGGCCGCCCAAGGAGTCGAAGGGCCGAAGGGGTGGTTGTCGGGTGAGTTCGGGCTCACGCCGGGCTCCGGTGCGCGCTGGGACGACTTGTTCTCCGGTGAATTCGAGGGCAGCTGGGTGGCTTTGAAACCCTATCCGGCCTGCCGTTACACCCACGCGGCGCTGGCCGCCGCGGAAGATCTGCGCGATCGGCACCCGCATTGGGCCGACATCGAACAGGTGCGGGTCCACGTGCCGAAAGGGTCTGCGTACGAACTGGTTTCGCGGCCCTACGAAGACCGAGGCGCCCCACTGGTCGACGCGCAATTCTCCATCCCGTGGCAGCTGGCCGCGCTGTGGGTCACCGGGCGCTACGACCTGTCCACCCTGCACGGCGGCGACCTCGACAACCCCGACATCGCCGCTGCCGCCGCCCGCGTCACCGTCGAGCAAGATCTTCCGGCGAGCGCGGTGATGACCGGTGCCCGGGTCGAAGTGCGGACGACCAGCGGCTCCCACACCACCGAGGCGCCGATGCCCGGCGCCGAGGGGACGAGCTGGGAAACGCTCACCCGCAAGGTCGAATCCTGTCTCCGAGTCGCCGCACACGACGATCCCGCCCGCGCGACCGTCGAGCTCAGGCAACTGGCCGAGCACCTGCCCGAATTGGACGCACCCGGCCTGGTGGCCGCGCTGCGCCGCTGCGCCCCCACAACTTCCGACCGCAACGAGAGACGATAGGAACCCGTTAGATGGATTTCAGCCTCACTGCCGAACAGACAGCCCTCGTGGAGTCGGTGACAAAACTCGCCGAACGGGAGTTCGGCGAGCGTGCTTTCACCCGTACCGAATTCGCGTGGGACAGCCTGGGAGTCCTGGCTCGCAACGACCTCACCGGGCTCACATTGCCGGTCGAGCTCGGCGGGCAGGGTGCGTCGCTGCTGGACGCGGTGCTCGTCATGATGGCGATCACCAAAGTGTGCCCGCACAGCGCGGACGCGTTGCAGGCGAGCAACTTCGGCGCCATCCGACAGGTCGCGAACTTCGGCTCCGATTTCGTGAAGTCCGAGGTGCTGCCACGGTTCCTCGCCGGAGAGGCCCTGGTGACGGCAGGGATGAGCGAGCCCGAAGCCGGTAGCGCGTTGACCGACCTGCGGACCAGCGCACGATTCGAGGGCGACTACGTGGTGCTCAACGGCCAGAAATGTTGGAACTCGCACGGTCCGGATGCCACGCACTCGGTGGTGTGGTGCCGATTCGGTCCGAGTTCCCGCGATATCGGTGCCGTGCTCGTTCCCTTCGACTCGCCGGGATTCAGCCGTGGTAAGCGGGAATATCACATGTCGGGGGAGTCGCACTGCCAGCTGTTCTTCGACGAGTGCAAGGTGCCAAAGGATTACGTTCTCGCCGACAGCGACGCACTGAAGAAGATGCTTTCCGTCTTCGGTGTGGAGCGGATGGGCAATGCCTCGCGTGCCCTCGCGCTCGCGCAGAAGGCCTACGACATGGCGGTCGAACATGCGTCGGTGCGCACCCAGTTCGGCAAGAACCTGTGCGAATTCCAGGGTCTGCAATGGAAATTCGCCGAGATGCGCGTCGAGTTGGACGCCGCCGAGATGCTGCTGCTGCGTGCGGTGGCCAAGGCCGACGCCGGTACCCCCGACTCGACCGAGGCGGCGATCGCGAAGCTGCACGCCAACCGTACGGCGTTCGCGGTCGCCAACGACGCCATGCAGGTCTTCGGTGCGAGCGGCTACTCCCAGGAGTTTCCGCTGGAGTACATCGTCCGGCGAACGCGCGGTTGGATGATCGCGGGCGGCTCGGTCGAGATATTGAAGAACACCATCGCGCAGTCGATCTTCGGGCGTCGCTTCGACCAGCGCGCAGGGGCGGTGACCCGATGAGCAGCACGCAACAGCAGTCGGTCTTTTCGCTCGACGGTGCCACCGACACCCTCGTGGCCTGGGTCGTCGATTCGATCACCGCCGAACTACCGGCCCCGGTCGAACACCACATCCGACGCCTGCTGGTCGACTACCTGGCCGCCGTGGTGCCAGGGTCGACCACGGAGGTGGCTCGCGCCGTCGCAAGCCACGTCGCCGCGACTTACGGTGCGACCCGGTCGAACTCGGCCACCGGAGTCGGTCTCGGCCAGGTCTCCGCTCCCGGTGCCGCACTGCTCAACGGAACCAGCTGCCACAGCCTCGAGGTGGACGACGGCTACACGCCGGGTTCCGTGCACCCGAGCAGCGTCAGCTTTCCCGCGGTGCTGGCGGCCGCGGAAGCATTGGGCAGCGACACGATTCGCACGACGCGCGCGCTCGCCGTGGCGCTGGAGGCAACCTCACGACTAGCCGCGGCGGGGCACCCGACGACGTGGCGCAACCACTTCCACAACACACCGCTAGCCGGCGTCATCGGGGCCACCTGCGGGGTCGCCGTGCTGCACGGATTGGACGCCGACCAGCTGCACCACGCCCTGGGTATCGCCGCGTCGCACGCCGGTGGACTGTTCGCCTTCCTCGGAAAGTCGGCCGAGGTGAAGCGGGTGCATCCCGGTAAAGCGGCACGGGACGCAATCACCAGCGTCGAACTGGCAGTGGCCGGGGTGACCGGCCCTCGCGCCATCCTGGAAACACCGCACGGCTATGTGGACGCGTTCGCCGCAGGAGGTTTCGACGCGGGTGTCCTGCTCGACGGCCTCGGCCGGGAGTGGGTGGTCTTGAATTCCTACGTCAAGCCCTACCCGTCGTGCCGCCACCTGCACGGTCCACTCGACGCCGTGCTCGCGTTGCGGGCCGAACACGGAATCGGCCTCGATGACGTCGCCGACGCGACCGTGCGGACCTACACGGTCGCGTCGCATCACGCGGCGAAGGTCGTGGATTCCCTGCTGGACGCCCAGATGAGCATCCCGTTCGCGCTCGCCACCGCACTGGCCAACGACGAGGTCGGCCTCACCGAGTTCGGCCAGGAAGCGCGCCACGACAAAGAGATTCGCGATTTCGCCACCCGGGTCGAGGTGGTCGCCGATGCGAAGGCGGATTCGGAGTACCCGCGCCTGCGCCCTGCCACGGTCGAGCTGCGCTTGCGCGACGGCCGCAGCGTCGCACAGCGCGTGGAACTTCCCTACGGCGAACCAGGCAACCCCGTGTCCGACGCGGAGATGACGGCCAAATTCGTTCGGCTCGCCACACCGGTACTCGGCGCCGAGTTCGCCGAGCAGGTGGTCACCGAACTGTGGGCGTTCGAGTCACTCGACGTTATCGCCAGGATCGACACGCAGGTGAGGAACAAGCAGCGATGACACAGCTGACCGACGAGAACGTCCGAGCTCGGGTACCGGATCGAGCAGATCTCGGCCGAGCACTGTTGGCCCCCCGCTCGGTGGCGATCATCGGCGCGTCCGATGACATTCGCAAAACCACCGCACGGCCACTGCGATTCCTGCGCGCACAGGGCTTTTCGGGTGCGGTGTACCCGATCAACCCGCGCAGGGAGACGGTGCTGGGGGAGCGCGCGTGGCCGGATATCGCATCCCTGCCCGAGGTGCCCGACCACGTGTTCATCGTGGCCGACACCCGACTGGTGATTCCCGCGGTCCGCGAATGCGGCCGGGTGGGTGTCCCTTTGGTCACTGTGCTGTCCGGCGGCTTCGAGGAGTCCGCCGACGGGAGTGAGCGGCTGCGCGAACTGCTGGCGGTGGCCGCCGAATACGGCGTGCGGATCATCGGACCCAACAGCATCGGCGTGGTCAACCCGCGCAACGGGCTGATGCTCACGGCCAACGCGGCCTTCGCCGAGGCGGACATCCCGACCGGATCGTCGTTCGTGGCCTCGCAATCCGGCAGCGTGATCGGCGCGCTGATGACGCGGGCCAAGGCGCGCGGATTGGGCTTCTCCGGTTTCGTCTCCACCGGTTCCGAGGTCGATCTGACCCTCGGTGAGGTGTGCGCCGCGACCCTCGACGACCCCGAGGTCGGTTCGTACACGCTGTTCATGGAGTCGATGGAAAACGCTGCGGCACTGAGTGATTTCGCCGTCGAGGCGGCCGAGCGCGGCAAACCGGTGACCGTGTACAAGCTCGGTCGCAGCGATGCCGCCGCGGCGCTCGCCGTCTCGCACACGGGTGCGCTCTCCGGGGAGGACGACGAGGCCGAAGCCTTCTTCCGCGCCTGCGGCTTCGCCAGGGTCGACAACTTCGAGGCGCTGATCGAGACCGAGGCGCTGCAACGCCGTGTCGGACCACCCACCGCGGCGGGTGGTCGGCGGGTCGCCGTCATCACCTCCACCGGCGGCGGTGCGGCGATCCTCGTCGATCAACTGGAAACGTTGGGTGTCGCGGTGACCCGGCCCAGCCGCAGCGTCTTCGAGCAGCTCGCGCAGCTGGGACTCGATGTGGCCGAAAGCCTGATCGTCGACCTCACCCTCGCGGGCACGCGCCACGACCTTGTCGACGGCGCGCTCCGAGTCTTGCGTGACAGCGGCGAGTTCGACCTGGTGCTGTTCGTCATCGGGTCCTCGGCCCGACTCAATCCCGAACTGGCCGTGAGCGCGATCGCCGAACATGCCGACGGCCCGGTTCCGGTGGGCGCGTGGGCGCTTCCGGACGCGCCGGAGTCGGTCCGCCGCCTGCACGAGGCGGGTGTTCCCGCGTTCCGCACGGCCGAGGCGTGCGCGCAGGCCGTGGCCGCGACGCTGGGACGTCGGCCGGTGGACCCGGCGGTATTGGGTGCTCGCCGCACCGAGTTCGCGGGCACCGGCCGCACGCTCGACGAGGCGTCCTCCGCCGAGCTGCTCGCCGACCTCGGTGTCCGGTTCCCGGTCACGACGACGTGCGGGGTGGACGGGGTGCCCGAGGCCCAGCCGCGATTCCCCGTGGTGGTCAAGGCACTCTCGGACCGATTGCCGCACAAGTCCGATGCCGGAGCCGTGGTCCTCGGGGTCGCGGATCTCGCAGGGCTGCGGGAGGCGATTTCCACGATCGTGGCGAATGTCGAGAACTACGACGCGACGGTGACGCTGGACCGCTTCCTCATTCAGGAGATGGTCGAGGACACGGTCTTCGAAGCGCTCGTCGGCTACCGGGTGAGCCCGACCGTCGGGCCACTCGTCCTGCTCGCCGCGGGTGGGGTGTATACCGAGATCTACGAGGACTCCGCGCTGCGACTGGCACCGGTCGCCGAAGACCAGGCTCGGGAAATGGTCGCGCAGGTCAAGGCGACCGCGATCGCGCGTGGATTCCGTGGCAGGCCCGAGGGTGACCTGGAGGCTCTGGTCGAGGCCATCGTGCTCGTCTCACAATTGGCGCTGCACCGACCCGATGTGGTCGAGGCCGAGGTCAATCCCGTCGCGGTGCAACCGCGTGGTCAGGGTGTGGTCGCCCTCGACGCGCTCGTCCGTCTGTCACAGCCGAGGTGAAACCCATGTCCCCTTCTCTGCCTCGCCGCCGGCGAGTTTCCCCAAGATCCCACCCTCGCAGGAGCCAGTGATTCCCCATGGACGTGCGTATCGACGACCTCTCACTCACCTTCGGTGATTTCACCGCCGTCAAACACCTCGACCTCCACATCGAAGACGGCGAGTCGCTCGTGCTACTCGGGCAGTCCGGGTGCGGTAAGACCAGCACCATGCGCTGCGTGGCCGGACTGGAAGACCCCAGCGGCGGCACGATCTCGATCGGCGGCAAGACAGTCTTCGGCTCGAAGATCAATCTAGCGCCGAACAAGCGCAACGTCGGCCTGGTTTTCCAGTCCTACGCCGTGTGGCCGCACATGACCGTGCTGGACAATGTCGCGTTCCCGCTGCGGATGAAGAAGCGGCCGAAGTCCGAGATCAGGAACAAAGCGCTGGAGACGCTGGAGTTGGTCGGCTTGGCGCACCTCGCCGAACGCGGGGCGAGCATGCTTTCCGGCGGACAGATGCAGCGGGTGGCGCTGGCCCGCAGCCTGGCGATGGAACCCGCGGTGATGCTGCTCGACGAACCGCTGTCCAACCTGGACGCCCGGTTGCGCGAGGACCTGCGCGTCGAATTGCGCCGCCTGCAACTGGAATTGGGCCTCACCTGCATCTACGTCACGCACGATCAGGGCGAGGCGCTCGCGCTCGCGGACCGCATCGCGATCATGCAGAACGGCAGGATCTCCCAGCTGGCCGACCCGTGGGCCACCTACCGCACCCCCGCGTCGGCGGCCATCGCGGCGTTCCTCGGCGTGTCCAACATCTTCGGCGTGCGGCCGCCCGCCGAACGCTGCGACCGGCTGCGGCTGCGCGAACACGAACTGGAGGTCGACTTCGGCACCGAACTTCCCGTCGACACCACCGACCTCAGCGTGTGCATCCGGCCCGAACACGTGCGCCTGCGTGCCGCCGACGCGGAGCCGTCGACCGCGCAGCGGCCGAACACCTGGCTCGGCCGGGTCGAGATCAGCGTCTTCCAGGGGTCGTTCGCCCGATGTTCGGTGCGGCTGGACGCCGGGCCGGTGATCGAGGTGCAGAGCCACGAGGAGGCGGCGGGACTGCTGCGCAAGGACGACCGCGTCGTGGTCGAGGTCGACCCGAAGCATGTTCGGGTACTGCCCGGCGAGGTGCGCACGCCCGGAGAGGAATCCTGACATGGCGATCATGACCACGGGACCGGAGACGCAGCTGCCCGCCGCGGAGCGGTCCGCACCGAAGCGCTCCACGCTGCCGCTGCGCAAGCGCTGGCTCACCTCGGGTCCGCTCTTGGTGGTGCTGGCGGTGCTGATCCTGCTGCCCGCCGCACTGGTCCTGCTCGCCGCCTTCAGCACGAGCGTGCCGCGCCCCGGCAACATCAGCTTCGACCTCACCTGGGCGAACTTCCACATCTTCACCGTGCCCGAGGTGCAGGGCGCGTTCGTCAACTCGCTCGTGCTCGCCGTGTGCGCCACTGTGCTCGCCTGCCTGATCGGCGGCGGGCTCGCCTTCCTCGCGGCGCGTTCGGATATTCCGCTGCCGAAGTTCGTCTACCTGATCGGCCTGATGCCGCTGTTCCTGCCGTCCTATGTGGGTGCGCTGGCCTGGTCGATCCTCGGCAGTCCGGTCGCGGGCCTTGTCAATATCGCGCAGCGTGACATCGGCTGGTCGATCCCGTTCGACATCTATTCGCTGCCCGGCATGATCTTCGTGTTCGCCATGTACTACTCGCCATACACGTTCCTGCTCGTGCACGGCGCGATGTCGCTGATGAGCCCGGATCTGGAGGAGGCGGCTCGCGTCCACGGAGCGACGCCTCGGCGCATACTGAGCCGCGTCTCCTTCCCGCTCGCGCTGCCCGCCCTGATCGGTTCGGCGATCCTCACCTTCACACTGGTCTTCGAGAACTTCCCCGTCGCCCAGGTGCTCGGCACGCCGGGCGGGGTGGATACATTGCCCACCTTCATCTTCCGGTTGCTCAACGCCACCCCCTCGCGGGGCAACGAGAGCGCCGCCATCGCGGTGGTGCTGGTCGCGATCGTCGTGCTGGTGACCTGGTTGCAGAACCGCGCGCTGCGCAAGCGTTCCTTCACCACCGTCACCGGTAAGGGCGTGCGGCAGAAGAAGTTCGCGCTAGGCAAGGCGCGCATCCCGGTGTTCCTGCTGACGCTGGCCTTCTTCGGCCTCTCGATCGTGTTGCCGATCCTGGCGCTGCTGGTCGCCGCGGGCCAGACCTCGCCGTACCTGACCTCGATGAGCCAGCTGACGAAGTCCGGCGGACTGGATTTCAGTTCCTTCGGCGAGGTACTCGGCTCGTCCGGGTTCCGCGCCGCCGCCTTCAACAGCGCGGTGGTCGGCGTCGTCGCCGCCGTCGCGGGTACGGTACTCGCGTTTCTCTGCGCGTACGTGGTCTATCGGTCGAAGGCGTCCGGGCGCACGCTGGTGGAGACCGTGTCGATGATGCCGCTGGCCATCCCCGCCGTCGTGCTCGGCATGGGGTTGCTGTGGACCTGGTTGGTGCTACCGGTTCCGCTGTACGGGACGCTCGCCGTGCTGGTCGTCGCCTTCCTGGCAGTTCAAGCGCCGCAAGGGTTTCGGGGCGTGGCATCGTCCATCATGGCCACCGATCGCGACCTGGAGGACAGCGCCGTGATGCTCGGCGCGAACCGCACCACCGCCGTCACCAGGATCACGGTGCCGCTCATGCGGGTCGGCCTGCTGTCCACGTTCCTGCTGCTGCTGATGCTCGCCATGCGCGAACTCACCGTCCCACTGTTCCTCTACACCAGCCAGACCGAGATCCTCTCCATCGCCATCTACGACGCGTTCGAGAACGGCGGCGCACTGCGGCAGGCCGCGGCGATGAGCGTCATCTACACCGCGTTCATGTTCATCCTGTCCTACATTCCGCGCCGCCTGGCCCGACAGTGACGCGAACGGCCCGAGAAATCGCTTCGAGAAGGAGCAACAATCATGAAGCTCAGCCGATGGGGCGCCGCAGTCGTCGCCCTGCTGCTCAGCGTCTCGCTCGCCGCGTGCGGCGGCGGCGCGGGCAGGCCCGATGATGTCGCCGTCGCCGCGTCCATGCTGCCTATGCCCGCGATCGACGACACCGACGGGCTCGTCATCCACGGCGAGAAGGTCGCCGACGCCGAGCTGCTCGCGGCGGCGCGCGCCGGATCGCTCAACTGGTACACGGCCTCCGGCGCGGAGAGCGCCGGACTCACCGCCGCCAGGTTCCAGGCCGAGACCGGCGTCAAGGTGGACATGACGCGACTGCCCTCGGGCAAGCTCAACGAGCGGGTGCTCAGCGAGCACGGCGCGGGCCGCCTTTCCGCGGGGGTGGTGACGATCACCGACCCCATCCTCGCCGAAGGCTTCACGGCCGCAGGCGTTTTCGCGCCCTACCGCACGCCCACCTACGACACGCTGGACAAGATGAAGAGTGTGGTCTGGAACGACGGCCGCTACTACACCGCCTACTACTCGGCCTACGCCTTCGCCTACAACGACCTCGCGGTCGAGCCCGACGAGGCTCCGGGGAGCTGGGAGGACCTGCTCGACTCGAAGTGGAAGGGCAAGGTGGGCGTCGTCAACGCGGGCGCCGGTGGCACCGTGCAGGGCCTCGCCGACTTCCAGGAGCGCGTGCTGGACAAGGACTACTGGGACGGCCTCTCCGCGCAGAAGCCGAGGATCTTCGACACCACCTCGGTGCAGTTGGAGGCGTTGGCGCGCGGCGAAATCGAGGTCGCCACCACCGGCTTCAACAGCACCTACGGCGCCGAGAAGGCGGGTGCCCCAATCGAACTGGTGGTTCCGAAAAAAGGCATCTCCGGCACGTTCAACATGCAGGGTCTCACCGAGAACGGTGCGAAAAACCCGGCCGCGCGGCTGTTCATGAACTGGACCATGTCGCGCTCCGGTCAAGAGTTCGCGGCGGCACAGGGTTTCGTGAGCTCGCGCACTGACATCGACCAGGTGCCGACCGGGCAGTACCAGTTGCCCAAGGCAGACGACACGGGTTTCGTGGTCTACACCCCGGAGGACGCCAAGGCGCGGGGTGAGGACATCGTGGCGAGGTGGAACCGGAAGTTCGCCTTCTGACGGGTGATCGCCGCGACGGAAGGGGCCTACCGATGAGGGGTAGGCCCCTTCCGGCGTTCGTCTCGGTTCAGGAAATCGGTACAGCGTCTGCGTAGTTCGTGAGCAGTGCGGAGGTCCCAGTGAACCCTGTTCATGCAGTTGGATCGCATTTCGGTTGCCCGTGCCGACTCGTGAGGCCGGTGGTAACCGTGACTGTTCGGTAGGTGAGGGCTGTACATGGCCGATCCGCAGGCGAGGCAGTGGCGCATAAGAACAGCAGACCTGGCGGGCCCGCCTGGTTGGCACATCAGTATTGCGCTTCCAACTCTGACGTGACTACGCTGGTCCCGTTGTCTTGATCAGGGGGTAGCGTGTCAGGTGAGAACAGCACGCCCGGACTGGATTTCGCGATGGTTCCAGGCGAGGTGACTGATGCTGGCATCTACATCGAGCAAGTCGCGGAGTCTTTGATCAACGGACTCAGTTCGCTTGACCGCGACGTTGCGAGCGTCCTGGACAATTGGAGCGGTGCGGCGGCGGACGCATTCGGAAATGGTTGGGCCGGAACGAAAAAGGGTGCCGCCGACGTATTGAATGCCCTCAACAGCATGGGCGGACTCTTGGGTATCGCGAGCAAAACCGTTTCTGGCCAGGACATCTCGAATTCTGTCAACCTGAGCTCGCTCGATCTACCGTAGCTGAACATGTGATGGCCGACGACTCCCGCGACTTCACGTTCGACATCGATGAGTTGGACCAGCTCGTCACCCGCGCCAATGGATTCATCGGGTTCCTCACCGAAAGTCTCGACGGAATCAACCACCGAATCGCCACCATCCAACAAAACTGGCAGGGAGCCGCTGCCACCGCTCAGGCAGATGCCTACCGGGAATGGGCGACCGGGGCTGCTGCGGTGGTTGAAGGAATCACTGAAATGTACAATGCCGCCGTTGCTGCTCGCGACGCCTACAGTGCGGCAGAGGAAATCAATTTCAGAATGAGCGGTGGCTGAACTCAGTGGGTTCAATCTCCCCGCAGTCCTATGAGAGCGCGGCCAAGGAATGCTACGACCTGTCGGATAAATTTCAAACCGTCTACAACGCGATGCAACGCGTCCTTCTGGAAACCAGCGCGATGGCAGGCGGTTACCAGGCGGTCAAAACGTGGTCGAAAGCGTACGACGACCGCGCCGCAGCGGTGACGCTGGTGGCGACCAGCTTCGCGTCGGCCCTGCAACACTTCGGGGACATACTGACCGCATCTGGTCACAACTGGAAATGCGGGGAGTACAAAGCCAACCGCGACCCCCACAAGGGCGCCCCACCATCGTTGCCCAACGGTTTCCCCTCGGAACTTCCCTACGGCCCGGGCACAGTGACCGGTGTCGCGTCATCGGGAACTTACAGTCGCGGACTCGAGACGGACTGGACCGAACTGCAAAACAAGGTGACCGCGCTCGTCTCTGCTGGTGAAGTCCCTGACGGGGACACCGAGAAGCTCGCGGCCGCTGCGGCCGCATGGAAGACCTTCGCTCAGTCAGACCCGGTATACGGCGGCAAGGGACGCCTGTTAGTGGTCGCCTCCGGGCTCGAGCGTGGCTACGGAACCAACGCCCCGAAAGACATCCCGAATCTTGTAGGCCACCTTCGTACGCTCGCTACCAGCGTCGGCGAGATCGAAGCCGCTGCCCGCGACATCGCGGCCGCCGCCGACGCCCACAAGGTCGCTTTGACCACGATGCGCTCGGATATGAACACCCGGTTCGCCACGGTGGTGGTCATCACCGCCATTGAGATCGGGCATTCGATGGTGCGCGTGAAAGAGCCACCAACGAAGCAGAAGACACCGGGTAAGCCACAGACACCCAGCGAACACCAAGCCGACACCGACTTCCTGAACCAGGCTGCCGAAGCATTGGCCGGTCCCGCCAACACATTCCTCACCGCGCTCAACGGCTTCACCTTCGCCACAGCTGTCCTGACGACGGGCGGACTACCGACCATCGCCGGACTGCCGATACTGACGACATCAATCGACGACAGCGGTCAATCTGGCGACCGAAGTAGCGCAGCCACCGGGCCGACCACCAAAGAAGAAGTCAAGAAGATCGTCGACGCTGAGACACGTCCCGGTGAGAATAAGCCTCATCGGGAAGTGAACACCGACGAGGAGATGCGGAAACTCTACGATAAACTGGCCCAGGAAGGTGAGTCAATGGATCTTGGCACATATCCAGGACGTGGCGTCCGATTGCAAGATGGAACGGAGATCAGAATAAGAGATACGAGCGATTCCGGTGGCGTGACCATGGATATCAAGTACCCCTCTGGTGGCGGAAAGCCAGTAAAGGTGCATCTTCCAAAATCATGAATACTAAACTTGAGAATTTCCTGCTCTACGCGATAGCTGACGACTGGGCGGCTATCGCTGAATTTGATGCGAGTGTCCGAAAGATCTCACCCGACGAGTATTCGCGTCGGGAGGTTTTGAGAATCATACGAGAACTCGCTTCCCGTAGTTATATTTCACTGGGGGCTTTTCCTGGTGGTGGCCGATCATGGGAGCCGTGGGACGTCTCTCTCGATGAGGAAATTCGGCGTATTGCGTTGGGATACAACAATGCCCACGGCTACCTCGATATTTCAGACGATGAGATCGGATCCAACGAGGTCTTCAGGGCTGCGATTACGCAGGAAGGCCGCAAGCGTTTGCAGGACTTAGGCGATCCCTACGAGAAGTACGGAGATCCGTGGGCCGACGACCCCTTCCTGCGGGCTGACAACTAGCCTCGACGAAATATCGAGGCTGGTTGCGGAACGCAGAGCCGACATCGCCGCCTGCTGAAAGCAGCAGGTGTGCTATGGAAATTCGAGAGCGGCAGAGCTACGGCATGGCGTGGGGCTGCTCGACGCCCGGATGGTGAATGGGGCCGCACAGCTCAGCCTGTCGGGACTATTGAATCATCGGGGAGATGAGGTACAGCAGGTTATCGACTACTTTGTGCGCGTCGGCGATGTGGCGGCTGGATCGTAAGGGCTTCTTTATATCAGGGACGACGAGGATTCAACGGGGCGTGACAACGAGTTTCAAGTAATGGTGATGAGGCGGGGAAGGGTTACGACCACATCCGATACAAAGCTGTCTCCCTGTCTCCCTGTGTCCCGGTAATCGAGGATCCATAGAGTACGTCTCATGGGCCCTCCGGGGCCGTGGTGTCCTCTGGTGAGGTCGTCGAAGCGTTCCACTTTTTCGATGCCTCCGGACACGATGAGCGCAACATCAGCGGCGACTACGGTGTGGGCGGTGGTATAGGTGAGGTTCGTCGCGCGGTGCTTGATCGCGATCACGTGATGTCGAAGTGCTGGTGCGGCAGGGTGTCAAAGAGGGAACGGACCGGCGAGTGGGCGGTAAGGCCGTGGCGTGCAAGCACATGCGCGCCGTGTGAGTGCATGGCCAGGCTACGGGCGCCCCGGCCTTTCGATGTTGGACTTGGTCAGTCGAGGCTTTTCAGAGCTGCCGCCCACGGCACCGGCTCGCCTCCGTTGACCCGGATGAAGCGCACGCCCCAGTCGGTGAGGTTCGACATCGCGGCAGCGACTGGCGGGAATTGGAATTGAGCCGCTCGTCCGCGGGGAACCGCCACCACGGGTAGCCCGGCTCCCGTCGTTTCGACCAGCAGTGCCAGTGGCAACGTGTCGCCGATCCCCGCCGCCCATTTCGCCATCGAGCTTGTTGTCAATGGCGCGGCGATGACCGCGTCGGGCGGCGGAAGCAGGTCTTTGGTGCCGGGGACCTTGAACTCCGAACGAACGGGATACCCGGTCTGTGCCGCGAGTGCTTCGGCGTCGATGAATCGAGCGCCGTTGGGGGAGGCCAGAATACACACGTCCCAACCGTCTGCCTGCGCAAGGGTCACCAGTTCCCCGACTTCCGTGGCCCCACCGGCTCCTGTCACGATCGCGTACAGAACTCTTGTGCGCGCACCCATGTCCTCATCATGGCAGGCGATGGGTGATGCGTCCTCGCCTACAGCGCCACACTTGACCGTGGCGTCAGCGGTGGAATGTAGTCGCGAGGCAGTCGCGACGCTTCGTGTGGCTCGCTGAGGAGTGATTGCGACGCTCTGATCTGCGCCGATGCTGTGCCTTCGGCGGGCGCTGCGAGTATCGGAACTCAGGTGGTGACTGTTGGTCTCGACACGACGTAGGCCGGTGTGGTTTCTGGGCTACTCGCTGGCCTCGCTCACGCTGTGACGCCGAGACGCCCTGCGAGCGCGCGGGATTCGCGTTCGTTGAGCCGTCCGCCGTGGGGGACGAGTTCGGCGGCGAGTGAACGTGCGAGTGGGTGGCAGCGCATCGATTCCTCGCTGACTGCGGTTCCGGTGCGTAGCGCGCCGAGGGTGCCGAGCCAATCGTGTTGTTGGGCGTAGGCGCGGCTCAGCTCCAGCCACAGTCGTGCTCGGCGGTCCACCGAGGGGATTGCGTTAGGATCGACCGCGCTCGCGGCGTCCAAAGCGCCCCCGGACTTGCGGAGGTCGACTTGGACGGACACGGCGCTTATCTCGGTGTTGGCTACCCCGAACAGCGTCCACGGGTGGGCTGACCCGGCGGGTAGCGCGCGGGCCATCCCGATCGCCTGGTCGATTCCGCGCAGCGCATCACCTTCTCTACCCATCCGGGCCGCACTGATCGCGCTGTGTAACTGGCACGCACCCCACAGCGCCTGTGCGTCGGCGTCGCCGTCCAGTTGCGGTTCGAGCAACTCGACGGCGTCGGAGGCGAGCCGGTATGCGTCCTCCTCGCGGCCGGTGGAGCGCCAGACGTTGCCAAGCACCCAGGCCGCCGAGGCGAGTGTTACCGGGTCGTCGGCGATTTCGGCGGCCGACATGCACCTGTCGGCGGCCAGCCACAGCAGCGGCGCGTCGGCGACCCAGGCCAAGACCTGTTCGGACAGTGCATACGCGCCCGACAGGGCAGCGGCCGCGGTACGGCGTTCGGGCCCGTCGAGAGTGCGCAGTGCGCGGCGGCCGTCGCGGATGAGTTCGGGCAACATCGCTCCGGCGTCGGCGCGGGGTGTCGCCGAGGTGTGCCACAGTCGCCAGGCTCGGTCCACTCGTGCGGCGAGTTCGGTGGGGTTGATCGGTGACGGCACCGCCGCGAGGTCTACGCCTTCGATGGCCTCGCGGATGGCGGGCACGACGGGGTGTCCGGCTCGGCGGGAAATGCCCACCAGAAGCTCGTGGTCGCCGGTGATTTCGGTGAGGTCGCGCACGCCGAGGGCCTGACCGATTCTGAGCAGCATTTCCAGGCCGGGCGGGTGCTGGAGGCGGCCCTTCTCGACGTCGCGTAGCCAATCCTCGGATCGTCCGACGAGACCGGCGACGACCGCACGGGTCCGGCCGGTGCGTGTGCGGATGTTCTGGATGCGCTCGCCGATTGCGCGGGCGGCGAGTTCGTCAGGGGTCGGCATAGCGGCCTGCCTTCTTCGCGGGTTGGTCCACTTCGCGGATACTCCCGACCCGTCGGCCGTGGTGTGTCCCTCCGCGAAGAGGTAATTCCAGGATAGGGCGGCCGGTGCGGTCTCACCAGCGACTCGGGTAGGGGGAATCTCCCTGTTGAACAGGGTGGTTCGAGGCCACCGGCGCGTTCCCGTGCAGCCGTCCAAGCTTCCTTCCAGCCCCGTCGCCGGGTGGAGCGCTGTCCTCGGCGATGGGTGCTTACCAGGTGAGCAGGGGATGACAAGGGGAGATGCGATGTGGCCGACGGCTTTCGGATGGATCGATTTCGAGGTGAGTACCGCACCGGATTGGGATGCGGCGCAGGTGGAGCGGTTGGCGAGGCGGCTCGGTTATCGGTTGGTGTGGCCGCAGGAGTGTTCGGTGTTGTCGGTGGCCGATCAGGTGCGCGGTGTGGGTGCGGATGTCGTGATTCTGCCGAGTCCGTACCATCTCGGTCCGCTGGAGCTGAACCGGTTGATGGGGGCCGTGGATGTGGAGACCGTGCTACCTCGGTTGAGCTTCGCGCAGTGGGCGGTGTACGGGCTCGGTCGGTGATCGTGCTCGGGTGGGTGGTGGTGTTCGGTCTGCCGCTTGCCGTGATCGTGTGGGCGGCCTGGTGGCCTCGGCGCTGACCGAGCTGTCGACGCTCGGTGCCTGTTCTGCGTACGCGAGCCAGCGCCGCCTGGACTCGGGCGGTTTCGTCCTGACCTCGGCGACAGCATGGTCGCAATCCGGGTCATCACCCATCGAGGAGGTCCGCGAATTCCGCGCGAATGTGCGGCTTGTTGGATACTTCGCGGACGGCGTACAGGGTGCTGCGGGGACCGAAGTAGCTCTGAATCGTCTCTTTCGTCGGGTCCGCACCGCGAGCGCGCAGCAGCCGGATCGTCGCGACCGGGTCTCCGGCAGCGGCGTTGGTCGCCCAGTAGATCGGGGGATGGCCTTTCTCGGTGATCGCGTCGACGTCGGCCCCGGCGTCCAACAAGACGGCCACGATCTCCGGAATGGCGGCTTGTGCGGCGAAGTGCAGCGGGGTCCACCCGTAGTTGTCGGTACCGTGGACGTCGTTGTCGTTGATGAGTCGTTCGACGGCGGGGAGGTCACCGTCGGCTGCTGCGTAATGCAGTGCGGTGCGCCCGAATTCATCTCGTTGTGTCACTACTTCACCAGGTTTCGGTATGTGTTCGGAGGCTGTGCTGGACGGATTGCGAACGACGTCCATCGGTACTGCCCGATGGTGACGACCGTCCCAACCTCGGCGAGCCTTGGTCCTCGGCGTCAGCCTCGACGTGCAGGGGTGTGGTGGTCGAGATATCGACGCACCTGTCGGTGACTGGTGAGGGTGATGAGCCGGGCGTGTTGACCATGTTGCTCGGTGAGGGCGAGTACTCGTGGGCGCATGGTTTTTCGGTAGCCCGCGACATAGCGGAGGAAGCTCCACGTTATTCGGTCGTAGACGCCGTCGCGGTGCTGGCCACCCCGGTAGCGCCATCGGCGTCGCGCGATGCCGAACAGGCAGGTGAGTGCTCCGATGTCAAGGAAGATCACGGTGTCGGCACCGGTGAGCCGGATAGGCAGGGTGGAGACGTAGTTGCCCTCGATGATCCAGCGCTCACCAGAGACGAGTTCTCGTTGAACGTGCTCGAAGTAACTGGGGGCGATGGGGTTCCAGTCCGCGTCGTAGTAGATCGAGTCGAGGTGTGTCACCGGAAGGTGGAGTAGGTCGGCGAGCTGGTGCGCCAGATAGGTCTTTCCGCTTCCCCCAGAACCGACGATCATGATGCGCTGGTCCACGACGACCGACGGTACCTCCTTGAACTCCGGAAACCGCGCGTTCGGAAATAGTGCCGCGGTGGGTGAGGCCAGATTCGGCCACGCGGCCTGACCGGTGTCTGGAGGGCTCCGTGTTGAGCTCATCACGATCGCTCGTCGTCGAAATGGTTTCAGCGTGGGCCGCGTTCGATGCCGCGTTCTCTGCCGGGGGGTTTCGTGTCCGCTGCGGGTTTGTGGTGGTTGTCGTGACGGTGGGTCGATACCTGGGATCGGTCGGTTGATGGCGAGGAGGTCTGCCATGTCGCGGGCGGACATTTGGTGGTATTCCCCGCGCGCTGCGGCTTCCCGTGCTTGTCGTGCGGTGTCTCTCAATCTGTCGACGGCTTCTCGCTGTCGCTGCCGGGCAGCGTGGGCTGCGGCTTCTCGCTCTGCTCGGATCCGCGCTTCGGCTGCTTCGTGTCCAGCTCGGTCCCGAGCTGTTTGCTGCTCTTGTTCGCGGTGCTTCTTTTCTCGGGCGGCCCAGGCGGCTTGGAATTCCTTCGCTACTTGTTCGGCGGCGGCCCGTTCGACCCGTGCTCGTTCTGCTCGTTGGTGAGCTTCGCGTTGCGTCCGTTCGTGTGCTCGCTGTTGTTCGCGCAGCTTCTCGGCGGATATCAGCTCGAGTTGACCACCGCGTGTGAGTGCCGCCCCGAGTTCACCGGCTTGTTGGGCGCGTTGCGGGGACACTTGGGTGTGCTGGAAGCGTCCGGGGAAATCGCGCGTCATCTTGGCCAGTTCGTCGCGTACTTCACGCGACATGGGTTCTCCGCGCACGGTGACCCATTCCCCGGTTCGATATCTGCCTGATTCCAGGAGTGCGCGGTCGGCGAGTAGCTGTTCACGGGTGTCGCGGCTGTCGGCTCGACCGGATTTGTATTCGGTGAAGGCCCGGTTGCGTGGGTCGAGAAGACGGGCACTGTCGAGTACCCGGCCTCTGTTGTCTATCCGTTCGGGATGTTCACGGACCCAACCGTTTTCGGGTGTTTCACCACGTTGGTATGCCATCCCGGTATGGAAGTTGGTGCCTTTGGTATTGGCGTCACGCCCGCGTTGCCTATCGATCTGTCGTTGCCGTCGTGCTGCTTCCCGTTCGCGCCGCAGTGCGCGTTGTTCGTCCTCGTCGGTCGGCATGACCTTGCGTGTCTCACGCTTGGTCTTCGCGCCAGTCGTCGTGTTGTTGGGTGGCGTCGTGCAGCAGGGCGCCGACGGTGGCCCAGCCGTCGCGAAGGGCCTGGTCGGCCAGTTCCCACAGTGTGTCGGTTCGGTCAGTGAACGGGTAGCGCAGCGCGGGGTTGATAGCGGTGTAGAAGCTCCGGCCAGGGGGCACCGGCTGGTCGTTGTAGAGCGTTGCCCCGGTATTGGTGGTGAACGCTTCGGCGATGAAGCAGACGAATTCGTCGGCTAGCGAAGCGTTTTCCGGGTTCAGGGCGGCGGTCATGTCCGGGAACAGGGTCTTGATCGCGTCGTTGATCTGCCGGGTTCTCGGTGACAAGCCGAGGTAGGGCAGCGACCACATCAGGTTCTCGGTGAACAGGTCATCCGACGAGATCCGATGCAGAAATCGCCCTGATTGCGTTGCTCGCCGGGTCGGGTTGTTCCATGCCTGCCAAAGGGCGACCGGGTCATCGAGGTCTATGCCGAGATCGATGGGCAACTGGTCGTCGTTCACGTGTTCGCCCCTTGGTCGGAAATGGTGGTCATCGGACGGTATACCGGGCGTGTGAGGGTCGTGCGACGACGGCGGGCCGCGAGTTCAGCGGGTGGGGACAGCCGTGGCGATGGTGTAGCCCTTGTGCTGTGATAACTCTAGTTATTATAGATTCAACGATCACTCCGCCTCGGCGGGCCCTCTGCCGTTCGGCCGTCGACCACCGCACGTAGTTCCTCGATTCGTCCGAATGCTGCGCGGTGGCCTACTCACACCAACTCGCCGTCCAAGGGGCGAGCGCAGACTCCTCACATCCGCCCTGCCGCAGCCGATGGGCAGGCGCTAGGCTGAGCGTAGGGGAGTTTCAATCACCCGGTATCACTAGGGTTTTCGGAGGGGTCATGACTCGACGTCGGCGCATCGGCGCAGCCATTGGATTCATCGTCGCATTGCTTTCCGTCGGGTTTGTGGGGTCGGGTTGCGGCGCCGAGCCCTCGGTGCCACCGATCGGCGACATCACGACCATGGACCCCTGCGGATTCATCGCACCGACCGCTTTCGCCGATCTGGACGGCGTCGATGCCGCGATCTCGATCGAACCGACCAACTTCGCCACGTGCACCCTCAGCCTGCCGCTCGCGGACGATGTCAGCGGACGCGTAGCTGTCTGGATGACCTTCGGTGCCCACACCACCGACCTCGCCGCATCGGATGCGGTGTCGGCCGATCGAGGACAGATACACGTCACCGAGGGCACATCCGAGAACGGCACCCGGTGCGATGCGACGATCCGGCTGGCCGACGGCCAAGGAATTCTGTTGCACGCGAAGACCGAGCGATACGACAAACGGCCCACCGATGTGGACCCGTGCATCGCGCGAGATCGTGCGATCGATTCCATCGTCGCGACCATGGAAGACGGAACGTACACAGCGATCGACTATCCGAGCGACTCGCTACACGGATACGACCTCTGCGGCTCGATTTCCATGCGGGAGGTCGAGGCCACGGTGAATCTGACCGGCCTCGTCGACACATCGATCCCTGCCGAACAGGACTGTCAATGGCGCGCCGACGACGGTTCGGACACCCCTCCTGGGGCGATGGTGTCGGTCATGATCAGTGACCCGAAAATCTTCTTCGGTGAACGCTCCACCATCAACGGCTTCCCCGCACGCACATGGGATATCAGCGAAACCAGCGGGCCCGGCCGATGCGTCGTCACCACAACGACCAAGCGCTGGTCCCCATGGCCAGGCCGAAGCCAGTCGGACGTCACCAGCCTGGGCGAACTGCTGTACGCCCAGGTCATCCTCCCGAATCAAGCCGAACTCGGACAGGCGTGCCGAGCCGCAACCTCGATCACAACCCAGGTTCTGTCTCATCGGCCGACGAAGTAGGTCGTGTTCGACAAACGGCTGCTGTGGAGTATGGAGCCCCAGCAGTTCGGCCGCGAACGCGGTGATCCGTCAGCTCTCGATCGAGGGTGGTCGCACCACGCACCGGGCGCGGATGTCACCAGTGTGAGTGTCATGGGCGAGCGGTCGACCAGTTCGAGGAGCGAACGCCGCCCGTCGTCGGTGTCGAACAGCGACATGCGGAATACGACCATCCGGCACCACCGCCGCACAGGCCGCATCTAGGAGGAATGGTGCTCGCAGGAGTGGTCGACGGACGCAACAGCTCCCGACTCCGTGAACAAGGTCCGCGCGGTGTGGAGACAGGGCCCGCGCGGGAAGGGCTGCGGCGTTCCGTGCGGCCTTACGCTGGGGTTCGAGCTGTCCAGGTCAACGGTCGGTTAGGCCTACTCGATCAGGTGAGCAGGACCAGCGACATTTTGCGTGCCACGCACGCGGGACGTTCGCTCCCTTCCAACTCGACGGTGAAGTCGATCGGTACCAGCAGCGCGTCGGTGCGTGGCAACACCTCGGCGATGGTGCAGCGTAGGCGCACCCTGCTGTCGACGGGGACGGGGGCGGGGAAGCGCACTTTGTCCAGCCCGTAGTTGAGTCGCGCTGTGCCCAAACGGAATTCGTAGAGGTCTTCGGCGAGGGAGGAGATGAGGGACAGGGTGAGGTAGCCGTGGGCGATGGTCCGACCGTAGGGGCCGTCGGCGGCGCGCTCGGCGTCGACGTGGATCCATTGGTGATCGCCGGTTGCCCGCGCGAACTGGTCGATGCGGGCCTGGTCGACGGTGACCCATGGGCCCGGTCCGAGCTCGACGCCGACGAGCGCGTCGAGTTCGGCTCTGTCGTGGACGACCGTGGCGCTCATGCCGCGACCCGTTCGACGATCGCCGCGAGCCCCTGTCCGCCACCGATGCACAAAGTGGCGAGGCCGTAACGGCTTTCGGTGCGGGTGAGCTGTCGTGCGAGGGTGCCGACGAGTCGGGCTCCGGTGGCGCCGACGGGGTGGCCGAGGGAAATGCCCGAGCCGTGTACGTTGACCCGTTCCCGGTCGCTTTCGCCGAACTTCCACTCGCGCATGACCGCGAGGGCCTGGGCGGCGAAGGCTTCGTTGAGTTCGATCAGGTCGATGTCGGCCATGGTGAGCCCGGCGCGTTCCAGCGCGATCGCGGTGGCGGGGACGGGTCCGATTCCCATGGTGCGCGGCGGAACTCCGGCCACGGCCCATGACACCAGCCGCACCAGTGGACGCAACCCCAACTCGGCCGCCCGCTCCGGCGTCGTGACCACGCACAGCGCGGCGGCGTCGTTCTGGCCGCTGGAATTGCCTGCGGTGACCGTCGCGTCATCGAGGGTCTTACCCATGATCGGGCGCAGGGCGGCAAGGGTTTCCAGCGTTGTGTCGGCGCGCGGGTGCTCGTCGGTGTCGACGACCGTGTCGCCGCGGCGCGCGGGGACCGTCACGGGGACGATCTCCTCGGCGAACGCCCCGGACAACTGGGCGGCCACGGCACGGCGGTGCGATTCGACGGCCAGCGCGTCCTGTTCCGCACGGGTGATCCCGTATTCGGCGCGCAGGTTCTCGGCGGTCTCGATCATCCCGCCGGGGACGGGGTAGTCGGGTCCGCCCGCGGTGGTGCGGGCGCGGGCCAGCGCGTCGTGCATGGTCATGCCTGTGCGGGCCGCGCCCCAGCGGGCGTCGGTGGTGTAGAACGGCACATTGCTCATGCTTTCGGTGCCCCCCGCGACCACGACCCGTGCGGCGCCGGTCTGCACCATCATGGCCGCGTTGAGTACCGCTTGCAGGCCGGAGCCGCACCGGCGGTCGATCTGCTGGCCGGGCACCTCCACGGGCAGGCCCGCGGTGAGGCCGACGACGCGGCCGATGGCGGGCGCCTCGCTGTTGGGGTTGCAGTTGCCGAGGATCACGTCGTCGACGGCGTCGGGCGGCAGCCCGCGCGCGAGGAGTTCGCGCAGCACGGTGACGCCGAGGTCGACCGCGGTGACGGGTTTGAGGGCGCCACCGTATCGCCCGATGGGGGTGCGTAGCGGTTCGCAGAGGACAGCGTCGGTCATGACTCTCCTGGATCGTTGTTCATTCGCGCCGTTCGGCTTTCGGCGTCGGGTCGAGCTCGAGGCGTGCGTGGACGCGTGGTTCGGGGCCGGGGGAGACGACCTCGAACGTCCCCTGCCTGGACACCAGCTGCGCGGGTTCACCGCAGAACAGGGGGGCCAGGCCACGGTGGCGCAAGGTGCGTGGCGGCGCGACGCCGTCGCGGCGGGCCGCTTCGGCCAACGCCACCGCCATCAGCGGGCCGTGCACGACGAGCCCCGGATAGCCCTCGGCGCGAGTGGCATACGGCCAGTCGAGGTGAATCCGGTGCGAGTTCGCGGTGAGCGCGCTGAATCGGGCCAGTCGCACGGGGTCGGTGCGCAGGTTCCTTCTCGTCTCGTCCGCCGCAGTCTCGGCGGAACCGATCAGGTTGTCCGCCAATGGTTCCGACGCGGGTTCCACCGTCGACGATTCGGTCCGCGCGCTCGTGTAGACGATGTTCTGCACTTCTTCCAGCAGCAGTTCCCCGGTGCGGTCGTGCACCTCGACGGTCACATCGACGAGGATCAGCGGTCCGGTGCGGCCCTCGCGTTCCCTCGGCTCTGCGGCACGGGATGTCACAGTGACGTTGTCGCCCAGGGGAATCGGTGCGTGGAAGGTGACGCTGCCGCCGCCGAACATGCGTCGCGGCAGTGCGACCTTCGGCATGATGCCGGTACCGAGGCGCGGATGCCCGTCCGGGCCGAGTGTTTCGGGTGCCGCCCATCGGGCCAGTGCGATCCAGTGCCAGAGGGGCGGAAGCGGCGCTCCGGCACGGAGATCCAGGTCGGTGGCGCCGAGCAGGTCGGCCAGCCCGGCGACGGCGATCGGGTCGACCACGCGGTCGACGCTGCTCTGCCTCGGCGCGCTCACATGAACCGCCCGCCGGTCACTTCCGCCACGGTGCCGGTCATGTACGACGACAGCGACGACGCGTAGAACAGGGCCGCCCCGGCAACCTCCTGTGGTTCACCCGGCCGCTGCATCGGGATTTCCGCCATCTTCTGGTCCCACGCCTTCTGCGGCATCGCCTCGGTCATCGCGGACCGGATCAGTCCCGGCTGGATCGCATTCACCCGCACGCCGTGGTGCGCCATCTCCTTCGCGGCCGCCTTGGTGAGCCCCACGATTCCGGCCTTGGCGGCCGAGTAGTTGGTCTGGCCGACCATGCCGACCTTCCCGGACAGCGAGGAGATATTGACGATCGCGCCCGACTTCTGCTCCCGCATGCGCGCCGCCGCGAGGCGGGTGCCGTTCCACGTGCCCTTCAAATGCACCTGGATGACGAGGTCGAAATCGTCCTCGGTCATGGTGCGCATGGTCGCGTCCCTGGTGATGCCCGCGTTGTTGACGAACACGTCCAGCGACCCGAATTCGGCTACGGCCGTGTCGATGAGATTCCGCACCTGGGCGGCGTCGACCACGTCGCAGCGCACGGCGCGAGCCCGGTCGCCGAGCTTGTTCGCGGTCGCCTGTGCGGCGGCCTCGTCCAGGTCGCCGAGCACGACGTTGGCGCCGTGCTCGAGATAGAGCTCGGCGATCGACAAGCCGATACCCTGTGCGCCACCGGTGATCACGGCGGTTTTGTCGGCCAGTAGTGCGGTCATGAGCGATCTTCCTGTCGTTGCGATGAGTGGGTTGTGCGCGGGGCACGACTCGAACATTCGTCTCGTGCGGTGGTCGACCGCTCGTGCGTGCGGCGTCCGACTGCGCGCAGCCGTCGGGGTGCGTGCCCCGGAAGCGGTAAGGGGGAGTTCGGTGACCGGACGATCGCCGACGAGTTCCAGCATGGCCAGGTCGGCGGGCACGTCGAGGCCGGGGACGGTGGACGGCCGCGAGTAGTCGCGTTCGGGTGAGGCGAGGGCGAGCGATTCCCAGTCGACCAGCCGGATGCCGTCGGCGGTGTGCACCTGGTTGTCGCCGTGCGGTTCGCCGTGGGTCGGCACCCACGAGTCCCGGTGGGTGCGGGCCTCGGCGGCAAGTACCCAGTAGCGGTCGGTCCAGTGTCGGATCGGATCGTTGTGGGTCGAGCATGTCCCGGCGGGCAGCCGCGGTGTCGTGCTCCCCGTGGACCGGCGAGCGCGGCACCGCTGCGCTCCGTCTCGAAGTTCGCCGCGTTGCCGCTACCGCACCGATCGCCGCCTGGTCGTGTTGTCGGTGTCGAAACGAATTCGGTATCCGCGTCGCCCGCGCCTACTCCGGCGACCGGACCGGCGGAGGCATTCCGCCGGATTTCGCTGTGGGCTCGGCTCATCGAGGTGTCGGTTCGCACGCCACCACCTTTCGGTCATGCAGGCGGCCGATCTCGTCGGCGGCCATCCCCAGCTCCTGTGCGAGCACCGCTTCGGTGTCGTCGCCGAGGCGCGGTGCGGGCACGGGGGAGGTGAGGTCGTCCGCCCAGCGCAGCGGGTACCCGGTGGCCAGCATCTCGCCGATTCCCGGTTGTTGGATCGGGCGTGCCACCGAACCCGCGTCGGCGCGGGCCAGCGCGGCGGCCTCGCTCATCGATCGGTAGGGGCTCCACAGCACTCGGGTGCCCGTCAGTTGGGTGGTCAGTTCGTCGAGGGTGCGTGCGGCGAACCATGGGCGCAGGATCGAGGCGATGGTCTCGCGCAGCTCGTAGCGCGCCGACTCCGCGCGCAGGTCGGTGCCGAACGCGGCTTCCAGCGCCGCGAAAACCTTTGCGGTGCCGGTGACTTCGTAGAGGGCGCGCCACTGTCCCTCGGTCAGCGCGACGACCATGACGCGCCTGCCGTCCGCGGTGGCGAAATCGGTGCCGAAGCTGCCGAACAGGTGATTGCCGTGCGGGGCGCGGTCACCGTGCTGCTCGGCTTCGGCCAGCCAGCCCATCGCGCCGACGGCGGACAGCGCCACATCGGACAGCGCGATGTCCAGGCGTGATCCCTCGCCGGTCTGCTCCCTGCGGTTCACCGCGGCCAGCACGCCGAGTGCGGCGGAGGAGCCCGCGAGCAGATCCCATGCGGGTAGTACGTGGTTGACCGGTTGGGCGGGGCCGTTCGGTCCGGTCAGGTTCGGGACGCCGACAGCGGCATTCACGGTGTAGTCGACTGCGGGCCCGCCGTCGGGGAAGCCGAGCACGTGCACCGAGATCGCGTCGGGGCGGCGCGCGGTGAGGTCTTCGTGGGTGATCCGGTGCCGCCCGACCATGTTGTCGACGAGGATGCCCGCGCCGCGCCCCGGCCGGGCGGCCAGTGCGAGCAGCAGTTCGCGGCCCTCCGGTGTGCGGTAATCCAGTGCGACCGAACGCTTTCCCTTGTTCAGGTTGGCCCAGTAGAGGCTGGCGCCGGTGTGCGCGAGCGGCCACCGCTGGTGGTCGTTGCCGCCGCCGGGCAGGTCGACGCGGATGACCTCGGCGCCCAGTTGGGCCAGGCTCATGCCGCACGAGGGCCCGGCGACGAAGGTGGCGCACTCGACCACCTGGAGGTGGGCAAGGGGCGTGGTGTTCATGAGAAGCGGGGCTCCCGTCGTTCGAGGAAGGCGGCGCGGCCTTCCCGTGCGTTCGGTCCGTGGTTCGCCAGTGCCATCGCGGCGCGTTCGTTGGCCAGGAACTGCGCGAGGTCCGAGCGGTCCTGCGCGAGTAGCGATTTGGTGAGTGCGTTCGATTGGTTCGGGCCCGCCGCTAGTGTTTCGGCGAGCGCGATCGCACGCGCGGTCGAGCTGCCCGGCGGCACGGTCTCGGTGACCAGTCCCGCCGTCCGCGCATCCGAGACGGTGAGCGGTTCGCCCAGGAAGAGGTGGGCCGCGGCCCGCTGTTGGCCGAGCCTGCGGGGGAGATGGTAGGCGGTACCGGCGTCGGCCGTCAGACCGCGAGATGCGAAGGGCGCCTTGAAGTATGCGTTCTCGCCGGCGACGACCAGGTCGCAGGCGAGCACGATGCCCCATGCGGCGCCGATCGCGTAGCGCTCGACGGCCGCGAGGATCACCTGGTCGGCGCGGACCATGGTCGTCACCAGGTCGTGGATCATGGTCAACCGCCGCGCGGGCGCGAGCACACCCCCCTCCGGGCCGGGCATGGACGCCACATCGCCGCCCGAGGAGAAGAATTCGTCGCCGCCGGTGAGGACCACCGCCGCGTCCTGCCGTGCGGCGGCGTCGGCGAGGCCGGATCGCAGCAGTTCCACGGTTCGCTGGTCGAGCGCGTTGCGGCGCTGCGGTCGGTCGATTCGAAGAACCGTCACTCCGGGGCTCGGCTGTTCCTGATGGACGGGTTCCTGAGCGCTCTCGGAGGTCATAATCTATAGAAAATATATTATGACTATGGGTCCTGTCGAGATCCGACGGGTCGCCCGAAGACAACAGGAGAAGAGGCATCAGATGAAGACGATCGTCACCGGAGTCGACGGCAGTCCCACCGCGGCGCGCGCGGCCGAGCGCGCCGCCGCGCTGGCCGAGGCGCTGGGCGCGCGACTGCACGTGATCTGCGCGTACGAACGTCTCGAGGTCGAGCGACTGCGCCAGGGCAGTGAGGAACTCGTCCGCTCGACGGAGGAGCAGGCGCGGCGCACGGCCGTCGAGGAGGTCCGAGCCTTGCAGGCGCGGCATCAGGCGCTGGTGCTGCGCTCGGACGCGGTCGAGGGAAAGCCGGGTGAGGTGCTGGTCCAGGTCGCCGAGCGACTCGACGCCGAGGTGATCGTCGTCGGCAACAAGCGGGTCCAGGGGTTCGCCCGCGTCCTGGGTAGCATCGCGCGCGACGTGGCGAGCCGGGCGCACTGCGACGTCTACGTTGCACACACCCACGAGCGCTGATCCGCACTGCCACACGAGGATTCCCGTGATCTCAGAGCTTGTATTCCGCGAGCAGCGCGCGGCCGATGATCATCTTCTGGATGTCGGCGGTGCCCTCGCCGATCAGCATGAAGGCGGCCTCGCGGTAGAGGCGTTCGATCTCGTACTCCTTGGAGTAGCCGTAGCCGCCGTGAATGCGGAAGGAGTCCCCGACGACCTCGTTGCAGTATTCGGCCGCAAGCATTTTCGCCATTCCGGCGCCGACGTCGTTGCGTTGGCCGGTGTCCTTGAGTCGGGCGGCCTTGACCGTCATCGCGTGTGCCGCCTCGACCTTGGTCGCCATCTCGGCGAGGCGGAACAGGATCGCCTGGTGGTCGGCGATCTGCTTGCCGAAGGTTTCGCGTTGCTGCGCGTAGGCGATCGCCAACTCGAACGCGCGCAGCGCGATACCGCAGGCGCGGGCGGCGACATTCACGCGGCCGACCTCGACGCCGTCCATCATCTGGTAGAAGCCCTTGCCCGGCGCCCCGCCGAGAATCTGGTCGGCCGAAACCCGGTGGCCGGTGAACACGGCCTCGGTGGTGTCGACGCCCTTGTAGCCCATTTTGTCGATCTTGCCGGGGATGGTCAGGCCGGGGGCGGTCTCGCCGTACCCGACTTCCTTCTCGATCAGGAAGGTGGTCAGGTTCTTGTAGACGCTCGCGGCGCCCTCGTCGCTCTTGGTCAACACCGCGATGAGGTTCGAGGTGCCACCGTTGGTCAGCCACATCTTCTGGCCGTCGATCGTGTACCCGCCGTCCTCGCCCTTGACGGCCCTGGTCTTGATCGCCGCCACATCCGAGCCGAGGCCGGGCTCCGACATCGAAAACGCCCCGCGCACTTCGCCGGTGGCCATTCGCGGCAGGTACTTCTGCTTCTGGGCGTCGGTCCCGTGTCGCATGAGCAGGTAGGCCACGATGAAGTGGGTGTTGATCACCCCGGAGACGCTCATCCAGCCGCGCGCGATCTCTTCCACGCACAGTGCGTAGGTCAGCAGCGATTCGCCCAGTCCGCCGTACTGTTCGGGAATCATCAGGCCGAACAGGCCGAGTTCCTTGAGTCCCTCGACGATCTCCTGCGGGTATTCGTCGTTGTGTTCGAGCTCGGTGGCCACCGGGAGGATCTTCTTCTCCACGAAGACGCGGACCGTCCTGATGATCTCGGTCTGGTCCTCGGTCAGTCCTTCGGTGCTGCATAACCGGCTCATGCGCGTTCTCCTCATCCTGCGACCGCGCGTGGCGCGCGGACTACGAGCGTGTGCTGCCGGCGGTCCGTGCCCGTCCGCCATCGGGCAGTATAAGTACGGTCATTTGTATCATAAGTACGTACAAATCATCGTTGCCCGGGCGCAGCTGTACCGGCTCGCTGAATGCGGCGGTGTCTGCCGATGCGGGAGGTGCGGGTCGGTGGGGGAGGTCAGCGTGCGTTGCGGCGCAACGTCACGCGATAGGTGTAATGCTCAGGCAGGAAGTAACTGACCGACAGGTCGACGGCCCGACCCGTGGCGTCCGAGTAGAGCCGGTCCACGCGAAGCATGGGATGGTCGCGCTCGCAGCCGAGCCCCTCGGCGATGTCGGCCTCCGCGCGTGCCACCGTAATCGATTGCGCGGCTTCGACGATCCGATCGGCCAGGCGCGGTTCGAGCAACCCGATCACGGTGTGCGACCCCGTACCACCCGCGCCGACCTCGGGAAGATCGATGAGGTGTTCGCCGATGTGCTCGGGCAGATGCACCGTCGTCAGGACGAACGGAACGCCGTCGTGAATACGGCGGAAGGCCACGGTGTAGACGATGTCGGTGTCGAGCCGCAGCCTGCTGGCCGCGCCGATGTCCACGCGGCGGTGCAGGGGAACCAGCACCTCCATCGTGGTGTCGGAGGACAGGTTCATCAGGTCCTCGATGGAACCGTGGTGGCGCAGGTAGCGGCCGTCGGATTCGGTGACGAAGGTGCCGCGGCCGGGCACGCGGTAGACCATCCCGTCGGCGACGAGGTCCTGGAAAGCGCGGCGCACCGTTTGTCGACTGACTCGATACCGTTGGGCGAGTTCGGTTTCGGTAGGCAGCTGGGCACCGCCGCGATAGTCGCCCCCGGTGATCGCGGCACGCAGTTCCCGCGACACCACCTGATGCGCCGGCTCCGCGCCCCGCTCTGCCTTCATGCGCTCCTACCTCTGTGTAGTCCGGGTCGCTCCGAGTCATCGCCCGCTCGGAGGACGTTCGCTCCTCGGCGCGTCGTCACTCGTGCGAGCCCGTCGGCTCCGGCGCTGTCAACGGTAGCGGCAAGACAGCAGCTCACCTCCTCGCGGGCGGGGTGCGATTGCTGGCGCGGTTGCGTGCTGGATGCGGTGGCCTCCCGTTCGATGTCGTGATTCGGACAGCGTCCAGATAGGCGCGGCACCCACCGAGGTGACGGCGGTGATCGAGTTCTCCATGGCCGCACCGAGCGGCTCGGCGGTGAATTTCGCCTCGGCGAGTCGAAAGCCGAACGCCATGTGCGGCGCGTCGGTCCCATCCATCCGCGGGGCGCGCACGCAGCGGGATCGTGAGACCACGCGACAGGCCCCGGCGGGGTCGAGAATTCTGCCCGCCGGGGCCTGTCTGTCGTGCTTGTTCGGTTGGTGGGCCGACGTCGCGATGTCGACGCTCGCCCGGAGACCTGTGGTCAGGCCGGTCGCAGCGGGCCGATGAAGGTGCCGGGGTGGGTGGCGCCGTCCTGGCGCTCGACGCTGCCCGCGCCATCGGGCCAGTCGATGACCAGTTGGGTGGTGGTGTCGGGCGGGGTCAGGACGATGGTGTTGGGGATCCAGCCGTCGGTGCCACCCGCCAGGTAGGTCAGGTCGGCGGTCGCGGCGGCACCCGGTTCGACCGTCACGGGTGCGAACCCGGTTTCCTGGCGGGGCAGGGTGTAGACGGTGCCGTTCGGGTCCTCCGGACCGGTCAGGTCGAGGCCGGGGTAGCCCTGCACCAGGCAGGCTTCGGTAGAGGTATTGGTGAGCACGATGTGCAGCGTGTGCTGGTTGCCTGGCGCTGCGTCCTGCTGGGTTTCGGCGCTCAAGCCTTCGGCTGTGCAGACCGTGGACGGTTGCGCCGAACCGATCGCCGGGGCCATGAACATCACCGGGACGGCCGCAGCTGCCACCGTCATCGCTCGTTTCATCATCACCGTCAAAGCTCCTTTCGCACAACATTAATCAGGACTTCTCTTCGACCGTATGTCATTACATCGCGCACGACGAATCGTTCGTACGAACGTCGACGGTGTCCACCCTTGCCGATTCGGCGTCGGTCCCGGAGCGCTTTGCTGGTCAAAGACCGGAACGCCGGGGTGATGCCGCACACCATCGATTCGGTCGCCACGGAGCAATTGCCCGGCTCCTCACCTGGCACGCGCGGCACGCTTCGGGTGCCGGTCGGGCTCAGTGCTTCGGGTGGTTTCCCAGCCGTATCGGTCACACCTACCCGCCGTGTGTTTGGTTTCGAACACGGAGGGGCAATCAGTGGTGGTCGGCAGTGCTGCTCGATCTCGCGTTCAGCGCAGACGGTCGCAACCGAACGCATGAGCAAGAACCCGAACGTAGCGCACTGAAAGGGCAGCTTTTTCACATGACCGACGTATCCATCGGTGATCTGACGGACTCGCTGGCGAGCCCCGCCGACGATCTGCTTCCGCAGCTGGTCGAGCATCTTCGGCAGAACCGCACCGACCTGCGCGAGGAGTGGGCGCGACGGATCACCGTTGCTCAACTGCTCACCGCCATGAATCCGCAGGAGATCTTCTCCGAGGCCACCTCGCTCTACGACAACTACGTCGAGGTGCTCGAGACCGGTAGCGCCGAGGCGTTGCAGGCCTACGCGCGCGACCTGTCCGAGCGGATCATTCCGCGCGGGGTCGAGACGGACGAGGTCATCGGCATCGTGTTGCTGCTGCGAGACGTGCTCGCGCGCAGCCTCTTCGAGAAGTACCAGTCCAACTTCGAGCTGCTCAACCATGTGCTCGACGCCTACGAGCCCGCCGCGAACCGGATCGCCAACACGGTGACCGTCTCGTTCGTGCAGGAACGTGAGCGCGTCATCCGTCAGCAGCAGGAGGCGATCCGTGAGCTGTCGACGCCGGTGCTCCAGGTGCGTGAGCAGCTGCTGATCCTGCCGATCATCGGTGTGCTCGACTCGCAGCGCGCCCGACAGGTCACCGAGCAGCTGCTCGGCGCTATTCGCGCCAATCGCGCCAAGGTCGTCGTCATCGATATCACCGGTGTGCCCGATATCGACTCGATCGTGGCGAACCACCTGGTCCAGACGGTCGAGGCGTCGGGTCTGATGGGCGCGAGCGTGATCATCACCGGCCTGTCCTCGGAGATCGCGCTCACGCTCGTGACGATCGGTCTCGACCTGTCGAAGATGAACGCGGTCGGCGACCTACAGGGTGGGATAGAAGAGGCGGAGCTGCTGATCGGGTACGAAGTGTCGCGGGTCGACCGCGACGGAAAGTAATTCGCGGCGGGTCATGCCGGTACCCATCCTGAAGCAGGGCACCTATCTCATCGCCTCGGTGCAGTCCACCCTGACCGATACCGACACCCAACGCCTGCAAGACGATCTGATGCTGTACGTCAGCAAATATCGCGCCCAGGGGATCATCGTCGATGTGATGGCCATCGAAACGATGGATTCCTTCGCGGGGAGATCGCTGCGCACCATCGCGCACATGACCAGGCTGCGCGGCGCGGAAACCGTCATCGTCGGCCTGCAACCCGAGGTCGCTTTCGCCATGGTCCAACTCGGCCTCACCTTCGAGGGCATGCATACGGCCCTCGACTTGGAGGAGGGCTTGGCCTGGTTGGATCGATCGTTGGCGGCTGGTTCGCGGTAGGACAACCGATTCCGCGACGACTCCCGAGGTTGCGAGATCACCTGCTGCGCAACGGTTGTGGCCTCGTTGTTCGATCAGGGCGCGGCACGATCGCCCGGATACACAGGTCGGCCCCTGAGCGTGATTGGTGCCCTGCGTATTTCGGGACGGCTTCCACGAACGAGGCGAGCAGTGGTCGACGGTCTTGTTCGTCCGTGCGGGTGCGAGGTGGCTTGGCAGGCCCCTACGAAGACCACCCGTGGGCACGGCCTTCCTCCGCGGCACCTGCGCTGACCGACCCCAACGAACCGCGATTGCCCACCGCACCGCTAAACGCGTCTTCGGTCTTGCGTAGCTCCGGACGCCCCAGAGAGGTGACCTGAAATCATTTGTCCGCGAGGAGTTCTTGACGGCGTTTCGTGACCAGTGTCTCGAGACGAGTGGTGGTTTTTTCATCGAACCCGATTTCGGAGATTCGGCTCGTCCAGGATTCGGCGGCGTCGGTGATGCGAGCGAGACTGCGGTCTAGCGCCCGCTTCGGGACACCGAGGCGGGAGGCAGCATCCGTCCACCACCGGTAAGAGAGTTTGGCGTTGCGCCCGTATAGCGTCAAGGCCATCGGATCGCGCCAGCTCAGGTAGGGCTGGGTGCTGAGGAGGTCGTAGGCGGGCGTGACTTCCCATGTCCCGGCGGGGTTCTGGCGGATCGATAAGTTCTTGCCGTGTAGATCGCCGTTTCCGATCAGATAGCTGAATGCGGCGACTTCGAGCATCTGCAAAGCCGCAAGGGCGAACGAGCCTCGCCCCTCGGTGACCGCCATCGCGAGACCTTTTATGGCCTCTTGCAAGGTTATCCGGTATTTGGCGGCTGGGTATCGACCAAGAATTTGGCAGGCGTCCTCCTGCGCGAACCGATGAAGTCGGCCGTCTTCGAGCACGCGGTCGAACCGACTGATGAACAAGGCTGTCCGACCATGCCCATCGGTAGCGATCTGATGGTCAGGGACGCGGATGCCGCACGCGTGAGCCATATCGAGAAAGAAATTCTCGTTCTCGACCAAACACGGGTACCCGGGTGGATTGAGTTTGAGGATCGCTGGTCCTTGCGCGGTAGAAACCGGCGTCGAGATCATTTGTGCGGACACCTTGATCTGGATTCCTGGCAGAGCCGTGCGGTCGAGGTCGTCCGGGTTCGACGAGGTGGCTTGGTTGAACAGGTCCGTGAAATTGGCTGCTGTCGTATCGGTTTGGTTGTACATCGGCGGCGGGTCGATGTGGGAGGCTCCCGAGGGGATGGCTTGAACGTCGCCGATCGTGTCCGCACCCACGGCGAGCAGAATGCTGAAGTGGTCGTCTTCGCTCGTCCTGGTAGCCGCGGTGATCGCGGTCAGGCGCAAGCCCTCGGGCAGAAGGCCTGCGAAGAACGCCGGGACCGATCCTGCGGTGGCGCGGAAACCCTCTGCCCGCTTGGGGAGGGTGAACGCGACGTTGGGCGTCGTTGGATCGGCGAGGTAGGGCTCGGAGTAGCTGAAGACGACGTCGTCGTGCTCGCGGCGTAGGTGTCCCGCGAGCCGGCCGGCCTTGTAGACGTCCGCTGCGTTGACCTCGCGCAACTCGGCGAGGTCGTTCGGCGTCGTCACCTGGGGCCAGCGTCCGTCGAGTGCAGTTCGGTGGCGCCGCTCCCGAGAGAGCGGGCATCAGCGTGCGGCACGCTGACAAGCGTTAAGCCGAGGGCGTTCAGGATGCGCAATGTGATGGCAAGGGTGGGTGACAAGTTTCCGGATTCGAGGGTGCGCACCGAGGAGATCCCGACGTCGGCGAGGTCGGCGAGATCGAGCTGAGTCAAACCGAGGCTGTGCCGTCGCCGCGCCACCGAGGTGCCGAAGGCCGATAGGGGGCCTGTCTGTTTACGAGACCGCCGACGCGGACTAGGTCGGGTCATGACACTCCTATCATTGCTATAGCAACGGTAAGGGTCTCATGTGGCGTCGCTTGTCGGCACAATCGACCTTAACGGTGTAATGGCAACGATAGCATCGCGAATGCCGAATCGCTGGAGCCGGAGAGGTTCAATCGTTCTCATCGCAATGATTAGGCGGGGAGTGCGGAGGCGGTCAGGCTTCTGGGGAACAGCTCGCGTGGTGGACGTCTGTGCGAATGCCCCGTCGCGGCGATGCGCATCGGCTGTCGGAAACTGCCCGCGTGCGAGGTCCCGGCGTTCACGGCGCAGGAGAGCCGTTGCGCCGCGCGAGGATCGAGGCGATGCCCGCTGCCGCCGCGCGAACCGAGACGGCATGGGCATCGGGGCGGAAGCGGGTGGGTGGGCCGGTCAGGGATATCGCCGCCAGTGGGGTCTCGTCGGTGTCCAGGATCGCGGCCGCCACGCACACGATGCCCATCGCTGATTCCTCGTACTCGTAGGCGACGCCTTGTTCGAGGACGTTGTCGAGTTGGTGGCGCAGCAGTCCCGGCCCGGTGATCGTGCGGGGAGTGCGCCGGGTCAGCGAGCCCGCGAGGACGCGGTCGATTGCCGTCGGCGTCGAGTGCGCGAGTAGGGCCTTGCCGATGGCGGTGCAGTACAACGGCATTCGACCACCGATACGCGACGGTGCGCGTGCTTGCCGGTGTCCGCCGATCTTGCTGATGTAGACGACCTCGTCGCCGTCGGGCACGCCGAGGTGCACGGTTTCGTCGGCTCGGCGGTAGAGATCCTGCAAGAAGGGGACCGCGACTTCGAGCAGTGTCCGTTCGGGGGCGGCGCGCATACCGAGCTCGAACAGTCCGCGTCCGAGGCGGTAGCCCCCCGCGGTGGCGGCGAGCATGCGCGCGGCGACCAGGTCTCGGCACATGCGGTGCACGGTGGCCTTGGGCAGGCCGGTGCGGCGCGCGAGCTCGGACAATCCGACCGCTCCGTCGTCGGGGTTGAACGCGTCGAGAATTCCCATCACTCGGCCGAGCACCGAGCGTGGGTCGAGCTCCGGTGTCTGCATGCTGGCGATCTCCTGAATTCGGTCCACTCAGTGGACCATTTTACTGTCCAAATCGGTGCGCGAGGAGTGAACTTGTCGACACCTGGCCAGAACAAGGAAGGGGCTCGAATGGCGAGCAGAGTCGGCACGGTCGATACGAGCGCGCGCGTCGATGATTCCGTCGTGACCGCAGCCGCGCAGCGTCTCACCGCCGCCGCGGCGACCCGGCAACCGTGCGCGCCGCTGCGCGAACTGATCGGCCCCGATGACGTCGAGACCGCGTATCGCATCCAAGAGCGCTTCAACGCCGCGCGGGTCGCCGACGGCGTCACCGTGGTCGGCCGCAAGATCGGCGCGACCTCGGAGGCGGTGCAGCAGCAGTTGGGCGTCGGCCAACCGGACTTCGGCGTGTTGTTCTCCGACATGGCCTTTCACGACGGTGACCAGATCCCCATCGATCGCCTCCTGCAACCGAAGGCGGAAGCGGAGGTCGCGTTCTTCCTCGCCGACGATCTCGCCGAGGGGCCGCTGGACATCGAACAATGCCGAGCGGCCGTCGGCACGGCGACGGCGGCACTGGAGATCGTCGACAGCCGAATCCGCAACTGGGACATCTCTTTTGCCGACACCGTCGCCGACAACGCCTCGAGCGGGGTGTACGTGCTCGGCACCCAGCGCCTGACGCTCGCCGAGTTCGAGCCCGTCGAGGTCGTGATGAGCATGAGCATCGACGGCGAGGTCGTTTCGACCGGTACCGGCGCGGCCTGCCTCGGTGACCCGCTCAACGCCCTGTCCTGGCTGGCGCGCAAGGCGCGCGAATTCGGTGACCCGCTGCGCAAAGGCCAGGTGATCCTGTCCGGTGCGCTCGGCCCGATGCGGCCCCTGCACCCTGGCGCGACGGTCAGCGCCACCATCGACGGCGTCGGCACGGTGTCGGCGTCCTTTTCCACCACGCCGGAGGTTCCCCATGAGTGAGCAGCGCACGAAGGTCGCGATCATCGGGTCGGGCAATATCGGCACCGACCTGATGATCAAGGTCATCCGGCACTCCCGATTCCTGGAAATGGGGGCCATGGTCGGCATCGATCCCGATTCCGACGGGTTGGCTCGCGCCGCCAGGTTGAACGTGCCCACCACCCACGAAGGTGTCGAAGGCTTGGTCGCCTTACCAGGCTTCGATGACATCGAGATCGTGTTCGACGCGACCTCGGCCAAGGCCCATCAGATCAATCACGAACGCTTGGCGCCCCTGGGTAAACGACTCATCGACCTGACGCCCGCGGCGATCGGCCCGTTCGTCGTTCCCGCGGTCAATATCGAGGACCACCTCGATGCGCCGAACGTGAACATGGTGACGTGCGGTGGGCAGGCGACGATCCCGATCGTGGCCGCGGTCGCCCGCGTGGTGCCCGTTGCCTACGCCGAGATCGTCGCCTCGATCGCCTCGAAGTCGGCGGGGCCAGGCACCCGCGCCAATATCGACGAGTTCACCGAAACCACCTCGCACGCCATCGAAGCCGTCGGCGGCGCCGAGCGCGGCAAGGCGGTGATCATCCTGAATCCGGCCGAGCCGCCGCTGATCATGCGCGACACCGTGTTCTGCCTGGTGAATGCTCCCGACGAGGACGCGCACGCGCGCATCCGAGCATCGGTGACGAAGATGGTCGGCGATGTGGCGGCCTACGTCCCCGGCTACCGGCTCAAGCAGGAGGTGCAGGTCGACCCCATCCCCACCGATCAGCCGGTGCACACCTTGCTGGCCGATGGCACCGAAACCGTACCGACACATCGGGTTTCGGTGTTCCTGGAAGTCGAAGGTGCCGCGCACTACCTGCCCGCCTATGCGGGCAACCTCGACATCATGACCTCGGCCGGACTCCAGGTCGCCGAGCGGATCGCGCAGAACACCCTCCAGAAGGAGACCCTCCGATGACCACAGCGACCTCGCCCAACCCGCCGACGGTCTTCGTTCAAGACGTGACCTTGCGCGACGGCATGCATGCCATCCGGCACCGGATCACGCCCCAGGACGTCGGCCGTGTCGTCGCCGCCCTGGAGGTCGCGGGTGTCGATGCCATCGAAGTGGCGCACGGTGACGGCTTGGCCGGTGGCTCGGTGAACTACGGACCCGGCTCGAACAGCGACTGGGAGTGGATCGAAGCCGCCGCCGCCAACCTGCGCAACGCGCGCCTGACCACCCTGCTGCTGCCCGGTGTCGGAACGGTCGAAGATTTGCAGCGCGCTTACGATTTGGGCGTGCGCTCGGTGCGCATCGCGACCCACTGCACCGAGGCAGATGTCTCCGCCCAGCACATCGCGACGGCCCGCGAGATCGGTTTGGACGTTTCCGGCTTCCTCATGATGAGCCACATGGCGCCGCCGCAGGAACTGGCCGCACAGGCGAAACTGATGGAAAGCTATGGCGCGCACTGCGTTTACGTCACCGATTCCGGCGGTCGGTTGACCATGGACGGCGTGCGCGACCGCATCCTCGCCTATCGCGATGTGCTCGACGAGGGCACCGAGATCGGCATCCACGCCCACGAGAACCTGTCGTTGTCGGTGGCCAATTCGGTGGTCGCGGTGGAAAACGGGGTCGTCCGCGTCGATGCCTCGCTCGCCGGACATGGTGCGGGAGCGGGCAATACGCCGATCGAAGCGTTCATCGCGGTCGCCGATATCCTCGGCTGGAAGCACGGCTGCGATGTCTTCGCCCTGCAAGACGCCGCCGACGACATCGTGCGCCCGCTCCAGGATCGGCCGGTGCGCGTGGACCGGGAAACCCTCACCCTCGGCTACGCCGGGGTGTATTCCAGCTTCCTTCGGCACGCCGAAGCCGCCAGCGAGCGCTACGGCATCGACGTGCGAACCCTACTGATGGAGGCGGGCCGTCGCCGTCTGGTCGGCGGGCAGGAAGACATGATCGTCGATATCGCATTGACGATGGTCGCCGAGCGCGAAGCAGCGCAGTAGGGCGAATCGCAGGTAGCAGCGGGGTCGCGTGGGCGGCCCCGCTTTTGCGTGAACCGACCCGAAGCGCGCCGCTAGCGTAGTTTCCAGGTGTGAGTGCGAGGTCGACTGTGCCGCAACGGCATGATCTCGCCTGATCGTGGCAGGGGTTCGTCGGCGCGTATCGAGCCGATCCGATACCAGCGGCGCGCGAAGGATATTCTTGGCTTCGTCTCGGGCTCGATATCTCGATCGGGAGTAGCGAAACATGCGGAAGACCGGATTATGTGCGTTGGCGATCGCTGTGCTGGCGTCGGTCGTGTCGGGGGCGCAGGCTTCGGCCGAGACGCTGGCGTGGGGCGCGTGTCCTGACGACATCGTCGCGCCGGGTCTGGAATGTTCGACTCTCCAGGTTCCGTTGGACTATCGAGACCCGGACGGTCGGCAGATCGACATCGCGGTCTCGCGTTTGTCGAGCACCGATCCGGCGCAGCGCCGCGGCGTTCTCCTGACCAATACCGGTGGTCCCGGCGGCGCGGGATTGAGTTTCCCGGCTGACTTGCGGGGCCTCGGGCTGCCGCAGCGCGTGCTCGACACCTACGACATCATCGGCTTCGACCCGCGCGGAGTCGGCCACAGTGCGCCCGTGACCTGCGATCTCCGTCCTGAGCAGGCGACGAGCAATATTCCGCCTTACGGCCGCGATCCGATCGACGTGCAGCGGCGTTCGGCGGCGGTGAGCGAGATCGCGCGTCAATGTGGTGGGTCGGCCTCCGCCTCGACCTTGCCGTTCATCAGCACGGCCAATACCGCACGCGATATGGACAGGATTCGGGAAGCGTTGGGGCAGGAGAAGATTTCCTACCACGGCATTTCCTACGGCACCTACCTCGGTGCGGTGTACACGACGCTGTTCCCGGACCAGAGTGATCGGATTTTCCTCGACAGTGCGCTGGGCCCCACCGGCTTCGATATCGAGACCTCGCGACTGCTCGGCCAGGGCTTCCAGGATCGGTTCCCGGATTTCGCGAATTTCGCCGCCGCGCATCCCGAATACGCCCTCGGCGACACACCCGAGAAGGTGACCGCCAAATACAACGAACTCATCGCCCAGTTCGATCTACTCCCCAGCCCCGACCCTGGCGGCTACGGCGCGCAGCTGCGTCAGGCCACCTTCAGCCTGCTCTACTACGACAAGAATCTGCCGAAGCTGGCCGAACTCTGGCACGCGGTCGCCACCGGAGACGACAGTGGCGCACCGCAACCCGACGCTCCCGCGCAGTCGTCCACCGATAACTATCTGGCCAGCCAACTGCACGTGATCTGCAATGATTCCGCGTGGCCGAGGTCTGATCTGGACTACCAGTCCAATGTCGCGATCGATCGCGTGCGTTTTCCCATGTTCGGCGCGGCTGGCGCCAACATCTGGCCGTGCGCACACTGGCCGTCGAATCAGGTCGAGCCGCAGGTGCGGATCGGTGATGGCGGCCCCTCGAATGTGCTGATCGCGCAGAACCTCCGCGATCCGGCGACGCCCCTGATCGGCGCGCAACATATGCGTCAGGCTCTTGGTGATCGCGCTCGAATGGTCACCGCCGATCAAGGTGGACACCTCGCGTACCTGTTCAAGGACAACGCGTGCCTGAACAACACGGTGACAGAATTCTTGGTCGACGGTCAGCGTCCGGACAACGACATCGCCTGTGCGGCAGAGCCTTCTGTTCCGGAATAGCGGGGCTCGCGCATTGGTCGGTTCGCGAAGTCGTTTCTGTCGCTGGAGTTCCCGCCATTCCCACGCCACGCTACCGGTGTGAGTCGGCGAGGAAGCGTGGCGTGGCGGCCCGAATCTTCTTGGGCACTGGTCGGTTCGAGAGACCGGTCGGCGGTAAGGACTGCCCGTCGATCGCCGGTTGTTCACCTCCCGGTCGCCGTGTGGTGTCTACAGTCCAGTGAGTGCGCGCCGTGCGCGGCAAGGGGTTGTGCGGCGTCGGCGAGGATAGTGTGTCGTAGCGCGGGTGCGTGGGCCTCTTACGCCGTTGGTGGGAGCGTGTTACTAAGCGGCGCTGGTGATTTCGTGTGCCGAGTCGCCGATGACCGCGCTGTCGGTCCCGGTGAGGGTGCGGATGAAGGCGAGCTGGTCCGCGCGGCCCCGTGCGGCGGCGCGCTCGAACTGTCCTGGGACAATGTGGTTCCAGACGGAGTTGGCGAGGTTGATCGGTGCGCGCAGCAGCGGATACCACGGCGGTGTGTACGCGGGCAGGTTCAGTTGCTTCATGGCCGGTGGGCCGAGTAACAGGGTGGCGATCGACAGGTGCTGGGAGCGGGCGAGGCGTCGGCGCAGGCCGGTGAGGTTGCGATAGTGCCAGCCGAGTGGTTCGTCGCGCATCGGCACCGCGAGCTGCGGTGAGGTCTCGTCCGGGTTCGTGATTGCCGTCATGGTGTGGTAGAGGATTCGGACACTGTCACGAAAGGTGTTGGGTAGGAAGCGTTCTTCCACGCCCATCACCCAGCCGACGTAGCGGGTGAGGTGTGCCGCGGCCTCGGCGTCGCGCGGGGAAACGAACTTCCCCATGCCCATCACGCCCACCATGGGTGCGATGAGGGCACCGACCAGGGTGGCCGCCATATCGGTCTGGTTGATCGGCAGGCCCCACTCGTCGCCGCGCCAATCCGGCATGGCGCTGACGTGGCGGCGCACCATCGAGTGGATCATCCGCACGTGCACCGTGGAGCGATAGCCCGAACCCAGCGGCCGCATACCTCCGGTGGCGGTGACGTCCATCGCCCACTGGGTGGTTTCGGCGAACCGCTTGGCCGGCCCCTTCTCCAGAGCGCCTGTGCGAAGGAGGGTTTTGTTGAATCCCGAGGCAAGGTAGCCGCCGAGGAACGACATGTCACGGGCGACATACAGGCCGTCGCGACCACCAACGCTGAAGACGAGTTCGGCGTGCCGCACGACGTCCCAGTCCACCCAATCCGGCACGGCCTCAATGTATTCGAAGAATTCGCGCAGCGGGGTGGGCGCGTTCGGTACGGCCGTGATGCCCTCGTGTAACGCCCGCTCGAACAGTGGGCGAGTGGTGGTCATCCCTTCGCCGTACATCCAGTCGACCAGATCGTCCATCGGCTGATCGCCGACGGTCAGTGCGGCACCGAGTTCCTCGAACTGTGTTGCGGTCGGTGCTCGAAGTCCGAGCAGCCGTGCGAACGGGCCCAGTCCCCGGCCGGGTACGGCACGCGGCGCGCTGGGATGCCTGCTCGGGATGGTCGAGTCCATCGTCGCTGTCTCCTTCGACATCGCTGACCTTGCTGCGCCGTCCACGAGACGCACTCACTTCTGGCAAGAGTCTCTACCAGAATTGATGTCTTGGCAAGACTACGACCCTTCGGCCTGCTGATCCGGCTCTGCGGCACACCCCCGTTCACAGATAGTTCCCAGCGTGGGCGCAGGGAGCTGCTAGCGCCGAGCCATACCTTGGCGGATAACGATGACCCGATGGAAGGACACGCGGTGGCTGCGGACCCCACGCGACGCGACAAGGCGAAACACGAGCACGATCTCGGATTCGCGCACGACATGAAGGTGATGAATCGACGCCGCGCCTTGGTCTTCTTCGGCGCGGCGGGCGCCGCCACCGTGGCGGCGGGCTGCGCGGCGGACACCGGCAATGACTCCGCGGCGCCCACCACGGGAGCGGCGACCGGCGAAACACCGGCGGCAGCGCCGCAGGAAACGGCGGGGCCGTATCCGGGCGATGGCTCCAACGGACCCAATGTGCTGATCGAGTCCGGCGTGGTCCGCGGCGACATCACGACCAGCTTCGGACCCTATTCCGGCGTTGCCGAGGGCGTACCGATGACCCTGCGGCTGAAGCTGCGTGATCTCGCGAAGGAGGGGGCTGCGGGTGCGGACATGGCGGTGTACGTCTGGCACTGCGACCGTGCCGGGGAGTATTCGCTGTATAGCGATACCGTTCTCGAACAGAACTACCTGCGCGGGGTTCAGGTCGCCGATTCCGCAGGCGAGGTCACGTTCACCTCGATCTTCCCGGCCTGCTATTCCGGCCGCTGGCCACATGTCCACTTCGAGGTCTACGACACGCTGGCGACGGCCGTCGCGGGCGACAATGCCCGACTCACCTCACAGATCGCGCTCCCGCAGGACTCGTGCGAGGCGGTCTTCGCCGCCGACTCCGGCTACGCGCGCAGCGTCAGCAACATGTCCGGAGTAACCCTCGCCTCGGACAATGTCTTCGGCGACGGCTGGGACGCCGAACTCGCCACGGTCACCGGCACCCCCGCCTCCGGCATGGTCGTGGAACTCACCATCGGCGTCGCCGAGAAATCCCGAAACGTCGAGTCCGGCAATGGTTCTGGTCCGCCACCAGGGGGACCGCCGCCTGGTGGCCAGGGTGGACCGCCACCTGGCGCGCGGTGAGGCCGACGATCTGCCTCGCGCCGCCACACCGGCGTTTATCCTTGCGCGCCACCACTGCCCGAGTTCCGGTGACCGTCGCGGACGTCTGATCTTGCTGGTGGTATGACTACGGCGTGAGCACGATCCGGCCGAATACCTCACCGGCGTCCATCTTCCGGTGTGCCGACGCCGCTTGATCCAGCGGCAGGCATTCATGCACGACCGTCTGTAGTTCGCCTCGGCTCGCGGCGGCGAAGTGGTTGGTTCGCACCGTGTTTCGGTCGGCGAGAGGGATGCTGTCGGCGCTGAAGGTGGCGAACGAGAGGGAGCGTTGGAATGCCGCGATCAGCCGCATGCCGAAGTCGGCGGGTGGGGGTCCGCCGACGATGCCGAGGGTTACCACACGGCCGTTCGGTGCGAGCTTGTCGAAGAAGGTCGGCAGGTCGGGACCGGCGATGATGTCGATGATGACGTCGTAGTTCGGGGGAGCGGCGGTGTCACCCGCGCCCGCGCGGTCGAGCACGTGCGTCGCGCCGAGTGCGCGCAACCGAGCACCACGTTCGGCCGACGAGGTCGTGACGGCCACGGCGCCGGCGCCCGCGCTGGCCGCCAGCTGGACCGCCATGATCCCGATACTGCCCGCGGCGCCACGCACCAACACCGTCTCGCCGGGCGCGAAATGCGCATGGGCCAGGGCGAAGTGGGCCACCATGCCGGAGCTGCCGAGGGTAACGGCGTCGGTCGAGGACAGCGATTCGGGCAGCGGCAGCGTTTCCTCGACCGAGGCGACCGACTGTTCGACGTAGCCGCCGCCGGTGCCGGTGAACGCCCACACGCGTCGCCCGACCCAGGAAGGGGCGACGCCCGCGCCGACCGCGGTCACGGTGCCCGCGACCTCGCTACCGGGAACGAACCCTTCCTCGAAGCCGTACCCGCTGATCGCGCCCCTGCGGATCACGGCGTCCACACCGCCGACCCCGATCGCCGCATTGGTGATCAGCACCTGCCCGGCCGCGGGGGTGGGGGTCGGAATATCGACGACGCTCATGCCGTCGGGGCTACCGAACGTCTTGATCACGACTGCTTGCACGGTTTCTCCTCGGTCCATGGTTCTGTAGTTTTCGACGCTAATGGACACCCCCGTCCGTTTAGCTAAAGTGAGAGTGGTGCCCGAAGATTTGTCTCAGGTCCAGCGTTCCGACGCCATCGACAACCGCGAACGCATCCTCCGCGCGGCCCGCACCCTGTTCGCCGCCGAGGGCCTGGACGTGCCGATGCGTGAGGTAGCCCGGCGGGCCGACGTCGGCCCCGCCACCCTGTACCGGCACTTCCCGACCAAAGAGATCCTCGCGACCGAGGCGCTGCACGACCAGATGCGCGCGTGCACCGCCATCGTCGACGAGGGCCTTGCCGATCCGGACCCCGCACGCGGCTTCCGTCACGTGATCGAGCGAACCTTCGAGTCGAACGCGCACAGCCGAGGCTTCAGCGAAGCATTCATGTCCACGTTTCCGCGCGCGAGGGATTTCGCCGCCGACCGCGAATACACCCTGAAGGCGCTCGCCGAACTGGCCAACCGTGCCAAAGACCGCGGCTACCTCCGCAAGGACTTCGTCCTGGACGACCTGATCCTCATGCTCACCGCCCACCGAGGAATCCGCGCCGACTCCCCGGCCGCGCGGGTTGCCGCCTCCCGCCGCTTCGCCGCCTACGTGATCCAGGCGTTTCGCGCCTCCGCGGAGACCGCACCGCTCCCGCCGCCCGCGCGCATAGTCCCCGAATCAATCCCGTGACGGCGCTGCGGGGTTGGCGAACCAAACGGGTAGCGCAAGATAACTCGGCCGTCCGGGCTCCCCTCAGAGGAGACCGAGTTTCAGCATCAACGCACGATCCAAGTCGGCGAGTTCGGTCCCAGCGAGGCTGCCTTTGCACGCGCCGAGCCGTTCGGGTCCTATAGGACAAGCTGTGTCATTCGGGAAGCGACGCGCAAGGTTCGCAACGACGCAGGACCTCCGCCGCGGTGGTTCGCGGCGGAGGTCCTGTCGATGAGCGGGTCGCGTCAGCGGGTGTACTCGCGGTTGAAAAGCTTTCTGGACCACAGGTATCCGGTGAGCGCGACCACGGCGCACCAGGCCAGCGCGATCCAGGGATTGTTGCCGAGTGGTTCGTCCATCAGCAGGCCGCGCAGGGTTTCGATGATCGGGGTGAACGGTTGGTACTCGGCGAACCAGCGCAGGCCGGCCGGCATGGAGTCGGTGGGGACGAAGCCGCTGCCGAGGAACGGCAGGATGATCAGCGGCATGAGGATGTTGCTCGCGGTCTCCACGCTCTTGCTCACCTGACCCAGTGCGACGGCGAGCCACACGAGAGCGAAGGTCACCACCAGCAGGAAACCGGCGGTCGCCAACCATGCGCCCACGCCAGCGGAGGGTCGAAAGCCGACCAACAGTGCCACGCCGATCACCACGGTCAGGCTGAGCACCGTCTGGATGACACTGCCGAGCACATGCCCGGTGAGTACCGAGACCCGCGCGATATGCATGGTACGAAACCGCGCGATGATGCCCTCGGTCATGTCCATGGCGATGGAGATCGCCGTCCCCTGCACCGTGGCGGTGACGGTCATCAGGATGATCGCCGGCGCAACATAATTCACGTAGGCGGCGCGTCCACCGGTGGCCCCACCGAGTCCGGTGCCGAGCGTGTTGCCGAAGACGTAGACGAACAGCAGCAGGAACACGATCGGCATGCCGACGAGCATCACCGTCATCGACGGATAGCGCAGCATGTGCTCGAGATTGCGGCGCAGCATCGTCACCGAATCGCGCAGGGGATAGAAACGCAACGGGGTGTCGAGGACCTGGGTGCTCATCGGACGGTCACTTTCTTGTTCGAGTCGCCGGTGAGGGCGAGGAAGACATCATCGAGATCGGGTGTGTGCACGGACAATTCGTCGACCTCGATGGCCTGGTCATCGAGTTGGTCGATCACGGTCTTCAGCGAACGCAGGCTGCCGTCGCTGGGTACCCGGAGGGAGAGTGCGTCGTCGTCGCGGGCAACCCGCCCCAATACCTGTGCGGCCGTGTCGAGTCCGTGGGTGTCGGCGAAGCGCAAGCGCACGTGGCTACCGGGGATGCGGCGTTTCAGTTCGTCGGCGGTACCTTCCGCGACCAGAGTCCCGTTGTCCAGCACGGCGATTCGGTCGGCCAGTTGATCGGCCTCCTCGAGGTACTGGGTGGTGAGCAGGATGGTGACACCGTCGGCCACCAAGCCGCGCACGATCTGCCACATACTCCTACGGCTGCGCGGATCGAGGCCGGTGGTCGGCTCGTCCAGGAAGATCACCCACGGGTTGCCGACCAGCGTCATCGCGAGATCGAGGCGGCGGCGCATGCCTCCGGAATAGGTCGCCACCGGTTTGTCGGCGGCCTCGGCCAGGTCGAACTGTTCCAGCAGTGTGGTCGCGCGTTCGCGCCCTTCGCGTTTCGGCAGATGGTGCAGATCCGCCATCAGTAGCAGGTTCTTCCTGGCGCTGAGCAGATTGTCGACGGCCGAGAACTGGCCGGTGACGCCGATCGTGGCACGCACCGCGTCGGGTTCGGCCGTCACATCGTGTCCCGCGACGCGGATATCACCGGCGTCGGCGCTGATCAACGTGGACAGGATCTTGACCGTGGTGGTCTTGCCGGCGCCGTTGGCGCCCAGCAGTGCGAAGACGGTTCCTCGCGCGACGGTGAGGTCGACGCCGTCGAGGACGACGTGCTCGCCGTAGGATTTGCGCAGTCCGGTTACCGCGATCGCGGGGTGTTCGGTAGTCATAATGTCTCCTTCAGGAACGACGAATCGTGATGTCGCCGAATGAGGTACGCCCGCGCACCTCGACGGTCTCGTCGGATTTATCGGGTGCTGTGGTGTTGTCGAGCAGGTTGTGTACCTGGCCGAACGAGGTATTCATATCGAGCCACGCGGCGGTGCCCTCGGCGATGCCGACCGTCAATTCGCCCATCCCGGTGGCGATTTCGACCGATCCGCGAACCACTTCCGCGAGGCGAACGGCGCCGTGGGATGTTCTGACGACGACATCCGCACCGGGCCGTCCGATGGTGACGGAGCCGTTGGCCGAGCGAACCCGCACATTGCCGGTCGCCGCCTCGATCTCGGTGTCGCCGTTGGAGTTCTTGACCTCCACGGCGCCGTCCACTTCGCCGAGGTCGACTTTCCCCGTACTGGTATCGACCACGACATCGCCCGTCACCTGTCGCACGGTGATGTGCCCGGCCGAGGTGTTCGCCCGCAACGGGCCGGTGCGGGCGAGTTGCACATTGCCGACCGCGGTCTTGAACGTGCATTCGCCCAGCCGCCCGGTGCCGACGAGGTTGCCCACGTGCGTCTTTCCCGAGAATTCCGAACCGTCGGGCAGTTCGATGGTGACCTCGATCGACTTGGTGTCGCGGGAGAAGTCGAAGATCCGCGGCTTCGGCCCTGCCACGTTCAGCACGCCGTTGGCGAAGGTGACGCGGGTTTGCTCGGCGGCCTGTACAGCGGAGGTGTCGGAACCATCGCTGGCACGCACCTCGACGGTGGTGTCGGCGCGTTTGCTCGCGGTGATCCGCACATTGCCGACACCCAGTTCGAGCGTGACCGAAATCGGTTCTGGTGTATCGAATTTGGGCATAGTTGTCCCCTTGTCATGGGTAGGTGTTTCATCCCCGCAGTTCGGGGCGTGATGGGAAAGTTGGTGTCAGTGAACCCATCCGGTGAGTCGCTGCCTACCGCGCTTGCCGCTGACGTGTTGCTCGGGCCGTTGCAGTGCGGTCGAAGCCGCACGGACCAGCCAGGCGTTCACCGAGCGTCCTTCCTTGGCCGCGGCCTCTTCGACCGCGGACTTGAGCTGTTCTGGCAGCCGCACATTGATCCGCGCACTCGGCCCGTCCTCGGCGAAAGTCGCACCGGCATCCGGTGTCTCGGCCTGCTCGGCGGTGTCTTCGACCGGTTCAGCGGGCGTCGTGGTGACGACGAAGTTCGGGTCCCGTCCGCGCAGCCGCAATTCCACCGAACCGGGCGCCAGGTCGGTGGTGATCTCATCAGCGGCCGCCGACAACGCCTCCAGCAGTGTCATCCTGATCGCCGACTCCAGCGCCCCCGTCAGCCGCTGCGCCAACACTCGAGCATCCTCACCACCCGCTTCGGCGAGCGTCGCGAATTCCCGTCCGAGGTTGTTTACATACGCGGTCAAGTCCATGGTGCCAGAATGGCACATTGATGGCACATGCACAAGGGGATATGGCGCTCACGGGTCGGTTATACGGTGCCATCACCGGCTCTGGGTTCATGAATGACCAGGTCAAGCGGAGTTTCGGCGGTCACTGGCCGAGGCGTGCTCGGCGATGGTTTCGGAAAAGCATTTGCTGTGCGCATCGAATACGGACAAGATCATCGCGGTGCCGGGACGTTGCTCGTCTCGGTGTGTGGCCTCGAGATGACCGGCAATCGCCCTACTTCGCGGCAGAGATCAACTATTCGACGAAGGGAGCTCTCGATGAGCGATGGACCGGCAATCGTGGCGGCGGATCCCACCGTATTGCACCCCATGGTGGGGCAGCCGCGGGTGGTGTTGTTGAAGCCGCTGGTCACCTCGCCGTTGATCGAGGTGGGGGAGTTCTCCTATTACGACGATCCGGACGGTGCGACCGGCTTCGAAACCAAGAACGTGCTCTATCACTACGGGCCGGAGAAGTTGGTGATCGGCAAGTTTTGCGCGTTGGCGACCGGGGTGCGGTTCATTATGAACGGGGCGAATCATCGAATGGATGGGCCGTCGACCTTTCCCTTTCCCACCGTGGGTGGCGCGGCGTGGGCGCCTTTCGTGGAGCTGCTCATGGAATTGCCCAATCGCGGTGACACAGTGATCGGCAACGACGTTTGGCTCGGCTATGGCGTGACGGTGATGCCCGGTGTGCGCATCGGGCACGGGGCGATCGTCGCGGCGGGATCCGTTGTCACCGCTGATGTTCCGGATTACGGAATCGTCGGCGGGAACCCCGCGCGCCTGATCCGCATGCGCTACAACGACGACGATATCGCCCGTCTGCTGGCGGTCGCGTGGTGGGATTGGCCGCTCGAGCACCTCACCGCGAACCTGCGGACGGTCATGACGGGCAGCGTCAGCGAACTCGAAGCGGCCGCGCCTCGCGGGTGAAGCGCGCGGGTCGATCCTGGGCGCAAGAATCTGCTAACGGTAGGATAGAACTCCTGCTAATGGTAGTGAAAAATGTCTGCTAACGGTTGTTCAATTTTCCTGCTAACGGTAGTGTAGTGAGATGGGAAACTATCGGCGCCGCGTCGTAGACGGCGAGCTCGATGAGCTTCTGCCGGAGCTGTCCGCACTGGCAATCGAGGGTGCCAAGGGTGTAGGTAAAACCGAGACCGCGCTGCGACGCTCGGAGGTCGTGTACGCACTCGACGACGGCGTACAGCGTGACTTGCTCGCTGCCGACCCCGGCCGAATCAGTCGAGCTACCGGCACCGTTCTGATCGATGAATGGCAACGGCACCCCGCGGTATGGGACGAAGTTCGCCGCAGCGTTGACCGGGACCCACGTCCCGGCCGGTTCATTCTCACGGGCAGCGCGACACCCACCGAAGCGCCGATGCACTCCGGCGCGGGACGGATCGTCCAGGTCCGTATGCGTCCGATGAGTTTGGCCGAACGAGGGCTGGGCGCAACCACCGTCAGTTTGCAGGCGCTACTTTCCGGTCGACGCGATCCGATCGAAGGGGAATCAGCTGTTGATCTGCCAGGGTATGTAGACGAGATCGTCGGTTCGGGCTTTCCAGGGATCCGACCGCTGTCGGGCCGTGCTCGTCGGGCTCAACTCGACGGATATATCGCACGAATAGTCGAACGGGATTTTCCCGAACTCGGCCATCGGATTCGTCGTCCAGCGACACTACGTGCCTGGCTTGCCGCCTACGCGGCGGCGACTGGGACGACTACGGCGTACAACGCGATCCTGGATGCCACGACCGCCGGGGAAGTCGATAAGCCGGCGAAATCCACCACGATCACCTACCGCGATGTTCTGGCCCAGCTCTGGTTGCTCGATCCGGTGCCAGGCTGGCTTCCGGTCGACAATTCCTTCGCCCGGCTAGCTCGAGCCCCCAGCCATCACCTCGCCGATCCCGCGCTGGCAGCTCGACTTCTGAATTTGACCGCTGAAACCTTGCTCGCTGGTTCGGGAGCCAGCAAACGTACACCATTCGGTGCGAACACTCTTGGGCAACTGTTCGAGTCACTGGTTGCGCTGAGCATGCGGGTCTACGCGCAGAGCGCCGAAGCGGGAGTCAACCATCTGCGCACCCGCAATGGCGATCATGAGGTCGACTTCATCGTGACGGGGCCGGGCGGGCGGATCGTGGCATTCGAGACCAAACTCGCTTCGACGGTGGACGAACAGGACGTCGTTCACCTGCGCTGGTTGCGCAACGCCGTCGGTGACTTACTCGCTGACGCTGCGGTGATCACGACGGGCCGCAACGCCTACCGCCGACCCGACGGAATCGCCGTGATTCCCGCGGCCCTGCTCGGTCCGTAACCCGCACAGCCGCACCCGGGCGCGGGTTCAGTGGGCGTAGAGATCGGTGGCGCGCACGCCGGTCACAGCCAGCACGGAGTGATAGAGCCCCACATCATGAAGCCACGGTAGGCAGCAAAGCACCAGCTCATTGGGGTGATCGGCCTGGGCAGGTTGCTATTGTGCGCCGCCGCTGGGCCCGCGCCGGTGGGATTCGCAGCGTCTGCGTCAACTCCAGTTCTTCGCTGGCCGGTTGGTGGCGGCGCGGCGTTCGGCTTCCTTTTCCTTGACGCGTTCGGCTTCCTTCTGGACTTCGGCGTAGTTCGCGCGTTCGCGGATCAGCCAGTCCGGGGGGTCGGCCTGCAGGGTAGAGATTTCCTCGGCGGTCATGGCATCGGAGACGTCGGCGCGGGCGAGGCCACTGTTGGAGATACCGAGTTTGCTGGCCACCACGTCGCGCGGGAAGGGGCCGGTGCGGCGCAGGTCGGTGAGCCACTGCGGGGGATCGGTGCGCAAGCGTTCCAGCTCGGCGCGGGTGATGGGGGAGTCGCGGAACTCTTCGGGGGCCGCGGGCAGGTAGATGCCGAGCTTGTTGGCCGCGGTCAGGGGCTTCATCGTCTGCGGTTTCTTGTCCGGGCTCACCGCGACAGCTTATCGGGCTCGGCGAGTGGTTCTGACCAGGCCGTGCAATACGCTGGCTGGAATGAGTCGGTTGGAGTCCATCGAGGTGACGCGGCTGCGCTGGTTCGTCGCGGTCGCCGAGGAACTGCACTTCGCGCGTGCGGCGAAATCGGTCGGCATCACGCGGCAGCGATTGAGCCACGCGGTGCGCGATCTCGAAGCCGAGTTGGGGACGAAACTGTTTGTGCCAGGAGCACATCCGACGGAATTGACCGACGACGGCGCGGCTTTGCTCGCCGCGGCCCGCGAACGGATCGTCGAAGTGCCACCGGTCGAATCCGACACGACACAGCGCACGCTGCGGGTGGGTTTCGTGCCCGGCGTCACCGTCGCCAAATGGACGCGGATCTGGGCCGAACGTTTCCAGGACACTCCGCTCGAGGTGATCGCCGTGGCGCAGGCAGAGCAGGAGACCGCGTTGCGTGCGGGACGGGTGGACATGTGCTTCGTCCGACTGCCGATCGAGCGTGTGGGGATGAACGCGATCCCGCTGTATCGCGAGCTGCCGGTGGTCGTGGTGGCGAAGGAACACCCGATCTCGGTGTTCGACGAGGTGGTCTCGGCGGACCTGGCGCAGGAGATTCAGCAGGACGGCACGGATATCGACGAGGTGTCCGGCGCGATCGAACTGGTCGCGGCCGGGGTCGGCGTGGTGGTGGTCCCGCATTCGATCGCGCGGCTGCACGCCAGGCGCGATCTCGTCTACCGCACGGTCACCGACCTCGAACCGACCGACATCGCCCTCGCCTGGCCGACTGACAGTACCGACGACCTGGTGGAGGAATTCATCGGCGTCGTGCGGGGGCGTTCCGCACGCAGCTCGCGCTCGGAGTCGTCCACAAACGTTGCGGCGCAGAAGAAGCCAGCACAGAGTGTGCGTGCGAAGCCGTCGAAACCGGCTAAGAAGCCCGCGGCCAAGAAACCCGCGGGGAAGAAGCCGGTTCGGCGGCGTTCTCGCTGAGACTTCTCGGCGGTGCGGTCTGTCTCGTTCGCCACGGCACGTTGTAAGCCGCCGATACCGGCCAAGAGGCTCGCGGCTAAGAAGCCCGTGGGGAAGAAGCCGGTTCGGCGGCGTTCTCGCTGAGACTTGTCGGCGGTGCGGTCGGTGTCGCTCAATGCGGCACGATGTCGTTGTCGCCGAGGAAGCCGCGAAACCGGCTGCGAGAATCGCGGCTGAGAGACCAACGGGTGAAGTCGGTTCGGTGGCGTTCTCGCTGAGAACCGCTGTGGCGCGGGCTATCTCGACTACCACGACACGACAACGCCGTCGTCGAAGAAGAAGCCGCCGATACCGGCCGAGAAACCGTTGGGGCACAAGTCCGTTCGGCGGCGTTCCGCTAAGACTTCGCGTGCGAGGGGTCGAGGCGGGTAGCCCCGATCACCACGGCACGACGCCGTCGTCGTTGAAGAAGCCGCCGCGCGGTCCGTCATCCGGCAGGGTGGCGAGCTGGATGGCGATCGCGGCACCTTGTTCGGGTGTGCGTTCCGATTGGAAGCCGGTGAAATCGGTCGCGACGTAGCCGGGGCAGCCCACGTTCACGAGGACGTTCGTCTCGGCGAGTTGGCGCGCGTACTGCGCCGTGATGCTGTTGAGCATCGACTTCGACGGCGCGTACGCGGCCATGATCGGACCGGTCTGCCAGGCCAGCGAGCCCATGCTGCTCGACATGTTGACGATGCGCGGTGCACTCGCGCGCCGCAGGAGTGGCAGCATCGCGTTCGTTACTCGAACGACCCCGAACACGTTGGTATCCAAGACAGTTCGTACGACGTCGAGGTCGAGTGTCGTCGGATCCTGCGCGCCGCCGTCGGTCCTGCCGGAGATGCCCGCGTTATTGACGAGGACGTCCAGGCGCCCGGTTCTCTGCTCGAGTGTCGCGGCGGCCGCCGCGACACTGTCCTCGGAGGTGACGTCGAGGGCGAGGCCGAACGCGTCGACGCCCTCGGCTCGTAGTTTCTCGACGGCCTGTTCGCGTCTGGTGTCGTCGCGCGCACCGACCGCGACGGTGTGGCCGATCGCCCCGAGACCCTGGGCGATGGCGAAGCCGATTCCCTTGTTCGCGCCGGTGACCAGCGCGATCTTTGTGTCGTTCACCTCGCCAATGCTCGGCCTGTCGGGTGTTCGCGTCCAATACCGACTCGGTCCACTGTGATACTCGTCAGGTATCAGTCGGTAGGCTGCGCGGGTGGATTATCTCGAGACTCGCGAGCTCAGATACTTCGTCGCCGTCGCCGAGGAATTGCACTTCGGCCGCGCCGCCGAGCGGCTCGGGATCGCGCAACCGCCGCTCTCGCGCGCGATCGGTCAACTGGAGCGGCGACTCGGCGTCCAGCTCCTGGACCGCGACCGTCGTGGTGTGGCGCTCACCGAGGCGGGACGGGTGCTGCTTCGGGAGGCCATGGCGGCCCTCGACGCGGTCGCGGCCGTCGCGCGCAGGACCAAGCGGGCGGGAGATACGAAGCGGTCGCTGGTACTCGTGACGAAGGCGGGGGCCTCGCATGAACTGCTCCGACGACTGCTCGACAATTATGCGAACGAGCCCGACGCCGCGCCCGTCGAGGTGCTGCTGTGCGAGGTCGGAGAGCAGGCGGGGCTGTTGCGCGACGGCCACGCCGACGTGGCGCTGGTCCACCACCCGTACGACGACCTCGCCGGGTTCGATACCGAAAACCTCAGCGTCGAAGGCCAAGTCGCGATCCTGCCCGCACAGCATCCGCTCGCGGCACGCGATCAGCTCACGCTGGCGGAAGTCAGCGATGTGGCGGGCCTGCCGATCGCGCGGTGGCCGAGGATGGACGGCACCTACCCGGATGGGCCGGGGCCGGAGGTGCACACGCAATCGAAGCTCGCGCAGCTCGTGGCGCTCGGCAAGACATTGCTCGTGATCCCCGCCTCCAGTCGCGCCTGGCAGTGGCCCGAGCACGTCGCGGTGCCGGTGATCGACGCACCGGAGGTCACCACCGTGTTGGCATGGCCACCGAGCACTCGCTCCCAGGCGGTCGCGGCACTCGTCCGCTCAGCGATAGCGACAGGATCCGAGGCGTGACCTCGGGTCGATGAGAATCATACGCGGACAGCAGGATTCGGCCGCGTCGGAAGGGCGCATGCTGTCGGTCGGTGGGCATATCCGCCGCGCCGTCGCACGCTGCCGTCGGCACAGGGGTCTGGCGTGGTCGCGGAGTACTTGCTCCCCGGGTGGTTGTGGCCCTTGTCCTCGCAGCGGCAGGGTCCGGGGTGTGACGTTTTGCTCGATGAGAATCACACGCGCACAGCGGGATTCGCATCGGGAGGGTGGCGAGGCATCGGCCTGGTGACGTATCCGCAAGATCGTCGCACGCGCACCGGCAGCGGATCCGTTGCCGGTGCGGGGCGGGAAAGTTACCTCGGCTTGCGGCGCAGGACGGAGTCGCGGATGAGGATGGCGACGATGGCGACGGCGCCGCCGATGAGGTAGAGGTCCTCGACCTTGCCGCTGTGGTTGCCGATCAGCATGGCCAGCAGGATGAGTGCGACGACCCAGCCCGCGATGCGGAACGTGCGACGAGATTCGCCACTCCAACCCCACGCGGCGGACGGAACTTCGGCGGGGTCCACGGTGGTCGCGACGCGGCCACTGCCGCGCTCGGTGTCGGTGGTTTCGAGTTCCGTGGCGGCCACGATCGCTCCTAGGTGGGTTCGGGCGCCGCGCGCGGCGCGCACTCGATGAGCTACTGCCGCTTATCGTGACATACGACGGGGCGTCGTTGACAGTCGGGCGTTGTTCATGGCCGCTCACCGCGCGTTTTCGCGGGCGCCGCGCGTGGTCCACAATGAAGCCGTGTCCGACATTGTGAGAGTCCTGCTGCTCGGCAGCACCGGTTCCATCGGTACCCAGGCGCTCGAGGTGATCGCCGCCAACCCGGAGCGGTTCGAGGTGGTCGGGCTCGCCGCGCGGGGTGGCAATACCGAGTTGTTGGCCGCGCAGATCGCCGCGACGGGTACGCGCAATGTCGCGGTCGCCGATCCCGCGGCCGCGCGGGCGCTGGACGTGCCGCTGGGTGGTGCGGGTGCGGTCACCGAATTGGTGCGGCGCACCGAAGCCGACGTGGTGCTCAACGCGTTGGTCGGTTCGCTCGGTCTCGAACCCACCCTCGCGACACTGGAATCGGGCACCACTTTGGCCTTGGCGAACAAGGAATCCCTGGTGGCGGGCGGCTCGCTGGTGACGCGCGCTGCCGCCCCCGGACAGATCGTTCCGGTCGACTCCGAGCACTCCGCGTTGGCGCAATGCCTGCGCGGTGGGCGTGCGGAGGAGGTGGACCGGCTGGTGCTCACCGCCTCGGGCGGACCGTTTCGAGGCTGGAGTTCCGAAATGCTGGAATCGGTGAATCCCGCCGAGGCCAAGGCGCATCCGACGTGGTCGATGGGTGTGATGAACACGCTCAATTCGGCGTCGCTGGTGAACAAGGGCCTCGAATTGATCGAGACGCACCTGCTGTTCGGCATTCCTTACGACCGCATCGATGTCACCGTGCACCCGCAGTCGATCGTGCACTCCATGGTCACCTTCACCGACGGCTCGACCCTGGCACAGGCCAGTCCACCCGATATGCGGCTGCCGATCGCGCTCGCGCTGGGCTGGCCGAACAGGGTTCCCGGCGCCGGGTCGGCCTGTGATTTCAGCACGGCCTCGACCTGGACTTTCGAACCCGTGGACGAGACCGTGTTCCCCGCGATCGAGCTGGCGCGGGCGGCGGGCACCGCGGGTGGCAGCGTCACCGCCGTCTACAACGCGGCGAACGAGATTGCGGTGCAAGCGTTTCTGGACGGTGTGCTGCGTTTTCCCGACATCGTGCGCACGGTCGCCGCCGCGGTGGAAGCGGCCGACCGGTGGCGGGCCGAGCCGGATTCGTTGGACGAGGTGCTTGCCGCGGACCGCTGGGCGCGCGAGTTCGCCCGCGCGCACGTCGGTGCGCGCGGCTGAGAAGGAGTGGGCGAGCGACCCGCTCGGCAACTACGGCGTCGGTATGCCCTGTCGCCGCGGTGACCTCGGTGAACGCCCCCTGGTCGGCGCCGAACTCGACCGCGCGAGACGCCCGTGATCGCGGCCTCCCGCTGTGCGTTGCGCACTGGTGACGCGGCCCGTGCGCGCGGCCGGTTACTGTGGTCGGTGCTCGCGACCATTCCCGGACGCGTGCGGGCGGATGAAGACGAGCTGCGCAACGCAGGAGGGCAGTAGAACTAATGGTGTTCGCGTTGGGGTTCGTGCTGTTCGCGCTCGGCATCACGATTTCGGTCGCCTTGCACGAATGTGGACACATGTGGGCCGCTCAGGCCACCGGGATGAAGGTGCGACGCTACTTCGTCGGCTTCGGACCGAAGGTGTTCTCCTTCCAACGCGGCGAGACCGAATACGGACTCAAGGCGCTGCCACTCGGCGGGTTCTGCGACATCGTCGGCATGACCGCACTGGACGAGGTGGAGCCCGAGGACATCGACAGGGCGATGTATCGCCAGGCCACCTGGAAGCGGTTGGTGGTGATGTGCGGCGGCATCGCGATGAACTTCATCCTCGGCTTTCTGATGATCGTGCTGCTCGCGGTCGGCTGGGGTCTGCCGGTGCTCGATCAACCCACCGACGCCACCCTCGGCGAGACCAGTTGCGTCCAGCAGCAGAAGCCGGACCGCACGGTCGTGCCGTGCACAGGCGACGGACCCGCACAGCGCGCGGATCTGCGCGAGGGCGACGTGGTCACCTCGGTCAACGGCGTGCGGGTGAGCAGCTGGGAGCAGTTCCAGGCCGAGACGCAGAAGCAGAGCGGCCCCTTCGACTACCTCGTCGAACGCGACGGACGCACGATCACGGTGCCGGTCAGCCCGGAGCGGGTCATGCGCTACCCGGAGGACGGCGGGCCCGGCCGTGAGGTCGCGGCGGTGGGTGTGACGAAGTACTTCGCCGAACCGGTGCAGTACGGCTTCTTCGCCGCGATCCCCGCGTCGGTTTCCTTCACCGGTGACATGTTCGTGCTCACCTTCCAGTCACTGGCCAGGATGCCGGAGAAGGTCGCCGACCTGTGGACGGCCGTGACCGGTGGCGAGCGCGACGTCGATACTCCGGTGAGCGTCTACGGCGCCAGCAAGATCGGCGGCGAGACCGTCGAACGCGGCCTCTGGAACATGTTCATCATGGTGCTGGCCAGCCTGAACTTCTTCCTCGGCGCCTTCAATATCCTGCCGCTGCTGCCCTTGGACGGCGGCCACATCGCGGTCGTGCTGTACGAGAAGATTCGCAACACCCTGCGCAAGCTGCGTGGCCTGACTCCCGGTGCCCCGGTGAACTATCTGAAGCTGCTGCCACTCACCTATGTCGTGGTGGTGATCGGTGGTGCGTACATGGTACTGACGCTGGTCGCCGACATCGTCAACCCGATCAAGCTGTTTCCCTGAGTTTCCTTCGGGGCGGTAGCCTGTCGCGTGCACGGATCAGCGCGTGACGGTGCACGGTGTCGGTGGTCTCACAGGATCACCGGTCGAGACGCGGCTAAGCTCGAAGGCATCGGCGCTAGAAGTTATCGGCCACGACACACTCGCACGAAAGTAGGCAGCCGAAGGTGACCAGCACAATCGGATTGGGCATGCCCGCCGCACCAGCGGCAGTTCTCGCGCCACGCCGCAGGACTCGCCAGCTACAGGTGGGCAGTGTGGGAGTCGGCAGCGACCACCCGATCTCGGTGCAGTCGATGACCACCACCAAGACCCACGATGTCAACGCCACTTTGCAGCAGATCGCGGAGTTGACCGCGTCCGGTTGTGACATCGTGCGCGTGGCCTGCCCGCGTCAGGAGGACGCGGACGCGCTGGCCACCATCGCGCGCAAGAGCCAGATTCCGGTCATCGCCGACATCCACTTCCAGCCGCGCTACATCTTCGCCGCCATCGACGCGGGCTGCGCCGCGGTGCGGGTGAACCCCGGCAATATCAAGGAATTCGACGGCCGCGTCGGCGAGGTGGCGAAAGCCGCTGGGGCGGCGGGTATTCCGATCCGGATCGGGGTGAACGCCGGTTCGTTGGACAAGCGGATGATGGAGAAGTACGGCAAGGCCACCCCGGAGGCACTGGTCGAGTCCGCGCTGTGGGAGGCGAGCCTGTTCGAGGAGCACGGCTTCGGCGACATCAAGATCTCGGTCAAGCACAACGACCCGGTGATCATGGTGGAGGCGTATCGCCAGTTGGCCGCGCAGTCGGATTATCCGCTGCACCTGGGCGTGACCGAAGCCGGTCCCGCGTTCCAGGGCACGATCAAGTCCGCCGTGGCCTTCGGTGCGCTGCTGGCGGAAGGTATCGGCGACACGATCCGGGTGTCGTTGTCGGCGCCGCCCGCCGAGGAGATCAAGGTCGGCGGGCAGATCCTGCAATCGCTGAACCTGCGCCCACGCAAGCTGGAGATCGTGTCCTGCCCATCGTGCGGCCGCGCGCAGGTCGACGTGTACACCCTGGCCAACGAGGTGAGCGCTGGCTTGGAGGGCATGGAGGTTCCGTTGCGGGTGGCCGTGATGGGCTGCGTGGTGAACGGGCCTGGTGAGGCCCGCGAGGCGGATCTCGGGGTGGCCTCCGGCAACGGCAAGGGGCAGATCTTCGTCAAGGGTGAGGTCGTCAAGACCGTGCCGGAAGCGCAGATCGTGGAGACGTTGATCGAAGAGGCGATGCGCATCGCCGAAGGCATGGAGGAGTCGGGCGAGCCGGTCGTCTCCGTCGGCGGGTAGCACACGACCCGATGGTCGAGGACGTCGGTCGTACCCAGCGTTTTCGGATACCCATACCGTCTTCACGCCGTTCGTGGCAGGCTGTGCTCGTGCGGAGTTTGCTGGAGCCGACGCGCAGGGCGGTCAAGTATCTCCCTGCCCGGCAACTCACGAGCCGAGATCTGCCACAGGTGCTGCGGGTGCTCGATGCGGACCCGGTGGCCTCGTGCATGGTCGCGGCCCGGCTGGAGGAATTCGGTCTCGACGCGCGTTGTGGTTACGGCGAATTGTGGAGCAGAGGCGGCCCCGCCGAATCATTGTGTTTCTCCGGGGTCAACATGGTCCCGTTGCACGGTAGTCCCGAGGCGTTGCGTGCGTTCGCCGACCGCGCCTTGCGTTGGCCGAGGGTGTGTTCGTCGGTGGTGGGCCGCCAGGAGTTGGCGTTGCCGCTGTGGGAGATGCTGTCGCCGCAGTGGGGTCCGGCGCGGGAAATTCGCCGCGACCAACCCTTGCTCGCCCTGGCCGAACCCCCGCTGGCCACCCCGGATCGGCAGGTGCGGCGGGTCCGTCCCGCCGAGATCGAACGATATCTGGCCGCCGCGATCGCGATGTTCATCGAGGAGGTCGGCATCGATCCCCGCGCGGGTGACGGCGGGCGCGGCTATCGCCGCAGAATCTCCAGCTTGATCGAATCCGGCCGGGCCTGGGCACGTTTCGAGGACGGCGAGGTCGTGTACAAGGCGGAGGTGGGTTCGTTGTCGCGGCGCACCGGCCAGATCCAGGGTGTGTGGGTGCATCCCGACCAGCGGGGAAGCGGCCTCGGCACCTCGGGCACGGCGGCGGTGGCCAGCGCGGTCGTCGCATCGGGTCGCACCGCCAGCCTGTATGTCAACGACTACAACACCATCGCTCGACGCGCCTACAGTCGCGTGGGTTTCCGACAGATCGCCACGTTCGCCACCGTGTTGCTGAACTGACATTCGCGGCCGGGGACGCGCTGGCACGTCTTGTCGTCGAATACCGGTGCGGCACAGTCACGCACACGATGGTGACCGTTACGATCGGTTGCGATGTCGATTCGGATGTTCAGTGCGCTGATCGTCGCCGCCGTGGCGGTGGCGACGGTGGGGTGCGCGCGTGGCCCGCAGGGGCCGCTCGCTGTCGCGGAGGCGTTCACCTCGGCGTTCGCACAGCACGACGTGCCCGCCGCGGCCGATCTCACTAATCTGCCGGAGAAGGCAAGCGCCGCATTGGGTTCGGCGTGGGACAACTTGCAGGCCGAGGAGCTGACCGCGCGGGTGGGCTCGGCCGACGTCACCGGTGATACCGCGACCGTCGAATACACCTACGAGTGGCGGTTACCGAAAAACCGGACCTGGACGTATTCGGGCAAGCTCCAGATGGGGCGCAGCGGCGGCCACTGGTCGGTGCGCTGGACCTCCTCGAACATTCACCCCAAGCTCGGCGACACCCAGACGTTGGTGCTGCGCGCCGAGCCCGCGCCGCGCGCCAGGGTGAACGAGCAATCCGGCAGCGATGTGCTGGTGCCGGGCAAGGTGGTGCGGATCGCGTTCACCGCACGCGAGGCGACCGATGCGCGCGGGGTGGCGACCACGTTGGCGAACACCTTGCGGCCGTTCGACGACAAGCTCACTCCTGATGCGATCCTGCACGCCGCGAAGTCCGCGGGCGGCGGCTACCCGGTGGCGGTGCTCACCGAGAACGAATTCGATGCGGTGCGCGGCGATCTGCTCGGCCTGCCCGGGGTGGTGTTCACCTCGGAGTGGGACATGGTCAGCACCGACCGTGATTTCGCGCCCGACCTGATTACGCAGGTTCGTCAGACCGTCATCGACGAGGTGGACGGCAAGGCGGGCTGGAGTGTTTCCACGTTGAACGCCAACGGCGCCGACACCGATGTGCTCACCGAGGTCCAGGCCCAGCCGGCGCCGTCGTTCGCGTTGAGCGTGGATCGCAATGTGCAGAACGCCGCGCAGCGGGCGGTGGCCGCGCCCACCGAGCAGACGATGATGGTGGTGTTGCGTCCCTCGACGGGCGCGATTCTCGCGGTCGCGCAGAACGAAGCCGCCGACAAGGACGGTCCGATCGCGACGATAGGCCGGTTCCCGCCGGGGTCGGTGTTCAAGACGGTGACCGCCGCGGCGGCGATGGCCGAGGGGCGCGCGACCCCCGATTCCACGGTGCCGTGTCCGAGCCGAATCACCATCGGGGAACGCACGATTCCCAACTACGACTTCTTCGGCCTCGGCGACGTCTCGATGGCGACGGCCTACGAGCGTTCCTGCAACACTTCCTTCGCTAAGCTTGCCAGCGAACTGCCCGCCGACGCGTTGTCCGATGCGGCTGCGAAACTTGGTGTGGTGCAGGGGTATACGGTTCCCGGCATTCCGATCGCCGCCGGCTCGGTGCCGCCTTCCGACGACCTGATCCAGCGCACGGAGGATGGGATCGGTCAGGGGAAGGTGGTGGTGAGCCCGTTCGCGATGGCGATGATGGCGGCGACGGTCGCGCACGGGTCGACGCCGGTGCCGTATCTGATCGAGGGGCGCCACACCGAGATCGACGGTGATCGGCCCGCGGTGGCACCGGAGGTGATCGACGGGTTGCGCGCGATGATGCGTCAGGTGGTCACCGGAGGCACCGCGGAGCGGATCGCCGATCAGGGTGAGATCTACGGCAAGACCGGCGAAGCGGAGGTGGCGGGTGGCTCACACGCGTGGTTCGTCGGCTATCGCGGTGACATCGCCTTCGCCACGCTGCTGGTCCGTGGTGGCAGTTCGGACCATGCCGTGCGGGTGACCAGGGATATGTTCGCGGCGTTGCCGCCGGGGTACTGAGCGGGTTGTCGGATCCGCGTCGAGCCAGCGAGGAAGGGCCGGGCGGTTCGGGATTGGCGCGACTCAGGCGCGATGCAGTGCGGCCGCGAGGTGGTGTTGCAGCGGCTCACCGACCGCTTCCATGCGCAACCGGTAGTCGATGGTGTCGCCCGCGAGTCGGATCGAACGGCCGAGGGTGTTCACCAGTTTCGCGGTGCTGCTGCGTCCGATGCTGGTGGAGTCGAGTTCCATCCGCACCTCGTCGTCGGTGACGACCAATGTGCCCTCGCAGATTTCGGTGATGCCGGTGGGGTGGGCGAGAATGAATTCCACCCGATCGGGGCGTGGGCACCGCAGATATCCGGTTTCGGCGTGCAGTCCGCGCCCGTCGTCGGCGGAGCGGGTGCGTTGCCGATAGGTGAGGAACGGTCGGCCGAGGTGGCCGAATCGAATTTCCTCGACATAATCGAACGGCTGAATTGTCGGATACTCACCGCGGCCGTTGCCGCGCCAGACGCCGAGTAGTGGAGCCAGGGGTGCGATATCGGGGTGTGGCGCTATCGGCGGATGGGGTTCGGACACGGCGCACAGCCTAAACCCGATCTCGTGGCGCCGCTGACCGACTCCCGTCTTCGGGGTGGAACTCGCTAAGGGTCACCTAAACGTCGAGCGTGCGGTGCTGCGACGGCGGTAATGCGCGAGGAATCATCGCTCACATCAATTGCGCGGAAGGTCAGTGCCTTTCGAAGCCGCGGGTCGCCGAGTCGCGGATCGAAACAATGGGTGTTCGCTTCGAGACCGCGGAAAAATGGTCAACCGTCCTGTGCTTCGGCCTTTCCGTCCTGCTGATTTTCTTGGTGCCGAGGTCTCGTTTTGGTGATCTTGAAACCCCGGCGCCGCCGAAAACCCTTCGAGTAATACCGAATAGCTATGACGGCCTGGTCGATGATCCTGAAAATGCCCCTTACCCAGGGTTTTCACGGCATCCGCTTGCGCGCATCAAGATCGTCGGCCAGTGCGCCGTCGCGACCGGTGTGAATACCCTCCCGAATCTGGGATTCGGGGCGGTTTGTGACTATTCATGCTTGATCGGCATGACAAGGGTGGTGAGGTCGCCGTCGGTGGCGGAGCGCAGGGTCAGGGGTTGGGCGGGGGTGGAGAGGTCGAGCATGATGTCGGGACCGAGTGCGGTTTCGATCGCGGGACGCAGGAGGTGCGGGTTGAAGTGCAGAGTGAGGTCGTCGCCGGTCACCGCTGCCGACAGGTGTTGTGTTGCGCGGTCTGTGCCCGCGATCGCGAGCCCTTCCTGTGTGATGGCGAACGACACCGAGGTGTAGTCGGATTCGAGTCCCGCCAGGAGAGCGTTTCGGTCGATGACGACCCGCGTGCTCACCGGTGCGAGACCTGCCAGGAGGGTATCCAGGTCCGGGAACTGTTCGGGGATCGTTCGGCAGCGGTAGTCGGCGTGCGCGGCGACCGCGAGGTGCAGGCCGTCTGGGGCGGGCGCCGCGACCACCTCGTCCGTGTCGGTGAGTAGATCGATGACGGTGTCGAGGTCTCGGGGGTCGAGGACCAGTGCCCAGTCGCCACGGTGGTCGCGGGGAACCAGGGTACGGGTGGACAAGCGGTAGCGATCGGTCGCGGCAACGGTCGTCGAGTTCGTGCTCACGACCACCGAAACCCCGGTGAGTACCGGGATTTCAGGATCGGTGGCCGCGGCGGAACGCACCTGTCGGATGGCTTCGGCGAGTAGGTGGCCCGACAGCGCGACGTAATCGCCGCTCGGCCGGGCGGCGAGTTCGTGTTTGATCGACTCGGCGGTCTGGATGGCCTCGCGCGCTCGCAGCTCCAGGCGCTCGACGTGCTCGTCGAGGAGTTGGTGTGCGTGCGCGGTGTCCTCGGTGAGGATTGCCGAGATCTGGTCGAGGGGAACCTCGATCGTGCGCAGACGGCGGATCAGGTCGGCGCGACGGCATTGCTCGTCGGTGTAGTAGCGGTAGCCGGTGATCGGGTCGACGCGCGTGGGCGTCAGTAGGCCGCAGTCGTCGTAGAAACGCAATGCGCTCACGGTGAGGCCGCTGGCCTTGGCGAGAACGCCGATCGTGATCAGTGTGGCTGGCTCGGTTTCGGTCACCAGGCAATCATGGAGTCTCAGGTAGCCGGAGGGTCAAGCGCGAAGATCGGGTCGGTCGGAATTGGTTCCGGGGAGGTCGTGCTGGTGGCGCCGCGCCCATTCCCAGGCCGGACGCAGTGCCACGGCGAGTTCGGTTCCCGCCGGGGTCAATTCGTAGGACTTGTCGGCGTTCTTGGTGATCAGGCCAGCCGATTGCAGCGTCTGCATACGGACCGACAGCATGCTGGAGGAGCAGTTGTCCATGCGTCGGCGCAGCTCGAGGAAGCCGAGGCGGCCGGGTTCCAGTTCCCAGAGGGCGCGCAGAATCCACCGTTGGCCCAGTAGTTCCATTGTCGACAGTACGGGGGCGTCGGCGGGGTCGGCTCGGCCACGTGGCGCGCGTGGCGGGTTTGCGCTTCTCATTCAGAACTACCATAGTGATTCTGAATCAGAAGCACTGCGGCGGTCGAGAGGGAAATGGTGGACGAGTCGAATACGCGGCGAATCATGGTGATCACCGGCGCTTCGCGCGGGATCGGCGCCGAGACCGCGCGCGTCGCGGCCGCGCGCGGTGACCACGTGGTGATCAACTATCGGGAGAAGGCGAAGCGGGCCACCGTGCTCGCCGAAGCCATCGAAGCCGAGGGCGGCAGCGCGTCGACGGTGGGCGCCGACATCGCCGACGAGGCCGAGGCCGGTCGGCTGATCGCAGCGGTCGTCGCGGAATTCGGACGCCTGGATGTGCTGGTTCTCAATGCTTCCGGGGGACTGGAACGCGGTGCCGAGCCCGATTACGCGATGGCGATCAATCGGGACGCACAGTTACGCCTGGTTCGACTTGCCTTGCCGCATATACCATCCGGTGGTCGCATCGTGTTCGTGACCAGTCATCAGGCGCACTTTCACGGTCGCAAACCCGTTCCCGCCGAATACGAGCCGATCGCGGCGAGCAAGCGTGCGGGGGAGGACGCCTTGCGCGCGCTGCGGCCCGAGCTCACCGAACGCGGCATCGATCTCCAAGTGGTCTCCGGCGACATGATCGACGGCACGATCATCGTGCAGCTGCTGCGACGCCGTAATCCCGACGCTGTGGCCGCGCGCACCGAACACGGCGCGCTGCCCACCGTCACCGAATTCGCTACCGCCGTAGTGGATGCCGCCGACGCGGTCTCGGGTCTGGGGCACACCACGTACGTCGGTGGGCAGGACTACCTGGCTGGCGCGTCGACCGACTGAGCCGACGACCCGGCACGGGTAGGTATTCCGGTGCTCGGCTACCGCGAAGGGCTACGCGGTCGAGGTGACAGTGGTTCGCCGGATCCGAACGCGGCGGGTGCGACCGGGTGCGGTAATGGCACATCCGCCACGATCACACGGTTCAGCATCGTGGCCGGGGCAGCTGGCCGCAGCCGCGCCGAAGGCCATGATCGATGACCGGGCGGCTGCCCGACTGCCCGCCTTGACGGAGACGGGCAGCACCTGCGCCCTGCGAGGTGCGGGACGCACAGCGTCGCGCGGTACTACTCGGTCGACCGAGGGTGTGCGGCAGCGCTTTTCGACCGGGTCGGCCGGGAATCTCGGAATCTCGAAAGAGTGCGAATCGCGCCCGGTGATGATCGGTGCGGCGGAGCGCACCCGATGTGCCGGATTCGGCGAAGTATCCCCCGTGGTCGATAGCGACCAGGTCGTGCTGCTGAGCGGTAAGTGCTATTTTCCCCGTCCGAACAGGCGGAAAGATCGGCTGCGTCTTCGCGGCAAGGTGGCGTACACCAGGGTCATATCTGCGAATACCTCGGCGTCGCGCTCGGGGTCGGCGCCGAATTCATTGCGGCCGAGCACCTGTTTCACGTTGTGGATCGAGAGCGAGGGCAATAGCCCCGAGAGCGAGGAGGATAGTCGTTCGGTGTCGTCGTTGTTCTCGTGGTCGCCACGATGGCCGAGCAGCATATGGCCGACCACGTGCAGCACGATGTGCTCAGCGGCGCGATCGGCGGCTTCGGCGTCATAGACGATGATGTCGTCGTGTGCACGGGCGATCCATAGGCCGCCCACCCGGCAGCCCAATTCGGTGAGCATTGCCTTCGGTGCGGTGCGCACGCTGATGGAGCGGCCGCGATGGGCCGCCACTGCCGCCAGATAAGCGGTCAGGTTCCACGGGTTAGGAAGGGGCACAGTTTGGGTCGTGGTACCGAAACGGGCTTCCATGCTGGTCATCGTGGGCCACACTACCCACCGCGCCGCCGCTAGTCACCTGCTGATACGGACAATTCGACGTGATGTGGTCGACGTCCGCGTCTCGAACGTATCAATTGGTCCTGTTGTCACAGCTTGCGCGCTGCGGCCTCGATCATGTTCGCCGAATCGCGCGGACTCAGTGCCATGGCACGCAATTGGTCGAACATCACCCCGAAGCGGCGGATTTCGCCGTGGCCTTCGATCAGCTCGTCGCCCGCGATGCCTTCGATGTACACCAATTCGGGGTCGGCGGGATCGGGAAAATCAAGCAGGGTGAACGGCCCGCCCATGCCGGGATGCGCGCCCGCGTCGAACGGCAGGATTTGCATGATCACATTCTTGCGTTTGGTTTCCTGGAGCAGTCGTTCCAACTGTCCCTGCATGGTGACGGGGCCGCCGACCATGCGCCGGATCACCGCCTCGTCCATCACCACCCACAATTCCAGTGGGTCTTCCCTGGTGAGCACCGCGGCGCGATCCATCCGTGCCCGCGCGCGACTTTCCATCATCGATGCCTCGAGTTTCGGCATCGAGGTGTCGATGACCGCCATCGCGTACTGATGCGTTTGTAGCAGGCCAGGCACGGTGGCCGTCTGATAGTGGCGCGCCGACAATGCCTCGGATTCGAAATTGATATACGCGGCGTACACCTCGGAGACGCTGCCCTCGTAGGCACGTGACATACCGGGTTTCAGTGCGTCGGAGAGCAATTCGACCGCGTCCTCACGCTGCGCGTCGCTCACGGCGTACAGGTCGAGCATCGCCTTGAGCGTCCTGCGCTGTGGTCTGGCCTGCGCGGTTTCGATCCGGTACAACGTGGTGACATTGATCCCGGTCTTGGTACTGACCTCTTCTTTGCTCAGTCCCGCGGTCTCGCGCATCTCGTGCAGCATGGCCGCGAGTCGCCGCAATCGGACGGTCAGGACGGTGCGCTTGCCTGCCATGACTACAACCCTTTCGCCTTTGCGTACTACTCGAAAAGCATGACCGGCGTGATCGCGGGTGGGGCGCAATTGCGCCGAACGAATGCCGCGCGCGGTGTGATTCACCGAGTGTAGTTGCCACCGACGTCAGCTCAAATCTACGGTCGGCGCCCGTGATTCGTCGCGTTTTCGGCGACGAATGGCGCGAACCGGGGGTCTCCCTGATACTTCCTGGTTCTCGTCTCCCTCCGCAGAGGGAGACGAGATCACCGTGGAAGGTGATGATCCAGGCCGGTGTTCGTCCTTACGATGACGGTCGTGCGCCTACCTCCCCGTGTCGACCGTTGTCGCGTCCTGGTCGTCGCCGGGCTGTGCGCGCTGTTCGTCTGGGTCGGTGTGGCGCCCGCGTGCGCGGACGCGCCGTCGTCGGCCGGGGACATCTCGGTCGCGCAGACGCTGGGCGAGCGCGAACTCACGGTGGTGCTGCGCAGGGTGACCAGCGTGCCGGGGCCGTTGCAGGTCGAAATCGTCACGCACGCGGGAAGTCCCGAAGGGCGCCTCGCGCTGACGGTGACGCCGACGGGTGCGACGACGACGGGTGCGGATGCCGCGTCGGTCGGCGTGCCCGCCGACCGCTCCGAGCTCGAGCTCGCGGGCGCGCCAGGCGCGTATACGACTGCGCTGCACATGAATCGGGTCGGACCGTGGGAACTGTCGATCGATGACGGTGTGCGGGTCGCGCGCATCCCGTTCGTGGTGCCCGCGCAGGTGAGTACGCCGCCGGAACGACTGGTCTACGGCGGGTTTCTGGTGGCCGGGCTATCGCTGCCGATCGCCGCGGTGGTGGCGTTGCGTGCCCGGCGCACCGGGTGGGCGCTGATTCCGGCGGCCGGGGTGGTGGCGGGTGTCGCCGTGGCGGTGACCGCGGCGCTGCTGTCGGCCTCGCTGCCGTTGCCGCCGCAGCCGGGCGAACAATTGGATCCCTCGGTGGGCAACGTCAGCGACCCTTACGCCTTGAACAAGCCACTGACCTCAGATTTCTCCAGGCCGCCGGTGATACTCACTGTCGCGAGCGCGCCGTTGACAGCGGGCAGTCCCGGTGAACTGGATCTGGTGTTGACCGACTCGGCGACCGGTGGACTCGTCGATGATCTGCTGGTGCACGACAGCGCGCTGATGCATTTGCTCACCGTGAGTCCGAGCGGGCGGCTCTCGCACCTGCATCCGATCAGGACCGGCCCCGGTCGCTACCAGGTGCGCATCGCCTCGCCCGAGGCCGGACGCAATGCGCTGTCGGTGGAGCTGGTGCGGCGCGGTGGCGGTGTGCAGATGGTGCGTGCGGCAACGGGTTTCCTGGTGCAGGGCGGTGCTCCGACGGCGGCGGCGACGCCGGTCGGACTCGGCGCCGACCGCATGGTGACAGCGGCACAGGTCGGAGGGGAGCCGGTGACGCTCAGGACAACAACCGCGCCGATAGCGGGAGCCCCGGTGACGCTCACGGCCGGATTCGGCGACGCCAACGATCTACAACCGTGGCTCGGCATGGTCGGCCACATGATCACGGCCGGACCGGTACCCGAAGGTGCCTCCGATATCGCTGCCGCAGTACATGACTCACCGATCTGGGGGCACGCGCATTCGATGGGTCCCGCCGCGATGCCCGGCATGCCCGGCCACGGCGCGCACGAACACGGCGGCACCGACGCGGACGCACAGGACGGTCACGGAACCGACCCCGGAACGAAAGATCACGACGAGCACGGCCCACGTCGCGGCACCGACGACCAGCCGGGCATGGATCACGGTTCAGGCGTGCACGATCACGACGACGGCGACGGGCGTGGTGGTGCGGGAAGCGCTGACGACGGGAACTCGCACCACGGTGTGCACAGCCGTACTGATGTCACCGACCAGCCAGGAAGGGGTCGTGTGTCCGACGCAGTCGACGGATACGCCGGTGCGGGCAGGGACGGTGGCATGAATGCCGAGGGTCGCGGTGATTCCGGTGTCCCCGGCCCGCCCGGCACCGACCATGGCATGCACGATCATCAGGGCTCGGCGACCGAAAGCGGTGCGGGAAAAGAACACGGCGGCGATACCGCCGCTTCCGGACGTGGGGAGATGCTGATGCCACCGGTCAACGGCGACAGCGCACCCGACGAGACGGTGGCCGCCTACGGTCCCGATGTCTCCTTCACCTATACCTTCCCGACCGAGGGGCAGTACCGGCTGTGGATTCAGGTGGAACGGAACTACCGGATTCTGACCGTTCCCCTTGTGCTCGAGGTCGGCGCGGCACCCGGTGGCCAGCGATGACGGTTCAGGAGCCGGGCCACGAGGGGGACACCGTGCGGCGCAGGGGTTTTCGACGGCCGATGCTGTTTGTCGGCGTTCCTGTCGGCGTGGTGGTCGTAGTCGTAGCCCTGGTGTGCGCGGTGTGGCCGAGTTCGAGTCGGGGCTTGGTCTTGCACACCGGTACCGCGCGGCACTCGGTGAGCGTGGCCGTGGCCGATCCTCGGGTCGGCACCTCCGATATCGAGGTCACCGTGCACTCGCGCGCTGGCGCATCGCTCGATGACGCGCAGGTGCAGGTGCGCGCCGACCAGGTGCTGATGGGTCACGGGGGCGCGCCGGTATCCGCCGCACCCGTCGGCTCCGGCCGATTCCTGGCCGAAGCTGTGCCGCTGATGATGACCGGGCAGTGGGAGATACGGGTGTCGATCCAAGCGGAAGAGGGCGCCGACAACGTCACCCTGCCGCTGTGGGTCGCGGGCTGAACGTCACCGAGACAACACGAAACAGCCCGGGCAATGACCAGAGGAAGGACCGTCAGTCATGAGCACTGAGACCTCATCGGCGAGGCAAAAACGCGCGGGACCGGATATCGAAGTGTCGGGCGGCGGCTCCGACGACAGCGTCGCCGCACGGGCGGGGGCGTGGGTGGTGGTGCTCGGCACCGCCGTCACGCTGGTCGGCCTGAGCTGGGATATCCAGTGGCACAACGATGTCGGACCCGATACGTTCTTCACCCTGCCGCATCTGCTGCTGTATTCGGGCAGTGGAATCTCTGGCTTCGCCAGCCTCGCCATGGTGCTGATCACCACCGCGGCGCAGCGCGCGGGCCGACCGGTGCCGCGCCTGGGTGGCGCGCCCGTTCGGGTGTTCGGGGGCGCCCTCACCGCTCCGCTCGGCTACATGGTCGCCGGGGCCGGCGGTGCGCTGTTCCTGCTCTACGGCCTGCTGGACTTGCAGTGGCATTCGATCTACGGCTTCGACGCGGTACTCGACACCCCGTCGCATGTGGCGTTGTTCCTGTCGATCACGACCACGATGATCGGCAGCATCATGGTCTTCGCCGCGCATCGTGATCATCGATGGGGTCGGCTCGGCATCGTCGTCGCGGTGCCGATCCTGATCGCGTTCGCGCCGGTCACCTGCAAGGGTTTGGACAATCTCGACCCACCGGTCGACGCGATGATCCTGGGGCTGGTGCTTTTCGGGCCGATGCTGTTGATCGTCGGTGCCGCGCTGCTGGCCCGACCGGGCGGCGCGGTCGCGATCGCGGTCGCGATGGGGATCGTGCAGGCTGCGCTGTGGTGGTTTTCGCCGTGGGCCGCGCATGTCTACGCCGACGCGGTCGGGTTGCCGTTGCGTGACGGGTTGGTGCAGCGTCCACCGTCGCTGCCGGGCATCATGCCGATGTTCCTGATCGTCGCGGCCGTGGCCGTCGAGGTGCTGTTCTGGCTGGCGCGTTCACGCGGGTTCCGACCCGAACGCATGATCCTGGTGGCGGGCGTGGTGACCGGGGTGATCGTGGGGGCTACCTTCCCCTTGCAGATGACACTCACCAATGCCATGTCCTCCCTCGACTTCGGCATGATCGCGAAGGTCACGATCATCGGTATTCCGCTCGGTCTGCTCGCCGGATATCTGGGCGGTCGCTGCACGGCCATGTTGACCGCGCCGGTTCGGGAGGTCGTGTGATGACGCTGCTACGCAGGCTCGGTGTGCTGGTACTGGCCGCGGTGACCTTGTCGTTGGTCGCGGTCGGCCCGGCGTCGGCTTACGCGCCGGTCGGCGTGGTGCATACCGAGCGGGTGCAGGCCGGGCCCTATGGGCTGACCGTCGGGTTCTCCACCTGGCCGGTACGGGCGATGCAGTCGCTGGACTTCACGTTCATGCCCGACGGCGGGATCGCCGACAAGTCGGGAACATTGCGGCTGAGTGGGCCCGCGATCAAGCGTGGTCGTGCGGAGAATCCACTCGTGCGTCATCCGCGCAAGCGTGAATCGTGGGGCCTGGATATTCAGGCGCTCGATGATCCCGGCAAGTACACCTTCACCTTCGCCATCGACGGTCCGCTCGGGCACGGCGAGGGCGCGCTCGCCGACCTGGCGGTGCTCGATCAGCCGGGGCCGCCGCTGCCGCTGAGCTGGACGATCAGCCTGCTGCCCTTACTCGGACTCGTAGTGTTTCTCGGGATCGCATGGCGCAGAACCCGGCCGGGTCGGGTGCCGTTGACCCTCTGAACCGCGGCCCGCGTCATTGAGGCGGGCGAGTGTCGAATGCCGTTGGGGGCGTTCGACACTCGCCCGCCTTTTGGCTGTCTGTGCGCTCCGGGAACACCTGGTAAGCACAACCTACATTTGCCTGACCAATAGTGATAGGCTATGTGATACTGTCGTTTCGCGAGTCGCGAACTGGGGCTCCGGGGTCGAACCGATGGGAAGTTCCGTGCGAAACACAGTGAATGGAGCAAACACGCAGTCGCGGGTCTACGACCTGGTGGGTGTCGGATTCGGGCCATCGAATCTGGCACTGGCGACCGCGGTGCATGAACACAACGAGACCGCCGCCGAGCGGATCGATGCGGTGTTCTTGGAATCGAAGCCGCAATTCGGGTGGCACCCGGGAATGTTGTTGCCCGGCTCGGCGATGCAGATCTCTTTCGCCAAAGACCTGGCGACACTGCGTGATCCGCGCAGCGCGTTCACCTTCTTCAATTACCTGCACGAACGCGGTCGGATCGTCGACTTCGTGAACCTGCAGACCTTCTTCCCGAGTCGTCGTGAATTCTCCGACTACCTGCAATGGGCAGCCGACCGGGTCGCGGTCGAGGTGCGTTACGCGACCACGGCGGTGCGCGTCGACTGCGGCGAAGATCGCGTGACGGTGACCTGCGAAGGCCCGCAAGGGGTTTCCACCGTGGTCGCGAAGAACGTCGTGCTCGGCCCCGGCCTTGCCGCCGTGCTGCCGGAAGGTATCGCACCGGGTCCACGCGTCTTCCACAATCACAATCTGCTCAATGAACTCGGTCAGGTGCCGAGCCATCCGCACGGCCGCTTCGCGGTGGTCGGTGCCGGGCAGAGTGCGGGCGAGGTGCTGCGGTACCTGCACACGAGTTACCCCGAGGCCGAGGTGCATTCGATCTTCTCGAAGTTCGGGTTCACTCCCTCCGACGACAGTCCGTACGCCAACCGGGTTTTCGACCCCGACACCGTCGACCGGTGGTTCGGCGCTTCGGAATCGGTGCGCGAGCGCATGCTCTCCTATCACCGCAGCACCAATTACAGCGCGGTCGATATCGAGCTCATCTCCGACCTCTACCAGCGTGAATACGAGGAATCGGTGGCGCAGCGGCGCAGGCTGTATGTGCACAACGCGAGCGAGATCGAGCGCGTCGTCGAGGGCTCGGACGGTGTCACCATCGACCTGGTCGACCTGATGGACCGCAAGCAGACGGCGCTACACGTCGACGCGGTCGTCTACGCCACCGGGTTCCGCGCGTTCGATGTCACCTCGATTCTCGAATTCGACGGTGCGCCTGGGGCTTCGGTGCGACCGGAGGTCGGCCGCGACTACCGGTTGTTGTTGCCGGACGGCTACGAGTGTGGCGCCTATGTCAACGGTGGCGTCGAGGATTCGCACGGCTTGAGTTCGTCGCTGTTGTCGATCGTCGCGGTTCGTGCCGCGGACATTCTCGGATCGATCCGCACGCACGCACGCGCCGTCGTCGGCTGAGCGGTTTGCCCGATCGGTCCCTTGACAAATGGGACCACTTGTACGATTACTCAGGATAGGCTAACTTCTGAATGTTCGACCGGACGTGATTTGCCACTGTGTCACAGCGGTGATCGACGTTCGAGGGCGGCTTGCCGGGCCACCGCGTCGAACCATCCCGACGGGCCGAGACGCGCTGGTGAACTCGGTCGATCTACAGAAGGAACGACTCGCATGAAGATGAGGAAAATGGCGGCGGTCACGCCGTTCGCGATCGCCGCGGTGGTGCTCGCCGGAAGCGGTGTGGCGAACGCGGTCCCGGCGCCGGTGGCGCCTCCAGGCGGAATCGCCACCCAGATCATCCCCGGCGCTGTGAACTACACGGCGACCAACAACGAGAGCTCGGCCATCATCACCACCGACGCGGGCACGCTCGCGGTTCAGGACGGCAAGTTCGAGATCCGTTCGGCTTCGGGCGAGCTGGTCGGCGGCACGCCGCTCGAGGTCAACGTCGAGGACATCGCGATCCCGTTCGACGCCGACATCCAGGGCAACACCGCCACGCTGAGGCCCGCGATGGACCGCGCGTACTTCAAGCCCGCGGCCTCCGCGCCGCAGGAGATCGCGTCGAAGACGCCGGAGGACCGCGAGTACGAGGCGTGGAAGAAGTTCGGTAGCAGGCTCTCGCCCGGTGTCGCGGTCGGCGCACTGGTCGGCACGATCGGCTCCGCCACCGTCGGTTGTGTGCTCGGCGGTGTGCTCGGTGGTGCGGTGACCATGCCGATCGCCATGCTGCTCGGCGGCGGCCCTGTCGCGGGTTGCATCGCGGGTGCGGTCTTGCTCGCGCCGGTCGGCACCATCGCGGGTGCGTTGCTGGTCGGTGTTCCGGTGGCGATCGCCGCCGGTATCGAGTACTGGGACGGCATCAACCGTCCGTTGGCTCCGCCGGAGGCCGGTGGTCCCGCCGCCTGATTCGGATATCGAAAGAAGCGGCGGGCCCGATCTTCGGGTCCGCCGCTTTTCGTCGAATGGACTTAGCCTGTACTTTTTGTAGGTAGCAATGTAAGTGACGTGGTCAGGAGGACGCCATGGCAGCGATCGCTGCCGACGCCGACCACACCGTTTCCGGGCGGTTGGCGCCGCTGCTGCGTCCGGTCCTCGGCATACTCGTGGTCTCGGTGGTTCTCCAGTCGCTCGTCGCGGTCGCGACGGTGCTCGCCTTCGTCGGCCTCGCGCGGATTCTCACCGCTCTCGTCGAATTCGGTCCGGCCGCGGATGTTCGTGGCTGGACGATCACCGTGCTCGTCGCCTTGTTCGCGGCACCACTGGCGCACGCGGCCTCCTTCGCACTGAGCTTCGCGGCCAGCCGCAGGGTCGAATTCGCCGCCCGGCGCGATGTTGTCGCCCATCTCGAACAGGTGCCGCTGGGGTGGTTCGCGCGCAACGGTTCGGCGCGGGTGCGCAAGACCGTCGGCGGCGATATCGGGTCGCTGAGTCTGCTGGTCGGCGAGAGCATCCCGATGCTTCCACGGTTCGTGCTCACCACCGTGCTCGCCGCGGGTTACCTGCTGTGGGTGGACTGGCGGATGGCGCTGGTGGTACTCGCGCCCGCCGCGATCACGACCGCCATCCTGACCAGGCAGCGCAGCGCGCAGTCCGCCGAGGACGCCGAGCACGAGGACGCTGCCCGCATGCTTACCGCGCGTACCACCGAATTGGCGCAGGGTATCCCGGTGTTCAAGATCTTCGGACGCGCCGAATGGGGCACCGCGCGCTTCGACGCCGCCGCCGACCGCTTCGCCGAAAGCTATCTGCGTGCCGAAGCCGCCGAGGCGCGGCGCACTCGTGTGAGCGCGATCCTGTCTTCCTGGATCGTCACCGTCGGTTACACCGCCGTGGTCGGCACCGTGTTCACCGGCGTGGGCTGGATTGACGGCGTGGCCGTCGTGCCGTTCCTGCTGTTGGCGTGGATCGTCTCGCGCGGGGTGTGGTCGGTGCCGATGGTGCTGATGATCATTCGCAAATCCCGTGCCGTCGCGACCGGTGTGGGCGAGATCTTTGCCGAGCAGACCCTGCCGCGCTCGTCGGTGTCGTGCGACCCCGTCCACGAGGAGCCGGAAGTCGAGTTCGACGATGTGCGCTTCGGTTACGGTCCCGATTCCCCGGTGCTGCGCGGCATCGACCTGCGGCTGCCGCGTGCGACGGTGACGGCGGTCGTCGGCGCTTCCGGCTCGGGCAAGTCGACCATGGCGCGCCTGATCCCGCGCTTCTGGGATGTCGACGGCGGCGTGATCAGGCTGCGCGGCCACGATATTCGCGACTACCCACCGGAGGAGCTGTACCGGTGCGTCGCCTTCGTCTTCCAGGACCCGCAGCTGTTGCGCCGGTCGATCGCGGACAATATTCGCCTCGCGCGCCCGGAGGCGACGCTCGCCGAGGTCGCCGCCGCCGCGACGAGCGCGCGCATCGCCGCGCGCATCGATCGATTGCCACGGGGGTACAACTCGGTGATCGGCGAGGACGCGCGACTGTCCGGCGGTGAGGCGCAGCGCATCGCGATCGCGCGCGCCATTCTCGCCGACGCGCCGATCCTCGTCCTCGATGAGGCCACCGCCTCCGCCGACCCGGAATCGGCGGCACAAATCCAGGACGCGCTGTCGAACCTGATGGCGGACAAGACGATTCTCGTGATCACCCACCAACTGCGCTCGATCGTGCACGCCGACCGCATCGTCGTCCTCGACGACGGCCGGGTAGCCGAAACCGGCACGCACACTGAACTACTCGCGGCCAACGGTCGTTACGCGCGACTGTGGGCGAGTACCGAGCACGACCATGACTCGCTGAGAAACGATAACGCGCACGGAACGCTGTCGAGCGTCGCCCAGGGGGTGACGGTGCTGTGAACACAGTGTTTTCGGCGCTACGGCCTGTGCTGTCCGCGACCGCGACTGAGGTCGGGACCGGGACGGGGGCGGCGACTGCGACCGGGACGGCGACTGCGACCGGGACGGCGACCGCGCCCGCGGCTGGGACTGGGACTGGGGCGGCGCCCGCGGCTGGGACGGGGATCGCGCCCGCGGCTGGGGCGGGGACCGCCACTGGGACCGCGAGCGCGGCCGGGACCGTGACTGGGACCGCGAGCGCGGCCGGGACCGTGACTGGGACCGCGCCCGCGGCTGGGACTGGGACCGCGCCCGCGGCTGGGACGGGGACCGCGCCCGCGATTGGGACTGGGACCGCGATGGCGACTGAGGCCGCGATGGTGATCCTGCTTGTGCCTGAGACCGCACCGGCGACAGTGCCTCGGATGCCTTGCGCCGCAACGACCGTGATCGACGGGAACCCGGCCGACGCGGCTACGCCTGCCACCGCGGTGCGGAGTACGTGCCGTGCGGCGGTAGTCCGGCCGCGCGGAGTCTGTGCCGATGACTCCGTCGCGCAAGGGGTGCTGTCGCGATGATTCAGATTCCCGAAGGGGTCGCCGGGGCGGCGACGGCGGCTCGACTGCGGCGCTGCTACGGCTTGATCGTCGGTTCGGCGCTGCTGGAGGGCCTGTGCTTCGCGGTGTTGGTTCCGCTGCTGTCCGCGCTGATCGAGCAGCGTTTTCCCGCCGCGTGGTGGTGGGCGGCCACCTTGGCGGTGCTGCTGGTGGTCGCCGTCGGCGCGAACAGGACGGCCTCCGCGCGGCAACGTGCGGTAAGCGGGGAGACCGTCGCCGACTTGCAACACCGGTTGGCCGCGCATGCCGTGCGACTGCCGCTGGGCTGGTTCTCGCCCGCCAGTGCCGACGCGTTGACCAGGCTCACCGGCGATGCGGCGCGCATGCTCGCGGCGGCGCTGAACGGTGTTGTCGCGGTGAATATTCGGGCCGCGACCTGGGCGGTGGTCGTGTTGCTCACCTTGCTCGTGCTGGATCCGACCACCGGTCTGGTCGCCGCGGCCGGCCTGGCGGTGCTGGTGGTGCTGCACTTCGTGGCGGCGCGGCTGCTGCGCGGTGCCACCGCGACCGGGAACACGGTCACCGAGCGGATCAATGGCGAGCTGGTGGAGTTCGCGCAACACCAAGCGGTGCTGCGCTCCTGCGGACAGACGGCACGGGCGAATACCGAAGTCCTCGACGCGTTGCGCCGCGCCCGCGCCGCATCGGCCGCCTACTTCCGCGGCGCCATCATCGGCGCGGTCGCCTTCCAGCTGGGTACCGCGCTGCTGGTGGCCGCGGTGCTGCTCACCGTCTTGGTGCGGACCGATGGTTCGGGTCTCGGTGTGCCCTCGGCGGTGTGCGCGACCGTGCTCGCCGCCATGCTCACCGATTCGGTCGCCGCACTCGGGCGTACCGGCAGCGTCATCTGGGCGGCCGAACGCACACTTGCCGAGGTCGCCGCCATCATCGCGACGCCGGCGCTGGCCGAACCGGACGTCGCGCCGGTGCCCACCGACTCCTCGATCGCGTTGCGCGGGGTGGCCTTCGGTTACGAATCCGGACGCCGTGTGCTCGAGGACATCTCCTTCGACGTACCGCAGGGCTCGATCTGCGCGATCGTCGGCCCGTCCGGATCCGGCAAGACCACGCTCGCGCGCCTGGTCGCGCGGTTCTGGGAAGTCGAGTCCGGTTCGATCACGCTCGGCGGCACCGACATTCGCGAGCTGCGCGCGGCGGATCTGCTTTCGCGCATCTCGATGGTGTTCCAGGACGTGTACCTGTTCGACGCGACGATCCGGGAAAACGTGTTGCTCGCCAAGCCGGACGCGACCCCGGGGCAGCTTGCGGAGGCGGCCGCGCTCGCGCGGGTGGACGAGATCGTCGCGCGGCTGCCGCAAGGTTGGGACACTCCCGTCGGCGAGGTCGGTTCCGCACTGTCGGGTGGTGAGCGACAACGGATCTCGCTGGCACGCGCACTCCTCAAGGACGCGCCGGTGGTGCTGCTCGACGAGGCCACCTCGGCGTTGGACACCGAGAACGAGACCGCGATCAGGGCGGCCACCGCCACCCTCACCGAGGGACGAACGGTCCTGGTGATCGCGCACCGCCTCGACACGGTGCGCGCCGCGGACCGCATCGTCTTCGTCGAGGACGGTCGCGTAGCCGAAACCGGAACGCACACCGAGTTGCTGGCTCTCGACGGGCGATACGCGAGCTTCTGGAACGAGCAAAACAGGGCGCAGCGGTGGCAGATCCGCGCGGGAGCAGGAACGTGAACGGACCCCTCGGAAACATCGAATCGAACGGCCACTCCGGCGCCGACGCGGTCCTTTCCGCGCCGTCACCGGCGAACAACGGTGCGAGCAACGGAATGCTCGCGAAGACCACCGACGCATCGGTCGAGTCGCCAGCCGCTCGTGCGGCAAAGAACCCGGACGACAAACCCGCACCCCGTCAGGGCAAGGCCACGACGAACACGGTGCGCGCGGCGGGACTGCTCGTCGCGCTCGCCGTCCTCGTGCTGGCCTGCGTGCTGAGCCTGACCGTCGGCACCAGGGATATCGCGCTGCACACGGTGTGGGACGCGCTGTGGCATTACGACGGCTCCGCCGATCAACTGGTGGTGCGTTCGCTGCGGATTCCGCGCACGGTACTCGGCCTGTTCGTCGGCATGGCGCTCGGCGTCTCGGGCGCGCTGATCCAGGCGATGACCCGAAACCCCCTGGCCGACCCCGGAATTCTCGGCGTCAACGCCGGTGCTGCGTTCTTCGTCGCACTCGCGGTGGCGCTGTTCGGGTTCACGAGTATCTGGTCGTATGTGTGGTTCGCGTTCCTCGGTGCGATCGTCGTGACGGTCGCTGTGTATGTGCTCGGTTCGCTCGGTCGGGACGGGACGACACCCATCAGGATCACCCTGTCCGGTGTCGCGCTGGGGTCGGTACTCACCGGTGTCACCAACGGTTTGATGCTGCTGGACCCCGATACCTTCGATCATCTGCGCTCCTGGAACGCCGGATCGCTGGGCGGCATCGACCTGGATGTGGTGTGGGTGGTCGCCGCCTTCATCGGAGTCGGGCTGCTGATCGCGTGGTCGATCGCGCGGCCGCTCAACGCGATCGCGCTCGGCGACGATCTGGCCAGGACGCTCGGCGCCGATATCGGCGCGACCCGTCGGTTCGGTGTGGTCGCGGTGACGCTGCTGTGCGGCGCGGCGACGGCCGCGGTCGGGCCGATCGGCTTCGTCGGGCTGATGGTTCCGCATGTGGCGCGCTGGATCGTCGGGCCGGATCAGCGCTGGATTCTGCCCTACACGATGGTGGGCGCACCCACGCTGTTGTTGCTCTCCGATGTACTCGGCCGACTCGTCTTGCGGCCCGCTGAACTCCAGGTCGGCATCGTCACCGCGTTCGTCGGTGCGCCGGTCCTGATCCTGCTGGTACGACGCACGAAGGCGAGCGGACTGTGAAGACGGGCGCCGAGCTGGATACGCGGAACCGACCGGACTTCGGCCGTCGGGTCGCGGTGGTTCGGCTGCCTGGCCGCCTCTCGGCGCGGGTCGGCCTACGGGTGGTCGCGGTGGTGGCGGTGCTGCTGGCCCTGACCGCGGCCGTCGCGGTGCTCGCACTCGGCACCGGCGACTTCTCGGTGTCCCCGTCAGAGGTGTTGCGCGCCTTGTTCGGCGACGCGCCACGCCGGGTGGAGCTCGTGGTGAATCAGTGGCGTCTGCCGCGAGTATTGCTGGCGATCATGCTCGGCGCCGCGCTCGGTGCCAGCGGTGCGATCTTCCAGTCCCTGACCCGAAATCCGTTGGGCAGTCCGGACATCATCGGTTTCAATACCGGCGCCTACACCGGTGCGTTGGTGGTGATCCTGCTGGTGCACGGCGACTACTACGCGACGGCCCTCGGCGCCATGATCGGCGGAATCGCGACGGCGGCAGTGGTTTACCTGCTCGCCTTCAAGAGCGGTGTGCAGGGCTTCCGGCTGATCATCGTCGGCATCGCGGTGAGCGCCATGCTGCATTCGATGAACGTCTGGTTGATCGTGAAGGTCGATCTCGCGGCGGCGATGTCGGCGGCGGTGTGGGGCTCGGGCTCGCTGTCCGGACTCGACTGGACCCAGGTGGGTCCGGTGACTGCCGTGCTGGCGGTGTTGCTGCCGTGTGCGGTGTTGCTGGCGTATCGAATGCCGGTGCTCGAACTCGGTGACGACGCGGCCCGCGCGCTCGGTGTGCGGGTGGAACCGACCCGGCTGGCATTGATGATGGTCGGCGTCGGGCTGACCGCGCTGGCCACCGCCGCGGCGGGACCCATCGCCTTCGTCTCGCTGGCGGCACCCCAATTGGCGCGGCGACTGACCAGGACGGCGGGTGTCGCGATTCTGCCGGCGGCGGCGATGGGCGCGTTGTTGCTCAGCGCCGCGGACTGGATCGCGCAGCGCGCGTTCGCCTCGGCCCAGTTGCCGGTCGGCGTGGTGACGGTGTCGATCGGTGGTTTGTATTTTATTTGGCTGCTGGCACGGGAGGTGCGTCGATGAGCTCGACAACGCAGGAAACGCGGCTGTCCGCGCACGAGGTGACGATCGGCTACGACAAGCGGGTGATCAGCGCGGATCTTTCGGTGTCGATCCCCGACGGCGCTTTCACCGTGATCGTCGGGCCGAACGCGTGCGGCAAATCCACGCTGCTGCGCGCCTTGTCGCGCCTGCTCACACCGTCGAGCGGCAGCGTGCTGCTCGACGGTAAGGCGATCTCGTCGTATCCGGCGAAGGAGGTCGCGCGCCGTCTCGGCCTGCTCCCGCAGACTTCTATTGCCCCCGAGGGTATTTCGGTGTCCGACCTGGTGGCGCGCGGACGTTACCCGCATCAGAAGCTGCTCAGGCAGTGGTCGCGGGCCGACGAGGAAGCGGTGGTCGAGGCGATGGCCGCCACCGGGGTGAGCGAACTGTCGGGCCGGACGGTGGACGAACTGTCGGGCGGACAGCGCCAACGTGTGTGGGTGGCCATGGTGCTGGCGCAGCGCACGCCGTTGCTGCTGCTGGACGAGCCGACGACCTTCCTCGACATCGCCCATCAGATCGAATTGCTCGAACTGTTCGCCGACCTCAATCACAGTGGCGGACAAACGCTGGTGGCGGTGCTGCACGACCTGAATCACGCCTGCCGCTACGGCGATCACCTGATCGCGATGAAGGACGGTGCCGTCGTCGCGGAGGGAAAGCCGGAGCAGGTGATCACCAGCGAGCTGGTGGAACACGTGTTCGGATTGCGCTGCCGGATCATCGAAGACCCGGAATCCGGTACGCCGCTGGTGATTCCGCGTGCACGGGAGCGAGAACGGCGCGGCGTCGACACGTTGAGGCAAGAAACCAGCGGTGCCATCGAGGCCGCACGGAAGGAATTGTTGTGAGCGAGACGACGACCCCGGACCAGCAGACGGTCAACCTGGTGCTGCACGAGTTGCGCCCCCGCACCCTGGAGGTGCTCGAGTCCTACCGGCTCACCCCGAGGATGCAGCGCATCGTGCTCGGCGGCCAGGAATTGGAGCGGGAGTTCCCGTTCGTGCCGATGGCGCCCGATGAGCACCTGAAGATGTTCTTTCCCGACCCGGAGACCGGCGAATTGGTGTTGCCGGTGATCGGACCGAAAGGGATGGCGCCGCGGCCCGACGGGAAGCGCCCGCAGTTCCGTGATTACACCGTCCGCGCGTTCGATGCCGAAAAGCCCAGCTTGACCATAGATTTCGTGTTGCACACGCACGGCATCGGCGGCAGCTGGGCGGCGGACGCGCAACCAGGCGATCGGGTGGGGGCGATCGGTCCGCGCGGTTCCTACATCTACCCGGTCGGCTACGACTGGTATCTGCTGGTCGCCGACGAGACGGCGCTGCCTGCGCTGTGCCGGTGGGCCGAGGAATTGCCCGAAGGCAAGCAGGTGATCGCGTTCGTCGAGGTGCGTGACGAGGCCGATGAGATCGCGTTGCCGGAATCGGTCCAGGTGCGGTACCTGCACCGGGGTTCGGCCGCACCGGGCACCACCTCGCTGCTCGCGGACGCGGTGACGGCGTGGGCACCGCCCGAGGGCCGGGGGTTCGCGTGGGCCGCGGGGGAGGCGTTGTCGTTGAAGCCGGTACGCCGGTATCTGGTGAATGAGCTGAAGCTGCCCAAGGAGCAGATGAAGATCGACGGCTACTGGCGGGTCGGGACGGTCAATCTGGACCATCACGCCGAGGAAGACGACTGAATCAGTCCGATTTGAGAAGTATTTAGCCTATCCGAAGATGTGACATTTACGGTAGCATTGCGAAGTAAATTTAGTGTAGCCTAAGTTCTCGGTACGACGGGCGCGTGGAGACCCGCGCGCGAACGAACCGTCGCTTTCGGCGAACTAGGTACTGGGAGAACGTGAATGCTTCGCACGCTCGTCAACGGAAAGATCCACCGCGCCACGGTCACTCAGGCCGACCTGCACTACGTCGGATCCGTCACCATCGACAGTGACCTGATGCGTGCCAGCGATCTCGTCGAGGGCGAGCAGGTGCAGATCGTGGACATCACCAACGGCGCTCGGCTGGAAACCTATGTGATCACCGGTGCCGCCGGGTCGGGACAGATCTGCATCAACGGCGCCGCCGCGCACCTCGTGCACCCCGGCGACCTGGTGATCATCATGTCGTTCCTGCAACTCGACGCGGCCGAGGTCGCGGTGCACAAGCCCAAGGTCGTGCACGTCGACGAGGCCAACAAAATCGTGGCGCTCGGCAACGACCCGGCGCAGCCCGTGCCGGGCGCGCTCGGCCAACTCTCCTCCAGGTAACGCGCGGCACGCACACCATTCCAGCCTAGTGAACAGGGAAAACACCATGGCAGAAGAAGTCTCGACCGTCATCGATCGCGAGACGGTGATCTCCGATATCGCCACCGTGCTCGATATCTCGTCGACCGAACTCACCGAAGACACCAACCTGCTCGACGTGGGGATGGACTCGGTGCGGTTGATGTCGCTGGTCGAGAAGTGGCGCGCCGGCGGTGCGCCGCACGCCGATCTGGTCACCCTCGCCTCCGATCCGGTGCTCGGCGCCTGGCTCGATGTGATCGTGCCCTGACTCTTCTTGTCGCGCGGGCGGCGAATCCGCGCGACGAATTTCGGTGAACAAGAATCGAGGAAAGACTGATGGGCGAAATCGAGAACGCTGATGTCGTGGTGGTCGGCGGCGGGCCTGGTGGCTCCACCGTCGCCACGCTGCTCGCCAAGAGCGGACGGTCGGTGATCCTGCTCGAACAGGAGCAGTTCCCCCGGTATCAGATCGGTGAATCATTGCTTCCCGCAACGATTCACGGCGTCTGTCGATTACTCGGGGTGGAACGCGAGATCGAGGAAGCCGGATTCATGCGCAAGCGTGGCGGCAGTTTCCGATGGGGTAAGAGCCCGGTCCCGTGGAACTTCCTGTTCGCGATTTCCCCGGAGTTCGCCGGACCCTACTCGCACGCCTACCAGGTCGAGCGGATGAAGTTCGACGAGATCCTGCTGCGGCACTCCGCGAAATCCGGTGTCGACGTGCGGGAGAACTCGCGGGTCGGCGAAACCATCACCGACGAGACCGGCCGTGTCGTCGGGGTCACCTACACCGACGCCGACGGTGGCACACACCGTATCGAGGCCAAGTACGTCGTCGACGCCAGCGGCAACAAGACCAGGCTCAGCAAGAGCGCTGGCTCCGAACGCGTCTACGCCGACTTCTTCCAGAACGTCGCGCTCTTCGGCTACTTCGAGAACGGTGGGCGCCTGCCCGCACCGGATTCGGGCAATATCCTGTGCGCGGCCTTCGACGAGGGCTGGATCTGGTACATCCCGCTCACCGACAAACTGACCAGCGTCGGCGCCGTGATCGCCAAGGAACACGCGGCCAAGGTGCAGGGCGACCAGGAAGCCGCGTTGCGCCGATTCATCGGCCGCTGCGAGATCGTCGACGACATGCTGTCGGACGCCACCAGGGTCACCGAGGGAACCTACGGCCAGATCCGCACCCGCAAGGACTACTCCTACGCCAACACCAAGTTCTGGGGTAACGGCATGGTGCTGGTCGGCGACGCCGCCTGCTTCATCGACCCGGTGTTCTCCACCGGCGTCCACCTCGCCACCTACTCCGCGGTGCTGGCCGCACGCTCGATCAACAGCGTGCTGTCCGGGCAACTCGACGAAGAACGCGCGTTCGGTGAATTCGAGGGCCGCTACCGCCGCGAATACGCCGTGTTCTACGAATTCCTCTCCTCGTTCTACGACATGGAACAGTCCGAGGACTCCTACTTCTGGCGTGCGCGCAAGGTCACCAAGATGGACCGCACCGACATGGCCGCGTTCGTCTCGCTGGTCGCGGGTGGTTTCTCCGGTGAGAACGCGCTCACCGACCCCGACGCGCTGATCGGCAAATTCGCCTCCTCCACCGAGGCGCTCACCGAGGCGACCACGAAAACCGGTGGGATGGACACCGATTCGGGTCAGCGGATGAACCACATGTTCAACGCGCCCGTCGTGCGTGACGTGATGGAGGAGATGAACGCCTTCCAGGCGCGTGCGGCCACCGGTGCCGACACCGTGGAAGCGCCGTTGCTGGAGGGTGGGCTCGTACCGTCGTCCGACGGTATGCACTGGGCCGAACCCGCGACGGTCGCCAACTGATCATGCACCCCACACCGGCTGCGCTGATCGGCGAGCACGCCATGCTCGTGCTGCTGCTGCAAGTGGTGTTCCTGCTCGCGGCCGCGGTGCTGTTGGGCAAACTGGCCAACCGGATCGGGTTGCCGAACATCGTCGGCGAGTTGGTGGCCGGTGTCGTACTCGGACCGTCGATACTCGGGGCAGCCGCTCCCGCCGTGCAGGAGTGGCTGTTTCCCGCGGTGCCGACGCAACAGAATCTGCTCGACGCGATCGGCCAGATCGGCATCCTGCTGCTGGTGGGATTGTCTGCGGCACAACTGGATCTGACCTTCGTGCGCAGACGCGCGAAGATCGTGGCAGGGGTGAGCGGTTTCGCGTTCGTGATCCCGCTCGCGCTGGGCATCGGCATCGGGTTCCTCGCGCCGAGCGCGCTGATCGGCGGCGACTCCTCGCCGGTGGTCTTCGCGCTGTTCACCGGAACCGTGTTGTCGGTCAGCGCGATTCCGGTGATCGCCAAGACGCTCACCGAAATGCGTTTGCTGCACCGCAATGTCGGTCAGTTGACGTTGGCTTCCGGCACCGTCGACGACGCGCTGGGGTGGCTGCTGTTGTCGGTGACCGGCGCGATGGCGACGGTCGGCGCTCGCGCGGGAAATATCGCGATCACCGTGCTCTCGCTGGTCGGGGTGATCCTCGTGGCGCTGCTGGTATTGCGTCCGCTCGCGCGCAAAGCGCTCACGGCGGTCGGCGCGCGGGAACCGAATGCGGTGATTGCGATCGTGGTCGCCCTGGTGCTCGGCTACGCGGCGATCACGCAGGCACTGCACCTGGAGGCCATTCTCGGGGCGTTCTTCGCGGGACTGGTCATCGGCAATCGACACGGGCGTCCGCTCGCGCCATTGTTCACCGTCGTGAATGTCGTTTTCGCGCCGCTGTTTCTGGCGACGGCGGGTCTGCGGGTGGACCTACGGGTACTCGGTGATCCGGCCGTGGCCCTCTCGGCGGTCGTGGTGCTGATCGTCGCGGTCGCCGCCAAGTTCGTCGGCGCTTATCTCGGCGCGATGCTCGTGCGGCTGCCGCGTTGGGAAGCGGTGGCGCTCGGTGCGGGATTGAACGCGCGTGGTGCCGTGGAGATCGTCATCGCGATGACGGGTCTGCGACTCGGCGTGCTCAACACCGCCTCGTACACGGTGGTGGTGTTCGTCGCCGTGGTGACCTCGGTGATGGCACCGCCCTTGTTGCGGGTCTCGATGCGCAAGGTCGACCATGACACCGAGGAAGACAAGCGCGCCGAACTGGCGGCCGAATGGGACCCGAGCATGCTGACCGAGCGTGCGTTGGCCGATAGCACTCCGGACATTCCGGCAACCGAAGAGCAAGGATCGAAGGAGCGCCGAACGTGAGCAATGCGATAGCGCGCAAGTTCACCATCGACCTGGAGCCGCTGCGCACGAGCAGGGAGTTCCGCACGCTGTTCATCGCGCGCACGGTCTCGGTGTTCGGCATCGGATTCCTGATGGTGGCCTTGCCGATTCAGGTCTACGACATGACCGGGTCCACCACCAAGGTGGCGACGGTCGCGACGGTCATCGGGTTGTCCGCCTTCGCGGGCACCCTGGCCGGTGGCGCGCTGGCCGACCATTTTGATCGTCGGCTGGTCATCGTGCTCGCGCGGGGCAGCGCGATGGTGGCGTTCGCGGTGCTCGCGGTGAACGCCATGCTGCCGACCCCGCAGCTGTGGCTGGTGTTCGTGGCGGGTGTTGTCGACGGGCTCGCGGGTGGGGTGTCGTCCACGGCACTGGTCGCCGCGACACCGGGATTGATTCCGCGCGACAAGATGGCGGCGGCCGGTGCGTTGATGGCATTGACCGCCGACCTCGGCGCGATGGCTTCACCCGCACTCGGTGGTGTGCTCATCGCCTGGGCCGGTGTCGCCGCCAACTTCTGGTTCGCCGCCGCGGCGAGCCTGGTGACCACCGTGCTCATCGCGCGGCTGGACCCCATGCCCGCTCGCCGGACACACACCGAATCACCGTTGCGGGCCATGGTTTCCGGGTTCGCCTTCGCCTTCGGGCATCGGACGGTGGGCGCGGCGCTGCTGGTGGGATTCGTGACGATGTTGCTGTCGGGGTGGGGCACGCTCATTCCCGCGTATGTCGAGGAAGTCCTCGGCGGCGGGTCGACGACCTCGGGCCTGCTGTTCGCGGCGCCCGCTGTCGGTGCGGTCCTCGGCTCGCTCACCTCGGGCTGGACGGGGTCGATTCGGCGTGGTGGTCAGGTGCTGTTCGCGGCGACCCTGATTTCGGCCGCGGGCATGGTCGGCGCCGGGCTCGTCGGCGTGACCGCGGTGGCGTTCCTCGGATTGATCGCCTACGGCGTCGGTCGAGTGGTCGGCGATATCGCGCGGTTCGCGGTGGTGCAGAACAACACTCCCGACGAATTCCGTGGACGCGTGTCCGGGGTATGGACCGCGCAGGTCACGGCGGCGGCCGCCGCGGGATCGGTCGTCGCGGGTGTCATCGCGAATCTTGTTCCGGTGCGCCAGGTCTTCCTCGTCTACGGCGCGGGCGGTTGCGTGCTCGTGCTGGTGCTGTGGGCGGTGCTGGCGACATTGCGCAAGCTCGACACGCGCGAGCAGGTCGCGGCCGAGTGATCGCCGTCCATGGCACGCGCGCACCGAAAATCGTTTAATCCGAACAACACCCGCTCGACGCGGCGTGCTCATCGACAACAAGGACATATGCCGTGCGAACGATCAATCGCCGTGGATTTCTCGGTGCCGCAGCGGGATCGCTCGCCCTCACCGCCCTCACCGCCTGTGGCGGTTCCGGTGGTGACTCGGCCGATGCCGCGACCAGAACGGTCCAGGGTTTCGAGGGCCCGGTCGAAGTACCGGTACATCCCGAACGCGTCGTCTGCGTGGACCATTACACACCGGGCGCCCTCCTCGATGTCGGCGTACGACCCACGGCGGTAGCCCAATTCGACGAATCCCAGCTGCTCGCCGAGTATCTCGACATCTACCGCGAATTGCCGAAGGTCGGCGCGAGCATCAAAGCCGACCCGGAACAGGTCCTCACCCACGACCCGGACCTCATCCTCGGCACCTACCTCCCGCACGCCCCGGACCCCAACAAGGACCGTTTCGCCGAAATCGCCCCGACAGTCCTGTTCGCCGCGGTGGACGCGGGCGACTGGAAACGCCGCGCCATCGACGCCGCCGACGCGGTAGGCAAACGCGCGGAAGCCGAAGCCCTACAACGCCGCTACACCGACCGCGCGAACGCCATCGCCACCGAATTCCACGACGTCTTCGCCCGCACCCGCTGGAGCATGGTGATGGGCACAAGCAACACCGCCACCTGGCACCTGGCCCTACCAGGCTCGTGGAGTGGCATAGTCGTCGCCGACGCCGGTGTGCGATTCTCGAACATCTCGCACGAAGCGGGCACCGGCGGCGGCCTGAGTACGACAAAGGAGTACTCGATGGAATTGGTTGACGTACTGCGTGATTCGGACGTAATCCTGATCCAGGGTGACAACACCGGCCGCCCCGCCGCGAAGGTGCGGGCGCTGCTCGCCAACCCGGCATGGTCGCGCCTACCCGCCGTCCAATCCGGCCACGCGGTGCCGTTGCCGTATTTCACGACGTTGCATTACGGGCAGGGGCTGGAAGTCCTCGAAACCGTCGCGTCGGTCGCTCGCAGCTTGTAACAACGCCGGGTGTGCATGGTTACCAGGATCTCATTGCGCCGCTGTGCCCTTGATCCCGCGCTGAGGTGCCGGTGACCATCACCTCGCGTCGATACACGACAGTGTTTGTGTCGGTGTTTCCACCGTTCGCACTTGTGAGATCGCCTGCGCCGCAGCACCGATGTGGTCGAGCGTCGGTGTGATGATCACCTGCGCCCCGCGCGTGAACGCGGTGTACACGACCAGCGTGGTCGGCATGAAAGTTGCCTCGCCGAATTCGAGGATGCCCACCAGTTCATGCCCGCAGGCGGCAGCGTGGTCGCGGATGATCCGTTCGTCGCCTGGCCAGTCGGTGCTGCGACCTACATTGATGACTCCGATGGCTTTCATCCCTGCTTCTCCCTCGGGTAGAGGCCGATCACATTGCCGGATTGGTGAAGTCGCGGGTGAAGCAGCAGCGGAGATCACAAGGGCGCTGGAGCTTCGTAGTCCTGACCGGTTTCGTAGTTCAGTCCTCGACCAACTGGGGTTAGCGGAGGCACGACTTATCGAAGGTGAGATTGAAGAGGCGTGCCGCGTCGGGCATCAGGCATTGACGATGGCGGAGCGGACGGCATCGGACCGGGTACGAGTCAAAGCCAGGAGCGTATTCAAGCGCACCGACCGGCTGCGAAATGTCGCTGCCGTCGCCGAGTTGCGAGACCGGTTGCGACCGCTGGTTATGGCCAGAGATGCTGTATAGATGCGCATCGGTGTCACTGGCCACATGAACATCACTCAAGACACGGCTAGGCTCGTGTACCAGGAGATATCTCAGATTCTTTCAGCGGAAACGGATCTGGTTGGCGTCAGCTGCATTGCGCGCGGTGCCGATTCGGTGTTCGCGCGGGCGGTGTTGGATCTCGGCGGGCGGCTGGAGGTGGTGTTGCCCTCGCGGGATTACCGTGAGCGGAAGGTGAAGCCTGATCACGCCGAGCAATTCGACGAATTCCTGCGCCGCGCCGAAGTGCGGGTGATGGACTTCGACACCACCGGGGCCGAGGCGTACGAGGCGGCCAACGACGCCGTGCTCAGTTCCTGTGATCGGTTGATCGCGGTGTGGGACGGGATGGACAGTGTGCGAGCCGGGACCGGTGCGGTTGTCGCGCAGGCGCGGGCCAAAGGTGTACCGGTTGAGCGTGTTTGGCCCGAAGGTGCTGAGCGCGGATGATGCTTCGACGTCCCGCTGCGGGGGCGTAGGTCCGGCCGGTGTGGATGCTGCCTCTGCCGAGTGCAGTGGCCCGGAGTCGTCGCGTTGGAGATCGACCGATATCCGGCGTGTCCGGGGCAGGCACTCGCAGGCTGGGCGACGGGGTCCCTATCGAGCTTTGCGCACGTGGGTGTTGTCGGCGTCGAGGACGGTGCCGTCGGCGCTGGTCGGCACCAGTTCTGGGATGCGGGTGCCGTGCTCGTCTACCAGGGTGGAGTGGGGCTCGTTCTTGGTGAAGGTGTGGCGTTCTCCCCATTGGCGGAGGGTGACGATGATGGGGAAGAGATCGCGGCCCGCGTCGGTGAGGATGTACTCCTGGCGGCGGCCGGACGCGGCGGTGCGCTGGGTCAGTAGGCCGTGCGCGGTGAGCTTGTGGAGGCGGTCGGTGAGGATGTTGCGGGCGATGCCGGTGCGCCGCTGAAACTCGGTGAACGAGCGCACTCCGTCCATCGCATCGCGGATCACGAGCAGGCTCCACCGGTCGCCGACCAGGTCGACCGCGCGGGCGGCGGGGCATTCGGGGTCGGTCCAGTCGAGGCTCGGCTCGTGCACGGCTTTGCGTGACATGACACCTCTCAATCAGTTGCGGATTGAAACCATTATGCCGTACCGTCAAAACGGTTGCAATCTGCTACTGATTGGGGCTGTTATGAACATGTGGCGACGACTGCTGCTCGCCACGGTGTGCGGCGTCGCGGTGTCGACTATCTATGCCGCACAGCCGATTCTGGCGCCGATGGGCGATGATCTCGGTCTGTCGGCGGGTCTCAGTGGGTGGATCGTCTCGCTTGCTCAGTTCGGCTATCTGATCGGGCTGATCCTGCTGGTGCCGCTGGGTGATGTGGTGGCCGACAGGCGCCGACTCATCGCCGTGCATCTGGCGCTCACCGCAGTAGGCATGATCCTCACGGCCGCGGCGCCGAGGCAGTGGGTGGCGTTCGTGGGTCTCGCGGTGGCCGGTGGGTTCGCGGTCGTGGTGCAGACCACCGTGGCCTACGCGGCGTCGATCTCGCCGCCCGCCGAACGTGGACGCAATATCGGGATCGTCACCTCGGGCGTGGTAGTCGGGATACTCGGCGCGCGGGTCGTCACCGGAATGGTCGCCGATCTGTGGGGCTGGCGGGCTGTCTACGCCACGCTCGCGGTACTTTTGCTCGGCCTCGCGGTCCTCGTTGTCGCGGTATTGCCGCGGGAGGAAAGCCCCAACCGGCTCGGGGAATACCAGCAAGCCATCGTCGCCCTCGGCGGGCTTTTCAGCCATCGGATTCTCCTGACGCGCGGGCTCACCGCTTTCTTCCTGTTCGCCTCGTTCGGAACCCTGTGGAGCGGGTTGTCTTTGCCGCTGTCGGGCGCTCCGTGGCATATGCACGAAACCCAGGTCGGACTATTGGGTCTGGCCGGGCTCGCGGGCGCGCTCGGCGCGGCACGTGCCGGGCGGTGGGCCGACGCGGGCCGGGCGCGTCTGGCTTCGGGCCTCGCGCTCGTCCTGCTCATCGGCTCGTGGGTAGCGACCGCGCAGCTGGCGTCGTCGCTGGTGATCCTCATTATCGGAATCGTGCTGCTCGACTTCGCGGTTCAGGTCGTGCACGTCAGTAACCAGCATGTGCTCACCGCCTCGTTCCCCGACCACCTCAGCAGCATCATCGGCAGCTACATGGTCTTCTACTCGCTCGGCTCCGCCCTCGGCGCAGCCACCACCACGGTGCTGTTCACCGCCTACGGCTGGGTGGGCTCGAGCCTCCTCGGTGCAGGATTCGCGGTCTGCGCGCTGGCGGTGTGGGCGACCGATACACGAATACCCTTCGGGGAGAGCTGAACGGCGTGCCTGGTCGATTCGAATGGATCCTAGATGGAGACAAGGTGACTCACCAGATGTTCGTTCGCAACGGCACTATGAATGGGATACCGATCAAGAAATGACCGACGATGACAACGATTCGGTGAAGTTCAATATCCCGGCGTCATTCATCTCCGAGTGGGCTCGACTGACCCCGAGCGAATTGCGTTACGGTTACGAGCATCAGTGGATTACGTCGAAGGATGTTGTCGCACTGGCATTGACGAGTGTCGTTCCCGCGGAGGACAACATGGATGCCGTCGAGGACATCTCCCTGCTGCTGTCCGACGAGCTGGATCGAATCCCGGACATCATGGATAAAATCGCTGACCATGACGATAAAGTCTGGGTTTATCTCGCGCTCGCATGGGTGCACGAGAACCGCGGCGAATTCGAGGAACCATTCAAAACCGTTGACATGCTTTACGCGGATTTCGGCTACCCGGACGACGTGGGCGACTTCGCAACCTTCATGCCACCACCTCCTGGTGGTGTTCCTGGAATGCCAGGACTAGCACAGCGCTGGCAAAAATTCCTGGACGACAACCGGTCCCGCTACCTGCGCATACTTCCAGAATCACCCGAACACGATTGAACGCCCCCTCGATGACGTCAGTAGCGCAAGATACCTGACTTCGACCGGGCGACATTACCTGCGCACGCAACCACGAAACGCCGACCTGTCTCGCACCAGCTGCCACGGGCCGAGGTAAACGACCAAAGCGCACAAGATCACCAGGACCCAGGTGCGGCTGATGTCGAGTTTCCGCTCCGGGATGTCCTGGTGATCTTCGGGGTGGGTGGGTTTAGAGGTCCCAGTCGGCTTCGAATTCGTCGATTTCGGCTTGGGTGAGGGTGGTTATGGCGGTGTCGGAGGGGGTTAGGCCGCCTGCTTGGTCGTCGTTTAGGTGGGTGGCTAGGCCGGTTAGGGCGCGTAGCCAGTTGTGGTGGAGGTTGTTGATGGTTTCGTCGGTGACCAGGGGTTCGGGCCAGGACCATTCGGAGCGGATGCGGTGGCCGTCGGGGGTGGCGACTGTCATCGCGTTGATGACTACGGCGTGGCTGCATGGCATTGTCGGGTCCTTGCGGACCTGGAGTGGTGCGGTGGGGTCGGCGGGGGTCCAGGGGGCGGTGTCGCCGGTGTTGGCGCCCATGCGGCCCAGGTAGTTGAACAGCACCTCGGGGCGTGCGGTGTCGGAAAGTGTTGCGCGGGCGGTGGGGTCGAGTTCGCGGGAGACCGAGTAGCCGATGCCGTTGTCGGGAGCGGCGCGTAGGCGTTCCTTGGTGAGCTTGAGTACCGCGCCCGCGGCGGGGCCGCCGTCGGCGGCCGACTCGGGGTCGATGTCGCCGAGATCGACCCGCACGGGGTAGAAGCTGGTGAACCAGCCGATGGTTCTGGACAGGTCGAGTCCTTCCGCGACGGTTTCCTCGCGGCCGTGGCCCTCGATGTCGAACACGAATCCCGAGGTGACTCCCGCGGTGAGTGCCGCGGCGACGGCCAGCGCGGCGACCAAACCGTCCTGCGGGCCCGCGTTGAACCGTTGCGGGAGTTCGGTGAGCAGCTGTCGAGACACCTCGGCGGGGATATCGACCGAACGAGTTCGCGCGGTGGCCGTGGTGTCGGTGTGCTCGTCGAGTTCGCGTTCGCCGAGGGTGTGGTCGCGATCGCGGTCGGCGGTTTCGCGCCAGAACGGGAGTTGGTCGGCGAAGTGGCCGGTGTCGGCGAGTTCTCGCAGGGTCTGTGCCCACCTGCGGTAGGAGGTGGGCACGGGTGGCAGGCTCACTTCCGAGCCGACGGCGGCGAGATCGTAGGCCGCCGAAAGGTCGTCGAGCAGCACCCGCCAGGAGACACCGTCGACGGCGAGGTGGTGCACGAGCACCCCGACTCGCGGCAACGCACCGGATCGGTAGCGCAGCAAAGCGATTCGCAACACCGATGCCGTCGCGAGGTCGAGCTCGTCGGCCAGTCGATCGAGTACCACGCTCTCCGCGCCCGCATCATCGAGCAGATGCTCGGAAACGATTCCGGCACTGTCGAATTCGTCGGGAGCGGCCACGGTCAATGTGCTGTCGAGCAGGCTCGCGCGCAACATGTCGTGGCGCCGAATCAGCGCCACGGACGCGGCGGTAAGCGTCGCGGTCTGCACACCTTCGGGTGCGTTGAGCACCATGGCGTGGCAGAACCGATCCAGTCGACCGCCGTGGGCGAGCACGCGCGAGAGGATCGGGGTCAGCGGAATCTCGCCCACCCCATAGCCTTCGGGGTCGGCCGTCGTCGTCGATGCGGTGAGTCGTCCGCGTACGGCGAGTGTCGCCGGGGTGCGGCATTCGAACACATCGCGTGGTGTGATCGCCAAACCGAGCTGTTTGAGTTGGGAAGACAGGCGAATCGAGACGATGCTGTCGCCACCGAGGCCGAAGAAATCATCGTCCGGCCCGACAGCGGGCAGGTCGAGGATTTCGGTGAACACCGCGCAGATCTCACGAACCAGTTCGTCGGTGACCGAGGCGCCACCCTCGCCGCCGAAGTGCGGCTCCGGGAGCGCGGCGCGGTCGACCTTGCCGTTGGGGCTGAGCGGCAGCTCCGCGATCGGCACGAAGGCCGAGGGAATCATGTAGTCGGGCAACACATCCGCCAGCACGCTGCGCAGTCGATCGAGCGTCTCGTCGGACCACTCGGTGTCGCGACGGACGAGGTACGCGGTCAACCGCCGCGTGCCGTTCGCGCCGCTGCGCACGTCGGCGACCACGCGATCGGCCGGAACATGCGCTGTCACCGCGGTTTCCACCTCGCCGAGCTCGACTCGGTAGCCACGGATCTTCACCTGGTCGTCGGCGCGGCCGAGGAATTCCAGCTGGCCATCCGGACGCCAGGACACCAGATCGCCGGTCCGATACAGCCTTTCGCCGTTTCCGTGCGGGTCGGCGATGAAACGCTGCGCGGTCAGTCCGTGGCGCTCGTGATAACCGCGCGCCAGCTGAGGCCCACCGATGTAGAGCTCGCCGGGCCGACCGATGCCACACGGGGTGAGCAACGCGTCCAGCACGTAGAGCCTGCCGCCGTGGGTGGGTCGACCGATGGTCGGGGTCGGCGCGTCCCGCAGCACCGCGAATCCGGAGTCGACGCTCGCTTCGGTAGGACCGTAGAGGTTGAACGCGACCAACGTCGAGTGCTCGCGCAGTCGCGACCAAAACCCGTTCGGTACCGCCTCACCGCCGACGGCGAGCCGACCTGGCCGATGCGCCGCGTCGGCGTCGAGCAAGCCGTGCTCAACATATTGTTCCATCAGCACGGGCACCGCATCGATGTAGTCGATCCGTTGCGCGCGCACATAATCCACCACCGACGGCGCGTCGAGCACCGCGTCACGGCCGAGCGCGTGCAGTTCGTTTCCGTCGAGCATCCACATCAGCGGGCCGATCGAGGAATCGAACGCGAAACTGTAGGTATTGAGTACTCGCAGCGCGCGATCGGCGGCGGTGTCGATCGTGTAATGCCGGTGCGAGCGCAGCAGATTGCGTGGCCCGCGATGCGCGACGACGACACCCTTGGGCTTGCCGGTGGAGCCGGAGGTGTAGATGACGTAGGCGCTGTTGTCCGCGTGCAGCACACCGTGGCGTTCCACGGCGGTGATCGCGTTCTCGGACAGTTCGGCGTCGCGGGTCGCGTGCACTTCCTCGGTGGTGAGCACCGTGGCCGCAGCGGAATTGTCGAGGATGTAGCGGACGCGTTCCTCCGGATAGGTCGGGTCGACCGGCACGTAGGCCGCACCCGCCTTCCAAGTGGCGATGATGGCGACGACCATGGCGGTGCTGCTGGCCATGTGCAGCGCCACCCGGTCTTCGAGGCGCACGCCGCGACGAATCAGTGTGCGCGCCAATCGGTTCGACCAACGATCCAGCTCGGTGAAGGTGAGCGAGTGTCCTTCCACCACGATCGCGGTTGCATCGGGAACTCGACGCGCGGTGGCCTCGAAGATCTCGACCAGCGTCGCGTCGTCGGCGGGCCCTACTTCGGCGCCGCTGCACTCCTCGCGCAGCCGCCTATCTTCCTCGGGGTCGGCCAGCGGCAGCGTGCGCACCGTCGCATCGGGTTGTTCGGCGAAGGCGCGCATGAACCTGCGCATCGCGTGCAGGTGTTCATCGAGGCGTTCGGCGTCGTAGAGGTCGGCGTCGGCGTCGCATTGCACGCGCAGATCGGCGTCGACGGTCGCGGAGATGGTCGCCGACAGATCCTGCACCGGCCCACGGCACAGCGAGTGGATGAACGCGCGCAGCGGCCCGAAGCGCACCTCGTCACCGAACGGCTTGACATTGACGACCGGCCCGATGTAATCGCTGAAACCGCTGGCCAGTCGGGTGCCGTTGCCGATAGGCGTGCCGCGGAAGCGTTGGTGCGGTTGAATTCTCGCCATCGCCTCCTGGGTCTGGCGCACCAGGTCGCGCGGTCGTGCCGTCGGGTCGATGTGCAGGGCCAGCGGCAGCAGGTTGACGTTCATCGTCGGAATTCGTGCCGCCACCGAACCCATGCGGTTCATCACCGGATACCCCACGGTGATCTGGCGCCGGGTGGTGTTGCGGGCGAGGTAGGCGGCGAACGCCGCGGTGGCCACGGTGCCCCAACTGGTGTCGGTGGCGGTGGCGAGTTCGTTGAAGGCGGTGAAAGTATCGGCCCCGAGGGTGATTTCGCCGACGCGTGCGCGACGGGCCAGCCGCTGCGCACCGGGATGCAGTACGGCGGCCGGTCCCACATCGCGCAGTTCTTCGGCCCAGAATTCGGTGTCCGTCCAGTGCTGCGGCGAGTCCAGGTACTGCTGTTCCTCGTCGAGTAGTTCACGCAGATCGGCGAAGCCGGCACGGGGCTCACGGTCCTTCGCCAGTGCCGTATAGATGACTCCGGCGCGGCGGAACAGCAGGTTGACGCCGTATCCGTCGATCAGCACGTGGTGGGTGCGCAGGAACCAGATGTGGCGATCGGCGCTGAGGCGAATCAGCTCGTGACGCAGCGGCGACCCGGTGGTGATGTCGTGCACCTCGGTGACGTCTTCGGAGGTCAACCGCTGGAAGCTCGCCCACGGGTCGGCGTCACCGGACAGGTCGATCAGCCGACCCAGCGGTGGCGGCGCGGCACCCGGCCGTTGTTGCAACGCCTCGGCGCCCGGCTCGACCCGCATCGCGAGGCAGCTCGCCTCGGCGAGTGTGCGATCGACGGCGCGGCGCAATAGGTCGAGGTCGAGCTCGCCGTGGATCTCCACGGCGGTGGCGATATTGAAGATCGGGTTGGTCGGTTGCAGCTGCTGGGCGAACCACAACGAGCTCTGTGCGCTCGACAGTGGCAGCCGATCGGTGTCGGCGGGCGTGGTGAGGGTGTCGGTCATCGGGCCAGCTCCCGTTCCAACTCGTGGCCGTAGAGCTCGACCGTGGCACGGTCGAGCAGGTCGGCGTGCGCGGCGTCCACCTCGATCATGCGGAAGTCGCCTTGGATGAATGGTGACCATTGCTCGGCGGCATCGGCGGTGAGTGCCGCGGCGCGCATCCGATCGGCGACGGCGCGAACGAAAAGCACGTCGCCGTCGAACGTCGGATACTGCGCGGCCAGCATGACTTCCAGGCTCCACGCGCTGCTGTGCACGACGGCTTCAATGGTCGTGGAATCGAAATCGGCCATGAAATTCTCCGTTGCTCGGATGCGTGTGATCGCGTCCTGGGTCGAGAGCAGGGACATGTCCTCGGGGGCGACCGGAATGCCGAGGGACAACAGCGCGGCGGTGGCCGAGGTCATTTCGGCATTGCGTTCGAGGTATTGCTCGGGCACCTTGGCGGCGGAGTCGATGAGCACGAGCGGGCCCACTCGCTTTCCACGCGACTGCAATTCGGCGGCGAGCGCGAGTGCGACATTGCCGCCGAACGACCAGCCGACGAGTCGATACGCCTCGCTCGGCTCGGTCTCGATCAACAGCTCGGCGTAGCGGCGCGCCAGTTCGCGAATATCGGTGGGCGCCTCGCTCGCTCCGGCGATGAACGGCGCCTGCACGGCATGCACCGACGACGACTCGGGGACGAATCGTGTCACCTGCGTGTACTGCCAACCCAATCCGGTCCCCGGCGGCAGGCAGAACACCGGATCACCGCCGGAGCCGGCGCGCAGGGTGAGTACCGGCGCGGTCATCCGTGTTGCCTGTTCGCCGGACTCGCCGCGCTCGATCTTCGCGGCGAGCGCGGCGGGTGTGGGGTGGGTGAACAGGTCGGCCATCGGGATGTCCAGATCGAGACGCGCACGCAGGGTCCTGCGCAGCGTCATGATCAGCAGCGAATGCCCGCCGAGATCGAAGAAGCTGTCCTCGGCGCCGACCGGACGATCGAGCACCTCGGTGAACGCGGCGCACAGCACGCCTTCCAGCGGTGAACGCGGGCCACGACCGGCGACCTCGGTGCTCGGCGCGCTCGGCAGTGCGGCGACGTCGAGCTTGCCGTTGACGGTCATCGGTACCGAGTCGATCGCGAGGACCGCGGCGGGAACCATGTAACTCGGCAGCAGATCGGCCAGCAGGCCGCGGACCGACTCGGCGGTGTCGGGTGCGGCCTCCGGTGTGGTGACCACGTAGCCGAGCAGGCGCGCGGAGTTCTTGTCGCCGGTCTTCGGATTGTCGGCGATCACCACGGCGTGCTCGATACCGGGCAATCCCGCGATGACCGAGGCGATTTCACTCGGCTCCACGCGATAGCCACGAATCTTCACCTGGTCGTCGCTGCGACCGTGGAATTCGAGATTGCCCGCGTCGTCGCGGCGAACCAGATCACCGGTGCGATACATGCGCTGTCCGGGGTGTGCGGGGTCGGCGACGAAGCGTTCGGCGGTGAGGTCGGCGCGGTGCAGATAGCCACGGGCCAAACCGATTCCGCTCACATACAGTTCGCCGATCATGCCCTCGGGCACCGGTCGCAGCCAGCTGTCCAGGACGGTGGCGTCGGTATTGAAGATGGGCTTGCCGACGGTGGGGGTCGGGCTGTCGGTGGTGCCGCCGCCGAGGGTGTTGATGGTGTACTCGGTGGGCCCGTAGAGGTTGTAGCCGAGCACGGATTCGGTGTCGCGCAGGTGATTCCACACCGCATCGCCCACGGCCTCGCCACCGAGCAGTACCAGTGTCGGGCGGTGTCGGCCCGCCGCGATGTCGTGTTCGAGCAATCCTTCGGCGATGAGGTGTTCGGCGTAGGTGGGGGTGACGTTGAGGACGTCGATCTTGTGCTCGTCGCAGTAGGCGACCAGGTCGGCGGGATCGCGGCGCAACTGCTCGTCACAGACGTAGACGGTGTGGCCGAAGGCCAGCCAGAGCAGTTCCTCCCACGACATGTCGAAGGCGAACGACACCGTGTGCGCGATGCGCAACCGTCGACCGTCCGCGAGTGCCAGTGCGGGAGCGAAGATCTCCCGCTCGTGGTTGTGCTGCATATTGGTCAGGCCCGCGTACGGGGTGACCACGCCCTTCGGCTCGCCGGTGGAACCGGACGTGAAGATGACATACGCCGGGTAGTCGAGCCGGCGGGGGTTGTCGCGAGTGAAGGTTCCGAGTTCGGCGTCGGTCAGTGCGAAAGCGTCGGTGGCGGCGAGGGTTTCGCGGGTCGACGCGCTGTCGAGCACCACGGTTCGCGCGGCGCGGTCGGGGAAACGATCGGCGGCCGACTCCACCGTGAGCAGCACGGCGGGCGCGGCTTTGCCGAGGATGGTGTGCAGTCGGTCGTCGGGGTGCTCGAGTTCCAGCGGCACATAACCGGCTCCGGTTCGCAATACGGCGAACAGGGCGATCACCATTTCGGTGCTGCGCGGGATCGCCAGTGCCACGAACTGTTCCGGTCCCGCGCCCGCGTCGATCAGCAAGCGGGCCAGGCGGTTGATCTCGCGATCGAGTTCGGCGAAGGTGAGCCGACGTTCGCCCAGGATCAGCGCTTCGGCGTCGGGGGTGGCGGCGGCTTGCTCGGCGAGCATGTCGGCGATGCTCGCGGTGCCCGTCGGATGGCTGATGCCGCGGATCGGTTCGCCGCGCAGTGCGCCGATCTCCAGGGCTGCCAGGGGTGTCGCTGTGGTGTCCTCGGTGGCGATATGGGTGAGTAGACCGACGAATTCGTCGAGGAAGCCCTGCGCGCGGGCCTCGGTTACGAGGTCTGGCCGTGATTCCAACTTCACGGTGAGTTCGGGTCCCGGCGTAACGACTACGGTCAGCGGGTAGTGGGTGTGATCGAGGCTGGTGCCGCCGACGATGCCGTGCTCGGCGCCGAGCTTGGCGTTGTCGATGAAGTTCTGGAGCACGAACAGCACGTCGAACAGTTGGCGGTGGCCGGTCGCCTGGGTGATCCGCGACAACGGTAGGTATTCGTGTTCCATGCGGTCGAGGCGATCGGCGTGGGTCCGTGCGAACACCTCGGCCAGCGTCCACTCCGCGCGCAGGGGGACGCGGACGGGGACAGTGCCGAGGAACATGCCGATGGCGCTGTCGATTTCGGCGATCTCCGGCGGACGACCGGCGACGGTATTACCGAACACGATGTCGGTGCGGCCGAGATAGCGTGCGATCGTCAGCGCTAGCGCGGCATTGAGCACTGTATTGATCGTGACCGAATGCTGGCGCGCCGCATTCTCCAGCGCGGCGGTAACAGCTTCCGACAGCGAGATCGTGCGTACGGTCGGGGTGACCGGCACGTTCAATGGTGCGTCCTGGCTTACCAGGCAGGGCTCGGCAAGGTCGGACATGGCTGTCTGCCAGTACTTTTCGGCCGCCGCGACGTCCTGCCCGTGCACCCAGCCGAGGTAGTCGGCGAATGCGGTGTGTGCGGCGACCTCCTGCGGTGCCACGGTGTAGTAGGCCAGTAATGCGGCGATGAACGGACCGTTGGACCAGCCGTCCCAGAGCAGGAACTGGCGATTGACCGCCAAGACCGTCGCACCCTCGGTGCGGATCGCCGTCACCCGCCACAGCGGGGGAGCGGCGAGGTCGAAACCGGTCGCGCGGTCCTCGGCCAGCACGTCGGCGATCGCATCGGCGCGCTGATCGTCGGATCTGCCGGTCAGGTCGACCACGCGTAACGGCACCGGCACCGTCGAGGCGATGACCTGCACCGGATCGGACAGGCCCGCGTCGAGGAAACCCGCGCGCAGGCCGGGGTGGCGGCGCAGCAGGGTGGCGAACGCGGTGCGTAGCCGGTCGAGGTCGAGTTCACGATCGAATTCGAGGGTGAACTGCGCGGTGTAGATGTCGGCGGTGTCGGTGGCGTAGGCGGATTGGAAGTACAGGCCCTGTTGCAGCGGTGACAGGGGCCAGATGTCCGCGAGCGGGAACGTCGCGGCGGCCTGCACCGCCGAGACCTCGCGCATGCTCAGGTCGAGGTATTCGAGGTCGGCGGGAATCAGCCGCGTCCCGGTGGTCGGATCGCGCAGCACCTCGAGCACTTCACCCAGCGCGGATTCCCAAGCGTGCGCGAACTCCGGTGCGGCCGTGAGGAGTACGTCGAGTTGGTGTCCTCGCTCGTCGTTCCTGGCGACGACTGCCACCGTGACCGCCGCTCCGGTGCGCGGCGACGGCAGCTCGACCCGCGCCGAGCCGAGCGCCGTGTGGTCGAACACCGACAGAGACACATCGCCGAAGCGGGTGTCGGCCAAGGTAATCGCGGCCTGTGGATGCAAATGCCGCAGCAGCGCGTAGTCGACACCGTGCATCGGCGCCCTGCGTTCCTGTTCTCGTGCGTCGGCGAGTGCGAGGGCAGGATCGGTGTGCGGGGTGAGTGCCAGCGGCGCGGTCACCTCGAACCGTCCGATCCGGACGTCGGGCTCGGTGGGCAGGCCGGATCGACCGTCGCGGGCCAGGTCGATCACCAACCCGTCCTCGACACCGGCGACCGGTGTCGTGCGTGCCACGGCGATCGATGTGGCCGCGAGCGCCGCGGCACGCAACCAGGTCTCGGGTGCGCCGAGCTGGGTCACCGCCGCCTCGATCGGTAGCTCGAGGCCTACCACCGACCGCACGGCGCCCGCCGCCGACACCGGTGCGGCACGGTCGGGGGTCTGCGCCGAGTGTGCGGCGTCGACCGGCGAGCTCGCGGGTGGTGCTATCGGCTCTGCCGCAATGTCTTGCGCGGCCCGTGGCGTCCCGGTCGCTGACGAGCACGTCATCGCTACGGCGTCGGCGGCTGATGCCTGTGCGGATTCGCTCATGTGGGTCGCGGCACCCGCCGACCCTGTCGCCGCGGTGGTGTTGCGCGGTGTGTCGGTTCGTTGTGAAGCGACCGCTTCGCCGTCAGTGGATGTCGGTGTGGCGTCGTCGTGCTTCGCCGCCGAGTGTGCGGCGTCCTTCGGTGGCGAGCTCGGGGGTGTTGCCAACCGCTCTGTCGCAACGTCTTCGGCGTCCTGGGATGTCGCCGCCGGTGTCGATGGCGCTGTCGATGGCGTCGCTGCGACGGCGGTCGCGGTATCGAACGGGTGCGCGCGGGTGCGGCGTGCTTGTTGCCAGTGCGGCAGCCGCGCGACGACTTCGGGGGCGATCGCGGTATCGGCGGCCCACTGCGCGTAGTCGGCGAGGCTGCCCGGAGTGCCGGTGCCGCCGCTCGGCTCGGGTCGCCCGTCGCCGTGCAGTGCCCACGCGAGTTCGCCGAGCAGGGTGGTTGCCGCGGTGGCGTCGACGGCGAAGGGGTGCAACGCGAGGGTCAATTCGCCGGCGGCATCGCCTCGGGGTGCAGTCCAATTCGCGGTGATGAGCACCGCGTCCGCGGCGGACAGCCGGGTGCGCGGGTCGAGCGAGGCGACGGCCGCTTCGTGCGAATACCCGTCCCCGGACCCCGCAACGCGCCCAGGACTGCCGCGGCGGCCGGTATACGCGCCGCTCGACTCGGGTCTGCCCGAGTCATCGTCGAGCGAGGCCGAGCCGCCCGGCTCTGCGCCACCAGCGACGACGTGTGCATCGGGTCCCACCGTGGTCCGGCCGCCGCTCGCGTCGAGTCGGCCCGAGTCGGCTGCGATCGAGTTCGAGTCTCTCGGCCGCACACCACCCTCGAGGACGGCCGAACCGGCTGCCGCCGCATTCCGGGCACTCGGGACCACACCGCGCAGATCGGCGACAACGGTGCCGCTTTCGAGCACCTCGAGGTCCCACAGCTCGTCCACGATGTGGGTGGCCCGCAGGCGCAGTGCGTCGTGGCGATCGATGAGCGCTTGCACGGCCGCGCGGACCCGCTGCTCGTCGACGTCGTTCGGGGTCGGCAGGTGCAGCACGAGGCTCTGGTCGAACGCCGCGGCGTCATCGAAGCCCTGACGCAACAGGTCTTCGATACCCGGCAACGGTGCCACCGGGCCGTGCGTCGACACCGGGGCGTCGCCTGGTGCCAGTGGCACCACGAGAACCGTTGGCCGCTCTACTGATTCGGTCAGGGGCTCAGGCGAGCCGCCGCGCGGATGGTTCGTCATTCTCCACTTCCGTTCGGTTGCCCTCGGTGTCGACGCGTGCTTGCCCGTCGGGCGGTATCAGGGTGCGGGGTGGAACCGGGTGATCGCGTTACGCATGTCCTCGCGTTGCAGGCCAGCCGCCTCCAACGTGTAGGTGTAGGGGGTGCGCCACGGGAAGAGGTTGCCCGCCTTCACCGCCGGCAGCGCCTGGAACACCGGGGAGTCCAGCAGTGCCTTGGTGCGTTGGGTGGGCTTGCCGTTCGCATCGGCCTCGAAGAAGACCGCGTTCGCCGAGCCGAGGCGCGCGACATCCTCCAGCGAGATCTGCTGCTGGTAGCGGGCCGGGTTCGGGTCGGCGTCGGGGAAGTAGGTGAAGCCCGACTTGGTGAGCCGCTCGTAGACCAGCGACTTGTTGGTCGCGATCTGGAAGTTGCTGGCCTGCGCCGAACCTTCCGCGTACACGACGGGCCCGACCTCGGCGAGCTTGTCCTTCTCGGTGTCGGCGAGCTCGCCCCAGGACTTCTCCAGGTCGGCCAGGCGCTGGTCGGCGTCGGTGCTCTTGCCGACCACCTCGGCGACCTTGGGGTAGGCCGCCCACACCGCGGTGGGCTCGGGCACCTCTAGCGCGACCGTTGGGGCGATGGCCTGCAACGCCTTCAGGTCGAGAGCCTTCATACCGGGGCGGTACATGGTGACGATCAGGTCGGGGTCGAGTTCGGCGATCTTCTCGAGATTCACCTCGGTCTCCACGCCGCCGACGGTCGGCACATCGCGCACCTTCTCCTGCTGGCTGGCGCTCGCGTTGGTCTTCAGGTCGTCGAACATGCCGACCGGTGTGGTGCCGATATCGACGAGCAGGGTGCCGACCAGCCACCCCGCGATCACCCGCTTGGGTTCGGCGGGAATCTCGACGTCGCCGAGAAGTGTTCCGCTGACGACTCGCGTCTCACCCGATACCTCGTCGGGACCGGTGCCGGAGCCGGTGCCGCAACCGGCTACCAGACCGATGACCGCCAAGGCGATGACCAGCACTCGGCCGGGACCGCTCCGGGCACGTGTGACAGCAGACCTTCTCATATCTCTTCCATTCACCTGGTGTTGTCGGGATAGGATTATTTAACCCGTCGGGTGGGTATTTGTCAGGTTCGTCGCGTCTACCAGTGCCTCGGCCCACAGTTCCGCGATCGTGGACACCTCGCTGTGTCGAACGACCTTCGGGAGGAACGTGAATCGCGCACGCAGCAGCGTGGTGCTGCCGTCGGACTCCGCGCGGACGTTCACCTCGAGCGGATACTCCACCGACAGTTTGGGATTCGGCGCCGCCGACACCGCACGCGACTCGGCGGCGGGACGCCAGTCGCGCGCCTCGGTGAACTCCACCCGACCCAGGTAGTTGAACAGCACCTGAGGTTGCGGCAGTGCGGCGAGGATGCGTGCGGTGCGCGGATTGGCGTAGCGCAGCATGCCGAAGCCGATCCCGCCGTCCACCGCCGCCGCCATCGCGGCCGCGGTGGTGAGGACCGCGGTCTCGGTGTCGGTGTGCGCGGGCAAGCGCACCGGGGTGACGTTGGTGAGCCAGCCGACGGTTCTGGTGAGATCCAGCCCGTCGAGTCCGTCACGGCCGTGTCGTTCCACGTCCACCGTCAGATCACCGTCGGCGACACCGGCATCCGCGCGCCACCGGGTCACCGCCAGCCGCAACGCGGCCAGCAACAGGTCGGTGGTGGGGATGGCACGCGCCGGCGCGAGTGTGGCGAGGGAGACTTCGTGACCGACCTCGATATCGAGGTGCGACAACTGCGACACCGTGCCACTGGCGAGCTCGCCCGCCACCAGATCCGCACCGGGCGCGAGTACCGAACGCCAGTGCGCGAGTTCACCCATCCTGCGGGGTGTCTGCGCCTGCGCGGTGATCGCCTGCGCGTAGCTACGCAGTGAGACCGGCACGGCGTCCAGCGGCTGCGCGTCGTCGGACCGCGCATGGTCGAGGTCTTCGAGCAGAATGCGCCACGACGCGCCGTCGACCACCAGGTGGTGGGCGACGATGACCAGAAATCCCGGCTCGGTGTCGCCGCGGTCGACGTGCGCGAACCGCGCGACGATGCCCGCCTCCGGCTCGAGGCGGTCGGCGGTGGCGTCCGCGATCGCGTTGAGCGCACCGGTCAGGTCGTTCGTCGCGCCCAGTTCCGTGCTGTGGAACAGATCGTCGAGGTCGACGACGGCGGCGGAACGAGTGTGCAGCGTCCACACATGCTCCTCGACCCGCTGTAGCCGCAAGCGCAACGCGTCGTGCCGCGATACCAGCGCGGCGACCGAGGACCGGACGTGCGCGGGGTCGGTCGCGGGCGGAAGTCGCAGCACCACGGTCTGATTCAGCCGCGAACTCGGCCCCTCGCGCTGTGCGAGCCTGCTGACGATCGGGGTCAACGCGACCGCGCCGACGGTGTCGTCGTCGGCGAGTTCACCCGCCACGGTCGCCGCCTCGGCCATGGCGCGCACGGTCCGGCGCTCGAACACCGCGCGTGCGGTGAGCTCGAGCCCGCGTTTGCGCAGTCGACCGATCAGGCTGAGCGCGACAATGCTGTCGCCACCGAGTGCGAAGAAATCGCTGTCCGGCCCGAGGCGATCGACGCTGACTACCTCCGAAATCGCCGCCGCCACCAGGGTTTCCCGCTCGGATAGCGGCTCGGTGTCGCCGGGGGTGTCCCCGGGCTCGGGGGTGAGCGCGGCCAACGCGCGACGGTCGAGCTTGCCGTTCGTGGTGACGGGTAGCTCGTCCACCACCACCAGTACGGCGGGGATCAGGTAGGTGGGCAGGGTGAGCGCCAACTGTTGGTGCACCGTCGCCGTGTGTAGTGCGACGCCCGGCGCGGCCACCAGGTAACCGACGATGTTGTGGGTCCCCGCCGCGTAGGTGTGCACCAGTGCGGCGGCCTGCCGCACCCCGTCGACCGCGTCGAGCGCGGCCTCGATCTCGCCGAGTTCGATGCGCTGGCCACGCACCTTCACCTGATTGTCGCCGCGCCCGCCGTACTCCAGCTGGCCTTCGGTATTCCAGCGTACGAGGTCGCCGGTCTGGTAGAGCCGAGAACCGTTGGTGTCGAACGGGTTCGCCACGAAACGTGTCGCGGTCAGTGCGGGTCGGCCGAGGTACCCGCGCGCGAGCTGCACGCCGCCGAGGTAGAGCTCGCCGTAGCAGCCGACGGGCACCGGAGACAGTTCCCGATCCAGCACATACACCTGGGTGTTCCAGACCGGTGTTCCGATCGGGACCACGGTGCTCGGACTGGCGTCGATCGGCGTCGCGGTGACGTCGACGGCGGCCTCGGTGGGTCCGTACAGGTTGTGCAGGCGCGCGCCGAGCAGCTCGTGGCACCGATCGCGTACGGCCGGTCCGAGCGCTTCGCCACTGCACAGCACGTGCTCGAGCTCCGGAAGCGCACGGCCGTCGGTGGCCGCCTCGGCGAGGAAGGCCGCGAGCATGGACGGCACGAAGTGCGCGACGTTCACCTTGCTCCGGCGCAGGAGCTCGAGCAGGTAGGCGGGATCGCGGTGACCTTCGGGCTCGGCGAGCACGGTGGTGGCGCCGACGGTCAACGGCCAGAACAACTCCCAGACCGACACATCGAAGCCGATCGGGGTCTTGTGCAGTACCCGTTGTCCCGGCCGCACTCGGTACTGGTCCTGCATCCACAGCAGCCGGTTGACGATGGCGGCGTGCGAGACGACCACGCCCTTGGGGAGCCCGGTCGAGCCGGAGGTGTAGATGACGTACGCCGCGCGGGCCGGGTGCTGGCTATTGAACGTTCTGTCCGTCGCCGCGGTGCCGACGTCGCCGAACCGGCGTCCGTTCGGATCGATGACCAGCGTCTCGAGGTCGATCGACGCGTCGAGATCGAGCGGTCGGTCGGCGACGAGTAGTCGAGCACCGGTGTCGGACAACAGGTAACGAATCCGTTCGGCCGGATGCTCCCGGTCGATCGGGACGTACGCACCGCCCGCGCGATGAATCGCGAGCACCGTCACCAGCAGCGCGAAGGACCGGTCCAGTGCCACCGCGACGAGGTCGTCGGCGCCGATACCGCGTGCGGTGAGCACGTCGGCCAGGTCCTCGACCGCGGCGTCGAGCTCGCGGTAGGTCATCTCGTCGTCGCCGAACACCAGGGCCGTGCGATCGCCGTGCTCCCGGCATGCCCGCGCCACCATGGTCGGCAGATCGAGGTCGGCGTCCACGGGCGCATGCGTGTCGTTGTAGGTATCCAAGAGCAGCGCGCGTTCGCTCGGCGCGAGCACCTCGACCGAGCGCACCGTGCTCGTCGGGTCGGTGGTGACCGCGTCGATCAGCCGATCGAGTCGCTCGGCGAGGCCACGCACGCTCGATTCGTCGAACAGTGCCGTCGAATACTCGATGCGCGCCGAAATGCCCTCGCCCGCTGCCTGTTCCAGGAAATCGAAGGTCAGGTCGAACTTGGCCGACCGCACCGAGGGATGACGGACCCGCGCGCGCAGCCCGGCGAAATCGGGTGCGGTGATCGGCTTGCGGTACTGCACCATCGTCTGGAACAGCGGGGTGCGTCCCGGTGCCCGCTGCTGGCCGATCAGGTCGACAACGGTGTCGAACGGCAGATCCTGATGGTCGAAGGCCGCCAGATCCGCCGACCTCGCGCGCCGCAGGACCGCACGGAAATCCGGGTTCCCGGTGAGGTCGAGCCGCAGGGCGACGGTGTTGGTGAACAAGCCGACGATGTCTTCCACACCCGCACTGCTTCGCCCGGACACCGGGGTGCCGAGCACGATGTCGCGACCGCCGCTCACCTTGGCCAGCAGCATGCTCACCAGTGCGTGCACCACCATGAACCCGGTGGCGCCCTCGGTCGAGCCGATCTCGGACAGTGCCCGCGCCGACTCGGCGGAGATCTCGAAATCCACGGCCGCACCGGCGAAATCGGGCCGTTCGGGACGTGGTCGATCGAACGGGAGGCCGAGTTCTTCGGGGGCGCCGTCGAGGGTGGTCGCCCAGAATTGTCGTTGTGCCGCGAGTGGATCGTCGTCTGCGGTGAGCAGTTCGCGCTGCCAGGCCGCATAGTCGACGTACTCGAGTGCGCTTTCCGCTTGTCGTCGCGGGGTGTCGCCGAGCACACGCGCGCGATAGGCGGCCGAGAGGTCGCGGAAGATGATCGGCGTCGACCACTCGTCACCGGCGATATGGTGCATGCAGATCACCAAGGTGTGCCGTTGCTCGTCGAGGCGAAGCAGCGCACCGCGCGCCGGTAGCTCGGTGTCGAGCCGGAACGGCCGCGCGGCGAGGCGGCGCACGTCCTCGGCGAGTGCGCCGAGCGTGGTTGTCTCGTAGGCGAATTCGACCTCGGAGCCGGGTGCGAGAACCCGCTGTACGGGTTCGTCCTCGCTCGGCACGATCAGGGTGCGCAGCGCCGCGTGCCGGTCGACGACGTCACCGAAGGCGCGGGTGAGGCTGTCGATGTCGAGGTGGCCGTACAGGTCGAGCACGAAGGCCAGGTTGTAGGCGACCGAGCCACCGACGATCTGTTCCACCGCCCACAACCGCCGCTGTGCGGGCGACAGCGCGACCAGCTCGCTGTGTGCACGCCGGGTGATCGCGGGAAGTGGTTGGGTAGCAGTCGTGTTCGCGGAATTCTCGTCCGACATCGCTCGGGCCAGTTCCGCGACGGTGGGCTGGTCGAACAGGGCGCGCACCGAGAGGGTCTGTTTCAGCTCGGCCTGTACCCGAAGGACGACGCGCGAGGCGAGCAGCGAATGCCCACCGCGCGCGAAGAAATCGTCCTCGACACCGTATTCCTCGACGTCGAGCACACCGGCGATGATTCGGCACAGCGCGTGTTCCAGCTCGGTGCTCGGCGCCCGCGAGGTCGTGCTGACGACGCCACGTTCGGCCAGTGCGCGCCGGTCGATCTTGCCGCCGGGCAGCCGAGGTAGCTGATCGACGATGTCCACGGCGGGAACGAGATACGCGGGTAGGCGCGCGGCGAGGTCTCTGCGCAGCGCACCGGCATCGGGGACATTCGGGGCGTCTGCGTCGACCACGACGAACGAACGCAACGCGGCCGCCCCCGCGGCGTCGGTGACCGCGACGGTCGCGCTCGCGCGCACACCGGGCGTGCTGGCCAGCGCGGCATCGACCTCGCCCGGCTCCACCCGGTTGCCACGGATCTTCACCTGCCGGTCGACGCGTCCGATGTAGAGCAATGCGCCGTCGGCGCGCCAACGCGCGAGATCCCCGGTGGCATAACGCCGTTGGCCGTCGTCACCCGCCACGAATCGTGCGGACGTGGTGGCGGGATCGCCGTGATACCCGCGCGCGAGCTGCGCGCCGCGGACGTACAGTTCGCCGAGAGCGCCCGGCGCGACCGGACGCAGGAACCGGTCGAGCACCTCGAACGCGGTGCCCGGCACCGGCGTTCCGATGGCGATATCGTCGCCGAACACCTCGTGCCAGCTCACATCGCCCGCGACCTCGGAGCAGCCGTAGGAATTGAGCACGAGCCCGTTCGGGTTGCTCGCGCGCAGCTGGCGCACCAGAGCCTCGTTCGTCGCCTCGCCGCTGAGCACCCAGGTCGTCACCCGTGCGCTCAATTCTGTTCGACGCGCGAGCAATTCGGTGGCGAGGGTCGGCACGGCGGTCAGTTGGGTGACGCGCTCGTCGCTGATCAGACCACCGAGTGCGTCGGTGTCGCGCTGTTGTGCGTCGGTAGCGAAGACGATTTCCGCACCCGCCGCGAGTCCGGCCAGGAGTTCGGTCGTGCCGTCGATGAAGGCCAGCGAGCTCTTCGCCAAGCGCACATCGGGAACCGGCTCGGTCGCTGATTCCGGCGTGGTGCTCGCCGCGCGCGTGGTTCGCGCAGGCGCCTGAACCGGTGCGTTCGGTATCGAATCATTCGATGTCGAAGCGGAGTCGGGCGTGTCCGCCGCGTTCTCGACGCGCTCGGTGGTCGCCGGTTGTGTTGTCTGGGTGTCAGCCGATCCGGGAGGCACGGACTTGCCAGCCGCGGAACGGGAGTTCGCCGCACGCACATCGTTGCCCGGCCCGGCCTCGGACTCCTGCACGCGTGTGCGCACCGGTGCGTTCGGGGTCGAATCATTCAGTGTGGGAGTGGAATCGGGTGTCTCTGCCGTGCTCTGGCTGTATCGGGCGGTGACCGGCGGCGCCGTATCGACCTGTGCCGATCCGGAACGCGTGGACTCGGCCCGTGAGTTCGCCGAACCGGGAGTCGTGCGCTCGAGGCGCGCCGAATCCCATTCGGTGAGCGCCCATTCGATGCGCCGGTTCAATGCGCCGCGGGTGCCGAGCACGCCTTTCGGTCGTCCGGTCGAACCGGAGGTGTAGACCAGGTAGGCGGGATGGCGAGGGTCGATCGTGTCGGCGGATACCGGTCGCGCGGATACCTGGGTGACTACCTCTTCGGCGGTGATTCTCGGTGCGGCGGTGTCGAAGTCGAGGTCGCCGAGAATGAGTGCGGGTGCGCTGTCGGCGAGGATCGCGGCGATTCGCTCCCTCGGGTAGCCGAGATCGATCGGCACCACGGTCGCGCCGGCGCGCAGTGTCGCGAGGATCGCCACGGCCACCGCGAATCCGCGTGGTACGGCGACGATTACCCGATCCTCCTGCCCGATGCCGTCGCGGCACAGCCGTGCGCTCAAACCGGCGGTGGCCGCCTCCAACTGTGCGTACGACCATTGAGATCCCGCGCACCGGATCGCGATCGCATCGGAATTCGCGTGCGCGGCAACCAGTTCGGTCAGCTCGCGCGCCGGCTGCGGGGTGCGGCGACCGTGGCTCCACTGAGTCAGCGCTGCGCGTTCGGCGTCGCACAGGAGATCGATCCGGGCCAGCGGTGTCGTCGGTTGCTCGGCGAGCAGCGCGAGGAGTTGGGTGAACGCGGCGGAGAAACCGGCGATCTCGTCGGGGGAGAACGCGGTCGAATGGTAGAAGAGGTGAATCGTGAGTGTCGGTTCCAGGATCACCGTCACGGTGAGCGGGTAGTGCGTGGAGTCGCGCGGCTGCACCGAGGTGATCGTCAGTCCCGCTCCGGCGGTCACCGCGGCGAGCGCGTCGCGCGAATCCGGGTAGCTCTCGAAAACCACCAGGGTGTCGAACAATTCGCCGTGCCCGGCCACCCGCTGGATCGCGGGCAGGCCGACATGCTGATGGTCCATGGTCGCGGTGCTGGTCTCGTGCACGCGGCGCACCACATCGGCGAGGCTGTCGTCGGGGCGTTGGCGCACCCGCACCACCACGGTGCCGAGGAACATGCCGATCATCGACTCGACCCCGTCGAGTTGCGGGTCGCGCCCGGACACCGTCGAACCGAACAGCACGTCGGTGGAATCGACCGATCGCCCGACGACCAAGCCCCACACGGCCGACACCAGCGAGTTCACCGTGACACCCAGTTCACGTGCGCGCTCGCCGAGCCGTCGCCCGGCGTCGGTGGGGAGATCCAGGGTATGGCGTCGCGGGCGAACAGCCTCGCGGGTGGCGCCGGTGGGTGCGAGGAACGTCGGCCCCGGCACGTCGTCGAGCGCCGCGCTCCACGCGGCCAACGCTCGATCCTGGTCCTGCTCGTGCAGCCAACGCAAGAAATCGCGGTAGGGTCGCACTGCGGGCAGCCCAGACGCGTCTTCGCTGGTATAGAGCGCGAACAGGTCGCGAACGAACAGCGGCGAGGACCATCCGTCGAGCAACAGATGGTGGTTGGTCAACAGCAGCCGGAATTGTTCGGGGCCGAGCACGGCGAGGGTGAGGCGCAGCAGTGGCGGTGTGGCGGGATCGAAGCGTTCGCCGCGGTCGGCATCCAGGATCGCCGACCACTTCCGCTCGGTGGCCTCGTCGTCCAGTTCGGTGAGATCTACCGCCCGCCAGGGGATCTCGACGTGCGACGGAATCAATGCCACCGGCTCGCCGGTCTTGCGGGTGCGGAAGCACGCGCGCAGGTTCGGATGCCGATCCAGCACGGCCGCGGCGGCAGCACGTAAACGCGCGGGATCGAGCGGACCGCTGATATCGATGGCGGCCTGCACCGTGTACACATCGATGTTCTGGTCGAGCCCGCTGACGAACAGCAGGCCCTCCTGGAGCGGGGTCAGCGGCAGGATGTCACTGATCTTGCTGCGCGTCGCCCCTGTCATGATCCCGCGCTCCGCTGCGCGAGCGCCGAGCGCAGCGCGCGCCTACTGGTCTTGCCGACACCCGTCTCGGGGAAGGTGTCGATCACCTCGAGCAGATCCGGCAGTTTCCATGCGGCGACACCTCGTTCGCGCACGAACTTGCGCACATCGCCGAGCGTCGGCGGCTTCGCGATATCGGCGGCGAGGACGAACGCGCAGGTGCGCTCCCCGAGGTGGCTGTCGGGGACCGAGACGATGATGGCGTCGCGCACCGAGGGATGAGCGAGCAGATGCTCCTCCAATTCCTCGGCCGACACCTTCTCGCCGCCACGGTTCACCCGGTCGTCGCGGCGACCGCGTACCACGAGATTGCCGTCCGGACGCAGGCACACCACGTCGCCGGTGCGGTACCAGCCGTCCTCGGTGAACGAGCGCGCATTCGCCTCGGGATTGTTGTAGTACCCGCGAATCGTGTACGGCCCCTTGGTTTGTAGCAGTCCGTCGGTGCCCGCTGGAACGGGCGCTCCCGCTTCGTCGACCACCGCGATCTGGTCGTGGTCGGACATGGGGCGCCCCTGGCTGGCGACGATGATCTCCTGCGGGTCGTCGAGCCTGGTGTAACAGACCAGCCCCTCGGCCATCCCGAAGACCTGTTGCAGTGTGACGCCGAGCGCGGGGCCGAGGCGAGCGGCGAGCTCGTCGGGGCAGCGCGCGCCGCCGACCAGCAGGACCCGGAGGCTCGAAAGGTCATGCGGGGTACCGGCTTCGGCGCGTTCGGCCCAGAGCCGCGCCAGGGGAGGGACCAGCCCGGTGATCGTCGCACCGAAACGTTCGACGGCGGCGAAGGCCGTGCTCGGTGCGGGATCGGGGGACATGGCGACGGTGCCGCCCGCGTAGAGCGCACCGAGGATGCCCGGCGAGCTCATCGGGAAGTTGTGGGCGACGGGCAGTGCGGCCAGATACACGGTATCGGCGTCGAGCGCGCAGAGTTCGGCGCTGCGACGCACACTGTAGAGATAGTCGTCGTGTGTGCGGGGGATGAGCTTGGGGATGCCGGTGCTGCCACCGGACAGCTGGAGAAACGCCACGTCCGAGGCCGCCACTCGTTCGAATTCCCGTGCGGGCCCACGCAGATCGGCCAGGCCGAGGGTGTCCTCGGGGACCGCTGTCCCGTCCCGGTCGCCGACCACGATCACGTGCCGCAGTGCGGTTGCTTCCGCGCGCACGGTGCGCGCGAGCGCGGCATGGTCGAACAGCTGGTGGTGGTGCGCGGTGACGATCGCCACGGCACCGCTGGCCTGCGCGATCGGCGCCAGTTCGGCCTTGCGGTGGGCGGGCAGACAGAATACGGGCAGCGCGCCGAGGCGGAACAGGCCGAAGATCACCTCGACGAATTCGGCGATATTCGGCAGTTGGACCAGGACCCGGTCGCGCGCGACGATCCCCAGCTCGGCGAGACCCGACGCGAGGGTGGTGACGCGGCGGTCGAGTTCGCGGTAGCTCCACCGGTGTTGGTCGTCGACGACCGCGATCGCTTCCGGCGTCGTGCTCGCGCGAGCACGCAGCAGGTCGTCGAAGGTCTCGCCGGTCCAGTACCCGAGGCTGCGGTAGAGCTCGGTGTCGGCGGCGGGCCACGGTGTGTAGCCAGGCAGGGGTGTGTCCAACGTCGGGCCCTTCCAGAGGTCGTTGTATTCGGTCGCAATATTAGTTTAGGCTAAATTCATGCCAGTAACTGGGGAAGCCCGCGGCGCAGTCGTTGTCACCGGCGCGGCAGGCGGTATCGGTGCGGCCGTCGCCGCCGCGTTCGCCGCGCGGTCGGCGCCGATCGCCTTGCTCGATCACGACCCGGCCGTGCATGCGGTGCGCGCACGCCTGGCGGCCGAATATCCCGACGCCGAATCGCATTCCGCGATCGTCGACGTGACCGACCGCGATGCGGTGGATGGCGCCTTCGACGAGGCGATCGCCACGCTCGGTCCGCCGTCGGTGGTGGTGCATGCCGCGGGCGTCATACAGACCGGACCGGTCGCGGAATTGACCGCGCGGCAATGGGATCGGGTCTTCGGGGTGAATGCCACCGGCACCGTCAACGTCACCAGGCGCGCCGCGGACGATCTCGTCACCGCCGGTGGTGGCGCCCTGGTGGTGATCACCTCGAATGCCGCGAGCACTCCGCGCGCCGGTATGGCGGCCTACTGCGCGTCCAAGGCCGCGGCCGCGGCGTTCTCGCGCTCCCTCGGGCTCGAGGTCGCACAGCACGGGGTACGGGTCAATCTCGTATCGCCCGGCTCCACCGACACCCCGATGCTGCGCGGCATGCACGCGGGCGACACCGGCGGCGACGAACTGACCGCCGCCGCCCGCGAGCGACTACTCGCCGGTGAGCCGGAACGCTTCCGGCTCGGCATCCCGCTTCAGCGCGTCGCGCACGCCGCGGATGTCGCCGAAGCCGTGCTGTTCCTCGCCTCGGACGCGGCATGCCACATCACGCTGCACGACCTGCGTATCGATGGCGGCGCGACCCTCGACATGTGATCGCGCCCCGCGCATCACCTACATCCCGCTATCGCGAGCAGGACATCGACGCCCGCGCTCGCGGCGAATTCCCCTGCCCCACATACTGAACCGAGCTGGAGGACATACCGTGGCAATTCCGCCGATCGCACCCTATTCGATCCCGTCGTCGGAGGAGATCACCGAGAATCGGGTGTCGTGGTCGCTCGACCCCGCACGCGCCGCGCTGCTGATCCACGACATGCAGCGGTATTTCATCAATGCCTATGAGCGCGACCAGGAACCGATCGTCTCCGCGCTCGCGAACATGGTGCGGATCAGGGATATGTGTATCGAAGCGGGTATTCCGGTGGTGTACACGATGCAGCCGGGTGATCAACACCCTTCGCGGCGCGGCATTCTCGCCGACTTCTGGGGCGCGGGCCTGACCAGTGGCATCGACACCGAAGTGGTGCCGGAACTCGCGCCGGGGCGCTCCGACATCCAGGTGACCAAGTGGCGCTACTCGGCGTTCCAGCGCACCGATCTGCGCGAATTGCTCGGCCATTACCGACGTGACCAGTTGATCGTCACCGGCGTCTACGCGCACATGGGGTGCCTGCTCAGTGCCGCGGAGGCGTTTATGAGCGATGTGCGGCCGTTCCTGGTGTTGGACGCGACCGCGGATTTCACCCGCGAGGATCACCTGATGGCGATGAATTACGCGGCGCGGCGCTGCGGCGTCGTCACCACGACCGACGCATTGACCGCGGACCTGAGCCGATCGCAGGTGGCCTAGCCGCGCGGGGTGTATTGCCCATACAATCAGGTGTAGCAATACCCAACATGGGGAATGTTAGTTCCCGGTGACGCTCAACACATCCCCCGCTTTAGGGTAGGTTTACCTAACTGGTGTGGCAGAATACCTGAGACCTAAGTTCTGTGTTGAGCGTTCAGAGGTGTTGAGACAATGTGGATGATGCCCGTCTCGGGTGCGGTGGAGACCGCAGTGACCTCGTTCGCCGATCGCATAGCTGTCATCGACGGCGACTGTATGCACGACTACGCCTCCCTGGGTGAGGCGATCGCGTTATTCGCCGAGGAATTGGCTGCTCAGGGTATTGAATCCGGTTCGCGCGTGGCGATTTACATCGGGTGCGGCTACGAATCGCTGCTCGCGGTCCTCGCCGTGGAACGGGTCGGCGCGGTGGCGGTACCACTGGACATCCTGGACGCACCCGAGACGAGCGTTCGCGCGCTCGACGCCACCCGCGCCGATTTTCTGCTCGGCCATCGGCGCGACGAGCACATCGCCGAGGACCTCGCCGAAAGCTACGATCCGCGCGACCTCGAGATGACCTCGGTCGCGGAGGAATACACCCTTGTGCGACTGCCCGATGCCCGCCGCGGCGCGTCCTGGGGGGTCCGAGGCGGGTTCGCCTTCTGTTTGCTCGACGGCACCGGATCGCTGGCTGTCGAGAGCACGGCACTGGCAGCCGCGGCGGTCGAAATGGGCACCGAGCTCGGTACCTGTGCCGAAGACGTTGTCGCGGTGACGCTTCCGCTGACCACCCGCTCGGTGCTTACCTCGACCATCGCCACCCTGCTGTCCGGGGCGTGCCTGTCGATGCGCGGATACCCGCACCCCAGCGCGGCCGGAATCGCCGCGCAGATCGCCGCCGACGAGGTCTCGATCCTGGTGTGCTCGGATCATGGCCTCGCGGGGCTGGAGGGACGCCACGCGATGAATTCGCCTACCGCCGAACCGCTCAGGGTTCTCACCTTGTCGCATCCGACAGCAGGGCAGGACAAGACCCCGGTGTCGGTGGACCACCTCGCCGTGCATGGCGGCTACCTCCGGATCGAGGCGGACACCCGCACGCGATACTGCTGTGCTTCGCCGCGACAGCAAGTCGCATGCTGGTGCCGCCACTGACGCTCGCCCACGGCGCGGCATCCGACCATGAGTCCGACGACAGCGGCCACCGAGGGACCAAGCACTCGGCGGCCGCGTATCAGCCCTCGACCAGCGCGGCGAGCTCGTCCTCTTTACGCGTGCGCAAGGTTTCCGCGATGGTCTCCTTCGTGGACGACGCAGGCAGCCACAACGCCTCCGCGAGGGCCGCGCGCGCTTGATCGACATCCATCGAACCGGCGCCACGATAGCCGGTAGCTACCAATGCGCGGATTATCGGCGCGGAGTCGACGGGCGGCGGGTTCGCCGCGACCACGTCGAATTGCGCGCCGGTGGTGGAATCGAGCGCGAACTCCAAAAAGACTTCGTCGCCGGGTGCGAGGCCGAGATCGTCGACGAATCGCTTGATCGTGCCGGACCGCGCCTGCACCGCGACCCAGACGACCGACTGCGGGCCGAGTCTGCTGCTGAGCTCCAGCGACCGCTTCGGTCCCGCGCCGATCAACCCCGCCAGCGCCGAGGGCAAGTTGAACGCCGAACCCTTGATGTGCGGAGGTGCGATCGTGGTGCGCCACCGCAATACCGCGTCCTCGCGGTAGAGGTGCCGGGTTTTGGTGGGGGACTTCCGTGGCGTGTAGGTCTTTTCGCGTCGGGAGACGACACCGTCGGTCGTGACGTACTCGCCGGAGGCGGCGTAGGTGCGCACGCTGAACTCTTTGACATCGAAGGTGCCGATCAGCCGCTCGACGAGTTCTTCGATGCCGATCTTGCCGCCGTTGGTGTCCAGGATCTCGCCGATCTGACGATGGATCGGGACATAGCGTGCGGTGCCCCAGCGCGCGAGCGCCCAGCGGGAGCGGTCGGCCCTGATGAACCTCTCGTCGGAAACCATCGCGTTGCGCACGCTCGACAGCGATCGTGCGGGAACGATGGACGCGTGGATCTCGTTGAGCGCCATCGGCTTTCCCGAAAGGGCCAGGATCGCGGCGATATTGTCGTGTACCGATCCGGATTGTGCCAATACGTGTTCGCCGATCACTCGGTAGCCACAGTATGCGAGCCAGGCCGAGGCGTCGGTCTGGGGAATGCCGAGCGCTTCGGCGACGGCGTCGAGACCGACCAGCCCTTCGTCGGTGGACAATTGCTCGAGCAGGCTCTTGCTGCGATTGCGTGCCGCATCCATGGTGGGCGTGACCACCCAGCCGTCGACGATGTCGAAGCGATCGTCCAGGCGCGACAGCGCGAACCACAGCGGTCCGTCGGCGGCCGGGAGCGCGACATCCAGATCGGGTTCGGCCTCGACCATGCGTTCCAGGGCCGCGACCGGTCGCGCGGCGGCGAACAGCGTGTCGGCGCTCGCGCGCAGATGCGGTGCCGAGTGGAACGCCGCGTGCATCTTGTCGCGCAGCCGATTGTCGAGCTGATTCACCCGCTCGCGCGAAATCCCCAGTGTGGTACCGCATTCGGCGAGAGTCTTGCGACGACGGGTAATGATCCGCGCGGTGAGCAAGAACAGGTCACGGTCGTTCAACATGCCGGTGATGCGGTCGAATTCGCCGACCGTGGCCGAGTTCGTCGGGTCCGCGGTGGTGCTGCGCCGGATCAGGGCCGCGATGATCTCGGCGATCATCGCCGAGCCCACTCGCGGCAGCGCGCCGAGTTCGGTGACGGTGAACCCGGCCAGCGCTGACTCCTCGACGACGCCGGTGGCCGTCAACGCGGATCGGGTCCGCGTGGAAAGGTCGAGGACTTCGGCCGGTGTCGCGGCGGTCGTACTCGCGCGCGGCGCTACGAACGCGAAGGGAAACGACGAGCCCAACGGCTCGTCCCTGTGGTCGGCGACGAATACCGCCGCGAGGCGTCGGCACACCTCGTCGCGGTGCTGGGGAGGCAGCGAATCGCCACATTCGGTGGCCATCCACGCGTTGGGCATCAGCTCGCCCTCACCGAGCAACGGCGGTCCTTGCCGATGTTCGGCCAGCCAGGGCAATACATCCAACCAGGATCGTCGCGCTACCTCTCGGACCGGGGAATGGGTAGGCCCACTCACTAGATTTCTCCTGTTGCCGGTTCTGCGTTGACGTTTCCAAAAAGTATAGGCTTAAAATCTTGGAACAAGCTGGCAAGCAGGATTCACCGAGCGCGTACCCGAAGTGAGCGTGTCGAATTTGTCCGAAATGACAGCGATCAGGGCGGCGGCGACGCCTTTTTCTCAGTCCTCGGTGATACCGAGTGCCGCGAGCATGGTGCCGAGTTTGGTGGTCGTTTCGGCCAACTCCGCGTCCGGATCGGATTCGGCGATGATGCCGCCACCCGCGTACGCGTGCAGGAACCGGCGATCCGCGGACAGCCGCGCGCAGCGGATACTCACCATCCACTCACCGTCGCCGTCCGCACCGGCCCACCCGACGGCACCGGCGTAGAAGCCGCGCTCGCCCTCCAGTTCGGTGATCAAGTCCTTGGCCTGTGCGGTAGGCGTGCCGCAGATCGCGGGCGTCGGGTGCATGGCAACGGCGAGATCGAGCGCGGTGACCTCGCTGTCGCGGACGGTGGCGGTGATCGGGGTGCCGAGGTGCCACAGTTTCGGGGTGCTGGTGAGTTCCGGTGTCGAAGGCACGCTGATCTGGTCGCACAACGGGGCGAGCGCCGCGCGCACCTGCTCGACGACGAAGGCGTGCTCGCGCAGATTCTTCGCCGAATCCAACAGTCGCGCACCGGTTTCCCGGTCTGTGGCCGGGTCGGGGTGCCGGGGCGCGCTGCCCGCGAGCGGATGGCATTCGACCACGCCGCCGCGCCGGCGAACCAGGAGTTCGGGACTCGAGCCCACCAGTGCCGTCCCGGCGTGCTCGCGACCGGCGTCGCTCAGGTCGACGCAGAAGCCATTGCCGAGTGAATCGCGTGCGACCAGTCGCTCCAGCAGCGCGACCGCCGAGACCGGGTCGGTGGCCGCGAGTCGGACAGCCCTGGCGAGGACCACCTTGTCCAAGGTGGTGTCGGCGGCCGACATCACCTCGATCGCCGAACGCACCCGGCGCAGATGTTCGTCCGTGCTCGGTTCCGGTGCGTCGACGGTGATCCGGGGGAACGGCCGCGGTGTGTCGGGGGTGTGCAGTGGGCCGTCGGTGATGTCGAAGGAGTCCGGGGTCCACAGTGCGGCTCGGTCGTTCGGGTCGAACGGCAGTGCGCCGACGACGTGGCTCGCGGTGCCCGAACGTAGTGCATCGGCGGCCGCGCTCGAGGTGGGATGGGTGGCCGCGCGTCCGGTGGCGATGACGGTGGCATCGGGGCGCGACAGGACGAACGGTGTCGCCTGCGGGTGGTTTTCGACGAGTGGTCGGGTCTCGCCGATCGTCGCACGGTGGATGTTCATGGCACGCCGCCTCTCCTGCGCCGCGGACCGAAGTAAATAGCCTGTACTGCTATAACTTGAAAGTGGAACCGCGTCTGGTAGTGGTTAGCGTAACCTAACTCGGTCGATTCGGGCGGGGTGGGGTCTACCGGCGCGCGCTGTTCGCGTCCGCGTAAGGCCCCTTGCGCTGGCGTGTCGGCGCGTCGCGCGCGTCGCGGTCGTTCTCAATCCTGGTCGCTCAGTTGTTTTCCCGTGTTCGCGCGCGGGGTGCGGCCGCAGGGGAACGTCCGCCGACATGCTCGCTTGCGGTGTGGTAGCGGTGAATTCGCGGTGTTCACGCGGTTGCGACATCGACGAATGATCTTCGCCGAAGAATGAAGGGATATAACTCGCCTTCTCTCACTACGCCGCGATGGAAACCGCGCGTCGGTGGATATGGGCCGAAGTTGTTGCCGCAGTGTCGCTATCGGCGTCAGTGACCGTGACCAGACCTTAACCGGGGCTCTCCGGTCGCACTCTTGCGTTCTTGCATATGCAAGAGCATGATCCAGCTATCGTAGTCAGAGTCAGACGATCCGATCACCGGGAAAATCGAATCGAGAGCCAATGATCTTGCTAGGAAGCGCGTTGGTATCGGGTGAACTCAGGGTGGGACGATGAGCGCGCCGACGGTGGGAGAACTACCCACCGCGCCGCAATTATTGTGCGCATTCCAGGGTCGCCGTTTCCAAGATCGCGAGTTGCTGCGCTCCGCGCACGCACTGGCGGAATTGCATCTGCGTCGAGCGCAGATACGGGATCTGCTCCTGATCTCCGAAATAGATTGTCGGCGCAGTGAACTCATCGAGGACATCAACGACTGGATAACCCAGGAGTTTCCGCAGCACCGCAATGGCGCGGCGCTGCACACCGAAAGCCTGGGTGCGGTGGTAGACCGCATGGCGGGTAGCTGGGTCGACGCCAATCAAGCCATCGACGCCGATGGCGCACGCAGTGCGAATACCCACAAGCAGTGGTATCACCTGGCCGAATTGGTCGACGGATACACCGATCTGGTGATCGATGTCGCCGGAGGGCGGCGTCGCCTGCCGCAGCACTGACGGCGGTTCGCACAGAACTGAGCACGGAAGACGGTCGCGGCGCGCGCACGCCACGACCGACTCTGTGCGGGGCCCTCGCGCCCGCTCCAGTGGCACGCGAGGGAGCCGAGTCGGCTGATCGCGACTGACCGGCACCGATGGGTACCGGTCGATCGCACCACGGCGGCGGGCCGATTACCCTGTTCGGTATGTCAGTCCGCACCCGTCAGCCCCTCGTCCCCGGCGTCCAGTCACCGATTCGCGAGGTTCCGCGCGCCATCGAGCGTCCGGAATACGCGTGGAAGAAGACCGCGAACGAAGGGCGCGAGCCGTGGGTGCAGACCGAGGAGACCATCGAGAAGATGCGCGTCGCCAGCAAGATCGCGGCGCAGGCCCTCGCAGCCGCGGGTAAGGCGGTGGCGCCCGGTGTGACCACCGATGAGCTCGACCGCATCGCGCACGAGTACATGTGTGATCACGGCGCCTACCCGTCGACGCTGGGCTACAAGGGGTTCCCCAAGTCCTGCTGCACCTCGCTGAACGAGGTGATCTGCCACGGCATTCCCGATTCGACCGTGATCGAGGACGGTGACATCGTCAATATCGACGTCACCGCCTACATCGACGGCGTGCACGGCGACACCAACGCGACATATTTCGCGGGCGAGGTCGACGAGGAGGTGCGGCTGCTCGTCGAACGCACCGAGGAAGCGACCTTGCGCGCTATCAAGGCGGTCAAGCCCGGACGCGCGCTCAATGTGATCGGCCGCGTGATCGAGTCCTACGCCAACCGGTTCGGCTACGGCGTTGTCCGTGATTTCACCGGTCACGGTGTCGGACCGACTTTCCACAGCGGATTGGTCATCTTGCACTACGACCAGCCCGCCATCGAATCGGTGATCGAGCCGGGGATGACCTTCACCATCGAGCCGATGATCAATCTCGGTGGTATCGACTACGACATCTGGGACGACGGCTGGACGGTGGTCACCAAGGACCGCAAATGGACCGCGCAGTTCGAGCACACCCTGGTGGTCACGGATACGGGCGCGGAAATCCTGACGCTGCCGTGAGCGGGTCGAGGCTCGCGCGGTGAAAGGCGCGCTGCTCGTCGCGGGGACCACATCGGATGCGGGCAAGAGTGTGCTCGTGGCAGGGCTGTGTCGGATGTTCGCGCGGCGCGGGGTGCGGGTCGCGCCGTTCAAGGCGCAGAACATGTCGAACAACTCCGTGGTCACCCTCGACGGCGGCGAGATCGGACGCGCTCAAGCCCTGCAGGCGCGTGCCTGTGGACTCGAACCGAGCGTGCGCTTCAATCCGATCCTGCTCAAACCCGGCAGTGATCGGCGCTCGCAACTGGTGGTGCGTGGCGAGGCGATCGGCACGGTCGGCGCGCGGGACTACTTCCAGCACCGGCAGCGGCTGCGCGCACTGGTCGCCGACGAACTCGCCGCGCTCCGTGCCGAATTCGACGTGGTGATCTGCGAAGGAGCTGGCTCGCCTGCCGAAATCAACCTGCGCGCCACCGATCTGGCGAATATGGGCCTCGCGCGAGCGAGTGGACTGCCGGTGCTCGTGGTCGGCGATATCGACCGCGGCGGGGTGCTGGCGCATCTGTTCGGCACCGTCGCGATCATGGAACCCGAAGACCAGCGGTTGATTTCGGGATTCGTGGTGAACAAGTTCCGTGGCGATGTCGCGCTGCTACGTCCTGGGCTCGACCGGCTCACCGAGTTGACCGGCCGCCCGACGTTGGGGGTGATCCCGTTTGCCGAGGAGCTCTGGCTCGACGCGGAGGACTCGCTCGCCACCGTCGCCGACGCGGCGGTGGGTCGCTCCGGTCCGCCGAGGGGAAGCGAATGGCTGAGCGTCGCCGCGATCCGGCTGCCGAGGGTGTCCAACTCCACCGATGTGGAGGCATTGGCGTGTGAGCCCGGTGTTTCCGTGCGGTGGGTAACCGATCCTTCTCGGCTCACGGGTGCCGACCTGGTGGTGATCCCCGGTAGTAAATCGACGGTGGACGATCTGGCCTGGTTGCGCCGCAAGGGGTTTGCCGCCGCGCTGCGCACACGAGCCGTGCACGGCGGTCCGATTCTCGGCATCTGTGGCGGATATCAGATGCTCGGCACGCGCATCCACGACACGGTCGAGTCCGCGGCGGGCACGGTGGACGGGCTCGGGCTGCTCGATTTGGAGATCGAGTTCGCCGAGCCGAAAGTGTTGCGCCACAGTGTCGCAACGACGCGCACGGCGGCCGGGGCGCCGTCGCGCACCGAGGGTCCGATCACCGCGCACGGGTACGAGATTCACCACGGCAGGGTGCGCGCGAGCGGTGACCCGCACTGGCTCGACGTCGAGGGCCAGCACGAAGGCAGTGTGCGCGGCGCGGTCTGGGGCACCCATCTGCACGGCGTGCTGGAATCCGACGCTTTCCGACGCGACTGGCTCGCTACCGTCGCCGCTGCGGCCGGGCGTACGGGTTTCGTTGTCGCCGAAGATGTTTCGGTTGCCGACGTGCGCGGCGCGCAACTGGACCTGATGGCCGACCTGGTCGAGTATCATCTCGATGTCGACGGCATCGAGCGTCTGCTTGCCGCCGGCGCGCCTGCCGATCTGCCGATTCTCACCACCGGCGTCAGCTGAACGAATGGGCTTGACGAGCGCCGCGTCACACCTTACCTTTCAGTAAGGAATTCGACCCTGAGTAAGGCGGGGGTCGAGGAGTCGCGAACTGACAACGGCGGTCGAGATGGCGGACAAGAAAACCAACGGCAAAGCGTCGAGCGTGGTCTCCGCGACGGTAACCAGCAAGGGGCAGATCACCATCCCGGTCGACGTGCGCGTCGCGATGGGTTTGCGCGCGGGCGTCCGCGTCGCCTTCGTGCCGACCGAAACCGGCACCTATGAGCTGGTGCCCGAGACCCGAACCGTCAAGTCGCTCAAGGGGATTGTCGGCTGGTCCGGTTCGCCGATCGGCCTGCCGCAGCTCAAGGAAGCAATCTCCGGCAATATCGTGGAAGGCAAGCGCTGATGATCGGACTCGACGCCAATGTGCTCATCCGTTACCTCACCCAGGACGACCCCGTGCAGTCGGCGCTGGCCAACAAGGTGATCGACGGCCTCACCGAGGACGAGCCCGGCTACGTGACCATGATCGTGCTCGCGGAGATCCACTGGGTGCTGCGCCGCGGCTACCGTCAGGACCCCGATCTGGTCACCGACGTGCTGCTCGGGTTGCTCGACTCCACCGAGATCGTCGTCGAACGCGCCGACACAGTGCGCCAGGCGCTGCGCAGTGCCGCCGAGGGCGCCGATTTCGCCGATGCCCTTGTCCACCAACTCGGCAAGGAAGCCGGATGCGAGCGAACCTTCACCTTCGACGAGGCACCCGCCCAGAGCAACGGTCGACGCGTCCCCGCCTGACCGGATCGCGCCGCCGCTTCGGTGGCTGTGGTGCGCGCGCCGCGACCGTGTACCGTGACCCGGCATGAATTCTCGGCAGATCACCGTCGGTGACCAGGCTTGGACCGTGCGGGTCGACGGCCCGCAAAGTCGACACAGCGTGCTGCTGCTGCCCGATGTCGATGACCGTCCCGATGCCTACGACCAGGTGTGCGCGCGGCTGCACAATTCCGATCTGCGCACCTACGCGGTCGAATCGATCGATGGACTCGACCCGGTGAACATCACCGGGCTGCTGGACGAGCTCGAACTGCCGTGGGGTGTGAACATCGCGGGCCGAGGCGCGGGTGCCGCGCTCGGCTGGCTGGTGTGCTCGGGCGGATTCGGCCGTTTCCAGAGCCTCGTCGTCGCCGACCGCGGCCACCCGGCCTCGCCGGGTGCCGACGGCGTCGTGCCCGTTCCGGACACCAGGCCGGTCGAGGTGCCCACCACCATGCTGGTCACCAAGAACGTGCCGCGCTCGGTCGCCGACGCCTCCGGGCGTTACGTGTACGGCGAATTCCGTGTGGTCGAGATCGACGTCGACGATGTGGCCGCCGAGGCGGCCACCGAGTTCGCCACCGAGATCGTGCTACGCACCAGCCTCTGGTGAAGCCTGCGAGTCCGACGGCCCCGAGTCGGTGAGCCGCGCACGGTAGTCGCGCAACCAGCCCAGCCAGTTGTCGAGCTCGTTGAAGGCCTTGGCCAAGGGCTCGGCGCCGGACAGGAAGATGTCGTGCTTGCCGCCGTCGATCGGCACGATATTGGTGCGATCGCCCAGACAGCCCGACCAGCGCTGGATCTGGCGCACGTCGAGCACCGCGTCGGCCACGTCGACGGCGGGACCGTAGGTGCGCGCGAACTTCGTCACCCGAGAACGCAGGATCAGCGAGGGCACACCGATGTCGAGGCCCGCGTGCAATCGCGCCTGGCCGTTGCGGACGGCGCGCAGCCAGCCCAACCGAATGGGGAAGCCCGCCAACGGCTTCCAAGACAGGTCGTAGTCCCACTCACCCGAGACGCTACGGTGCAGGCTGTCGCCGTAGGTGCTGACCTTGCCGCCGCCGGGCAGTTCGAGCATCCGCCGGAAACGCCCGAGCCCCTTGATGATCGGCGTGCCGATGGTCCGGTAGTAGGACGGGCCCTGTAGATCGAACCACGGGCTGTTGAGCACCACACCGGCGACACCGGTGGCGTTGCCCGCGCGCCGGTGTCGGTCCAGCCACAGTGGCACCACGAGCCCACCGGTCGAGTGCGCGTTGATTACCACGTCGGCGTCGGTTTCCGCACGCACGATCGCCAGCGCGGCGTCCAGTTCGGCGTCGTAGAGTGCGAGATCGCTCACATAGTGCGGCGTCTGCCCTTCGCGCAGCGACCGGCCGCACTTGCGCAGGTCCAACGCGTAGAAGCGGTATCCGGCCGCGTGGAAATGCTCGGCGAGGTGGCGCTGGAAGAAGTAGTCGGTGAACCCGTGGACATACAGCACCGCCCCGGAGTCCGTGGGTTCGGGTGCTTCGGCCGCCTCGGGCACGTACCGCACCAGGGTGGCCACCGCCTCGCCCTCGCCGTCGGGATCCGGACCGAACGACAAGGTGCGCTGCTGGTAGTCGGCACCGAGCACGTCGGGCTGCCATGGCTCGTCGGCCGCCGTGGCGGCGTGCTGGGGCGCGAGCGACGTTTCCGTTGTCGACGTTTCCTTTGTCACAGACACAATCTAGGTCACATTTGCCCGGTCCGTCGCGGGAGGCGAGCGTGGTGAGGTGCACAATCGAAAGAAGGTGAACGGCGGGTAACCTAACTCCCGCCATGCTTGCTTAGCACCTAGCCCATGCAGGTCCGCCCGCCCGGCGGACCGGCGTAGAAGGACAAGGAAGTCGATCCTCTCGTGTCGAACGCCGCCAAGACTGAAAAGACCGATGTAGTACTCATCGGTGCAGGCATCATGAGTGCCACACTGGGCGCGCTGCTGCGGCAGTTGCAGCCCGACTGGTCGATCTCGCTGTTCGAACGGCTCGACGCCGTTTCGGCCGAGAGCAGCGGCCCGTGGAACAACGCGGGCACCGGACACTCCGCGCTGTGCGAACTGAACTACAGCCCGCGCAAGCCCGACGGTTCGGTGGATATCGGCAAGGCCGTCGACATCAACGAGCGGTTCCAGGTCTCGCGCCAGTTCTGGTCCTACGGTGTGGAAAACGGCGTGATCAGCGACCCTTCGCGGTTCATCAACCCGATCCCGCACGTGAGCTTCGTGCACGGCGCCGACAACGTCGAATACCTGCGCAAGCGTTACGAGGCCCTGGCGCGCCACCCCCTGTTCGAGGGTATGGAATACATCGACAGCCCCGACGAATTCGCCAGGCGGCTGCCGCTGATGTCGCGCGGGCGCGACTTCAGCGACCCGGTCGCACTCAACTGGAGCGAGCGCGGCACCGATATCAACTTCGGCGCACTGACCACGGAGCTGCTCGCCTACCTCGGCAGCTCCGGCGCCGATCTGGCCTTCGGGCACGAGGTACGTGGCCTGAAGAAGCAGTCCGACGGTTCCTGGCTGGTCGAGGTCTACAACCTGCGCACCCGCCGGACCCGCAGGCTCAACAGCAAATTCGTGTTCGTCGGCGCGGGCGGTGGCGCGCTGCCGTTGTTGCAGAAGGCGGGCATCAAGGAAGCCAAGGGATTCGGTGGATTCCCGGTGAGCGGCGAGTTCTTCCGCACCACCAACCCCGACCTGGTGCGTCGCCACGAAGCCAAGGTGTACGGCAAGGCCGCGGTCGGCGCACCGCCGATGTCGGTGCCGCACTTGGACACCCGCGTCGTCAACGGCAAGGCGAGCCTGCTGTTCGGGCCCTACGCCGGGTGGACGCCGAAGTTCCTCAAGGACGGCAGCAATATCGACCTGTTCAAGTCGATCCGTCCCGACAACCTCTTCTCGCTGCTCGGGGTCGGCGTCACCGAACTCGGCCTCACCAAGTACCTGGTCAGCGAACTGCTCAAGCCACGGGCGGGCAAGGTCGACACCCTGTCGGAATTCGTTCCGCGCGTCGACGGTAGGGACTGGGAACTCATCACCGCGGGTCAGCGCGTGCAGGTGATCCGGCGCAAGGGCGCGGGCGGTGTGCTGGAATTCGGCACCGCCGTGGTCGCCGCGCAGGACGGCACCATCGCGGGCCTGCTCGGCGCCTCGCCGGGTGCCTCCACCGGTGTCAGCGCGATGTTGGATGTGCTCGGCCGTTGCTTCCCGCGCGAATACGCCGACTGGACACCGAAATTGAAGGAAATGATTCCCTCGCTCGGTGTGGCGCTCTCGGAGAACCAGGGGCTGTACCAAGAGGTGTGGAATTGGACGAACAAGACCCTCGGACTTGCCAGGGGCGACCGCGCTGAGCAGTCCGAACGCGACATTCAGGTCGCGGCCCACGCCTAGGTGTGATAGCAAGACTCGATGATGTCAACGGTTGTTCTCAAACGGTCATGGGCGCAGGATCTCGACACCGCCACGCTCTATCAGCTGTTGCACCTTCGTGTCCAAGTCTTCGTGGTCGAGCAGAAATGCGCCTACCCCGAACTCGACGGGCTGGACCTGCTCCAGGAAACGCGGCATTTCTGGCTCGATGACGAAGGCGAGATCATCGCCACCCTCCGGCTGCTGGAGGAACACCACGACGGCGTCAAGAGCTTCCGGATCGGACGCCTGTGTACCGCGGTCCCCGCCAGGGGGCACGGCTACACCACCCGGCTGCTGCAAGCGGCGTTGGCGGAGGTGGGCTCGGCGACCGTGCGGTTGAACGCGCAGAGCTACCTCGTCGATCTCTACAGCAAGCACGGCTTCCAGGCCGATGGCGCGGAATTCGTGGAGGACGGCATCAGCCACGTGCCGATGCGCAAGGGTTAGTCCCGGCGTGGCACGGGCCTGGCGACGACGCGTCGAGGCCAGCGCATAGAGTCGGTGGGTGTCCGTTTCCCATGCTGAAGGCGCCGTGTCCGAATCGTTGAGCGGGTCGCGGGAGCGACCCGCCGGTGAGGTGGGATTCCCCTTCTCCGCGGTGGTCGGCCAGCAGCGATTGCAGCTGGCGCTGATCCTGTGCGCGGTGCACCCCGGTATCGGTGGTGTGCTGGTGCGCGGCGAGAAGGGCACCGCGAAATCCACCGTCGTGCGCGCGTTGGCGCACCTGCTGCCGCCCGTCGTGGACGAAACCGGTGCGCGTCCGGCACGACTGGTCGAACTTCCGGTCGGCGCGACCGAGGACCGCGTGGTCGGGTCGCTGGACCTCGAACGGGTACTGCGCGACGGTGAGCAGGCATTTCGCCCCGGTCTGTTGGCGCAGGCGCATCAGGGTGTGCTGTATGTGGACGAAGTGAATCTGCTGCACGACCACCTGGTCGACGTTCTGCTCGACGCCGCGGCCATGGGTCGGGTGCACATCGAGCGCGACGGCGTCTCGCATTCGCATGCCGCACGGTTCGTCCTGGTCGGCACCATGAATCCGGAGGAGGGCGAGCTGCGCCCGCAGCTGCTCGACCGATTCGGGCTGACCGTCGACGTCGCAGCGTCTCGCGACGTCGATGTGCGGATGTCGGTGGTGCGTCGGCGGCTGGACTTCGAGGCCGATCCCACCGGTTTCGCGGCGAGCTACGGCGCCGCCGATCGCGAGGTCGCCGACCGCATTCTGCTCGCGCGCGATCGCGTCGCCGAGGTGGGACTCGACGACGTCGAGTTGCGCAGGATCGCCGCGCTCTGCGCGTCGTTCGACGTCGACGGTATGCGTGGAGATCTGGTGGTGGCGCGGACCGCGACCGCGCACGCCGCATGGCGCGGCGCCGACCAGGTCACCGAGGAAGACGTGCGCGTGGCGGCGGAACTGGCATTGCCGCACCGGCGTCGGCGCGACCCCTTCGACGAGCCGGGAATCAGCGAGGACCAGCTCGACGACGCGATGCGCGAGGCCGAGGAGCAGGTGCGTGAACAGTCCGGCCCTGAGCAGGACAACGGCTCGGCGCCCACCGAACCCGAGGCTCCTGAACAAGGCTCATCCGAATCCGATCCGCGCGAATCCGCGTCCGAACCGGACGGTGACGGCCCCGACGACGACCCCGACGGCCCCGACTCACCTCCGGACGGTCCTGGCGGCTCGCGCGAAGGCCGTAGTGGCGCACCGGCTTCGGGTAGTGCCAAGCCACCGCGATGGGAGGTGCCCGGCCTCGGCGAAGGTGCGCCGGGCCGACGGTCGCGTGCCGAATCCAGGCACGGGCGAGTGGTGCGCTCGCACGACGACACGACCACGGGCCTGCACCTGCTCGGTACCGTGTTCGCCGCCGTCCCACGCCAGCACGAACGCGGACGCTCGACGGGACCGTTACGACTGGCCGCGGAGGACCTCCGTGGCGCGTATCGCGAAGGGCGCGAAGGCAATTTGGTGATCTTCGCGGTCGACGCCTCGGGCTCCATGGCCGCGCGTGATCGTCTCGCGGCCGTCACCGGCGCGGTGGTGACGCTGTTGCGTGATGCCTATCAGCGTCGCGACAAGGTCGCGGTGATCTCGGTGCGCGGCAGCGAAGCCGAATTGGTGTTGCCGCCCACCTCGTCGGTCGATATCGCCGTGCGTCGCCTGTCGGATCTGCGCACCGGCGGCAAGACGCCACTGGCCGCCGGTCTGTTGCGGGCGCGGGAAGTGGTGCGCCGCGAGCGCATGCGTGATCCGCGTCGTCGTCCGATGTTCGTGCTGCTCACCGACGGTCGTGCCACCGGAGGCGTCGATCCGCTGCCACGCGCTCGCACGGCTGCGGCGCTGCTGGCGCGCGACGCGGTCACCTCGATGGTCATCGACTGTGAACGCGGCATGATCCGCCTCGGCCTGGCCGCCGAATTGGCGCGCATGCTCAACGGTGAATGCCACCAGCTCGCGGAACTGACCGGAACCTCGATCGCGGACACCGTTCGGGCGGCGAATATCTCCCGCGCGGCCTGATCGCTCGACAGCCGAACAGTCCGCGTTTAGTCCGCCATCCCCACCACTAGGAGTTCTCGATGCCCAAGGGTGTTCCGGAAACCGTCCCCGACGACGGCCTGACCACTCGTCAGCGCCGCAACCTCCCGGTGCTCGCGGTGCACACCGGTCCGGGAAAAGGCAAGTCCACCGCGGCTTTCGGGATGGCCTTGCGCGCGTGGAACCAGGGCTTCGACGTGGCGGTGTTCCAGTTCGTGAAGAGCGCGAAATGGAAGGTGGGGGAGGAGGCGGTGTTTCGGACGCTCGGTGGGTTGCACGAGCAATCCGGTGCTGGTGGCGCGGTGGAATGGCACAAGATGGGCGAGGGCTGGTCGTGGAGTCGTAAGCAGGGCAGCGAGGAGGACCACGCTGCCGCGGCGTTGTCGGGGTGGCGGGAGATCGCCCGTCGGCTCGCCGCCGAACAGCACCGGTTCTATGTGCTCGACGAGTTCACCTACCCGTTGAAATGGGGTTGGGTCGACATCGACGAGGTGGTGAGCACCCTGCGGGACCGGCCGGGTAATCAGCACGTCGTCGTGACCGGTCGGGACGCGCCGCAGGCCCTGCTCGACGTCGCGGACCTGGTGACCGAGATGACGAAGGTCAAGCACCCCATGGACACCGGTCGTAAAGGCCAGCGCGGCATCGAATGGTGATCCGGCACAAGCGTATCGGCGCACGCACCCGCGCGGCCCGGCGGCCGTGATGACGGGAGCGGTGCCAGCCGTTGTGATCGCCGCACCCGCGTCCGGGAGCGGAAAGACCACGGTGGCAACGGGTTTGATCGGCGCATTGCGGCGCGCCGGGCACCGGGTGGCGCCGTTCAAGGTGGGGCCCGACTACATCGACCCCGGATATCACGGACTTGCGGCGGGTCGACCCGGCAGAAATCTCGACCCGGTTCTGGTCGGCACCGAGCGGGTGGTTCCGCTGTATCGACACGGCGCGAGCGGATGCGATCTCGCGGTGGTCGAAGGCGTGATGGGGCTGTTCGACGGTCGGATCGACAGCAATGACGCGAACGCCGCGCTTGCGGTCGCGGAAGGATCGACCGCGCAGGTGGCCAGCTTGCTCGGCGCACCGGTGGTGCTGGTGGTCGACGCGCGTGGTCACAGCCAGAGCCTTGCCGCACTGCTGCACGGTTTCGCGACCTTCGACAGCGGCGTCCGGCTCGGTGGGGTGATTCTGAATCGGGTCGGCAGCCCTCGCCACGATCAGGTGCTGCGCGCGGCGTGCGCGCGGGTGGGCCTGCCGGTACTCGGGTCGCTGCCACGCATGGCCGAATTGGAGGTGCCCTCACGACATTTGGGATTGATTCCCGCTGTCGAGCACGGCGCGGCCGCGACCGAGGCGGTGGCGGCGATGACGGATCTCGTTGCCGCGCACGTGGATCTGACCGCGATCGCGGCGCTGGCACAGTCGAGTGCGCGTGGCCCGGTCTGGGACCCCGACGACGAGGTGTCGGCCGAAGCGGTGCGACACGAACGCCCGATTGTCGCCATCGCCGGTGGTGCCGCCTTCACTTTCGGGTATGCCGAGCACCGCGAGTTGCTGACGGCGGCAGGCGCGCAGACGCTGGTCTTCGACCCGTTGCGCGACGAATTACCCGACACGGCAGCAGGATTGGTCCTTCCGGGTGGCTTCCCCGAGGAACACGCGGAACAGTTGGCCGCGAACGTGGGGTTGTTGCGGGCCGTCGCCGATGGTGCCGGACGCGGCTTACCCGTCCACGCGGAGTGCGCGGGCCTGCTGTATCTCACCCGGTCGCTCGACGGGCATGCGATGGCGGGGGTATTCGACGTCGATGCGACCTTCGGTAGCCGATTGACCCTCGGCTACCGCGACGCCGTGGCCCTGCGGGATTCGGTGCTGTGGCGCGCGGGGGAGCGGGTCCGAGGGCACGAATTCCACCGCACCCGCCTGACCACCGCGCTCTCGACGCCCGCGTGGGGGTGGCGCGACAGCGCCGGTGCCCGCGAGTTCGAAGGCGGCATGACGGGTCGGGTCCACGCTTCGTACCTGCACACCCATCCGGCCGGAAACCCCGAGGCGACTGTGCGTTTCGTCGCTGAGGCAGCCGAATACGCGCGGTCGCGTACCGGCCGATGACCGTGGTGGTGTTGACCCCTGTTGCTCGGCGGAGTCGGTGATGCCCGGCTTGATCATCGGGGTGGGGCTACGTCCGTCGACGTCTACGGAATCTGTGCGCCTGGCGATACGGGAAGTGTTGAGCGAGCGGATGGATGGACGTCTGACCGGCCTGGCAACCCTGGACCGGAGAGCGCGCGAGCCGGTGCTGCGCGCGATCGCCGTCGAGTTCGGCGTACCACTACACGGCTATTCGGCTGCGGAGCTGGCCACGGTCGCGGTGGGTGAGCCTTCTTCGCGAACCGCGGCCGCGGTGGGCGCCGCGAGCGTCGCCGAAGCCGCCGCCCTGCTGGCGGCAGACGGTGGTCGCCTGGTGATCGCGCGCAGGGTTTCGCAAGGGGTTGTGGTTGCGGTGGCCGAACATGGGTGCGACGTGCGGTAATTGTCCTCGAGCTCTACGGTTTCGCTGCATGGTGGCTCGGTGTCGCACCGACTTCGGTAGCGCTGGCTCTACCGCGCGCCAAGTGTCGCCCGCGGTTGCTGGCGCTCGAGCGTGTCGATTCTCGGCGTTGCGAGCTGGGCGGGCATGCCGGAGCCCGAACTCTCCCGATGCGGGTGCGGAGGTGGACCTGGCTGTTCGCAGCAGGTCGGACCGGTCGGGGGTGCAGCTGGCACGACCGTGATCGCGCGCGAAGGTCGGTGCTGGACTGATGTTCCGGTCTGGGGCAATTGGCCGAAGGGAGGACATCGGATTCAGGGTTTACCCGGAAGTCTTCCGGTTGCCACTGCGCTACCTTCGATTCGTCGTAGTCGAAGACGGAGGGAACGCGATGGGTGCTGTCAGTACGGACGTGCCCGAGTCGGAGGTGGCGGATCAGCCGCGACCGGCACGGCCACGGTGGAACCCGTTGACCAAATTCGCGTTTCGATTCGGTTGCCTCTACTTCGCCCTGATCTTCGTGTTGTTCGGGCAGATCCCTTTGGTGTTTCTCGGGGTCATCAACAGAGAACTGCCCCTCAACGCGGGGATGTGGGCGATGCGCGCCCTGAACCCGGTATCGGAATGGGTCGGGCGCGAGGTATTCGGCGTCGATGCCGTGCTGAACGAGCAGTCGGGCAGCGGCGATCAGACGGCGATCTGGGTGCTCGTGTTCGTGGCCGTGATCGTCAGCCTGGTCGGCGCGGCGTTGTGGTCGGCGTTGGACCGGCGACGAGCCGAATACACGGTCTTGTTTCCGTGGTTTCTGCTCGTCGTCCGGCTGGGGTTGGCCGGTCAGATGATCCACTACGGCATCGCGAAGGTGATTCCCTCGCAAATGCCGGAACCCGCGCTGACGACCCTGCTCGCACCGTTCGGGTCCATGGCACCGGCGGGCGTGCTGTGGAGCCAAGTCGGCAGTTCACCGGTGTACGAAATCCTGCTCGGCGCCGCCGAGGTGCTCGGTGGGTTGCTGCTGTTCCTGCCGAGGACCGCGACGTTGGGATCGATGCTGAGCCTGGTCGCCATGTTGCAGGTGTTCGTGCTCAATATGACCTTCGACGTTCCGGTGAAGATCCACTCGTTCCACCTCGTGTTGCTCAGCCTGGTGCTGCTGGCGCCGCAGGCCAAGCGGCTGGCCGATGTGCTCGTGCTCGAACGGCACTCCGAACCCGCCACCCAGCAACCGTTGTTCGGCTCGCGCAGGGCCAATCGAATCGCGGCGAGTGTGCAGGTGGCGTTGGGAATCTGGGTGGTTGCCTCAGCGGCATGGCTGGATGGGCAGGCCTGGGACGAGTGGGGCGGGGGTATGCCCGAGCCACCGCTCTACGGGATCTGGGCGGTGCGGGACTACACCGTCGACGGCGTGCAGGTAGCGCCCCTGACCACCGACGAGAACCGTTGGCAGCGCGTGATATTCGACAAGTCGGGCACGACGATTCAGCACATGAACGGGTCTTTCGAACCGGCCGTCGCCGCCGTCGACAGCGAAGCGAAAACACTGACCCTGTCGAGCCAGCCCACCACACCCGATGCCGCGCCCATCAGGCTCGGCGAGTTCCGCTTCACCCAGCCGAGACCCGACCAGCTCACCCTCGATGGCGACCTCGACGGAGCGCAAGCGGTGGTCACCCTGGAGCACGTGGACGTGCGCACCTTCCCGCTGAAAGGCCCTGCCTTCCACTGGGTTCAGGACGTGCCGAACTTCGGCGGCTGAGCGGGCTTGCCCGCGATCAGCCGCGCCCGGTCCGGTGCCGACGGTGATCGGGGGTCAGCCCCACAGGGTGCTGACCTGATTGCTCCAGTTGGGGCTCGGTGCGAACAGTTCGCCACCGGAGCGGAACGCGGAGCGGGCCTCGGGGTCGCCGGTGAGCTGTGCGCGCAGCCACGCGGTCGGGTAGCCGAGGTAACCGAAGACGCCGACGCCGCAGGGGTTGGAGGCGGCGCCGCAATCCGGTTGGCCCTGCGGGTCGTTGTGGTCGGCGCCGTTGTAGGTGGCCCACACCTTCGGCACCTGCGGTGGGGTCGCCTCGTAGTAGGCGCGATTGGAGTGCAGGCCGACTACCTGCCATGGCAGCAGCTGATTCGACGGTGATATCCCGTCCCGTGAGCCGTTGACCAGAAACAACGAACCGGTAGTGAGCTGTCGGGTGTCGGGGCAGGTGCCGCCGGAGGAACACAGTGCCTGCGAGGGAAGTTCCAGCGGCACAGCCGTTTTTATCGCGCCGCCGGAATCCCGCAGCGCGTTGACCGCACCCGTCGCGCCCTGGGAATGCCCCATCGCGCCGACCGCCCCGCGATCGAGCTTGCCGTGGAACACACTCGACGGGTCTTGCTCGCGGCCGAGCAGGAACTCCAGCGACTGCCGAATCTCGGCGCCGCTGCCGGTGTTCTTGTTCTCCGTGGCGATCACGACGAAACCCCACGAGGCCAGGTGTCGCAGCAGATGTGTGTACTGACTCGGTACGGCATTGCTCCCGTTGCCCCACAGGATGATCGGGTGGCGACCGGGGCCGGACTCCAGATCGCTGGGATACCAGAGGTCGTATCTGGCGCCGGTCGCGTCACAGCAACCGATGCCGAGCCGCTCGGTGACCGCGGACGGCCCGTCCGCGAAATACTTCGACTCGATCCCGGCCGTCGGCACATAGGGTGCCGGATCAGCCTGCGCTACCCCGAATGTCGCGGGCACGCACGCCAATGCCGCTGCCGCAACCATGATTCGAACACTCCGACCCCATCGATTCATACGCACGAGTATAGAAACAGCAACCGCCACCCCCATGCCGCCAATCCCGGTGTCACTCCCCGAATCGTCCCCCCGAACCCCCACCGCACAGGCACTTCACTCGCCCCACCGCAAACCTGATCCCGCACCCGAACGCGCGTGTCGCACACCTCGCAACCCGAGATCGCCGGCGCGTCCGGTCGTCAACCACCCGGGAACGGCCCACCGGCCGGTCGGATACCGCTCCCGCTTGCGCGCCCCGTAGGCTCGAACCTTGTGCCGAATACCTCGAACACCGCGCAAGAACAGCAGGCCGGGGATCCGAACTACCTGGTCGGGCTCGATCTCGTCGGACGTAAGGTGCTGGTGGTCGGGGGTGGGTCGGTCGCCCAGCGTCGGCTCGGGCTGTTGATCGCCTCGGGTGCCGACGTACACGTGGTGAGCCGCACCGTGACCCCCGCCGTCGAAGCGATGGCCACTGCGGGGCAGCTCAGCCTCGTCCTGCGGGAATACACCGACGCCGACCTCGACGACGTCTGGTACGCGATCGCCTGCACCGACGAACCCGACACCAATGCCGCGGTGGTGGAGGAAGCCACGCGGCGCAGGGTGTTCTGTGTGCGTGCCGACATCGCCCGGCTCGGTACCGCGGTGACCCCGGCGACCGCGCGACACGACGGACTCACCCTCGGTGTGCTCGCGGGCGGCGAACATCGACGCTCGGCGGCCGTGCGCAATGCGCTGCTCGAGGCACTGCAATCCGGTGTGGTCGGCGATGATTCGATCCCGGTGGCGCCGGGTGTCGCGCTGGTCGGCGGCGGACCCGGCGACCCCGACCTGATCACGGTGCGCGGCAGACGCCTGCTCGCACGCGCGAACCTGGTGGTCGCCGATCGGCTCGCGCCAGCGGAACTGCTCGCCGAACTCGGGCCCGACGTGGAAGTGATCGACGCCGCCAAGATCCCCTACGGACGGTCGATGGCGCAGGAGGCGATCAACCTCGCCCTCGTCGAGGGCGCCAAGGCGGGCAAGTTCGTGGTTCGGCTCAAAGGCGGCGATCCGTTCGTGTTCGGCCGCGGCTACGAAGAGGTGCAGGCGTGTGTCGACGCCGGTGTTCCCGTCACCGTGGTCCCCGGCATCACCAGTCCGATCGCCGTGCCGTCGGCGGCCGGAATCCCGGTTACCCATCGCGGCGTCACCCACGAATTCGTGGTGGTCAGTGGGCACGTCGCGCCCGATCACCCGGATTCGCTGGTCGACTGGCCCGCGCTGGCCAAGCTGCGCGGGACGCTCGTACTCATGATGGCGGTGGAGCGCATCGAACAATTCGCGACCGCGCTGATCGACGGCGGTCGCGCCACCGACACCCCCGTCACCGTCGTTCAGGAAGGCACGCTCCGCACCCAGCGGGTGCTGCGCGCGGACCTCGCGACCGTCGCGCGGCGGGTGCGTGCCGAGGACATTCGACCGCCCGCGATCGTGGTGATCGGGCCCACCGCGGACTTCGCGCTGCCCGGATTCGGTGCGGTGTCACAATAAGTCGATGCTGCCGCAGTGACCTGGTCGCAGGTGTTCGCGACCCCGGCTGTGACAGGGGACAGTTCAATTACAGTCACTCCCCGTGTTACAAGATTCCGCTGCGACGAGGCAGTCTCGGGTCACGCAGCGGGCCTTCGGGCTACCCATCCTGGTCCTGAGTGGGCTCCAGTTGATGGTCGTGCTCGACGGCACCGTGGTGATTTTCGCCCTGCCTCGATTGCAGGCCGAGATGGGACTGACCAGTGCGGGCAGCGCGTGGACGGTGACCGCTTACGGACTCACTTTCGCCGGGCTCATGTTGCTCGGTGGACGTCTCGGTGACGTTTTCGGGCGCAAACGCATGCTCATCGGCGGCGTCGCCGTGTTCACCTTCGCCTCGCTGCTGTGCGGGCTCGCGCAGAACGAAGGCATGTTGCTCGGCGCGCGCGCCCTGCAGGGTGCGGGCGCCGCTATCGCGGCTCCGACGGCGTTCGCGCTGGTGGCAACGACTTTCGCGCCGGGCAAAGCGCGCAATCAGGCGATCGCGGTCGTCGGGTCGATGGTCGGCATCGGGTCGGTCGGCGGCTTGGTGGTCGGCGGAGCGTTGACCGAAGCGTCGTGGCGCTGGATCTTTTTGATCAATGTTCCGATCGGTGCGCTGATCGTCCTCGGTGCGGTCTACACCCTGAAGGACACCGAGCACGAGCGAGTCGGACTCGATGTGCGCGGCGCGATCCTGGGCACCCTGGCCTGCGCGGCCATCGTTTTCGGCGCGACCGAGGGGCCCGAGATGGGGTGGGGTAACCCGCTGATCATCGGCTCCGTTGTCGCGGGTGTCGCGCTGTTGGTGGCGTTCATCGTGTTGGAACGACAGGTCGAGGACCCGCTGTTGCCGTTGTCGCTGTTCGACAGCCGCGACCGGGTCGCCACCTTCGTGCTGATCTTCCTCTCCGGTGGCGTGCTCGGCGCTATGACGTTCTTCGTCGCACAATTCCTCCAGAACGTGGTGGGCTACAGCCCGTTGCACGCCGGTGTCGCCGGAATCCCGTTTACCATCGGTATCGGTATCGGTGGTGCGGCGGCGTCCAAGGCGGCGATGCACATCGCGCCCCGCTGGTTGCTGCTCGGGGCCGCCGTCGTACTCGGGATCGGGTTGCTGTTCGGGTCGACGATGGGCCGCGACGTGTCGTACTGGACGACGCTGTTGCCGTTGCTGATCATCATCGGCTTCGGCGTCGGCATGGCCATGGTGCTCGCCCCGCTGTGCGTTCTGGTCGGCGTACCCGCCGACAACATCGGGCCCCTCTCGGCGGTGGGCCAAATGTTCATGAACCTGGCGACACCCGTCGCCATCGGCCTCCTCACCCCCATCGCCGCGACCAGGACGCTGTCGTTGGGCGGACGCACCGGCAAGGCCGAGGACATGACGTTGCCCGAACTCGACGCGCTCGGCAGCGGGTACACGCTGGTGTTCTTCATGTGCGCGTTGCTGGCTTTCCTCGCCGGAATCGTCGCGGTCACACTGCGGTTCACGCCACGCGAGTTGGCGCAGGCGCAGAGCGCGCAGGACGAGGCGCAGCAGGTATGAGCCCGTGCGGCTCGCACGAGCATTCGGCGAAACGGCCCGGGCGCGAATCCGCCGGGCCGTGCCGCGTGGTCGGTGCGGTTACAGCCGGCCCGTGACCTTGGTGGGCGTGATCCGGACGATGATCCTCGGCCCGTCGTTCACCGAATCGGGGTTGAACTCGGCGTAGGGCTTACCCGTGTACTTGATCGAAAGCTGATTGCCCAGTGTGAGTTCCGGGTCGGGGGTGAGGGTGGCCGTCCCGCGAACCTCGGCGTAGACGTACGGATTTTCCGGCGGGTTGACCACAATCGAGATGCGGGGATCCCTGGCGAGGTTCTTGCCCTGCTGACGGTTGGTGGTGGTGGAGTACAGCAGATCCTCGCCGTCGCGGAGTAACCAGATGACCGTCAGATGCGGCTGCCCGTCCGGGCCGATCGTGGCCGCGGTGGCGAACACCCGGTTCTCATCGATGTAGTTCTTCAGTTCTTCGGATAGCTCAGCTGTTGTGGTCACGTTCGGATGGAACATCCGTGGCGGCCACCGCATTCCGGTTCACGAGGTCAATACGAGCAATTCGGTGGGGGCGGCGATCTCGGTACGCAAACCCGCCGTGTTCGCGATCTTGGCGATCCCGCGAATATCGGCGGGCTCGGCGCGGGTGAGCACCAGTGCGCGGGCGAGCAGACCCTTGTGGTGCTTGTTGAAATGGCTCACGACCTTGCGTGACCCGTCCGGCTGCTCGGTGAGCACGGTCGCCGTGATCGCGTCGGGGACTCGACCCAACTGCTGGTAGATGCCGGAGCGCAGGTCCACCACCAGTTCACCCGCCGCCTCGGCATGCAGTGCGGGGGCGAGCGCGTCGCGCCACAACGCCGAAAGTGTCGGCAGGCCGGGAAGTTTCGAGCCGCCCGACAAGCGGTAGGCGGGGATGGGGTCGCGCGCGCGGACCGCGCCGAACAACGCGGAGCCGATGGCGAGCCTGGCGTCGGCCTTCGCCCGTTGCGTCTTGGTGAACGCGTGCGCCGCCAGCGCGTCGTACAGCACGCCCGTATAGCGCTCCAGTGCGGGACGGGTGGGGGAGGTGCGCAAGGTCGCGTTGCGGGCGATCTCCGCGTCGGCGCCCTTACCGAGGCCGAGTGCGGTCCGGGAACCTTCCCGGTCGCCCGCCAACCGCACCACCTGCTCGATCAGATGCGCACGCACACCGGTGAGTTGCGGCATCGCCAGTGAATCCAGGTGCAGCGCAGCGCCACTGCCGCCATCGGACTTGGTTTCGGAGGGAGGAAGCACGACCAGCACGAAGGAATACGGTAATGCGTTGTGATCAGCGTACGGCCAGCGACTACCCTGTGCTTCCGTGATCACCCGCCTCTCCCGATTGTTCGTTCGTACCCTTCGAGACGACCCCGCCGACGCCGAGGTGCCGAGCCACAAGCTGCTCGTGCGCGCCGGGTATGTGCGCCGTATCGCGCCGGGGGTGTACTCGTGGCTACCGCTGGGACTGCGGGTCTTACGACGGGTCGAGGACGTGGTGCGCGCGGAGATGAACGCGATCGGGGGCCAGGAGATCCTGCTGCCCGCATTGCTGCCCCGTGAACCCTACGAAGCGTCCAACCGCTGGACCGAATACGGCGACAGCCTGTTCCGTATCAAGGACCGCAAGGGCGCCGACATGCTGCTCGGTCCCACCCACGAAGAACTGTTCGCGCTCACCGTCAAGTCGGAATACAGCTCCTACAAAGACCTACCCGTCACGCTGTATCAGGTGCAGACCAAGTACCGCGACGAGGAACGTCCGCGTGCGGGCATCCTGCGTGGCCGTGAGTTCGTGATGAAGGACTCCTACTCCTTCGACCTCGACGACGCGGGCCTCGAAGCGAGCTACGCCGCGCACCGCGCCGCCTACCAGCGCATCCTCGAGCGCCTCGGCATCCGTTACGTGATCGTCGCGGCTACCTCGGGTGCCATGGGCGGCAGCGCCTCGGAGGAATTTCTCGCCGAGAGCCCGGTCGGTGAGGACACCTACGTGCGCAGCCTGGAATCCGGGTACGCGGCCAATGTGGAAGCCGTGGTCACCCCGGCGCCCGCGCCGCAGTCCGTCGACGACAAGCCCGCGGCCGTCGTGCACGACACCCCCGCCACCCCCACCATCGCCACCCTGGTCGAGTGGGCCAACGGCGCGGGGATCGCCGAACAGTTCGGGCGCGCTGTCACCGCCGCCGACACGTTGAAGAACGTCATGGTGAAGCTGCGCCACCCCGACGGCAAAACCGAGATTCTCGGCGTAGGCATCCCCGGCGACCGCGAGGTCGATGACAAACGGCTCGGCGCCTCCGTCGAACCGGCAGAGGTCGAGCTGCTCACCGAGGCCGATTTCGCCGAGAACCCCTTCTTGGTCAAGGGTTACATCGGACCGAAGTCGTTGCAGGCCAACGGTGTTCGCTACCTCGTCGACCCCAGAGTCGCCACAGGTACCGCGTGGATCACCGGGGCCGACAGCTCGGGGCAGCACGTCGTCGGCCTCGTCGCCGGACGTGACTTCACCCCCGACGGCACCATCGAGGCCGCCGAAGTCCGTGACGGTGACCCCTCACCCGACGGCCACGGGACGCTGGTGTCCGCGCGCGGCATCGAGATCGGCCACATCTTCCAGCTCGGCCGCAAGTACGCCGATGTGTTCGAGATCGACGTACTCGGCGAAAACGGCAAGCCGGTGCGCGTCACCATGGGTTCCTACGGCATCGGCATCTCCCGCATGGTCGCCGTACTCGCCGAACAACTGCACGACGACAAGGGCCTGCGCTGGCCCGCCGACGTCGCCCCCTTCGACGTGCACGTCGTCATCGCCAACAAGGACGCGGCCGCGCGCGCGGGCGCCGAACAGGTCGCCGCCACCCTGGATTCCCAGGGCTTGGAAGTACTCCTCGACGACCGCACCGCCTCACCCGGCGTCAAATTCAAGGACGCGGAACTCCTGGGCGTACCCCTGGTACTGGTAATCGGCCGAGGCTGGGCCGAAGGCAAGGTCGAACTGCGCGACCGCTTCACCGGCGCCACCGAAGACCTCCCCGCCGAAACCGCCGCACAAGCCCTAATCACCCGAATCCGCCCCTAACCAAACCCAAGCCTCCACCCCCATTACCCACCCCGTCATCAGGACACCACGGCGCCAACACCGCCAAAGCGCACCGCTATGTCCCGCTGATCTCGGAGGCACCCGATCCCGTAGACCGGTGAAACCGCCACCTCCCGTACCCGACTCAACCCTCCCCACGAGCCGCCCGAACACGTGTTCCGAGCGCAGCGAGACCGGCACGGCAAGTTCGCGGCCGTCTCGCTGCGCGGGTGTCCGGTTTCGTAGGCGCGCGCCTCGGCTGCCCGGTGAAACCGTCACCGCTTGTACCCGACTCAGCCCTTCCTACGAGCTGCCTGAACACGTGTTCCGAGCGCAGCGAGACTGGTGCGGTTAGTTCGTGGTCGTCTCGCTGCGCGGGTGTCCGGTTTCGTAGGCGCGCGCCTCGGCTGCCCGGTGAAACCGCCACCGCCTGTACCCAACTCGCCCCTCCCTACGAGCTGCCTGAACACGTGTTCCGAGCGCAGCGAGACCGGTACGGTAAGTTCGCGGCCGTCTCGCTGTTGAGTGCCCGTTTCGTAGGCGACGCAGGAGCAAGAAACGGGTACTCAACAGCGAGACTCAGGGCCGCGAACCACGCGGCGCCAGCCGCCAATAAACACAGCGAGGAGTTCCTCGCCCCCGCGTATCACCCCGCGCTGCGTTGGTATGGACTCCGTATGCCACACCGCGACTTCGTGATTCGGCTGCGCGTGTCACCCCACACTGCGTAACTCGCCGCGCCGCAGTTTCGCGGGTCGCTTCGCGTACCCCGCGCCCGTCGGGCTGCTCGCGTACCCCCGTGGTTTGTCCGTGTATCTACGCGCTACAGGCTGCTCCAGCGCATTACCCCGGCCCCGCTCCCAGCGGGAGCGCGAGCTACTCGCCGCCGGGAAAAGGGGTGGTGGCGGGAGCGGTGCCGAGGATTGACTGCCAGGTGGCAAGTCGGACGGCCGCTTCGGTGAGGGCGTCGGTGGCCGTGCGGCGGGTGGGTGCGGTGTCGGCGCGTTCCACTACCGCGCGCCACGCGGTTGCGGTGTCGGTCTCCACAGTGACGGCCAGGCGGGCTGCTGGGATGGGATCGTCCACCGGGAACGGTGTGGTGTAGGCGGCGTCCGACGGGGGGACGGTGATACCGGCGGCGGCCAGGGCCTCGGCGGTGCTGTCGCGGCGGGCGCGGTGCGCGGCGGTGTGCTCGGCGACCACGCGCACGCGTTCGGGGGAGGCGTAGGCCGCGATGACGCCGTAGGCATAGACGGCGCTGTACTCGGCGCGTAAGGCGTCCAGGAGGGCGGTGCGTTCGGCATCGGTCACGCGAGCAGTACTCCTGCCTCTGCGGCGCAGGCCGCGCTGATCGAGGCCAATAGTCCGGCGCGGTAACCGGACTGCCCCGCGGCGAGGTCGGCCGCCGACCGCTGTGATTCGGTCAGGCGCGCCCGCACCGCCGCGAGGCTCGGCGGCTGGTCGGGTGCGGGTGAGGATGCTTGTGTCGCACCGGGATTCGGTGCAGCGCCGGGTGCTGTGGCGGTCCGCGTGCGGTGCACGGGAGTTGTTCCGTCGCCGTAAACGCCGATCACACGGTCGATCTCGGCCTTCAGCGCGTCGGCGTGTGCGGTGCGCTCGGTGGCGATCGCGTTCAACGCGGCGTGCCGCTGCGGTTCGAGGGTGATCGCCGCGGTCGCGGCATCCGCGTCGGCGCGGGCCAGGATTTCTTGTGCCGCAAGTGGATCGGGGTCGTGCACGGTGTCGTCGGCGGCGCAACCGACCGCCGTGCCGAGGGCGAGCACGCCGATCGTCGCACCACCGGTGAGGCGCAGCGCGGCCCGACGATCCAGCCTCGACCAGCGTGAATCCAGCGGATCGGCGGCAACGCCGGGTGAGTGCCCTCGAGGAGACCGGGCAGGCAGGCGGATTGGCACTCGACCATCGTGCCAGACCCCATGAGATGCTCGGTGACTGACCGCCAGTGGTGCGCGCTCCGGTCCTCCGGCGGTCCATTACACTCCCTTGGCGCGTTACGCTAGAGCTTCCGTCAGAGAAATTTGCTCAGAGATATTTGCTCTGTCGCGCGTTCCCCCGCCCGCCGCCGTCACCGTTACAACTGAACCAGGAGTCGCCCATGCCGCAGCCGACAGAGGAGAGGGTGAGCCAGCTCGTTGCTGGACTCGTCGAAGGACGAGGATTCGACCTCGAGGGCGTCGAGATCACGGCCAAGGGGTCGAAGGGGTCCAAGGGGTCGAAGGCGAGCAGTGACGACGACGAGTTCGGCGCGCAGTCGGTCAAGGTTCAGGTGATCGTGGACAGCGACGGCGGCTCCGACCTGGACACCCTCGCGGCGCTGAGCAGGCAGCTCTCGGAATTTCTCGACGAGGCCGACGAGTTCGGCGAGACGCCGTACCTGCTAGAGGTCTCCACCCCCGGCGTCGACCGTCCGTTGACCGCCGCGCGGCATTGGCAGCGGGCGCGCGGTCGCAAGGTACTCGTTCGCCTGCGCGAGGGCGCGACCGTGCCCGGCGTCGACGGCGTGTCCTTCGAAGCGAGGGTGGGCGCGCTGGACGGCGAGACGGTGGCGCTGGTCCTCGGCGGCAAACGCAACCCGCATCGGGTGCCGATACCGCTGGCCGACATCGCCGAGGCGGTCGTCCAGGTGGAGTTCTCTCCGCCCAGCGGCCGCGAACTCGAGCTGGCCGGGGGCGTGGCACCCGGCCGACCCGGTCCCGGCACCGAAGAACCTGTGGCGGTCGATGATTCGGCTCCCGCACGACCGAACACCTCAGTACCAGCAACCGATTCGACCGAAGGGATCGTGGAATGAATATCGAAATCGAAGCCCTCCGCGCGATCGTCACCGACAAGGGTCTCTCGATCGAGACCGTGATCTCCGCGATCGAGTCCGCGCTGCTGACCGCCTACCGGCACACCGACGGTCACGAGCCCAACGCGCGCATCGACATCAACCAGAAGACCGGCGTGGTCCGGGTGATGGCCCGCGAGGTCGACGCGGACGGCAACACGATCTCCGAATGGGACGACACCCCGGAGGGGTTCGGCAGGATCGCGGCGACCACCGCGCGCCAGGTCGTGTTGCAGCGGCTGCGTGACGCGGAGAACGAGAAGTCCTTCGGGGAGTTCTCCACCCATGAAGGCGACATCGTCGGCGGTGTGGTGCAACGTGACTCGCGCGCCAACGCGCGTGGCACCGTGGTGGTACGCATCGGCAGCGAGGCCAACGGGGCCGAAGGGCTGGTACCCGCCGCGGAGCAGGTGCCCGGCGAGACCTACGAGCACGGCGATCGGATCAAGTGCTACGTCGTCGGTGTCTCGCGCGGTCCGCGCGGTCCGCAGATCACGCTCTCGCGCACGCACCCGAATCTGGTGCGACGACTGTTCGCCCTCGAGGTTCCCGAGATCGCCGACGGTTCGGTGGAGATCGTCGCGGTGGCTCGGGAGGCGGGCCACCGTTCCAAGATCGCGGTGCACAGCACCGTGGCGGGCGTCAACGCCAAGGGCGCGTGTATCGGGCCGATGGGTCAGCGGGTGCGCAATGTGATGAGCGAGCTGGCGGGCGAGAAGATCGACATCATCGATTACGCCGAAGACCCCGCGACGTTCGTCGGCAACGCGTTGTCGCCGTCGAAGGTGGTGTCGGTGACCGTCGTCGATCCGGATGCCCGTGCCGCCCGCGTGGTCGTGCCGGATTTCCAGCTTTCGCTCGCCATCGGCAAGGAGGGTCAGAACGCCCGGTTGGCCGCGCGTCTGACCGGGTGGCGGATCGACATTCGCAGCGATGCCGCACCGGATATCGATGACTCGGTCGAGACCGAGGCGAACCGGAGTTGACCCCCGCCGAACGGGCCGATTCCGGTCGCGGGGAGCCGGGTCCGCCTCCCGAATCGGGCGTTCGGGATGACATGTTCGTAACTTCGACAGGGACGCGGTTCGGTGTTCGACCCTCGGCAGCGGTAGAGTGGTCTGAGGTTCAGCCCGAGTCTTCGGATTCTTTGCCCGAACGCACCGACGAGCAGCACCCGGCGTCTACGACGAGTACGCGCCGCGCGGCTCCGGTGCGAACGTGTATCGGATGTCGAAAGCGCGAGTTGGCCGTCGATCTGTTGCGGATCGTGGCACGGGAGCACACAGCCGGAGACGGTGCAGATGGTTCCCTGGTCGTCGCGATCGTTCCTGATCCGCGGCACAGACTTTCCGGGAGGGGTGCCTGGTTGCACCCCCTTTCGTCTTGTCTGAGCACGGCAGAACGGCGCCGAGCATTCGGCAAAGCACTACGAGTGTCCGGACATCTGGATATCTCAGCCCTGGAGCATTACCTCGAGAACAGGCACGAGCACTCATGAGCACACCGTGAAGTACCAGCGATGAACGTCCATCGGAGATAACCCGAGGTCGTGCGGGCCCCCGTTTCCTCAACGGCGGTGCTGCTCGACCTCTCAGTGAGGAGAGCAGTGGCAGGCAAGGCCCGCGTGCACGAGTTGGCCAAAGAACTCGGTGTCACGAGCAAGGAACTACTCGCGAAGCTCAAGGAGCAGGGCGAGTTCGTGAAGTCGGCGTCCTCGACGGTGGAAGCACCCGTCGCGCGTCGGCTGCGTGAATCGGTCAGCACGAAGTCCGCTCCCGGAAACGGCAGCAGCAAAACCAGCGCCCGTCCCGGCCCTTCGCCGCGTCCCGGCGCCAAGCCTTCGGGCAACGGCGGCCCGCGTCCCGGCCCCCGTCCTTCCGCGCCGGTGACACGGGAGTCGACGGAGACTCCGGCCGCGGATTCGACGCCGACAACCACACCGCCGCGGACCGGCGAGACCCCTTCGGTGAAGCCGGGCCCCGCGGCCCGTCCCGGTCCTGCGCCCAAGGCGCCGGAACCGGAACAGTCGGCGCCAGCGGCGTCGGCCACTTCGGCCGAATCACCTGCTGCCAGTTCAGCTCCGAGCCCCGCGCGGCCGACGCCGGGTGCTCCGCGTCCCGGGCAGCAGCAGCGTCCCGCGCAGCAACAGCAGCGTCCCGGCGCGCCCGCGCAGGGTGCACCGCGTCCTGGTGGTTCGGGACCGCGTCCCGGCCCGAAGACGCCGCGTGTGGGCAACAACCCGTACTCCTCGGCGCCCGAGCGTCCGGCTCCGCGTCCTGCCCCAGGTCAAGGCGGTCCCCGTCCCGGCCCCGCGCAGGGTGGCGGTCCTCGTCCCGGCCCGGCCCAGGGCGGTCCTCGTCCCGGTCCCGCGCAGGGTGCACGTCCCGCGGCCGGCCCAGGCGGTAGCCCGAGGCCAGGCGGCGGTCCTCGGCCGAGCCCCGGCTCGATGCCGCCCCGTCCGAATCCCGGCGCGATGCCTTCGCGTGCGGCACGCCCCGGCGGTACCGGTGGTCCCGGCGGCGGTCGTCCCGGTCGTCCCGGCGGTGGCCCCGGTGGTGGCGGTCGTCCCGGTGGTGGTGGCGGTGGCTACCGCGGTGGTCCCGGTGGCGGTGCCGGTGGTGGCGCTCCCACGGGTGCTCCCGGTGGTTTCCGTGGTCGTCCCGGCGGCGGTCGTCCCGGTGGTCCCGGTGGCCGCGGCGGTGCCGCTGGCGCGTTCGGTCGTCCCGGTGGCGCCCCGCGTCGTGGTCGTAAGTCGAAGCGGCAGAAGCGGCAAGAGTACGACTCGATGCAGGCTCCCGCCGTCGGCGGCGTGCGGCTGCCGCGCGGTAACGGCGAGATCATCCGGCTCGCCCGCGGTGCTTCGCTGTCGGACTTCGCGGAGAAGATCGACGCGAACCCGGCCGCGCTCGTGCAGGCGCTGTTCAATCTCGGCGAGATGGTCACCGCGACCCAGTCGGTGAACGACGAGACGCTCGAGCTGCTCGGCGGCGAGATGAACTACGTCGTGCACGTGGTCAGCCCCGAAGACGAGGATCGCGAGCTGCTGCAAAGCTTCGACCTCACCTACGGCGAGGATGTCGGCGACGAATCCGATCTCGAAGCCCGTCCTCCGGTGGTGACCGTCATGGGTCACGTCGACCACGGTAAGACCCGCTTGTTGGACACGATCCGCAAGGCGAACGTCCGCGAGGGCGAGGCCGGTGGCATCACCCAGCACATCGGTGCCTACCAGGTACTCACCACCCTCGGTGAGAACGAGCGTCTGATCACCTTCATCGACACCCCTGGTCACGAGGCGTTCACCGCCATGCGTGCCCGCGGTGCGAAGGCCACCGACATCGCGATCCTGGTGGTCGCCGCCGACGACGGCGTCATGCCGCAGACGGTGGAGGCGATCAACCACGCGCAGGCGGCCGAAGTGCCGATCGTGGTGGCGGTCAACAAGATCGACAAGGAGGGCGCGAACCCGCAGAAGGTTCGTCAGCAGCTCACCGAATACGGCCTGGTCTCCGAGGAGTACGGTGGCGAGACGATGTTCGTCGACATTTCCGCTCGGCAGAACCTCAACATCGACGCGTTGCTCGAGGCCGTGGTGCTGACGGCCGACGCGGCGTTGGACCTGCGGGCCAACCCGGAGATGGATGCACAGGGTGTCGCCATCGAGGCGCACCTCGACCGCGGCCGTGGCCCGGTGGCGACCGTGCTGATCCAGCGCGGCACCCTGCGGGTCGGTGACTCGATCGTCGCCGGCGATGCTTACGGACGTGTGCGGCGCATGGTCGACGAGCACGGCGAGGACGTACACGCGGCGTTGCCGTCGCGTCCGGTCCAGGTCATCGGCTTCACGTCGGTGCCTGGCGCGGGTGACAACCTGCTCGTCGTCGACGAGGACAGGATCGCTCGCCAGATCGCCGACCGGCGCAATGCGCGCAAGCGCAACGCACTGGCCGCGCGCAGCCGCAAGCGGATCAGCCTGGAAGATCTGGATGCCGCGCTGAAGGAAACCAGCGAGCTGAACCTGATCCTCAAGGGCGACAACTCGGGTACCGTCGAGGCCCTCGAAGAGGCGCTGCTCGGTATTCAGATCGACGACGAGGTGCGCCTGCGGGTGATCGACCGCGGTGTCGGTGGTGTCACCGAGACCAACGTCAACCTGGCGTCGGCGTCGAACGCGATCATCATCGGGTTCAACGTCAGGGCCGAGGGCAAGGCCACCGAGCTGGCCAATCGCGAAGGCGTGGACATCCGGTACTACTCGGTGATCTACCAGGCCATCGACGAGATCGAGAAGGCCCTCAAGGGCATGCTCAAGCCGATCTACGAAGAGGTGGATCTCGGCCGCGCCGAGATCAGGGCCATCTTCCGTTCGTCGAAGGTCGGCAATATCGCCGGTTGCATGGTCACTTCGGGTCTGGTCCGGCGTAATGCCAGGGCTCGCCTGTTGCGTGACAACACAGTGATCGCCGAGACGATGTCGATTTCCTCACTGAAGCGGGAGAAGGACGACGCGACCGAGGTCCGCGAGGGCTTCGAATGCGGTATGACCGTCACCTACTCCGACATCAAGGAAGGCGACATCATCGAGGCCTACGAGTTGCGCGAGAAGCCGCGCGACTGACCTCGACCCACCGCTGCGGTGCGCGAGCTAGGTCACTGGCTCGCGCACCGGTTCGTCGGTAGCAATGCTGGCTGGCCCGGTGTGGTCAGTAGTCGTCGATTTTCCGTACAAAAGGATCCACAAAGAGGTGTATGGGTGTACGTAGGTGCACTGGAGTTCGACCTGCTACTCGGTGATGTGCATTCGCTCAAGGAGAAGCGTTCGGTGATCCGGCCGATTCTGGCCGAATTGCAGCGCTTCGGTGTGAGCACCACCGAGGGCGGTGAGCACGACCGGTTTCGTCGGTCGTTGCTCGGTGTAGCCATGGTCAGTGCGGGAATGGATCACCTGACCGAGGTGCTGGACAAATGCGAGCGGCACGTCGCCGCGCGTCCGGAGTTACAGTTGCTGGCGGTGCGCCGCCGGGTTTTCGGACCCGAGGACTGACAGCTGGACAAGGGTTAGTGAGGAGGAAACGGCCATGGTAGATCAAGCCAGGGCACGCCGACTCGCCAAGCGGATTTCCTCGATCGTCGCGAGCGCGATCGAACACGAGGTGAAAGATCCGCGGCTGCGTTTCGTGACCATCACCGACGCGAAGGTCACGGGTGACCTGCGCGAGGCGACGGTGTACTACACGGTGATGGGTGAAACCCTCGACGTGGAACCGGATTATCACGAGGCCGCCGCGGGTCTGGAAAAGGCGCGGGGTGTGCTGCGTTCCAAGGTGGGCGCTGGCACGGGCGTGAAGTTCACGCCGACCCTGAGCTTCGTGCTGGACAAGGTGCCTGATGTCGCGCGGGAGATGGAAGACCTGCTGGCCAAGGCGCGTGCCGCGGACGACGCGGTGGCCAAGGCCGCGGCCAACGCCACGCACGCCGGGGAAGCCGACCCGTACAAGGCCGAACGCGACGACGAGTGACATGCGGTAGATGATGAAGCACGTGGTGTTGATCCGCGGTAGTCGATGACGACAACAAGGAACACGGCCGATTTCGAGACGGCCGTCGCGGCGTTGACGGCCGCGCGCTCGGTGACGGTGCTGTGCCATGTGCAGCCGGACGCCGACACCATCGGTAGCGGTCTCGCGCTCGCGCTGGTGTTGCGTCGGCGCGGGGTATCGGTACGGGTGTCGTTCGCCGAGCCCGCCGAGTTGCCGGTCACGATGCGGTCGTTGCCGGGGGCTTCGCTGCTGGTGGGGCCCGCCGATGTCCCCGAGCGGGCGGATCTCGTGGTCGCCGTCGATTGTGGCAGCGCGGGCCGGTTGGGTGCGTTGCGCGACCGAATGGCCGGTGCGCCGGAAACTTTGGTGATCGACCATCACCAGTCGAACACGAGGTTCGGCACGATCAATCTGATCGACGCCACCGCGGTGTCGACGACCAGTGTGCTCGCGGATCTGTTGGACGCCTGGGGTGAGCAGATCGACGCCGAGGTCGCGCACTGCCTGTATGCGGGGCTGGTCACCGACACCGGGTTGTTCCGCTGGGTGCGGCCCGGCACGCACGAGCTGGCCGAACGGCTGCTCGCGACCGGGATCGACGGCGCGGAGATCGCGCGGGTGCTGCTGGACACACATCCGTTCGGATGGTTGCGGATGTTGGCCCGGGTGTTGTCGACGGCCAGGTTGGTGCCGGATGCGCACGACGGCATCGGGCTGGTCTACGCGTTGGTGCGGCTCGAGGACATGGCCGAGGTCGGGGCGGAGGAGGTGGAAAGCGTCGTCGACATCGTGCGCACCACCTCCGAGGCGGGAATCGCGGCCGTGTTCAAGCAATCTCGGCTCGACGCCGACCGGTGGATGGTGTCGTTGCGCTCGCGTGACAGCGGTCCCGGTGCGGCGGATGGTGTCGACGTGTCGGAGGTCGCGACCGGGCTCGGTGGTGGCGGGCATCGTTTCGCCGCCGGGTACACCGCCTACGGCGCGGAAGCTGAGATCGTCGCGGCGTTGGTCGCCGCGCTCGGATGAGTGTGGGTCGCGGTGACGAGTGCGCAGGGGAGTGCGTCCGAGGTGTCGGTTTCGGCGGCTGATCGCGCGGCGCAGGCCGGTCCGCGCCGCATTCTGGGTTTGGCGCTGCCGACTCTCGGTGTGCTGGTAGCCGAGCCGATCTACCTGTTGTTCGACCTCGCGGTGGTGGGTCGGTTGGGTGCGTTGGCATTGGCCGGGCTCGCGGTCGGTGGATTGATCTTGGCGCAGACCAGCTCGCAGTTGACGTTCCTGTCCTACGGCACGACGGCACGTGCGGCGCGGCGGCACGGTGCGGGTGATGAGCGTGGCGCGATGGCCGAAGGGGTGCAGGCGAGTTGGATCGCGATCGCGATCGGCGCGCTGATTCTGCTGCTGACCCAGATTTTCGCGGTGCCGTTGACCTCGGCGATCTCCGGTGGTGGCGACATCGCCGAGCAGGCGTTGGGGTGGGTGCGGATCGCCCTGTTCGGTATTCCGTTGATTCTGTTGTCGATGGCGGGCAATGGGTGGCTGCGCGGGTTGCAGCAGACGCGCAGGCCGCTGGTGTATGTGCTTGTCGGACTGGCTATTTCGGGTGTGCTGTGTCCGTTGCTCGTGCATGGATTGTTCGGTGCGCCGCGGATGGGGCTGCCGGGATCGGCGGTGGCGAATGTCGCGGGTCAGGCGGCGATGGCCGGGTTGTTCGTGAATACGTTGGTGCGCGAACGGGTTTCGCTGGCGCCGCACTGGACGGTGATGCGTGCGCAGCTGGTGCTGGGGCGCGATCTGATCGCCCGCAGCTTCGCCTTCCAGGCCTGTTTCGTCTCGGCCGCGGCCGTCGCTTCGCGATTCGGTGCCGCGTCGGTGGCGGCGCACCAGTTGGTGTTGCAGCTGTGGAATTTCCTTGCGCTGGCACTGGATTCGCTGGCGATCGCCGCACAGACCTTGGTCGGCGCTGCGCTCGGTGGTGGGGACGCCGCCGGTGCGCGCGGCCTGGCGCGGCGGGTCACCCGCTGGTCGGAGATCTTCTCGCTGGTTCTGGCCGCCTGCTTCGCCGCTGGTGTCACCCTGGTGCCCGCGTTGTTCACCGACGACGCCGCGGTGCTGGAGCGCACTCATGTCGTGTGGTGGTTCTTCGTCGTCCTGATCCCGGTGGCGGGCATCGTCTTCGCCCTCGACGGCGTGCTGCTCGGCGCGGGCGACGCCGCGTACCTGCGCACCACCACCCTCGGCGCGGCTCTGCTCGGATTCCTGCCCGCCATCTGGTTGTCGTTGGTGTTCGACTGGGGGATCGCCGGAATCTGGTCCGGCCTCGTCGCTTTCATGTTGCTGCGCCTGGTCGCCGTAGGCTGGCGAACGACCTCGGGTACCTGGGCGCGCGTCGGCGCCGAAGTACCACGCTGAACGCCCACCCACCCACCCCCCAATCTCGATCACCAGGACTTGGGGGTGTTATTTGCCGACGGTGACGTCTCGGCGTCCTGATGATCTTGATCCAGGCTGGTGGCTGGGCGTGTGTACCCGCGCTGGAGCGTCGCGGACCGAGTTGTGCCAAGGTGGAGCGGGTGATACCCAAGTTGATGGCGGTCAGCGACATTCATGTCGGGCACCAGGGGAATCGTCCGGTGGTCGAGCAGATCGTGCCGGATTCTCCTGAGGACTGGTTGATCGTGGCCGGTGATGTGTCGGAGAAGACCGATGACATTCGTTGGGCGCTGAAGCTGCTGCGCAGTCGATTCGCCAACGTGATCTGGGTGCCGGGTAACCACGAGTTGTGGACCACGGTCAAGGATCCGGTGCAGTTGTCCGGCGCCGCGCGCTACGAGCACCTGGTGGCGTTGTGTCGCGACCTCGGGGTGATCACTCCCGAGGACCCGTTCCCGGTCTGGACCGGTGCCGGTTCGGAGCAGTACGGCGGTCGGGTGACCCTGGCGCCGCTGTTTCTGCTGTACGACTATTCGTTCTTGCCCGCGGGCACCACCACCAAGGCGCAGGGACTCGCGGTGGCGCGCGACCGTAACGTCGTGGCGACCGACGAATTCCTGCTCTCGCCTGAGCCGTACCTGACCAGGGACGCCTGGTGCCACGCCAGGGTGCAGGCCACCGAACGTAGGCTGAACGCGCTGGCACCGGGGACACCGCTGGTGATGATCAATCACTTCCCGATGGTTCGCCAACCCACCGATGTGTTGTTCTATCCGGAGTTCGCGCTGTGGTGCGGCACCGAACTCACCGCCGACTGGCACACCAAGTACAACGTGATCTGCTCGGTATACGGACATCTGCACATTCCGCGCACCACCTACTACGACGGCGTGCGCTTCGAGGAGGTATCCCTCGGCTACCCGAGGGAGTGGCAGCGGCGCGGGTTGCCGGACAAACTGCTGCGCCAGATCCTCCCGACCCCGGAATACCCGCCGGGGGCGCTGAATTCGTTCGGCGGGCACTTCACGGTGACGCCGGAGATGGAGGAAGCGGCGACGAAGATGCGCGAGCGCGCCGAACGGCGCCGCGGCGTGTGAGCTCCCTGGCCAACGGCGTCGGCGGGCCCTCGAGGTCGGCTCGCTAAGCTGGTCGGCGATGATCGAGAACATTCTGCCTTCGGCTGTCGCGTCCGCCGAACTGTTGGCCTATCCCGAGGACCTCCGGGCGCACCCGGCCGAGGAGGCGCTGATCGCGAAGTCGGTGGAGAAGCGGCGCCGCGATTTCATCGGGGCGCGTCATTGTGCGCGTCTGGCGTTGGAGCAGCTCGGTGAGAAGCCGGTCGCGATCGGCAAGGGGGAGCGGGGCGCACCGGTCTGGCCGCGCGGCATCGTGGGGAGCCTCACCCACTGCGACGGCTACCGTGCCGCGGCGCTCGGACACAAGATGCAGTACCGCTCGGTTGGTATCGATGCCGAGCCGCACGAAGCACTGCCCGAGGGTGTGCTCGACTCGGTGAGCTTGCCGAAGGAACGGGAGTGGTTGCGTACCACGGATTCCGACCTGTATCTCGATCGCTTGCTGTTTTGCGCGAAAGAGGCCACCTACAAGGCGTGGTTCCCGCTGACGTCGCGCTGGTTGGGTTTCGAGGACGCGCACATCACCTTCGAGATCGAGCACCGAGGTGGCGGCTGCGGGGCGGGGACGTTCCGCAGCCACTTGCTGGTACCGGGGAACACCGACGACGGCAATATTCCGTTGACCTCCTTCGACGGCCGGTGGCAGGTGAGCGACGGATTCATCCTCACCGCGATCGCGCACACCTGATGGACGAGTTCGGCGGGTTGCTGATCGTCGACAAGGACAGCGGTTCGACCAGTCACGATGTGGTTGCCAGTTGTCGTAAATTGCTGCATACCAAGAAGATCGGGCACGCGGGCACCTTGGATCCGATGGCGACGGGTGTGCTGGTGCTCGGTGTCGGTCGCGCCACCAAGCTACTCGGCCTGCTCACCTTGACCGGCAAGTCCTATACCGCGACCATTCGACTCGGCCGGGCCACCAGCACCGATGACGCCGAGGGGGAGGTGCTGTCGACCGTGTCGGCGCGCCACCTCGCCGACCCCGAGATCGCCGCGCAGGTCGAGAAACTCACCGGCGATATCGCCCAGGTGCCCGCGACGGTGAGCGCGATCAAGGTCGACGGTCAGCGGGCCTACGCGCGGCATCGCGCGGGGGAGGACGTGCGGTTGGCGGCGCGTCCGGTGACCGTGTCGCGCTTCGAGGTGCTGGCGCGTCGCGACGTTCCCGAATCGGAATTCGTCGATCTGGATGTGGCCGTGGAGTGCTCGTCGGGCACCTATGTGCGCGCTCTGGCGCGCGACCTCGGCGCCGCGCTGGAGGTAGGTGGGCACCTGACGGTGTTGCGCCGCACCGTCGTCGGCCCGTTCACCCTCGACCATGCCCGCACCCTGGAAGAAGTGGCGACGGCGTGTGATCGGGACGAGCCGCCGTTGAGCCTGAATATCGATGCGGCGGTGCGTACCGCGTTCGCGCATCGCGATATCGATGCGGCGCAGGCCGACGATCTACGCAACGGGCGCTGGCTGGAACCGATCGGCCGCACCGGTGTCTATGCCGCCATCGATCCGGACGGGCGCGCGATCGCTCTGCTTCAGGAGAAGGGCAAACGCGCGTCCTCGGTGATGGTCGTTCGCCCCGCCAATCTTTGAGGGTCGTCGCGCGGCTGGTCATCTGGGACGAAGCGGCCCGCAGCGTATCGATGGCAGTGCCTCGACGCTGATCGCGCATATCTGCGAGCGGATGTAGGTGCCGAGCAATCGACGGCGAGCGGGTACGCGCAGGGTCGGTCAGCGCTACGCCCGAAACCTGTATTCGCGTCACATTTCCCAGGGCGCACAGTGTCGACGCTTGGCAACGCGGTGTTATCCGACACACATTCGGCGAGGTTCGGCGTCGGTCGCTTCAGCCGATTCGCCGGGGCGTTTTCCTCAGCTACGGCGTTGTAGGGCTTCGCGCCGCGCGCCGTTCATCGATTCTCGTAGCGGCGGTGCGGCACAGGGTCTTCCCAGGGCGGCCACACCTGGTCCCAGCTCGTGCTCGCGGCTTGCCGCTGGTGTATTTCTCGCTCGCCGATGACAGGTCGGCGGCAAAGGTCGGCGGAAAGGAGAAGGTCGCCTGAACCCGAAGACGGACGGGACTTCTCAGACCGGCGTGCTCGGCTCGCTGACTCGCCCACGTAGTCGACTCACCGCGTCCGCCATGTGCTCGGCCAGCAGCGTGCGCGCGCGTTCGGCGGGGCCGGAGCCGATCGCCTCGCGCAGCTCGACGTGCTCGCGGACCTGTTCGCCGAGTTCGGGGTAGGTGGTCTGCAAGGCGCCGAGGCACATGCGGGTCTCGATCAGCAGCGTGCGGGCGGCCCGCACCAGCCGGGGGCTGCCCGCACTGTCCACGAGTGCTTCGTGGAACGCCTGATCGGCGTCGGACACCCCTGCGGCGTCACCGGTCGCGGCGTGCGTGGTCATCTCGGCGATGCTCGGGCCGAGCGCTTCGTGTGTGTGGTCGCGTCGACCGTCGAGTATCAGTTCGAGCGCGCCGGATTCGATCGCGGTTCTGGCACGGTAGATATCGACCACGTCGTCGACGGTGAGGTCGATGACGAAGATGCCGCGGTTGCGGATGCTGTGCAGCAATCCCTCGGAGACCAGGCGCTGCATCGCCTCGCGCACCGGGCCGCGCGATACCTCGAATCGTGCGGCCAGATCGGCTTCGCCGAGTTGGTCGCCCGGTTCCAGGGTGCCGCGCATGATCGCCTCGCGTAGTCGGTCGGCGATCATCTCCGCCGTCGACTGCCGGTTCACCGGCTCGAACTCAATCACCGACATAGGAATGCCTTTCGCGCAACAGTGTGCCCAGTTCCGCACTCACCGGCTCGGCGCCGACCAACCGCAGTCCCGCCCAGATGGTGACCTGGTTGGCGGTGAGTACCGGCTTGCCCAACGCGGTTTCCAATTCGGGCAGTACCTCCAGGGTGTGCATGGCGGTGTCGGGAATCAGCAATGCCTCTGCGTCGGGGTGGTCGTTGGCCAGTGCCAGTTCGCGCACCTGGGCGGGGGTGAGGGTGCCGACCTCGGCGGCGGTGTCGATGCCGGAGCTGCGCATCGAGACCACCTCGATGTCGGCGGCGGCCAGGAACTCGACGAACAATCGCGCGACGTCGTCGGGGTAGCTGGCCGCGACCGCGACCTTGCGCACGCCGAGCGCGTGCGCGGCATCGACGAACGCGAAGCTGGTGCTCGTGGCGGGAACGCCCGCGGCCGCGGCGAGCGCCTCGACCTGTTCGCGTGCGCCGTCGGGGCCGTAGACGAAACTGCCGGAGGTGCATGCCCAGACAATTCCGGCTGGTCGATGCGGCGCGAGCAGTTCGGCGCCGTGTGCCAGCTTTTCCGGGCTGCCCAGGTCGAGCAGTTCCGGGACCGCGTGCAGGTCGGTGCCGTAGATGTGGGCGACGGGAAGCCGCACGCCGAGCGTCGCCTCGGCGCGCGGGTAATCGTCCTCGGCCGCGTGGTCGGGGTAGATGAAGCCGACGGTGGGTGCGTTCATTGCGTTCATGTGTCTGCTCTTTCGCTCAGAAGACGTCCAGTAGCCACTTTCCCGGCCCCATCGTTGGCAGCTTCATCCGGCCGAGGCAGGCCCACATGGTGAGCTGGTTGGCGGTGAGCACGGGTTTGCCGAGCGCTTGTTCGAGTGGCTCGATGATGTCGTAGGTGGGCAGATTGGTGCAGCTGACGAAGACGGCTTCGGCCGTGGGGTCGTCGGCCGCGGCGATGCGCTCGGCGATGGTGCGGTAGTTGACCTTCCAGATACCGCCGCCGAGCCCGAGGTGATTGGACCGCACCACGGTGCAGCCCGCCTCGTCGAGGAAGTCGTGCAGCTTGCCGGTGAGTATCTCGTCGTAGGGGGTGATCACCGACATCCTGCTGATATTGAGATGTTGTATCGCCTCGACCAGTGCCCCCGAGGTAGTGACCGCGTCCTGTGCGCCCGCGGCGCGGATGATGTCGCCCAGTGATCGTTCATAGGCGAGTCCCTTGATGAAGCTGCCTGAATTGCACAGGTAGGCAACAACTTCTGGCTCGACGTGCAGCACATCTCGGGTCGCGGCGGTGAGGTGAGCGGGATTGGAGACCAATTCCGCCATCGCCATCGAGACCGGGACGGGCTCGTAGGGGGTTCGGGCCAGATGCAGGCTTACCTCCAGTGGCGCCCAACGCCACAATTCCCGTTCGAGTGCGAGATCGAACGGGGCGATGATCCCGATGCCGCGTTGTGCGACGGGACCCTCGATATCCGGGAAACTGAGTTCCACTTACGGCCCCTCTCGCGTCCAGCCGCCTGTCCTCCGAACACGATCGGATTGTTGACAATCATACGATGTGATCTTACTGTGTCAATGTGGAACAGGGCCCAATTGTCACCGTCCTGCACGGTGGTAGCGCGCCCGACGCCGATCTCACGGCCGGAATGGCCGTCCGGGCCGAAGTCCGATACACCGAGGCGTCCGGGCTAGCTGCTGCATTGCGGAGTGCGGATATCTTATTCGTCTACGACTTCCAGTCCGACGCCGTCCCCGGCGCGTGGCACGCGGCCGACCGACTCAGCTGGTTACACATGGGGTCGACCGGTGTCGATCCGGTGATGTTTCCCGAACTGTGCGCCAGCGATGTGGTGGTGACCAATACGCGCGGCGTCTTCGATACTCCCATCGCCGAATACGTGCTCGGCCAGATTCTGGCCTTCGCGAAGGATCTGTCCGGCTCATTGGACCTGCAACGGAGCCATCACTGGCACCACCGCGAGTCCGAGCGGGTCGCGGGAACGAACGCGTTGGTCGTCGGGACCGGCTCGATCGGCCGCGCCGTCGCCAGGTTGTTGCGCGCCGCGGGCATGAACGTGCGCGGACTCGGCAGGCGTGAGCGCCTGGACGACCCGGACTTCGGCACCGTCGGTACCGATCTCTATGCCGAACTGCCCTCGGCCGACTACGTCGTCGCCATCGCTCCGCTCACGCCCGAGACCAGTAACATGTTCGACGCTGCCGCGTTCGCCGCGATGAAACCGCACGCCAGGTTTGTGAATGTCGGGCGAGGGGAACTCGTGGATACCGACGCCTTGGTGCGCGCGCTCGACAGTGGCTCGATCGCGGGAGCGGCACTCGACGTAGTCGACCCCGAGCCGTTACCCGACGGGCATCCGCTCTGGGATCTGCCGAATGTGCGCATCACACCACACAATTCGGGCGACTTCACCGGGTGGAGGACCGAGATCGTCGCCGCGTTCACCGAGAATTTCGACCATTGGACCGCCGGCCGACCGCTGAACAACGTGGTCGACAAGGAGCTGGGGTACGTGCCCGGCTGAAGGAGCCAGCTATGAGCTACCCCGATATCAACATTCCCACCGAACCCGCGTCGATGACCGCTGTGCAGCTGGTCTCGGCGTACGCCGCGGGCGCGCTGTCGCCGGTCGAGGCCACCGAGGCGATCCTCGCGGCCATCGACGAGCGCAACGACGCGGTGAACGCCTACTGCCTGGTGGATTCCGATCGGGCGCTGGTGCAGGCCAAGGATTCCGAGGCACGCTGGCATTCCGGCCACGCGCGCGGCCTGCTCGACGGGGTGCCGGTATCGATCAAGGACATCTTCCTCACCGAGGACTGGCCGACCATGCGCGGCTCGACCGCCGTCGACCCCAACGGTCCGTGGACGGTGGACAGCCCGGTTCCGGCGCGTCTGCGCGACGACGGCATGGTGTTCCTCGGTAAGACGACCACGCCGGAAATCGCGTGGAAGGCCGTCACCGACAGTCCGCTGACCGGCATTACCCGCAACCCGGTCGACCCGTCGAAGACCGCGGGTGGTTCCTCCGGCGGCAGTGCCGCCGCGGTCGCGGGCGGCATGGGTCCGGTGTCGGTGGGCACCGACGGCGGTGGCAGTATTCGCATTCCCGCCTCGTTCTGCGGCATCGTCGGTTTCAAGCCGACGCACGGCAGGGTTCCGCTGTATCCGGCGAGCCCGTTCGGGCCGCTCGCGCACGCGGGCCCGATGACCCGCACGGTCGAGGACACCGCGCTGCTGATGGACATCCTGTCGCTGCCCGACCCGCGCGACCCCACCGCGCTCGCGCCGACTATCGCCACCTTCCGTGGCCAGATGTTGCGCGATGTACGCGGACTCACCGTCGCGTACTCGCCGACCTTGGGTTACGTCGATGTCGACCCTGAGGTCGCGGCGATCGTCGACGGTGCGATGCGTACCCTGGCCGACGCCGAATTGCGGGTCGTGGCCACCGATCCCGGCTTCGCGGACCCGCGCGAGGCGTTCGAGGTGATGTGGGCTGCGGGCGCGGCGGCCATGCTCGCGAAGTTCCCCGAGGGTTCTCGCGACAAGGTGGACCCCGGACTACGCGCGGTCTGGGAGCGTGGCGAAACGGTGAGCGCGGTCGATTACCTCGATGCGCGCGCGGTGGCCGCCGAGGTCGGTATCGCGATGGGCACCTTCCATACCGGGTACGACGTGTTGATCACCCCCACGATGCCGATTCCCGCGTTCGAGGCGGGTCACGATGTGCCGCCGGGCAGTGGGTTCGACAGTTGGTCGCAGTGGACGCCGTTCACCTACCCGTTCAACCTCACCCAGCAGCCCTCGATCAGCATCCCGGTGGGCAATACCGAAGCGGGACTTCCGGTCGGATTGCAGATCGTGGGTCCGCGCCACTCCGACGATCTGGTACTCGCCGTGGCGAGGTACGTCGAGGCCGCCCTCACGTCCTGACTCGGCACACGTAATCGGCGCCGGACCCGACATTCGGGTCCGGCGCCGATTACGTGTGCGCGAGGAGTCGATTACCGCGCGATCATGCGCGCGCGAAGGCGAGCGTCTCGCCACGGACACCATCGATCCACAGCGCGTTGCACGCCGCGGCGATATCGGCGAGACCATCTTCGATGGTGGCGAAGACATTGCCGGGCACCCACCCCTGATCGCCGTTGATCAGCAGGTTGTTGCGGCCGTAGAAGATCGCGAGATCGGTCGCACCCTGATCGTGCTGTGCGGCCGAGCCCTCGGCGTAGCCGTACGCGGGGTTACCGATCTCCCATGCCTCGAAGTCGAACAGGCAGACATCGCCGGGAATCGGTGTCACCGTGGGGTTTTCCCGGTGCGGGGCCGCGCTGATCCTCGGGACCAGCGTGTACAGCTCGTTGCGCGCGTACTTGGCGTGGAAGGCGTCGGCCTCCTGCGGCAGGGCGTCCCATACCGCGCCGCAGGTGCCGGGGGCTTCCTCGTCGAGCAGCCGGGCTCGACAACTGACGCCGGATTTGGTGAGCGTGATGGTGATGTAGCGGGCCATCTGACCTGCTTTCTGCTTGGGCCGGGTTCAGACCTCGGCGAGAACTTCCGACCAGATCGCCAGAGCGTCATTGATCTGGGCCTCGGTCACGATCAGTGGCGGGATCATCCGCACCACGTTCATGTAGGCGCCGCAGGTGAGCAGCAGCAGCCCCTTCTCGGCCGCGAGCTTCTGCGCTGCGGCGGCGGTCGCGGAATCGGGTTCGCCGGTGGCTGTGGTGAATTCGGAGCCGACGAGCAGGCCGAGGCCGCGCACGTCACCGATCGCCTTGGTCGCGGCGGCCTTCGCCCCCGCGAGCAACTGGGCACCGCGCACCGCCGCGTTCTCGACCAAGCCTTCGGACTGGATGACCTCGAGTGTGGCCACGGCCGCCGCGCAGGACACCGCGTTGCCACCGTAGGTGCCGCCCTGCGAACCCGGCCACGCCTTGCTCATCAGCTCCTGCGAGGCCGCGATGCCGGAGATCGGAAAGCCGCTGGCCAGGCCCTTGGCAATGGTGATGATATCGGGGCGCACGTCGAAGTGCTGGTGGCCGAAGAACTTTCCGGTCCGGCCGAAGCCGGTCTGAATCTCGTCGATGACGAGCAGGATGCCGTGCCGGTCGGCGCGTTCGCGCAGGCCGTGGAAGAACGCGGTGTTGCCCGGAATGTAGCCGCCCTCGCCGAGCATCGGCTCCACGACGAACGCGGCGGTCTCGGCGGGGGAGGTGACGGTGGCGAACAGGTAGTCGAGTTCACGCAGCGCGAAGGCGGTGGCCTCTTCCTCCGACCAGCCGTAGCGGTAGGCGGTGGGGAATGGTGCCACATGCACGCCACCCATGAGCGGGCTGAATCCGGCGGAGAAACGGGTGCCCGAGGTGGTCATGGTCGCGGTGGCGACGGTGCGGCCGTGGAAGCCGCCGTGAAAGACCACGACGTTGGGGCGACCGGTGGCCTGGCGTGCCAGACGCAGCGCCGCCTCGATCGCCTCGCTGCCCGAATTGGCGAAGAACAGCGAATCGAGGCCCTCGGGCAGCACGGTGCCGAGGCGCTCGATGAGCTGCTGCATCGGACGGTGCATGACGGTGGTGTACTGCCCGTGGATCAGGCTGGCGACCTGCGCTTGCGCCGCCTCGACCACGTGCGGGTGGCAATGCCCGGTGCTGGTGACACCGATGCCCGCGGTGAAATCGAGGTAGCGGCGGTCGTCGGTGCCGTACAGATAGCAGCCCGCACCGTGATCGACGATCACCGGGGTGGCTTGTTTCAGCGCGGGGGAAAGCTCGGTCATGGGGTCCGCCTCACGGGGAAGTGGTGGAGAGTGGGCAGTGGTGGCAGTCCACGGTGGAGTTCTACCGAGGATTGTCGGTTGTAGGATTGTTGACAATATGCATAACATGGCGGCACGGGTCGCAGCAATGGGCAGCACTGTCATCGCTGCGACCCCCGTGTGAAAATCGCGCGTGCCAACCGGAAAGGGGCCCTTCGCCGATGCTTACCGAGAACACTCTGCGGCCGCAGGAGCGTGCCGCGATAGCGACGGTGCCGACCGGCCTGTTCATCGCGGGACAGTGGCGGACGACGGAGGCGACGCTACCGGTCGTCGACCCGTCGACCGGGCAATTGCTCGCCGATGTCGCGGACGCGAAGGCGCAGGACGGCCTCGACGCGTTGACCGCGGCCAGCGACGCGCAGGCCGGATGGGCGGCGACCCCGGCGCGGGAGCGAAGCGACATCCTCATGCGCGCCCACCGTGCCTTGCTCGACGACACCGAGCGGCTGGCGCTGATCATGACCCTGGAGATGGGCAAGCCGCTGACCGAGGCCCGCGGTGAGATCGCCTACGCCGCCGAGTTCTTCCGCTGGTTCGCCGAGGAAGCGGTGCGGCTGGACGGCGGCTACATGGCGGCCCCCGCCGGTGGATCGCGCTTCCTGGTGACCAAGCAGCCGGTGGGGCCGAGTCTGCTGATCACGCCGTGGAACTTCCCGATGGCGATGGGTACCCGCAAGATCGGACCCGCGCTGGCCGCCGGGTGTACCTGCGTGGTGAAACCCGCCGAGCAGACGCCGCTGTCGATGCTCGCGTTGGCCGACATCCTCGACCGGGTCGGTGTGCCCAGCGGTGTGGTCAATGTGCTCACCACCTCCGACCCCGGTGCGTTGACCGAGCCGATGATTCTCGACAGTCGTTCGCGCAAGCTGTCGTTCACCGGATCCACCGCGGTCGGCAAGCGACTGCTCGAACAGTGCGCCAAGACGGTGATGCGCACCTCGATGGAACTGGGTGGCAACGCGCCGTTCCTGGTGTTCGACGATGCCGACCTGGACGCGGCGGTCGAGGGTGCGCTCGCGGCGAAAATGCGCAATATCGGTCAGGCGTGCACGGCGGCGAACCGTATCCTGGTGCAGCGCAGCGTGTTCGACGCGTTCGCCGATAAGTTGGCCACGCGTCTCGCGGCGCTGCCGATGGGACGGGGTACCGAAGACGATGTCGTGGTCGGGCCGCTGATCGATGCGGGCGCGGTGGCCAAGGTGGTCGACCTGGTCGCCGACGCCAAGCAGCGGGGTGCCGCGGTGCGACTCGGCGGCGAGGCGGTGGACGGCCCCGGCAACTTCTACCCGGCGACCGTGCTCACCGATGTGCCCGACGACGCCGACCTGTGCCACACCGAGATCTTCGGCCCGGTCGCCGCGCTCGCCGCGTTCGACACCGAGGAGGAGGCGATCGCGCGCGCCAACGACACGCCGTACGGCCTGGTCAGCTATGTGTTCACCGAGAGCCTGCGTCGCGGTCTTCGGGTCAGCGAGGCGCTGGACACCGGTATGGTCGGGCTGAATCAGGGTGTTGTTTCGAACCCTGCGGCGCCGTTCGGTGGTGTGAAGGAGTCCGGTCTCGGCCGCGAGGGCGGGACGACCGGTATTGATGAGTTCCTGGAGACCAAGTACATCGGAGTGAAACTGTGAGCCAGTACCGCATCGCGACCATCCCCGGCGACGGCATCGGCGTCGACGTCACCGTCGAGGCCGTTCGAGTGCTCGACGCGGTGTTGCCGGGGATCGAGTGGACCGAATTCGATTGGTCCTGTGAGGGATACCTGCGCACCGGGGCGATGATGCCCGCCGACGGCCCCGAGCAGTTGGCGGGTTTCGACTCGATCCTGCTCGGCGCCGTCGGCTTTCCCGGTGTGCCCGACCATGTTTCGCTGTGGGGTCTGCTGATTCCGTTGCGCCGCGCGTTCAGCCAGTACGTCAACCTGCGTCCGGTGCGGCTGTTGCCCGGCACCACCTCGGCGCTGCGCGACCGGACCGCAGAGGACCTGGACATCCTGATCGTGCGGGAGAACTCGGAGGGTGAATACTCCGAGATCGGCGGTACGCACAATCCTGGCCGACCCGACGAGTTCGTCTTGCAGGAGTCGGTGTTCACCAGGGTCGGCTGCGAGCGGATCATCCGTTTCGCCTTCGAACGCGCCGCCGAGCGGGGCGGCCGGTTGTGCTCGGCCACCAAGTCCAACGGCCTGATCCACTCGATGCCTTACTGGGACAGCGTGTTCGAGCGCATCGCGACGGAGTACCCGCAGGTGCAGACCCGTCAGATGCACGTCGACGCCTTGGCCGCCGAGATCGTCTTGCACCCCGATCGCCTCGATGTGATCGTCGGCTCGAACCTGTTCGGCGACATCCTCTCCGACCTCGCCGCCGCCGTCACCGGCGGACTGGGACTCGCTCCCTCCGGCAACGTGAATCCTGAACGCACCGGCCCGTCGATGTTCGAGGCCGTCCACGGCAGCGCCCCCGACATCGCGGGTCAGGGCATCGCCAACCCCGTCGCCCAGATCCTGGCGGGCGCGATGCTGCTGGAACAGTTGGGCGAGACCGCCGCCGCAGCCGCCGTAGACCGCGCCGTCAGCGAGGTCCTCGCCGAGGGCAAGATCCGCACCCCCGACCTCGGCGGTAAATCGACGACCACAGACCTCGGCACCGCAATCGCCCACCGCGCAGCAGAACTGGCGAACCTCACCCCCGCCGAGACCCACTGACAAGCCACCGGGCAAGCGGCAGCCCTCGAGTACACCAAGATCACCAGGACACCCCGGGACCCTTCCCCCAAAAAAGCACCACACCGTCCTGGTGATCTTGTACGCCCCAGGCGCTCAGCCGCTGATCAGCCAAATGGCCTCGGCCGCGGGGCTCCCCAGGTCTGTCGCCGCCTCGGCGGCACCGATGCGAATAGCGATGGTGCCAGCGAAGTCTCGGCGTTCGACGACCGCGATGGCGGTGTCGAGGGAGATGCCTACGGTGTCGAAGTAGCGCAGCATGTCGGGGTCGGCGTCGGAGATGCGGGCGACGCGGCCGGATTCGCCTGCCTGGAAGTCGCTGAGTTGTCGGGCCGGTGGGGTCGGGACCGCGCCATCGACCGAGGGGATCGGGTCGCCGTGCGGGTCGCGGTCGGGGAAGCCGAGTTTGGCGTCGATGCGGGCCATGAGCAGTTCCGAGACCGCGTGCTCGAGCACCTCGGCTTCGTCGTGCACCTCGTCCCAGCCGTAGCCGAGTTCGTTGACGAGGAATGTCTCGATCAGCCGGTGTCGGCGCACCATCGCGATGGCGGCGCGGCGGCCGTCTTCGGTGAGCGTGATCGCTCCGTAGCGCGCGTGTTCCACCAAGCCTTGGTCGGCGAGCTTGCGGACCGCCTCGGATACGGTCGAGGCCGAGACTCCGATCCGTTCGGCGAGCAATTTGGTGGATACTTTCTCCTGCGACCACTCCTGGGTGGTCCAGATGACCTTCAGGTAGTCCTGCGCCACCGAGGTGAGTACCGGTGCGACCGTCTCCGCGCCGTCGATGGATTCGTCCGGCATCGCCACGTCGGTCAGCTCGCGTCGGGTCGCGATGTCTCGTTTACCGGGCACACCTTCGAGCTTAGGCATCGCACCCCGGAATCACACAGTCGGACATCGCTCGAGCACCCGTTCTTCGCGTGGATATCACCGCCGCGACGGCTCTCGGCTGGGCCGTGGCGGTGAGCGTGCGGGTGAGCCGAGCCAGCTAGGCGTCGTCGATCGAGCCTTCGGACAGCAGCACGCGGACCGCTATCGGTGCGATGATGAGGTCGATGGCCAGCTCCTCGTCCAGATCCGAAGGGGCATCGCCGCGGTCGACGGCTCGCCGCGACAGTGTCCTGGTGGTCGCGCGGCACCGCTTCGCGTAATGCCTCGGCGAAGGTCGATGAGCCGCGGGCCTCCGTGATCAGTTCCAGTACGAGCTGGTTGACGCATTCGCTTACCGCCGACCCCTGTGCTCGGTCCGGGGAGTACCAGCGCCCTGGTCGATATGGGCGGGTATCGGCTGCTGCCGCGAATCAGGTCCTAGTGAGCAGGTCGATCACCGCGTGCGCCTCCGACGGGGTGGGGGTGGGGAAGCTGTCGCGGCCGTGGATGAGGCCGATGCCGAGGTAGACGACGGCGCCGGAGCGTAGCCGGGCCTGGGTCTCGTCGAAACCGAGTTCGAGCATGGCTTGGTGGATGGTGGCGAAGACGCGGTGATCGAGGGCGAGTACTGCCTCGGCGACCTTCGGGTCGGTGCGCGCCCATTCGCGCATGCTGGCCTCCAGCGCCCAGGTGCGCTGGTCGACCAGGTTGATCGTCATCTGTTCCAGCCGCTGATCCACCGGAATGGTTTCGATGTCGGCGATGGCGCGGACGGCCTCGGCCTGCACGGTGCTCCACCGGTCGGCCATCGCGCTCATGAGCTCTTCGATCGTGTCGAAGTGCCAGTAGAAGCTGCCCTTGGTGACGCCGAGTTCCTGGCACAGTCGCGGGATCTTGATCGCGGTGACCCCTTCGCGCGCGAGCAATGCCAGCGCGCCGTCCACCCAGTCGTCATACGACAGGCGTGGCGCTTTACGCGGACGTCGTTGCGCCTCGGCCTTTTTCGAGCGTCGCGTGCTGGGGTCAGGGGTGGGTTCGGCCGTCATCGGCGCGGTCGGTGTTCGGTCGGATTCACCACTCGATCGTAGGCGAGGGATTCACCGGTTCTTCGCACCGGAAGCCATCTGACGAATATCCACACGAGATCACCATTCATTTGGGTACCGTCGACTATACCAATAGGTATGGTTGTGCATCGAGTGGGTTGCGCAGCCCTCCGGAGAGGTACGCGGATGAAGCAACCCCTTGGTCGAAGGGCCTGGCTGTACGGCGTGGCCGGTGGCGTCGCGGCAGCGTTGGCCCGCCCGGCTTTCGCGTCGGCACAGCCGCGGGAAATGCCGAGCCCCTTGCTGTTTCACTCACCTCCGATGGCGCCGTTCGTCGATGAACTGCCCCGCCTGCCGTTCGTCACCGGTGATCAGGAGCTGACCGCGGTGAGCACGGTGCACCGCTTTCACCGAGACCTGCCCGAGGTCCCGGCCTTCGGATACGGCGACCTGCCCTATCTCGGTCCGACCTTCGAGCACCGCGTTGGTGATCGGCTGCGGGTGCGCTTCACCAATCGGCTCACCGGGCACCCGTTCGCCGCGGACCTGGACACCACGCTGCACGGCGTCGGCGACACCTACCGCACCGCACCGCCCTGCGCGCTACATCTGCACGGTGGTGTCACCCCGCCGCACAGCGATGGGCACCCCGAGCAGCTCGTTTTTCCTGGACAACACCTCGACCACGACTTTCCGCTGAATCAGGACGCGGGCACGCTCTGGTACCACGACCACGCCATGGGTATCACCCGCGCGAACGTCGGTGCGGGACTGGCCGGAATGATGCTGCTGCGCGACGAATTCGATACCGGTGAACCGGACAATCCGATCGGCTTGCCCGCGGGCGATTTCGAAGTTCCACTGGTGTTGCAGGAGAAGATCTTCGACGCGCGGGGACAGCAGAGTCTGCGGTCGACGCCGATCGTGCCGGAGGGCGCGTGGGAAGGCGGTGCCGTCGGTGACCGCGGTGTGGTCAACGGGAAGGTGTGGCCGCAGCTGACCGTCGCGCGCGGCTGTTACCGGTTCCGGTTGCTGAACGCGGCCTCGTTCAGCGTGTGGAACCTGTTCTTCGGCAACCGCATGCGGTTCTGGGTGATCGGCACCGACCACGGTCTGCTCGACGCGCCGGTGGCGGTGACGCGGGTGCGGCTCGCGCCGGGGGAGCGGCTGGACGTCCTGATCGACTTCGCCGATCTCGCCCCCGGGGACACGGTGGAGTTGCGCAACGACGAGCGCCCGGTGTTCCAGGCGGCGATCCTCGGCGCGGTGGCGATGCCGTTGCTGTGTCGGTTCCTTGTCGCCGACCGGCGCGGGTTCGACGGGCCGATACCCGAGCGGTTGCGTGGTGGGCGAGGGCTACCCGAGGTGCTGCCACCGCTCGCGCAGCCCACGGTCGTGCGCGACGTCACCGTCAGTCAGCCGTATGAACTGCGTAACCCGCCCGCGATCATGACGCTGAACAACCTGCATTTCACCGATCCGCAGATCGAGCTGCCCCGGCAGGGAACCGTCGAGCAGTGGAACATCGTCAACATCACCCCGGACCCGCATCCGATCCATATCCACCTGGTGACCTTCCGGATTCTGGGGCGAACACCGTTGCGCACCATCGACTATCAGCTGGCCAACCCGCAACCCGAGGTCGGCGTCAAGTGGACGCCGTCGGCGGAGGGCTTTCTCGCCGGGCCGATGCGCCCGCCCGCGCCATGGGAGGCGGGGTGGAAGGACACGGTGCGCGTCGACGGGGGAACGGTCACCCGCGTCATCGTGCGCTTCCCGACCGCCGAGGAACTCGGCTTCGACCCCGACGCACCGTTTCCGCGAAGCCACGATGTCGCGGCGACCCATACCGCCCATGCCGGGCACGCGCACGCGGCGGGCGAGGACGAGCTGCGCGGCTATATCTGGCACTGCCATCTGCTCGACCACGAGGACCACGACATGATGCTGCGTTACCGAACGGTGCCGTGATGGCGCCGGAACCGGAAGAACCGCGCACCTCGGCCAGTGCGGATTCGGAACATGATGTGCCGCACCGATACCAAGCGACGGTCAGCGCTCGGGGTGTGCGTAAGGCCGCAGCGGGCGCCTACGCGGCCACCAGTGCCGTGGGGCAGTTCTACCTCCTCGGTCTCGACACCGGTAGGGCGCTGGTGCGCCGCCGTTTCCCCTGGTCGGAGTTTCTCGAACAGTGCTGGTTCCTCGCGCGGGTGGCGCTGGTACCGACGGTCTTGATGTCGCTGCCGTTCACCGTGCTGGTGGTGTTCACGCTGAACTCGCTGCTCGGCGAGATCGGGGCGAGCGATTTGGCCGGTGCCGGTGCCGGACTCGGTGCGATCACGCAGATCGGCCCGCTGGTCACCGTGTTGGTCGTGGCGGGTGCCGGGGCCACCGCGATGGCTTCGGACCTGGGCGCCAGGGTGATTCGGGAGGAGATCGACGCGATCGAGGTGCTCGGTATCGACCCGGTGCACCGACTGGTGCTGCCGAGGGTGCTGGCCTCGACGGTGGTCGCGCTGCTGCTCAACGGTGCGGTGTGCGCGATCGGGGTGGTGGGCGGATTCTTCTTTTCGGTGTATCTGCAAGATGTTTCGCCGGGAGCCTATGCCTCCAGCGTCACCCTGTTGGTGGGGTTGCCGGAGGTCGTGCTCTCGGAGGTCAAAGCCGCGGTCTCGGGGGCGATCGCGGGCATGATCGCGTGCCACCGTGGACTTTCGGTGCGCGGCGGACCCAAGAGCGTCGGCAGCGCGGTGAACGAGACCGTGGTCTTCGCCGCGGTGGCCTTGTTCGTCGCCAACACCGTGCTGACCTCGGTCGGCCTCGCCGTCAGTGGGCCGTCGTGATCGGGATCGACCGGCTCGATGTGCTGCGGCGCCGATGGTCGGGTGTGCTGCGCAGCATCGACGAGGTGGGTGCGCAGGTGCTGTTCGCCGTGCGTTCGGTGGCCTCGACCGGCAAGGCGGTGCGCTCGTATCCGCGTGAGACACTGCGGCTGATCTCCGAGATCAGCCTGGGGACAGGGCTGCTCGCGATGGTGGGCGGCAGCGTGGTGATCATGGGGTTGCTGACCTTCTTCGCGGGCGCCACCGTCGCCATCCAGGGCTACGACTCCCTCGGCGATATCGGCGTCGAAGCCTTCACCGGGTTCCTGTCGGCGTATGTGAACGTGCGGGTGGTCGCACCGGTCACCGCGGGAGTCGGGTTGGCCGCCACCATCGGTGCGGGTACCACGGCAGAGCTGGGCGCGATGCGGATCAGCGAGGAAATCGACGCGCTCGACGCCATGGCCATTCGGTCGGTGCCCTACCTGGTCGGCACGCGGCTGACGGCGGCCGTCATCGTGGTGATTCCGCTGTATGCGCTCGGGGTGGTTGCCGCGTTTCTCGCCAGCCGGATCACCACCGTGCTGGTGCTCGGCCAGTCGGCCGGGGTGTACGACCACTACTTCGCGACCTTCCTCAATCCCTCCGACGTGCTGTGGTCGTTCGCGCAGGCACTGGCGATGGCGGTGGTGGTCATGCTGATTCACTCGTATTACGGCTACCACACCACGGGTGGTCCGGCGGGCGTCGGACTTGCCACGGGCCGTGCGGTGCGGCTGTCGCTGATCTGCGTTGTCACAGTGACGTTGTTGATCTCCCTCGCGCTGTATGGCAGTGCCCGACAACTGCATTTGGCGGGGTGATCGACATGACCGCACTCGGTGTCGTGCGCAAAGTGGCGGCGTTGGCCCTGGTCGCCGCTGTCGCTGGTGCGGCGGTGCTCACCTACCACGCCTACCGTGGCTCGTTCCGTGATTCGGTGGAGATCGCCGTCGAGTCGGGTAGGGCCGGGTTGGCGATGCGGGTCGGTGCGTTGGTGAAATATCACGGGGTCGAGGTCGGGCGGGTGAGCGCGATCTCGCACGACGCGCGTGCGGGCGCGGTGGTGACCGCGCGGCTGACCCACGACGGTGTGGCCTCGGTACCCGCGGGGGTGGGCGCGGAGATCAAGTCCACCACCGTTTTCGGCGAGAAGTACCTGACTCTCACCGACCCGCGAGGAACGGCCCGTGGCGTGGGCCGGTCGATCGCGCCCGGCACGGTGATCGGCGCGTCCGCGGTGACCGTCGAAATCGACTCGGTATTCGAGTCACTCACCCAACTGCTCTCCGCGATCGCGCCGGAGAAACTCGACGCCACACTGTCGGCGATCGCCGCGGCGTTGCGCGGCAACGGTGCGGACCTGGGTCGAGCCATCGATGACACCAATGCGGTGTTGGCCCAACTGAATCCACGACTGCCAGCCTTGCGCCACGATCTGCGTGCGACGGCGGAGACCGCGTCCATCTACGCCGATGCCGCCGACGATCTCGCCGCCGGGCTCACCAATGCCGCCACCACAGCCGACACCCTGGTGGCACAGGGCGATGGGTTCGATCGAACGTTGCTTTCGCTCATCGGCATGGCCGATACCGGCAACGACATCCTCACCACCAACGGCGAACCCCTCACCTCGGCGATCGGCCTGCTGCGTCCGACTACCGACCTGCTCGGCCGCTACGCACCGGTGCTCACCTGCTTCCTGCAAGGTGCTGATCGCGCGCGGCGCCTCGCCGAACCGGTGACCGGCGGTAATGGTTCGAGCATGCTGCTTCGTTCGACCTTGCTGCTGGGCACCGATCCCTACACCTACCCCGACAACCTGCCCGTCGTCGGCGCCACCGGAGGGCCACGCTGCGGTGCGTTGCCCGAGGTGACGCTGAGTGAGGTACCCACGCCGTTCGTCGTCGCCGACATCGGGGCTTTTCCCTTCGAGGGCGACACCGGTGGTCCGCGCCTGGTGCCCGGTTCGATCCTGAACCTGTTGTTCCCGAGTCCAGGAGCGCCGCGATGATCGCGACATCGACTGTCGTCAAAACGGGCGCCTTCGTCGTCAGCATGCTGTTGGTGCTGTGCGGTCTCGTGGTCGTGTTCGGCGATCTCCGCTTCGATGACCGCACCGATTATCACGCCGAATTCACCGATGCCTCCGGACTGCGCGCGGACGATATCGTCCGGGTCGCCGGGGTGGAGGTCGGGCGTGTCACTTCGGTGCGGATCACACCGGCGTTCGGGGCGAGGGTCGCGCTCGAACTGGATCACACCTATCGGCCGACCTCGGCGACTCGCGCGGTGGTGCGTTATCAGAACCTCGTCGGCGATCGCTATCTGGAACTACATGCGGGGCCGGGTGATTCGCGTCCGGTCGCACCCGGCTACACCATCGACCGCGAACACACCTCGCCCGCATTGGACATGGATCTGCTGATCGGCAGCTTCCAACCCTTGTTGCGCGGGCTCGACCCCGAGCAGATCAATCACCTCTCCGGTGAACTGATCGCCGTCCTCCAGGGGCAGGGTGGCACGGTGCGATCACTGCTCGCGCACGCGGCGAGCCTGACAAGCACCCTGGCCGACCGCGACCAGCTGATCGGTCAGGTGATCACCAACCTGCGCTCCGTGATGTCCGGGCTCGACGAGCATCGCGCGGAATTCTCCGGCGCCCTGGACAAGGTGCAACAGATCGCCACCGGCCTGGCCGCCGACAGCGCGGCGTGGGGAACCGCGATCGAGCACATCGACGGCTCAGCGGCCAGCCTCGCCACGCTCTTGGCCGACAATCGACCCGCGATCGCGGGCACCGTCGACGAACTCGATCGCACGGCAACGCAACTGAATTCCGGCGCCGACACCCTCGACAGCGTGCTGGGACGACTGCCGGACACCTACGCCGCGCTCACTCGGCTCGGCGCGTACGGCAACTTCTTCAATTACTACCTGTGCGGGCTGCGGCTGCGGCTCAACGCACCCGACGGTGCGGCGGTCAGCACGCCGCTGATCGGTCAGACGACGGGCAGGTGTGCACCGAAATGATGCGAGATCGTAAGGAACGAAACACTTTCCGTGCCGGAGTGCTCGGCACGGTGCTGATCGGACTGCTGTTGGTGGTGACCACACACCTCGACACCCTGCCGTTGCTGAACAACGACGGAACCTACCGCGCGTTGTTCACCGACACCGGCGGACTCGAGGTGGGCGACGCGGTCGAGGTGGCCGGAGTCGACTGCGGTCGGGTGCGGGGAATCGCGTTGGCGGGGGAGTGGGTGGCGGTGCGGTTCAGCGTCGAAGAATCGATCACTCTCGGTACTGATTCGACCGCGCAGATCGCCACCGCCACGGTGCTCGGCGCCAAGCAGTTGCGACTGCACCCGGCGGGCGAGCGCGCGTTGCGGCCCGGCGACACCATCGACGTCGAACACACCACCTCGCCCTACAACCTCACCGACGCACTCGGCGATCTCACCGACACCACGGGGGCGATCGACACCGAGCAACTCACCCGGTCGATGCGTGTGTTGTCGGAAACCTTGCAGGACACCCCGGACGATGTGCGCGCGGCCGTCGACGGCATGGGCCGGCTGTCGGCGACCGTCGCCGAACGCGACCAGTCCCTGCGCGACCTGCTCGATCACGCCCGGCGCGTGACGGATGTGCTGGCTCAGCGCAGTGGCCAACTCGACACGTTGGTGCGCGACGCGAACACCGTGCTCGGCGAACTGCAGGCCCGCCGCGACGCGGTGAGCACCTTGTTCGCGAACGTGAGCGCGCTCGCCACCCAGTTGGGCGGTCTTGTGCGCGACAACGAGCAACGGTTGGCGCCGACCCTCGCGCAGGTCGACGGTGTACTGGACATTCTGCGCCGCAACAGCGACAACATCGCCGAGGCCATCGGACGGCTCGGGCCGTACATGACCGAACTGGGTGAGGCCGTGGCGAGTGGACCGTTCTTCAGCTCGTATATCCAGAATCTCATCCCAGGGCAGATCATCGAGCCGTATATCCGTGCGGCACTGGGCGAACCCGTTGTGCAGGAGGGCCGATGAATTCCGCCGACGCTGCCCACCCCGCACGGCGGGTGCGCACGGTAGTGCTCGCGTTGCTGCTCGCGCTCGGAGTGCTCGCCCTCGCCTCCTACACGGTGGCGCCACGCGTGCGTAGCAACACCTTCACCGCCGAATTCGCCTCCGCCACCGGGCTTTACCGCGGCGATTCGGTGCGCGTGGCGGGCGTGCGGGTCGGCAGCGTCGAGGCGATCGACCCCGTGGGCGACAAGGTGCGTGTGCGTTTTCGGGTCGACTCGGGTCAGCAGGTGCCGGCCGCGGCGCGCGCGGTGCTCATGTCGCCGAACCTGGTGTCGGCCAGGTTCATTCAGCTGGCGCCCGGGTACACCGGGGGCCCACGGCTCGAGTCGGGTGCGACGATTCCGATCGGTCGCACCGCGATCCCGGTGGAATGGGACCAGATCAAAGACCAACTGCGACGCGTGGCCACGGCCATGAGCCCGACGCCGCAGGAGCCGCAGGGGCCACTCGGCGGTGTGGTGGACACGGCGGCGGAAAACCTCCGAGGACAGGGCCCGTCCCTGCATCAGACATTGGCCGACCTGTCGACGGCGATGCGCACCCTGGCGGAGGGACGCGGCGATCTGGTGTCGATCGTGAGCAATCTTCAGATGTTCGTCACCGCACTGTCGCACAGCGGTACGCGGATCGTGGCGATCAATAACCGGATGGCCTCGGTGACCTCATTGCTGGCCGACAATCGCGACGACCTCGACACCGCACTCGCCGGACTCGACGACGCACTGGGACAGGTGACTCGCTTCGTCGCCGACAACCGGGACCGGGTCGGCACCACCGCCGACGGACTCGCCACTGTCGCAGGTGATCTCGCGCGTCAACGGGACGGGATCGCGCAGATCCTGCATGTGGCGCCGACGGCGCTGGGCAATCTCCAGAACATCTACCAGCCCGCACATAACTCGGTGGTCTCCGCGCTCGCACTGAGCAACTTCGCGAACCCGGTGAACTTCGTGTGCTCGGCGATCGCGGCCGCCGAGCAGAGCGACGCGCAACAGGGCGCGCGGCATTGCGTGGAATATCTCGGCCCGCTGTTGGGGCTGTTGTCCACGAGTTATCCGCCGCTGCAATCGAACCCGTCCCGAGGTGTCGGTGCGTTGCCTGGTCAACTCGTCTACAGCGAACGGGGGTTGATTCCGGAACAGTCGCCGCGAGAGTCAGCCGTCGTCCCCGACGACCCTGCGCCGAGCGAGGGTGTGCCACCACCCGCACCGCCGGGTTTGCTCGAACAGTTATTGGTCCCAGGAGGTCCCCGATGAGCGGTATGTGTGGTGTGGCACGCCGGGTCGCCGCGGTATCGCTCGCGGTATCGGTGGTGCTCGTCGCGAGCGGGTGCGGATGGCGTGGGCTCAACTCCCTGCCTTTGCCCGGCACGGTCGGCCGGGGTGACGGCGCGTATTCGGTGCGGATCGAGATGCCCGATGTGTCCACCATCGAACGCAATTCGCCGGTACTGGTCGATGACGTCACCGTCGGCACCGTCACCGATATCGCGCTCGTCGACCAACACGCACTGGTGACCGTGGGTCTCGTGGCCGAGGTCGAATTGCCGGAGAACGCGGTCGCGAAGGTCGGTCAGACCAGCCTGCTCGGCTCGACCCACATCGCGCTCGCCGCGCCGGCCACCGAGCCTGCCGAGGGGCGGTTACACGAGGGGTCGCTGATCCCGCTCGCTCGCGCCGGTCAGTTCCCGACCACCGAACAAACCCTGTCCTCGGTGTCGTTGGTGCTCAGCGGAGGTGGGTTGGCCCAGATCCGCGATATCGGCGCGGAACTCAACGCGGCATTGTCCGGTCGCGAGGATGCCGTGCGCGTACTGCTCGACCACCTCGACACCCTGCTGCGGGGACTCGACGGACAGCGCGACGACATCGTCGCCGCGATTACCGAGGTCGACGCGATGAGCGCGCGATTGGCCGTGCACCGCGACGAGATCGGTGACGCGCTCGACCGGCTCGAACCCGCTCTGACCGTCCTGCGTGATCGCCGCGCAGACCTCACCCACGCGCTGACCAGCCTCGGCGACCTCGGTGCCACCGCCGACCGGCTGGTCGGCGCGACCGCCGCCGACCTCGGCGCCGAATTGCGTGACCTACAGCCGGCACTCGCGGCACTCGCGGATTCCGGTTCGGCACTCACCGATTCCACCCGGTACCTGCTCACCTACCCCTTCCCGATCGACACCTACGCCAACGCCGTGCGCGGCGACTACGCCAATGGTGAGGTGACGTTGGACCTCACCCTGAGCACGCTCGACGAGGCCCTGCTCCTCGGTACACCGCTGCAAGGAATGCTCACCGGCTTGGAGGGCATACTCGGGCACACCGATCCTGGTCCGGCCCGTGCTGGACCGATGCCGTTGCCCGATCTGCTGAACCCGCCTGTCGCGCCCGTGCCGGAGGGACCACGATGAATCGGCCAATCAAACGTGCGGCCGGTTGGCTTACCCGCGTTCGGAACAGACTGGCGCACAGTCGTCTTCCGGTGCGGCGCCTGTGCGTATTCGCGGTGGTGGCTGCCGTCTCGTTGACGGTCGTCGGCATCCAATTCGCGCAGCTGCCACAGCGTGCGGGGATCGGCCGCTACACCGTCGTCGTGCGACTGCCCGATGGTGGCGGGCTCTACACCAGTGCTGGAGTCACCTATCGGGGTGTCACCATCGGAACGGTGACCGCATTGCGCTCCATCGACGACGGCGCCGAGGCGACTCTGGCGCTGGACTCCTCGACCCGTGTGCCAGTCGATCTCGACGCCGCCGTGCGCGGAATGTCGGCTGTCGGTGAGCAATACGTGGATCTGGTGCCGCGCGGTGCCGGTGGTCCTTTTCTCTCCGACGGCGCGGTCATCCCTCGGGAGCGCGCGTCGACGTCCGAGGAGGTCGGTCCGATCCTCGACCGGATCGAGGCGAGTCTCACGGCCGTCGGCACCGACGATCTCCGCACGGTGATCGACGAAAGTGCCACCGCCGTGGCCGGTCTCGCGCCGCAGTTGCGGGCGCTGGTCACCGCGCTCGGGCAGCTCGCGGATGCCGCCGACGAGGTGCGCGATCGGGCCGCCACGCTGATCGACGAGGCGGGTCCGCTGCTGGACACCCAGACCACCACCGGTGACTCGATTCGCGAGTGGACCTCGTCGGTGGCGGCACTCACCGACCGGTTACGCGCCGCCGATCCGCACTTGCGTGGCGTACTGGCGCAGGCCGCGCCCGCCGCCGAAGAGGTGACCGCGTTGTTCACGCGGCTGCGTCCGACTTTGCCGCTGTTGCTCTCGAACCTGGTCACGGTGGAACAGGTTGCGGCCGTCTACAACCCGGCCCTGGAACAGATTCTGGTGCTGTACCCGCCGCTGATCGCCGCCTCGCAATCGGCGGGCCTGCCGAATACCGACGACCCTGGGCAGAACACCTTCTTCGCCAACCAGCTCAGCGATCCGCCGCCGTGCATCGAAGGCTTCCTGCCACCGGAACAACGCAGATCACCGGCCGATACCGACACTGTGGAGACGCCGAATGACCTCTATTGCAAAGTGTCACCGGATGATCCGCGCTCCCTGCGCGGCGCACGCAACCTCCCGTGCCTCGAATTCCCCGGTCGCCGCGCACCGACCGTACAGCTGTGCCGCAACCCTTCCGGCGCCGACGAGCCGTCGCCGCCCCCCGAAACCCCTCCGGCCTCGACGCACCCGGCAGCGAGCGACCCGGCCGACACGCACCCGGCAGCCGGTATCGCCACCTACGACACCATCGGCGGGACCTACGTCGGCAGAGATGGAAATCGCTACGCCGTAGGAGAATTGGCGGGTGCCGACGCTACCGAGACACCGACATTGGCGAACCTGCTCGCGCCTGCGCCGTGATCCACGTTCCGGCGGCTCGTCAGGTGTGCGGCCGACAGGGACGAGACCGTGCATGCCGCCGTCTCGTTCCGGTTGTGCCGGAATATCGTTAGCTGCCCGCGGCCCGTGTCCGGCGAGCGGGTTCCCGGATCAGACCGGGTCGAACTTGCTGACCAGCCAGGTGCCGTCGACCTTGCGCAGTTCCACACGCAAGCTGCTCGACAACGTCTTCGGCTGGGGGAGGTCGTCGGCTGTGGTGGATTGGTTGGCGAAGACGAGGGCGACGGCGTGGTCGTCGGTGGCGGAGACCACGGAGGTGGCGCTCACGGTGGCGGTGGTGCTCATGTGGCGTTGCCGTGCCGCGGGTAGCACCACCTCGGTGCCCAATCGGTCGAAGTAGGTGGCGAATTCACCGGTGAGGTGGGTGCGCGCCTCGGCAAGATCGTCGGCCACCGTGTCGGGCCGGTAGGACAGGATCGCGGCTGTGGCGTCGCGCGCGGCGGACGCGGCGTCGGCATAGGCGTGCGCTGTCTGGGTGTCGGTGTGACGGAACACCGCCAGCGTCGCCGTCGTGGCGATCAACGCGAGGACCACGACACCTACCGCGAGCAGGCGCCACCGGTTTCCAGGCTGCGTGAGGTCGGTGGCGGGCCGCGCGTCCGGCACCGCGTCATCACCCGCGCTCATGGCACGAAGTCCACGTTCGAGGCGAGGATGCGGCCCTCGACGCGTTGCATGGTCAGGCGTAGGCGCCAGATGCGCGGCTGTTGTTGGGCGCCCGCGTCATTGGTGACCTTTGAGCTGGCGGCGACGAGCACCTTCGCCTCGTCGGCGCCGAGCGATTCGATCCCCGCCTCGGTGATCGTGCCGACCGTCGAGACGTGCGCCTGTCGGACCACGGAGGTGAATGTCGAGGTTCTGGTCTTGAAGTCCTCGGCGAATGGGCCGGTCGCGCCGTCCATGATGCGGGCGGCATCGTCGTCGACGTGCTCGGTGGAGATCGTGGTCAGGTCGAGCACGGTCTTGCGTGCGGCGTCGAGGAAGGCGGCGCGGTCGGCGCGGCCGTGTTCGGCCTCGCGATGCCCGAACCACAGCGTGCTTGCCGTCGCCAGCAGGGCCAGGACAAGCACTCCGGCGGCCGCGGTGCGCAGCGTGCGTGTGGATCGGGTGCGGGGTCCTGTGTGGTCGGGTGCCGTGGGTGCGGACGGGGCGTCCTCGCGGTCGTCGGCCATACCTGTCCTCAATTCCATACTTTTAAGTACCGTATTTACGTACTATAAAGTATGGACATGCGTTGCGACCCCCGATCGCACCGATGGTCGCGCAGAGGAGGCCGCTGTTGTCAGCCGCGAAATTCGCCGCCGAAGAACACTTCCAACGAATCCCGTACCGCCCCGCCACCGACGGCAAGGTGGAGATGCACTCGGGTCTGAGTCGTCACTACCCGACGCTGCACGCCAATCTGGTGCTGCCGTCGAACCACTCGAAGCGGGTCGCGCTGCTCATGGCGCATCCCGCCTCCAACTTCCTCTCGCACTTCCTGCTGCGCGCGTTCGCCGAACAGGGCATCGCGATCATGGGGATGAACACCCGATACACCGGAAACGAGGCCGCGTTGCTGATGGAGCGGGCGGCACAAGACCTCGGGGCGGGCGTGCGCTGGCTGCGTGCGCACCACGACTTCGAGCGCGTGGTACTCCTCGGCTTCAGTGGCGGAGGACCCTTGGCGTCATTTTACCAGGCGCAGGCCGAAAACCATTCGGTGACAACGACTCCCACCGGCGACCCGGTCGAACTCGACGGGCTCACGCCCGCAGACGGACTCCTGCTCGTCGGCGCGCATCCCGGCCGTGCCAGGGTGCTCGAGCACTGGATCGACCCTTCCGTCCTCGAAGAGAACGACCCCTACGGCACCGATTCCCTGCTCGATCTCTACGACAAGGACCGCCGGGTCCCCTTGGACCCGGCGTGGGTCACCGAATACCGGCGCGCACAACGCCGCAGGACCGAACGTATCGACCGTTTCGCGCGCGAACAACTCGCCCGCGGCGACGGCGACGACCGGGCGTTCGTGGTGCACCGCACCGTCGCCGACCCGCGCTTCATCGACATCACCCTAGATCCGAGCGACCGGGAACCCGGCAGCATGTACGGCGATCCGGCCAGGGCCAACACGGCCGCCGGTGGCCTGGCTCGATTCGTCACCGCACGAAACTGGTTGAGCACGTGGAGCACGCGTACCACGCATGCCGACGCGCTCACGGATCTCCCGAACGTCGCAGCGCCGACCCTGGTGGGGTGTCTGCGCGGCGACCAAGCTGCCTTCGTCAGCGAATCGCGCGAGATGCACGCCGCCAGTGGCGATCCCGACGCCACCCTCATCGAATTCGCTCATCTCAACCACTACCTGGTCGACCAACCCGAGGGTCTGACCGACCTCGTGCGCCGCCTGCTGGGCTGGCTCGATGAGCGTGGGCTCACCGGATGACCGCCGGACGGGCCGCACGGACCCAACACGCACAAGGAGAGGCAGTGTCGGTGAATACAGCGAAATCGGAGGAGACGACGGGACCGCCGCGGTGTCCCACCGCCTTTCACTACTGGGAGGCACGGCGAACCCCCGCGGCGGCCCGCGCGCGGCGATGGGTGCGGCGAATCACCGGCGGGGAACTGCTGCCGACCGACGAACAGGCACGCGTGCTGTGCGAAGACTTGTTCGCCGGTGATCCCGTGGCCGAACGATTCGTCGCCGAGGTCATGCACGGCCCGACCGGTGCCGCCGAGGGACGTCGACTGCTCGAGATCGCGGTGACCGACGGAATCGAGGCCGTCCAGGACGCGCCGGAAGCGATGCGCGCACTGTTCGCCGAATTCGAGTCGGTGCCCGACTGGGTGCGCCCGGAGCTCGTGGAACAAGGCGCGGCGATCTGGCGGCGCTGGGGCACCATGCTTTTCAGCTTCGCCGGTGCCGAAACCCTGGAGATGTACACCGAGGCCGCGGTGGCGACGCCGCTGTCGCTGGCGGGGGGCTACGCGGGCGCGAGCGCGCTGCGTCGGTTCCTGGAGACCACCAGATTCTGGATCGACGTGTCCCAACCCGGAGCGTTGCTCACACCGGGATCGGCGGGGCGCGCGACCGCGCTCAAGGTGCGCGTCATGCACGTGTCGGTGCGTGCGCGCGTGAGCGAACATCCGGAATGGGACACCGAGCGGTGGGGCCTGCCGATCAGCCAGACCTACCAATTGCTCACCCTGCTCGGCGGCAGCGTCACGCCAGGACTGGGCTTGTGGGCCTTGGGTTATCAGACCACCCCCTCAGAAATCCGTGCGCTCCTGCACTTTCAGAAGTACATGGGACATCTGCTCGGCGTTCGTCCCCGCTGGTACCCGGAGACGGTGGTGGACGCGCTCCGCGTGCTCGCCATGACCATCCTCGCCCGCTCCTACGACGCGGGCGACCACGGCAAGGAACTGATCGAGTCCTACCCCGCCGCGTTCGCCCCTCGCGACGGCCACCGCGGACTCACTCGAATACGCGAGATCTACAACTACCGCATCAACTCCGTGTACTCCGCGATGTACATGGCGCCGGGCACCAGGCGGCACTACACGATGCCGCCCGCCTTTCCGTGGATCTTGCTCCCGCTCGCCCGATTCCCGTTGATCACCGCCACGGAGGTCGCGCGTCGACTGTTCCCGCCGTTCGCACGCGTACACGAGAAGGTGATGCTCCGGCATCGGGAGAACTGGTATCGCGCCCAAATGCGTGGCAGGGAAGCGGAATTCGACGCCAGTGGCGCGCTGCGTCGCTGAACGCCGCTGTTGGTGAACACCGCCACGGCAACGACCACGATCGAATCGGAGCAACCATGAAGACCCTCGACGTCGCCGAGGTCTGGAACGGCCCCGGCCGCCAGGACGGCGAACTGACCGTTGTGCGACCGCACCACAACGGATTACACGCCGCCAGCAGCAAACTGGCCTTCGAGCACTGGTATTTCGACGCCCACCTCGACAGCGGTCACATCGTCGTCGGGTTCCTGACCAAACGGCGACCGGAGGACCTGCCCTCGGCCAAGCCGTGGGTGGAATTGACCGTCTACGCGCCCGACGGCACCCGTCGTCAGGTGTCGCGCCGCTACGCCGAATCCGACACCGAATTCTCGACGCGAACGTGTGCGGTACGGATCGGCGACAACACCGCGCGCGCCGAGTTCCCCGACAACGGTCTTCCCGTCCATCACCTGCGCCTGGCCGAGGACGGTATCGGCTTCGACCTGCGGTTCGAGAACGAGACGCCCAGTTGGATGCCGGGGCAGGGGGAGACCCGCTTCGGCGCGAAGAATTCCTTCGGCTGGGTCGTCGGGGCGCCGCGCGCGAAGGTCACCGGGCGACTCGAACTCGACGGCGAGGTCATCACGGTCACCGGGCGCGGCTACGCCGACCACAACTGGGGTGTGGGCGATATGCGCAAGATCATCGATCGCTGGCACTGGGGCAGGCTCTACGTCGAGGACTATTCGTTGTTGTACGCGGTGGTGCTCACCCAGCGCGGGTGCGGGTCGGCGCGGATCGCGCCGGTGATGCTGGCCCGTGGCGAGGAGATCCTGTTGTCCACCGGCACAACGGTTCTCACCGAAGGACCCGCGGTCTACAACGCGACGGCGGGCCGTTGCTATCCGAGTCACATCGACCTGTGCGTTCCCGATCAGCTGGACCTGCGCCTGACCGTCGAATCGGTGATCGACGCCCGCGACCTGCTCGACGACATTCCCCTCGTCCGCACTCGGCTGATCAAACCGCTGATGCACCGATTCGTCGGCCACCCCGGTTACTTCCGATTCCGTTCGGACTTCGAGCTGACGGTGCACACCGACGCGGGCAGTGACCGTCGCACCGGGAGCACCCTGCACGAACTGGTGGCACTGAAATGACCTATACCGCACCGGATCTGGAGTATCTCACTGGATTCGGCAACGAACACCACACCGAGGCGGTGGCGGGAGCGCTTCCGCCGGACCAGAATTCGCCGCAACGCGCGCCGAACGGCCTGTATGCCGAACAGATGTCGGCGACCGCGTTCACCGAGCCGCGCGCCGCCAACCGGCGCAGCTGGGTGTACCGCATTCGTCCTTCCGCGCAGCATCCCGCATTGGTGCCGCTGCGGCACAACACCTTTCGCAGTGCGCCGCTGGACGGTGCGCCCGACCCGAATCGACTGCGGTGGGATCCCCTTCCCGACAACTGGCCCGAAGGGGACTTCCTCGACAGCGTCTACACGGTCGCCGCCAACGGGTCCGTACTGCAACGCCAAGGCGTCGCGATCCACCTCTACCGCGCGACGCGCTCGATGCACACCAGATACTTCGCCGACGCCGACGGCGAGCTTCTGCTGGTGCCGCAGCGCGGACAAATCCTGCTGCACACCGAATTCGGCAAGCTGCTCGTCGGTCCCGGCGAATTCGCGGTGATCGGTCGTGCGGTGCGATTTCGGGTGGAACTGCTGGACAAAGTGGCGGCGGGTTACCTGTGCGAGAACTACGGCACCCCGTTCGAGCTGCCCGAGCTCGGTCCGATCGGTGCCAACGGCCTGGCCGCCGCACGGCATTTCCGATACCCCGTCGCCGCCTACGAGGATCTCCAGCGGCCGGTCGAGGTCGTGCAGAAATTCGGTGGTGGGCTCTGGTGGGCGGAGTACGACCACTCGCCCCTGGACGTGGTGGCCTGGCACGGCTCGCACGCGGCATACAAGTTCGACGTCGCGCACTTCAACGCCATGGGCACCGTGCGCTTCGACCATCCCGACCCATCGATCTTCACCGTGCTCACCTCCGCTTCGGACACCCCCGGCCAGGCGAACGTCGACTTCTGTGTGTTCCCGCCGCGCTGGAATGTCGCCGAACACACCTTCCGTCCGCCGCATTTCCACCGCAATGTGATGACCGAGCTGATGGGGCTCGTGCGCGGCGTGCACGATTCGAAGGCCGAAGGGTTCCTGCCCGGCGGGGTGAGCCTGCACAACATGTGGGCCGCGCACGGTCCGGACAACGACACCTTCGAGGCCGCGAGCGCCGCCGAGCTCGCGCCGCGGCGCATCAACGATTCGCTGGCGCTGATGTTCGAAACCCGCTGGCCGCTGGTGGTTTCGGACTTCGCGTACGCGGCCGCACACCGTCAACCGAATTACGACGCGTCCTGGGCGGGGTTGCGTCGCCGATTCGCCGAGCCTGATCCCCACCGGAGAGACCATGAGTGAGCCCACCCCCGACCTTCGTTATCAGCTGCCCGATCCCACCTTGCGAATCGGGGGAAAATATCGCCGCGCCCACGAAGGTGCCACCTATGAATCGATCAACCCCGCTACCGAGCAACGGGTTTCGGTCATCGCCGCCGCGGGACCCGCAGACGTCGACGAGGCGGTGAGCGCCGCGCGCCGCCAGGTGGACGGCGGTGCGTGGTCGCGCGTGAGCGGAGCCGAACGCGGACGCATCCTCACCCGCGCCGCCGACCTCATCGAAGCCGATGCGCAGACGCTCGCCGCGCTGGAAGCCGTCGAGATGGGCAAGCTGTTCCACGACTCGGTCGAGGGCGACATCCCCGCGGCCGCCGCGGCCTTCCGGCACTTCGCCGGATGGGCCGACAAGGTCACCGGAACCACCGCGCTGCTCCCGGATTTCGGACCGCAACGTCGGTTCGGCTACACCATCCGCCAACCGCTCGGCGTGCTCGGCGCGATCCTGCCGTGGAACAACCCGGTGCTCATCGCCGCGTGGAAACTCGCGCCCGCCCTGGCCGCCGGATGCTCGGCGGTCGTGAAACCCGCCGAAGACGCGGCACTGTCGACGTTGCGCCTGGCCGAATTGCTCGCCGAGGCCGGACTGCCCGACGGTGTGCTCAATGTCGTACCCGGTCTGGGGCCGGTCGCGGGGGCGGCACTGGCCGCACACCCCGGTATCGACAAGATCTCCTTCACCGGTAGTTACCGGGTCGGGCGCGGGATCCAGAGTCTGGCGGGGGACAGCTTTCGCAAGGTCACCCTCGAATTGGGTGGTAAGGCACCGCAATTGGTGTTCGACGACGCCGATCTCGAGCTGGCGATGCCGTGGATCGCGATGGGAAACTTCTACCACCAGGGACAGGTCTGCGCCGCGGGAACCCGCGTGCTCGCCCACGAGTCGGTGGTGGATCAGGTCACCGAAGGACTCATCGAGGCCGCGCGACAGGCCACGATCGGCGACCCCTTCCTGCCGATGAGCACGATGGGTGCCATCGTGAACGCGCGCCAGACCGAACAGATCCTGCGCTACATCGAGATCGGCCGCGGCGAGGGCGCCACGTTACTGGCCGGAGGCCGCCGGCTCGACCGTCCCGGCTACTTCATCGAGCCCACCGTCTTCCGCACCACCAACGACCACACCATCGCGAAGGAAGAGATCTTCGGCCCGGTCGCGAGTGTGATCAGCTTCAAGACCACCGACGAGGCCGTCCAGCTGGCCAACGCCACGAAATATGGTCTCAACGCGATGGTTTACACCAGCGACCTGTCGCGGGCGGTGTCGGTGACCGAGCGCCTGCGGGTCGGCACCGTGTGGGTGAATGGTTGGGGCGTCCCCGATCCGAGCCTGCCGTGGGGTGGACGCGCCGCCAGCGGGATCGGGCGCGAGCTCGGCCGCAGTGGCATCGAGGGCGACACCGAGGAGAAGACGGTCCATATCGGACTGTGACGACTCGCCCGAGTCACGTGGTCCGAATTGCGCTCGCCTCGCCTCGCGCCTTCCCGGCCGAAGCCGTGCAGGGGCGAACGGCTCGACGGTGCTACACCGGGCCGTGGTCGGACCCGCCTGATTTTCGCTCGGGTGTCCTGGGCACTTCCGGCACCGAGTCTTCCCGTGCCCGGGTCCGCTGCTGTCGACACCCGGATTCGGCGGCGGGCTCGGGCCGCGCGGGACGGGTGTGCCGGAATTGTCGACAGCGTGCCGGGTGGTGCTGGACCGGTGTGAGATCGGCCCGCCCGAATATTGTTCGGCACTCGATTTGCGTAGGCTTTCCGATGTGCAGAGATGGCGGAGCCTCGAAGACGTGCCGGCCGACTGGGGTCGCTGCGTGGTCACGATCGGTGTATTCGACGGTGTGCACCGCGGCCATGCGCAGCTGATCAGCAGGGCGGTGAAAGCGGCGGCGGCACGCGGCGTTCCCTCCGTGCTGATGACCTTCGACCCGCACCCCATGGAAGTGGTGCGACCCGGCGCGCACCCCGCACAGCTCACCACCCTGACTCGACGGGCCGAACTGGCCGAAGAACTCGGCGTCGACGTGTTCTGCGTGATGCCGTTCACCCAGGAGTTCATGAAGCTCACCCCCGGCCGCTACGTGCACGACCTGCTGGTCGAACGGCTCCACGTGCGCGAGGTGGTGGTGGGCGACAACTTCACCTTCGGCAAGAAGGCCGCGGGTTCCATCGACACCATGCGCGAGCTCGGCCGCCGCTTCGGCTTCGAGGTCGACGGCGTGAAGCTGCTCAGCGAGCACGCGGTCACGTTCTCCTCCACCTACATTCGCGCCTGTGTCGACGCGGGCGATATGGCCGCGGCCGCCGAAGCGCTGGGTCGGCCGCATCGGGTGGAGGGCGTGGTCGTGCACGGCGACGGGCGCGGGCGCGAACTCGGATTTCCGACCGCCAACGTCGCACCGCCCATGTTCGCCGCGATCCCCGCCGACGGCGTGTACGCGGGATGGTTCACCGTGCTCGGCCCCGGCCCGACCATCGGCACCGTGACACCCGGCGACCGTGCGATGGCCGCGATCTCGGTCGGCACCAACCCCACCTTCTCCGGCCGGGCCCGCACCGTCGAAGCGTATGTGCTCGACGGCGAGGCCGACCTCTACGGTCAGCACGTCGCGGTCGATTTCGTCGAAAACCTGCGCGGCCAACTGGCTTTCGACTCGGTGGACGCGTTGATCGAGACGATGGATCGTGACGTGGCGAAGGTACGCGAGGTGCTCACCGCCGAGTCGTGACCGTGTCGGTCATCGCTCGATGAACTCGCGCAGATCCGCGTTCAGTTGCGTGGCGTGGGTGATGTAGAGCCCGTGACCCGCGGTCGGGTACTCCTTGAAGGTGTTCTCGGGCGCCAGGCGCGCGGTATGCCTGCTGGTCGTCTCGAGCGGAATGGACTGGTCGGCGGTGCCGTGCACGATGAGCGCCGGTACGGGCAGTGCGGCGACGTCGGCGCGGTGATCGGTGTGGAAGAGCTCCTGCTGTACCGCGAGTGCGGCGTGCGGGGCGGTCACCAGGCAGCGGCGGATCTCGTGGTCGATGATCGCCTGCGATACGGCATTACCGAGGTGGGTGGCGAAGTAGCCCTGCGCGCGGTCGGCGAACCATTTCGGGCGATCGATGCGGAGTTGAGCCAGGGTGGCCGCGCAGAATTCGGCGGGGATGCCTTCGGGGTTGTCATCGGTGCGCCGCAGCATCGGCAGTGCCGCCGCCAAGAGCGCGACCCCGGCGACCCGGTCGCTACCGTGCCTGGCCAGATATCGGACGATCTCGCCGCCGCCGCCCGAATGGCCGACCAGGGTGGCCTCGGTCAGGTCGAGTTTCTCGAGCAAGGCCGCGAGGTCGTCGGCGCGGGTGTCCACGTCGTATCCGGTGGTGGGGCGGTCGGACCTGCCGTGCCCGCGTCGGTCCAGCAGCACGCAGCGGTATCCGTGATCCAGAAAGTACGGAACCTGGTATTCCCACATGTCCGAATGCAGCGACCAGCCCGCGACGAAAACGACCGGTGCGCCCGTTCCGTAATCCTCGTAGGCCAGTGCGGTGCCATCGGTGGTTTCGAAGTGCGGCATCTCGTTCTCCCTCGTATTCGTTGCTACGGGAGGAAGATTCGCACGTTCGGGTAGGCGAGTAAATTACCCGCGAGGTAAGCGAATACGGTGCGCCGTGCGCCACGGCTGCCGCCTGATTCGCGTCCGATTCGCCTGGTCCGGTATGGTGGCTCCTCGGGTTTGCTGCGGTCCGCGGTGGCACCCGATCCGGGTATCCGGACATTCGAGCGCGGGACTGAGAAATAGGAGTGGATGCCCCATGGCGTTGACCACCGAGCAGAAGTCGACGATTCTCGCCGAGTACGGCCTGCACGAGAAGGACACCGGTTCCCCGGAGGCCCAGATCGCGCTGCTGACCAAGCGTATCTCGGACCTGACCGAGCACCTCAAGGTCCACAAGCATGATCACCACACCCGCCACGGCCTGCTCGCGCTGATCGGTCGCCGTCGTCGGCTGTCGAAGTACCTGGCGGCCAAGGACATCCACCGTTACCGCTCGCTGATCGAGCGCCTCGGCCTGCGTCGCTGATTCTCGGGCGACCACCCGCGACGAAACAAAACGCACATCTGTTCGGCTCGCACGACGCGATCGCCGCAGGTGTGCGTTTCGTTTGTCCGTGGGCACCGACTCGCCGCGTGGATCGGGCTCGCGTATTCGACACGAGGCACGACGCCGGTGAGCCGGTGGGCGAGGCGGTCGGTGGGTGCCCGTACAATCGGCGCCGTCGGCTATTGAAGCGCACGATGCGCACGGGGCGGAATTCGCCCGGCGTTACCGCCGACAACTAGCACGGCCGTATGTACCCGTCGCGTGGCGTCGGTCTTCGGTAGTGGCCTTTCGGTTCGACCGGCGGGCTTCGATCGATGACCGCCTCCGCGTCGCCGAATCCAAGGGGGTTCGGCCGGGTGCGCGTGTCGCAGCCACGAGGGCTGCCGCGCGTCTTCATCCGGTCTTGCCGACGACAAGTCGGATCGCGCCAACGGGCGCTGGATCCGACGAAGACGAGAGGTTGAAAACAGAGAATGACAGAAACCACAGAACGCAAGTCCTCGGCCGTCGAGGTCGAGCCCGGTGTGTTCGAATCCGTCGCGCTGATCGACAACGGCAGCTACGGCACCCGTACCGTCCGCTTCGAGACCGGGCGGCTGGCCCGCCAGGCCGCCGGCGCTGTCGTCGCGTACCTCGACGACGAGACCATGCTGCTGTCGGCGACATCCGCCGGTAAGCACCCCAAGGACCAGTTCGACTTCTTCCCGCTCACGGTCGACGTCGAGGAGCGCATGTACGCGGCGGGCCGGATCCCCGGTTCGTTCTTCCGTCGTGAGGGCCGCCCCTCCACCGACGCGATCCTGACCTGCCGCCTGATCGACCGTCCGCTGCGCCCGTCGTTCGTCGACGGCCTGCGCAACGAGATCCAGGTCGTGGTCACCGTGCTGAGCCTGGATCCCAAGGATCTCTACGACGTGGTGGCCATCAACGCCGCCTCCGCCTCCACCCAGATCGCCGGTCTGCCGTTCTCCGGCCCGGTCGGCGGCGTGCGCGTGGTGTTGGTCGACGGTCAGTGGATCGCGTTCCCGACCGTCGAGCAGATCGAGGACGCCGTGTTCGACATGGTCGTCGCGGGTCGCGTCGTCGAGTCCGGCGATGTGGCCATCATGATGGTCGAGGCCGAGGCCACCGAGAAGGTCGTCGCGCTGGTCGAGGGTGGCGCGCAGGCGCCGACCGAGGCCGTCGTCGCCGAGGGCCTGGAAGCCGCGAAGCCGTTCATCGCGCGCCTGTGTAAGGCGCAGCAGGATCTCGCCGAGCTGTCGGCCAAGCCGACCGGCGAATTCCCGCTGTTCCCGCCGTACGAGGCCGATGTGTACGAGGCCGTCGAGGGCACCGCGAGCTCGGAGCTGGGCGAGGCACTGTCGATCGCCGACAAGCAGGAGCGCGAGTCGAAGATCGACGAGGTCAAGGCCGCCGTGCTCGAGCGCCTCGGTGAGACCTTCACCGGCCGCGAGAAGGAGCTGGGCGCCGCGTTCCGCTCCGTCACCAAAAAGCTTGTGCGCCAACGTATCCTGACCGACAGCTTCCGTATCGACGGCCGCGGTCTCGCCGATATTCGCGCACTGTCGGCCGAGGTGGCCGTGGTGCCGAGGGCGCACGGTTCGGCACTGTTCGAGCGTGGCGAGACCCAGATCATGGGCGTCACCACCCTCGACATGGTAAAGATGGCCCAGCAGGTCGACTCGCTCGGTCCCGAGACCAGCAAGCGCTACATGCACCACTACAACTTCCCGCCGTACTCGACCGGTGAGACCGGCCGCGTCGGTTCGCCGAAGCGCCGCGAGATCGGCCACGGCGCGTTGGCCGAGCGGGCCCTGCTGCCCGTGCTGCCGAGCCAGGAAGAGTTCCCGTACGCCATCCGTCAGGTCTCGGAGGCGCTGAGCTCCAACGGTTCCACCTCGATGGGTTCGGTCTGCGCGTCCACCCTGTCGCTGCTCAACGCCGGTGTGCCGCTGAAGGCGCCGGTCGCGGGTATCGCGATGGGCTTGGTCTCGGACACCGTGAAGAACGACAAGGGCGAGGACGAGGTCCGCTACGTCGCGCTCACCGACATCCTCGGCGCCGAGGATGCCTTCGGCGACATGGACTTCAAGGTTGCCGGCACCCACCAGTTCGTCACCGCGCTGCAGTTGGACACCAAGCTCGACGGTATCCCCTCGCAGGTGCTCGCCGGCGCGCTGAGCCAGGCGCACGACGCGCGCACCACGATCCTCGACGTGATGGCCGAGGCCATCACCAGCCCGGACGAGATGAGCCCGTACGCGCCGCGCGTCACCGCGATCAAGATCCCGGTGGACAAGATCGGTGAGGTCATCGGGCCCAAGGGCAAGATGATCAACCAGATCACCGAGGACACCGGCGCCAACATCTCCATCGAGGATGACGGCACCGTGTACGTCGGTGCGACCAACGGCCCTGCGGCGCAGGCGGCGATCGACCTGATCAACGCTATTGCCAACCCGCAGCTGCCGAAGGTCGGCGAGCGCTTCCTCGGCACGGTCGTCAAGACCACCGCCTTCGGCGCGTTCGTCTCGCTGCTGCCCGGCCGCGACGGCCTGGTGCACATCTCCAAGCTGGGTAACGGCAAGCGCGTCGCGAAGGTCGAGGACGTGGTGAACGTCGGCGACAAGCTGCGCGTGGAGATCGCCGACATCGACAACCGCGGCAAGATCTCGCTGGTGCCGGTGGAAGAGGCCGCGGACGCGACCGATCCCGCCGAGGACCCGATCGCCGAGGCGGCCGCCACCGAGGCCGCCGTGGATGCGGCAGCCACGGTGAGCGAGTAGTACTTGTCTCTGTGACGACAAAGAAGACGCGAACCCCTCTGCTCCGCGAGCAGAGGGGTTCGTCACTCGAACTGCGTGCCGAACCCGCCGATCAACGCGGCGCGGGTGAACTGCGCGACAGCGCCGACCTCGGGGTGCGGCGCACGGTCCTGCCCGGCGGCCTGCGCGTGGTCACCGAATACGTGCCGGGAGTCAGATCGGCGTCGGTCGGCGTGTGGGTCGGGGTCGGTTCCCGCGACGAGGGGCGCTCGGTGGCCGGTGCCGCGCACTTTCTCGAGCATCTGCTGTTCAAGGCGACGCCGACACGTTCGGCGCTCGATATCGCGCAGGAGATGGACGCGGTCGGTGGGGAGCTCAATGCCTTCACCGCCAAGGAGCAGACCTGCTACTACGCCCACGTCATCGACGAGGATCTGCCGCTCGCGGTCGATCTGGTCTCCGACGTGGTGCTCAACGGGTTGTGTCGAGGCGTGGACGTGGACGTCGAACGTCAGGTGGTGCTCGAGGAGATCGCCATGCGCGACGACGACCCGGAGGATCTGGTCGGCGACGCGTTCCTCACCGCCCTGTTCGGTGACCATCCGATCGGGCGGCCGGTGATCGGCTCCGTCGAATCCATCGAGCAGATGACCGCTCAGCAGTTGCGTGGTTTCCATCAGCGTCGTTATCGACCGGACCGGATGGTCGTCGCGGTCGCGGGCAATGTGGATCACGAGCACGCGGTGGAACTGGTGCATCGCGCGTTCGAGCGGCGGCTCGATCACGCTGCGGATCCGATGCCCAGGCGTGAGGGCCGGTTTCGGTCGCAGAACACGCCCGCGCTGCATCGCACCTACCGCGACAGCGAACAAGCGCACCTCACCTTCGGCGTACGCGCCTTCGGGCGCCACGACCGGAATCGGCGGTGGCCGTTGTCGGTGCTCAACACCGTGGTCGGTGGTGGGCTGAGTTCGCGTCTGTTCCAACGGATTCGGGAAGAGCGCGGACTGGCGTACTCGGTGTACTCCGGGGTCGACACCTTCGCCGATACCGGTGCGTTCTCGGTGTATCTCGGCTGCCAGCCGGAGAACCTCGGCGAGGTCGCGACCCTGGCACGTTCGGTGCTGGAGGAGGTGGCGGCCGACGGCGTCACCGAGGCCGAATGCGCACGGGCGAAGGGGTCGCTGCGCGGGGGATTGGTGCTGGGACTGGAGGATTCGGCGTCGCGGATGAACCGCATCGGTCGCAGTGAACTCAGCTACGGCAACCACCGCAGCGTGTCGGAAACCTTGGCCCGCATCGACGCGGTGACCACCGACGAGGTCTGTGCGGTCGCGCGCACGCTGCTGGCCCGACCCGCTGCCGTCGCGGTCGCTGGCCCGTATCGCCGCGCCCGCGACCTGCCCGCCTCGGTGCGTCGATTGACGGGTGCCTGACCAGCGGGTTGGTCGGAATATCCGCCGCGCGATACGGTATCGGCCGAATCGTCACCGGGCAGGAGAATGCTCGTACGACGAGTGCGCCTGCTCGGGTAGCCGATCCGGTGCACCGCCAATCTCTGCGAGGAGTCGAGATGACCCGAACTAACCGGTCCGTGCGCGCGTTGGTCGCTGCGGCATTACCCGCGCTGTTGCTATGTGGTTGTGGCGGTGCCGATTCCGGCGACAGTTCGGGACCCAGCGCCGAAGCCTTGAAAACCGACGCCACCGCGTACGCGAACGCACTCGCCGACCACGATTACCCCGCCGCGTACCAAACCCGTTCCGCGCGTTGCCGACTCACCCTCAACCAGGACGACTTCGCCGCCTCCATGGGCCAGAAGTACGACGGCCGCGACCTGCATACCAAGCCAGCGGAGATCACCGTGACGACCTCGGGGGAGACCGGTCAGGTGACGACCAAGAACTTCGACGCCAAAGCGTCCGAGGACAATCCGAAGCCGGTGAAGTGGAGCTTCATCGACGGCAAGTGGCAGTTCGACAACTGCTGACGGGGCCGACTGCCCACCGCTGGTGATCGCACGGGACGACGTTCTGTCGAGGGGGCTCGTCATGCGCGCCCGGCTGGTAAAAGATTGTGTCGAGGACTCCGTCGAACGTGTGAATTCGATCCGGCGCGGTCGTGAGTGAACTCGATCGGTGGCAGCGGTAGCCGGTGGTCGATCCGTGCTTCGTCGTCTGGATGAGTTCGTGTCACGCCGATTCGCTCGGTGATCCCGCGCATGATCTCGGCCTTGTGCCTGGCACTACCCGCAGACTCCGGCCTCGTTACGGGACCGGTCGGCGGCTCGTTCTATTCCTGCGCGCGGTTGGCGGCCTCGACGATCGTGTCGAGCAGGCCGGGTAGCGCGGATTCCACGTCGGCGCCGCGCAGGCGCTGCCAGATCTGGCCGTCGACGTAGACGCGTTCGATGACACCCGCCTCGCGCAGGATCTTGAAGTGGTGCGTGGCGGTGGATTTGTTGATCACGTCGTAGAGCAGGTTGCAGCGCACGGGGATACCGGCGCCCGCATTGCTCAACCGTCGCACCATCTCTAGGCGTACCGGGTCTTGCAGCGCGCCGAGCACGGTGGGCAGTGCCGCCACCGGCGGTGCCTCGGGTGTCGCCGGTGCCGTTTCCTTCGTGTCTGCCATGAGCTACCTCACAGTGGGTTTGATGATCGTCATACCGACTGTAGCGTTGTACGCGGTTCGATCAACATCAAACTTACCCGATCGGAGTCTGTCGATGGCAGCGACCATGTCGGCCACCACACCAGGCGATGCTCGGCACGCGGTGCAGACCTGGGCCTACCCTCTTGTTCTCGTCGCGGGTGGGGTCGCGCTCGGAGTGTCCGGGGTTCCGGCCCCGCTGTATGGCGTGTACGAGGCCGAGTGGCATCTGTCGCCGCTCACCACCACCATCGTGTTCGCCGTCTACGCGGTCGCCGCGCTCGCGGCCGTGCTGGTATCGGGGAAGATCTCCGACGTAGTGGGTCGAAAACCGGTGCTGCTCGGCGCCTTTGTCATCATGGTTCTCGGTCTCGTGGTTTTCCTGCTCGCCGACAATGTCGCGATGCTGCTGATCGCCCGCGCCCTGCACGGCCTCGCGGTCGGCTCCACGGTGGTGGCGGGCGCCGCGGCGCTGCTGGATCTGAAGCCCAATCACGGTGCGCGGTCGGGGCAGCTCACCGGGGTGATGTTCAACGTGGGGATGGCGATCGCGATCCTCGGGTCCGCGTTGCTCGCGCAGTACGCCCCGTACCCGTTGCGCACCCCGTATGTGGTGATCACCGTCGTCTGCCTCATCGTCGCCGTCGGCGTGCTCGCCTTGCGCGAACCACACTCCGGGCGGGTCGCCGGACGTATTCGGATCTCGAAACCGTCGGTGCCGCACGAGATTCGCGACGACTTCTGGTTCGCCGCCATCGGCGTGATGGCCGCATGGTCGGTGCTCGGGGTACTGCTGTCGCTGTACCCGTCGCTGGCCAGTCAGCAAACCGGCATCCACAACCTCATCTTCGGCGGCGCGGTCGTCGCCTCTACCGCGACCGCGGGTGCGCTGGCGCAACTGTTCGCCACCGGCATTCCGGCACGCTGGGCGGCGATCGTCGGGGATACCGGCATGGCGATCGCACTCGTGCTTACTGTGCCCGCGTTGACCACCCACAACTGGGTGGTCGTGCTCGCCTCGGGGGTGCTGCTCGGCGGGACGTTCGGCCTCGGTTTCGGCGGATCGCTGCGACACCTGTCGAACGTGGTGCCCCAGCACAAGCGCGGCGAAACCATGTCCGCGTTCTACCTGCTCGCCTACACCGCCATGGCGTTGCCCACCATTATCGCGGGCTGGGCCGCGACGCAGTGGGGCCTGAGCGCCGTCTTCCCCTGGTTCGTCGGCGTGGTCGCCGTCGCCTGCCTGATCGCGGCCGCGCTCGGCCTGCGACACCATCGCGCCGCCCAGCGGCGCACCGAACAGGTCGCCGAATCCGTCTGACCCCGGCGGCTCCCGCATCGACAATCCAGTCGACCAGCGGGAGCACCGGATTGGCGTTTCTCGCCAAAGTTCGACTAGAATTTTCCTCGTGTTACGGAGCATCCTCCGAACATGAATGCGGATGTGGCGCAGTGGTAGCGCATCACCTTGCCAAGGTGAGGGTCGCGGGTTCGAATCCCGTCATCCGCTCTTGTCGAATCCGGTCAGCGGTCGGGTCGAGTAACCGTCGAATCGGGGGACGGCCAGGTCGAACGAGGTTCGACAGTGCTGCTAGGGGGAATGCGCACCATGTCCGAGGTATCGGGTAATGACCGCAGCGTGCGACCCATCGCGGCGGCCGATCGAAATCGGCGTCGGCGCAGAATGATTCACTCGGCGGTCATCGCAGTGGTGTCAGCCGTTGTCGCGCTGTCCGTCGTCGGGTGCGGTGAGTCCCAGGCGAAGTCCATGCACGTCGGTGACTGTGGTTATTTCGAGAAAGCCGGTCGCGGCTCGGAACTGCAGCGGCGCGACTGCACCGATCCCGAGGCCGTACTCATCGTGGTACGGGCCTCCGCCGCAGCGGAATGTCCCGATTACGCCTACACCTGGTCGCCCCCGAGTCAGATGAAAAGTAAGCCGCAGAATGTGTGTACCCATGTGAACGCACACGTCGGTGACTGCGTAAACGACCCTGGCAACAAGTACGCGCACCTGGACCGATTGCGAAAAGTGCCCTGCTCGACGCCGGGGGCTTATCAGGTGAACACCCGGATCGAGAAGCATGACTTCGGCGTCTGCGCCGCCGTATCCACCAGGTACCGCGACACCGCATCGATCACCCACGAGCAGCCGCCTGTGTCGTTCTGCCTGCATCGGGTTTGATGCCCGAGCGGCGACTCCGCGACGCTCGGTGGTACGGGGCATACCAACTGTTCCGTTGTCCTGCAACGGCTTTCGTTCCTGGTCAACCGCGTGGTAGCGCCTGTGCGACCCGGGTGATCCGCGTCGCGGCATCGCGCACCCGCTCGATCATCGCGGCGAGTGCGTCGCCTTCGAATCCCTCGGCTCGTCCGCCGACGCTGATCGAGGCGGCAACCGATCCGTCCCGTCCGAGTATCGGTGCGCCCACCGCGGCAACCCCCGGTAGGTAGTCGGAGTTGCTCAGCGCGTATCCGGCTTCGACGATGTGGTCCAGGTGATCGACAAGGGTGTCCGCATCGGTGATGGTCAGATCGGTGATCGCGGGTAGTCCTGCCTTGATCCACCTGTCGCGCAGTGCTTTCGAGTGGGCGAGCATGACGATCGGTCCCGCCGCGGCGTGATAGGGCAGCACGGAACCGACAGTGATCCCGGCGACGACAAGAGCGTTGCGCCCTTCGAGTAGATCGATGCAGACCGCGCCCTGGTCCGCGGGCACCATCAGGTACGCCGTATTGCCGAAGGTGGTGGCCAGTTCGGACATGAACGGCTTTGCCGCACCACGAATATCGAGTTCCGCGAGTGCGGCGGAGCCGACCTCGAACACCGGCATCGCGATCCGGTACGCGCCGGCGCCGGTGCGATCCACCCAGCCCGCGTGGATCAGTGTGGCCATCAGCCGATGCACCGTTGTCTTGTTCATTCCGCTTGCCGCGGTGAGGTCGTTCAAGGTCCATGTGGGTCGGTCCGCGCCGAAGTTCTCGAGCAGCGCACACGCCTTGAGGACGGCACCCACGATATCTCGACTCCCCGACGCTTCTTGCTCGATGGGCGCAGCCACTGTTGCTCACTCGCTTTCGGTTGGTTGTGGGATCGAGTGCTCGCCACCATACGAGCAGAAATCCACCGAGGGGGTTGACTTTGTGACCTGGACCACCTTACCGTCCATATCGGGATATGAAATACATTCCGTAATGCGGAACGGAGCAAGGCTGTGGGCAGTTCGACCTTGAAAGACCTCACGTCACGCGGTCTCGTATACGCACCTGGTGTGTGGGACGGCTTGACCGCCCGGCTCGCCGAGCAGGCGGGCTTCAACGCGCTGTGCGCCTCGGGATTCGCCGTTTCGGCCGCGCTCGGGCTACCCGACGCGGAGCTGTACACGATGACCGAGAACCTGCAGGCAGTCCGCACGATCCGGGAGTCGTCCGCACTCCCACTGGTTGCCGACATCGACACCGGTTACGGCAACGCCGTCAACGCCGCCCGCACCGCGACGCGGTTCGTGAGCGCGGGTGTCGGCGGGATGTTTATGGAGGACCAGGTCGCACCCAAGTCCTGCCCCATTTGCGTGGGTGAGCCGGTCGATCTGATCACCTCCGAGGAAGCCACCGGCAAAATCCGAGCGGTCCGCGACTCGATCCCCGATGACGTTCTCTTGATCGCGCGCACGGACGCTCGCGGTGACGACGCGTTGCGCCGCGCGCAGGCATACGTCGAGGCAGGCGCGGACATGATCATGCCGGTGACCAAGACCTTCGACACCGTCGCACAGTGGGAGCGCTGCCACAACGAGGTCGGTGTTCCGCTGATGGCCACGCTCACCGCGTCGACCTGGACCGAGCGTGAGTTCACCCCGGAGGTCCTGGACCGGATCGGGGTGCGTCTGGCCTTGTTGCCGACCCAGGTGCTGATGGCCGTGGCCGGTGCCGCACGCGAAACGCTGCGGCGGCTCGCTTCCGGCGAGGCACCCGCCGAGGTGAGCGCCGACGCGCTCGCCCACCACGAATTCGTCGAGCTGATCGGTTTCCCCGGTGTCGAAGCCATGCAGCGCAAATACCTTCCCGCGCAACGGTCTCGGTGATCGCGGTGGGGTACACGATGACAGAGAAGATCCTGGGTCGCGCCTCGGATCGGTCGACGGTCCGCGCCGGTGAGAACCATGCCGTGCATCCGGCGCGCATGATCGCCTACGACTTTCCCGGGTATACGGACGTGATGTTCCGGCAGATGCGCGAAGACTTCGGCATCACCGAATTGCTGGATCCGAGCCGCTATGTCGTCTTCATCGATCACATGCTGACCAAACGCAATGCGAAAGAAGCCGAAGTCCATCAGGTGACACGGGACTGGTGTGAGTTCTACGGCATCGAGTTGCACGAAGGGCGTGGAATCGGCCATCAGCTGACCGCTGAACTGGGACTGGCGATTCCGGGTGAATTCCTCGTCCATTTCGACGGTCACATCAGCGGGGTGGGGGCATTCGGCGCGTTGGGTTGGGGAATCAGGCGCGACCTCATCGAAGCATGGGTCACCGGACAGGTTTTTGTCGACATTCCCGCCACCACCCGTTTCGATCTCGTCGGCGAGTTTGCGCCCGGTGTCGACAGCCGAGATCTCGTCCACACCATCATCGATATGGTGGGCGCCGACGGATGTGCGCATCAGGTAATGGAATTCGGCGGGCCCGGCGCACGCGGCATGGCGATCGACCACCGTCAAGGTCTGTGCGGGATGGCGATGTTCACCGGTGCCGTATCGGCGGTGTTCGAGCCCGACGAGACTTCGTTGAGCTACGCGAACAATGTCGCGCGCCGCGGTTTCGAACCGGTTTATCCCGATGCCGATGCCACCTACGCGGCCAGGCACACCATCGACCTGGCGACGCTGTCCCCACGGGTGGTGTTGCCCGGTTCGGCCCGTGTCGCCAACACCAAGACCGCGCGGGAACTCGCGGGCACCCCGATCTCGAAAGCCTTCATCGGGTCGTGCGCCAGTGGCCGGATCGAGGATCTGCGCGCCGCCGCGCTGGTTCTCAACGGTCGAACGGTGGCGCCCGGCGTCGAACTGAACGTCGTGCCCACCTCTGCGCAGGTATACGAACAAGCCGAGAACGAGGGAATCCTCGACGTACTCCGTGCCGCGGGAGCACACATCAACGTGTCGAGCTGCGATTTCTGCTTCGGCTACCAAAAGCCACTGCAGGCCGGTGAGAACTGCATTTCTACGGGCGTACTGAACATCTCGGGACGGATGGGAAGCCCCGACGCCAATATCTACATGGGGTCGCCCTACACCGTTGCCGCGAGCGCGCTCAGCGGCACTATCCAGGAGTCGGTGCGATGAGTGCCTACCCACCGCCGCCCGATCTCATCACAGGCAAGGTCGCCTGGATCTTCGGCGATGATTTCGATATCGATCTCGTCGTCGGTGTCGCCAACATCAAGTCCTACGATGCCGAGCACCTCCGGTCGGTGTGCATGAAGGCCTACGACTCGTCCTTCGCCGACCGCGTACGCCCCGGCGACATCATCGTCGGTGGCCGGAATTTCGGCTACGGACATCCGCACTATCCGCCGATGGTCGCGCTGCGTAACGCGGGGATCGCGGCGATCGTCGCGGAGTCGTTCTCGCCCGGTTTCTGGCGGGGCGAGACCTTCAATGGCATGCCGTTGATCACGATCCCCGGTGTCTCGCGCGCCGTGGCGACCGGTGACGCCGTGACACTCGACTGGCGGGCCGCCGCCTTGGGTCTGCCCGATGGCTCCGAACTGGTCGGCGCACCGCCGAGTCCGCGGACGATCCAGGTCATCGAAGCCGGTGGCTCCTACGAACTCCTGCTCGTCGAGCACGCACGCCAAGGACAACCGCAATGACCGACGTAGAGACCCACCCTTCCGGGCCGGTGGCCGCGCGAGCACCGGAGCAGCCGAATTCGATGGCACGACGAGCCGCCATCGCCGGCGGTGTCGGCACTCTCATCGAGTACTACGACTTCGCCGTCTACGGGTTTCTCGCCGTCACCATCGCACCGCTGTTCTTCCCCTCCGACAGTTCCAGCGCGTCGATGTTGGCGACACTGGCCGTGTTCGGGGTCGCCTATATCGCACGCCCGCTCGGTGGCATCTTCTTCGGCCGACTCGGCGATCGCCGTGGGCGTCGATCCGCGCTCGTCATCACGGTGGTTTCCATGGGAGTCGCCTGCGGTGTCTTGGGGTTGCTTCCGACACATTCGTCGGTCGGCGTGCTCGCGCCCATTCTGCTGGTGCTGGTCCGGCTCGCCCAGGGCTTTTCGGCGGGTGGTGAAGTGGGCGGTGCGGCAACCTATATCGCCGAATCGGCGCCCCGTGGACGGCGCGGATTCTTCGGCTCGTTCACCCCGATCGGATCGACGCTCGGCTTCGCGGTGGCGGCAGCTGTCGTCGGCCTGGTCGCGCTCTGCACCACCGATGCGCAGATGGCGTCGTGGGGTTGGCGTATCCCGTTCCTGCTCGCACTGCCGCTGGCTCTCGTGTGCCTTCGGGTCAGGATGAAGCTGGAGGACACCCCGGAATTCACGGCTATGGCCGAGGGGCGCCAGGTGACCAAAAGCCCGTTGCTGGACGTCATCAGGAAGAATCCGCTGTCGGTCCTGCGGGTCGTGGGTGTCGCCATCGCGATGAACGGCTCCGGTTACATCGGGTTGACGTACTTCAGCGTGTATCTGATCAAGGATCTGGAATTCTCGAAAGACGCCGTGTACTGGACATCGGCCGTCAGCATCGCGTTGGCCTGCGCGACCTTCCCGCTCGCCGGTCTGCTCACCGACAGGTTCGGTCGAAAACCCGTGCTGATCGGCGGATATCTCGCCTATGTCGTGATCGCCGTTCCCGCGTTCATGATCATGGGTGCGACGACCAGCGTTGTCGTCGTCGGCCTCGTCTACTTCGTCTACATGACCCTCAACGGCGTCGTGCAGGTTCCCGCGTTCCCGCTGTTCACCGAACTTTTTCCCCGCACGGTGCGCTACACCGGCGTTTCGCTCGGCTTCAACATCGGCACCATCGCCGCGGGCGGAACGGCACCCTACGTCGCCGCCCAACTCGTCGGATCCACCGGCAGCGCAATGTCTCCCGCGTACTGGGTGATGGGCGTCTGCGCTATCGGCCTGCTCACCGTCGCGACGATTCGTGAGACCGGACGTGCGGAACTTCCGGCATGAGCACCAGGGATGCCGGGACAGCACCGCCTGCCGCAGCTGATGCGGGTGTGGCAGGCGGTGTGAGGTCGTGCGGTTCGGGGGAGGGTCGGCGACACCGCTGTGGTCCGGCAACGTTGCGGGTGCGGAATACCAGCGGATAGTCGACGTTGACCCACGGAGTAGGGAAAACAACCACACGGAGGCGATGTATGAAGATCGGGATCATCGGGGCGGGTCATATCGGCGGTAGCCTGGTTCGTCGGCTGCGTGAACTCGGACATGACGTGACCGTGTCGAACTCGCGGTCCCCCGAAACGCTCGCCGACCTCGCGAAAGAGACCGGTGCGACGGCGGCGTGGGCCAAGGACACCGCCACCGACGCCGACCTGGTGATTGTGAGCATTCCGCAGAAGAACGTTCCCGATCTCGTGGACGGCATCGTTGACGCGCGCAAGCCGGGCGCACCCGTGATCGAGACCAACAACTACTACCCGCAGCAGCGCGACGGTGAGATCGCCGCGATCGAAGACGGTCAGGTGGAGAGCGCGTGGGTCGCCGAGCAGATCGGTGCGCCGGTGTACAAGGTATTCAACGGGATCTTCTGGAAGCACCTGCTCGAGAACGGAAAGCCCAGCGGCACACCGAATCGCATCGCGCTCCCGATCGCCGGTGCGGACGGACCGGGCCGTGAACTCGTCGATGGCGTCGTTGATCAGCTCGGGTTCGACCCTGTGGACGCCGGTTCGATCGCCGAGTCGTGGCGCCAGCAGCCCGGAACGCCGGTGTACGGCAAGGACTTCGACGCGGAGAACACGCGTAAGGCCCTCGCAGAGGCGACGCGCGAGCGTACATCCGAATGGACGGCGCGGACGGTGTAAGCGTCTACCGCACCCGCCTGGCGACCGCACGGCTGAGGGCGTGCGATCGCCGGCGGCGGGGGAGTCGCTGCTCGGTGTGGTGCCCCGCGATCGCGCGGCGCGTTCGATTTACCAATGGCGAGAACGACTTACGGTACTCGTATGCGAACACGCGTCATCCGACCTTTCCGTTCCGAAGAGCCCACATCCGACCCGACCGCCGAGCTGTCCGGTGGCGTTGTCGCAACCACGACTCCTCGGCTGATCCCCGCGCGGGTAGCCGTGATCGCGGCATTGTGCACCACCTTCTCGGTCGCCCCGATGCTGGTCGGCACCGGCGCGGCGAACGCTTCGGCTCTCGTGCCCTGCACCTACGGGCCGGTCGAGACGCGACTCGAGGTGGATTGCCACAACGATGACTTCACCCCCGCCACAGTGAAAATCAGCGCGTGGTGCACCAACTTCGCCTACATCGGCTGGCAACAGCGGATGGATCAGCGCAGTGACGTGCATATCACGCGTGATTGTGGCCCCGGCGCGAACCCGGTGGTGTGGTTCGTCTCGAGCGAAAGCGACTGGGAGCACATGAAGAATCGCCTCGAATCTATGGAGCGCGATCGCGATGACCACCATCGTGGTCGGCACACGTAGCGGTCATCAGGGGAATAATCGATAGCGCGCATGCTGCCGTGCGGCGGTGAATCGGTCCTGCTCGAACTATTCGGCGACGCGCCCGCCGAGGTGTCGAGCGAAGTGCTTTTCGATCGCGCGGTACAACAGGATTCGATTCTCCGGATTCTCGAAGCCGTGGCCCTCGTCGTCGGCGATCAGGTATTCCACCGGGATGCCGCGTTCGCGCAGGCGGGTGACGATGTTGTCGGATTCTGCCTGGACGACGCGAACGTCGTTGGCGCCCTGAGCAACCAGCAGCGGGGTGTTCATCCGGTCGACCATGGTGATGGGGGAGCGCGACAGCATGTCGGCTTCCTGCTCGGGGATTTCGGGGTCACCGACGTAGCGGTACCAGTTGTTGACGTTGAACGCTCTGGTGAACGGCGGCAGGGTGCGCAGGAAGTTGGCGAGGTCAGAGATTCCGACGTAGTCGACGGCCGCGGCGAAGCGGTCCGGGGTGAGGGCGGCGCCGAGGAGTGCGGCGTACCCGCCATAGGACCCGCCGTAGATGCCGATGCGGTCGGGGTCGGCGTAACCCTCGGCGACGGCCCAATCGACGGCGTCGATGAGGTCGTCGTGCATCGCACGGGCGAATTCGCCGATCGCGGCGGTGACGTGGCGGCGACCGTAGCCCAGTGAGCCGCGGAAGTTCACCTGGAGCACGGCGTAGCCGCGGTTGGCGAGAAACTGTGCGTCGCTGCTGTATCCCCACTCGTCGTAGTACCAAGGTCCGCCGTGCACCACCAGAACCAGCGGCAGGTTGCGCGGCTCGACGCCGATCGGCAGGGTGAGGAAGCTGGGCAGCGGCAGCCCGTCGCGGGCAGGGACGGTGACGGAAGCCATGGGGGACAAGGTGTTCGGGTCCCGGTCGGGGTGGGCGCGAAACAGCAATCTGGCCTCGCCGGTGCCGTGGTCGTAGAGCCAGGTGACGCCGGGGTCGCGATCGTGGACGAACGTGGCGATCCACCGCTGCCCGGAATTATCGCTGGACAGGGTGCCGAGCACGCCGTCGGAGAGTTTCTGAAGCCGAGTGTGGATTTCGGCGAAGTCCTGGTCGAGAACTTCGATGTGCGGGCGCTCGCCGACGAACCGGACGGCGAGGATCTCGCCGGTGCGCCGGTGGGTGTAGATCGGTGGAGGGAGCACACCGGGCAGCATGGTGCCGCTGATATCGAGGTCATGACCGTCGACGGCGGCGACGACGGTTTCCGCGCCGGTCTCATGGTCGATGCGGATCAGGCGCAGGTTGTCGCCGTCCTGGTAAGACCCGACGAGCAGGCCTTTTCCGTCGGCGGTGACCTCCTGTGGCTGGACACCGACGGGGTGTTCGGCGCCGCCGAGGCGTCGCAGCACCCGCGTGTGCTCGGTGGCGGCGTCGATCGCGGAGATCTCGACGGCGCCGTCGGCGGCCAGCGAAGTCTGGAAAGCGGGCTCGCCGCCACGGTTGAGTAGAACGGCGGCCGTCGGATCGTCCTGTTCGCGGTGCAGAGTCGTCGCACCGGTGGCGACCTCGATCAGGAACGTGTCGAAGAACATCGGGCGCCGGTTCATCGCGACCAGCACGCTGCCGGGAATCGACGGCAACGCTTCGGCACCCACCACACGCGAACCCGGATCCATCGGAGTGAGGTCGACCGAGGCGGAGCCGGGATCGTCGAGGTCGACGCGGTACAGGTGCCAATCCTCGTTGCCGTCGGTGTCCTGGAGGTAGAGCAGCCACCGAGGATCGTCGGTCCAGTGGTAGGTGGTGATGCCGCGCCGAGTGTCGGCGGTGACGGGAACAGCGTCGTCGTGGGTCTGGTCGATGCCGCGGACCCAGACGTTGCGCCGTCCCCGGTGCGGCGCGAGGTAGGCGATTCTGGTGCCGTCGGGGGAGATCGACGGGTTGGCGAACTTCGGGTCGGCGAAGAACTCTTCGATGTCGACGAGGTTCGGTCGCTGGTCGGTGGGTCGTCCGGTGATGCTCACGCTGTGCTCCGCTCGGCTCGGCTCGGGGGCACGGTGTCGGCACTGGTCGAACACCGTGACCTGATCAAACACTGTGCCGTAGGGGCACACGCAAGGCGCGCGGGGCGGCCCAACTCGGAAGGGGGCGGCGATGCGGTTGTGCACTCGGTGTTCACGTCGCCGCCGTACTGCTTGTCGGGTCGCCAGACCAGCAACCATTGTGTGGTGATGTCGCGCGCGCCTGCCGTGATGCAGCCCTTGTCCGTCGGCGGTGACCTCCTGGGGTTGGACACCGACCGGGTGTTCGGCGCCGCCGAGGCGTCGCAGTACCCGCGTCCGCTCGGTGGCGGGGTCGATCGCGGAGATCTCGACGGCGCCGTCGGCGGCCAGCGAAGTCCGCAAGACCGGCTCGCCGCCACGTCGCCGGGTGTTCGGAGCAGGGCGGCGCGTGCTCGGCGCCCGAAACTCACCGTCGGCATCCGTGTGCGACCTGTGTCGAGTACGACGGTTGCTCGGGGGTAGGGGATTCGGTGCCAGCCGACGATTGTCGATCAGTTGGCCGCCGTGAGCGCGCGGAGCACGACCGCCCGGGTATCCGCGGGATCGATGACGTCATCGATCTCGCCGACTGTGGCCACGCTGAGTGCCTTTCCGCGCTCGTAGGAGTTCGCCAAGAGTTTGTCGTACTCGGCTTGGCGGGCCTCCGGGTCGGCGATGGCGTCGAGTTCTTTGCGATAACCCAGTCGCACAGCGCCTTCGAGTCCCATTCCGCCGAATTCTCCTGTCGGCCACGCGACGGTGATGGTCGCGGCGTGTAGGTCGCCACCCGTCATCGCCATCGCGCCGAGTCCGTAGCCTTTACGGAGGACGACGGCGACCAGCGGCGTCGAAAGTCGTGCGCCCGCAATGAACATCGCCCCGAATCGGCGGACGGTCGCGGTGCGCTCGGCGTCGGCGCCGACCATGAAACCCGGTGTGTCGACGAGAGATACGACCGGAAGTCCCCGTTCGTCACAGAGGCGAAGGAATCGGGTCGCCTTGTCGGCGGCGTCGCCGTCGATCGCGCCGCCGAGGTGGCTCGGGTCGTTGGCGAGCACCCCGACCGGTCGTCCGGCCAGCCGCGCGAAGGCCGTGACGACGCCGATACCGAAGGCGCCGCGGACCTCGAGCACGCTGTGGGTGTCGAACAAGGTCTCGAGTACCGGGCGGACATCGTAGACCCGAACTCTGTTCTCCGGCACCAGATGTCGCAGAATGCGTTGGTCCGCGCAGTCGGCCTGTGCGGAGGGTGCGCCGGTCACCGTCCGCAGGTAAGTACGGGCGGTCGCGACGGCGGCGGCCTCGTTCTCGACGAGGACGTCGACCACTCCATTGGGCACCTGCACCGACATCGGCCCGACATCCTGCGGCGCCACGGCGCCCAGCCCCGCCCCCTCGATCATCGCGGGCCCGGACATCCCCAGGCTGCTGCCCTCGGTGGCGATGATCAGATCGCAGGCACCGGCCAGCGCGGCATTTCCGGCGAAACAGTAGCCCGCGACGATCGCGACCGTCGGTACCCGACCCGAGAGTTCGGCCATCAGCCGAAAGGTCGGAACATCGAGTTGCGCGATCGCGGAGGTGTCGGTGTCGCCGGGTCGGCCACCACCACCCTCGGCGAAGACCACCACCGGAAGCGATCGCCGTTGGGCCAGCCGCAGTAGGCGGTCGGTCTTCTGGTGGTTGTGCACGCCCTGTGTCCCGGCGAGAACGGTGTAGTCGTAGGCGAGGATCGCGACCGGCACGCCGTCGACGGTCGCGGTGCCGGTGAGTAGACCATCGGCGGGGGTGGCGGCGATCAGGTCGTCGAGCGTGCGGCGGCGACGCTGTGCGGCGATGACGTATCCGCCGTATTCGTTGAAGCTTTCGGGGTCGACCAGATCGGCGATGTTCTCCCTCGCGGTGCGCAATCCTTTGCCGTGCCGACGGTCGATCGCCGCCGGTCGGGCCGCGTCCAGTGTGCGTCGCTTGCGTTCGTGGACCTCGGCCAGGTCGGGCCGGATATGCGCGGGATCGATCGTGGCTGCCGCCGTGGCCTTTTCGCCGCCGGGGCCGGTGCCGGTGAGAACGAGCAACGGATCGTCGGTGGTGACTGCGTCGCCCACTTTCGTGAGGACTTCCGCCACGGTGCCCGACCGATCGGCACGGACGACGTGCTCCATCTTCATGGCCTCGAGCACCAGCAGTTCCGTGCCCGCCGCCACCTGCGCACCGACCGTCACCGAAACGTGCACGACGACACCGGGTTGTGTTGCGAGGAGGGCATTTTCGAGCACCGCGTCCTCGGCGGGACGCTCCGCTGCCCCTGTGAGTTCGGCAGGGCCGGTCGGCTCACCCCGGCCGACACGCTCGGTAGAGCCAGCCCGCGTGCCACCGCTCGCGTCCCTGGCGCCCCGACTGCTCGGCTCCGTGGGTCGGGCCCGCGCGATGCGCCCGCTGCTCTCCGAAGGCGTCGAGGACAGGTCTTGCGCATCCGGGCCGGGAGCTTCCACGGAAGCGGCGGCGACGAGATCAGGGGTTCTGGCATCGACGAACCCGGTGTCGAGGCCGCCTGTGGTCAACGTTGGTTCGGCGAGGAGTGCGCGCAGTAGCGCGCGGTTCGTCGGCACACCCGTGAGGTCGAATTCCGCCAGTGCTCGGGCCGCGCGCCCGGCCACCGAAGCGGCCGTGCCGTGGACGATCACCTTCGCCAGCAAGGAGTCGTAGCGCGGACTCATCGAGTACCCCGCGTAACCATGCGTGTCGACGCGAATGCCACGTCCCGCCGGAGGTTGGAAGCGGGTGAATGTTCCTGCGCCGGGGACAACCGTGCCGTCCGCACGAACGGTTTCGGCGTTCACCCGCACCTGGAGCGCGGTACCCCGGCTCGGCACTTCGCCGTCGAGCCCTAGCTCGGCGAGTGTGCGCCCCGAGGCGAGCGCGAGTCCGATCTCGACCAGGTCGAGCCCGGTGACTTCCTCGGTCACCGTATGTTCTACCTGTAGTCGAGGATTGACCTCGAGGAAGACGAATTCCGCACCCGTGACCAGGAATTCGACCGTCGCGAGACCGCGGTATTCGCCCACCAGCTCCGTCGCCGCCCGGTGCAGCGCCGCGCGAAGTGAGTCGGAAAGCGCGGGCGCTGGCGCGATCTCGACCAGTTTCTGCCTGCGCCGTTGCGCGCTGCAATCCCGATCGCCCAGTGCCACCGCGTGCTGCCCGTCGCCCGCGACCTGCACTTCGATATGCCGAGCGTGGGTGAGTAGCTGCTCGACGTACACGGTGCCGTCGCCGAAGGCCGCCGCCGCTTCGGAGGCGCAGCGTCGCAAAGCATCGTCGAGTTCGGCGGGGTCGGTGACCGGGCGCATCCCACGCCCGCCGCCTCCGGCCCGCGCTTTCACCATCACCGCGGCACCTGCCCCGAGGTCGGCGAGGAACCGGTGCGCCTGCGCTGCCGAAGCACCGACGGGCACCGGGATTCCGAGTTCTTCGGCATGCGCTCTTGCGGCGGTCTTGTCACCGAACAATGCCAGTGACTGCGGGGAAGGCCCGACAAACAGCAGTCCCGCTTCACCGCACCGGCGCGCGAAATCCGCGTTCTCCGAAAGGAATCCGTAGCCGGGATGCACCGCATCGCAGCCCGTTCGCACGGCGGCTGCAACGATCGCGTCGATATCCAGATAAGCGGCCGGGCCAGCGCCAGGCAGTTCTACGGCCACGTCCGCGCGTGAAACATGCAGGGATGCCGCATCATCCGCCGGATGAACGGCCACGGTCGGCAGCTCGAGTGCCGCGGCGGTCGCCATGATTCGGACGGCGATCTCGCCGCGATTGGCGACCAGTAGCGTGCCGATCGGACGCCCCGTCACCGGTCGGTCTTCCGTACGACGATCCCCGCGGCCTCGCGATCCCAAACATCCGAGCCCACACCGGATTCCCGCAACACATGTTTGTGCACCTTCAAGGTGGGTGTCTTCGGCAATTCGTCGCGGAATTCGAGATACCGAGGAACCATGAAATACGGCAAACGCTCGACCAGATAACCGATCAGGTCGACGGGATCGACGTGTGCGCCCTCCCTCGGCACCACGACCGCCTTGATCTCGTCCTCGGTCAGATCGGAGGGCACCCCGACCACCGCACTCTCGTACACGTCGGCATAGGTGTTGATCACGCGTTCCACCTCGAAACTGGAAATGTTCTCGCCGCGACGTCGCAGCGCGTCCTTGATCCGGTCGCTGAAGTAGAACCGGCCCTCGGCGTCGGTACGGAACGCGTCGCCGGTATGTACCCACCCGTCGACCAGCGTCTGTGCGGTTTTCTCCGGCAGATTATGGTAGCCGCGCAGCACGGTCAGCGGCTCGTCCGGGCGCACCCACAGCTCACCGACCTCGCCGGTTGGTACCTCCTTGCCCTCGGGGTCCACCAGTCGCAACGTAAAGCCTTCGCGCGAGAACCCGGCCGCACCACCGGAAATGGTTCCCGGTGGGCCGTTGAGCACCGCACCGACTTCGCTCATCCCGTACACCGAGGCCACCGCAACATCGAAGCGTCTGCGGAAGCCCTCGGGGTCGCTGGCCAGCGGTGCCATCACCGCGAGCTCGAGGGGATTGTCGGCATCGTCGGGCTGGGGTGGGCGCTGTTGCAGTAGTTCGGCCATGGCGCCGAGCGTCACTGTGACGGTGATGCCGTGCTCCCGTACGGTCGGCCAGAACTTGCTGACCGAGAATCCCGACTCGACCACGCACCGGGCTTCGTGGATCAACGACTGATACGCCCCGTACCACTGTCCCGCGAGGTGGAACAGTGGCAATGTCACCAGTATTCGGTCGCCCGCGCGTGGACGCTGTTGGTCCTCCCTGGACGCGTAGGTGTAGGCGTGCGCGTGGGAAACCAGCACACCCTTCGAGGGTCCGGTGGTGCCGGAGGTGTACATGTAGGCCATCAGGTCGGCCGGGTCGAGGCGTTGCGGCGCAATCGGATTCGAGGCGACGAGTTCGTCGAATCCGACGACCAGGAAGCGCTCACGCAGCTCGTCCGCGATGGCAGGATCGCCGTGCACCACCAGGGTTCGCAGTGCGGTGAGATCGTCGGCGATCCGCGCTACCCGTTCGACATAGTCCGCGTCGACCACCAGTGTCGACGCGCCGGAGTCGTTCAGGATGTGGCTCAGGAACGAACCCTTGTACGCCGAGTTGACCGGCACCTCGACCAGTCCGCCGAGCGCGGCGCCGGTCCAGGCGTGCACCGCGTCGAGGGAATTGTCCAGCAGCAGCGCCACCGGTTGTTGTTGTCGCGCACCCAGTTCCGCGAAACCTCCGGCGATACGCAACGAGCGCGCGTAGCTTTCCGCCACGGTGTATCGGCCGTCCGGTCCCACCTGGGCGATCTCGTCGGGGATGCGTTCCAGCACTCGCTCGTACACTGCGCTGATCGTCCGACGTTGGACGTCCGGTAGGCCCATGCCACGGTAGTTTACACTGATGTCAAGTAAAGGAGGTGGCTGTGCGCGGGATCGGAAACCGGACACTCACTGAACCCGAGAAACGAAACCTGCTGCTGGACTTCGCCGAACGCACCTTCTGCCGCCTCGGCTACACCCGTACGACTATCGGCGCGCTGGCCGACGAAGCGGGTGTCACCCGCCCGACGGTCTACGCCTACTTTCCGTCCAAGGACGACGTATTCCGCGCACTCGCCGAACGCGTCCGCGACGAATTCCTCGCCCTGCAGGAGGACATCGACGCGCCAACTCCCGGCGCCACCGGCCGCGCAGGCATCGTCGCCTACCTGCACGCCTATGTTCGACATCGCGGCATGCTCACCGTCATCGGCCATCAGGCCTTGTCCGACCCGGCGATGCGCGCACTACACGCCGAAGTCCACGAACGCCCAACCCGTCGCCACGGCAGATTCCTGGCCCGCCTCGAAACCCAGGGCGAGGCGACTCTCGCCGCCCCGCCCCCCGCCCTCGCGGAAATGGTGACAGGCATCGTCATGCGCTTCGCCGACCTCGCCGCCGACAACCCCGAACGCCTCCCGGCCCTCACCGACGACCTCGTCGCGGCCTACCACCGACTCACCGGTCTGCGGTCGTGACCTTCGGTCGACTATTTGCCGTCGTAGCACCGCGTTTGCGCCGAGCGATGGTCGCTGCGGTCAGCGGCGGACCCGATACCTGAGGTGCAGCACTCGGTTGCCCTGGACGACGACATCGGGGTCCTCGAGCAGGTGGTGAGTGTCCACCGAACCGAAATACCTTTTGCCCGAGCCGAATACGACCGGAACCACATCCATGGCGACCTCGTCGACCAGGCCGAGCTCGAGGGCGCGTCCACCGACCTCGCCAGCACAGACCGCGACGACGCGGTCACCGGCTCGTCGTTTCGCCTCCGCGACGGCTGCCGCTACGTCGTCGAAAAACGGCACGTCCGCCTCGGGGTGCCAGCCGTCGGGTTTGGGCCGGTGCGAGACGACGAGCAGGTGCTCGCCCGCAGGTGGCTCGGCCTCCCAGCCGTTGGTGAGGTCGAACAGATGCCTGCCTTGGATCGTGGCGCCGATGCTGTTCCAGAACGGACCGGTGTATTCGTAGGACCGACGACCGACCCGGAACGGAGCGTGGTTGCGCTCGAGGGCTTCGTCCTCGACGAGCGGCACCTCGCCGTTGAAATACCAGTCGAACAGCGGTCCGACATCGTCGTTCTCATCGGCGATGAATCCGTCCACCGAGACCACCGCGTGCATAATCACTGTCGCCATGTACTGGAGACGCCGGCTGTCGTCCGAACTCATCGGTGCGCGAGTACGAGGGGTCTCGACCCCGCGTTCGACGGGACGGGTGTCAGTCGGCGGCGCGCAGCGGAGCGCCCACTTGGTGCATATGCCGCAGCGCCTCCGCGTAGGAGGCGATCAGTCCGGTCTCGTGGTAGTCCACGCCGATTTCGACGCAGTAGTCGCGGACGATGATCTGGGCGTGGCGCAGGTTCGGGGTGGGCATGCTGGGGAACAGGTGGTGTTCGATTTGATAGTTGAGGCCGCCGAGGGCGAAGTCGGTCAGCGGGCCGCCGCGGACGTTACGTGAGGTCAGCACCTGTCGGCGGAGGTAGTCGGGGCGGTCGTTGCCGGTGAGGGTCGGCATGCCCTTGTGGTTGGGGGCGAAGGTGCAACCCATGTACAGGCCGAACAATGCCTGGTGGACGACGAAGAACGCGAGGGCCTTGTCGGCGGGCAGCACCGCGAACAGTGCGGCAAGGTAGGCGGCGAAGTGGCCGAACAGTAGGGCGCCTTCCCACCTGCGGTGTTTCACGGAGCGGTTGCGCAGCGCGCGGACGCCCGCCAGATGGAGGTTCAGGCCTTCCAGCATCAGTAGTGGGAAGAACAGGTACGCCTGTGCCCTTCCGATGAGCCGGGGCAGGCCTCGGCTGGCTCGCGCCTGCTGCTGCGACCAGACCAGAATGTCAGGCGCGACGTCCGGGTCGAGCTCCTCGTGATTCGGGTTGGCGTGATGGCGCGTGTGCTTGTCCTGCCACCAGCCGTAACCAAGACCGATTCCGGCATTGCCGACGATACGACCCACGATCTCGGTCGGCCGTCGCAGCCGAAAGACCTGACGATGCGCGACGTCGTGCATGACGAGTGCGACCTGTGCGAACGTCACCGCCAAGAACGCCGCCACCAAGAGCGTCCACCACGAGTCGCCGACAAGGACGAACGCCACCCACCCCGCCGCGAACGCGATCCCGACCAGTGAAAGCCGCACCGCGTAGTAGACCGGACGTCGGTCCATCAACCCCGCGTCCGAGATTCGCCGCAAGAGGCGAGCGTAATCACCTTCGGCGCCACGCCGAGGTGCCCGCGAAGTTGACTTGGTCAAAGCCGGTGTCGTCATAGATCTTCCTGAGAGCAGAGCCGGAAAGCGCCACCTCCGCCAATTCTCGCGCCGAGCGATGCTCGATGCCGCGGTCTTGATCCGACGCGTGGAAACGGGGTGACGATGTCGATACCCCGACGCTATCGGCGAAATTCTCGTTCGATGTAATCCCTTGGTATGGCATGCAATCGCACTCTGGTGTGACATCTGCGGCCGTCGGGCGCCCGTGCGTGCCCTTGCCCCGAGCTACGACCGATAAGAACGGTGACCCCGGAAACCTGGGCATGGATCGAGTCGTCGTGCTGCGTAGACTGACCTTCGTATTCATCTGTTGTTCAATCCGCCCAATTGCGGCGACGTGGGGGCGGTCTGTGCTTCGGTGTTCGATCGGGAGGAGTCGACATGGCGGCATCATTCGAGGCTGATCCGTTGTTGATACGTCAGGCCAGTGCGGCGACGAATGCTGTCAGTGCGCGGGTTCAGGAGGTTATCGGCACCTTGCAGGGGGTGGTAGCCGCGAACGAAGGTGGTTGGGGCAACGACGATTACGGTTCGGAGTTCGCCAAGGGATACCAACCGGCGCGGGACAGTTTGGATCAGGTGACCACAAGCGTGCGCGAACATCTCGGCCGGTTGGCTGCCGACGAGATCACGGCCGCCGAAGGGTTGGAAGCGGTCGAGCTGGCATCGACGCGGGAGTTCGACCAAGCATGACTTCCGAGCCGGGCGGCAACACGAACCCGGCACCGGTCGACGCGGACACTCCCGACGTCGGTTTTCGGCTCGATTCGCAGCCGCAGCCGCAGCCGCAGCCGCAGCCGCAGCCGCAGCCGCAGCCGCAGCCGCAGCCGCAGCCGCAGCCGTCGCAGTCGCCCGCGCAACGGTTGTGCCGCAGCATCGTTCGAGCTTTGACCGAACCTGGCCCCACGGGCTGGGATCGGTGCGAAGCCGTATTCGCGTTGACCACCACCGCCGAGATCGCGCGGATCGAGTTCACGCATCGGGGCCAGCGGTGGTCGGGTGTCGCGGACGAGTCGGTGCTGTCGTTGGTGCGCGAACACCGGGCGCTCTCGGCGACCTCACCGGACGGTCCGTGGTGGCGCCTGCGTGTGGTGCTGCCCGAGCCCGCCGGCGAGCATGCCGAGATCGAAGAGGATTACGGCGCGCAGCCGTTCCCCGACGTGTATCTCTTTGCGCCGCAAGCGTATGCGGCGGATATCGAAACTTATCCACGCAGGAGTTTGCCGGTCTGGCTCGCCGCGTATCTGCGTCATGGCGACCGACAACACCGGCCGCCCATGCGCGCGGTGCACGAGGCTCGCGTGCGCCCGCCGAGTAGTCGAACCGACGAGCAGATGCCTGCCTTCGAGCTGCTGTGGTCACGCTGGGCGACACTTGCCGCCGCGTTCGTCGCGGTGCGATCACCTTGGGGGCCAAGGGTTCTGCCGTCATTGGGCCGATTCGAGGGCGGCGCGGGCAGCGGGTCGACACTGTACGTGCTGCCTGGCGGACGAGCAGTGCTCTCGGGTGGAGTGTGGGCGGCACCGGAACTCGACGCCGCCTACAACCGTGGTGCACCGTTGCCGGATTACTATGCGGGCGCGCCGGATTGGGTGTCCGACCCGGTGTTGGACGCGCGAGCGCGAACCGGACTGTTGAGCTTCTGTTATTGGTGGGACGGCCGAACCTGGTTTCGAGGCGAGTCACCCGACAGCACCGAGTGCGCTGTCGCCGTGCCCGCCGTGTGGTCGGCTGCCGCGGTGGTGGAAACCGTGATGCGGCTGACCGGCCACGGCGACCACACGCGCGCCTCGACAGCGGCACTGTTCGAAGCGGCCGAGCGTTGCGAAGCGACCTTCGACCTGCTGACAGCATTGTTCGATCCGGCGACCAGCGATATCGAATCGGCTTATCACCAACTCTCACTCGCCGGGGTGGTCGCTCACGGACTCGAGGTGCCTTCCGCGCCGACGATACGCGAGACGCCGCGGGAGCGAGTGCACCGATGATCGACTTTCCCGAAGTGCTCGGCTGGGTGGTGGGCACGGACTGGCCCGAGGGTGACGAAGACAAGATGTTCGCTCTCGCCGACGGGTGGAAGGAAGCCGCGGCACAGCTGGAAGCTGTTGCGCGCGAACTCGATGCGGCCAGGGACCTGATGTTGCGTGCCTACCCTTCGGGTGACGGTTCCGACGGCGCGCTGGCCAATTACAACAGTGTGCGCACCTACTTCGACGACCTGGCGAAAAACTATCGCGGTATCGGAGACTCGGCGAAGGACACCGGCGCCGACATCGAGGCCGCGAAGATCGAGATGTTGATAGCGCTGGTAATGCTGGCCGCCGAAATGGTCTACGCGTTGGCCAGCGGGCCGTTCTCCCCGTTCGTCGAGGCCGGGCTGGTCGCGGGGACCAGGGTGATTCTGCGCGTGCTCTCCGGGCAGTTGCTCTCCGCGCTCGCACGCAATGGCGCTAAAGCACTGGCCAACAAGGCCTTACGCGATCTGGCCAAGCGCGCCGCGATGAAGCTGGGGGAGACGATCGGTGAGAAGGGGGTCAAGCGCCTTGCCGCCGAGGCGATGAAGGAAGCGGCCGAGGAGGTCCGCGAGGAGCTGTTCCAGACCTACGCGCCGAAGGTGTACCAGGTCGCGGTCGGTCACCGCGACGCCAGCGATATCACCGACTGGACCGACCCCGATAACCTGCGCGAACTCGGCCTGACGGTGGTGGGCGCCGCCGCAGGTGGGGCGACGGCGTCCGTGGTGGGCAAGGGCTTTTCGAAGCTGCCCGGTATTGATATGAGCGCCAAGGGAATGCGCGGCGCCGTCACCGGTCTTGCCGCGGGCACGACGGCGGGTGCGGCTGGCGGGCTGGCGGGCGCGGTCGCTCCGGAGATCATCCAGCACGGTTGGAACCCCGGAAATTGGGATATCGACCCGCGTGCGATCACCGGTGGCGCGGCCAGCGGCGGACTGCCTGGCTCGATCAGAGGCCACCACGGAATGGCCCAGACCTACGAGGTCGACAACCTCGATCTATATCAGCGTGGTGACGACGGATCGATGGCGTCGAGCGGTCTGCCTCCCCTCGATACCGAAGGCACGCACACGGATACGGCCGCGTCGGAGCATGGTGGCAGCCCGGTCGTTCCCGCGTCGGGACAGACTCCCGGTGAGCAGCCATCCGCACCGCCGACGAACGGGGAGCCGACCGCGACCGATCCCGGCTCGCCGGATGTCGCCGCGGGGCCGGGAGGTGATGTGTCGAACGATGGCGATACCGGTGGTGTCGAGAACGCTCACGCTCCGAGCGTCTCGAACGACAGTGGCCAGGCCCCGACCCAGGAAGACGTCGGTCCCGAGCCCCACGTCGACGCACCCCAGCGAGAAGGCGCGGGCCTCGCCCCGCAGGGCCCTGACGCGCCCCCGAGCGCTGCGTCGACCGGTTCGATGTCTACCGAGGTGCCACCGGTGTCGGCGCCCGAGGCCGAGGGCCCGGTGCATGCACCACCAACATTGGGTGCCAACACATTCCAGGACCACGGACCGTCACCGACATCGGATGTGACGGTACCCGGTGACGCGACGGTGCCTGGTGACCGGGCGGTGTCTGGTGACGCGACGGTGTCTGGTGACGCGACGGTGTCTGGTGACGCGACGGTGTCTGGTGACGCGACGGTGCCTGGTGACGCGACGGTGCCTGGTGACCGGGCGGTGTCTGGTGACGCGACGGTGCCTGGTGACGCGACGGTGTCTGGTGACGCGACGGTGTCTGGTGACGCGACGGTGTCGGGTGACGGGGCGGTGTCGGGTGACGCGACGGTGCCTGGTGATGTGACTGCGCCCGGCGAACCGATTGTGCGGGGCGACGGCACGACGACCGCCACCGATACCTCAACCGCCGCCGAACCGCCGCTCACGATCTCCCTCGTAGATTCCTCCCTCCCGCTGGGCGACTCCGATCCCACCCCGCGCACGGATGTGGACTCGCACGCCGACCCGACAACCCGACCTTCGCCCGATGCCGGCCGCGTGACCGGTGTCGGATCGCTACCCCCGCTGGCCTCGGGTCAGCCTGCTGGACGCACACCGACGAATCTCCCGCCGGTATCGAATGACGGTGTTTCCGAGCCTGATTCGCGTCTCTCGGCGCCCGCCGCGCGCACATCGTCCGCCGATCCACTGGCGACAGGTGCGCGCTCCACCCGTGCCGAGTCTCCCGCGTCGACCCCGGTTGATCCGCGCGCGCGGCGGGAGCGTACCCGCGGCGAATCTAGCTCTCGGACAGAAGCTTCCGAATTCAACGCACGTGCTGCCGAGGCGGCGCCTCCCACGGCATCCGCGCGCTCGGCCGGGATCGCGCTCTCCGGTGGTCTCGCCGCTGGCGTGCGCGACGTCGTTGCCTCTTCGGACACCACGGCGAACCTTCCCGGTGCGACGGAGGTTTCGCCCGCACCGCCGGTCGATCCCACGCACAACGAGATCACCGACGTGCGGGTACCCGGTTCCGACCGTTACATCGACACCGACTCGACACAGGACGGTCACGACGCCGAGCTCAGCGAACGAATCAGCTCATCGATCCGGCGGGTCGTCGAGGGGCACGGCGGTCTGTCGATGCAACTACTGGGGGACAACGCGATTCGCGTTACCGACAACCGCGGTGAGTTCGAGATTCGCTTCGAAACCAGAGCGATGGCGGAGCACACCGCCGCGCGGTCGGTGCTCGACCACGGGTCGAATTCGCACACGGTGCGGATCAACGACCGACTGCGCCCGGAGCAGGTGGAGCGGTCGCTGGCGCACGAGATCGGCGAGATCGTCGAAGACCGGCGTCGATATGCCGAGGGTGAGCGCGCCTTCGTGCCGGATGCCGGGGTATTGCGCCCCGGTGACGTCGCCGAGGACGCGATCCTGACTCCGCACGACGCGGGGCGTATTCAGGAATTGCGCGTGCTTGCCGAACAGCGTGCGGCGAATTCGGTGCGAGACAGGGCCGCTCGCCTCCGATCCGGCGCGATGTCGGTGCACCGCGAGTCGGTGGCGCTGATCGAGCACCTCGGCCTGCGCGAGAACACCACCGGTGCGTCCGAGCGCCGGGCGCTCATCGAGCAAGCGTTGCCCGAGTCGACACGACAACGGGTGGCGGATCTGCTCGCCGAAACCGCTGGGCCCGAAGCGAACTTGTCGGTCGCCGATCGTGAACTCGTCGTCGAGATCCGGCGCGAAGCGGCCTTGCGTGCGGCCGAGGATCGGGTGTGGGGGATTCCCGACTATCCGAGCACGATGCGCGACGACGATCCGCTGCTGCGCAAGACCTGGGATATCCAGACTCCGGAAAGGCAGGCGTTCCGGCAGGGGTTGGTCGAGCAAGCGTTGGCCGGTGTCGAACCACCGACGGGCCGCAAGCCGGTGATGTACATCCTCGGTGGCGGTGCCGCTTCCGGCAAAGGTCACGTCGTGCGTATGCTGCGCGCCTCGGGGGATCTGCCGCGCGAGAACGTCGTGCACGTGGACCCGGACCGGTTCAAACTCCAGATCCCCGAATACCTGGAGATCGTGCGGCGGGGCGACCATCGCGCGTCGAGTGTGGTGCAGTCCGAGAGCGGTGAGGTCTTCGGTGACGCCCGCGATCTGTCTCTGCGGCGCGGGCTCGATGTGATCGTCGAGGCCACGATGTCCAACCCGGTGAAGGGAGTGCGCCAGATCCAGCGCGGCCACGATGCCGGACACGAGGTGTGCCTGGTCGCGGTGACCACCGATCCTCGAACGGCGGTGCTGCGCAATTGGTCTCGTGCCGAGGAGACGGGTCGGTACGTGCCGGTGGATGTGCTGCTGAGTTCCCATCAGGGCTCGGCCAAGGCATTCGAAGTGCTGGCCGAGGCCGCCGACCGGGTCGAGTTGTATGACACCTCCGGCGACGTGGTCGAGTTGATCGCCCACAAGGAGCCGAACGGGCAGCTGAACGTGCTGGACGAGCGCGCGTACGCGGCTTTCCTGCACAAGGCTGATCTCGATCCGAACGCGGCGGGTCCACGGACCCTCTACGAAGCGGAAGTTGTTGTCGACCAGCAAGAGTCGGAGAACGTCCGCGCGGAACCGGAGCGGTCCCCGACCGCACCCGACGCCGCGCACCGGCACGAGAACCTCGAGGCACCACCGACGCCTCTTTTCCCTCCGCACGAGGTGTTGGGTCCCGAGCACGCGGCCAGGCAGTTTCGTAGGGAACTGACTCTCCGCGCCGAACGGGCCGCCGAGGAAAACGGGACAAACCCGCAGAACGAGATCGCCCAGTTCGTCCTGCAACGCGCGGTGAGCAGGATCTTCGCCGCCGACCCTGACGCGTGGCTGCTCAAGGGTGGCGAGGCGTTCCTGACCAGATTCCCCGACGGGCGCGCGACCACCGACCTCGATCTCATTCGGCTGACCGAGGGAGATCCCGCGCGAATGGCCGCGGACTACAACGCCGCGCTGGACCGCGACCACGGTGATCATCTCCGCTTCGTCTGGACCGGTGCGGAGCCGGTGGCCTCGGGTCGCGGCGTCCGGGTCGCCCACGAGGTGTATCTCGGCTCGGAGGAACTGATGTCGTTGAGCATCGACATGGTGCCCAACCGTGAGCTGGCGGGGTTCCCGACGGAACGAACGCACATGGTCGGTGAGCAACATTCGTTCCCCACCCGCCCACTGTTCTCCTTCGACGGCGAGTTCGAACCGAGCACCGTGCGCCTGATGACCCTCGACGGGTTCCTCGCCCAGAAGGTCGCGGCGATGTACACCTACGACAAGCACGCGGGCAAACTCCCCAAGCGGTGCAAGGATCTCGTCGATCTCGCCCTTGTCGCGTTGCGAACCTCGTGGGACGGGCCGCGCACGCATGCGATGCTGCACGAGGAATTCACGCTGCGCTGGGCGCAGGGCGAGAAGATGTTCCCGCCCGAACGATTCAGCAACCCGAATCCCCGGTGGGCCAAGACTTTCGCCGCCTACGCCGAGGAGACACCCGGACTGCCGTTCACCACATTGCGTGAGGCGTTGCCGCTGCTGGAGAAGTTCCTGAATCCGCTGCTGGCCGCGCAAGCCCCGGACGCGGACTGGGATCACGAGTCCATGAGCTGGGTGCCTCGGGCCGAGTCCACACCGGCCCGTCCGGAATTGTTCGATCGCACGGTGGCCGACCACGTGGGGATCGTCGTCGCGCCGCTGACCGACGGCGTGCCGGTGGCGCCGGTGGCGATCCATCCGGCCGAGGTGAAGCTGATCGATGCCACCGGCGACGGTCCACCGTCCACGGTGTTCGCCGAACCCGAGCGCATTCCGCACTGGGATCGACTCGCTGGCGACGAGCACGTCGAGGGGAGTCTGCGCGCCGCGGTGGCGGATGTGGCCAACGACCCGTCTGTGCCGACGGTGGCCGACAAGCTCGCGGTTATCCGTGAAAGCGTGCTGCCCGACGCGGCGGATGCGCCCTCCCCGGTGCGGAATCTGGACAGCAAGAATCTGCGTTTCTACTCCTTCGCCGCGGGCGAGCTCTTCATCCACGGCGCCGCGGTGATGACCGACCCGGAGACCACGATCGAGATCGGCTACCACCTGGACCAGGTATTTCGTGATTACGTGCGGGAGGCGAGGTCCAATCAGGTCGTCTACACCGGCAGTGTGCCCGAAGGGATGACCGGTCAGCAGGCGGACGCGGTCGCGTTGTGGCGGCTGGTGCATGGCAAGCCGGTCACCGATGTCGCGCACGCCGACCTGGTCGCCGACCTACTCGACATGCACGCCAAACCGTTGCAGGACGCACTGACCATGCGCGGGCATCTTTTGCACGAGTACGGGATCGAGCCGGAGCGAGTGCGTCTCGCCTACGGCGGCCGCAAGGAGGACGACGCGCTCAAGGGCCAAACCCAGCACTCGCGTGCGCATCTGCGCGCGCTGCACGCGGTGCGCGCCGACCAGGAAGGTGCTCGTGCGGCGATGGTGCGGGCGATGTCGGGGACCGGCATGGACGCGCAAGCGCGCGCACGGCGGGTGAACGATGTAGTGGCACGGCTGGATTCGGCCGCCGAACGGCTCGGCGTGCGCGACGACCGAATCGCGTTGCTGTGGGTGCGCGATCAGCGGGCCAATCCGACCGCCAACCGCAACGGCCTCGACACGCATCCTGGAATGCTGGGCCAGCTCATCGAACAGATCAAGGCCGACGACCCTGGACGACGCATTGTGTTGGTCGGCGACGACGTCTTCCGCAATCGGACCGGGCTACGCGCGCAGTGGTCGGCCGAGGGCTTGCTCGACGGCGTCGACACCGAGACGATGGTGAAGTTCTGGGACAAGGCGCGCAACGGCGGAAAAGCCCTGGGGCCGGGCGAGCAGGCGTTGGTCTTCCACCGGCTGCACACCGAACGCGACGTCGTCCAAATCGGTATGGAGAGTGGCGCTTTGGAGATCCCGTTCATGCTCGGGGTGCCCACGGTGTACCTGGAGAATCGCGTCTTCCACCTGAACAAGGGCAATCGGTGGCTGCTGATGTCGCAGCAATGGCAGTACGGAGAGTTCGAGAACGCGCGCGACGACGACGGGAGCGTGCGCCTCGACGCGTCGGCGCACCCGGTGCGGGTGTTTCACCCCGTCGGTCCCGCGCTGCCGCCGCCGCTGCCGACGGTCGCGCGGGTGCAGTTCGGGCCCGACCTCGCGACTCCCAAAGACCGTCAGCAGGTGCCGACGGACTTCCCGCAGCAGCGGGTCGCCTTGACCGCCGATCGCATCTATCGCTTGGTCGAAACCGGTGAATTGGACCGTTGGGCGGGCAGACTCGGCCGAGTCGAGATGGAGGGTTCGGCCGCGACGGAGTGGAGCGCGAAGCAATGGGAGCGCAGTGCCTACTACGCGGATCAGCTGCAACGGTGGTTGCACACCGAGGCGGTGCCGCAGGAGGTGAATCGAAAGTGGGACGCGATCCGGCTGGCACTGATCGGAGTGCTGGAACCCGATTTCGTCGCCGACCCGGAGAACGTGAGCGAACAGATTGTGCGCCCGTACTTTTCGATGCACACCGAACATCGGCCGAGTCCGGCCGATGTGCTCGATCGGATTACCGAGGCCTACCGCGCGCCTGCCGAGCAGCGTCCTGCGGCGGTCGCGGCCGCATTGCGTGCGGTGCTCGGCGATCCCGAGCTACGCACGCGTGCGGTGCGTGACGAGCTGACCTTCCGACTCGACGGCGCCGACCTCCAGGCTTACCGCGAGGCGATGGCGGTGGTTCGTGCCGCCGCGCGGCGCGCGCGCACCGACGCGGGAGACGAACGATGAGCGCCGCGTTCTCAGCGCGACCGTTGGCCTGGTCGCGCGCGGCGTCCGACGATCTGCGCCGCGACATCGTGGTGCAGTGCTTCGCCGTCGGGCACCTCGAAATCGCTGAGCGCGGCCGTGATTCGTGCCTGCACCGCCGCGACGGTCTCCGGCGCGGTGAGTTCCGCGTAGGCGCGCAGGTTGCGTGCCGACAGCGCGGAAGGAACGAGGTCGGGCAGCAATTGGTCGAGGAACTCGGTGCCCCCGGCCGGGGCGTCGGGCGCGGGCAGCCGTGCGGCCACCGCACGGTGGATCTCGCCGAGGTCGACCAGGTCGCGCCGCACGGCGTCGGCGAGCACCCGGCTCGCGTCGTCCTCGTCGACGTCGCCGCCAAGCAGGTCGAGCACGGTGCGCTGCGGTGTGGTCACCGGTACTCCGCCCAACACCGTCACCTCGTCGGGTGCGAGTACGTCGACGTGCACCACGACGGCGTCCGGTGTGGTGTAGGTCTGCGGCGCGGTGAAAACGGTGCGCGCCCGTGCGGTGACGCCGAGGCCGTGCAACCTGGCCGCCGACTCGTGCGAGAGCACCGCGTCCTGAGTCGGCAATTGCGGTCGCTGCCAACGGAAAAGCTCGGGCGCGAGCGCCAACCATGCCGCGTAGGGGTAGGCGAATCGGGGAGCGGTGGCACTGCTGGGCAGTTGGAAGACCTCGTTGTCGAGTTCGGTCAGCAACCGCGCCGCGGTCAGCCGCTCGAGAATCGCGGTGTCGGCGCCGAGGCGAATCGCCTGCGCGCGGGTCACCAAGCCGAGTTGGTCGGCGGCAGCACTCGACAATTCGTAATAGAGCTTTTCCACAACCATTCCTCCCAGTGGTCTCGCTCCCCAGGTTATCGGAGCGCAGGCGTGCGGCGTAGCTTCGCTGCGGGAGGAATTCGCGCCCCTCGAGGGTCGCTGCCCGCTGTCCGCGCGGGACTGTGCGAGTACGCGCGGCACGAACACCACACACAGGATGAAAGGCGAGAACGCGCATGAGTGAGACGGGCGACGGTGCCGGATCGAGCGGCGATCACCCCGCGCCACGCGCGAGTATGCGACGGTCGTTCAGCAGGGAGGAGGTCGCCGAGGCGCTCGCCGAGCAGCGTGCGGAAGAAGCTGAGCGGCGGCGGCTCGTCTTCGGCGACCGAGACGTGTTCTTCGTCCCGGACAACGACACCGATGTCTGAGCCGGGGGCCGACGCGGTCTCACCGCTGCCGTGGCGGTTGGCCCGCACCAGCGCCGAAGCCCACCTCTATATGGATCTGCATCCCTGCGGGACCTGTGCGACGGCGCGGTTCCACCCCCGTGGCGCAACGGTTTTCATCGACGGTGAACTGGGCAGCAGGTTTGCGGGCGCGTGCCAGTCTTGTGGGGCCTTGCGCGAGTTCGTCTTTCGACTTCCTGAGCACATCGTGCTGTCGGGTGACCGGATTCGCTACGGTGCCGATCGACCTTCCGAGCTGATCGACCCCGGCGAGTGGCTCCTGGTCGCCGACGGCGCGAGCGCACGCGGCCGGGTCGATCCCACGGGACTGACGCCGCAGGGTCTGGCAGCGCACCGCGATCTGCTCGACACCGCCGTTGCCGCGATGGAGGAAGTGCTGAAATTCGTGCCACCCCGGGGCGATGCCGTCCCGGACTCGGTCTTCTTCAGTGCGCGCGGACGCGCGGTGTACGAGGCCGAGCCGGGACGGTTCGGTGTCGTGCGGCTGATCGCGGTGCTCGACACGTATCGCGAGATCGCCGCACGGTTCGGACGTGACTGAGCGCGGACGTGTCGAAGGCGACCGGGAGGAGTCGACAGCGATGAGAAAAGAGCGGTGTCGCGCGGGACATCCGCGATACACCTGGGAGGCGGTTCGAAACATGGCGAATGAGCGCCGCAAGGCGGATCTGGCCGAGGCGCTGGAAGATCTGCACGAACGGATGCGGCTGGTCACCGAGCTGCAGCGCAAGCGCGCCGAACTCACCGGCACCGGGACCGCGCCCAAGGGGTACGTCACCATCGATGTGAATGCTGACAGCGTCGTGATCCGCACCCGTTTCTCCGACGATATCGGCGATCTGGATTTCGACGAGATCGCCGAGGCCGTCACCGTCGCCGCGCGGGCCGCGGTTGCCGATGTAGTCGGCAAAGCACAGGCGTTGACCGAACCTCTCACCGCGCAAAGGGACTCGCGGCCGACGCTGGGGGAGATGCTCGAGGATCTGACCGGGGTGCGTACGGAGATATCGACGCCACCACCGGCCACGCTCATACCGCCCGGTGCGTCGGTCGAGGAGTCCGAGTGGGAGCCGGGGCCCGTCGAGTCGGATGCCGCAGCGGGTTACGAGCAGATGCCTCGCCGTCATGGGCCCGGTGTCAACCGCTTGTCGTGGTGAGTGTCGAAAGTCGGAAGCTCATGTTCGTGTTCAGGATTCGTCCTGCGGGCGGGCCACGAGGCCGCTGCGGTCGGTTATTGCGCGCTGCCGGGTGGACTGCAAGAGATTGTTATGCGGATGTTGAGTTCGCGCCGGCATGATCGACTCGGTCGTCGCGAGATCGCGCGACCACCTTTGATAGGCAACAACGCGGGGGATCGGCGGGCGGCGTCAACCGACTTGCCCGCATTCCGTGACCACAGATCATTTGACCTCAGAAGTATGGGGTTCCGGATAACTGCTTTTCGGAGCAGCATGGGACCGTCGGATGTGCGGAATGTGATGCGCCGTAAAGGCATCGGGGGATTTATCGACGAACTGTCCTCGGACTCACGGCGTCGCCGTCTGTGCTGGGGTCTCGAGAAAGAGGTGTGGGCGAGCGATGGGACACGAAGCGAATGACGTGAACCCCGCGAAAGGGTTGGCCGGATTGGGTGCGGAAGGCACGTTGAAAATCCCGCCCGATCTCGGTCGTCAGGGCGTAATGCTGTGTCACGACGCCGCCGCCGAATTGCTCGCGGTACAGAGCACGGCCACGGCAATCTCGAAACTACAGCCGTTCAGCAATCTGGGGTCCGGCGCGGAATTGGCGAGCAAGTTCTCCGAGAAGGGGGACGGACTCGGCAGGATCCTTTCGTTGCATCTCACGATTCTCGACGACCTCGCGAATGCCTTCAAGGCGGCCGCTCGTGCGTACGAGGGTGCGGAATCGGCATCCAAGCGTGAGTTCTACGACCTGGAGATGCCGACCGAGCCGGGTAAGGTCGAGGGTGCGCCGACGCCGCCGGACCTGAGTAAGCCGTTGCCGGTGCAAGGCCAGCACATGCCCGATCTCTCTGGAGCATTGCCTCCCGGTTACACCAAGTCGCCCCAATTCGCTGAGATGAACGGCGAATTGGATAATTGGATGATTTCGGGCGAGACGCCGTCGGCGATCTCCGAGAGTCAATACCTGCAAATGCAGTTCATTCGACCGGACTACGTCACCTACGTCGCCGAGTCGTGGCGGTTCATCGGAAAGGGCTTGACCAAAGCCTTCGGTCAAATCCAGCAGGGCATGAGTGGATTCGAAGGTCAATGGGACGGTTATGCCAAAAAGCGGGCGGTTGATGCCTCGCAGAAGTACGGCGCTATGACCCAGTCCCTCGGCTACGACGTCGAATGGATTGCCAGGAATCTCGATGACACGGCAGGGTGGTTGGGTTCCACCCGTCAGCAGATTACGACGGCCGCCCTACAGTCATCAGCACCAGTACTCCTCCCGACTGCCGTCACCGATACGCGCCCGAAGTACTACCCGATTATCGAGGGAACGTACAACCCCGGTCTCGAGTCCGCCGCTCTGGGTATTCCGGTCTTGCATGCGCCCGACAGCCCCGTGGCGCCCAATGCTCCTGGTAATGGTCGTCCTGGCGCTCCGGGTAACGGCAGCCCCGGCAATGGCAGCCCCGGTTCGGGCGCGCTGTCGAACGGTGCGGCACAAGCATTGTCGCGGCAAGCGCAACAGGCACAGCTCGCGCAGGCGAATGCGACGGCGCAGCGGGCGGCCGAGCAAGCTCGAGATTCTGCGGGCGATCCGAATGTGTCACAGCAAGATCCAACGGGACCGAACAGCCAAGGTGGGCAAGATAACTCGGCGCAGCAGGCGTTGCAGGGCGCGCAGCAAGCCTTGCAAGCCGCCCAGCACGCCGGGATGCCGTCCCCGCCTTCCACGGTGCCCGCGAGTCTCACTCCCTCGGCGGCCAAACTGGCCGCGAAATCCCCCGGCGCCCCTGGGCCGGGGCCGGGACTCGGCACCACGGGCGCCCAGCCCGAAGGTCCCAAGCCGCTGCCGGACACGACGAAGAGTGCGCTGTTTCCTCGTGCGTCGGTCAACGGCCCGGCCGGAGCCATGCAGAGCGGACTCGCGGCCACAAGTCAGACGCCGGGCCCCGCGGGTGCGCCAGGGCAGGGCGGTGGCCAGCAACAGCAGAACAAGGAACACAAGGCAATGCGAGAACTGCGGTCGGCCAAGAACTTCGACGAGGCGATCGGTGACCCGCAAGTGGTGTCGAGTCCGGTGGTGGAGTGATGAGTCGAACCTGGTCGTTCACTGATGTCGAATTCGTCGCGCTGTGGGAGGGCGTCACCGACGAAGCGTTGGTCGCGCCGCTCACCTTCACCAGTCGCACGCCGAGGATCGATGCGTACAAGCGCGAGATGCACACCGTCCGTGCGCGGCTGAGCGCTCGACTGGGACCGACGTTCACGCCGGTGATGCAGACGATCTCGCGCCCCGACATCCGCATTACCGCCCAAGGCTGGAACGGTGCGAAACCGGAGGACCCCACCGCGATCATCCGCGTGCTCGGCGCGCGCCAGGGACAACAGGCCTACGTGGTGGAACAGCTTCCCGGCGAGACGATCTGGCACAGCGGCGGCTTCCGGATCACCGAGTGCGAGGTGATCGGCTTGGCCGGTGCGGTGGTGGCATACCTGCCCGACACCGGCGCGGGACAGACCGAAGACGTCGCGATCACCATCCCCGGTGGCGACGGAATGGACCACCGATACGGCCGGTCGGTGGCGACCAGATCGGTCGAAGACACCCTCTCCAGTGTCTCGGACGCGTTGCTGCGCAAGCCGGTTTCGCGGCTGGGGATCATCCGCGTGCTGCAGGGACGGTCGATCTACGGACCGCGCGGGCTCACCGAACACACCATCTCCTGGCGTGACGTCATCGACGACGGGCGCTACGCGATCGGGCCCGGTACCCCGCCCGTGCTGCGCGGTGTCGACGCGCGACGGCTCACGGAGATGACCAATGTGCGTGTCGCCGAAGTGGTTCGCGCGATCAAAGACGAGACCGCCTGAATGTCACGGCCCCTTCCCGGTCGCGAGAAGACCGGACGGTGCGATCACCTGGCGGTAGTGCACACATGCCTCGGTGCCCGCTGCGCGATCCACGACCGCGCTGAGATATCCCGGAGTCCGGGTTAGCATGCCGACCATGGGATGGGTGCAGTGGGATCGTCGGCTGCGCCGCCCGGCGTTGTTGCGCACGGTGTCGGCGGTGCTGGTCGGACTCGTGGTCGCGGCGTTGACATGGTTGGTGGTCGGTGCGCCGAGCTCCCTCGACTACGCCGAGATCGGTGTTCTGGTCGTGGCGGGTCTGCTCGGTGCCGGGGTATTCGGCATCGCTGTGCGCTGGCACGGTGACCGCGAGCGAGCCAGGTTCGCGCAGCTCTACGGTGCCGCGGTCGGCCAGTTGGGCGACGCCGACCCGGCCGTGCGCATCGCGGGAGTGCATGCGATGGCCGGTGTGGCCGACCATTTCACCGCGCGGCACCGGCGTCAGCAGTGCGTCGACGCGCTGTGCGGATATTTGCGGATGCCCTATGACCCCGCGTTCGGCGACAACCATCTCGCCGCGCGAGGGGAAACCTCCGACGAGGCGGGGACCGGCGTCGAGCGCATCTACAAGTTCCGGCGCAACGACGCGGTGGTTCGGCGCACGATCGTGGAGGTCATCGCCGCACGGTTGCGCCCTGCCGCCGAAACGAGCTGGTCCGGCAGCGATTTCACCTTCGACGGCGCGGTATTCGAGGCCGCGGACTTCCGGCACACGGTCTTCGGAGGCCGACGAACCTCGTTCGCGGGCGCGACATTCACCGGGCCGACGACATTCGAACATGCGCGATTCACCGGCCAACAGCTCACCTTCCGCGCCGCCTCTTTCGACGCACAGCCGGTGTCGTTCGCGCACGTGCGCTTCGGTGCCAAGCGCGCCGACAAGTCCGACCCGCTCGCCTCGGGGACCGACTTCGACGGTGCCGCGTTCGCGGGTTCGGTTTCCTTCGCCGACGCCGAATTCCTCGGCCCACGTACCAGTTTCGCCGGTGCGCGCTGGACCGGCGCCGAAACCACCTTTCGCGCGGCCCGATTCGCGGCAACACAGAGCTCGTTCGCGGAGGCGACGTTCGACGGTGATCGGGTGGTGTTCACCGAGGCGCACCTGTCGGGCACGCGAATCGTGTTCGCGGGCACCCGTTTCTATGCCACCACGGTCGACTTCGACAAGGCACGCGTCGGCGCTCCCGCGCGCTCACGCAATCGCGGCACCCACCTGACCGACGCGTGTGCCGCGGAATTCCACGGCGCCTTCACCTTCACCGACACCGTGTTCGCCGGTAGACGCCTCGACTTCGGCGCCGGCGACTTCTTCGGCGAGATATCGTTCGTCGGCGCGGAATTCGAGGCCGAGGAATGCAGCTTCGAGAGCCCGAAGGCATGGGTGGGCGTCGAATTCGATTGGGACGACGCACCTACGGCCAAGCCCGCCCGCGTGCTGCCGGACCCGTGGCCGCCGACACCGGATCGGAAATGACCGAATCGGGGCGGCCGCCCGTCGGCGCCGCCCCGATTCCTCAACTCGGCCAGCCGCCGTAGGGCATGGTGATCAGCTCCAAGAAGTGACCACCGGGGTCCTGGAAGTAGACACCGCGCCCGCCGTCGTTGTGATTGATCTCATTGACGCCCCTGCGCTGCGGGTCGGCCCAGTGGTCCAATCCGTAGCGCTGGATCTTGCCGTAGGCGGCATCGAACTCGGCCTCCGTCACCAGGAACGCGTAGTGCTGTGGCTGGATCTCCTTGATATCGCCTGGCACGTTAGCGAAATCGAAGGTGACGCCGTTCTCGGTCGAGATCGGAATGAAATGGCCCAGCGGGGGACCGATCGGAAGATCGAGAATATCCGCCCAGAACTCGGCGGAAACTCGATGGTCGTGACATCCGACGATGGTGTGATTCAACTGTATCGACACTGGATTTCTCCTGTGGTCCGTGACGGTCCCGACCCCGGGCTCGGTACAAGGCGGCCAACGGGAGCACCGTCACGGCGAAGAAATTTAGCACCGATCGCGTGCGTGCGCCACCGGCGTGGGTGGGCTCGAAGTGTGGCGTCGCAAGGTCCGGTTGCTTACGCGCGGTGTGAACGTCCGCCGTCGCCGGTTCGAGACGAAAAAGGCTGTCGCGGTTCGGATGTGCTCGCGGTTGTCGCCTGGACGACTCGGCGGTCTCGCGGAGCGACGCGCGATCATGACGGCGTCAGTCTGTCTGGACCGACACCGCCCATGTATTCGGAAGCGCGATTTCGGCGGGATGGCTCGGTTCGGCGGTAGGTGATGATCAAGGTCATTGACGGTGTTCGTCGACCGGTCCGGCGCTGCCGTCGCCCCCTTTGGTGGGACAGGAGATCAACGAGTCCCCCGAGGACATCGAGCTCCCCCGCGAAGATCTGATGACCATCCTGCGGCAAGCCCTGCCCGAAGAGGTGGACCTGCGCTTCGCGGAGTCCATCGTGGCGCTGGTCGATGACGGGAGCCGGGTCGCGGTTACCTTCGCCTGACCAGGTAGCGGGTGCCATTCTCGGCATCGACCGTGGCCGTGGACGTCAGGAAATTCGTGGGGTGTTCCTGGCGAGAGTCGCGCGGGTGCGAGACCGCCGTCAGACAGGGGTGAGTCGCATGCACCTGTGCGCGCGGGGGCGTGCGCGGTAGCGTCGGTGCGATGAAGATTCGTGGGGCGGTCCTGGAGCGGATCGCGGCGCCGTCACCTTTCGCGGTGTCCGCGCCGATCAGCATCAGCGAGTTGGAACTGGGCGAGCCCGGTCCCGGTGAACTGCTGGTACGCATCGAGGCGGCAGGACTGTGCCACTCCGACCTCTCGGTGGTCGACGGCAACCGGGTGCGGCCGGTGCCGATGTTGCTCGGGCACGAGGCGGCGGGTCGGGTCGAACGCGTCGGCCCTGCCGGGGACGGGGACGACGACATCGCGGTCGGCCAGCGCGTCGTCATGACCTTCCTCCCGCGCTGCGGACACTGCGCGGGGTGCGCGACCGACGGCAGAACTCCGTGCCTGCCCGGCAGTGCGGCCAATAACGCGGGCGAGCTGCTCGGCGGCGGTCGACGGCTGCACCGTGACGGTGCGGAAGTGCACCACCACCTGGGTGTTTCCGCCTTCGCCACGCACGCGGTGGTCGACCGGCGGTCCGTCGTCCCCGTCGACGACGATGTGCCGCCCGAGGTGGCCGCCGTGCTCGGTTGCGCGGTGCTCACCGGCGGCGGTGCGCTGCTGAACTCGGTGCGGCCGAGGTCGGGGGACCGGATCATGGTGGTGGGACTCGGCGGTGTCGGGATGGCGGCGGTGCTGGTCGCGCTGTCGCTACCGGGTGAGCACGAGGTGATCGCCGTCGACACCGTCAGCGAAAAGCTGGAATTGGCACGGCAACTCGGCGCTACCACGGCTCATACCCCCGGTGAGATCGCCGAACGTGCGATCACCGCCGACGTGGTTGTCGAAGCCGCGGGCAATATGCGCGCCTTCGAGACGGCGGTCGCCGCGACCGCCCCTGGTGGCACCACCGTCACGGTGGGGTTGCCCGCACCCGAGGCGCGCGCCAGCATCTCCCCGCTCGGTTTGGTGGCGCAGGGTCGCTCGATCGTCGGCAGCTACCTCGGGTCGGCGGTGCCCGCGCGCGACATTCCCGAGTACGTGCGGATGTGGCGCGAGGGTCGACTGCCGGTGCAGCGCCTGATCTCCGCGCACATCGGATTGGACGAAATCAACCGTGCCATGGACGAACTCGCCGCGGGAAACGCGTTGCGCCAGGTGATCGTCTTCGACTGACGAATCGGCCGAGGAGCCGTTCCCAGAGGTCAGCGGGCCACGGTCGGGGCGGGCTCGATAGGCTGGCGGCACACACGGAACGAGGAGGTGCGGTGACCATTCGGGTCGGAGTGCTCGGAGCACAGGGCAGGGTCGGGCAGGCGATCTGCGCCGCGGTCGAGGCCGCGGCCGATCTCGAGCTGGTCGCCGGGCTCGACAAGGGCGATGCGCTGGACGCCTTCGTGACGGCGGGCGCCGAGGTGGTCGTCGACTTCACCCATCCCGATGTGGTGATGGACAACCTGAAGTTCCTGGTGGGCAAGGGGATCCACGCGGTTGTCGGCACCACGGGGTTCGACGAGGCTCGGCTCGACCAGGTGCGGGGCTGGTTGGAAGCGGCCCCGAAGGTCGGTGTCCTGATCGCGCCGAACTTCGCGATCGGAGCGGTGCTGTCCATGCGCTTCGCCGAACAGGCCGCGCGGTTCTTCGAGTCCGTCGAGGTCATCGAGCTGCACCACCCGAACAAGGCCGACGCGCCCTCGGGCACCGCCTACCGCACGGCTGGCCTGATCGCCGAGGCTCGCGCCAAAGCGGGCGTCGGGCGCAGTCCGGACGCCACCAGTACCGAACTCGACGGTGCGCGCGGCGCCGATGTCGACGGGGTGCGCGTGCATTCGGTGCGACTGACCGGCCTGGTCGCCCACCAGGAAGTGCTGCTCGGCACCCAGGGTGAGACGTTGACCATCCGGCACGATTCCATCGACCGCTCGTCCTTCGCCCCCGGCGTGCTGCTCGGCGTGCGCGAGATCGCCGGTCGCCACGGACTGACCGTCGGACTCGACCCGCTCCTCGACCTGTGATTATCGGATTCTGCTGCGCCGCAGTGTCTTCCGCCCAGGTGGCGGCCGTGTTTCGTGATAGCGATCGGACGCGTCCCGCATGAGCGAACCGAACGACGCGCGCGAACCCGACGGGCTCAACGGTTCGGGCGACTCGAACGACACCGGCGGGCCGAGCAGCTCGGCGGCCGCGAACTCGACCGGTCTCGGTGGGAGTGCCACGGGCGCGGAGAGCCCGAACGGTGTGCCGCGTCCGAGTAGTAATTCGAAAGATACGAGTAGCTCGCAGAGCGCCCTGGCCGGTGCGAACGAGGCGACCACCGCGGGCGGCTCGACCAACGCGGCTAGCTCCGGCGACGCGGGTAGCGCGGAGACGGAGGGTTCGGGCAACCCTGTCGGTGCGCGCGCGGCGGACGACGTATCCGGTAGTGCCGATGCGGGCGGTGCGACGAACGATCCGACCGGTTCGCCAGACACGAGGAGCGTGGGCGAGGTGACCAGAGGTACCGACACCCCGGTCGGCGGGAGTGGCACCGACAGCGCGCAAGCGCAGCCGCGCCAGGATCGCGAGGTGCTGAAGCTCGTCGCGATGACGGCGGTACTCGTCTTGGTGCTGGTGTTCTATTTCGTGCTCTTGGGGCGGATCGCGATCCGCCTGATCACCACTCCGGATGTGGCCGCCCTGGTAATCGGCATCGGCGTCTTGATCCTGCCGCTGCTCGGGGTGTGGATTGTGTGGGCGACGATCCGCGCGGCCCTTTCACACCAGCGGTTGGCGCGGCGCATGCACGAGGAAGGCCGCGAACTCGATACCACGGGCCTGCCGCGCCGCCCTTCCGGGCGCATCGAACGCGAAGCAGCGGACGCCCTGTTCGCCCAGGTACAGGCGGAATGGCAAGCAGACCCGGACAATTGGCGAGTCTCCTACCGTCTCGCGCGCGCCTACGACTACGCCGGCGACCGCGGCCGCGCCCGCGACACCATGCGTCGCGCGGTCGCACTGGAAAAGCACGAACGCGAACAGCAGGGCCGTTGAGCACGACCCGCAACGCCGACACCGGCGGTTCGTCCCGCCGTCGGCACTAGGCTCATCGGCGTGCCCCAACTGTTGCTCATCCACCACACACCCTCGCCACACACGCAGGCGATGTTCGAGGCCGTGGTGTCCGGCGCGACCGACCCCGAGATCGAAGGCGTCGAAGTGGTCCGTAAGGCCGCGCTGGAGGTCACCACGTCGGATGCGTTGGCGGCAGATGGCTACCTTCTCGGCAGCCCGGCGAACCTCGGATACGTCAGCGGCGCCCTGAAACACGCGTTCGACACCATCTATTACCCGTGCCTCGATTCGACCAAGGGGCGGCCGTTCGGGCTCTACCTGCACGGCAACGAGGGAACCGAGGGGGCCGTGCGCGCCATCGATTCGATCACCGCCGGGCTGGAATGGTCGAAGGCATCCGAGTATGTCATCGTGTCCGGCAAGCCCACCAAAGATGACCTGGAGGCGTGCTGGGAACTCGGCGCGACGGTCGCCGCCGGGCTCATGGGATAGCAAGGGAACCGTGGCAGACGCAGGCGCGTCTAGTACGGCATGGAACACACTGAGTCGAGCACCGGCCTACGAACCGTGGCCCACCACCGACACCGCGCCGATCGATGAACAGCGGCGCGTATGGCCCGAATACCTCGGTACCCGATAGCGGTCGCGGGAGGCGGATCGGGCGACGACGACCGTGGCAGCCACCAGCGGGCGAAGCCGCGGGATGGGTGTCGCGACTGAGCGAGCCCGGCGATCACCACATGGCGGGGGACGACCCTTGCTACGGAAGGTCGTTCCGAAGCAGGATTGACACGCCCCGATTATTGGTGGCTGACCAGGTGGCGGTCGAGGCGGCATACTTGCTCGAGGTGTTCCGGTGGGGATCGTGGACGAGTTGCTCGGGATTGGAGAGTCAGGTGACGTGGCCTGAAGGGGGCGAGAACGCACCGCGCCGAATCGGATTGGTCGAGGACCATGAATCGGTCGCGATCGGTCTTGCCGCGATGCTCGCGCAGGAACCCGACCTCGATTTGGTGGCGACCGCGGGTACCGTTCCGGAATTGCTTGCCGCCGTTCATGATCCGACCGAGCCCGCGCGTCTGGACCTGGTGGTCCTCGATCTGCGGTTGGCCGACGGCTCCTCGCCGGAGCGTAATGTGCGCGCCTTACGCGACCGTGGCATCGAGGTGTTGATCTTCACCGGCGCCGATAACGCGTTCCTGGTGCGTTCCGCGGCGCGTGCCGGTGTGCTCGGTGTGGTCCGCAAGTCCGAGGATGTGCGGACGGTGGTCTCGGCGGTTCGCCGGGCCGCCTCCGGGCATCAGGTGGTGACCACCGATTGGGCCGCGGCCATCGACGGTGACCCGCAGTTGTCGAGCGTGGGCTTGAGCCCACGGCAGGAAGAGGTACTCACCCTCTACGCCTCCGGTGAGAAAGCCTCGCGCGTCGCGCGATTGACCGGGCTTTCCGAGCAGACAGTGAACGACTACCTCGGCCGGATCAGGCAGAAATATTCCGACGCGGGACGCCCCGCCCCGACCAAGACCGACCTCTACAAACGGGCAGTCGAGGACGGTTGGCTACCGGTACCCGAGCGGCGCACCCGCGGATGACCTCGTCCAGCACGCTGGGCACCTCGTCGAACCTTCCTTCCCTGCACCCCGCATCGAAGTCGACCACCCGCGTCTCGCCGGGCGCGGCACACCGGAGCGGGTGGCGGCGGATTGTCGCCGCGGCCTTCACCGAGCGTTCCTTCGACGTGCCCCCCGACCGTGTCATGCACGACCGCATCATGCATCGGATCGGACTCGCTCTCGGGATCGCGGGGCTGATCGCCGCGGTCGTGGAGTTGCCGGAGATCGCGGAACAGGGTCGCGTCATCCCCCTGCGGTGGACCGTGTTCGAGGTCCTGTTGGCCTTCGGCTTTTTCCCGGTCCTCGCGATCGTGTCGGTAACTCTCAGTACGCGAGCCATTCAACGGACCGCCGGTATCGCCGCGGTGAGCTTTCTCGCGGCGATGGCGCTGACCCCGCTGGCGTACAACCATCCAGATGTCGAGGGTTCCTCGGTGTGGCTCTACCGTGTGCTCGCGCTCGGTGTGTTGGCGGCGGCGATCGCCTGGCGTTCGCGCCTGGCGGTGGGCTACCTGTTCGTCGGGTCGGTGTTGAGCGCGATGGCGAACATGGTCGTCATCGAGGACGTGACCTTTTTGGCGTCGGTCGGCGATTTCGCCAGGGCACTTGGTCTTTCGGCCTTGTTCCTGTGGTGCGCGATCTATACCAGGGCGGCCGCGGATCGGGTCGATCGCGAGTCGGCGATGGAGAGCAGCAGGGCGGCGCTCGTCGCGGGTGCGGCGGCGCGGGATCGGGAGCGTGCCCGGTTCGCCGCGCTGATCCACGACGCCGTGTTGTCGACGCTGCTCGACGCCGCACGCGCGGGCACGGAGTCGCCGGTGCTGCGCGAGCAGGCCGACCGCACCCTCGACCAACTCGACCGTTGCCGGGTGGAGACCGAACCGGACCGGTTGGACGCGCAGTCGGCGATCGGTTTCCTGCGATCGGCTGTGCACGAGGTGAATCCCGGCATCCGGTTCACCGCGCACCGTTGGTCCGGTCTCGACGACCTGCACCTGCCGGTGGACACCGCGGGCACCATCGCCGCGGCGCTCGCCGAGGCGGCGCGAAACAGTCTGCGCCACGCCACCGTTGTCGGCCGCGAGGTGCACCGCAGGGTGACCGTCACGATCAGTGCGGGCGGTATCCGGGTGGTGTTCCGTGACGACGGTGCCGGGTTCGACATGGACCGTGTCCCCGCCGACCGGCTCGGCGTTTCGGTGAGCATTCTCGGTCGTATGCGCCAACTCGCGGGCGGTGCGGGATTCGTGGAGTCGCAGCCGGGGGAGGGGACGACGGTGACGCTGGTGTGGGGTGGCGATGGCTGAGGCGGAGCAGTTCGAATTGCGCGACCTGCTCGGCCTGCGCAACCGCTCGGCATGGCTGTTCCTGATCATGCTCGAGGCCACCATCGGGCTGTACATGGTGCGCAACTTTGCCGAGTCGCCGCTGATCCCGGTGGTTCTCGCGCTGGTGCTGGTGGTCGTCGCGGGGGTGGTGGTGCTGGTCATCCCGGTCGATCCGTTGCCGTGGTCGGCGACGGTGTTCGTCGTCGCCGCTGCGCCGGTCGCGACCGTACTCACCTCGTTCGATGCCGAGCACGGCTGGTCCAAACAGGTGTGGACGGCGTTCGCCGCCTCCTATGTGCTCGCGGTGTTGGTGTTGCGCGGTCGCCTCGGTGCGGCCTGGCTCGGTGTACTCGGCACCGGTGTGGTGATCGCGGTGGTCGGTGTTGTGGCCGGGGTGCGTAGCGGGGTGCTGCTCGGCGCGATCGTCCCGGTGGCCACGGTGGCTGGCGTCTCGATGTTCACCGCGATCATGCGGCCGACGCAGCGGTCATTGCGGCTGTTGCGCGAGGAAGCGACGATGCGTGCGGCCGCCGAGGCCACCATGGCGGCCGAGAACGGCGAACGCGATCGGCAGCTGGCCAGGCTGGACAAGGTAGCGCGCCCGATTCTGGAGCGTATCGCCGAGGGTGCCGAACTCACCTGTGACGAGCGTGAGCAGTGCAGATTGTTGGAAGCCGAACTCCGCGACGGACTTCGGGCTCCCCATCTGGCCACCGACGAACTCAACGGTGCGGCGCGCGGCGCCCGTTCGCGCGGTGTCGAAGTGGTGCTGCTCGACGACGGTGGTTTCGCGGGTGTGCCCGGGTGGTTGCGCGATCAGGTGATCGCGGCGGCGGCGCGCGAGCTGGACTCGGCGAACGAGGGGTCGGTCACCGTGCGGATTCTGCCGATGGGGCGGCGCATTTTGGCGACGGTGCTGGTGAACGCGCCGGATCAGGATCGAAGGACCGAGATCGACGCGGCGGGCGCGGTGCAGGTCTCGACCTGATCGAGGCGCGGCATCGTCGCCGGTGAACCGCACCGGGTCGGGTCGGCGGGCGGCGCGGCTCCGAAATCGCTACCGGCCCTGACGAAAGTGTCGGACCCGCATGGCATGGTTCGACATATGCGGAAGATGAGTGCGGCGGCGGCGCGACGGACAGCGTTGGCGGCGCAGGGGTTCACCTCGCGGGGAGTGTCGGCACCGGCCACAAGACGATCTGTGCTCAGTGTTGTTTCGAAAACTCAGCTGTTGCAGCTCGATTCGGTGTCGTCGGTGGTGCGCGCGCACTACGCGCCGGTGTTCAGTCGGATCGGGGCATACGATCGCGACCTGCTCGATCAGGCCGCATGGAGTGATGGGCCACGCAGGCCGCGGCGGTTGGTGGAGTACTGGGCGCACGAGGCGGCGTTGATTCCGGTCGAGGACTGGCCGTTGATGCGGTGGCGGATGGCGCGCTACGAATACGGCCGCTGGACGTCGATGCGGGCGGCGGTGGAGAACAACCCCGCGCTCGGCAAGGACATCCTGGAGGTCATCGCCGAGGTCGGGGCCGCGACCGCGGGGACGGTGGAGCGACACCTGGAGCTGGACAAGCCCCGCACCAAGGGCTCGTGGTGGAACCGCACCGACACCAAGATGATCTGCGAGCAACTGTTCGCGATCGGCGCCTTGTCGGTGGGCAAGCGCGTTGGCTTCGCGCGGCACTACGATCTGGCCGAGCGGGTGTTGCCGAGCGCGGTATTGACCCGTGAGGTCGCCGAGGAAGACGCGGTGCGCGAGTTGATCTTGCGGGCCGCGACCGCACACGGCGTCGGCACCGAAGCCGACCTACGCGACTACTACCGACTCAAGCGCGCGCAGACCGAACCCGCGATCGCGGAGCTGGTCGACGCGGGTGAGCTGATCCCGGTGACAGTCGAAGGGTGGGACAAACCCGCGTATCTGCGTGCGGGCACGCCGACCCCGCGACGGGTGGAGGGCGCGGCGCTGCTGTGCCCGTTCGATCCGCTGATCTTCTTCCGCGCCCGCACCGAGCGCATGTTCGACTTCCACTACCGCATCGAGATCTACACCCCGGAACACAAACGCGTACACGGCTATTACGTTTTTCCGTTCCTGTTGAACGGTGAGCTCGTCGGACGGGTCGACCTGCGCGCGGAGCGGGCATCCGGACGCCTGGTGGTGCCCGGCGCCTTCGCCGAACCGGGTCATGACACACCGGCTACCGCGAGCGCGCTCACCGGGGCGCTGCGGGAAATGGCCGATTGGCTCGAGCTCGATGAAGTGGTGATCGGGGACCGAGGAAACCTCGCCGCCCTGCTGTGAGTCGGCACCCGCGCTTCCCGACTGCGCGCCCTTCCTGCTGAGCCGCCGGTATCTGCTGCGGCGCGCTGGCGTTTCGGCTGGTACCGGCTCCGACGCTCGCGCGGCGGCAGGATCTCGCTCGCCACGAGGAGACCACGCTCGTCGACTCGGACGCGGTGAGCATCGGCTCGGTGGCTTGACATCGATTGATTCGGTTGTGCTGCAACATGTTCGAGGGTTGGGTCCGCTGCTCTGCCTGAGTGGCGGTAGTGATCGTCCGAGGATTCGGCGGGTGCGAACGGTTGCCCTACCGCATCGGATTACTCCCCTTTGTCGGTCGACTTGTTGCTGTTGCTGCTGTTGTTGTTCTGCCACTGACCCGCGTAGCCGCGCATCTGATCGCGCAAGGCGCCGTGCACCGCGCTGGACATCCAGGTATTGAGCGACTGCCCGCTCTGGGCTGCCGCTTCCTCGGCCCTCGCCTTGAGCTGCTCGACCAAGCGCAGTGTGACCCTGCTGATATCGCCGGTCATGTCTTCGAAGGTCGGCGGCTGATCGGTGTCGGTGTTCTTGCGCACCTGCACGGTCGCGTCGGTGCCGTCGAAGGAGACCTGCACGGTGCGGTCTTCCAATTGCGTGCTGACCTCGGCGGCGAGATCCGACAATGCTGAAAGTAGGACCAATCGGGCCGACTTCTCGGTTGCCGCGGCGAGCGCCGCCGCCGTGGCCTGCGTTTTCTCGTCACCCAGTGCGGCAGCGGCGATGAGGTCCTCGTGTAATCGGGCGGTGTATGCGTTCAGATCCATGACATCAGTGTGACGTCAAATTTGCAGTCATTCAAGCGGCAATATGATGTCATTTTTTTGGGGTGGTGACATCACCCGGAATCGGGGTGGCTGATCACCAGCTCGGCGGCCCGATCGTTGCCCGAGGGGTGTCGAGGGCATACCACAGACCGGGTAGCCTTTCTGACCATGACGAACGGTGAATCGACGCCAACGGAGCTGCGCGCGTCCGGCACGGTTGGTGTCGCGATGGTGACCCCCTTCAGTGCCGAAGGCAAGCTCGACGTCGATGCCGGTGTCGCTCTCGCTGCCAACCTGGTCGACCGGGGTGTCGACCTGATCGTGGTGTCGGGAACCACCGGAGAGTCGCCGACCACCACCGAAACCGAGAAGTCGGATCTGCTGCGCGCGGTCGTCGGTACCATCGGCGACCGCGCGACCGTGCTCGCGGGTGCGGGCACCTTCGACACCGCACACTCCGTTGACCTCGCCCGTCAGGCGCAGACCGCGGGCGCACACGGTCTACTCGTGGTCACGCCCTACTACTCCAGGCCAAGCCAGGAAGGGCTGATCGCACACTTCACCGCGGTCGCCGACGCCACCGACCTGCCGGTGACCCTCTACGACATTCCCGGCCGTTCGGTGGTCCCGATCATCAGCGACACGCTGCGCAGGCTCGCCGAACACCCGCGTATCGTCGCGGTCAAGGACGCCAAGGGTGACCTGAACGCCGGCGCGGAACTGATCGCCAGCACCGGGCTCACCTTCTACTCCGGCGACGACGCGCTGAACCTGCCGTGGCTTTCGGTGGGTGCGGCCGGATTCATCAGCGTGATCGGGCATCTCGTGCCCGAGCGACTGCGTCAGATGTACGACGCGTACGCGGCCGGCGATGTGGTGCGCGCGCGAGAGATCAATGTCAGCATGCTGGCGCTACATATCGGCATGGCCAGACTTGGCGGTGTCGCGATGACGAAGGGTGGGTTGCGCTTGCTCGGCATGGACGTCGGCGAACCACGGTTGCCGCAGATTTTGCCCAACGATATGCAGTTGGAGACCTTGGCGCAGGAGTTGCGCGCGGCAGGGGTGATCGCGTGAGTGAACCCGTCGCACGGCGCCCGCGCCGTCGCAGCGCCGCACGCCCGGCGGGTGCGCCCGAACCGGCCCCGGCGCAGCCCGAAGTGACGGCTCCTGCTGCCGCACGGCAGCCGGAGGCGGAGACCACGGAGTCGGTACTAGCCGAAACGCCCGCGCCGCCGCGACAGGAACCGGCAGCTCAGCAGGAAAAGCCCGAAGCGGTCGCGCCGTCCGAGCAGACGGCGGCACCGAAGCGTTCGCGCCGCTCGGCCCAGGCCAAGCAGCAGCCCGCGCAGCGCGCGGAGTCGGCACAATCCGCCCAGTCGGCACAAGCGACTCGAAAGACGGGCAGGGGCAAGCAAACCGGTCGCGGCCGCGGCGAGCAAGGCACGCAGACAACGGATTCACGTGTCGTGGCGCTGGCGCAGGACCGCCTCGGCGCTCCGCCGAAGGCACCGAAGAACGGTCTGCGGATTTTCGCGCTCGGCGGTATCGGCGAAATCGGCCGCAACATGACCGTTTTCGAGTACGGCGGCAAGCTGCTGATCGTCGACTGCGGCGTGCTGTTCCCCGAGGACCAGCAGCCCGGCGTCGACCTCATCCTCCCCGATTTCCGGCCGATCGAGGACCGCATCGACGACGTGGTCGCCGTCGTGCTCACCCACGGCCACGAGGACCACATCGGCGCGGTGCCGTTCCTGCTGCGCCTGCGCGGCGATATCCCGGTGGTCGGTTCCCGATTCACCCTCGCGTTGGTCGCCGCCAAGTGCAGGGAACACCGTCTGCACCCGAAGCTGGTGGAGGTCACCGAAGGTCAGCACACCTCGCACGGACCCTTCGGTTGCGAATACTTCGCGGTGAACCACTCCATCCCCGACGCGATCGCCGTCGCCATTCGCACTCCCGCCGGTGTCGTGCTGCACACCGGTGACATCAAGCTCGACCAGTTGCCGTTGGACGGGCGCCTCACCGACCTGGCCGGGTTCTCGCGGCTCGGCGACGAGGGTGTCGACCTGTTCCTGGTGGACTCCACCAACGCGGAGGTGCCCGGCTTCGTCACCCCGGAGCGCGAGATCGGCGGTGTGTTGGACACCGTGATCGGCAAGGCGCGCCACCGCGTGATCGTGGCCTCGTTCGCCAGTCACGTGCACCGCCTGCAACAGGTGGTCGATGTGGCGCAGAAGTACGGCAGGCGAGTGTGTTTCGTCGGTCGGTCGATGGTGCGCAATATGCAGATCGCGCAGGATCTCGGCTATCTGACAGTGCCCGAAGGTGTGGTCGTCGATCTCGATGTCGCGGCGACCCTGCCCGGCGATCGGGTGGTGCTGATCTCGACCGGGTCGCAGGGCGAACCGCTCTCGGCACTGTCGCGGATGGCGCGCGGCGACCACCGCCAGATCAATATTCGGGCCGACGATCTCGTGGTGCTGGCCTCCTCGCTCATCCCCGGCAACGAGAATTCGGTGTTCGCCGTGGTCAACGGTCTGGCGCGGCTCGGGGCGACGGTGATCACCCAGCAGAACGCCAAGGTGCACGTGTCGGGGCACGCCTCGGCGGGCGAGCTGCTCTACCTCTACAACGCGGTGCGCCCGACCAACGCGATGCCGGTCCACGGCGAATGGCGCCACCTGCGCGCGAACGCGGCGCTGGCCGTGGCGACCGGTGTTCCCGAGGAGCGCGTGATGCTCGCGGAGGACGGGGTGGTGGTCGATCTGGTCGACGGTATCGCCTCGATCGTCGGCCGGGTCCCAGTTGGTCACGTCTACGTCGACGGGCTTTCGGTCGGCGACGTCGGCGAGTCGACACTGTCGGATCGACTGGTACTCGGCGAGGGCGGCTTCATCTCGATTACCGTCGCGATCGACGAGACCACCGGTAAAGCGGTGAGCACGCCGGAGATCAGCGGCCGTGGCTTCTCCGACGATCCCGGCGCGTTACTCGGTGCGGCGGAATTGGTGGAGGCCGAATTGTTGCGCCTGGCGAGCGAAGGCATCACCGACACGCACCGCATCGCACAGAGCGTGCGCAGGGTCATCGGCCGGTGGGTCGCCGACACCTATCGCCGTCGTCCGATGATCGTGCCGACCGTCATCGGCGTCTGAGTTCGCCCGCGCGGCGGCACAGGTGCCGCCGCGCGGGACACCGACGAAAAACGCCGGGCAGCACCGATATTCGGGCTGCCCGGCGTTTTCGCAGGTCGCTGGATCTAGACGATGTGCCTGGAGTCAGTCCTGGCAGGCGGCGGAGTCGAGCTTCGCCGACTTGACGATATTGCACGCGAACTGGTGGGCGATCTTCCATTGATCGCCCTCGGCCACGAAGTCGACGAACGCGGCGTCCACCGGGCTGCCACCGATGGTGACGTTCGCGTCGGCCTTCAACTTGCCGTCCTGTGGCTCACCGACATTGGTGATCTCGACGGTGACGTCGTTCTGCTTGGCGGCGGCGACGAGCTTGTCCACCAACTGCGGATCCTGCTCGGCGTTCTCGATCCAGTTGAGCTTTTCTTTCTCCTCCACCGCGGAGTCGAGTGCTCGCTTGATCTTGTCGTTGAGTTCCTCGGCCGTCGGCTTGGGCAGGTTCGGCGCCGTGGTGGGTGCCGGTTCCTTACCCTCTTCCTTATCGGTGTTCTTGGTGCCTTCCTCGAAGGGGGCGGCGGACTCGGTAGCCGACGCGCCCGCGTCGGTGGCGGCGGTGTCGTCCTTGTCGCTGGCGCACGCGGTGAACGACAGCGTCGCCGCGGCCATGGCGACGACGGCTACCGTCCGAAATGAAAAGGTCTTCACAAAGTTTCCCTTGGCTGGAGTGTCGCGGTCCCTTCGGGAATCACTGCGACGAAGTGGATGCAGGCGGTCAGAGTCCGTAGCCGGATGTGCAGTTCCAGTGCAGGATGTAGGCGCCGCTGCCGGGGTTGTTCGACAGTGCCTTGCTGCGTGCGCGGCCGACGGTCGCGCCGGAACCATATGCCCAGTAGTTGCGCGAAACCGACAGTGCCCCACAGCCGTTGCGCCACGAGATCTTCGCCGTGCAGCCGTATCCGCCGCCGTGCGTACGGCATTGCGTCTCGGCGGCTGCCTCGGCCTCGGACGCCGACGAGTAGTCGTAGCTGTATCCGTAGGTTTCCGACGACAGATCCACGGCGATCGCGCCGTAATTGCTGCTATATGCCTGAGCGGGGGCGGCGGTGCCAGCCAACAGGGTACCGACCGATGCCACCACAATGGCGGCACCGGTGACGAGCTTCTTCACGGGTGTTCCCCTCTAATAGTTACAGATCCACGACCCGATGGACCGAGTGACAACATACATAGCGGACATTCGTGGCGCTACCCGGTGAAACCGGGGGCAGGGCAGGCGAAGTCGTGTGCAACCGGAAAACTGTCGTGTGGTATTCAGAGGGTTTGCCCTTGTGCCTGTTTCGCGCCGAACGGTGCGTGTTTGCCCGTCGCTCGCTCGCGGCTGGGCCGGAATCGTCGAAGTATGCTGTCCGGCAACGGTTTCGATGCCGGGACGGACGCTCGGCAGCGCGGTTGTCGGCTGCGCGTTCGGACCGGTGACGTGATTCGGCCGAAGGGCTGCCGTCGAGGCGGAACGGTCGGTAGGTTCGTGAGCATGAGTATGGCGCAGCGCGAACGTCGGGGAGTGGTTCAGGCGATGGCGGCGGCGGGGCCGGAGGCGCCGACCCTGTGTGGCGAGTGGTCGGTGCGCGACCTCGCGGCGCACCTGGTGGTCCGCGAACGGCGCATGGACGCGGCGCCGGGCATCATGCTCGCGCCCTTGGCTGGGCACCTGGGGCGGGTGCAGGCGAAGGCCGCCGCCCGGCCCTTCCCCGAACTCTTGGAGCGGGTGCGGACCGGGCCGCCGTGGTGGTCGCCGCTGCGACCGGTCGACGCGGTCGCGAACCTGTCGGAGATGTTCGTCCACCATGAGGATGTGCGCCGTGCCGCCTCGGACTGGGAGCCGAGGGTGCTGCCCGCGGCCGACGAGGACGCGCTGTGGGCGACACTGCGGCGGATGGCGTCGCTGGCCTACCGGAAATCGCCTGTCACGGTCGAGTTGGTGACTCCGGACGGAAGAGAGGTCAGGGTTCGCGAGCAGCAGGGGCCCGTGGTGACGCTGCGGGCTCAGCCTTCGGAGCTGCTGTTGCACGCGTTCGGTCGCGACGAGGTGCGGATCGAGTCGTCCGGTGAATCCGACGCGGTGCGTGCGGTATTGGCCCTCGACCGTTCGGTGTGAGCTTTCGCCGGTGCGCGGACGGCGCATGTCGGCCATCGGCTCGCCATCGATGTCGACGCGGGAATGTTCCCCGGCCGCGCACCGTATTTCGCCTCGAAAGTCTGCTGTGACCGGGGCGGATCCGGTGCGGCGATGGTCGGCACCACGCCGGTGATCGGCGCGATTGCGCGGTGTGCGAACCCGCGATGCCAGTGTTGCGGATGGTCCTGATGGGGCGGTAGCGGCTAGCCTGGGCCCATGGCAGGTAAGTCCCGCAGTACCACGACTCGGGCGCGGGCGGATTCGACGCGGGGGAGGACCACCACACCACGGCCTCGTTCGACCACGGCGCGCGGCGCGTCTACGGCACGAGGTCGCACCGCACCCGCTCGACGCCCGGCCCAACGCGCCAGGCCCGCGCCGCGTCGCTCACCGAACACTGCGCCACTCTCGGTGATCGGGCGCGGCATCGGCAATGGCTGGAACATGCTCGCCCGCGGCGTGGGCGCAACTACTCGCACGCTCAGTCGGGCGGGCGAGATCGAGCACGGTCATCGGCGCGATGGCATCGCGCTGGCCTTGATCGGACTCAGTGCCGTTGTCGCCGCGGCCGTGTGGTTGTCGGCGGGTGGGCCGATCGGTCACTGGGTGGAGGACGCTATTCGCGCGGTGTCCGGCTCGGCCTCGGCGGGCCTGCCGTTCGTGGCAGTCGCGATCGCGATCGTGTTGATGCGCACCGAGGCGAACCCGGAGATCCGACCACGGCTGGTGCTCGGTGGCCTGTTGGTCGGGTTGCCTGTTCTCGGTTTGTGGCACGTCGTCGCCGGTGCGCCCGCCGACGCACACGGGCGTTCGCGCGCGGGCGGATTCGTCGGCCTGGTCATCGGCGGCCCGCTGACCAGCGGGCTCACGGCCTGGCTTTCGGTGCCGATCCTCTTGCTGGCCATCGTGTTCGGTGTGCTGTTGCTCACCGGGACGACCGTCCGCGAGGTGCCGGCCCTGCTGCGCGATTACTTCGGCACCGGGTCCGGTGGCGACGAATACGGTGCCTACGGCGCCGATTACGATTCCGGCGAATACGACGCCGATGGCTTCCCGGTCCACACGGGGACGCGCTCGCGCCGCCGTGGCCGTACCCCGGCGGAGAACTACCCGCCGGACGAATTCGGTGACGCCGACGCGACCACCGAGATGCTCGGCGAGCCGCCGCTTCGCGACGCCAAGCCCATCGTCGAGGAACAACCGCAGCAACCGGCGCCGAAGCCGAAGAAGCGACCGGCCAAGCCGGTGGTGGAAGACCAGACACCGCCACCGCCACCGCCGCAGCAACTCGAGTTCGTCACCGACCGAGAGGTCGAGGGCGATTACGCGTTGCCGCCGCTGACGCTGCTCACCGATGGGGATCCCCCCAAGAAGCGCAGCGCGGCAAACGAATCGATGATCGAGTCGATCACCGAGGTGCTGGTGCAGTTCAAAATCGATGCCGCGGTCACCGGTTTCGTGCGCGGCCCGACGGTGACCCGCTACGAGGTGGAGCTCGGACCCGGCGTCAAGGTCGAGAAGATCACCGCGTTGGCCCGCAATATCGCGTACGCGGTCGCGACCGAGAATGTCCGGTTGCTCGCGCCGATTCCGGGCAAATCCGCCGTCGGGATCGAGGTGCCCAACTCCGACCGTGAACTGGTGCGCCTGGCCGATGTGCTCAAGGCGCCCTCGACCCGAAACGACCACCACCCCTTGGTGATCGGCCTCGGCAAGAACATCGAGGGTGAGTTCCTCGCCGCCAATCTGTCGAAGATGCCGCACCTGCTTGTCGCGGGTTCCACGGGTTCGGGTAAATCGAGCTTCGTCAATTCCATGCTGGTGTCGCTGCTCGGCCGTGCGACGCCGGAGGAGGTCAGGATGATCCTGATCGACCCGAAGATGGTGGAACTCACGCCCTATGAGGGCATTCCGCACCTGATCACCCCTATCATCACCCAGCCGAAGAAGGCGGCCGCCGCACTGAGCTGGCTGGTCGAGGAGATGGAGCAGCGCTACCAGGACATGCAGGCCAACAAGGTGCGCCACATCGATGACTTCAACAAGCGGGTGAAGTCGGGGGCGATCACCGCGCCCTTGGGCAGCGAGCGGGTGTACCGGCCCTACCCTTACATTCTCGCGATCGTGGACGAGTTGGCGGACCTGATGATGACGGCGCCGCGCGATGTCGAGGATGCCATCGTCCGGATCACCCAGAAGGCCCGTGCCGCGGGCATTCACCTGGTGCTGGCCACCCAGCGGCCCTCGGTGGACGTGGTGACCGGACTGATCAAGACCAATGTGCCCTCGCGTCTGGCGTTCGCGACCTCGTCGTTGACCGACTCGCGGGTCATTCTCGATCAGCCCGGTGCGGAGAAATTGATCGGTATGGGCGACGGCCTGTTCCTGCCGATGGGTGCGAACAAGCCGACCAGGTTGCAGGGCGCGTTCATCAGCGACGAAGAGATTCAGCGCGTCGTGGATTTCGCCAAGAACCAGGCCGAACCGGATTACCAAGAAGGTGTGACCGCCGCCAAGGCGGGCGAGAAGAAGGACGTCGATCCCGATATCGGCGACGACCTCGATGTGTTCATTCAGGCCGTCGAGTTGGTGGTGACCTCGCAGTTCGGGTCGACATCGATGCTGCAACGCAAGCTGCGCGTCGGTTTCGCGAAGGCGGGTCGGCTGATGGACCTCATGGAAACCAGAGGCGTCGTCGGTCCGAGTGAAGGCTCGAAAGCCCGTGATGTGCTGATCAAGCCGGACGAATTGGATGGCTTGCTGTGGACGATTCGCGGCGGTGGCGGGGACGAGCCGCAGGAGCAGGCTGCGGAGTGAGTGGGGATTCGTCGCGGGTTGGCGCGCACGCGTGACGAGGGGATGTGCTTGTTCCCTCGGCGAGATTCGAACTCGCATCTCCCGGACCCTAAATCCGGTGCCTCTGCCGATTGGGCCACGAGGGATCGGTGGTGGCGTACGTATGAAAAAGGAGCCACCCCTTGGCTTGTGCCGGGAGTGGCTCCTAGGTACGGGCCTGTCGAACAGGCACGATCATGGGCCGCTCCCGCTGGTTGTCCGTCGCACGTGGACGGATACGGCGGGTAGACCGACAGTGCGTGCGGCTAGTACCGCGTGCATGAACCGAGCTTCGAGCCGACCACGGTGCTGCGGTGTCCGGACCATCGGTCTGCCTTTCTCGGTATCGAATGCGGCGAGTGCGCCGAACTCTCGCTGTCGAGTCTTTCGGTCGAAAAGGTCCCGGATCTTCGATCGCGGGGTGTGAATTCGACTCGTTTACGACGCTAACATCAGAACTCGTTGTTGTGAACAGGATTCGGCGTCCGCGCGGCGCGCTCCTGCTCGGCGGATCTGTGATCGACTGACCCGCCGCGTTTCTCGAACCGGTGGCGCGCGGTGTGCGGCGTGGTCGAGCCGACATCTCGCGCGCCGGTGAATTAGTGTGGCAATCGTCCCGCAAGCGGCAACGAACGGACAATTCGGGCATGATGGGCAGCATGTATTCGGATCGGATCACCGCGTGAACGTCACCGCACTCGAGTGGGTGATCACCTTCGCGGTGATCGGCGCCCTGTTCGTCTTCGACTTCTACGCCCATGTGCGCACCCCACACGAGCCGACCTTCCGAGAATCCGGGTTCTGGTCCGCGGTCTACATCGGGCTCGCGCTGCTGTTCGGCGGCATCGTCGCCTGGCGCTGGGGAGCGACCTTCGCGGGCGAGTACTACGCGGGCTTCGTCACCGAGAAAGCGCTCTCGGTCGACAACCTGTTCGTGTTCCTCATCATTATGTCCACCTTCGCGGTGCCGAGGATCTATCAGCAGAAGGCGTTGCTGATCGGGATCGTCGTCGCGCTGGTGCTGCGCGGGGTGTTCATTGCCGTCGGCGCCGCCGCGATCAGCGCGTTCAGCTGGGTGTTCTATCTGTTCGGCCTGTTTCTCGTCTATACGGCGGTGAAACTGCTGCGCGAGAGCGGGCACGAGGAGGAGACGGAACAGAAACGCGACAGTCGCATCGTCGCGCTGGCCAAGCGGGTGCTGCCGAGCACCGAGGAGTTCGACGGAGACAAGCTGGTCACCAAGGTCGACGGGCGCAAGGTGGTGACGCCGCTGCTGTTCACGCTGTTGGCCATCGGCTTCGCCGACATCCTGTTCGCGCTCGACTCCATCCCCGCGATCTACGGCCTCACCGACCAGCCGTACCTGGTGTTCACCGCGAACGCCTTCGCGCTCATGGGCTTACGGCAGCTGTACTTCCTGATCGGCGGGCTGCTGGATCGGCTGGTCTACCTGTCCTACGGACTGGCCGCCATCCTCGCGTTCATCGGCGTGAAGCTGGTGCTGCACGCCCTGCACGAGAACACGCTGCCGTTCGTCAACGGCGGCGAGCACGTCGCGGTGCCGGAGATTTCCACGGGAGTCTCGCTCGGCGTCATCCTCGGTGTTCTGGTCATCGCGACGGTCGCCAGCCTGATTCGGACGCGTGGCACGACGCGTGCGAGCACCGGCGACTAGCGGTCGCCGCGGTCAGGATGCGAACGCACCGAGGACCGGTTGCCACTCGACGACGCGAACGGCCTCGATCAGGTTCTCGCGCGCGAACGGGTCCTCGGCGACCAGATTCGCCAGCTGTTGCTCGTCGTCGTAGCGAAATACCAGCAACGCTCCGGAACCGTCCGGGTAGGGGCCCACGCTGAGGAGGGCCCCCGCCTCGACGAGATCGGCCAGCCAAGCGCGGTGTTCGGGACGGTGGACGTCGCGGCCGGGGGCGCCTGCCGCGGTGTAGGTGTAATGAACGGCGAAGGTAGGCACGGGGGAGTCGCTTTCTCTAGGTCGGGGACGAGCACGTTCGGTGGCTACTCAGAGGGTGAGCAGCATTCGAGTATTGCCGAGGGTATTGGGTTTGACGTAGCTCAGATCGAGGAATTCGGCGACGCCGGTGTCGTAGGAGCGGCACATCTCCGCGTAGACCTCCGCGGTCACCGGCGTCCCGTCGATCTCGGCGAAACCGTGGCGGCCGAAGAACTCGACCTCGAAGGTCAGCACGAACAGCTTGCGCAGCTCGAGCTCGCGGGCGACGGTGACCAGGCGGCGCACCAGCAGCCCGCCGACGCCGGTGCCCTTCACATCCGGGTGCACCGCGACGGTGCGGACCTCACCGAGATCGGCCCACAGCACGTGCAGTGCGCCGCAGCCGACCACGCGGCCGTCGAGTTCGGCGACCCAGAATTCCTGCACGGCCTCGTACAGGGTGACCAGATTCTTTTCCAGCAGGATTTGGCCGGAATACACGTCGACCAGCCGCTTGATCTCGGGGACATCGGAGGTTCGTGCGCGGCGAACCGCCGCCGTCGCGGTCGGCGCCCGGTCGGGCGTATCGGTCTGCGCGTCGCTGGTCGAACCACCTAGAGGTCCCCGAGAGGTCATGGGGTGCACAGTAGTCGGCCTGGTTACCGATAGGCTTGGAGTGTGTCGCACCTCCAGTCGTTCCGCTCATCGCACCGCGCAGGGCAGCGCGACCGGTCGGGGAAGCGACCATGAGCGCACATCCCGACGAGGTCGACGGGGACTGGTCCGCGCCGAACGGGATTCGGTCCGGCTTCGTGCCCGCGCAGCCCGAACCCGTCGTTCCCCTGCTGAACATCGCGAACATCCTCACCGTGCTGCGCATCGTGTTGGTGCCGATCTTCGTGTTCGCGTTGCTCGCCGAGGGCGGGCACGAGACGGGCTGGCGGCTGGCGGCGACCGCGCTTTTCGGTCTCGCGGCGATCACCGATCGGTTCGATGGGCAACTCGCTCGCAAATACGGCTTGGTCACCGATTTCGGCAAGCTCGCCGACCCGATCGCGGACAAGGCGCTGATCGGCGCCGCGCTGATCGGCCTGTCCTCGCTCGGCGATCTTGCGTGGTGGATCACCCTCGTCATCTGTGGGCGCGAGGTCGGTATCACGCTGCTGCGCCTCGTGGTGGTACGACGCGGTGTCATCCCCGCGGGTCGTGGCGGCAAACTCAAGACGCTGGTGCAGTCGCTCGCCATCGCGGTGCTGTTGCTTCCCCTATCGGGGACGGCGATGGACGCGGGGATGGTGCTGATGTATATCGCGCTGGCACTCACGGTGATCACCGGCCTCGACTATGTCGGCCAGGCGGCGCGCGTGTGGTTCGCGGGCGGACCGGGACGGACGCGCGAGGGATGACCGATCCACTCACGGCGGATGTGCCCGCCGCCGAACTGGTTTCGACGCTTGCCGCGTCCGGACTGACCGTGGCCACGGCGGAATCGCTCACCGCGGGGTTGTTGTGCGCCACCATCGCGGGGGTTCCCGGCGCGAGCGCCGTGCTGCGCGGTGGGCTCGTGGTCTACGCCACCGATCTCAAACACCGGCTGGCGGGGGTCGACGAGGAGGTGTTGGCGACACAGGGTCCGGTGGCGGCGAGCACCGCCGAACAGCTCGCCGTGGGCGCGCGGAGTCGATGCGGGGCGGACTGGGGTGTGGGGCTGACCGGTGTGGCCGGTCCGGATTCGCAGGACGGTCATCCTGTCGGTGTCGTTTTCCTCGGGCTCGCGGGCCCCGCGCACACCGAGGTCATGCGCTGCGAGCTGGCCGGGGACAGGTGGGCGATCAGAATCGGCGCCGCGCGTCTTGCGGTGCGCGAATTGCTGCGATGTCTGCGTCGGCCCCCCGATTCCGAGGAATCGAAAGATTGATTCGCCCGGCGGGAACCAACCGGGACACTTCCGACGTTGTGCCAGAAAGAACGGCGTGCGCGATGCACTCGGTTCAGCTGTGTGGTGAGCCGCGACCGGCCCGCGTCGGGCCCGCCACGAGTGCTCGGACGGACGGTCGATTCGATTGGCGCCGAAGGTGCACAGAGCGAAGGAGAACGAGATGACGCTGCTGCGAGAGGCGATAGGGGACAGTCTGCGGCGTGCTCGTCTCGCCCAGAGTCGGACGCTGCGGGAGGTGTCCACCTCGGCTCGTGTGAGCCTCGGCTACCTTTCCGAGGTCGAGCGAGGCCGCAAGGAGGCTTCCAGCGAATTGCTCGCCGCGATCTGCGCCGCACTGGATGTGCCGCTGTCGCGGGTGTTGTGGGATGTGAGCGCCGTCATGGCCGGGATCGACGGCATGCCCGTCGCCGACGGGTCTTTCGATGCCGCCGCCGCGATCCCCGACGACGCACGCACGGCTGCCGCCGCGGCGAGCACGAGCACCGAAGCCGCCGAATCCACCGAAACCGCAGGCGAGCCCGCCGCTGCCAGCGCGAGCGCGCACAGCGGTGGCGGCGAGCATCAGGCCAGGCCGTTGCCGCTGGCCGGCGCGACCCGCATCGTCATTCCCGCACCCAAGGCCGACATGCTGGTACTGGTCAAGGGTGCGTGAGGCGAATATCGACGGCGGCGGCTGCGCGTCGACGCCTGATACGGATAGATTCTCTTTCTGGTGACGGTTGTGCCGGGTTCGCCCGGTCCGCCCGCCACATAGTGGAGGATAGGCAGCAGCGAGTGCGTGACGGTCGCGCACTGTAGTCGCGCGCAGCGGCGCGGCACGTCAGATGGAGGCGGGATCAATCGATGGCTAATCCGTTCGTCAAGGCCTGGAAGTACATGATGGCCCTCTTCGACTCGAAGATCGAAGAGCACGCGGATCCGAAGGTGCAGATCCAGCAGGCTATCGAGGAAGCCCAGCGGCAGCATCAGGCCCTGTCGCAGCAGGCAGCGTCGGTGATCGGCAACCAGCGTCAGCTCGAGATGAAGCTGAACCGGCAGCTCGACGAGGTGGAGAAGCTCAACGCCAACGCGCGTCAGGCGGTCACCCTCGCCGACCAGGCCACGCAGGCCGGTGACACGGAGAAGGCGATCCAATACACCAACGCCGCCGAGGCCTTCGCCGCGCAGTTGGTGACCGCGGAGCAGTCGGTCGAGGACCTGAAGGTGCTGCACGATCAGTCGTTGCAGGCTGCGGCGCAGGCCAAGAAGGCCGTCGAGCAGAACGCGATGTTGTTGCAGCAGAAGGTCAGTGAGCGCACCAAGCTGCTGAGCCAGCTGGAGCAGGCCAAGATGCAGGAGCAGGTCTCCGCGTCGTTGCAGCGGATGGACTCGACCCTCTCGGCGCCCGGTTCGACGCCGAGCCTCGACGCGGTGCGCGACAAGATCGAGCGTCGCTACGCCACGGCTCTCGGCTCGGCGGAGCTCGCGCAGAACACCGTGCAGGGTCGGATGCTCGAGGTGCAGCAGGCGAGCGTGCAGATGGCGGGGCACAGCAAGTTGGAGCAGATCCGTGCGTCGATGCGCGGCGATCAGTTGCCCGCGGGCGGTGCGGCACCGGCGGCGAACCCGGCTCCGGCACAGGGAAATTCGGCTCAGCCGCAGATGGACAAGGGCCAGGCGCAATAGCGGCTGGCTCACTGGACGATATCGCACGGATTTCCGGGCGGCCGCCGTCGGCCGAAGGGAAGTCCGTGCGCACGTCCGTGCGTTGACCGGTGGGAGAGATGGCATGAGCGGCAGTCCATTCCGTGGATTCGGTGGTTCGCGAGGCACACGTGTCGACGCGGCCGCGGCCCACGCCTCGGCCGAGCCGCCCGCCGGGGCGCGGTCCAACGGTCGGCGTTCGACCACGGTGCTGCGCGCGCAGGCCGCCTTGGCGCCGCAACAGGGCAGCCTGCCTGACAATCTCCGCGAGGCCGGCGAGCACGCGTTGGTCGCGGTGCGTCGCTGGGCTGATCCACGCGAGCGAGAGTTGCGCCGACGGCGGCGCGCTCGGCGTCGCAGCGTCCAGTTGGGGACGGCGTCGGGGCTGACGACGGCGGGTGTGGTTGGACTCGCCGTGGTTTCGGCTCCGGTGTGGGCCGTGATCGTGCTGGGTGGCGGTGCGGTCGCGCTGGTCACCGGCGCCGCGCTGAGTACCCGGCGTTACCTGCGGTTGCGCGGAGTTCCGCTCCCGCAGGCCGCGTTCGTCCCACGGAAGCGCCCGCCGATGTGGTCGAGCGCGCGAGCGCCCATCGCCCGGTTGGTCCGGGCCGAACAGGCCATGCACGGCCTGGCCGCGCAGATCGTCCGCACCGACCGGCTGCCGCGCGACGAACTGGCCGATATGGTGGAAACCGCCGCCTCCGGCTCGGCGGCGCTGCACGCGCTCGCGGCCGATATCCTCGCGATGGAGCAGGCGCTCGGTGCGATGGGGCGTTCGAATTCACCTGCCGCGGTGGTGCTTTCGGAGAATCTGCGAGCGACGCTCGCCAGGTTGGATACCGGGGTGGTCGAGTACGAGCAAGTGGTGGCGGCTGCCGGGCGAATCCTGGCCGTGCCCGAATCCGCGGTCATGCGACACAATTTCGACGTTATCGTCGCCGATCTGCGCGACGCCGCCGACCGGCTCGACGGTTGGGCGCAGGCGTTGACCGAGGTCGCCGATCACTCCGTGTCGAGGGGTATGCCGCCCGCCTGAGTAACCCCGGGGTCGGTCGTGGTCAGCGTGACCGGTCTTGACGCCGCAGTTCCTCCGCCCGCGCGCGCAGCGCGGCACTCATGAGTTCACGGCCTTCCGATAACAGGTCGAGAACCTCCCAGGACGCTTTGCGTCCCGCGCTGCCGACGATCCCGGCGATCGCGCCGCCGTGTCGCTTCGCCGCCGCCGCGAGTTCTTGTGCGAGTTCGTTCGTGCGTTCCATCCGCTCCATCACTTCCGCCGTCGGATATTCATCGGTGAAACGTTCGTCGGAGAATTCCGGTGGGGTGAATGGGGTGTGTGCATGTGTCCGAAGCATCCCTTCCCTGGTGCGGTGCCACGCACCGCCTTGCCATGATTCAGAGTACATCCGTTCACTGAATACGGTCGCGCTCGGGGTCGACGAATACGGCCGTGTGGGCGTTGATCGGGGTATCGGCGGCGGTGGTGGCGAGGGAGTCGGGGAGACGACGGATCGTCGTCCGGGAATTTCTCCGCGTCGGTGTTTGGCCCCGGTCACACCGGGTAGTTGCCAGCATGTAGCTGATCGGCCCGGTCTGCGTCGGATCGGAGCATTCACTACCAGGCAAGGAGTGTTTCCAATGCTGAACATTGCCTCTCGAAAACGCGCTTTCGACGTGATCGGGCAAGTTCTCGGCGACCCAGTCTCTCGCGGCGCGGTCTCTGTCAGCTTGGCACCAGAAGGCGTGTCCTGAACAAGGCGGGCTGAACACCGAACCGAAATCAGCATCGCCACCGAACCCCACTGCGGAGGAATCATGTCCCAACAACTCGATGCACTCATCGGAAGCTCCGTCTACGACCCCGAGGGCGACAAAATCGGCCGTGTCAAGCGCATCTACATCGACAACAGCTCGGGTGCGCCGACGTGGGTTGCCGTGTCGACCGGCTTGTTCAGTGGCGATTCGCTCGTGCCACTGGCCGGCGCGCAGTACCAGGAGGACTACAGCGCACTCCAGGTGCGCGTCGAGAAGGACGCGGTGAAGAACGCGCCCCATCTCGAGCGCGAAGGTCTGATCACCCCGGAGGCCGAGCAGGAGTTGTTCGCGCACTACCACGTCGACCCGGCGAACGCCGGGATGGATGTCGGCCAGCAACCGGCCAGCGCCAGCGGTCAGGCGCCCTCCGGGACCAGCACCTCGGGCATGGCCACGGCCGCGGGGACGGGCGTCGCTGGCACCGCCGCGGCGGGGACCGCCGCGCGTGGCAAGTCTGACCAGAAGGAGCGCACGGCCGAGCCGAAGGAACGCGCGGCGGAGCCGATGCAACGCATGGCCGAGCCGACCGCGCAGGGCAACCAGGGCGAGATGATCCGTTCGGAAGAACGGCTCAACGTCGATACGCACCAGGAGGCGGTGGGCAAGGCGCGGGTGCGCAAGTACGTCGTCACCGAGAACCAATCGGTGACCGTGCCGACTACGCACGAGGAAGTGCGGGTCGAACGTGAACCCATTACCGATCCCTCGTCTGTCGGCAAGACGCACATGGGTGATCAGGAACAAGAGGTCATCCTGCATGAAGACCAGGTGCGGGTGAGCAAGGAGGAAGTACCGGTCGAGCGGGTGCGGTTGGCCGTCGACGAAGTCCACGAGGACAAGACGGTGTCCGACACCGTGCGCAAGGAGCGGATCGAGGCCGAAGGCGTCGAGACGGACCCCAAGAAGGGGCCCAAGCACCGGAAGTGATCGGCCTTCGCGGCTGATCTCGTGATTCGTCGAGACTGTCGCTGTGGGTTGAATTCTCGCGCTATGCAAGGTATTCGGCTGAACGGAGCCGGGGTTGCCGGTCGCACGCTGACCACGACCTCGGCTCCGTTTCGGTGTGTGGGTTCGGCTGACTCGGGTGGGTGAGCTGCTCGGCACCCGGACGTTGCCGGTGCGGCCGGGAGTCTTGTCGCTCGATACCGACGCGGCTTGTACACGCCGTGGTTGTCCGGGGTCCTCGACGTCGCGCACCCCGAAACCGCTCAGTGCGGCAGTGTCACCGTGTCGCGATAACCCGCGCAGTCCTCCAGACGGTCCTCCCGCGTGTGGCAGGTGAGTAGCTGCCCCAGGTATGCGCGCGCCTGCGCCAATTCGGCCATCTGGTGTTCGATACCGGCGATGCGCGCGGTGACGGTCGCGCGCCAGTCTTCCCGGTTCGCGGTCGGTGTCCGTGGGTTCAACAGCGCGGTGATCTCGGCCAGGCTGAGCAGACCGGTGGTCTGCCAGCGTCGAATCAACGCGATCCGATAGAGCTGATCGCTGTCGTAGCAACGGCGGCCGGAGCGACGGTGCGCGGTGATCAGTCCGAGACGCTCCCAGTAGTGCAGCGTGGACAGTGGGATGTCGAAGTGTCGCACCACGGTGGCGATGGGCGTGAGTTCTGACATGTCACCAGTTGACCTCAACTCCGGTTGAACAGGCAAGGTAGCCCTTAGTTCCTGTCCTGTTCGTGTTGGCGGTCGATCGAGGTGAAGTCGTGTCCGAGGGTGTTATTCCGCGACGAGAAGTATTGCGGCACCGAGTTACTCGGATCTCCTGGCGAGATCGCGACATGGTGCGGACGGCCCTGGGTCCACGGAAGAACGAGAAAACCCCGAATGCGCGCTGGGTGATGGCGCTGGCCTGCCTCGGCTCGTTCTGCGTGGTCTTGGACGCGACGATCGTCTCGGTCACCCTGCCCCAACTACGCCGCGACCTCGGCTTCACCGATGCCGCACTGCCGTGGGCGGTCAACGCCTACACCCTGGCCTTCGCGGGGTGTCTGTTGCTGGGTGGACGGTGCGTCGATGTGTTCGGACTGCGGCGAGCCATGATGATCGGGACGACGTTGTTCACCGTGGCGATGGCTGTCGCGGGGCTCGCCCAATCGCCCGCCATGCTCTTGGCCGCGCGTGCGGTACAGGGATTCGGTGCCGCGCTGCTCATGCCGGTGACGTTGTCGCTGATGACCACCACCTTCGTCGAACACGCGGCGCGCGCTCGCGCGTTGGCGCTGCTGAGCGCCGTCGGCGCGATGGGTGCCTCCAGTGGTCCGCTGATCGGCGGGATACTCACGCAGCTGGCGGGATGGCGATGGGTCTTCTTGGTCATGGTGCCGCTGGGTGTCGTCTGCGTCGTCGGGGCGGCGGTGGTGCTGAACGGCCGCGTGCGTGGGCAGCGCCGTCCTCGGCTCGATGTGCCCGGTGCGCTGCTGGCGACGACGGGTGTCGCCGGTGTGGTGTCGGCGATCATGCGGTCGTCGGAGGTGGGCTGGGTGGCGGCGTCGGTGCTCGGCAGCCTGCTGTCCGGTGTGGCCGCGCTCGGGATATTCGTTGTCCACCAGGCGAAGTGGGCGCGCGACCCGTTGTTGGCGCTCGAAATCTTTCGGCTGCGTTCGGTGACCGGAGCCAACCTGGTGATCTTTCTGCTCGGTCTCGGGTTTTTCGCCAATCCGGTGTTGCTGTCGTTGTATCTGCAAGACGTGCACGGCTTTTCGCCACTGATGGCCGGTGTGGGCTATCTGCCGGCCGGTGTCGCGATGGTCGCCGGGGCGCGGTCGGCGGGGTGGTTGACCGTGCGGATCGGACCCCGTCGCGCGGCCGCATCGTGTTGCGGCCTGGGGGTCCTCGGTGCGGCGATGATCGGCACCGGCATGGCGATGGGGGCGTCCTACCTGTGGTCGGTCGCGCTTCCAGGCGTGGTCTTCGGGTTCGGCGCCTCGGCCGCGTTCACGCCGTTGACGGTGTCCGCGACACAGGGGGTGTCCGCCGAGCGCAATGGTCTGGCGGCGGGAGTGCTCAATACGGTGCGCCAGACCAGCGGGGCCGTAGGACTCGCGGTGTTGAGTTCGGTGACGCTCGCGGCCGGATATTCGGCCGCGTTCCTGGCGTGCGCGGGGTGCATGGCGGGTGCGTGCGCGCTGGCGCTGCTGGCCATGCCGCGCACATCGGCCCTAACGCAGCAGGGTGTCGAGTGAGCCGCCGAGAATGAGTTGCGCGGTGAAGGAACCGTCTTCGGCTCGCACACCTTTGACCAAGACGGTGTCGCCGATGCGGAGATCGGGCACGCGCTCGCCGCCGGAACTCATCACATGGGTTGCCGAGTTCGTGTGGACGATCGAGACTTCCCCCGCGATCGGGTCGACCGACAGCGTCGCGCCGTCGGTGGCGACGATCCGCCCGACGGTGATGCGCAGGCGCCCGAAGAGCCCACCGGTCGAGGTGCGATTGGTGTGCGCACCGTCTTCCGGGCGCGCGTTGGCGGTGCTCGGCGTCTCGGACGGGAGCGGCGGTGACTCGTGCCGGTTGAACGCGGTGGAACAGACCAGGACGAGTAATCCGAGACCGATGATGATCCCCGCTGTGGTGCCGGTAAGTCTGCGTTCTTGCCGAGGTGGAGAGTGACTGGTCGCCGCGTGGGCGGCTGCCGCCCTTGGCAGTGGCCGGGTGGTGGGTTGTTCGCTCGGTACGGGGGCGGTCGGTGCGGGTGCGCTGGCGGCGGGGTCCTGCGGTCGGTGCGACCACGGAGTTTTCGGTGTCATCGCCACACAGCACCTCTCGGTGAATCAACGGTTCGATCCAGTATGCGGCCGTTCCAGTACTGGGAGCACGAGCTGAAGAGGCTGTATCGCAGCGTATTTCGCGAATCAGTCGCTGTCATCGGTCGTTGCCGTTGGGTGATGAACTCGTGCGACCGGGTTGGCTTCGCCGCTGCTGAACCGAAGTCGGGAGTACGTGACTCCAGTCGGTCCGTGCCCCGTCCCCGTGCCGGTCCTTTTCGAGGGTCGCACCGCGACGATCGGGTCAGGGTGAACCCTGATCTTCACCCGGGTATCGGTTCTCACCTGGTGATTCTCGATGGATCTGGTGTCATGCTCGAAGGACGAGAACACGAGGTCATGGAGGAATGTCATGGTGTGGAAGATCATCGGAGTCGTCGCGGTCGTGTGGATCGCGCTGGCCATCATCGGCGCGTTGATCAAGGGGCTGTTTCCCATTCTGGTGATCAGCGCGATCGTCTTCGGGCTGTACTTGCTGTACAAGGCGGTGTCGGGCTCGGACAACTCCACCGTCACCAAGCTGTAGCCGGGGCGGTGGGTATCGGTGCCGTCGACTACGCGGAGCACCCGGATCGGTCGAGGTGGCGCGGGTGGGCGGTGACCGCCGACGGGTGAACGGGTGTGGCAGGCTAGGCGCATGCGAGTAGCGGTTGTGGCGGGACCCGATCCGGGACATGCTTTTCCCGCTATCGCGCTATGCCTGCGATTGCGCGCGGCGGGCGACGAACCGGTGTTGTTCACCGGTTCACGCTGGCTCGAGGCGGCGCGCGGTGTCGGAATCAGCGTGCGCAGACTCAAGGGCCTCGCTCCGCGCCCGAGCGACGACGAGACCGACGCGGGCACCCGCATCCACGAGCGCGCCGCGCATATCTCCACCGAGATCCTGCCCGACCTGAGCGCGATGCTGCCCGAACTGGTGGTCTCGGATGTGCTCACCGCAGGTGGGGGGATGGCGGCGGAGCGGCTCGGCGTTCCCTGGGTCGAGCTCTCGCCGCATCCGCTGTATCTGCCGTCGAAGGCGTTGCCGCCCATCGGTAGTGGGCTCGCGCCCGGCGTAGGGTTGCGTGGCCGAATGCGCGACGGGTTGTTGCGCACCATGACCGCCCGAGATATCCGACACGGTCTACAGCAGCGCGAGCGTGCCAGGCAGGGGGTCGATCTGCCGGTGCCCGATCCTGGACCGGCGGCCCGGCTGATCGCGACCCTGCCCGCGCTCGAAGTACCGCGTCCGGACTGGCCCGACCACGCGCATGTCATCGGGCCGTTGTTCTGGGAACCCACCGACGCGATCCTGCGGCCGCCGCCCGGCGACGCACCCTTGGTGGTGGTGGCGCCGTCCACCGCACACACCGGGGTGGCGGATATGGTCGAGACCGTACTGGAGGCTCTTGCCGGAGCCGGTGTGCGCGTGGCGATCTCGATGCTCGACAGCCCGCCCGGTGAGCTGCCCGGGTGGGCCACCGCGGGGCTCGGTCGGCAGGACGAGCTGTTGACGCACGCCGCGCTCGTGATCGGCGGCGGCGGGCACGGTTTGTTGGCGAAGTCGTTGTCGGCAGGGGTCCCTGTTGTCACCGTCCCGGGGGGTGGCGATCAGTGGGAGCTCGCCAATCGCGTGGTACGCCAAGGTAGTTCGATACTCGTTCGGCCGCTCGCAGTCGAGGCCGTGCGGTCGGCGGTGCGCGAGATTCTCGCCGACCCCGGCTTCGCCGCCGCGGCCGCCGAAGCCGCCGCCACGGCCACCGAGGTAGCCGACCCGATCGAGATCTGCCACAAGGTCGTCGCGTCCGCGCACGCGTGAGAGATTGGTCGGGGTGCACGGCCGGTCCGACCGGTCACAGCGATGCGGGTATGTTGGGCCCGGTGCGAATGACCGAATTTCAGGAGTTGTTGCATACCGAGTTCGGCGTGGCTCGTGGCGATACTCTGCTGGCCGACCACGTGATTCCCGCGCTCGGTGGACGAACCGGGGCGGACGCCATCGAATCGGGTGCCGATCCTAGAGACGTGTGGCGTGCGTTGTGCACGGAGTTCGATGTGCCGAAGGCACGCTGGTAGCGCTGCGCGCATATCGTGCCGGGCCGAGGGGTTGTCAATGCCGCTTTATCCGGCGACCGTCTGTCGGGCGCGTCGCTTGACTCGAACATCTGTTCGGCTAATCTGAGGCGCAGAACTTGTCGGTGCCGCCCTCTAGTGTGGGCGCCAACTACAGCACGAGACTCACCCGTCGAAAAGGGGATCAGCACATGGCACCACAGGCGTACGACCGCGACAAGGCCCTCGAACTGGCCTTGGCCCAGGTGGAGAAGAGCTACGGCAAGGGCGCTGTCATGCGGCTCGGCGAGGAATCGCGCCAGCCCATCGCGGTGATCCCCACCGGTTCGATCGCCCTGGATGTCGCGCTCGGCATCGGTGGCCTGCCTCGCGGTCGCGTCGTCGAGATCTACGGCCCCGAGTCCTCGGGTAAAACCACCGTCGCGCTGCACGCGGTGGCCAACGCGCAGGCTGCGGGCGGCGTCGCGGCGTTCATCGACGCCGAGCATGCTCTGGACCCGGATTACGCGCGCAAGTTGGGTGTCGACACCGACGCGCTGCTCGTTTCCCAGCCCGACACCGGTGAGCAGGCGCTCGAAATCGCCGACATGCTGGTGCGTTCCGGCGCCATCGACATCATCGTCGTCGACTCCGTCGCCGCGCTGGTGCCGCGTGCGGAGATCGAGGGCGAGATGGGCGACAGCCACGTCGGTCTGCAGGCCAGGCTGATGAGCCAGGCGCTGCGCAAGATGACCAGTGCGATCAACAACTCGGGTACCACCGCGATCTTCATCAACCAGCTGCGCGAGAAGATCGGCGTCATGTTCGGCTCGCCGGAGACCACCACGGGCGGTAAGGCGTTGAAGTTCTACGCCTCGGTTCGCCTGGATGTGCGCCGCATCGAGACCCTCAAGGACGGCACCGACGCGGTCGGTAACCGCACCAGGGTGAAGGTCGTCAAGAACAAGGTCTCCCCGCCGTTCAAGCAGGCGGAATTCGACATTCTCTACGGCCACGGCATCTCCAAGGAAGGCTCGCTCATCGATATGGGTGTCGAGCACGGCTTCATCCGTAAGTCCGGCTCCTGGTACACCTATGAAGGCGACCAGCTGGGGCAGGGCAAGGAGAACGCCCGCAAGTTCCTCCTGGAGAACACCGATGTGCGCGACGAGGTGGAGAAGAAGATCAAGGAGAAGCTCGGCATCGGCGCGGACGTGACCGCGGAGGCGGCCGAGGTCCCCGCGGACTTCTGAGCCTATGGACGACGCACGCCCACCTCGGTCACCGTCGGCCGTACCCGAAACAGGGGCACAGCCCGACGTGGTGTCGGAGATGCGGCGCAGGTTGCAGGAACTTCTGTCCGACTCCGGTCGGCAGGGCGATCCCGCCGAGGCGACTCGGCGGGGCACAGAACGAGTCCGGGCGGCAGGTGGTTCGGCTGCCCTGGACACCATGGGAACCCGGTCGGACGTGTCCGATCCGCAGCGGACGCGTCCGACCGGTTCCCGGCGCCGAGGCAGGGGAGCGGACCCCGGCGCGAGTCGTGGGGCGGGCCCGGTGGCGGCCGGGCCCGGCGGTACGGCAGAGCAGGCGAGGGACGCGTGCCTTCGCCTGCTCGCCGTCCGTGCGCGGAGCAGAGCTGAACTCGCGCAACGCATGGCCGAGAAGGGTTTCGCACCAGAACTCACCGAGGGCGTGCTCGACCGGCTCGCCGAGGTCGACCTGATCGACGACGCCGCGTTCGCCGAACAGTGGGTGCGGTCCCGGCACTCATTCTCCGGCAAGGGGAAACAGGCACTCGCGCAGGAACTTCGGCGTAAGGGCGTCGACCAGGAAGACGCCGCGGAAGCGCTCGCCACGATCAGCGATGACGACGAGGAATCCCGCGCCACCGAGTTGGTCGTCCGCAAACTCCGCACCATGCCGCGAAACCTCGAGCGCGACAAGGCGATCCGCCGCCTGGTCGGCATGCTCGCGCGCCGCGGTTACCCGCAGTCGATCGCCTACACGGTCGTCAAGCGCGAACTAGCCGCCCTGGGCGCCGACACCGACGACCCCGTCGACCCGCTCGACTAGGCGCTCTCTCCCGGCCCGGTGCGGGAGTGATTCGCGCGGTAGGTTGCCGCCAGTTCGATCGATCGGGTTCAGGACTACGGCGATTGGTGCGTGGAGCCACTGTCGGAACCATCGAGGACGCGGTCACGTTGGCTGGGCCTGCCGCCAGGATGCGTGGGGCGTGCACCGACTGTCCGCGCGCGGGCCGCTACCGTGTGCCGCCGGACGGATGGACCGGGCAGTCGGACGAGTGGATCGCCGCTGACCAGTACATCCTGGGCGCCGATGACGTATTCGCGGTCGTCGACGCGCTGAACGAGGTGCTGCACGGTCCGAGGGCGATCGAGGATGCGCAGTTCCCGCTGCGGATCGGGGTCTCGCGCGCGGCCGCAGCTCGGACTCTGCGGCACATCTCGGGCTCGGCGTCGTAGCCGGACGAGACGGGTGACGTCGATCTGCGCTGCGCGCAAGGGGATCGTGTGTGGGCGGGGTGGTCTGTCCGCCCCCGAGCCGCCGCGTAGAGTTCGGGGCATGTCGAGTCCTGAATCGGACAGGTCAGGGGCTGTCGGTCACGCTGTCAGCCCCCTGAACCGCTGAGCACGCGCGCCCGCATTCTGCGTGGGCGCGTTCCGTGATACCCGGGGCCGCTGGCCGTGGTGACGAGAAGAAGCCCTTCTGGATCTCTCACCTCGGAGTACTCGATGCCTTTCGCTCTCTACCTGCTTGCCCTCGCGGTCTTCGTCATGGGCACTTCGGAATTCATGCTCGCAGGACTACTTCCCTCGATCGCGACTGACCTGGACGTCACCCTCGGCACGGCCGGTCTACTGACCTCCGCCTTCGCTGTCGGAATGGTCGTCGGCGCTCCGCTGATGGCGGCGTTCGCTCGGCGCTGGCCACCCCGGCGCACGTTGATCGTCTGTCTGGTCGTGTTCGCGGGGTGCCACGTCATCGGGGCGATAACCCCGATGTTCGCGCTCCTGCTCGCCACCCGAGTGCTCAGCGCGCTCGCCAATGCGGGCTTCCTCGCCGTAGCGCTGAGTACCGCGACCACCCTCGTGTCCGAGAACCGGAAGGGGCGTGCGGTGTCGATTCTCCTGTCCGGCACGACAATCGCGACTGTCGCGGGCGTTCCGGCGGGTGCGTTGCTCGGTACCGCGATGGGATGGCGCACGACCTTCTCCGCGATCGCCCTTCTCTGCGTTCCCGCAGCGTTCGGTGTCCTGCGCGGTGTCGTGAACCAGCCGGGTCGGGCTATGTCTGCCGCACTCTCGCCGAAGCTCCGCACCGAACTGGGCGAGCTGGGCTCGCCCCGGCTCCGCCTTGCGATGGCCCTCGGCGCACTGGTCAATGGCGCCACCTTCGCGGCATTCACCTTCCTGGCACCTGTCGTGACCGAGACCGCGGGTCTTACTGAACAATGGATCCCGCTGGTACTGGTGATGTTCGGCGCCGGGTCGTTCCTCGGCGTCACGATCGCCGGGCGACTGTCGGACCGGCGGCCCGGCCTCGTCCTAGGCGTCGGTGGTCCGCTACTGCTCGCGGGGTGGGTGGGCATGGCCCTGGTCGCGTCGTACCCCGTGCTGTTCGGCGTTCTGGTTCTCGTGCAGGGCACGCTGTCGTTCGGTGTCGGCAGCACCCTGATCACCCGCGTCCTCTACGCCGCCTCGGGTGCGCCGACGATGGGCGGTTCGTACGCGACTGCCGCGCTGAACATCGGAGCCGCAGCGGGGCCTGTTCTCGGTGCGGTCGCATTCACGCTGGGGCTGGGGACGCTCGCTCCCCTGTGGGTGGCCGTCGCGCTGACGGCGATCGCTCTCGCCCTCACACCCGTGGCGGGACGCGCTCGCACGACGGTTGCCGCAGAGCGGGTGCGATAACGCACACGATCACCCGTTTCGCGCAGCGCGCGTCGTTGTCTCGGAGTAGCACGTCGACCGGCTGAGGTAAAACTGGTCGGCTCCGCGGGCGGTGTCCGTTGCGAGCAGCGAACTCGCCGCTGCGAGTAGGGGAGTGTCTGCGGTTGTCGGTGGGTGTCGTGCGGTTTGTACTGTGCGCGCGGCTACGCTGCCCGAGCTGCCCGAGCTGCCCGAGCTGCCCGAGCTGCCCGAGCTGCCCGAGCTGCCCGAGCTGCCCGAGCTGCCCGAGCTGCCCGAACTGCCCGAACTGCCCGAACTGCGCGACTGCGCGATGCCTGATCGGCGTTGGTAGTGCGCGTCGTTGGCCCCGGTGCCCAGTCCGTCGCGGGTCCAATTGTGGTGCGCGCGATTCGGTCCGGACCGAGGCCGATCGTGCTCGCGAGACCCGCCGCGTCATCGACGAAGCCTTGTGCGAAAACAATTGTGGGCACCGGTGGGGTGTTGTCGAGATCTGGCCGAGTCGCCCAAACGCTGGTTCGTCGGCGAGGGCGGGCGTGCCGGTGAGCCATTGCCAGGCACTGCCCGGCGCAGTGTCTGTCGCCGAAATCGATCAGCGACGAATCGGGTCGGCCGCGTCGCACGCGCGACCGGTCGACCCGATTCGACTCCTTTACGGCCGCTTGCCGATATCGACGCCCGGTGCCGCGTCGGTGAGCACCGAATCCGCCCCGACCACGGTGCCGCCGCCCTTACCGCTCTTGCGCGAGCGCAGACGACGTTCGATCCGGGTAGCCGCGAACGTGAGCGCGCTGTTGAGGGCGATCATGATGACGGCGATCACCAACAGGGTCGGGATGGTGTTCTGCTCGGCGGCACCCAATTGTTGGCCGGAGCGCACGATCTCGACGTAGGTGATCTGGTAGCCGAGCGCCGAATCCTTCAGCGCGACAACCATCTGCGAGATCAGCGCGGGCAGCATGGCGGTGATCGCCTGCGGCAGCAGGATCAGTCGCATGAGCTGGGTCTTACGCATACCCAGCGCGACGGCCGCCTCGGTCTGTCCCTTCGGCAGCGACTTGATGCCCGCCCGCACGATCTCGGCGATCACCGAGCCGTTGTAGATCGTCAGCGCGGTGACAACGGCGCCCAGCGCGAGCGAATCGATCTTGAATACTTTGTACTCGGAGAAGATCTGGAACAGGAAGATCATCAGCACCAGCACGGGCACCGCGCGGGCGAATTCCACGATGGCGCCCGCGACCCAGCGCACCAGACGGTGCTCCGACAATCGCAGGATGCCGAAGATCATGCCGATGATCAATGCGAACACGATCGACAGCGCCGAAGCGACCAGCGTCCCGCGTAAACCGGGCAGCAGATAGGTCTCCCAGACCTCGGCCTCGATGAACGGCTTCCACTTGTCGGCCGTGAACTGGCCCTTATCGGCGAAGCCTCGGTACAGCACCCAGCCCGCGGCCAGGACGACGACGATCACCACCACCGACAGGAAATGGTTGCGAATCCGCGCCCGTGGGCCGGGCGCATCGAACAGAACCGAAGCACCGGCGCTCATCGGGCCACCTCGTATCGTTTGGCGAGCCAGCCGAAGAACAGGCCCGTCGGCAGGGTCAGGATCACGAAGCCGAGCGCGAAGACCGCGCCGATGGCAAGGAGGGCTGCCTCGGACTCGACCATGTTCGCCATCAGGGTTGCCGCCTCGGCGACGCCGATGGCCGAGGCGATCGTCGAATTCTTCGTCAGTGCGATCAGCACGCTGCCCAGCGGGGCGATCACCGAACGAAAGGCCTGCGGCAGCACGATGAGTCGCAGATTTTGTAGAAAGCCCAGGCCGAGCGAACGTCCCGCCTCGGATTGTCCGAGCGGCACGGTGTTGATGCCCGCGCGCAGCGACTCGCAGACGAACGCCGCGGTGTAGATACTCAGGCCGATGACGGCGAACCGGAAGTTGTTCTGCTCCAACGAGTCAGGTCCCTCACCGGCCAGTCGCCAGCCCATGGTGGTGTACAGGCCCAGCGACATGAACACGATGATCAGCGTGAGCGGAGTATTGCGGAAAATGGTGACGTAAGCCGCGCCGACCCAGCGAGCGACCGGCACCGGCGATACCCGCAACCCGGCGACGATGGTGCCGAGAACGAGTGCGCCGATAGCCGAGAGCACGGACAGCTTGATGGTCACCCAGAAGGCTTCGAGGATTTGAGTGTCATACCTCGAGATCAGGTCGAACACGGCGTGCGCGTCCCTCCGATCGGGTTTCGATGTTCACAGGGTGGGGTGGGTAGGGAAATCGCCACGCGGGCACCCGATCCGGTGGGACGGGCGCCCGCGCGAACGAACCGCGAAATCTCGATCAGTACCGGTCGACCTTCGGTGCCTCCGGCGCCTGGTAGCCCGATACTCCGAGGGTCTTGTCGAACGCCTTCTGCCACGAACCGTCGGCGATCATGGCCTCGATCGCGTCGTTCACCTTGTCGCGCAGCTCCTGGTCGCCCTTCTTCAGACCGATACCGTAGGGCTCCTCGGTGAACTTCTTACCGACCACCTTGAGTGCGCCGTTGCTCTGTGCCGCATAACCGGCGAGGATGGTGTCGTCGGTGGTCAGCGCGTCCCACGAGCCCGCGCGCAGGCCCTCGAGGCACAGCGAGTAGGTGTCGTTGGTCTGCAATTGGGTGTCCGGGTAGGACTTCTCGATGTTCTGCGCGGGGGTCGAACCCTTCACCGAGCAGACCTTCTTGCCCTTCAGGTCGTCGGGACCGTTGATGTCGGTGTTGTCCGAGCGCACCAGCAGCGACTGTCCCGCAACGTAATACGGCCCGGCGAAGTCGACCTTCTGCTTGCGTGCGTCGTTGATCGTGTAGCTGGCGACGATGTAGTCGACCTGGCCGTTCTCGATCAAGGTCTCGCGCTGCCCGGAGGGTGCCTCCTTGAACGTGATGCCGTCGGGCTGTACGCCCAGCTTTTCCGCGACGTACCTGGCGATCTCGACGTCGAAACCACTGTAGGTGCCGTCCTTGTCGCGCAATCCCACACCCGGCTGGTCGAACTTGATGCCGATGGTGAGTTTGCCGCCCTTGGCGTTGTCCAGTGCGGAGTTGTCGGAGCCGCCGCCACACGCGGTGGCGGTGGCGGTGGCGAGTGTCAGGGCGATCGCCCCGATACCCAGGCGCAGAGCGCGGTTGATCCTCATCGAGTTCCTTCTCCCTCTCATGGGTCTTGCCTTCTCGCCTCACGGCTGCCCCCGGCGGGTTGGCCGCAAGCCGTATTCATCAGTGGCTCAAGATCTTTCCGAGAAAATCCTTGGCACGGTCGGATTCGGGTGCGGTGAAGAACGCTTCCGGCTCACTGTCTTCCACCACCAGGCCGTCGGCCATGAACAGCACGCGGTCGCCCGCCCTGCGCGCGAAGCCCATCTCGTGGGTGACCACCACCATGGTCATGCCCTCCTTGGCCAGCGACACCATCACGTCGAGCACCTCCTGAACCATTTCGGGGTCCAAGGCGGAGGTGGGCTCGTCGAACAGCATCACCTTCGGGTTCATCGCCAGCGCACGGGCGATCGCGACACGCTGCTGCTGTCCACCCGACAGCTGTGCGGGGTACTTGTCGGCCTGGTTGCCGATGCCGACGCGGTCGAGCAGCTCCATCGCGTGCTTGCGTGCCGCGTCCTTCTTGGTTCGCCGGACCTTCATCGGCGCGAGCATGACGTTTTCCAGAATCGTCTTGTGCGCGAAGAGGTTGAACGATTGGAACACCATGCCGACGTCGGCGCGCAGCGCGGCCAGCGCGCGGCCCTCCGCGGGCAGTGGCACGCCGTCGATGGCGATGGCGCCGGAGTCGATCGGTTCCAAACGATTGATGGTGCGGCACAGCGTCGATTTTCCCGACCCCGAGGGGCCGAGCACGATCACGACCTGTCCTCGGGGGACTTCGAGATTGATATCGCGCAGTACATGTAGTTCCCCGAAGTGCTTGTCCACATTGCGCATCGAGATCATCGGCGCACTGCTGGTGCCCCCGGTCGAAGCGTCCGCGGAGGAGGCGGGCGCGGCGGCGTCGTCGGTCATGGTCCAAGACCTTAAGCGGAAAATGCCGTTTTGCCCCGGTTTCGGCGACACGCCGTCTCGCCGCGCCGATACGACACGCCGTCGTAACTTTGACGTCTCGCCGTATTCGCCTTTACGAGACAGCGCCGGAAAATCGGTCGCGACCACGCTCGTGGCAAGACCGCGCGCAGCCGCTCTCGGCGCCACCCTTACCCTGGACCAGTGGATTCGATCGGACCGGTAGCAAGCTCAACCACTCTGCTCCCCGCAGAGTCGCCGACGCGGACCGAAGACGCCGAGTCGGCGCGCAGCTATGAGGTGCGCACCTTCGGCTGCCAGATGAACGTGCACGATTCCGAGCGGCTGTCCGGCCTGCTCGAAGACGCTGGGTACGTGCGAGCGGTGCCGGGCGCCACAGCCGACCTCGTCGTTTTCAATACCTGCGCGGTCAGGGAGAACGCCGACAACAAGCTCTACGGCACGCTCGGACACCTCGCGCCGACCAAGGCGCAGCGCCCCGGCATGCAGATCGCGGTCGGCGGCTGCCTCGCGCAGAAGGATCGCGACACCGTGGTGCGCAAGGCGCCGTGGGTGGACGTGGTGTTCGGTACGCACAACATCGGATCGTTGCCGGTGTTGCTCGAACGCGCCAGGCATAATGCCGAAGCCCAGGTGGAGATCCTGGAGTCGCTGGAGGCGTTCCCCTCCTCGCTCCCGGCCAAGCGCGAATCAGCTTATGCCGGTTGGGTTTCCATCTCGGTCGGCTGCAACAACACCTGCACGTTCTGCATCGTGCCCGCACTGCGTGGCAAAGAGGTCGACCGCCGTCCCGGCGACGTGCTCGCCGAGGTGCAGGCGCTCGTGGATCAAGGTGTGGTCGAGGTGACGCTGCTCGGTCAGAACGTCAACGCCTACGGCGCGTCCTTCGCCGACCCGAACGAGCCGCGTGACCGTGGTGCGTTCGCCAAACTGTTGGCCGCGACCGGGCGCATCGACGGGCTCGAGCGCGTACGGTTCACCTCCCCACACCCCGCGGAGTTCACCGACGACGTGATCGAGGCGATGGCACAGACCCCGACGGTCTGCCCGCAGTTGCACATGCCGCTGCAATCGGGTTCCGACAAGGTGCTCAAGGCGATGCGGCGCTCCTACCGCAAGGCGCGCTACCTCGGGATCATCGAGAAGGTGCGCGCCGCCATGCCGCACGCGGCGATCACCACCGACATCATCGTCGGCTTCCCCGGTGAGACCGAGGAAGACTTCGAGGAAACCCTCGATGTGGTCCGGCGGGCGCGTTTCACCAGCGCCTACACCTTCCAGTACTCCAAGCGACCCGGTACACCCGCGGCGGAGCTGGACAACCAGGTGCCCAAGGCCGTGGTGCAGGAACGCTACGACCGACTGACCGCGTTGCAGGAGCAGATCTCGTTGGCCGCCAACCGCGAATTGGTCGGCACCGAGGTCGAATTGCTGGTCGGCGAGGCGGGCAGGAAGAACGCGGCCACCGCGCGAATGACCGGCCGTGCCCGCGACGGCCGACTCGTGCACTTCCGGCCCGAAGGGACCGAGCAGCGGATCCGACCCGGCGACATCGTCACCGTCGATCTGACCGCCGCCGCCCCGCACCACCTGATCGCCGACTCGCCGGTGAAGACTCATCGCCGCACCCGCGCCGGTGACGCGCACGAGCGTGGCACCACCCCGAAGACCGAGCCCATCGGCGTTGGTCTGGGTATCCCGAGGATCGGGGCGCCGCAGCCGGAGCCGGTGGCTGTCTCGGGTTGCCCGGTCGGCTGCGACACATGAGCGACGAAGGCGGCGACGTTCGGCCCGGTGACGAACCGGACAGGGAGAACCCGTCCTCGGGCGAGGGGACACGCTTCGACGCACCGGAGCGAACGCGGCGATCGGCTGGCGAGCGCGAGTCGGACGAGGAAACTACTACCGAACGTAGTGGGTCGGTCGCGGGCGCGGAACCCGACAGTGGCACAGTGGGCACCGACGACACATCCGCCGGACGAAACGAGGGCCAGGTGAGCTCGGTCGAGAGCAGCGACAACACCAGCAGCCGAGGCGATGAGCCCGCCGACCGCGAGTTCGAGCAATTCCGCGGCGATCTCGACGCAGTCGAGCGCCGGGTGGCCGGGGAGATCGATCCAGGAATGCGCGCACTGGTCGTCGCGGGCGCGGTCTTCGTGCTGCTGCTGTCGTTGGTACTGCCGCACGCGGGCGCGGCGCGCGGGTTCGACGTGCTGGTGAACAGCGACGCCGCCCGCTTCGAACACATCGGGCTGCCCTCGCGCGTGTTCGTCTGGTTCCTCGTGGTGTTCGGCATCGGCTTCTCCACGCTGGCGCTGACCACCAGGCGCTGGGTGCTGGCCTGGATCGCCGTCGCCGGAACCGCGATCACCGGCGCGTTCGGCGTCTTCTCGATCTGGCACCGGCAGACCCCCGGCCTCGGCAACTACCAGGGTGCTGGGCCGGGAATCGGGCTGATTCTCGGCGCACTCGCGGCGATGGTGCTCACGTTCCACTGGGTTCGCGTGGTGTGGAGCCGCACCGCGGTCCAGTTGGCGGCCGAAGCGCAGCGCCGCGATGCGGCCGTCGCCGCGGAAGAACGCGACCGCCGCCGCCTTACGGGCGAATAAGCCGCTCGCACAGGCGAATCGGCGGTCGGTGCGTCAGAGGTTGCTGACCGCGCCCTCCGCGGTCTCCGCCCATTCCCGCCACTGCGTGGCCTGCTCCAACGCCTTCTGCGCGTCGCGCGTCTTGCCTGCCGCTTCGGCCTTGGCGGCCTGTTCCTCGAACTGCGCCACCCGCTCCCGGAACTGCGCCGCACGGGCGACCGCCTCCGGGTCGGTCCGCCGCCACTGCGTGTCGACGGCCTCGCGCACCTTCTTCTCGATGGCACGCAGCTTGCCTTCCAGCTCCTGCATGCGTTCGCGCGGCACCTTGCCGATGGCATCCCATTTGGCCTCGAGCTCACGCAACGCCGCACGCGCGCCGTCCAGATCGGTGGCAGGGTCGATGTCCTGGTAGGTGCGCAGCAGCTCGTCCTTGGCGACGGCATTCTGCTCGAACTCGGCATCGCGTTCGGAGGCGACGGCATTGCGCGCGGCGAAGAACACGTCCTGCGCGCTCTTGAACCGACGCCACAACGCCTCGTCGGCCTCGCGCGGCGCCCGACCCGCGGCCTTCCACTCGGTAAGCAATTCGCGGAACACGGCCGCGGTGCCCGCCCAATCCGTGGAGTTCGACAGCTCCTCCGCGCGCGCACAGAGCTCTTCCTTGCGCGTCTTGGCCGACGCCCTTTCCCGGTCGAGCTCGGCGAAGTGCGCGCCGCGACGCCGGTTGAACGCCTCGCGAGCCTTGGAGTACCGCCGCCACAGCGCGTCGTCGACCTTGCGGTCTACGCCGCGAATCGACTTCCATTCATCGAGGATCTCGCGCAACCGGTCACCGGCCGCTTTCCACTGGGTGGACTCCGCGGCGATCTGCTCGGCTTCCGCGCACAACGCTTCCTTGCGCGCGGTCTGCTCGTGCCGCTCGCGGTCCTTTTCCTCCTTGGCCTGTGCGGCGGCCTCCTCGGAATGCTCGGCGATGGCGCTCAGTCGGCGGGCGAGCCCGTCGATGTCACCGATGACGGCGGCGGTGGGCAGCGACTCGGCCAGCGCGTTCGCGGCAGCCTTGGTCTTGCGCGCGTCGGCGCCCGCGGCCAGCCTGGCCTCGAGCAACCCGACCTCGGTGGCCAGGTCGTCGAAGCGGCGGCCGAAGTGGGCAAGGCCCTCGGCGGCGTCGCCCGCCTGCCAGGAGCCGATCTGGCGTTCGCCCTCGGCGGTGCGCACCCAGGCGGTGCCGTCGTCATCGACGCGGCCCCACTTGCTGGGATCGCTGGTGGCGGGCACGACCACGGGATGCGGGTGCTGCTGTGCGGGACCCGGCGCCGGCTTGACCGCGTGTGGTTTCGGCGCGGCGGTGCCTCCCGGTTTCGGAGCGCCGGACGAGCGCGGCATCTTGCCTGGGCTGGCTTTCGCGATTCCGTTGCTTTCGGTCATTGCTCCTCGTCCCTGCCGCGCGCCACGGCTGCCTGGTTTCGCCTCAGCTCGTTCCATTCAACAGCTCGCTGCCGTTCACTCCCGGTTCGAGCCTATATCGATCATCCAGTGATGCCATTCCACGGAACTGATCCGAAGACCGCGACCACCGCTGACCTGGGTCGTCACTGGGGCGAAGACTATCAATCCCCGACCAGATCGCGGCAGAGACACTCGAACAGGCCCGGTACCCGTGGTGCGTACCGGTAGCTGCTCGACGGCTACCGTTAACCGGTGTTCTCGATTGCCGCCCTGGTTCCCGCCGCCCCGATCCTGGTGCCCGAGCTCGGTGGCGGTGCGCGACATCCGAGGGACGTCGAGCTGTCCGACCTGCGCGAGGCCGTACTGAGTGCGGCGAAATCGCTTGCCGCGGTGGCGGATCGGTGGGTCGTGGTGGGCGCCGACCGGGCCGAGGGGGAGTTCGGATCCGAGACGGTCGGCACGTTTCGCGGCTTCGGCGTCGACCTGCGGGTGGGGCTGAGTGCCGAGGCGGTGTCCGATGTACGCGCGGCGGACCCCGGGCTGCCGTTGTCGGTGCTGATCGGGGCGTGGTTGCGCGGGCAGGTCGCACCGTCGGGGAACGCGTGGGCCAGCATCGTCGCCCACGATGCGTCGGCGGCGCGGTGTGGCGAGCACGGCGCTCGACTGCGCGCGCGGCTCGACGAGGATTCGGGCGCCACCGGGGTGCTGGTCGTCGCCGACGGTGCGGCGACGCTGTCCGCCTCGGCCCCCGGCTACCTGGACGAGCGGGCCAGCGCGGTCCAGGACACATTGGATCAGGCGCTCGGCGCAGGGGACCTCGCCGCTGTCGGTGCGCTCGATCCCGGTCTGTGCGCCGAGGTGATGGTTTCCGGTCGCGCCGCCCATCAGGTGCTCGCCGGACTGTTCGACACCGATCCCACGGTCGAGACGCTGTATCGGGGCGCGCCGTTCGGTGTGGGTTATCACGTCGGGCTGTGGCGACCGTCGGGTGCGGGTGCGAGTGCGGGTGCGGCGTGAGTACTACGCCGATCGCGGTGGTCGGCCCGACCGCTACCGGGAAATCGGAGCTCGGCCTCGATCTCGCCGAGCGTTTCGACGGCGAGATCGTGAACATCGACGCGATGCAGCTGTATCGAGGAATGAACATCGGCACTGCCAAGCTCACCGTCGCGGAACGCCGCGGCATTCCGCACCACGAGATCGACGTACTCGACGTCACCGAGACCGCGACCGTGGCGCGATATCAGGCGTCGGCCGCCGAGGACGTGGCGGCGATCATGGCGCGCGGTCGGATGCCGATCATCGTCGGCGGCTCGATGATGTATGTCCAAGCGCTGCTGGACCAGTGGGAGTTCCCCGCCACCGATCCGGCGATCCGAGCGCGGTGGGAGGCTGTGCTCGCCGAAGGCGGGGTAGCGGCAGTGCATGGCGCGCTGCGTGCGGTCGATCCGGTCGCCGCGGCGACGATTCTGCCGACCGACGGCCGCAGGATGGTCCGTGCGCTGGAGGTTGTCGAGCTGACCGGGAAGCCGTTCGCCGCCTCCGCGCCGCGAATCGGGACTCCGCGCTGGGACACCGTCATCGTCGGGGTGGACCGCGAGACGACCGAGTTGGATGCGCGAATCGAGCAGCGCACCGAGCTGATGTTCGATCAGGGTTTGGTCGAGGAGGTCCATCGGCTGGTCGATGCGGGACTGCGCGCGGGCGTCACGGCGCGGCGCGCGATCGGATACGCACAGGTCCTCGCCCACCTGGACAACGAATACGACCTGGACCACGCGCGTGAACGCACCCTGATCGGCACCCGTCGGTATGTGCGACGGCAACGCTCGTGGTTTCGCCGCGATCCGCGCGTGCACTGGGTGGACGGTGCCGCGCCCGACCGGGTGGGCGCGGTGTGCGAGGCAGTGGCGCGCCGTGGCGGACGACAAATCGACCAGGCGAGCGACGATCTCGCGCGACGGAGACGGACTACGCAGTGACAAGACGTGTCAGCACCCGCAATGCCTCGGTTCAGGTGTGGCAGGCGTATTTGAACAACCGGACCAAGCGTCATCGCGACGGGCGCTTCCTCGTGCAGGGCGTGCGCCCGATCACCCAGGCCATCGCCAACGATTGGCCGTTGGAGACCTTGCTGTATCGCCTCGGAACGCCGGAGCTGTCGGGGTGGGCGCGTGAGTTGCTGGACTCCAGCGATATCGAGCAGGTGGGTCTGGTGCCGGAGCTGATCGCCGAACTCGGTGAAAAGGCAAGCAACATACCGGAATTGGTGGCCGTCGCAGTGGCACGCCAGGATTCGCTCGAGACCTTCGAGCCGGGTGAACCCGGGGAAGACGCGCCGGTGGTCGTGGTATTCGACCGGCCGAATTCGCCGGGCAATCTCGGCACGCTGATCCGCTCGGCCGACGCGTTCGGCGCCAGCGGCGTGATCGTTACCGGGCACGGCGCCGATCAGTACGACCCGCGCGCGGTGCGCGCCTCGACCGGGTCGTTGTTCGCGATGCCGGTCTTGCGTGCGGCAGGACCAGCCCAGGTGCGCGAGTTCCGGGACCGGCAGACCGCCCGTGGCATTCCGACCAGGATCGTCGGGACCGACGAGAACGGCCCGCGCGCGGCATACGACTTCGACTTCACCGAGGCCACGGTTCTGGTGATCGGCAACGAGACCAGCGGCATGAGCGCGGCCTGGCAGCAGACCTGCGACGATATGGTGCACATTCCGATGGGTGGCAGCGCCAGTTCGCTGGGTGCGCCCTCGGCGGCAGCGGTCGCTTTGTTCGAAATTTCTCGGCAGCGCAGGACGTTTGCCCAGTGACAACGCCGGGGGAGAAGACACCGGGGGAGCAGACAACGAGGGAGAACCTATCCGTGCCCGATATCGAGTTCGCCAAAGGTCACGGCACCGAGAACGATTTCGTGGTGCTGCCCGACCTGGACGTCCGGTTGGCTCTCACCGCCGAACGAGTGGCCGCGCTGTGTGATCGACGCCGTGGCATCGGCGCCGACGGCGTCCTGCGGGTGGCCCGCGCCGGGCGGCTACGTGCGGCCGGTGTGCTCGACGGGTTGCCGGAAGGCGTGGCCGACGAGGACTGGTTCATGGACTACCGCAACGCCGACGGTTCGGTCGCCGAGATGTGCGGCAACGGCGTGCGGGTGTTCGCCCACTATCTGGCGGCCTCGGGGACGGAGCCGCGCGAGAGCTACGTGGTCGGCAGCAGGGCGGGTGCGCGTCCGGTGACGGTGCACGCCGCGGACGCGGTGCGTGGCGAAGTGACCGTAGGGATGGGTGTGGTGCGTGAACTGGGGGAGTCGACGGCGACGATCGGCGGCTGGGCGCTGTCGGGGATCGGGATCGATGTCGGCAATCCGCATCTGGCGTGTGTCGACAAGGACCTGTCGACAGCAGGGTTGGCGGGGTTGGCCAAGCTCGACCTGACGGTGCCGCCCGGCCACGACCCCGACATGTTTCCGAACGGGGTCAACGTCGAGATCGTGACGCCACTCGGGGCGGATCGGTCGGTCGATATGCGGGTGTACGAGCGGGGCGTCGGCGAAACCCGCTCGTGCGGAACGGGAACCGTCGCGGCTGCGGCGGCGGCGCTGGTGTCGGACGGGTTTCGTCTCGGGGCCGACAGCGGCGAGGTGCGGGTGCGCGTGCTCGGTGGCGAGGTCACCGTGCGTATTGCCGAAGGGTCGGCGTGGTTGCGTGGCCCCTCGGTTTTGGTGGCTTCGGGTCGTTTCACCGAGGACTGGTGGCAGCGCCTCTGACGTACGCGTGCACGCCACGGCCGTCGCGCGAGGCCGGGGCGTCGAATAAATGGGAGTGCGCATTGGCGCTCCGACGTGGGACCATGGATGGTGTATGACGAAATCCAAGACGTTTGAATTCACGCCCGCTGCCGCCGACGACGATTCCGGCGACACCGGTCGCTTCGACGAGACCGGCACCGGAGACGACCTCGACAACACCGTCGACGAGCGCGGTGGCGACGTGCTCGCCGAGCACGCCGCCAGAATGCGGCGCACGGGCTGGACGCCCGAGCCGACCGTCGGCGAGATGCAACTCGACGAGCGCACATCCCTTCGCCGCGTCGCCGGGCTGTCGACCGAGCTCACCGACATCACCGAGGTCGAATACCGGCAACTGCGACTCGAACGAGTCGTCCTGGTCGGGGTGTGGACCGCGGGAAGCGCGGCACGCGCGGAGGCCAGCATGACCGAACTCGCCGCCCTCGCCGAGACCGCGGGCTCGGAAGTGCTGGAGGGGTTGATCCAGCGCAGAGAGCGCCCCGACCCGGCCACCTACATCGGTTCCGGCAAGGCCGAGGAGTTGCGGGCCGTGGTGCTCGAGACCGGCGCCGACACCGTGATCTGCGACGGTGAACTCACCCCCGCCCAGCTCACCGCGCTGGAGAAGGTGGTGAAGGTGAAGGTGATCGACAGGACCGCGCTGATCCTCGACATCTTCGCCCAGCACGCCACCTCGCGTGAGGGCAAGGCGCAGGTCGCGCTCGCGCAGATGGAATACATGTTGCCCCGGCTGCGCGGCTGGGGTGAGTCGATGTCCCGCCAGGCCGGTGGTCGTGCGGGCAGCAACGGTGGTGTGGGTCTGCGTGGTCCCGGTGAGACCAAGATCGAGACCGACCGTCGGCGTATTCGTGAGCGTATGGCCAAGCTGCGCCGCGAGATTCGAGAGATGAAGACCGCGCGCGACACCAAGCGGGCGCGGCGCACCACCAGCGGCGTGCCCTCGGTCGCGATCGTCGGCTATACCAACGCGGGTAAGTCCAGTCTGATGAACGTGTTGACCGGTGCCGGTCTGCTGGTGCAGGACGCGCTGTTCGCCACCCTGGATCCGACCACCCGCAGGGCCGAGCTGGACGACGGCCGCGAGGTCGTGTTCACCGACACCGTCGGTTTCGTGCGACACCTGCCCACCCAGCTGATCGAGGCGTTCCGCTCCACCCTGGAGGAGGTGACCGGCGCCGACCTGCTGCTGCACGTCGTCGACGGCGCCGACCCGTTGCCGCTGGAACAGATCAAGGCGGTCCGTGAGGTGATCACCGACGTGATCAAGGAGTCGGGTAACCCGGCGCCACCGGAACTGTTGGTGGTCAACAAGATCGATGCCGTGGACGCGGAAACCGGTACCCGGCTGCACGGCCTCTTGTCGGACGCGGCGTTCGTGTCGGCGCACGCTGGGATCGGCATCGAGGATCTGCGTGCCAGGATCGCCGAAATCCTCGGTGGCCTCGATGTGGAGGTGAGCGTATTGCTGCCCTACACCCGTGGCGACCTGCTGGCCCGCGTTCACGCCGACGGCCGGATCCTCTCCTCCGAACACGAGGAGACCGGCACCAGGGTGCGCGCGCGAGTGCCGCACGCGCTGGCCGCGGCATTGTCGGAATTCGCGCACGCGGGGTAACCGGCGGGATCGAGATCCCCTGAGCGCTCGTCGCCGCGTGCGCGGGGAACCGTTGCGCTGTGTGCCGGATCCGCTGGCAGCACAGGCGCACTTTCGCGCGCGGGGCTCAGCTGGCTGCACGTGTCGCGCGTGTGAGGTCGTGCCCGCCGGTTGGTTGGTTTTGCCGCTTTGGGCCGTCGCACCCGCCCGGGTCGGTGAGCGGAGGATGCGGCACACCCGAGCCTCCCGCGTTTGTCGCGAATCTCGTTGTGCTTCTCCAGTAAATCAGCATTGTCCAGGTGAGACGAATAGTTTCCGACGTGAAGTGAACACAGATTCTCGTTCCGGGTACGGTATGTGACAACGACGGTCGGTGTGGACCGGCCGGTGTGGTCACTAGGAGGTTGGCGTGGAGCGCACACTGTTCGAGCCCGAACACGATTTGTTTCGGGAGTCGTTCCGAAAGTTTCTCGATCAGCATGTCGCGCCGCACCACGCGCGCTGGGAAGAGCAGGGCGCGGTCGACCGTGAGGTTTGGCTGGAGGCCGGTAAGCAGGGCTTCCTCGGCACCGCCATGCCGGAGGAGTTCGGTGGCGGTGGGGTCAAGGACTTTCGCTACAACGCCATCGTCGCGGAAGAGGCCGTCCGCGGTCAGTACTCGGGTCTGGGTTTCGCGCTGCACAACGACGTGATCGCCCCGTACCTGCTGGAACTCGCCAATGACGAGCAGAAGCAGCGGTGGCTGCCCGGCTTCTGTTCCGGCGAGATCATCACCGCGATCGCGATGACCGAACCGGGGACCGGCTCCGATCTCCAGGGCATCAAGACCAGGGCGGTGCGCGACGGTGACGACTGGATCCTCAACGGCGCCAAGACCTTCATCACCAACGGCATCAATTCCGACATCGTCATCGTGGTCGCGCAGACCGACCCCGAGAAGGGTGCGATGGGGTTCAGCCTGCTGGTGGTCGAGCGCGGGATGCCAGGCTTCGAGCGTGGCCGCAACCTGGACAAGCTCGGCCTCAAGGCGCAGGACACCGCGGAGTTGAGCTTCACCGATGTTCGGGTGCCTGGCAAGAACCTGCTCGGCACCGAGGGCATGGGCTTCATCCACCTGATGAACAACCTGCCCCAGGAACGGCTCTCGATCGCCGTGATGGCGGCCGCCGCCATGGAGGCGTGCCTGGACATGACCGTGCAGTACGTTCGTGACCGCAAGGCGTTCGGAAAGCCGATCGGCGCCTTCCAGAACACCCGCTTCGTGCTGGCCGAGTTGGCCACCAAGACCACCGCCGTGCGCGTGTTGGTCGACCGGTTCATCGAGGACCTGAACGCGGGCAAGCTCTCGGTCGAGGACGCGGCGATGGCCAAGTGGTGGAGCACCGAGGAGCAACTCGCCCTCATCGATCGGTGCCTGCAACTGCACGGCGGGTACGGCTACATGAAGGAATACCCGATCGCGAAGGCCTACATGGATGCCCGCGTACAGACGATCTACGGTGGCACGACCGAGATCATGAAGGAGATCATCGGGCGCAGCTTGAAGCTCACCTGAAGTTCGCACGCGACTCGCGCGCAACACCGTCGGCCACACGAATTATCGTGTGGCCGACGGTGTTGCGTGGTCTCAGACCTTACGAATGACGGTGACAACCTTGCCGAGGATCTGGGCATTGTTGCCGGGGATGGGTTCGAAGACGGGGTTGTGCGGCATCAGCCACACGTCCTTGCCGGTCCGTTTGAACGTCTTCACGGTGGCCTCGCCGTCGATCATCGCGGCGACGATCTCGCCGTTGTCCGCGACGTTCTGCTGCCGGACCACCACCCAGTCGCCGTCGCAGATCGCCGCGTCGACCATGGACTGCCCGACGACCTTAAGCAGGAACAGTGAACCGTCGCCGACCAACTCGCGCGGCAGCGGGAAAACGTCCTCGACGGCCTGCTCGGCGAGGATCGGCCCACCGGCGGCAATCCGACCGAGGACGGGGACGAACGTCGGTGTCGGATGCGCGGCGTCCAGTGCGCCGGTCTCGGATTCGGCGGCGCCGGACAGGCTGGTGACCGCCCGAACACCCTCGTCCAAGCCGCGAACATCCACTGCGCGTGGACGATTGGGGTCGCGTCGGAGAAATCCCTTGCGCTCCAAGGTGCGTAACTGGTGGGCGACCGATGACGTGGACGTCAACCCGACGGCGTCACCGATCTCCCTGATGCTCGGGGGGTACCCGCGTTCGCTGACCGAGGTGCGGATGACCTCCAACACACTGCGCTGACGCACGGTGAGATCCGCTCCGGCCGATGATTCGGCGCCGCCTCCGCTCTCGCCCTCCGCCTCGCTGGTGTGGCTCACCGCATCCGCCCTTCCCGTGTACTCGATTGTGCCCCGCCGGTATTCGTTCGGCGCGTGGCGTCCGGTCTGTCCGGCATGGTCTCTCGAATCTAGCCGGACCCGGCCCAGGTATCAAACATCTGTTCGACGTATGTCGCGCGTTGGTGCTGACATTGTCGGTGCCGCGTGGTAGAAATCGAACATACGTACGTCGAACATGTGATCGAATGAAGAGCGAACATTGCAGTCGAACGAGGGTGATCCGAGCGGGTTTTTCGCACCGCGCCGGCCGGGTGGCATCAGCACGTCCGTGTCGGAGATCGCATCGGGAACACCGCGATCGAACGCTGGCGCCGGAGTACGTGAAAAGCGGCTCGGCGCAGCTGGATTCGGCAGAAGAGTCCGGTTCGACCCGACCGGCGACGCGACACCACCACGACGAGGTACCGACCCACGGAGGTTTGTCCGATGAGCACTGTGACCGCCGAGACCACCGAGACCCGCACGGCACCGCTGCCCGGTGTGCCAGCCGCCCACCCGGCGTTGCTCGTCGCCTCCGACGCGCGTGCGGCGGTCGCGGTCGCGGCCGATGTCGAGGTGGAGTCCGGCGCGCACGCCGATCTGGGATTCGACACGATTCCCCGCGTCGACCGCGCGCGTCGCAGCGTCGCGCGTCCGCGCGCCGCGGAGGTGGTCTGCCGTGCCGCCGTGGATCGGCGGCCGGGCACCGCACGGCCACGGGCAGCGGTGATCGGATACGACCGGGCCCCAAGGTTTTCCCCGATCGCGCGGGAGTCCGTCGTGGATCGGGTCGTCGACCGGCGCCGCCCGGTCGAGGACCCGATGCGCAGGGTGGAGCAGGCGCGGGTCGGCTTCGCCACGCTGGCGGTCACCGCGTTGCTCACCGCCCTGGTAGTGGTCGGCATGATTCTGCTCGCACACGCGCGAGCGGGCAGCTGGGACGCGGGTTCGTCCTCGTCGGCGCCGTCGGTCGTGCAGAGCGACGGCGCGGCACAGGGTGTCGTCACCGGTTCCTCGCGTTGACCGACGGCACCGAGCGGGGTCGTCTCGGCGAATCGCGTGATGGTACGGATGGGGTTAGTGCGACAACCGGGATAGACAGGCGGGTATCCTCGAAGGACTATGCGGGTATGTCGCCGATCTTGGGCGATGGACCTGGCGCCGAGGCACCTGCCTCGGTATACGTACTCGCCGGGCCGGTCGCCGCGACCGGAGGTCGGGCCGGACGCGAGCGCGCGCATCGACGAAGGATTCCCCGGATGCATTGCCCGTACTGCCGACACCCCGACTCGAGGGTCGTGGATTCGCGCGAGGCCGACGAAGGCGCGGCCATCCGTCGCCGACGCTCCTGCCCGCAGTGCGGGCGGCGATTCAGCACGGTCGAGACCGCTCTGCTGTCCGTGGTCAAACGCAGCGGCGTCACCGAACCGTTCAGCCGCGAGAAGGTGATCCGCGGCGTGCGTCGCGCCTGTCAGGGGCGCGAAGTGGATGACGACGCGTTGAACCTGCTCGCGCAGAAGGTCGAGGACGCGGTGCGCGCCACCGGCTCGCCCGAGGTCCCGAGCCACGAGGTAGGCCTGGCCATCCTCGGCCCACTCCGTGACCTCGACGAAGTCGCCTATCTGCGCTTCGCCTCGGTCTACCGCTCGTTCACCTCCGCCGACGATTTCGAACGCGAGATACAGGAGATCCGCAGGGCCCGCGCGGCGGCGCTGTCGTCAGCCGAGTGAGCGTCGTCCAGATTCGACCAGGACTCGTCGGGTTCGTTATCACCGCGGCGGGATGTCGGGATCGCAGCAGCGTGAATCCCAGCCGGCGTGCGGTACGCGAGTTCGCGCGCAGATCGGCGAGGACTGCGAGGACATGATGCCGCGCCGGTCGCGATCGGAGCGGGCGCGACCACGGTAATCGGTCGGCTTCAACTTTCTGCGGGCCCGTTAGCGCTTCTCGGTGTGCGCCGCCGAGCCCGTGGCGGAGTGGGGAGCGCCCGTGGCGGAGTGGGGAGCGTCGTCGGCGGGTCGATAGGTCGCGATGATGACGCCAGTCGCGGTGGGAGCGCACTCGGTGAGTCGTAAGGCGGCGACGTGACCATCTTGCTCGAACAGGCGTTGGCCGGATCCGAGCACGATCGGGTGGATCATCAGCAAGAACTCGTCGATGAGACCGTACGGCAGCAGTGCGCGGATCAGTTGGCCGCTACCCATGATCACCAGATCCGTGGTGCGCGCGAGTTCCTTGACGGCACCGGGGATGTCGCCGTGCACCAGGGTCGAGTTCGGCCAATCGAGTCCGGTATCCGGCGTCCTCGAGACGACGTACTTCGCAGTGTTGTTCAGCGCGTCTCGGTAGGGGGAGTGCTGGGTGTTCCAGTAGCTCAGCATCTGTTCATAGCTTCGTCGGCCCAGCAACAACCCGCCACTGGGTTTACTCATGTGTGGTCCCATCGCCGCGTACATGGCAGGGTCGCTGCCTCGGATCGCCCAGCCGCCGTGCGTGAAACCGCCCCGAGAATCCTCGTCAGGACTACCTGGCGACTGCATGACGCCGTCGAGGGTGATGTGGTTGATCACGGTAAGAGTCATGACCGGGTCCTCCATTGGCTGGTCGCGGTAGGAGCATTCCTCCTCTGCGCAGACGACGCTCATGCCGGAGAATCATCGGTGGCTCGCGCCGGTCGAGTACGCCGCGCACTCCGAGTCAGCGGCGAACGGACGCGATGGCTCGCTCGATGCGCTTCACCGAGACCGGGAACGGGGTGCCGAGTTTCTGGGCGAAGAGGCTCACCCGGAATTCCTCGAGCATCCACCAGATCTCCATGACCGCCGGTGTGCCACGACGGTTCTCCGGCAGCGTGCTCAGTAGCCGGTTGTAGGCGGCGGTGGCGCGGTCGAGTTCGGCCATGCCCTGGCGGTCGCGGACCGCGGAGGCGGGCAGGGCCTCCAGGCGCAGGACCGCGGCGGCCAGGTAACGCGGGAGTTCGCGCAGCCGCGCGCTGCCCCATTCCGAGACAAAGCCGCGAAATACGAGGTCGTCGCGTTGCGCGCGGACATCGTCGGCGATATCGCGCTCGCTGACGGCTGTCTCCGCGAGCGCCGACGAAACCCGGTGTGCCTGCGCGAGAATCGGTACGACGAGGCGTACGAGGCGAGCGACCGCCGACGGAAGCTCGGGGCGGATCTTCGCCACCAAGGCCTCGAATCGCGCAGGCTCGCGGACCGGCCCACCGTTGGCGTCCACCAGCGCATCGATCGCCGCCGCGCGGCAGTCCTCGATCAGTGCGTCCAGCGAGCCGTACGGGTTCTGGCTCAAGGCGAGCCGATCGGTCGCGGAGAGCCCGGAGGTAGCGGACTTCGTCGACAACGTCACCGTGTGCAGCAGCAAAGCCCGTGTGCCCGAACGCATCGCCGCGGCCTGCTCGGCGGGGGAACTCAGTACTCGCACCGCGACACCCGAACCTTCGGCGACCAGGGCGGGGTATCCGGTGACCGTCTGACCGGCCACCTCACGGCGCACCGTGGATTCGACCGTGCCCAGCGACTCCGAGGTCCACACGGTGGCGGGAGCGCGCTCGGCTCCCGCCGTCGCACGCGCCACGGACGCGGCGACCTGGGTGGCCAACCGAGTTTTCAACTCCGCGAGGGCTTTTCCCGAGTCGACCGGCTTGTTGTGTGCGTCGACGACGGCGTAGGTCATCCGCAGATGATCGGGCAGCGCCGTGGGGTCGAGGTCGCCCGGTCCGATGGTGACCGAGCCGAGGCGAGAAAGCTCCCTGGCCAGCCCGGCGCGCAGCGGTTCCGCGCGTGGGGTGAGCGCGGCCAACGCCGACGCCGCGAAATCCGGGGCGGGAACCACGCTGCGCCGTAACGCTTTCGGCAAGGTCTTGATGAAGGCAGCGACCAGTTCCGCGCGCATACCCGGCACCAGCCAGTCGAACCCGACGGCGCGGACATGGGCGAGTTGTTCGATCGGGATGCGCACGGTGACACCATCGGATTCGGTGCCCGGTTCGAACTGGTAGGTCAGCGGGAAGCTGAGTTCGCCCTGCCGCCAGGTGTCGGGAAACGCCGAGGGGTCCAGGGCCGCCGCGTCCTCGTTGACGATCGTCGAGGTGGTGAAGTCGAGTTGAGCGGGATCGCTGCGGCGTGCGCTGCGCCACCAGCTGTCGAAGTGCCTGGCCGAGACGATCTCGGCGGGCAGGCGGCGGTCGTAGAACTCGAAAAGCACCTCGTCATCGACGAGGATGTCGCGACGGCGCGCGCGATGCTCGAGATCGGCGACATCGTCGAGCAGGGCGCGATTGCGATGAAAGAACTCGTGTTTGGTCTGCCACTCGCCCTCGACCAAGGCGTGGCGGATGAACAATTCGCGCGAGAGCTCGGGGTCGATGGCGCCGTAGTCGACAGGTCGGCCGGTGACCAGGGGAAGGCCATAGAGTGTCACCCGTTCGTAGGCGCGCGCCGCACCGCGTTTGCTCGACCAATGCGGTTCGGAATACGTCCGTTTGACCAGATCACCGGCGAGCTGCTCGGCCCACTCCGGCTTCACCGCGGCGGCCATCCTGCCCCACAGTCGCGAGGTCTCGACCAGCTCGGCGGCCATCACCCAGCGGGGCGGTTTCTTCGCCAGGGACGAGCCGGGAAAGATCATGAACTTCGCGTTGCGCGCGCCGAGGAACTCCTTGGTCTCGGCCTCGCGGACGCCGATGTGCGACAGCATTCCGGCCAGCAGGGCGCGATGGATGCCGGTGGAATCCCAAGGGGCGTCATCGGATTCGTGGGTGTTCGGCGGTGTGGTGGCAGTGCGGGGGGTGTTCGTCGCGCCTGACTTGCCACGCCGTCTGCGGCCCCGCGTCGAACGGGAGGTGGTTTCGCCGCCCTGGCCGTCGCTGCCTCGGCCGGTCGGCGCGTTGTTCGAGTCCGTGGTGCTCGAATCGGCGCCTTGTGCGCGACTCACCGCCGCGTCCTGGGTCGACCAGCCGAGTCCCTTGGCGATCGTGCGCAGCTGACCGTGCAGGTCCTGCCATTCCCTGATGCGCAGGTAGTGCAAGAATTCGGTTTTGCACATCCGGCGGAACTGGTTGGACGACTGCGACTTTCGTTGCTCGACGAGGTACTGCCACAGGCGGAGATAGGCCAGGAAGTCCGAGCCTTCCACGACGAATCGCGCGTGCTTGGTGTCTGCGGCCTGTTGCTGGTCGGCGGGCCGCTCGCGGACATCTTGGATCGACAATGCCGCGACGATGATCAACACATCCGGCAGGCAGCCGGTGCGCTGCGCGGCGACCAGCATGCGCCCCATGCGCGGGTCGACCGGAAGCTGCGCCATATCCCGGCCGATGGGGGTGAGCGCGAGTGGGGCGGATTCGCCGCCGCGCGTGCGGTTTTCGCGTTGGTCCGCGCCATTGTCGCCGGGGGGTCGTGCCGCATTCGGATCCGCGGTGTTCGACTCGGCGCCCGAGCGGGCGCAGGCGCCTTCGGTGGTCTGGTCGGGCCCGTCCTCGGCTGCGTGGCGTCGAGCATTTTCGCCGCCGCCCCGCGCGTCGGGTTCGAGGGTGTCGGTGTCCGCGCTGGAATCCGCGCCGACGGCGTTGCCGATCGTTGCTCGCATCGGTATCGCGGCAGTGTCGGGCGTGACCGTGCGCGCGCGTCCCCCGTCGGCGTTCGACCCCGTCGTACCGGTCGCACGCGCTGTGGGTGCGGGTGTGGGCGGTGTCGCGGCGGTTTCCGAGTTCTTGCCGCGACCGATCGCGGTGCGTGTGAGCGCACCCAATTCCTCCAACAGTGCGATGCCGTCGCGAATCGCGCGCCGATCCGGCGGCTCGACGAAGGGGAAGTTTTCGATATCGCCGAGCCCGAGCGCGGTCATCTGCAGGATGACGGCGGCGAGATTGGTGCGCAGAATCTCCGGTTCGGTGAAGGTAGGCCGGGATTCGAAATCGTCCTCACCGTAGAGCCGGATGCAGATACCGTCGGCGACCCGGCCACAGCGCCCCGACCGCTGCCGCGCCGAGGCCTGTGAGACCGGCTCGATCGGCAGTCGCTGCACCTTGGTCCGCATCGAATAGCGCGAGATCCGCGCGGTACCCGGATCGATGACATAACGGATACCGGGAACGGTGAGCGAGGTTTCCGCGACATTGGTCGCCAACACCACCCGGCGTCCGGTGTGCGCGGAGAAAACCCGGTGTTGTTCGGCCGCGGACAGGCGCGCGTAGAGGGGGAGGATCTCGGTGCGCGGCAATCGTAGATCGCGCAGGGTATCCGCGGCGTCGCGGATCTCGCGTTCGCCGGACAGGAACACCAGCACGTCACCGTCGCCCTCGGCGAACAATTCCGTCACCGCGTCGGCGATGGCGTCGACGGGATCGCGGTCGACCACTCGCGCGTCGTCTTCGTCGTCCGCGTCGTCGTGGTCGCTCGCGGTTCCCGGGATCTCCAGGGCGAGTGGGCGGTAGCGGATCTCCACCGGGTATGAGCGACCCGACACCTCGACGATGGGCGCGGGAACGCCGTCGGCGTCGGCGAAGTGCTTGGCGAACAGTTCGGGGTCGATGGTCGCGGAGGTAATGATGATCTTGAGGTCGGGTCGGCGCGGAAGCAGCTGCTTCAGATAGCCGAGGAGGAAATCGATATTGAGGCTGCGTTCGTGCGCCTCGTCGATGATGATCGTGTCGTAGCGGCGCAAAAGGCGGTCGCGTTGGATCTCGGCCAGCAGGATGCCGTCGGTCATCAGCTTGACGAGGGTGCGGTCGGAGGCGTGATCGGTGAATCGCACCGTATAGCCCACGACCTCGCCCAGTTCGGTATCGAGTTCCTCGGCGATGCGCTCGGCGACCGTGCGCGCGGCCAGTCGGCGCGGCTGTGTGTGCCCGATCGTGCCGCGGATGCCACGGCCCAGTTCCAGACAGATCTTGGGGATCTGTGTGGTCTTGCCCGAACCGGTCTCACCCGCGACGATCACCACCTGGTTGTCGGCGATGGCGGCCGCGATGTCCTCGCGTCGCGCGGTGACCGGCAGTTGCTCGGGATACCGGATCGTCGGCACCGCGGCCCTGCGCGCGTCGACGCGAAGTTCCGCCGCGGCGATCTCCGCTTCGACCTCGCCGAGGTCGCCGCCGCGCGCGCGTTCCAGCCGCCGTCGCAGGCGGTGTTCGTCGCGCAGGGAGAGATTCGCCAGGCGGGTGCGGAGGGCGCGGTGGCCGGTGGCAGCAGTCCTGGTCATGACACCAACCAGCGTAGCGAAGCCCGCCAGCGGTTATTTCGGCCGCTACAGCGTGCGGGTCATGAACACGCTGAAGGGGTCGGGTCGATAGGCCCCGAACGGCGCGCAGAAGCCGAACCCGTTCGCGGCGTAGAGCCGCTGGGCCGGGAGGAAGTATTCGGCGCTGCCGGTCTCCAAACTCAGCCGTCGGTACCCGCGTTCGGCGCCTTCGTCGAGCAGACGGCGGAGCAGGCGGGCGGCGATTCCGCGCCGTAGGTAGCCCTCGGCGGTGCGCATGGACTTGATCTCGCCGTGGTGTTCGTCCAAGCGAAGCAGCGCCGCGCACCCGGCCGGTTGGCCACCCTCCCACGCGACCCACACCGTGACCTCGGGTCTACGCAACGATTCGAGCCCGAGCGCGTGCACACTGTCGGCGGGGGAGTGCTCGTGCATCTGCGCGAGATGTTCGGTCAGCAAAGCGACGACCCGTGGGTCGGTGACATCGTCGACGGCGATGCGGGACTGCGCTTGATCTTCTTCGGCGAGTTCGTTTGTTCGTGTCATCGGTTTTGCATGATGACACGAACCCGTCGACCCCGCGCGGTGCACCATTGCCGTCACCGTGCGTACACCGACCACCGACTCAATCATGGTGGGGGTTGTCGCGCTGCGGCGCCGCCACTTCCGTCAGCGATGTGGGTCGGTGGGTGATCGATGGAGAAGCCTCGGTGCCGCTCCCGGCCGGTGTCGGTGCGGCGTGCTGCTCGAATTCGCTCCCGAAAGTGTCGGCGGATGCGACGATCGAATCGTGGCGGTGGCCATCGTCGGTCTGAGAGGTGGTGGGGCATGGGGGATTTCGTGCTCGATGTCGAGGGCGTGCGGTGGGTGGTCACCGGCGCTTTCCTGCTCACGGCCGCGATCGTCATGGTGCGGGTCGCGGCGCCCGTGCTGTCCGGTGTCGCGGTCGCGGGGACGGATCATGTTCTCGCGACCACCCCGGCGGTAGTCGAACGAACTGTGCGACAGCGAGATTCACCCGAGCGCGCCACCGAGCACGTCGAGTCCGATGCCGCGCACCTGATCATGTGCGCGGCGATGGTGGCCATGCTGGTATTCCCCACGAGCCTGAGCCCGCACGCGATGCACGGCGTGATCGTCGCACTGATCGTGGTCTTCAGCGCCCTGCTGGCACTGCGAATCGCGCAGAGCTACAACGATGTCGGCAGCGGACCGGCGGATCGGACGTCGACGGCGTTGGCGCGCAGGACGGTACGAGTCGCGCAGGCGACATGGCGGAACGCGCGGTGTGTGCCGCTGGCTTACCACGTCGCCGCCGCGCTCGCGATGCTGTACGCGATGTCGGGTCACGGCGCGGGGGGACTCGACGGTGCTGCGGGCGGACCCACGTGGCTACCCGCCTCCGTGCTCGCGGTTCTTTTCGTACTGGACGCCGCGGTGATGGTGTCGCCCGCGTTGCGGTCGCTGGTGTATTCGCGGCGCATTGTGCCAGCTCGGGGAGTCGCGCGGATGCTGCCGCATGTGGTGATGGATCTCGGTACGGCGTACATGCTTCTCGTCGCGATCCATGCCTGATCGGACCCGGCGCGAGCCGAAACGACCACGCGGACCAATCCGGGCATCGCGCGATACCGAACCTCCATTATGCAGGCACGGAATTCGGCCACCGGCACAGCCCCGATCGGGCCCGGGCACATCGAGTACATATGACCGATATCGTCATGCGATCCGCCTCGGGATTGCTCGACCTGGCCTACCCGCTGGCGCTCGACGCGATCGTCGGCATCGAGCGCGCGCACTTGGACGTCCAGCTGAGAAACGCCGACCCCACGGTGCGCCAGGCGTTCTCGGACTCGGTATGGCAGCTACGCGAGGTACTGGCTCGACTGTCGGTCCTGCACGAGCTGTCGCCGCCACCAGACCTGGCCGCTCGCGTTCTCGCGGCACTACCCTGTGATAACACCTGGTAGGCCTCAGAGTTCGACGGGGTTGTCCGCGCGCACACGACCACCGAGTTTGGCCCAGCCGTCGGAATCCCATTCGGTGAAAAGTTGTGAGCCCACTCCCTGGGTGATGATCAGGCCGCGGCGCAGCCGTGCGGTGAGCGCGATCGCCGCGGCACCCGTGGCCTGGTCCTCGCCGATTCCCATGGCGGGGGCGAACATGCGCGAGCGCACCGCGCCTCGGTGCTCGTCGACCCACATCCACCCGTAGTGCTGGCCACTGGAATAGTCGTCCGGCCGCAGGGCGGCGAGCTCCTCGGCGTCATCGAGTTGGTGGAAGGTGAAGTCGGGCGCCCATTCACCGCGCGCGGTGATCCAGGTGAGCCCGTCGACCGTATCCACCGCCACCGGACCGGCGGGGACGGCAAGCGTGCGCACCGGCGTGCCCTGCTCGGCGAACCACCACGCGGTGCCCACCGAAGGATGCCCGGCGAACGGCAATTCGAGAGCGGGGGTGTAGATGCGCACCCGCGCGGTTTCGGCGACGGGCTGTTCGACCACCACGGTCTCGCTGTATCCGGCCTTCGTCGCGAGCGCCTGCCGATCGGCAGGGGCCACGTCCTCGGCCCGCGCTATCCCCAACTCGTTGCCGTACCGGCCGTTCTGGTCGGTGAAAACCCGCACCACATCAACCCGTGTGCCCATTTCGCCAGCTTACTCGGCAGCTCGGCCGCCATCGCGGGTCATGGAGCGACGAAGGCCGCCGCCGTCCCTTTCGGGAACGACGGCGGCCGTTGCTCGTTCACACTGGCGAACACGCTCGTGGGAGCCGAACGTCTGCGGAGGTGCGGGTCCGCCGAGCGGGTTCGGGTGCGTGTCGGCGATCCGGGTCAGACCCCGGCGGCCGCGAGCGCTTCGGTCGACTGCACGGCTTGACCGACACCGGCGACGATGGCTGCCGCGCGCAGTGATTCGAAGATCACCTCGCGCGAGACGCCTGCCTCGCGCAGCGTGTGCTCGTGTGCTTCCAGGCAGTGCTGGCAGCCGTTGATCGAGGACACCGCGAACGACCACAGTTCGAAATCGGCCTTGTCGACACCGGGGTTACCGATGATCTGCATGCGCAGTCCGGCACGCAGGTCGTCGTAGCGTCCCTCGAGGAACGCCTTGCCCCGGTAGAAGACGTTGTTCATGCCCATGATCGAGGCCGCGCCGAGTGCGGCGTTGTACGCCTCCGCCGACAGCGTGTCGGCGGCCTCCTCGGCAATCTCGCGCAGCGTGGTCGCCGACTTGCTCGCGGCCGCCGCCGCGAGCAAGGTGCCCCACAGTTGCTGTTCGTTCAGCACCGTGGTGCGCGCGAGGGACGACAAATTGAGCTTGAGGTCCTTGGCGTACTCGGGTAGCGAACCTTTCAGGTTCTCAATGCTCATGGGTGATTCCTTCTACTGGTGGACCGCGATATGCGCGGGGTTTCGGCGGTGGGCGTTGCGCTGCGCGATCAGACGCTCGCGGACAGCAATTCGCCCGCGTTGATGGTCGGGTCGCCCTTCTTCCAGTTGCAGGCGCACAGCTCGTCGGACTGCAACGCGTCGAGCACGCGCAGCACCTCGTCGACGTTGCGGCCGACCGAACCGGCGGTGAGCGAGACGAATTGGATCTCGTTGTTCGGGTCGACGATGAAGGTGGCGCGGTCGGCAACACCGTCGGCGTTCAGAACGCCGCTGGCCGTGGCCAGTTCGCGCTTGAGGTCCGACAGGATCGGGAAGGGGAGGGTCTTGAGGTCCTCGTGCTGCGCGCGCCACTGGAAGTGCACGAACTCGTTGTCCACCGAGGCGCCGAGCACCTGGGCGTCGCGGTCGGCGAATTCCTCGTTGAGCTTGCCGAAGGCGGCGATCTCGGTGGGGCAGACGAAGGTGAAGTCCTTCGGCCAGAAGAAGACGATGCGCCACTTGCCCGCGTGATCGTCGCTGGTGATCTGGGTGAAGTAGTCGTCGGGCTGCTGAGCGTCGACCTTGGACAGGTCACCGCCGATAACCGCGGTGAGGTTGTATGCCGGGAATTGGTCGCCGATGGTCAGCAGGGCCATGCTGGTTCTCCTCGCTTGTTGTGGCTTGGTGTGGCTTGTTGGATTTCTGTGGCGTATGCCGAAACGCTCTTCTGTGATCTTGCCCAAAGCGGAGTGAAAGGTAAAGGTGATCAGTCGCACTACACTGATAGGCGTGCCTGATCAGACTTATCAACCCACCCTGTCGCAGCTGCGTGCCTTCGTCGCCGTGGCGGAGTATCGCCACTTCGGCACGGCAGCTACCCGGCTCGGTGTGAGCCAACCCACGCTATCGCAGGCACTCGCGGCGCTCGAACAAGGCCTCGGACTCCAACTGATCGAACGCAGTACCCGTCGCGTGTTGGTCACCGCGGCGGGAATGCGCTTGCTGCCCAAGGCAATGGCGACCCTGGAAGCCGCCGACAGTTTCGTCGCCTCCGCGACCGGAGACGGACTCGGCGGAACCTTGCGGATGGGCATCATTCCGACCGTCGCACCCTACGTGCTCCCCGGACTGCTTCCCGCACTGCGCAAACGGCTGCCCGCGCTGCGCCCGCAGGTGATCGAGGACCAGACCGCCAGGCTGCTCGACGGTTTGCGCACGGGCGTGCTCGATGTCGCCCTGCTCGCGCTGCCTGCCGAAACCAGCGGACTGGTGGAGATCCCGGTCTATTCCGAACAATTCGTCCTGGTCACACCGCAGGGACACGCATTGGCCGGACGCACCGACCTGGCGCCTTCCGCGCTGGAATCGTTGCCGCTGCTGCTGCTCGACGAAGGACACTGCCTGCGTGATCAGACCCTCGATCTGTGTCGCACCGTCGAGGTCGACCCGATGTCGGTCGGCGATACGCGCGCGGCCTCCCTCGCGACTGTCGTGCAGTGCGTGGCCGGCGGACTCGGGGTCACCTTGATTCCGGAAATGGCGGTTCCCGCCGAAACCGCCAAGGGCAGTTTGGAAACCGCGCACTTCGCCGCGCCCGCGCCGGGCCGCACCATCGGTCTGGTATTTCGCTCCTCCACGGCGAGGTCGGAGGACTACGAATACCTGTCCGCGATCATTCGCGCGCAGCGACCCGGCTGAGCGATCACGCCTCGGCACTCGCGCGCAAAGCGTGCGGTTCGATCGCGCCGCGTCGCAGTGCGCGCGCGTCGATGGTCTCGGCGCGGTACGGCAACCGCGCGAACCCTTCGGTCATGCGCGCCGTCGGATCCGCCACGGTGTCGACCATTCCGAACAGAAACGACCACTCGTGCTCGTCGCTGCCGTAATGCACCACCGTGGCGAACTGATCGTGGAACCGGTGCCATGAGCGTTTCAGCGTCTCGTTGCGCCACATGGTCGCGCACCCCGCCTGGGCGCTCAGCACACCGCCGCGCGCCAGCAGGCCGCGACATCGGCTCAGGAAGTCAGCTTCGTAGAGCCGATTGTGCTGTGCGTCCTCGATGCGTTCGTCGGGCAGGTCGATGACAATGACGTCGTAGCGAGTGTCGGAGGCTGCCGCTTCGGCGAGAAAATCCCACCCGTCGGCGTAATGCATGGTGATCGGACCGGATCCGGCCACCGCGTCGGCCAGCTCCTCGGTGCTGTATCCGTAGGGCAGATGCTCGGCGCACAGCCGCACCTCCAGCTCATCGATGTCGACGTGATCGACCGCGCCCGCTCCCGCCGCGACCGACATCTGACTGGCCACCCCTTCACCCGAGCCGATGATCAACACCCGGTCCAGGCGCTCGGCGAGCGCGAACGCGGGCACCATCATCGCCTCGTGATAGGTCAACTGCGACAACTCCGTCGACTGCCTGTCGTCGTCGGAGAACAGGCCGACCCCCTGCGCGGTGCGCGCGATCACCATGTGTTGGAACGGCGTCCTGGTATCGACAAGGACCTCGGAGACCTCCCACAGCCGCGTCAGTCCCGCACCCACCGGCTCGCGTACTCGTTGATCGGCGCGCCCACGGCGAATGGTGGAGGTATGTACCTCCTTCGGCGACAAGGCCTCCCGCAGCAGCTCGACCGTCTTCGGTGCGCCGCTGCCGATGCTGCCGCAGGTGAAGACATCGATGAAGATCTCGCCGGATTCAGGATAGGTGTGCAGCGACGCGTGTGACTCCGCGAGTAACGCCAGCACCGTCACCCCCTGCGGCTCGAACTTCTGATGGACGACATCGCAAATGGTGGCGCCCACGGCGCTCAACGACTCCCGCAATGCCGTTTCGAGTCGTGTCGGGTCGTCACAGAGATCCGTGTCGACACCACCGAACTCGGCCAGCACATGCCAACCGGCGAAATCCGCCGTCATGGGCACACTCACTTTCGCTCAGGGCCCGAGACGTCAACCGTCAAGGGCGGGAAACCATTGAAGGACACCGACGAATAACTCGCGGTATAGGCGCCGGTGTCGAGGATCTGGATTCGATCACCGGCGCGCAGCGTGGTCGGCAAGGGGACCCGCGTGCGCTGATACAACACATCGTCGCCGTCGCACGTGGGTCCCGCGACCACCGCATCGCCAACCGGATCGCCGTCACGCTCGGTGACGAAACGGTAGGCGATGTACTCGTTCTCGGTCTCGGCCAAGCCGTTGTAGCGGCCGACATCGAGATACACCCAGCGTCGACCGTCCGGCGCGGTGCGCACCGCGACGACCTCGGCATGGAGCGTGCCCGCCGACCCGACCAACGCGCGGCCTGGTTCGACGACCAGTCCGGCCGCCGCGGGCAAGAATTCGACGGCGGCCCGTTCGATCACCGCCGCGATGACGGCGGGCGCGGGCGCCTCGGCATCCGCTCCCGCGTAGGGAATCGGTAAGCCACCACCCACATTCACCGACGCGACCGCGATGTCCTGCTCCGCCAGCGCGGCACAGACGCGACCGGCCTCCTCGATGCCGGTCCGCCACGCGGCGGGATCGAGTTGCTGTGAGCCGACATGGAAATACGGACCGAGCACCGTCAGCCCGAGATCTCGCGCACGCACCAGCAGCGGCGCCGTCTCCTGCGGCGCACAACCGAACTTCATCCCGAACGGCGTACGCGACTGCGCGACGGTGGCGCAGAATCGGCACTCGACGCCAACACCCGGCGCGTGCTCGGCGATGCGCAGCAGATCGTCCTCGGTATCGAAGGCGTACCCGCGCACTCCCAGCGCATAGGCACGAGCGATATCGGCCGCCTTCTTGATGGGATTGCCGTAGGACAACTTTTCGGCGGCGACCCCCTGTCGTAGACACAACTCGATCTCCCCGACGCTGGCCACATCGAATTCGGCACCCTCGTCATCGAGCACGCGAATGATCTCCGGGATCGGCGCGGCCTTGACCGCGAACCGAATTCGGGTCGCGACTCTCCCGCGCGTCGGCATCGCCGCGCCTAACGCGCGATAGTTCTCCCGCGCGTGCTGTGGGCGGACGACAAGTCGTGGTGATTCGGGCATAGCGAAACTTTCACTCGAACAGGGGAGACGACGCACAACACGTGCGCCCGAAACGGCGAATCAGCCCTCGGACACGGTGATCTCGTCGAAGACGACCTCACCGGCGGCATCGGACTCCGCGAGATCCACCACGGCGACGATCGACCAGCCATGATCACCCGAAGGATCGTCCAATACCTGGCGCACGTGCCAGAAACCTGGTCTTCGTTCCACCTGGAACAGCTGCGGCCCCCGTGCGTCCTGACCGGTGCCGATCTGCTCGTACTCGGCGAAGTACGGTGCCAGCTCCTCGGCCCAGTCCGGGCCGGGACCCAGCTCCGCCAAGGCATCCCAGCGTCGCAACGCCGCCAACTCCACGCGCCGGAACAACGCGTTGCGCACCATCACCCGGAAGGCACGCTCGTTGGCCGAGATGGGCCGGATGGTTTCCGCGCCGAACGCGAGTTGGTCCTTGTCGATCTCCGCGCCGGGCCCGGTCAGCTGCTCCCACTCGTCCAACAGGCTCGAATCCACCTGGCGGACGAGTTCTCCCAGCCACTCGGTGATGTCGTCCAGTTCCTCGGTCCGCGCGGCGTCGGGCACCGTGCGGCGCAACGCGCGGTAGGCGTCGGCCAGGTACCGCAGAACCACGCCCTCCGAGCGGGCCAGTTCATAGAAGGAGATCAGCTCCGCGAAGGTCATCGAGCGTTCGATCATGTCCCGCACCACCGCTTTCGGCGACGGCGCGAACTCCGACACCCAGGGGTGCCCGGCGCGGTAGGTCTCGAAAGCTGGCTCGATCAGCTCGGCCAGCGGCTTCGGCCAGGTGACCTCCTCGAGCAGTTCCATCCGCTCGTCGTAGTCGATGCCGTCGGCCTTCATCTCCGCGATCGCCGCGCCGCGCGCCTTGTGCTGCTGTGCCATCAGCAGCTGACGCGGATCCTCCATGGTCGATTCGATGAGCGACACCACATCGAGGGTATAGCCGGGAGACTCCTTGTCGAGCAGTTCCAGTGCGGCCAACGCGAACGGGGACAGCGGCTGATCGAGCGCGAAATCGCGCTGCAGATCCACCGTCAGCCTGGCGCGACGCCCACTGGCGTCGGGATGCTCTAGTTGCTGCACCACCCCGGCGTCGCGCAACGCTCGATAGAGCCGAATCGCGCGCAGGATGTGTTTGCGCTGCGCCGGGCGCGGCTCGTGATTGTCTTCCAGGAGGTGGCGCATCGCGTCGAAACAGTTACCCGGCCGTGCGATCACATTGAGCAGCATGGAATTGGTCACCGCGAAGCGCGACACCATCGGTTCCGGACGCGCGGCGACCAGGCGATCGAAGGTCTCCGCACTCCAGGACACGAACCCCTCGGGTGGCTTGCGGCGCTGCACCTTCCGCTGTTTTTTCGGGTCGTCACCCGCTTTGGCGAGTAGGCGAGTGTTCTCCACCTCGTGCTCGGGCGCCTGTACAACGACCGTGCCCATCGTGTCGTAGCCCGCCCGCCCCGCCCGGCCCGCGATCTGGTGGAACTCACGGGCTTTCAGCCGACGAGTGCGCACGCCGTCGTACTTGGTGAGACCGGTGAGCAGCACCGTGCGGATCGGTACATTGATGCCGACACCGAGAGTGTCGGTGCCGCACACCACCTTCAGCAGGCCGTCCTGCGCCAGGCGTTCCACCAGGCGGCGGTACTTCGGCAGCATCCCCGCGTGGTGCACGCCGATGCCGTGCCTGATCAATCGCGACAGCGTCTTGCCGAAGCCGGAGGCGAACCGGAACGCGCCGAGTGCCTCGGCGATCGCGTCCTTCTCCGCGCGGCTGGCGAAATTCACACTCGTCAGCGCCTGCGCGCGTTCCAGCGCCGCGGCCTGCGTGAAATGCACGACATAGATCGGCGCCTGGTGCGTGGTGACCAGTTCTTCCATCGTCTCGGTGATGGGTGTGCGCGCATACGAGAAATGCAGTGGCACCGGGCGTTCGGTGCCCGATACCACCGCGAGCGGTCGTCCCGTGCGGCGGCGCAGGTCCTCGGCGAAGAAGTCGACCTCGCCGAGCGTGGCCGACATCAACAGAAACTGCACACCCGGCAGCTCGATCAGCGGAACCTGCCAGGCCCAGCCCCGATCCGGGTCGGCGTAGAAGTGGAACTCATCCATCACGACCTGGCCGACATCGGCGGCCGCGCCCTCGCGCAACGCCATGTTCGCCACGATCTCCGCGGTCGCGCAGATGATCGGGGCCTCCGGATTCACCGCGGCGTCGCCGGTGACCATGCCGACGCGTTCGGCGCCGAACAACTCACACAGGGCAAAGAATTTCTCGCTGACCAGCGCCTTGATCGGCGCGGTGTAATAGGTGCGCTGGCCACGGGCCAGCGCGAACAGGTGTGCGCCGACCGCGACCAAGGATTTCCCCGAACCGGTCGGCGTCGACAGGATGACGTGGGCACCGGAGGCGAGTTCGAGCAGCGCCTCGTCCTGCGCCGGATACAACGGGGTGCCATTGGCCTGCGCCCACGCCCCGAAGGAATCGTAGAGCGCGTCGGCATCGGTCCCCGGTATCTCCAGCAGCTCGGTCAGATCCACTCGCCATACCCTACGGGTTCGGATACGGCGACCCGTTCACGGTGATCGTCGTCGGGCGAGCGGACCCCGAGCGTCGCCGGTGGCGTCAGGCGAGGCCCTTGCCGTCGCCGTCGCCCTCGTAGCCACCCTGTTCGGCGAGGAATTTCTCGAACTCGGCACCGAGTTCGTCACCGCTGGGCAGCTCGCCGTCACCGACCAGCAGACTGGACTGAGTTTCCTGCGCGGTCACGAAGCTGTCGTACTGGCGCTCGAGCGCGTGCACGACGGTCTCCACCTCCGAGTTACCCGAGATGTGCTCGTTGACCTGCTCACGCACCCGCGCGGCCGCCTCACCGAGCGCGGCCAGCGGGATGTCGAGGCCCGCGTTGTCGGCGACGTTCTCCAACAGCGTCTGCGCGGCCTCCGGGTAGGAGGTCTGCGACAGGTAGTGCGGCACGTGCACCGAGAACCCGAGCGACTCGTGACCATGCTGAGCCATCCGGTACTCCAGCAACGACGACGCACTGCCCGGCACCTGCAGCTCGCCCGGCCACCGCTGGTGCTCACCGATCAGCTCACGGTCGGAGGAGTGTGCGGTGACGCCGAGCGGGCGGGTGTGCGGGATCGCCATCGGGATCGCGCTCAGTCCGATGCTGCGGCGCACCCCGAGTTGTTCGGCGAGCAGTCGCACGGCGGTGGTGAACTTCTCCCACCGCAGGTCCGGCTCGATTCCGGACAGCAGCAGGAACGGTGTTCCCTCGGTATCGCGCAGCGCCCAGAGGTTGAGCTCCGGCTCGGCGTAATCGGCGAAGTGATCGGTCTTGAACGTCATCAGCGGACGCCGCGAGCGGTAGTCCAGCAGTTCGTCCACGTCGAACGACGCGACGAGTTCGCTCTCCAGGCTCTCGCGCAGGTGTGTCGTGGCCAGCCGCACCGCGTGTCCTGCGTCGGTGAAGCCTTCCAGTCCGTGCACCAGCACCGGTCCGAAGCCGTCGTCGGACGACAGCTGCGGAGCGGGAAACTCCAATTCGTACATTCGCGATTCGTAGTCCATCGCGTACTCCTTCCTGCGCGGTTCCCGCGTTCCTCCGCCTCGGCGAAAACCGCAGGCGCACCTCGTGACATCGGCTGACTCTGGTCGATCGACGTCGGGGTGCACCGTGATCCCCGCCGCGGTTTCACCCCGCGACGGTGGGCATCGACGTCGAACTGCCCGAGCCGGGTAGCCCTCCGAGCCGGGGCAGCCATCCGAGACGAGGGATCACGGTCCATTGTCCCCCATGCCGACGACTACTACCGCACACGGCCGGATACCGACCTCTACGTCGAGCCAACAGCGCCGAACCCGTACACATTCCCGTCCGGCGGCGTGGCAAGCCCACCGGGGCATGCGGAGTTTGGCACAGTGACCCGGTGGCTGTGGCGAATTCGACGCGTTGGCGGTTGCGACGTGTCCTGCCCGTCGTGTTCGTGCTGGTGAGCGCGGGGTGTGGTGCGAACGTCGCGGGACGGCCGGTCGCCGAGGTGACCACGGTGGGAGCGCGGCACGTGGAGGCGGAATTGTCGACGTTGCTGCCGGACCCCACGCGGTTTCCCGCCGGTTATCCCGCGGTCGTGCTGTCGCCCGAGGCCGCGGCGCAAGCGGCGGGGGACTTGACCGGGGTGGGGCAGGGCGCGACCGTGCTGCCGGGCGAATGTGCTCCCGACCACCCGCGAACCGGATCCGACCTGACCGCGGCGGCCGTGGGCACCGACGACGCGGCACGCGCCACGCTCACCGTCGAGCTGACCCGCACCGAGCAGCCGCTCACGGCGCTACGCGACAGGGTGGCGGCCTGCGCTGCGGTGCGAGTCCGTCGAGCGGGTGCGGAGACCACCGTGCGCACCGAACTCGACGCGCCACCCGTCGCGAATCTCGACGACACTGTGGCCCTGCGGCGGACGGTACTGCCCCAGGTGCACGGCACGGGGTTGACACAGTCGATGATGGTGTTCGTCGGCCAGTTCGCCGACGTACGAATCACCGTGGCGTACATGACTTTCGCCGAAACACCGCCGGACGGCGTGGCGCTGCGAGAGCTGTTCGACACTGCCGCGCGCAAGGTACGACAGTCCTGAAAGCCTGCGAATACGCGGGCCGTTCGCCCATTTGATCCACAGCGAAAAACTATCCACAGAGCAAAAGAATCCGCTGGTCGTCGTGCTTTCGGTGGCGCGCTGGGACAGCAAGATCGACCCATGACCACTCCCGCAGACCCCGACGCGTCCGCTGGGCGCTCCGGTGCCACGCCGAAGGGGCGCGCCGCACGCACTGCGCCCCGAGCCACGACACCGCGCCTCGCTACGCACCGCGACACCGGCGTCGTGGCGATGCCGCACCCCCGTGGCGCTGTTCGCTATGAGCGCAACTGTTCGTCGCCGCGCTCTGGTCGTGCGGCACGCTCAGGCGGTGCGAGCACCTTCGTCGCCGATCACACACCTACCGGCACGGAGTGCGCCGAGCCGCCACCCGAATATGGGCGCGCACGTCCGCAGCGTGCCGTCAGCGTCCATGAACCCGGCGATCTCATCGTCGCGATCCCGGCGATGCTCGGATTCGTTCCGCAACGATCGCTGGTGGTGCTCGTGCTCCGGCGAGCGCAGCAGAACGAAGCCGCGAGAGTCGATGCTGTCGTCCGATTCGATCTGGATGGGGAAGGCGGGCAACGGATTCGTGCGGGAACCCTGGCCTCGCACGTGATCCGGATCTGCGCGCAGGCCGACGCCGCCGAGGTACTGATGGTCGTCGTCGACGACCGGGCCGACGGTAGCGACCTCGCCGGCCGCGCGACGCGTGACGGCGCGGCGGGCACGCGTGGCGCCGATCGGCGATTCGCCGCCCTCGTCGCGGCGGTGGCGCGGCGGGTCGGCGCGCACGACGTGGAGCTCGGCGGCGCGTGGGCGGTCGGCGCGATCGCGCCACAGCAACGCTGGTGGAGCCTGTCGGATGCCAATCAGGGTGGGACACTGCCCGACCCGGCGACCTCGGTGGTCACGTTGTCACACGTGCTCGACGGACGGTTGATTCGAGCGTCGCGCGCGGACTTGGCCGCCATGGTGGCATGCGACGACGAGCTCGCCGCGACCATGCCCCCGCGCCTGGACCGCGCGTTCGCCGCGTCGAAACAGCGGTACACCGAGGCCGCACGTCAAGGTAACCCCGACAACCACAGCAGGCAGGCTCTCGAACATCTGCTCTGGCAGATCGCGAACGTCGAATCCGGTGTCGAGCTCATGCCGGTGGAGATCGCAGAAATAGCGGTGGCACTGCGCGATAGGTCGATCCGTGATGCCGCTTTCGGCTTGGCGATCGGCGATCACGCGGTGGCTGCCGAGCAGTTGTGGGTCGTGCTGACACGGGCGCTGCCGGGTGCTGACCGGGCCGAGGCCGCGACGCTGTTGGCCTACAGCGCCTACGTGCGCGGCGACGGTTCGCTGGCGGGTATCGCGCTGGAAGCCGCCCTGACGGCCATGGCGACGCACTCGATCGCCGTCCTTTTGGACACCTCGCTGCGCCTTGGCATGCGCCCGGACCAAATACGCCGCCTCGCGCTCAGCGGACGCCGAATCGCCGACGCCCTCGGCGTAGATCTCGGCCCGGTCGCCGGGTGACCGCGATGTTCGAGTTATCCGGCGCTGTGTGCTCGCGCACCGAGCGAGCGCAGAAAATCCCAAGCGTCCGAGACGATCTCATCGAGGTCATTGTGCTCGGGCCGCCAGCCGAGTTCGGCGATGGCCCGCTCGCTCGACGCGATCAGCGTCGCGGGATCGCCCGGCCGACGGGGCGCGTCCTGGGCGGTGATCGGCAGGCCCGTCACCCGTTCGCACGCCGAGATCACCTGGCGTACGGAGAAACCCGTTCCGCTACCCAGGTTGTAGATGCGGTGGGTCCCGGCCTCGGAGCTGCCCAGCGCGAGCAGATGCGCCTGGGCGAGGTCGCGAATGTGGATGTAGTCGCGCACCGCGGTCCCGTCCGGCGTCGGCCAGTCGGTGCCGAACACCGAAATGGCCTTGCGATGCCCCGCGGCAACCTGCAGGACCAGCGGAATGAGGTGTGTCTCCACCACACGATTCTCACCGAGGCCGCCGTAGGCGCCGGCGACGTTGAAGTAGCGAAGGCTGGTGGCCGCCAAGCCATGCGCGATCGCGTAGGAGCTGATCGCGTGATCGATGGCCAATTTCGACGCGCCGTACGGGTTGGTCGGCTGCGCAGGAGCCTGCTCGGTGATCGGGACCTGTTGCGGCTCGCCGTATACCGCGGCGGTCGAGGAGAACACCAGTCGTGGCGTTCCGGTCTCGCGCATCGCCTCCAGCAGCTGGAAGGTCTTCACCACATTGCCGCGCCAGTACTTCTCCGGCTGTTCCACCGATTCGCCGACCAACGACTGCGCGGCGAAATGCAGCACGCCGTCGAAACTCTCGGACCCGAGCAGACGAGCGGCGGTGTCGGCGACGTCACCTTCGACGAACCGCGCCTCGGCCGGAACGCCGTCCGCGTTGCCGGTCGAGAGATCATCCACGACAACGACGTCGTGACCTGCCTCGAGCAGCACCTGCGCGCAGACACCACCGACATATCCGGCGCCACCGGTGACAAGGAGTTTCACAGATCAGACCAGCTTCACTTGGATCGCGTGCGACATTTCATCGGACAATTCGAACCCGCTGTGGCCAGGCATGGTGATGACCACCGAACCCGGCCGCGCCTCGACCGTGACGCGTGCGTCGGGAACGACACCGGCCTCACGCAATTGGCTGATCACATCGGGGTCGGTCTGGATGTGTTCGGCGAGCCTGCGCACGACGACGGCGTGGACTTGATTGGTCGGCAGATCCGACAGGCGGATCAGCTTCTCGTCCGCGGCGGAGATGGGCACGATGCCGAGCTCGTCCAGGCCGGGAATCGGGTTGCCGTACGGCGAGGTGGTCGGGTGGTTGAGCACCTCGACCAGGCGCCGCTCGACGTCCTCGCTCATCACGTGCTCCCAGCGGCACGCCTCCGCGTGCACGTTCTGCCAGTCCAGGCCGATCACGTCGACCAGCAGGCGTTCGGCCAAACGGTGTTTGCGCATGACCGCGACCGCCATGCCTCGGCCCTTCTCGGTGAGCTCGAGGTGGCGATCACCCGCCACCAACAGCAGGCCGTCTCGTTCCATCCGCGCTACGGTCTGGCTCACCGTCGGCCCACTCTGTTCGAGGCGCTCGGCGATGCGGGCGCGCAGGGGAACGACGCCCTCTTCCTCGAGGTCGTAAATGGTACGGAGGTACATCTCCGTGGTGTCGACCAGATCTTTCACCTGTTAACCCCTTCGTCTGCACGAATTCTACCCGCGCACCATGGCATGACCGTCTGCCGGATCGCGTCATTCGGCGTGGCGCGCGACACCCTCGGTCGCGCTGCGGAGAACCTGTCGGCGCCCGGCGGGTCGCCGTCGCCATACTCACTTGCATTTCTACTGCATGAGAACGTTCACCAGGGTCGCATGCTTCCCGCTAGCGTGGCGAGTATGGCCTCCGCAGTGCCCAGCGATCCGCTGAACGAACCCGACGAGCCGCGCGACGCGACCGTCGTCTGGTCCGACCGGTTCCTCGAGTACACCTGGACGCCACAGCACCCGATGCAACCGGCGCGGCTGAAGTTCACCATGGCGTTGGCGGAAAGTCTCGGATTGCTCGACGGTGTCGAGACGCTGCGACCCGCTACTGCGGCGATGCCCGATCTCCTGCGCGTCCACACCGGTGACTACATCGAGGCGGTTCGTGCCGCCCGCCCGCCCGCCGAGCCACTCGCGGTGGCGCCCTACGGGCTCGGCTCGACCGACAACCCGGTCTTTCCTCGGATGCACGAGGCCGCCTCGGTGATCGTCGGCGGTACCCTCGCCGCGGCGCGCGCCATCGCCGAAGGGCGGACGAGACGAGCGGTGAGCATCGGTGGCGGGATGCACCACGCGATGGCGGCCAGCGCCTCGGGCTTCTGCGTCTACAACGATGTGGCGGTGGCGATCTCCTGGCTGCTCGACCACGGCTTCGACCGGATCGCCTACCTCGATGTCGATGTGCACCACGGCGACGGCGTGCAACGCGCTTTCTACGGTGACCCGAGAGTGCTCACGGTGTCGATGCACCAGCACCCCGCGGCGCTGTGGCCGAATACCGGGTGGCCGGAGGAAATCGGCGCGGGTGCGGGGGAGGGCACCGCGATCAACCTGCCGGTCATGCCGGGCACCCGAGACGCACAGTGGTTGCGCGGTTTTCACGCGGTCGCGCCCAGCGCGGTCGCGGCGTTTCGGCCGCAGATCGTCGTCAGCCAATGCGGCGTGGATACGCACAGAGAAGATCCGTTGGCCGATCTCGAACTCACCGTGGACGGTCAGCGCGCCGCCTTTCTGGCGATGCGCGAGCTCGCCGACCGGTACGCCGAGGGGCGCTGGCTCGCGGTCGGTGGCGGGGGTTATGGACTGGTACGGGTCGTGCCGAGGGCATGGACCCACCTGCTCGGCATCGCCCTCGATCGGCCGATTTCGCCGCAGACGCCGATCCCACAGGACTGGATAGACCGGGTGAAATCCGAAGCACCACGGTCGATTCCGCCGACCGTCATGGGCGACGGTGGGGATACCGCCTATCGAAGGTGGGGTGGCCCCGGCGGTACCGAAGAAACCGGTGACGAGCGCGTCGACCGCGCCCAACGGGCGACCGACATGGCCGTACTCGCCACCCGCAGAGCAACATTCGGACTGCTCGGCCTGGATCCGGAGGACCCGCGTGACTGAGCCCATCGATACCCCGAATACTCCGGCGGTCCCGCCCCCGCCGCCGCAGCACTGGTTCGCCGATGTGCTCGCCTCCGACGGTGGCGTGGTACGGCTGCGCCCGATCGCGCCCGCGGACGCCGACCGCCTCCAGGAATTCCATGCCGGGCTCTCCGACCGCAGCCGCTACCTGCGGTACTTCGGCCCCTACCCGAAGATCTCACCGAAAGACCTGTACCGCACCACCCACGTCGATTACCGCGATCGGGTCGGTTTGCTGCTCGAACTCGGCGGCGCCATCGTCGCGGTCGGACGCTATGAACTTCTCGACCGCACCGACCGGCGTGCCGCGGAGGTCGCCTTCGTGGTCGCCGACGGACACCAGGGCCGTGGACTCGGTTCGGTCCTGCTCGAACACCTGGCCGGCGCCGCCGCGGAGAACCGGATCGAGACGTTCGTGGCGGAGGTCCTCGCCGAGAACACCGTCATGGTCACCGTGTTCCGGGACGCGGGATACCAGGTCGAGCGCAGCAGAGACGGATCGGTGCTGCACCTGGAATTCGCCATCGACCCCACCGAAGCACTGTTGTCGGTGCGTGATTCACGTGAGCGCGCCTCGGAAGCGCGCAGTGTGGGCAACCTGCTCGCGCCGAGGTCGGTTGCGGTCATCGGTGCGACCCCGAGTGCGGGGCGAGTCGGCGGTGCGGTGCTCAACAACCTGCTGTCCGGGGTGTTTCAGGGGCCGGTATTTCCGGTGAATCCGAATCGGCGAGCGGTGCGCGGTGTGCGCGCGTACGCGACCGTGCGCGAGATACCGGACGAGGTGGATCTCGCGGTGGTCGCTGTCCCTCCGGTGGAGATCGCGTCGGTGCTCGACGATTGCATGGCCAAAGGCGTCAAGGGTCTGGTGGTGCTCACCGCCGGATTCGACGAGGGCGCGACGGGTGGTGGTGCGGCCGAACGAGAACTGGTCGAGGCGGCGCGCGGACATGGCATGCGCGTGGTCGGCCCGAGTGCGCTCGGCATCGCGAACACCGATCGGAACGTCGCGCTGAATGCCACGCTGGCCTCGATACTGCCCGGCCGCGGTCGGATCGGATTCTTCTGTCAGTCCGGTCCACTCGGTGCGGCCATTCTCGGCGAGGCCGCCGCGCGCAATCTCGGTTTGTCGACCTTCGTCTCGGCAGGCACCCGTGCCGATGTGTCCGGTAACGACCTGCTGCAATATTGGGACAGTGACCAGGACACCGACGTAATCCTGCTGTATCTGGAGAGTTTCGGTAATCCGCGCAAGTTCTCCCGCATCGCGCGCCGGGTGGCACGAACCAAGCCGATCGTCGCCGTGAGCAGCGGCAGATTCGCCGCACGCACCGTGCCCGTCGGCGACATGGACCGTTCGATCGTGCGCGACCTGTTCGCGCAGGCCGGAATCGTGCAGGTCGACTCGATCTCGGAGATGTTCGATTGCGCCGCGCTGCTGGGATATCAGCCGTTGCCACGCGGCTCGCGGCTCGCGGTTGTCGGCAACAGCGCCGCGCTGAACTGGCTGGCCGTCGACGCGGCACGCGGTGAGGGGCTCGAAATCGCGCAGCCGGTGAATCTCGGGCCGGAGGCGACGCCGGGCGCCTACCTCGACGCGGTGGTCGCGGCGCTGCGTTCGAGTGAGACCGATTCGGTGATCGTGGTTTTCGCGCCGCCGGTGCCCTTGCCGTCCGCCGGGTTCGCCGACGCCATCCGCGCGGCGGTGGCCGCCGTGCCCGAGGCCGACAAGCCGATCCTGACCACGTTCGTCGCCGAACAGGGAATTCCGAATCTGCTCGCCGAGCGTGGCGAGGGCGCCGCTGCCGTGCGCGGCTCGATCCCCTCCTACCCCGACCCGGAACGAGCCGCCCGCGCACTGGCGCTGGTGGGCAGATACGCGCAGTGGCGTACCAGGCCGGTGTCGTCGGTGCGGCGCCCCGACGGTATCGATGCCGAACGGGCACGGGGGCTGGTGACGCACTGGATGGCCGCCTCGGGCGGTCGCTGGCTCACCGACCTGGAAGTGGTGGATCTGCTGTCCTGTTACGGCATTTCGGTGGTCGAGTTCCGTGCGGTGCACAACGCCGAGGAAGCGGTCGAGGCGGCCGAAGAACTCGGGTATCCGGTGGCGGCGAAGGCGACCGGCGAAATCTGGCGCCGCAGAGCCGATCTCACCGGCGTCCGCCTCGACCTGTGGCGGCCGGAGGCGGTGCGCCAGGGCTATCGAGACCTGGCGGCGGTGTCGGGTGATCCGGTGTTGCACATTCAGAAGATGGCGACCAAAGGGGTCGGGTGTGTGCTTCGAGTACAGGACGATCCATCGTTCGGGTCGGTCATCGAGTTCGGTCTTTCCGGTCTGATCATCGAAATGCTCGGTGACCGCGCCTATCGCGCGCTCCCGCTCACCACCGACGAATCGACCGCCCTCATCGACGCTCCCCGCGCCTCGCCCCTGCTGTCGGGAACCCCGGCGAGCCCCAGAGTCGACAAGGCCGCGCTGGCCGAACTCGCGCAACGCATTTCGGCGCTCTTCGACGACCTACCGGAAATGCGCGAACTGTCCTTCGACCCGGTGCTCGCGTCACCGGATTCGGCGGAAATCCTCTACGCCAGAGGACGAATCGGCCCGGAGCCCAGCCGCTTCGACACCGGCCCCCGCCGATTGGCCTGAGTGCCGTGCGCGCTCGACCGTACCCAGCCTGGCCGCCGGTCGTCGGAGATGTCCCGGTGACCAGGCAACAGCTCGACAGAGTGGAAGACGAACGACCCTTATCTATTCGGCGGAACCCTCGCGATCACCCTGATTCGGAAGTCGAAGCGCCGCAGCGCCTCTGGAGGCTGTCGCCGTGGCTGGGCCTCGTCGCCCGGTGGCGACTCATGCGTATTCCGACCACCCCGTCCCGCGTCGGGCTGAACGTGATCCGTTCGAGAGGGCGACGGGAGCCATTCCGTGAGCAGGACGACCGCAGTGGCGATCTCGGTGGTCGTTCGGTCATCGGTCGCTATCCGGTGCACCCAGGATGGCGAACAGCCCTCGAGGCGACGTGCCATCGCGGCACTGCGCTCCAGAGGGATGTCTAGCTCCGAGCCGATCTCGCGTTGACCGATACGCCGGTGAGCGGTCGCGTCCGTGCGGGTCAAAAGCACGCCCGTGCCGTTGGGGTGATCACCCATCGCCTCCGTCGACTGGTCGATCACCTCGGCCGATACGCTGGCGGTATCGGTGTAGACCAGCCGTTGGTATCCGAGCGCGCGGTAGTTGGCCCCCATGGCAGCGAGATTTCGTTCGGCAAGCCTGTGCTCCCAGGGAGTCGGGTAAGCCATATCGAAAGTCACCCTCGATCAGGCAGTGCCACACCGCGGCAGCCGACAGCATGGCGTGGATCTCGTTGCCGAGACTGCTCTTCCCCCACGCCGGACCTTCCGCCGATGAACAGGGCCGCAGTGACCACGTGCATGATCGTCGTCCCATCGCCGCCTGTCGGATCGTGGAATCCCTTGCGCCCATACGGATCACCCATACACGGCGCTGATAGAACGCTCTGATACACCGCTGGACCGGCTAGTGTTCTCGCGCACATCGCGGGGCATACGCCTGGGGAAGACGGTGTCGACAGCGCGTTCGGTGATGACTGAACCAGTTGGCGCGGCCGCATCGGTGGCGGACATGCGCGAAACCGGTGTTCCTGAGATCCACTCGGTGTAGTGCGCAAATGCGCGGTGGGCACCTATCGCGGGATTGTGAGTATCGCTGTGGCCGTGCTCATTGCGCTCACATCGGAGCGGTTTGCCGGGCCTTGATCGCGGTGAGTGGCGTTCATCCGATCCGAACCCCCTCGACGCGGATCGCGACCCGGCGTCTTGTCTATCGCCCCCACCCGTGCCGATCGTTCGACGGCACGGGTCCTGGTTGGTTCTGTGAGTCTGCTCAGCTGGCGTAGGCGCGAAGGCGGTCGGCCCGCTCACCCTTGCGCAGCTTCGACATGACCTCACGCTCGATCTGGCGCACCCGCTCGCGTGAGAGGCCGAACAGCTTGCCGATCTGGTCGAGGGTGCGTGGCTGACCGTCGTCCAGCCCGAAGCGCAACCGGATGACCTGCTGTTCGCGCTCGTCCAGGGTGGCGAGCACGCTGCGCACGTCGTGGTGCAGCAATCCGGCGATGACGGCGGACTCGGCGGAGGTGGCCTCGGAATCCTCGATGAAATCACCGAGCGGGGCCTCTTCGTCGTTGCCGACCGGCATGTCCAGGCTTACCGGGTCGCGGCTGTGGTCGAGCAGATCGGAGATCTTCTCGACCGGGATACCCGATTCCCTGGCCAGTTCGTCGTCGGTGGCTTCCCTGCCGAGCTGCTGATGCAGTTCTCGCTTGATCCGTGCCAGCTTGTTGACCTGTTCGACCAGGTGCACTGGCAGCCGAATGGTGCGGCTCTGATCGGCCATGCCACGGGTGATCGCCTGCCGGATCCACCAGGTCGCGTAGGTGGAGAACTTGAAGCCCTTGGCGTAGTCGAACTTCTCCATCGCGCGAATCAGGCCGAGGTTGCCCTCCTGGATGAGGTCCAGCAGCGGCATGCCGCGGCCGGTGTAGCGCTTGGCGAGCGAGACCACGAGGCGGAGGTTGGCCTCCAGTAGGTGTGCGCGGGCGGCTTGTCCCTCGCGGACGACGACGGCCAGGTCGCGCTTGCGGTTGGCCGAGAGTCGTTTGCCGGTGGCCAGCAGGTTCTGGGCGTAGAGGCCCGCCTCGATGCGCTTGGCGAGCTCGACCTCGTCGGCGGCCGTGAGCAGCGCCGTACGGCCGATTCCGTTCAGGTACACGCGTACCAGGTCGGCAGCTGGGCTCTGGGCGTCGAGGTCCTCGCTGGTGCGCACGCGAGTGGTGGCGGGGCTTGTCATGACTTGCCTCCTGTCGGTGGTGTCTCACTCCGAACAACGGACCCGACAAGGAGAAAGTTCCCCGCTGCGGCTCCGATAAACCGTTCTGAGCTGCGGTTTTCAGGGTTCTCGTCTGAGAAGTTCCTGAGAAGCAGACCCGATAACGGCCGTAGTGTCCGATGTCCGTACCGACCTGTGGGCGCGTGCTCGATGGGATTACACGGGGCGAATCAGTCCGTGGCGGACCAATCCGGCGACCACCGACCGTGCTTCGGCCGCGAATTCACTGGTCACCCCGGCATTTCCATGCGCAATCGCCAACAGCTCGATCAGTTCGTACAACGGGAGCCCCTCGGCTCGCATTCCCGCCAGAAGTGCGATGGTTGTCTCGTCCACTTCGTGTTGCCAGCGCGGTCCGTCACCGCGATGCACCCGCGCGACCCGCTGCTCCCAGCCTTCCGCACCGGGCAGAGACACCCGCTCCAACGCGGTCGCCTGGTCGACGACGAACCGCGAAGACCACAGCCGGCTCTCGTCGGCGGCCACTTCGCGCAACCACGCCGACCGCTCGAAATAGGCGCTCGCCTCGGCGCCGAGCGGATCGTCGAAGCCGTGGGTGAGATCCTCGGCCAGCACCTCGGTGGGTCCGTCGATCGCGCGCAGGTACACGAAGCCGAAGCCGATGCCTTCCACCTCCGCGTCGCTGAGCGCGCGTAACCATTGCTCGGCGCGCTCCTGTGCGTCGCGGTCACGCGGATCGAGCCCGGCGTCGCGCAACCAGGTGCCCACATACAACGCGGGATCGGCGACATCGCGTTGCACCACCCAGGCATCGACGCCGTGCGCGGGCAACCAGGACGACACCCGGTGGCGCCAATCCTCGCCGTCGACGTGCACCCAGGCCGCGAGCATCGCCGCGGTGCCGCCCGGTGCGAGCAGATCGGGAGCCCCGGAAATCACGAGTTCGCTCGCACCGTCGAGGGCCAGCCCGGAATCCCGATAGGTGTGTTCGATCCGCGCTGGTCCGACCACGAACGGCGGATTGGCGACGACCTGGTCGAATCGTCGGCCCGCGACCGGCTCGAACCACGAACCCTCGTGCAGTGCCAACTCGATACCGTTGAGTGCGGCGGTCGCCTCGGCCAGCCACAGCGCGCGGGCGCTCACATCGGTTCCGGTGACCTGTTCGGCGTAGGACGCGGCATGGACTGCCTGGATTCCGCAGCCGGTGCCGAGATCGAGCACCGAACCCACCGCGCGTGTCGGTGTCGCCCGCAGCAGCGACAACGAGGCATGGCCGACGCCGAGCACGTGGTCTTCGCTCAAGACTCGACGGTGCATCGAATCGTCGAGATCCGACAGAATCCAGCGGGTACCGCATCCCGCGTCCACCGGCCGCAGGTCGAGGGCCGCACGCACCTCGTCGCCGTCGCGTTCGAGCAGCCCGGCGACGACGGCCCGATCGACCGACACCGGGGCCAACGCCGCGGCGACCTCGCGTTCGGGCAGTGCGTCACCCAGCAACAGCAGCCGTACCAGCGTGCCCAGTTCACCCCCGGCCCGCGCGGCCCTGCGCACCGGAACCGGTTCGGAGCGACCGAGGGCGGCGTGGACCTCGTCGCCGAGCAGGGCCAACAACGTATCGGCGTCGTAGCCGACCCGCGTCAGCGCCGAGCGCAGATCGGGGCACAGCGCGACCAGCGGCGACGCGGAACCGTCGCGCGTCATACCGCCGCGGTTCGTGGGACGAGCGGACGCGTCGGCGTGGGGGACATGGGTCTCGGGCACATCGGTACTCTGCCATCACCGGTTTCGTGGACCGTCACGAGTTCGGTGTTCCCGTCGCGGGTATGCCGCGCATTCAGGAGCAGTCACGACGCCCGAGCGGGTAGGGGCGCACACCGGGCGTCCGTGGGTGCTGATTTCCGTTGCCACCACACCTCTGAACCCGCCGTCGGTCGGCCGCAGCCGGTGGGCTGCGCGCGTACCGAACGCGAAGGTGACAATCGGCAGTGCGTATGCCTACCGGGATCTCGCGTCGGGCGATCATCCGACGCGATGAATTTTCTGGCGGCCCAGCAGGTTCCATCGAATACGACCGCGCCATGACATCGTCGGCCGCAGGATGTCCGCACGGATGTGCGGGGAGAGGCCACAGAAGGCCGTCGCCACGGCGCGACCAGGGCGGCCCATGGCCGCACGGGGTCGCTGTGTGCGGGGAGGGGCCACAGAAGGCCGTGGCCACGGCCTTCGCGTGAACGGTACGGCGAATTCTCGATATCGGCGCTGAAGACAACATCACCGCGCAGCGCCGACCCCGTTGATCTGGCGTTGGTCGTGCTCGCGTGCCAGCAACGTCCGGTGCGGCACGGTCGTGTCATCCGCACTCGGATCGCCAACGTGCGGGTCGGCCGTGGTCGCCTCAGCCGTCGAACGGTTCGCACGCGCACAGGCAATAGCGCTCACCCGTGGGGTCGGCCATGACGATCCAGTGCTCGAAGCGTTCGATCACCTTCGCGCCCAAGGCGACGTGCCAATCGGCGGTGGCTTCGGTATCCACGCAGGAGATGTCGAGGTGGGCGCCGGCGGGGCGGTCGCTGTCGAGGCGTTGCAGCAAGAGGCGCAGCGGTAGCTCACCGGTGGTGCGCAGGTTGAGGTACTCCGGCCTACTGCCGGGCTCGCGCCGCCAACCGGTGAATTCCGCCCAGAAGCGCGTTTCGGTGTCGTAGTCGGCGGGGCCGATATCGAGACAGACCTGATCCAGACGTGAGAGCGAACCGTTCGGCGCGCGTACCGGCGGTGTCGGTGTGTATTCGCGTTCGCTGTCGCGGGTCAGCGCAGGACCATCCCGCGGGGCGAGTGCAACACCGTGTGGTCTGGACGCTCGGCGAGCACCGTCGCGCCGAGTTCGACGGCACGATCGACGGCGGCACCGACCTCGAGGACGGCGAGGTCGAGACGCACGCCCACGCCTCGAGCGGTGGTCCGCAATCGCACGCTCGGCGTCGCCTGCGCGTCCATCGTGGTCTCCGAATCGGGTAGCAGGGTGACGAATTCGCCGGTGTCGCTGCGGTGTCTGACGATCTCGGTGTCGGTCACCGTCGCCCAGAACTGTGCTGAGGCGGTGAAATGCGCTGCCTGCCGGTCCAATAACGCCCAGATCCAGCGAATCATGTTCTCTCCTGTCGAGTTTCCAGCGACGTCACCCCCAGCATGCGCCTCGGGGTCGCCCCGCCGGGTCGGCTGGCGTGATCTTGTCGATTTCTGGCGCTTGTATCACTCGTGCGCCCACCGGCATTTCGGGCATGCTCAGTCGGTGACCGAACTTCCTACCGCTGCGGATACGTCGACGCACGCCGATCGGCCGAGGCGGTCGATGCCGCACCCGGCCTGGATCGTGGCGTCGGTCGCGTTCGTCGCATTACTCGGCGCGGCGGCGTTCCGTTCGGTGCCCAGCGTCCTGATGGACCCGTTGCACGACGAATTCGGCTGGTCGCACGGCACCATCGGCACTGCGGTGTCGTTGAATCTGCTGCTCTACGGCCTGATTTCGCCGTTCGCGGCGGCATTGATGGACCGGTTCGGTATCCGCAGGGTGGTGTCGTGCGCGCTGGTGCTCGTCGCCGCGGGCAGCGGGCTGACCGTGTTCATGACCCAGCCGTGGCAGCTGGTGGCGACCTGGGGGCTGCTGGTCGGGGTCGGTGTCGGGTCGATGTCGATGCCGTTCGTCGCGACGATCACCGGACGCTGGTTCGTCCGCCACCGCGGGTTGGTCACCGGTGTGCTCACCGCGGCGGGCGCCACCGGGCAGTTGGTCTTCTTGCCCCTGGTGTCGGCATTGGCGCACGCGCACGGTTGGCGGCTGCCAGCGCTGCTCGTCGCCGGGATCGCGTTGGCTGTCGTCCCGTTGGTGCTGTTGTTCATTCGCGACTATCCCAGCGACCTGGGCGTCCCCGCCTATGGCGCCGAGCAGGGCAGTAGCGCGGGGCAGCGGGTCGCGGCGGGCGCGGGCGCGGCCCGTGCGGTGCGCGTGCTGTTCACCATCGCGCGGACATCGGGATTCTGGTTGTTGGCCGGCGGATTCGCGATCTGCGGCGCCTCGACCAACGGACTGGTCAACACACACTTCGTCAGCGCGGCGCACGACCACGGCATGCCACCGAACACCGCGGCGGGCCTGTTGGCGCTCGTCGGGGTCTTCGATGTGGTGGGCACCATCGCCTCCGGGTGGCTCACCGACCGCTTCGATCCGCGTTACCTACTCGTCGGCTACTACAGCTTGCGCGGGCTGTCGCTGCTGATCCTGCCGTCGCTGCTCGGCCCGCACACCGAGTGCGAGCATGTGGATGTTCATCGTCTTCTACGGTTTGGATTGGATCGCGACCGTGCCACCGACGGTCGCGTTGTGCCGGGAGCTGTTCGGCGAGGACAGTGCCGTGGCGTTCGGGTGGGTCTTCGCGTCGCATCAGGTGGGTGCGGCGGCCGCCGCGACGGGCGCGGGCATCATCCGCGACCTTCAGGGCACCTATGACCCGGCGTGGTATTTGGCGGGTGTGCTCTGCGCGAGCGCCGCGCTCATGTCGTTGGTCATTCGGCGCAGGCCGGCGCCCGTGGACAGCACGGTGTGATCCGAACCTCGCTGGTCGCGCTCAGCCGTAGACAAGGCTCAGCTGTTGCTCGAGCTCAGCCGTCGACCGAGCTCAGCCGTCGATCGATTTGTGCTGTCCGGACTCGAGTGCGGTACGCGGACGATCCCAACGGCTCGGTTCCTCTTTGCGGCGCGGCGGGCGGTCGTTGGCGATGAGTACCGCGATCCAGGGGAGCGGGACCGAGGCGCCGAGGATGAGAATGGCCAGCAGCGCACTGTCGAAGGCGCTGTAGGCGACGGCGGCCAGGATCAGGCACGGGACACGGAAGGCCATGATGAACGTGTACCTGCGCACCCTGGCACGGTGCTGATCCTCCAACGAGGGCGCCGCCTCGGTGATCAGTACCGGGTCGTGATCGTCGGAGCCGGGGAAATAACCCTTCGAATCGCCGACGGACTTCGCGGGGTCGGGAGTTGGTTGTGTGCCGGGCTCCTGGCGATCACCGCGGCCGATGTCGTCGGCGTCCGGAGAGTCGCCGTGTTGCTGCATACTGTCGAGTCTTGCACTCGTGCCGACGGCTCGCACACGCGGTGGTCAGTGACCTCGCGCGGGAATGCGGCATCATGGAACGCGTGAGTACCACCGATACCCTGGTCCGCCCCGAGACGACTACCGACGAGTCGACGGGCGACGACACCCCGAAGTTCTTCCATTACGTCAAGAAGAACAAGATCGCCGAGAGCGCCGTCATGGGCACGCACGTGGTCGCCCTGTGCGGCGAGGTCTTCCCGGTGACGCGTTCGGCCAAGCCCGGTTCGCCGGTCTGCCCGGAGTGCAAGAAGGTTTACGAGGGGCTGCGCAAGGGCGAATGAGGTTGCCGCGGCGGCTGGGCGGCGTGCGCGCCCTCGGCTAGCAGCTCCGGCTCGGAGGCTGTGCGTCCCTTGGCGTCTGTCGGTGCGACCGAGGGGTCGGCGTCCGAGGGCGGTGCCGTGTCCGATGGGCGTTGCGTCGTGTCCGATGGGCGTTGCGCGAGGTCGGACTCGTCGTCGCCGCCGCCGTTGTCGCCGCCGCCGTTGTCGTCGCCGCCGTTGTCGTCGTTGTCGTCGCTGTCGCCGTCTTCGGGAGATTGCTCCCCCCGCACCTGGTTGGCGATCCATTCCCGCACCTGCTCGACCCTGGTGGCCTTGGCCGGCCAGAATTCCTGTACGGCCGCATTGAACTCGGCGCCGACGATCACGGCGAAGCCGAGAAAATAGGTGAACAGCAGGAACGCGATCGGTGTGGCCAACGCGCCGTAGCTGACGCCGGTCTTGGTGACCCAGGCCAGGTATTGCCGCAGGATCTCGCTTGCCGCCATGAAGAACACCGCGGCGAGCAGCGCGCCGCCGAACAATCGGTGCCACGGCAGCGACTTGTGCAGGGCAAGCTTGTAGAGCGTGGTCAGTCCGCCGATGAGCAACAGGCCGACACCGGGGTAGTAGAAGTCATCGAGCAGACTCAGCCCGATCGCGCGCCATGCCTCGGGGAGCGCGCGCCCGATCAGCGCAGGCCCCAGCGCCACCAGCGGCAGGATGAAGACCGCCGCCACCAGGAACAACACATACAGCAGCAGTGCGAAGATGCGTTGCCACACCGGGTTTCGCGCGTCCTGTTGATCGTGTGCCTCGACGATCGAGTCGACGAAGGTCGCCATCGCCGAGGATCCCGCCCACAGCGAGAGCACGAAGCCGACCGACACCACGGCGCCTCGACCTCGTCCGAGCACGTCTTTGACCGTGGGTTCGATCAGGTCGCTCACCACGTTGGCGCTGAACAGGTCTCGGCTGAAGGTGATGATCTTGGACTCGACGATCTGCACCGTGTCCGGTCCGAACCAGCCGCCGACATAGCCGAGGCTGCCGAGCACGCCGAGCAGCAGCGGTGCCAGCGACAGGGTCTGCCAGAACGCGGCGGCGGCGGACTTGGCGAAGATCGAGTCGTCCCACGCCTTCACCGCCACGCGCCAGATCAGCAGCGCGCTCTGGCGGGCGGTGCGCTTGGCCCACGCGCGGGCGCGCTCGCCGAGGGGAGCCTCGGTGCCCGACAGCACAGAACCGCGGCTCGACGAGTCGTCGGTCCGCGTGGAGTCGTCGGTTTCGGCGTCATCGTCGGGCATGGTGCGTGGCCTGTTCGTCGGGCATGGTGTCTATAGCATCGCGCACGAGTGGTCACGACACTTCACACCGGGGTGGACGTGTCGGCGTGCACAGGGTGAATTCCTGCTCGCGGTGTGACGAAAATGTGTGATGCCGCTCGCGGGCACCGCGTCGGTTTGGCGACAGGCCCGCGCGGGCCGCTAGGGTCTACTGCGTGACTGGGTCGGGTGGCGCTGCGGCGGAACAAGCGGAGACACCGAGCGATTCGCCGAGGGGCGCGGCGGGGGCGCTGCGAACATGGCAGCGCAGGGCGCTGACGAAATACCTGACGGCCAAGCCGAAGGATTTCCTCGCGGTCGCTACGCCGGGGGCCGGTAAAACCACCTTCGCCTTGCGCGTCGCGGCCGAGCTGTTGGCCGACCGCACCGTCGATCAGGTGACGGTGGTGGCGCCGACCGAGCACCTCAAGCACCAGTGGGCCGAGTCCGCGGCCAGGGTGGGCATCGCGCTGGATTCTCGGTTCTCCAATTCCACCGGTGGTACCTCCGGCGACTATCACGGCGTCGTGGTGACCTACGCGCAGGTGGCCGCGCACCCGACGCGGCACAGGGTGCGCACCGAAAACCGGAAGACCCTGGTGATTCTCGACGAGATCCACCACGCGGGTGACGCGAAGACCTGGGGTTCGGCGGCCGAGGAGGCATACGGCGACGCCACCCGCCGTCTCGCGCTGACGGGAACGCCGTTCCGCAGCGACGACAGCCAGATCCCGTTCATCACCTATGAGCCGGACGAGAGCGGTTTTCCGCGTTCGCGGGCCGACCATTCCTACGGGTATGCCGAGGCGCTCGCCGACGGTGTTGTCCGTCCGGTGATGTTCCTGGCGTATTCCGGTGAGGCGCACTGGCGCGACAGCGCGGGCGAGGAATACACCGCGCGGTTGGGTGAGCCGCTGAACGCCGAACAGACGGCCAGGGCGTGGCGCACCGCGCTCGATCCCGCCGGCGACTGGATGTCGGCGGTGTTGCATGCCGCGGATGTGCGTATTCGGCAGAAACGTGCCGCGGGCATGACCGACGCCGCCGGGCTGGTGATCGCCACCGATCAGGAGCGTGCCCGCGATTACGCCGAACTGTTGGAACACATTTCGGGTGAGCGTCCCGCGTTGGTGTTGTCGGACGACCCTTCGTCGTCGAGTCGGATCGCGGAGTTCGCGAAGAGCACGCAGCCGTGGATGGTGGCGGTGCGGATGGTGTCCGAGGGCGTCGACGTGCCGCGCCTCGCGGTGGGGGTCTACGCGACCAGCGCGGCGACACCGCTGTATTTCGCGCAGGCCATCGGCCGTTTCGTGCGTGCGCGCGCGAAGGGTGAGACGGCAACGGTGTTCTTGCCCTCGGTGCCGGTGCTGCTCGACCTGGCGGCGCAGTTGGAATTGCAGCGCGATCACGTCATCGGCAAGCCGCATCGGGAGAAGAACGGGCTCGACGACGAGCTGCTGATCGAGGCGAACAAGCAGAAGGACGAGCCGGGCGAGGAGGAGAAGTCCTTTGTGGCGCTGGCCGCCGACGCCGAACTCGACCAGGTGATCTACGACGGATCGTCCTTCGGTACGGCCACTTTCGCCGGCAGCGACGAGGAGGCCGATTACCTGGGCATCCCCGGCCTGTTGGATGCCGATCAGATGCGGGCGCTGTTGCGTGAGCGGCAGTCCAAGCAGGTGGCGGAGCGTTCGCAGTCGGTTCCCGCGGCGGCGAGCGCACCGGGTCCGCAGGTGGCGAACTCCGCCGAGCGAGCGGAGACCGCCAACCGGCTGGGGGAGTTGCGGCGCGAGCTGAACAGCCTGGTGGCGATGCACCATCATCGGACGAACAAGCCACACGGCGTGATCCACGGTGAGTTGCGTCGGGAATGTGGTGGCCCCCCAACGGCTTTGGCGACGGCCGATCAGTTGACCGAGCGGATCGCGGCGCTGCGCAGACGGTGAGTTTCGAGCCACCGCGTCATGGGGTCGACAACACGGGCGCCTCCCGAGCAAGCCATGCGAGGAACGCACCGTGGACGAGACCGACAACGGGCTGCACGTGGCAGTCCCGCACGGCGTCGTCGGCGCGCTGCCCGCCGTGGCGCACCTGTGCGACGGCGGGCCCGTCATCGGCATCGGTGCGACCTCCCCGAGCACGCATCCTCGCGGGGATCTCGCCCGACAACTCGAGCAAGTCCGCCGCTACGGATTCGAAGCGGCTGCCCACGGACGGGGTCCGCGCACGATCATGGTGCGCCTGGTTCGGGCCCCGGTTCGGTCGAGATCTCACCGACGGCGCGCATGCCCACCGGCAGTGTGGCCTGAGCGTGCGCGGGCGTCACGGCTCGGCGTCGGACATCGCCGCCGAGGGGCTTTCTCGCCGCCGACTCGGGACGCACCATGGCCGAGACGTTCCGTACCGCCGACAGTGCGGCGAGCGCCCGATCACTCCGCGAAGTACCGTCCCGGTGAGACGCCGACCGTGCGTCGGAAGGCCGCGACGTAGGCGCTGGGCGTCGCGTAGCCGACCCGGCCCGCGACGCGCGCGATCGGCAGACCCGAGGCCAGCAGCGGCAGCGAGGCCGCCATGCGGATCTGAGTTCGCCATTCGCCGAACGGGATTCCGGTCTCGGTGCGGAACAGCCGAGCCAAGGTGCGGCGGCTGGTGCCGCAGGCGGCGGCAAATTCCTCTAGCGTTCGTGGGTCGGCGGGATCGTGGGTGAGTACGTCGGCCAGCTGCCTGGCGCGCGGATCTGTGGGTGGATGCGTGCCGATAGGAATCACCTCGACGGGTATCAGTAGGTCGAAGACCACGGCCTCGGCCCGGGCTCGGCGTGCCGAGGCCGTGGTGTCGAAGGACGCATCGAAGGACGGACCGGATGAGGGGTCGACGCCCTGCCTTGCCGCGCCGAAGGCCACGCTGTCCTGTTCGGTCATCAGGTCGAACAACGCGTGCAGCAGGCGGGGGACGTGCAGCATCGTCGGCGTGGGGAACGTCGCCGGGCAGCGGTCGGGCTCGAGGTAGATGCCGCGCATGTCGGCCGTGCCGAGGCTGCCGGTCCGATGCGGCATGCCGCCGGGCACCCACAGCGCACGCGTCGGTGGCAGTACCCAGTGGCTGTCCTCGATCTCCACCGCGAGCACACCCTGTGCGGCCCAGACGATCTGGTGCTGTGGGTGGTGGTGCTCGGGGAACCAGTGTCCGGCGGGGAGTGTGCCAGCGCCGACGATCATGGCGGTCGATCCCCGCGGGGCGGGAGCGGTGTGTGTTTGGCCGTTCTGCAACACAAGTTGTCACCATAACCTGTGGTGGCCATGGCGCGCGCTCCCTACCGTAGGGCCATGACAATGAATCTTTTCCACCGACTGCTGTGCAGGTCATCGAGCTGGGAGCGCACGAGTTCGACACGGGTCGTACCGTGGGCGCTCGAGAACGTCGATCTCGGTGCCGCCTCGGTGGAGATCGGGCCGGGCTACGGGGCGAACGTGCGCGCGCTGCTGGCACGCACGAACGCGCTCACCGGGGTCGAGATCGACCCGGTGCTGGCCGCGCGGTTACGCGAGCGACGCGGTGAGGTGATGACGGTACTCGACGGTGACGGCGCCGATATGCCCTTGCCGACAGCGCGATTCGACTCCGTCGGGTGCTTCACCATGCTGCATCACGTGCCGACACCGGAGTATCAGGACGCCCTGTTCGCCGACGCGCTTCGGGTGCTGCGCCCCGGTGGGGTGTTCGCGGGCAGTGATGGCCTGGACAGCACGGCGTTTCGCCTGATCCACCTCGGTGACACCTGCGTACCCGTGCCGCCCGAGGGCGCTGCCGAGCGCCTGACCGATGTCGGTTTCACCGATGTTCGAATCGATACCGATGCCACCAAGTTCCGCTTCCGTGCTCGTCGACCCGCGTGAGCGCCCATACGTTTCGTCCACGACGGATCAGCTCGGCCGTTTCGACATGAACTGTCGAAGAAGCTCGTCGTGGTGCCGGTCCGAATCGGCGCACCGGCACCCGGTCCCGTGCGGCGCATCGCGGTGATCGGCGAAGGGCAGTCGATCAGCCGGGCGCGGCGACTGCGAAATAGTCGGCGGGGTCGAGGGTGCTGATCGGAATCCATCGATGCTCCTGCGGCGCAGCCTCCGAATCCGGTTGTCCGCCTTGGAAATAGCCCTGGATTTCCAACGCGAGGCGGGGATGGTCGTCGACCCTGCGTGCCACGTCGTAGTAGGTCGCGAGCACGTGCAGGCAGCGGGGTGAGCGTGCCTTGCACGAGCAGTCGGTGGCCGTGACGATCGGGGCCAGGCGCGCCCCGGCCGCGAGTGCCGCACGATGCATGTCGTCGGTGAGCACCGTCGGGTCGCCGATCACCGCCCCGATCGTCTCGATCGTGCCGCGTGACATCGGCTCGACCTCGAGATAGGTCACCGACGCTTGACCGCCTCGGTGGATGCTCGCCCGCACCGTGTGGCCGTCGATGGTGACGGCGACGCCGTCGTTGCGGGCGACCCTGCGTGCTCGCGGCAGCAGCGGTTCGGGACGAGTCTGGCGCAGGGGTTCGGCCAGACGGATCCAGTCCTTGCCCCACGCGGTGTAGCCGAATTCGTTGTTCGCCATCAGTTTTCCCGCTTACGTCGCAGTACCTCGACCAACTGGTCGTCGGACAGGTCGGCCAGCGCGGCGATGCCCGCCGCGTCGCCGAGGTCGGTGAGCGCGGACTTGCGTGCGTGCATACCCGCGATGTGCTCCTCGACCGTGGTCGTCGAGGTGAGGGTGGTGATGGTGACCGTGCGGGTCTGGCCGATCCGGTGCACGCGGTCGGAAGCCTGTGCCTCCACCGCGGGATTCCACCAACGGTCGAAATGGATGACATCGGCGGCGCGCGTGAGCGTGAGCCCGGTTCCGGCCGCGCGCAGGCTCAGCACCAAGATCGGTGGGCCGTCCTCGGATTGGAACTCGGTGACGATGCGGGCGCGTTCGCGTTGATTCAGTCCGCCGTGGAAGAACGGCGCGTCGACCTCGAAGCGCTCCGCCAGATGGCGGACCAGTAGTTCACCTGTCTGCCGGTACTGCGTGAAAATCAGTGTCGGTGAGTGTGTTTCGAGGTTAGTAGCCAGGATATCGGTACACAGGTCGAGTTTGCCGGAGCGCCCACCCACTTCGCCGAGGTCGCCGGTGACCAGGCCGGGGTGGTTGCATACCTGTTTGAGCGCGGTGAGCGCTGCCAGGATGCGCGTGCGTCGTTGCGCGCCGACACCGAACCCGTCATCGATCGCACGATCGAGCAGCTGGTCATAAAGTTTTTCCTGTTCGGCGGTGAGATCGCAGAGCAGGTCGGTGTGCATCTTGGCGGGCAACGACGCGGCGACCTGAGCCTTCGTCCTGGCCATGAGGACGGGTTCGACGGTGTCGCGCAGTCGGGCCGCCGCGCTGGCCGAACCCGCTTCGACGGGTCGGACGAATCGGCGCCGAAACTGGGTGCGGTGGCCGAACAGTGTGGGCGACACCAGGTTCAGCAGCGCCCACAGTTCTTCCAGCCGATTTTCCACCGGGGTGCCGGTGAGTGCGACCGTGGCATCGGTCGACAAGGCGCGCGCGGCCTTCGAGATCTGGGTGCGCGGGTTCTTCAGCGCCTGTGCCTCGTCGAAGACGATGGTGTTCCACGGGGTTTCGGCCAGTCGATCACCATGGATTCGCAGCGTCGGATAGCCGACGAGCACGACCGTCCCCTGCGTGGTCGTGCTGTCGTCGAGCGCTCCGCCGCGCCAGGCGACCGCGCGCAGGCCGGGGGCGAACCGAGTGATCTCGTGTGCCCAGTTGCCCACCAGCGAGGTCGGGCAGACCACCAGTTGCGGACCGTCGGTCGCCCGCCGCGCCAGACACCCGATGGTCTGCACCGTCTTGCCGAGGCCCATCTCGTCGGCGAGTACGGCGCCGCCGCGTTCGGCGACCGTCTCGTGCAGCCAGCCGATCCCGCGCACCTGGTAAGGCCGCAGGTCGGCGGTCAGCGCCGCGGCCGATTCCGCGGCGACGACGCGAGATTCGCGCAGGACGCGACGTGCGCGTGTGGCCGAGACGATCGATGTGCCCGCCGCGTCCGGCACCGCGTGTGCCGCCAGCGGCATCTCGACGGTGTCGCCGTCGGCGTGTGCCGGGTCGGCCCGCAGCGCGTTTCGCCACGCGCGCACCGACTCGCCCGCGCGCGGCAGCCGCGACTTCGCGAAGGTCTCGGGGTCGAGCAGCGCGCACTCGACTTCGGCGACCTCGAGCGCACCGTCGGTGCCGGTGGGGACGACGAGCGGGATCGTCGCGTGTTCGCCGAGCCCCTTGGGTGGTCGACCCGCTGTGTCGCCGGTCCACGACCACAGCGCGAACATGTGCCGGTCGATCAGGTAAGTGGCCTGTGTGCTTGGCAGAACGCACCTCAAATCAGCGTATGGTGTACGGAGTACAGTCTCAACGCACCACCGACCGAGTTTTGTTCCCACCGATCGAAACCGACGAAATCCGCGAAACGACGTCGAAGTTCGGCGGGGTTTCGTGGAATTCGAGGCACGCAGCCGCCATGCGACTCCTCGGCCGTGGGCAGCGGGTGCCCGCCGAGGAGCCGAAGGAGTACCGAGCAGCCCATGGACGAGTCCGCGGTGGCACCGGCAAGGCAGCTGATCGCGCTGCTGTGGCGTCATCGGGTGCCCCCACGCGTGAATGGCCGTGGTCCTAAGCAAACCGTCAGCGTGGACGCTGTGGTCGATGCCGCGATCGCGCTCGCTGACCGCGACGGCTACGCGAAGGTCTCCATCCGCGCAGTGGCCGCTGAGCTCTCCTTGCGTCCGATGAGCCTCTACACCTACGTCCCGAGCAAGGACGTCCTCGTCGCGCTCATGGTCGACGCCGTCGCCGCACAGGACGCCCCCATCGCCGCCGAGCTGTCGGTGCGCGACCGGATGGCCGCCATCGCCGGTCGGATCCGTGCTGAATTGATCGCCCACCCGTGGTTACTCGAGGTGTCGGCGTGGCGATTGGTGCTCGGTCCCGGTCGGACCCGCCGCTACGAACAGCAGCTGGCTGCCCTGGAAGGGGTCGGGCTCTCGGATCTGGCGATGGACCGGGTGATCGCCGTGCTGTCGGAATTCGCCACCGGCAACGCGCAAGTCGCGGTGTCGGCACAACGTGCGGGCCGGATCACCAGCGATACGAGCTGGTGGGAGGAACACGGCCCGCTGCTGGCCAGCGTCATGCCCGAGAGCGAGTTCCCACTGTCCACGCGAGTCGGCGCCGCGGTGGGGGAGCTGTACCACGCGCCCGCCGACCCCGACGGCGAGTTCGAATACGGTCTGGCTCGATTGCTCGACGGCATCCTCGGCAAGCTACCCGAGCCCGGCCGTTAACTGTGGCGGTGGCGCTTCCTCGCGGTTCGGCGCGGGCTCGGTCGGTGACCTCCCGGTCCAGCCGCACCTGCTCGTCAGTGAGGGCGCAGATCATCGAGGTGTAACTGCTTGGGTGGCAGTTCGGCGGCGACCAGTGCCTTGGTGCGGCGCAACATGTGTGGGCGCACCAGTGCGTTGAGTGCCGCGGCGGCCGGGGCCGAGCGGCGCTGTTCGATCGGCGCCACGAATCGCTGCCGGAACCGTCCTCGAGACGCCTCGAGCAATGACCGAAACATCGAACAGCGGACGATCCCTGGATCGTCCGCTGTTCGGTACACCTATGTTCTGTTGTTCGATGCTGTTGTCTCAGGACGCGAGGAGCGGGTCAGGACGCGGGGGCGGACTCCGTATCGATCACGGCGTCCAACTCGCGCAACCGATCCATATGTTCGTTCGCGTGGTGCTGGCAGAAGAGCAATTCTCCGCCTGCGGGCAGCACTGCGCGCACGCGCGCAGCCGCTCCACAGCGATCGCAACGATCGACCGCGGTCAGCGGGGTGCTAGTCAGGGTTCCTGGCATGACTCCTCCGTCCTGGCTTCCGGTTCGCAGACCGTTCGCCTGGTGTGGGGCCCGTGGTCACTCCGCGGGCTCGCTACCGCTACTTCCCAGCAGAGGTATTGACTACTCTGTCAGACGTTCGGGACGGGGGCTTTGTTCCCGCGAACGGTTCAGTGTGTTTTCGATAACACGACCTGCGGTTTTCGCTATGGGCGAACACCACGCGTCGTGGTAGGAGAACAGCGCCGAACCCTCACCTCGAATCGGCCGATTTAGTTGTCTACCGGGAGATTACCCGTGACCCACGACACTCACACGCTTGTTCACATATGCACTTTGAGCGAATGGCTCTCCGCTCGGCAAACCGGCGAGTACCGACCGCCCTCCTTTGCCGACATCGGCTTCGTGCACCTGTCGACGCCGCGGCAGGCGCATCTTCCCGCGAACCGGCTTTTCGCCGGAAGGCGCGACCTGGTGTTGCTGCGCCTGGACCCCTCGAGACTCGGCGCACCGGTCGAATGGGAGCCCGGCGTACCGACCGATCCCGAGTCGATGCTCTTCCCCCATCTCTACGGACCATTACCGATCGGCGCGGTCGTCGCGGTGGAGGAGTACCTGCCCGGCGCCGACGGGACGTTCGCCGAACTCGCGAAATAGGCGGCGCCCCGGCTCATTCCGCACGTTGTTCGCGAGCCAGGATCGCCGCCTGCACCCGCGAACGCACCCCGAGCTTCATCAGCACCCGCGACACGTGGGTCTTCACCGTCGTCTCGCCGATGAACAAGCGGGTCGCGATCTGCGCGTTGGACAAACCCTCGCCGAGGCAGTCGAGTACCTCACGTTCCCGGTCGGTCAACTCCGACCACCCGGTGGGGGCGGGTTGGGCCGCATCGGCATTCGACGAGGCGAACGCGGCGATCACCGACTTGGTGACCTCGGGTGCCAACACGCCGTCACCGGCCGCGACCGCGCGGACCGCGTCGACCAACGACTGGCGGGACGCGGACTTCAACACGAATCCGGACGCGCCAGCGCGCAGCGCGCGAAAAACGTATTCGTCCAACTCGAATGTGGTGAGGATCAACACCTTCGCGAGATTCTCGGCCACGATCCGCTCGGTCGCGGTGATCCCGTCCATTCCGGGCATCCGCACATCCATCAACACCACCTGTGGGCGCAGGGCACGCGTCTGGGTGATCGCGACGTCACCGTCGGCAGCCTCGCCGACCACCTCCAGGTCGCCCTCGGTATCGAGAATCATGCGCAAGCCCGACCTGATCGCGCCGTGATCATCGGCGATCACCAGCCGAATTGTCATGCCATCCCTGCTCTCAACGGTAGTTCGGCCCGTACTTCCCAACCGTGCGCGTTCGCCCCCGCGGTGAAACTTCCGCCGAGCGCGGCGGTCCGCTCCCGCATATTGATCAGCCCGCGCGGACGGTCCGTCGCCGCCGCACGAGCGGAGCCGACGGGCAGCGGGTTGCGCACCGAGACCCCGAGCAGCGCGCCGTCGATTCGGACCTCGATCGCCACCCCTTGTCCCGGTGCGTGTTTCATGGCATTGGTGAGCGCCTCCTGCACGATGCGGTAGGCGGCCTGGTCCACCGCGCTCGGTAACGGGGCGTCCGCGAGCGCCGTGTCCACCGACACCTCGATGCCAGCGGAGCGCGCGGCGTCGACGAGATTCGGCAGCTGTGCCAGTCGCCTCGGCGCCGACGCTTGCCGCTCGGCGTTCGAATCGTCCTGGAGCAGACCGATCATCGTGCGCATCTCCTGCAACGCGCTGACACTGTTGGATCGGATCGAACGCACGATGCCGTCCACCTCGACATCGGCCGCGTCGGCCCTCCGCTTCTCGAGCACACCGAGCGCGGCCTCGGAGTGGATCGCGATGGCCGAGAGGTGACCGGCGATCACATCGTGCAGATCGCGTGCCATCGTGGTGCGCTCGTCCGCGACCGCCGCGCGCCGATCCAGGTCGGCCACCAGGGTCAGCGCCTGTGCTCGCGCGCGCTCGGCGTTCGCGATCTCCTTGTGCGTGCGTACCGAGGTCGCCCACCACAGTGGGGTGGCGATGAACAGGAACACCGCGAGGATCGCCAACGACACCGCGTGCAAGTCGCCGGTGAGCAGGGTCAGCAGGACGACAACGGCGGAGAAGACCGACCAGCTCACCAGCATCGCACGGGAGGCGCGCCGACTCGAGTAGAGCGCCGCGGCGTAGATCAGGTCGGTATAGATCACCCACACCGGGATCGAGGGGCCGATCCAGGTGTCCACCGCCAAGGGGATCAGCCCGATAAACAAGCCGCACAATGGCATTCGTCGCCGCAGTACGGTAGTGGCGCTGATCGCGGCGAGGATGGCGAGCCGCACCGTCAACGGCACGTCCTCGCCGGCTTCGGTCATGATCGACAGCCCGGCCACATACAGCGCGACACCGGCGAGGAACGCCGCGAGCGCGCCGATCGCGTCGCGTGCCACCTGGGGAAGCCGAGACCACTTCCTCATCGGTTCGTTCGCCTCATCGGATCATCACAGCACAGTCGGCGCGCGCGGCAATCCGACGAAGTGATGACCGCGCCGCCGCCCGTCAGCTGGGCGTGCTGACCTGGCGACACAACGAATCGGGCACCCGGACAGCCACGGTTGCGACACCGAGCTAACCTGGATCAGTGAATGTCGATGTCACCGCATTACCTGGCATTGGGGTCAGGAAAGACTTCGAGGTGCGATCCGGACGCAGGATCGGCGTGGTCTCCCACCGTGATGGCGACATCGATATGATCGTCTCCAAATCGGAGGACCCGGACGCCTGCGCCGCGCAGATCCCACTGACCACCGACGAGGCCGCCGTGCTGGCGAACCTGCTCGGTGCGCCACAGCTGGTCGCCACCCTCAACGACGATCATCGCGATATGCCTGGAATCACCACCAGGCAACTGCCGATCGCCGAGGAAAGCCCCTACGTCGGCCGCACTCTCGGCGAAACCGAGATGCGCACCCGCACCAAGGTGTCGATCGTCGCGGTCATGCGCGCGGGGCAGCTGCATCCCTCGCCAGGACCGGACTTCAGCTTCGCCAAGGGCGACCTGCTCGTGGTGGTCGGCACGCCCGACGGCCTGGATGGTGCCGCGAAGATTCTCATCCACGGCTGAGCCGTGGCCGGAACAGCGGTCGCCCTGATCGAACTCGGGGCGATGCTGTTCGTACTCGGCATCTTCGGACGCGTCACGGGACGCTTCGGGATGTCCCCGATTCCGCTGTATCTGCTCGGTGGTCTCGCCTTCGGACAAGGCGGGGTCCTCGAACTCGGGGTCGCGAACGAATTCGGCCACATCGCCAGCGACATCGGTGTCGTGTTGCTGTTGCTGCTGCTCGGTCTGGAATATACGGCCGCGGAGCTGGTTACCGGATTGCGCCGTTCGTGGGCCGCGGGCGTGTTCGATCTCGTCGCCAACGCGACACCGGGCGCGGTGCTCGCACTGCTGCTGGGCTGGGGTGCGGTCGGCGCGATCACCCTGGGCGGGGTCACCTACATCTCGTCGTCGGGCATCGCGGCGAAGCTGCTCGACGATCTCGGTCGGCTCGGCAACCGTGAAACCCCGGTGATCCTTTCGATTCTCGTGTTCGAAGACCTCACGATGGCGATCTACCTGCCCCTGCTCACCACCATGCTTGCCGGACTGAGCTTCCTCAGCGGACTGACCTCGCTGGCCATCGCGCTGGTGGCGATCACGGTGGTGCTCGTGGTGGCGTTGCGCTACGGCAGCGTTGTCTCGGCGATCGTGAACAGCACCGATCGCGAAGTGTTCCTGTTGACCCTCGTGGGGGCCGCGCTGCTGGTGTCAGGGTTCGCCTCGGCGCTGAATGTGTCCGCGGCGGTCGGGGCGTTTCTGCTCGGTATCGCGATCTCCGGGTCGACGGCGCGGGTGGCGGCGAAAATGCTGGAGCCGCTGCGGGACCTGTTCGCCGCGATTTTCTTCGTCGCCTTCGGTTTGAGCACCGACCCCGGGGCGATACCGCCGGTGCTGGGGTGGGCGGTGGTGCTCGCCGTGCTCACCACCGCGACGAAGGTCGCCACCGGTTGGTGGGCGGCGCGCGCACACGGCATCGGCCGAGCGGGGCGGGCACGTGCGGGGGCGGCGCTGGTGGCGCGCGGTGAATTCTCCATCGTCATCGCGGGTTTGGCGGTGGCGGCCGGGGTCGACAGTCGCCTCGCGGCATTGGCGACGGCGTACGTGCTGCTGATGGCGGTGCTCGGGCCCGTGCTCGCGCGGGTGGTGGAACCGCTCGCGGGATGGGTGCAACGGGTACGGGCGGGCGACACCGGGGTGGCGTAGTCGACTCGTGGCCGCACCAGCCGTATGGAAGCACTCATCCGCCGACGGCTCCCATTACGCCTTCGGCGTGGATCGCCTACGGTGCGTGCGTCGCCGGAGACGATCTACGCCGGGCTGTACCCGTCACGAACGAATGGTAGTCACCGTAGGCGTAGTGACCGTAGACGTAGTCACCTCTGATGCTTCGCCGCCTCGGCATGGCCGTTCTTCTCCAGCCAGCGCCACAGCAGTGACGCGCATGAGCCGATCACCACACCGATTCCGGCCGCGCACAGATGGCCGTAGTCGGTGAAGGTCGGCCCGATCCACAACGAGGCGACCAACACCGCGAGAAACGCCCCCGCGAGGATCCACCGGGCCGGACTCACGAAACGGAAGCTCAGCGCGGCGAGCACCGCCGAGAATCCGTAGCTGCTGCCCACATCCGTGGCCACGGCCACCTTCACCGGAATGACGCCTCGGTCGATGGCGTGCGCGATCGCGGTGACGGTGAGCAGTGACGCGCCGATATGCCCCGTGGCGAACACCATGATCCAGCGCAGCGTGCCGAGCCAGCGCTCGGCGTAGGCCATCACCACCAGAAACCCCACGATGACCGCCCACGGAAACCCGCCCTCGGTCCAGAATGCCGAGGCCACCAGTACCTGGACCGGCTGCTCGCGCATATTGTGCAGATTGGTCGACGCCGAGAAGATCAAGCGATGCTCGACCGTGTTACCGACTCCGCGCAAGGTCCACCACGTGACGAACAAGGTGAACGCGTAGGCAGTACTGGCGGGCGCGGCACCCAGATGTGCGCGCAGTCCCGGCAGGATCCGTCGCGCGAGACCGGGACGGCGCAGCCCGGTCCACGCGGCGCGCAGTTGCGCGCCGAACTCGACCGGCTGGGTCCACGGCGACCGGTACGGCGTCGGGGTGGGGGTTGCCACCAGGCAAGTGTGCCGTGCCCGAGGTGATGCTGTCGCTACGACCCGCGCAATGGTGACGCGCCGACCGGTACGGCGGAATCGGCGCACCGGAGCGGACAATCGGTGTGGGGAGTGTCGACGACAAGGAACGGGAGAAACCATCCATGCGGGTCATAGCTTTCGATCACGTCGTGCTGAACGTCGCGGATGTCGAGCGATCATTGGAGTTCTATTGCGGCCCACTCGGATTGGCGCCTGTCCGGGTCGAGCAGTGGCGTCGGGGCGAGGCGCCGTTCCCGTCGGTACGCGTCGATGAGGCCACCATTATCGACCTCGTTCACGCGCCACGAGGCGAGTCGAATGTCGACCACCTCTGCCTGGTGGTCGAGCCGTTGGACTGGGCTGAGGTGATCGCCGAGGGGACCTTCACGGTGGTGGAGGGTCCCGCGCGCCGTTACGGAGCACGCGGCGACGCACAGTCGATCTACATCAAGGATCCCGACGACAACACGATCGAGTTGCGCTGGTACCCCCAGGACGTCGTCCGCTGAGCGTTATCGAGCGGCGGTCGGGCTCGTGAGTGCTCAACGCGGAGCGTGGTTCACCGCCCCCGCGGTATCGATGCGACGGGCGCCGATCGCGGCGACGATTCGTCCGATCACCGGAAGTTCCAGGGGGAGAAGCGAGTACGACGGGTAGACGACCCGCTCGCGGCCGCGGTCGAGCGCCCGGACGATCGCGGCCGCGACCGCCTCCGGCGCCACCGGGGGCATGGTGCGCGCCGGCCCGTCGCGCCACGGCAACAGATCGACATCGCGCAGCGCGGTCGCTCGCCATGCGCACGGTGGGAACGGTCGATGCGGTGATCGGCCGCTGCGGCCGTGGATCGCGAATCGCGCGTGTGGTGCGGCAGGGAGAAAATTGTCAGGGAAATACGAAGCCCGCATTCATCGTCCACCGAAAAGTGCGGTGGCACAACGAATGCGGGCGTCGAGAACGCTCGTCTCGCCGATCAGTCCAGGTAGTCGCGCAATACCTGGGAACGGCTCGGGTGGCGCAGCTTGCTCATGGTCTTCGACTCGATCTGGCGGATGCGTTCACGGGTGACGCCGTACACCTGACCGATCTCGTCGAGGGTGCGCGGCTGACCGTCGGTGAGGCCGAAACGCAGTCGGACCACGCCTGCCTCACGCTCGGACAACGTCTCCAACACCGACTGCAACTGATCCTGCAACAGCGTGAAGCTCACCGCGTCCACCGCGACAACGGCCTCGGAGTCCTCGATGAAATCGCCGAGCTGGCTGTCACCCTCGTCACCGATGGTCTGGTCCAACGAGATGGGCTCACGCGCGTACTGCTGGATCTCCAGCACCTTCTCCGGCGTGATGTCCATTTCCTTGGCCAACTCCTCCGGCGTCGGCTCACGGCCGAGGTCCTGGAGCAGCTCGCGCTGGATGCGGCCGAGCTTGTTGATGACCTCCACCATGTGCACCGGAATACGGATGGTGCGGGCCTGGTCGGCCATGGCGCGAGTGATCGCCTGCCGAATCCACCAGGTGGCATAGGTGGAGAACTTGTAACCCTTGGTGTAGTCGAACTTCTCGACCGCACGGATCAGACCCAGGTTGCCCTCCTGGATCAGGTCGAGGAACGCCATACCGCGACCGGTGTACCGCTTGGCCAGCGAGACGACCAGTCGGAGGTTGGCCTCCAACAGGTGGTTCTTCGCGCGGTTGCCGTCGCGCACGATCCAATTGAAGTCCCTGCGCTGCGCGACCGGCAACTTCTCGCCCTGCTCGGTGAACTCACGCACCTTCTCCGCCGCGTAGAGGCCGGCCTCGATGCGCTTGGCGAGCTCGACCTCCTCCTCGGCGTTGAGCAGTGCGACTTTGCCGATCTGCTTGAGGTAGGCGCGGACCGAGTCGGCCGAAGCGGTGAGTTCGGCGTCCTTGCGGGCCTGCCGTAGCGCCTCGGACTCCTCCTCGTCCCACACGAAGTCGCCGGACGCCTTGTCGGCGGCCGTCGGCTCGGCGTCGGCTTCCTCTTCGTCGGCACCGGCAACCAGTTCGACGGCAGCATCCTCGGTGATGTCGTCCTCGGACACCTCGAGGTCGCTCAGGTCGGCAGCCTCTGGCGAACCCTCCTCCATCGACTCATCGATAGTGGGGTCGCCGTCGGTGCCCGCCTTCTTGGCCGCGCCCTTCTTCGCGGGCACCTTCTTGGTAGCGGCCTTCTTCGCAGGCGCCTTCTTGGCAGCGACCTTCTTGGCCGGCGCCTTCTTCGCGGCAGCCTTCCGAACCGGTCGTGCCTCGGTAACATCTGCGGAGTCGACAATCGCCGAATCGGCGGTGTGACGGGTATTCGTGGCTACCACGTACGCCCTTTCGTGACGGTCTCGTGCGGCGTCACGCCAGAGTAATCTTCCGGCGGAGCGGTCTGTCGGGTTTCACCGGCGCAGCGGCCGGTCGGGTTTCTCCGGCTCACCGCCGGGCACGTTCCATTGTAACGATCCAACCAGGTTACCTTCGGCACGATGGCGTCATCGGCGCGGGAGGCACGTCACGGCCTGATGCCCGCATCGATGGCCATCGCGGCACCGACGATACCCGCCGAGTTTCGCAAGTCCGCGGGGATCACCTGAACCCTGTTGGTGAGCAAAGGAATCCACTGACCGGCGTCGCGACTGATGCCGCCACCTGCGACGAAGACGGTGGGCCAGAACAAATTCTCCAACCCGATCAGCACCGTGCTCACCTCGGCCGCCCACTGCTCGTAGGTGAGCTCGTCGCGATCCTTGACCGACGCGGCCGCGCGGTGTTCGTTCTCGATCCCCCCGATCTCGAGGTGACCGAGTTCGGTGTTGGGCACCAGGGTTCCTCGGTACATCAATGCCGAACCGATACCGGTCCCGAAGGTCAGCAACAGCACTAAACCCTCGAAATCCTTTGCCGCGCCGAAGTGATCCTCCGCCAGCCCGGCCGCGTCCGCGTCGTTGAGCACCGTGACTTCGCGGCCGCCGAGCGCGTCGGAGAACAATGCGCGGGTGTCGGTGCCGATCCAGCTCTTGTCGATATTGGCCGCCGTGCGCGCGACGCCGCCGAGGATCACCGACGGCAGCGTGAGACCGACCGGCCCGTCCCATCCGGCCTCGGCGACCAGCGCTGCGGCCGCCTCGGCAACGGCCTGCGGGGTGGACGGGTGCGGGGTGGCGATCTTGATCCGTTCGTGAACCAGTTCTCCGGTGGCCAGATCGACCGCGGCACCCTTGACTCCGCTTCCACCGATATCGATACCGAATGCGTGCCCGCGGACGGACATGTTCCCTCGTTCCTGTGTGGCTGGCGATGTGGTCGCTGCGCTACCCGCGCCGAGTCGAACGCCGGAGTGCGGGGAAACGCGCTACGCGGTGCCGTCGACGGCGTGCCAGGGGTCCTCCGGCCTACCGGTCGTCGGCGTGCCGCAACAGACTAACGGCCCGGTCGGAAACGTTCGATACGAGACCTGATACACGCGGACGTGGGGAATCTGTGATGCGATGGGAGGCGTGCCCGAAACCTCATCGCCCGTATCGGACTCCGACTCCTCCGCATCCCTCGCCGCGCGCGGGGACGAAGCCGAACTGCGCCGTATCGCCGTCGATCTAGCCGAAACCGCCGCCGCGCACGTCCGCGCGCGCCGCCCGGAGGTATTCGGACCGGCTGGCGCGCACGACGAGGGGGCGGTGCAGGTCAAACAACACCCCACCGACCCGGTGACCATTGTCGACACCGAAACCGAGGACCTGATCCGCGGCTTGCTCGCCGAACAGCGCCCGCAGGATCCGATCCTCGGTGAGGAGGGCGGCGGCAGCATCGACGACACGAGCGCCGACGTCGTGCACTGGGTTCTCGACCCGATCGACGGCACCGTCAATTTTCTGTACGGCATTCCCGGTTACGCGGTGTCCGTGGCCGCGATGCGCGGTGGCCGGCCGGTGGCGGGCGCGGTGGTAGACGTGGCCCGTACGGCCACCTACAGCGCCGGCCTGGGCCTCGGCGCGTTGCGGGTCGACGCCGACGGCGCGGTGGAGCACCTGCGGTGCTCAGCGGCGAAGACCGTCGAGTTGGCATTGGTGGCCACCGGCTTCGCCTACGGCAAGCACCGCAGGGTGCGCCAAGCCGAACTCATCGCGCAGGTGCTCGGACAGGTGCGCGACATCCGCCGGTTCGGGTCGGCCGCCCTCGATCTGTGCAACGTCGCCGCTGGACGCGTGGACGCCTACTTCGAGCACGGTCTGAACGCGTGGGATTGGGGCGCGGGCGCGCTCATCGCGGCGGAGGCGGGTGCGCGGCTCACACTGCCGCCCGCGACCGCACCCGGCTCCGCGGGTGACCTGGTGATCGCCTCCGCACCCGGTATCGCCGACGAGCTGGCGGCCTTGCTCGCCGCGGTCGGCGCGACCGAGCCGATTCCGGACCGGTGACGGGCGTGTCGCCGCGGCGGTCCAGCCGCGGCGACACGTACTCAGGCGGGACTCAGCATTTCGCCTGACGCGCTGCCTCCAGCAGTTTGGTGTCGATATCGGGCCCCCCGCCCGGTGCGGGATTCTTCAGCGAGCGCAGCACCTCCTCGGCATCGGTGCCCGGCTGGATATCGCGGAACAGCGAGCCGAGCACCAGATCGACGCTGTCATCGGTGCGCTGATCTTCGATCAGCTCCGCACACGGTGCCGCCAACTGCACCGACGCCGCGGCCGGTCGACCGTTCACGCCGAATCGGATCTGACCACTGCACTCCAGGTCGCCGTTGACGTAGACCGAATCGTTGCCGTACGGCTCGCCCGAGGCCGGAGCGAAGCCGAGGTCGCCGAGCTGTGCGGCGATATGCGCGGCCTGACCGCGCTGATTGTTCGCGTTCAACACGCGCACCTTGCTCGCGCTGAGTGCCGCGGGTTCCACCTCCTGGAGTCGGCCCGTACCCACCCGCTGGCCGAGCGTCGCGGGTTGCGCGGAACCGGGGTCGGTCGCCGGGGTAGGCGAGTTGCATGTCATCGCGCTGCTGTCGTCGGCATGCGTCGTCAACGCCTTGATCCACACGATGGCGCAGATCAGCGTGACGACGGCCAGCATGATGAACCAGGGCCGGGGGCGACGACGGAGGAAGGGTTGCCCCTGGTTGTCCGTCGTTCTTCCTTCAGTGATCAGTGAAACCACCAGCACACTCTACGAATAATGTTGCGGGCTCGGCACGTTAGGTCACGCGTGCGTCGCGGGCGCGGTGTCGATTCCCTGCCGGTTTCGACTCGTCTGTGTTTTGATTGCGACTTTTGTTGTGCCGTCCGCTATTGTCTGGCGGCCCAGATCGAATCACCGGCCGCGAAATCGGTGGTCGGTCGCGGGAACAAGAAGGGCATGTCCTGCGTTTACCGAGCGCTATAGGGAGTAGATCTGCACGATCTGCCCTGATAGACGAGCGGTGCACGTGTGATGTGTACCACCGGCGGGGCGGTGCGGGTCACGCCGATTTTCAAGGAATCGGTGTGCGCGTGCCGGTCCGGGATATACGTAGTAAGGACGAGGGGAAGACGACATGGCAACCGACTATGACGCACCGAGGCGCACCGAATCCGACGAAGTGTCGGAGGATTCGCTCGAGGAGCTGAAGGCTCGTCGTAACGAGGCGCAGTCCGCCGTCGTGGACGTCGACGAATCCGATACAGCGGAGTCGTTCGAGCTTCCCGGCGCGGATCTATCCGAAGAAGTTCTGACGGTTCGGGTGGTGCCGAAACAGGCCGACGAGTTCACCTGTTCCAGCTGTTTTCTCGTGCATCACCGCAGCAGGCTGGCCACCGAAAGCGGCGGACAGCTCATCTGCAGGGACTGCGCGGCTTGATCCCGCTCGCGGATCAGGCACGACAGGCTCGGAACACGAACCACAGGTCAGGACACGAACACAGTGTCAGCCCGCGCTCGGCAGCCCGAGCGCGGCAAGGACCCGTTCGGGTCGACGCGTACTGATCAACCAGTACGGCGTCGGGTCGTCCGGGTCATCGAGAACCAGCAGCAGCATGGGCTTGATCCACGGCCGATGTTGCACGTAGGCGGCGGGGTCGAGTTGACGCCCCAACGCCGCGCTCTTGGCTGTCGGCGCCACGGCGGCCGACCGGGCCACGAAATTCACCGGCAGATGCGCGCGATCGGCGCGTAGTTCCAGCGTTCCCGCCGCATCGGGTGCCACCTCCACACGGTGGCGGCTCAGCCATAACAGCACCCAGACCGGGACGGGGAACAGCAGCACATACGGCAACCACGCGCGCAGGCCGGGCGCGCCCATGTGGATTTCCGCCGCGAGCAGACCTGTGACGGCAAGACCCACCGGCCACCACCACAGCGGCACCCAGAGTCGTTCGCGATAGGGCTCGATCGTCGATCGCTCGGCGCCGCCGCGCGCCACCTGCGGCGTCACGGTCGCGGAAGCCTTGGTGGTCGCGGCACCGGCACCGGATTCTCCGGTTCCGCCATTGTCATTCATCACGCCTCCATGGCACCGGGTTTGGGCTGGTCCGACACGACTCAACACTAAGTCACTACCCTCGCGACGCTACGCGTAGGCTCGTCCACCGTGAACGCACCTTCACCGATACCCCTGCAACGCCTCGACCCCGGCATCCCCGTTCCGACGCGCGCCCATGACGGCGACGCGGGCGTGGATCTGTGCACCACCCAGGACGTCATCCTGGAGCCGGGGCAGCGGGTGCTCGTCGGTACCGGTATCGCGGTGGCCTTGCCGATCGGCACCGTCGGCCTGATTCACCCCCGTTCGGGCCTGGCGGCCAAGGCGGGTCTTTCGGTGGTGAACACGCCGGGCACGGTCGACGCCGGGTATCGCGGGGAGATCAAGGTGTGCCTGATCAATCACGATCCGCGCACGCCGATCGAACTGCGTCGCGGCGACCGCATCGCCCAACTACTGGTTCAGCGCGTGGAGTTGGTCGATTTCGTCGAGGTCGACGAGCTCGACGAAACCGCACGGGGTGCGGGAGGTTACGGCTCGAGTGGTGGTCACGCGAGTTTGACGGCCGATGGCGCCGGCCGGGAGGCATGACGGGAATGTTCGGAAAGAAGAAGAGATCGGCGGATCGCTACCGCGACGACAGATACCAGACCCGCGACGACGCCGACGCGAACGTCGTCTACGACGATGAGTACGCCGATTACGACGGCGAATACGCCGACGCCGAGTACGCCGATACCCACTACGACGACGCGGGCTACGGCGTCGCGCAGCCGACCGGCTACGCGAGTCCGGAGTTGGCGTACAACGGGCGCAGGGACGCCGGTTACCGCGAGCCCGGGTACTCGGGTGGGCGGCATCAGAGTGCTGGACGGCACGGCGACGGCGGGCAGCGCACGGATCACCGCGAGGCCGAGTACCACCAGCCGGTCTACGACGAGCACGGGTACGCCGAAAACGGGTACGACGAGACTGGTTACGACGAAACCGAGTACGACGCACCGGGTTACGACGACTACGCCGAACCGGCTCCGGTGCACGCACCGGCGGCGGGCTACCAGGGTGGCGGATACGACGCCTACGACGACGAGCAGGCGGCGCAGCAGTCGGGTCCTTACGACTACGACGACGTGGCCGAACTGATCGACACAGTCGCCGAGCAGCGCCTCGATCTCGGTTCGGTCATCGTCCCGGTACCGCCGGGTGGCCAGTTACAGGTGGAGATGACGCCGGAGGGTCAGCCGCAAGCGGTGCATCTGGCGACCGAGCAGGGCAGGATCACCGTCGCCGCGTACGCCGCGCCGAAGTCGCCGGGCCAGTGGCGCACGGTCGCCGCCGATCTCGCGGATTCGTTGCGCAAGGACGGCGCACGGGTCGCGATCGAGACCGGACCGTGGGGTCGCGAGCTCTTGGCGATCACCGATACCGCGGATCTGCGGTTCATCGGCGTCGACGGTTACCGCTGGATGGTGCGGGTGGTCGCGGCGGGGCCCTCGGGTGCGGTCGCCGCCGACAGCCCGCTGATCGCCGCGGCACACGCGGTGCTGCGCGAGACGGTGGTGCGCCGTGGTGAGGACCCGCTTCCGGTGCGCGACCCGCTTCCGGTGGTGCTGCCGCAGGAACTGGCCGATCAGTTGACCGCGGCACATCAACAGCAGGTGCAGGCGCAAGAGCAACAGACGCTGGCGGCTCGAACGGCGGCGCAACCCGCGCCGAGGAATGTGCCACAGGCGGGGCAGGCGGTGTTGCCGCCGCGCATGCCGGAAGGGCCGAGGCGTGGCGCCGACGGCTCGGCGATGCAGCAGCTCGGGTTGAACTAGCGCGGTACTAGCCTCGCTGCTCGCGCAGCCAGGCCAATCCGGTGTGCCCGAGGATCGCGGGGTCGGCGCCCAGTTCATCGAGGGTGATGCCGTGCAGTGCCGCGTGCGGGATGGCGGCCGCCCACTGTTCGGCCACCGCGTAGGGGTGGACGGGGTCGTCGACGGCGCCGACCACCGCGACGGGCGCGCGCACCGCGCCGAGTGTCGCCGTGTCCGGCCAGGCGTATGCGGCGGCTTCCTCCAACGCCTGCGGCAGATCCGGCCATTGCGCGCCCCACGATTGGGTGAGCGCGGCGGCCAGCCACGGTGGACTGCTGGCGCGCATCCGCGCCGCGACGGCCTCGAATCCGTCGGCGCGTAGTTGCGCCGCGGTCATCGCGGCGCTCGCGGCGGCGGGGCAGCCGCTGGTGTCGGGCCCCGTCCAGCCCGGTAGCGCCGCGACGACTCCGGTGACGCGGTCGGGGTGGCGCAGCGCCCATTCGACCGCGATCGCCGCACCGAGCGAAATCCCCGCGACGACAACGGGTTCGGTCGCCGCGGCGGCATCGAGCGCGGCCAGGCAGCTCGCCACGACCGCGCGGGGATCCGGTTCCACCGCGACGACCGACACACCGTGTGCCGCGCCGGCGGGACCGAAGGCGCGCCGGGCGAAGTCCGCATCGGATCCGGTGCCGGGCAGCGCGACGACAGTGGCGCTGAGCTGGTCGGATTCCGCCGCCAGCGGCCCGAATCGGTGCGTCGCGGCAGCGGTGGTCGGGCCGGTGACCGGGTGTGCGGAGTCGAACATCGCACCGAGCGTAGCGGGGGCAGACCAGCCCATCTACAGTGGCGGTGTACGCGCTGAATGGTTCGTACGAGGTCGGGAAACTGAAAATCAGGATGGTGTGCCGGTCACGCCATCTGCTGTGTGCAGGAGAGCGTGCGAAATGTCATCCGCAGCCTCGGGTTATTTTCGGCGTCTCGGCCGCAGACTGACCGAGGACCTCGATCAGTTGGATGCCGAGGAGCTGGCCGAGAAATCGGAAGAATCGGGAGCCTGTCGGGCTTCTGAGTGCCGCCGCGGTGATGAGGCGACGATGCTGGGTAGACTGCGCAGCGTCGAGGCGTGCCCCAAGTCCGCGGGCGCCAACGTGCAAGCGGAATTCTTCGACGGCACCGATGCCATCACCCTGGTGTGGATCGGACGTCGGCGGATCCCCGGCATCGAGCCAGGGCGACGCATCCTGGTGCGTGGCCGGGTCGGCGACCGGGACGGCCGCAAGGTGATCTACAACCCCTACTACGAATTGCGCGAGAACAGCTGACGTATGCCATCGAGCGATGACAACACCGCCGCGGGCGAAGACGCCGCCGCAACGACCGAGGTCGAGGCCGCCGACGGCGCCGAAGCCACCGAGGGAGCCGAAGCCGCCGAGGGCAAGCGCGCCGGTTCCGGCGAGCAGACGTTGCTCGAGCAACTGGGCGGCCTGAGCGGGCTGATCTTCTCGACGTTGCCCGTGCTCGTCTTCGTCCCGGTGAACAGCTTCGCCGGTTTGACAGCCGCGGTCTGGTCGGCCATGGGGGTCGCCGCGGCGATTCTGGTGTGGCGGCTGGTGCGACGGTCGCCGGTGCAGCCCGCGATCTCCGGTTTCATCGGAGTCGGTGTCTGCGCGCTGATCGCCTACCGGATGGGTGAGGCGAAGGGCTTTTTCCTGTTCGGGATCTACACGAGCCTGGTGTATGCCGGGGTGTTCGTCGTCTCGATGGTGGTGCGATGGCCATTGGTCGGCGTCATCTGGGGTGCCCTGAACGGACACGGCACGTCGTGGCGGGCCGATCGACCCGTCGTGCGGCTCTACGATCTCGCGACCAGCGCGTGGGTGGTGGTGTTCGGTGCCAGGTACCTGGTGCAGTCGCAGCTCTACGACTCCGACCACACGGGCTGGTTGGCGGTAGCGCGGATCTCGATGGGCTGGCCGCTGACCGCGGTGGCCCTGGCGGTCACGGTGTGGGCGGTGCGCAGGGCGGGGCATCTGCCCGAGTCCAAGGCCAAGAGTGCGGGTCGCCACGCCGCCGAGTCCGCCTGAGTAGTCCGCGTCGACGGGTGTCCGTCGGCGTCGATGAAGCGGGGTTCGGCCCGATGGTGCCGGTGTTCGAACTGGCGTAAGCCCCCTGAATTGTGGGGTGGAGGTGGGGGAGTTTCCACCCTGGGGTGCCTGGTAGGTCGGCGTGGTCTGTCGGACGATCGTTGTGTAGGAATCGCGCAACGTATCGGGAAGGACTCGGCCACGTGGTTACCGAGCACAGCACGCAGAGCGCACACGGCGCCACTCCGAGTCAGGGTCTTGCGGAGAGCCGCCGCGTCTCGGCTCAGCTCGATACGCTGATCGGCCCGGCCGCCGCGGGCGACCGTGACGCGATCACCGAGGTGGTGCGGTTGGTCAATCCGCTCGTGCGCCGGTATTGCCTCGCCCGACTGGGCAATACGGCGCACCTGCAAGTCACCGTCGACGATGTGGTGCAGGAGATCCTGTTGGCCACAGTGACCGCGTTGCCGCGCTACCGCGATCAGGGCAAGTCCTTCCTCGCGTTCGTCTACGGCATCGCCGCCAACAAGGTGTCCGATGCTTTCCGCAAGACCCGCCAGCACCGGGACTACCCGACCGCCGATCTACCGGACACGCCGTCGTCGGCGCGAGGGCCGGAGGAATGGGCGCTGGTGTCCGAACAGCGCACGGTCGCAAGGGAACTCATGCAGGTGCTGACGCCGAAGCATCGCGAGGTGCTGGTGATGCGCATCGTGCTCGGGTGGTCGGCGGCGCAGACCGCCGAGGCGCTCGGCACCAGTGCGGGGGTGGTGCGGGTAATCCAGCATCGGGCGTTGAACCGGTTACGTGCGCAACTGGCCGAGCAGACGTCGTGAGCGGTGGCAGCATCCCGTCCCGGGGAGTTACGGGCTGATGCCGTGGGTGGCCAGTTCCACCCGCAAATCCTCTTCGGCTTCGACCGAGGTGACGAAGAGCAGTTCGTCGTCGCCTTCGAACGGGTCGTCGGGTTGCGGCACGATCACCCGGCCGCCGCGCAGAATGGTCACCAGCGCGGCGTCCCTCGGCAGGGTGAGTGTGCGCACCGGCTTGCCCGCCAGCGCGGTGTCGGTGGGCAGCGTGAGTTCGACGAGGTTGGCCTGCCCCTGGCGCAGCGTCATCAGTCGGACCAGATCGCCGACCGAGACCGCCTCCTCGACGAGCGAGGCCAGCAGGCGGGGAGTGGAGACCGCGACGTCGACGCCCCATGCGCCGTCGAAGAGCCATTCGTTGCGCGGGTCGTTGACCCGCGCCACCACCCTGCGCATGCCGAATTCGGTCTTGGCGAGCAGGCTGTGCACCAGGTTGGCCTTGTCGTCTCCGGTAGCCGCGATCACCACCTCGTAGGTTTCCAGCCCCGCCTGTTCGAGCAGGGCGAGTTCGCACGCGTCGGCGTGCACCCACACCGCGTCGGGGACGGCCGCCGGCTCGATGTGCTCCAGTTGACGTTCCAGCAGCATCACCCGGTGTCCGCCGCGCAAGAGTTCCTTGGCGATGGATCGGCCGACGGCTCCGGCTCCTGCGATGGCCACTTTCATGTTCAGTCCTCGCTCACGGGTGGCTTGCCTGCGATCGCGACCGTGGCGCCGACATTGCCCGAGGCCGTGGCGACGTAGACGACGTCGTCGGACTGCACGACGGTTTTGTTGTCGGGCAGCAGCGCCTGGCCGAAGCGGATGATGAACGAGACCCGTGCGGCGAGTGCGGATTCCAGGTCGCGCACGGTACGGCCGTACCACTGTTCGTGCAGCGTGAGCTGGGTGACGGCGACCGTGCCGCTCGGATCGCGCCAGGTGGTGGTGCTGGTGTCGCCGATGAGGGTGCGCAGAAATCGGTCGGTGGTCCACGGAACGGTCGCGATGGTGGGAATGCCGAGGCGTTCGTAGACGGCGGCGCGTTTGGCGTCGTAGATCCGCGCGACCACGCGCTCGACGCCGAACATCTCACGCGCCACCCGTGCGGCGATGATGTTGGAGTTGTCGCCGGAGGACACCGCCGCGAAGGCGTCGGCGCGGGCGATTCCGGCTCGGGTGAGGACGTCGCGGTCGAAGCCGACACCCGTCACGCGCTCGCATGCCAGATCGTTGCCGAGGCGAAGGAACGCGCGGGGATCCCGGTCGATCACGGTGACCTCGTGACCGATCCCGGCCAGGGCGCGGGTCAGCGCGGAGCCGACCCGTCCGCACCCCATGACCACTACGTACACCGTGCGACCTCGTTCCTGAAAACCATGACGTTCGGTTTGCTTGTTCGACCCGGTCGGGAACCGTACTCGCCGAACGATCCCTCCGGCCACGTTCCCCCTCTCACCGGCGTCCAAACCTGCGAGCCTCGTGCGCGATGAACTGGGCGGGCGCCTAAGCTCCCCCCCGTGTCCAAGATGACGACGGCAGCCAAAAGGGTGCTGCTGGGTAGGCCGTTCCGCAGCGATTCGCTGGGCCACACCCTGCTGCCGAAGCGCATCGCGCTCCCGGTGTTCGCCTCTGACGCGATGTCTTCGGTGGCCTACGCTCCGGAGGAGATCTTCCTGGTGCTGTCGGCGGCGGGGATCTCGGCCTACGTCTACGCGCCGTGGGTCGGCCTCGCGGTCGCGTTCGTGATGGCCGTGGTGGTGGCCAGCTACCGGCAGAATGTGCACGCCTACCCCTCCGGCGGCGGTGACTACGAGGTTGCCACCACGAACCTCGGTCCCAACGCCGGTCTCACCGTCGGTAGCGCGCTGTTGGTGGATTATGTGCTGACGGTGGCGGTGTCGATTTCCTCGGCGGCGTCCAACATCGGTTCGGCGATCCCGTTCGTCGCCACCCACAAGGTGTTGTTCGCGGTGGTCGCGATCGCGTTGCTCGCGGCGATCAATTTGCGCGGTGTCCGGGAATCGGGGACCGCGTTCGCGGTGCCGACCTACGCGTTCATCTTCGGCGTGCTGGTGATGCTCGGCTGGGGGTTGGTGCGCATCTTCGTCTTCGGCGACGATCTGCACGCGGAGTCGGCGGGGATGAGTCTGAACGCCGAGCACGATCACCTCTACGGCATCGCGTTCGCCTTCCTGATCGCGCGGTCGTTCTCCTCCGGGTGTGCCGCGTTGACCGGTGTCGAGGCGATCAGCAACGGCGTTCCCGCGTTCCGTAAACCCAAGTCGCGCAATGCCGCGACGACCTTGCTGATGCTCGGCGGTATCTCGGTGATGTTGTTGCTCGGCATCATCGTGCTCGCGCAGAAGATCGGCATCGTCTACGCACAGGACACCGCCGACCTGGTCGGCGCGCCCGCCGGATACCACCAGAAGACGCTGATCGCGCAGCTGGCCGAGACGATCTTCCACGGTTTCCCGATCGGATTCTATTTCATCACCGTGGTCACCGCGCTCATCCTCGTGCTCGCCGCGAATACCGCGTTCAACGGATTTCCCGTGCTCGGTTCGATCCTGGCGCAGGATCGGTACCTGCCGCGTCAATTGCACACGCGGGGTGACCGTTTGGCGTTCAGCAACGGCATCTTGTTCCTCTCCGGCGCGGCGATCGCGTTCGTGGTGTTGTTCGGCGCCGAGGTGACCAAGCTCATCCAGCTCTACATCGTCGGCGTGTTCGTGTCGTTCGTGCTCAGCCAGACCGGGATGCTGCGGCACTGGACCCGACTGCTGCGCACCGAAACCGAGGCGACGCAGCGGGCGCGGATGAAGCGGTCGCGGTTGATCAACGCGGTCGGGTTGAGCGCGACCGGTCTCGTCTTGGTGATTGTGTTGATCACCAAGTTCTTCGCCGGTGCCTACATCGCGATCGCCACCATGGTCGTGATCTTCATCGTGATGAAAATGATTCACCGTCACTACGATTCGGTGTCGCGTGAGCTGGAGGAATACGATTGGGACGGCACGTTGCCCAGCCGCACGCACTCGATCGTGTTGGTGTCACGGTTGCATTTGCCGACCAGGCGGGCCCTTGCCTACGCACGCGCGAGTCGCCCCGACACCTTGGAGGCGATCACGGTGAACGTCGACGAGGCCGATACCCGCGGGTTGGTGCGGGAGTGGGAGCGTAGCGATATCACGGTGCCGCTCAAGGTGATCGAGTCGCCGTACCGTGAGGTGACCAGGCCGGTACTGGACTACGTGCATCGGCTGCGCAAGGATGCGCCGCGCGACGTGGTGACGGTGTTCATCCCGGAATACGTCGTCGGGCATTGGTGGGAGCAGATTCTGCACAATCAGAGCGCGTTGCGGCTCAAGGGCCGGTTGCTGTTCGAACAGGGTGTGATGGTGACGAGCGTGCCGTGGCAGTTGAGTTCCTCGAGCAGGGCCAAGGATGCCGGTGTTGTGAACGCGCCGGGTGCGGTGCGCCGCGGATATGGAGACAGATCATGACCTCGGCAAGCAGGAACCGATGACCGACTGGCGTTCGAGCACTTTCGAGGTGCGGCTCGGTCCGCCGGGACACGGCGGGTTCTGTGTGGCACGCCACGAGGGACGGGTGGTGTTCGTCCGGCACGGCTTGCCCGGTGAGTTGGTGCGGGTCGTGGTCACCGAGGATCGTGGCGGTTCGTTCTGCCGCGCCGATGCGGTGGAGATCGTGGAGCCGTCGCCGGATCGGGTGCCCGCGACCTGTCCGGTTGCGGGGCCGGGCGGCGCGGGCTGCTGTGATTTCTCTTACGCGACGCCGAATGCGCAGCGGGCGCTGAAGGCAGCGGTGGTGGCCGAGCAGTTGCGCAGGCTCGCGGGGATCGAGCGCGAGATCGACGTCGAGCCGTTGGTCGGTGCCGATCCCGACGAGTCCGCGGGCGGATGGCGTACTCGTGTCCGGTTGGCTGTCGACGCTCAGGGAAAGGCGGGCGTCCATCGCTACCGTGGCAGCGAGGTCATCGCGGATCTGCGTTGTCCGCAACCGGTGTCGGGAGCCATGGACGGTATCGCCGACCAGAGTTGGACTCCTGGCGCTGATCTGGTGATCGCAGTGGACGGCGACGGGGTTCGCCATATTGTCGAATTGGCCCCTGCGGCGCGGGACGTACATGCGCGAAACGATCGAGGCAACCGCAGCAACACCGAGCGCAGGCGCGCCTCTGCTCGCCGCGCCGCCACCCACGCGCCGCGCGCGGAATCCGTGCTCGCCGGTAGCGGTCGCGCCGCCGAGTACGTGTCGGGTCGACGCTGGGAGATATCGGCCGGTGCGTTCTGGCAGGCGCACCGCGGTGCGGCGCAATGCTATTCGGATCTGATCGCACAGTGGTCTGGGTTGCGCTCCGGCGAACACGCCTGGGATCTCTACAGCGGCGCGGGCGTTTTCGCCGCCAGGCTCGGCGAGCAGGTCGGGTCGAGCGGCGGGGTGCTCGGCGTGGAGTCCGCGCGCTCGGCGGTCGCCGACGGTGCGGCCGCGTTGGGTGATCTGCCGTGGGTGCGGCTGCGTGCGGGACGGGTCGAGCGGTTACTCGAAGCCGCCGCCGCGCCGGACACCGTGGTGCTCGACCCGCCGCGCGCGGGCGCTAGCAAGGACGTGGTCGGCCCCGTCACCGCGCGTGGTCCGGCCCGAATTGTCCACATCGGCTGCGATCCAGCCGCTTTCGCTCGTGATCTCGGTCTCTATCAGGCGGCGGGGTATCGGCTGAGCGAGTTGCGCGCGTTCGATGCCTTCCCCGCGACCCACCACGTCGAGTGCGTTGCCCTGCTGGAGCCCTCGGCGTAACCCACCAGCCGACCCGGCGAGCAGAATCAGGCCAGCCGCCAACTCACACCGATCGTCGCCGTCAGCTCACCCTCACCTAGTTCCACCGGCACCGATGAGGTCGACATCGGCGCGGAGATCGACCGCAACCGTGGTCCGGAAGACGGTGCGGCGGTGCCGGTCTCGGTGATCTCGAGCACCGGCCCGAGCTCGCGTCCCGCGCGCCGCGCGTACTGCTGCGCCTTGGCGACGGCGTCGTCCCATGCGGCGTCGCGGGCACGCGCCAACAGGGCGCGCTGGTCGGCGAAAGTGAGTGTGAGATCACCCAATCGCACCTCGTCACCGCCGACCTCGACGCAGTCGGCGATGATCGCGGCCGGGCCGGGGTCGGCGTCCTCGCCGACCTCGCGCAGCGCGACGGTGAGCGCGGTGCTCGCTAGGTAGCCGATGATGTGTTGGCGCTTGTCGACCCACTCGGTTTCGGTGCGTAGCGCGAGCCCACTTGTGGCGATGTCGGCGCCGCCGACACCGTTGGCGCGCAACGAGGCCGAGATGGCCGCTACCCGTTCGCCCGCCGTGCGGTAGGCCGCCGCGACATTGTGCGCCCGCGATTCGACCGAGACCGTCACCCGCATCAGATCGGGAGTGGCGCTCGCACTCCCGTTGCCGACGACGGTGACAGTGCCCGACGTTGCGTGGCAGGAATCTTCGCTCACGAATCTCTCCTCGATCGACAGCTCCCCTTGCCGCTCCAGGCCGAGTAACGTGTGTCGAACCGCACATTTCGGCCCGAAGTCGGCTGGTGGCGGTTGCTGTCTTGCGGTGGCATCTCTGTCGCTCCGTAGACTATCGGAATCCAATGCGCGCTATCCGGAGGGAGCGAGTTCAGTGGGAATGCTTTCCCGGGTCGATACGCCCGAAGATCTTCGTGGGTTGACCGTGTCGCAGTTGCAGGATCTCGCGGAGGACGTCCGCGAGTTCTTGGTGCGGAAGGTCGCCGCGACCGGCGGTCATCTCGGCCCGAATCTCGGTGTGGTCGAGCTGACCATCGCCCTACACCGGATCTTCGACTCCCCGGCCGATCCGCTGATCTTCGACACCGGTCACCAGGCCTACGTGCACAAGATCCTGACCGGCCGCAAGGACCAGTTCGATTCGTTGCGCAAGGAAGGTGGCCTCTCGGGATACCCGAGTCGCGCCGAGAGCCCGCACGATTGGGTGGAGTCCTCGCACGCCTCGGCGTCACTGTCGTATGCCGACGGGTTGGCGAAGGCGTTCGCACTGGGCGGCAAGCAGCAGCACGTGGTCGCCGTGGTCGGTGACGGCGCGCTCACCGGCGGCATGTGCTGGGAGGCGCTGAACAATATCGCCGGCGCGCCGGACCGTCCCGTGGTGATCGTCGTCAACGACAACGGGCGCTCGTACGCGCCGACCATCGGCGGCTTGGCCGACCGGCTGACGGCGTTGCGCACCCAACCCGCCTACGAGTACGCGCTCGACACTGGCAAGCGCTTCATCAAGAGCATTCCGCGGGTGGGGGAGTCGGCGTATTCGATGGTGCACGCGGTGAAGGCGGGCATCAAGGACGCGGTGAGTCCGCAGGAACTGTTCAGCGACCTCGGCTTGAAGTATGTCGGACCGGTCGACGGTCACGACATCGTCGCGCTGGAAGCGGCCTTGCGGCGTGCCAAGGATTTCGGCGGCCCGGTGGTGGTGCACGCGGTGACCCAGAAGGGGCGTGGTTACGCCCCCGCCGAGAACCATGTCGCCGACCAGATGCACACCTGCGATCCGATCGACCCGCTGACCGGTGTCCCGGTGGGCGCCCCGAAGGCACGCGGGTGGACGTCGGTCTTCTCCGAGGAACTGATCAAGCACGGCGAGCGCCGCGACGACATCGTCGCGATCACGGCCGCGATGCCCGGCCCCACCGGGCTGTCGGCGTTCGGTGAGCGATTCCCGGAGCGCATGTTCGACGTGGGCATCGCCGAGCAGCACGGCATGGCCTCGGCGGCGGGACTGGCGTTGGGTGGCTTGCACCCGGTGATCGCGTTGTATTCGACCTTCCTCAATCGCGCCTTCGACCAGTTGTTGATGGATGTGGCGCTGCTGAAGCAGCCGGTGACGGTGGTGCTCGATCGCGCCGGTGTCACCGGCCCCGACGGCGCGAGTCACAACGGTGTGTGGGATCTGTCGGTGCTCGGCATCATCCCGGGAATCCGGGTCGCCGCACCGCGTGATGCCGCCACCCTGCGCGAGGAATTCGCGGAGGCGCTGGCCATCGGCGATGGTCCTACCGCCGTGCGTTACCCGAAGGGTGCTGTCGTCGAGGACATCTCGGCGGTGGAGCGGTTCGACGGGGTGGATCTGCTGCGGCTCGCGGATCAGGACGCGGGGTCCGCGCAGGCGGTACACGGCGACGTATTGCTGATCGCGGTCGGCGCGATGGCCGAACTGTCCCTCGACGCGGCGCGACTGCTGGAGGGGGAGGGGATCTCGGTGACGGTGCTCGACCCACGCTGGGTGCTTCCGGTGTCGGACACCATCGTCAAGTTGGCCGAGAACTATCGCCTGGTGGTCACCGTCGAGGACGGCGGACTGCACGGTGGTATCGGTTCCACGGTCTCCGCTCGGCTGCGCGACGCGGGGCTGGATATCCCGACCCGCGATCTCGGTGTGCCGCAACAATTCCTCGACCACGCCTCGCGCGGCCAGTTGCACACCGACCTCGGTCTGACCGCACCGGACATCGTCCGTCGGATCAGCGGATGGTTGGCCGCCAAGTAGCCGAATCGCGTGGCGTGTGTTTTCGACGCGCCCGGACCCGGAGCTCGGTGTCGCGACGCCCCTCGCCGTGTCGGCGTTCGGCGGTGTCGCCGCATCCGCTGTGCCTTCCTGCGGATGACGCGTGGCCGAGTGCCGTTGACGGTCACGCCGAGACGGCTCGGTTCCTGGCGTGGCATCGGTGCCGGCGACCTGCTGTGGAGTGATCTTGACTAACATCACCCCACAGGCGCAGTCGTGTCGATCCGGCAGTCGAGACACACTCGACGAGTTCAGGGGGGCAGATGAGACAAATCCTGTTCGCGGCACTGATCGCGTTGGCGGTCTCGATCATGGTGACGCCGTTGTTGATCAAGCTGTTCGCCCAGCGGCGTTTCGGACAGGAGATACGGGTCGACGGCCCGCAGAGCCACCAGTCCAAGCGCGGCACCCCCACCATGGGCGGTATCGCGATCCTGTTCGGCATCTGGGCCGGGTATCTCGGTTCGCACCTGATCGGTCTGGACGACGACACCGAGGGGGTCTCGGCGTCCGGGCTTTTGGTGCTGGGGTTGGCGACCGCCATGGGGGTTGTGGGATTCGTCGACGACTCGATCAAGATCCGCAACCGGCGCAATCTCGGCCTGACCGCGACGGGCAAATACATCGGGCAGCTCGGTGCCGCGGTCGTGTTCGGGGTGTTGGCGCTGCGGTTCCCCGACAGCACCGGGGTGACCCCCACGACGAGGCACATGTCGTATGTGCGGGAGATCCCGACCGTCTCGTTCGGTGTGGTCGTCTTCCTGATTCTGGTGTGTCTGCTGGTGGTGGCCTGGTCGAACGCGGTCAACATCACGGACGGTCTCGACGGGCTCGCCGCGGGGTCGATGGGCCTCGCGCTCGGCGCCTACGTGATCATCACGTTCTGGCAGTACACCAACGCGTGCGTGACCGATCCGGTCGCCGGGTGCTACAACGTGCGCGATCCGCTGGATCTTGCCTTGGTATGCGCCGCGGGCGCCGGCGCGTGCATCGGCTTCCTGTGGTGGAACGCCGCTCCCGCGAAGATCTTCATGGGCGACACGGGTTCGCTGGCTCTCGGCGGTCTGCTGGCCGGATTGTCGATCACCACGCACACGGAGTTGTTGATGGTGGTGGTCGGCGGGCTGTTCTGCGCGGAGATCCTGTCGGTGCTGCTTCAGATTGTGGTTTTCCGCACCACCAGGGGGCGGTTGTTCAAGATGGCACCGTTCCACCACCATTTCGAGCTGAGCGGTTGGGCCGAAACCACGGTGATCATCCGTTTCTGGCTACTCGGGGCCGTCGCGGCGGCGGCCGGATTGATGCTTTTCTACAACGAGTATCTGGGTGCCGTGGGATAACGACGTGATGCACGGCCGCCTGGTCGCGCTGTAGGCGGTGTGCGCGGCATCGAAGAGTTCCCAGCCGTCACGCTCCGCGATGGGTGTCGAGTCGAGCAGCCATCCCGCGTCTTCGGCGGTGTCGAGCAGCGCGCGGACCACGCCGGGGAGGTTCAGGTTCAGGTGGTGTGCGGGCGTGGATACGGTGGCGGTCGGGCACGTTCCGCCGTCGGCCACGTAGCGTCCTTCGCCGGGGGCGAACACCAGGGTCACACCGGCGGCCGCGCCGAGGCGCCGTATCTGGAGGACTTCTGCGCAAGCACCGTCGCGATGCCGGTGATCGGTCCACCAGAGGTAGCGCCGGGAGCCCACGGTGAGTGTTCGGCGTCGCTTCCGGCTCACGCTGTGCGGACTCGTTTCGAACCTGGACCGACCGCCATTCGGGTGACGCTACCGGTATCCGCTGGTTGTCTGTGCGGCGCTTGACACGCACCAGCCCACCGCGAGCTCCGCGAGGTGCTGGTAGGAATCTCCACCTTTCCGGATGGAGAGGACGTCAGTTGCCCGCGCTGTCTGCCTCGGCGGTTTCGGAGTTGTGCGCACGCAGGGCGGCGCCCAGGCGTTCGACGGCCAGTTCGCGTTGCCAGTCGCGCGCGCCGCCCGCAGTGAGGTAGTCGTCGATCGCCGCGGTGAGCTGGCCGTCGGAGATGCTCGCGTAGTCCAGCCCGTCCCAGCACAGGCGACGCACCAGGTCGGGAGTGAGCAGGTTCTCCACCGGAATGTCGTGCTCGGTGGACAATTCGCCCATGGCGGTGCGTGCGCGGGTGAGACGAGCCGCGGCGACCGGATCGCGACGCTCCCACCGGTTCACCGGCGGCGGCCCGTCGAAGGGCTGGGCCAGCGGCGGCAGATCGGCGTCGGGCAGGGTGCGGCCGCGGTCGACGGCGCCGAGCCATTCGCGGGAATAGCGACGTTGGCGTGGCCCGCCGAATACCGGGAGTGCACGCAATTGCGCGAGGCTGCGCGGTTCGCCTGCGGCGGCAGCGACGATGGCGCTGTCGGGCAGAATCCTGGCCGGTGCCACATCCCTGGTACGTGCCAATTCGTCACGGGTGGTCCATAATTCGCGCACGATCGCCAACTGACGCGGCTTGCGCAGCGTGTGGATACCGGAGGTACGTCGCCAGCGATCGGGTTTCGGGCCCGCGGGCAACGCGGTACGGACGTGCTCGAATTCCGCTGCGGCCCATGCGGTCTTGCCCTGTCGCTCCAAGTCTTCGGCAACGGCGTCGCGCAGCTCCAACAGCAATTCCACATCCAACGCCGCGTAGTTGAGCCAGTCGTCGGGCAGCGGACGTGTCGACCAGTCGGCGGCACCATGACCTTTGCGTAGGGCCCGACCGAGCAGCCGTTCGACCATGGCCGCGAGACCGACTCGTTCGAAACCGGCCAGGCGACCGCCCAATTCGGTGTCGAACAGTCGCGCCGGGCGTAGGTCCAGCTCGGCGAGGCCGGGTAGGTCCTGGTCGGCGGAGTGCAGCACCCATTCCAGTTCGTTGATCACCTCGGCCAGCGGCCCGAGCTCGTCGGCCACCGGAATCGGGTCGATGAGGAAGCTGCCGGAACCCGCGCGGCGCAGCTGAATCAGGTACGCGCGTGCCGAGTAGCGGAAACCGGAGGCACGTTCGGCGTCGACCGCGAGCGGGCCCGTACCCTCGGCGAGGCGGCGGGCGGCGGCGATGATCTCGGTGGCGGAGTCGAGTACCGGTGGAACACCGTCCGCGGGCGCGAGCAAAGGCGTCGCGCTGGTGGCTTCGGGTTCCTCTGGTACGGACATGGTGTTGAACTTTACGTGTCGCGGGTCGACCGGTCTCGCCCTATGGTCCTCGCGTGTGTCGAGGAAAGTCCCCTGCGGGTCGCTCGACGGCCGGTCGGCGGGTGATTCGCGAGGTACGGGGGCCGATGCGGGCTGGTCGTCCTCGCGGCCCGCTAGAACTGCTCGCTCGCTCCTGGGCGCACCTGGAGTTCGGTGATGCCCGCCGGTGGCAAGCCCGCCGCGTAGGCGAGCACCTCGCAGAAGGCCTCCACGTGCGGTCGTACATCGGCGTCGATGGCGGTCCACGACGCGCGCAGTTCCAGTTGGTGCGCGCGCGGTGGACCGGCGATATCGCCGTAGCGCACCGAACTGGTGGAGGTGACGGTGCCACCGAGCGCGGTGAAGGGCTGGGTTCCCGACTCGAGCGCGTCGACCAACCAACTCCACGCGACATCGGGCAAGAGTGGGTCGGTGGCCAGTGCCGCGTCGATGTCGGCCTGGATGTAGGCGACCAATCGCAGCGTGCCGTGCCAGGTCTCGTCGCCGTTCGGGTCGTGCAGCAGGATCAGTCTGCCGAACGCGTCACCTTCGGAATCGGCTGGCACCGAACCGGATTCGGGGTGTTTGACCTCGGCGCCGACGGCGTAGGAATAGGGCGCCAAGCGCTGAGGCGGCCGGATCGGGGCAAGCTCGATTCGTGGGTGCACTGTTGCGGTCCCCATCGCATCGACCGCGGCGCGAAATTGAGCTGGTTCGCCATTGGGTCCCTCGGTCGGTGCGGCGCCGTCGCGGAAGTCGAGCGGTGTCACGGGTGCTGACGCTAGACCTTGTGCACCCGCCGCCGTCGGAGGCGCGCCGCGTGAACGTGCTCGCGGTGTCGGCATACGATGGCCTCGATGAGCACTCATTCCCGCCGCCGGTTGACCGACGCCCCTTTCTTGGCCGCCGCCACCGGCGCGACGCCGAGTCGACGTCCGGTCTGGTTCATGCGTCAGGCAGGCAGGTCGCTGCCCGAGTACCGCGAGCTGCGCGCGGGTGTCGGCATGCTCGAGTCCTGCTTCGACCCGGATTTGTTGTGCGAGATCACCATGCAGCCGGTGCGCAGGCACGACGTGGACGCCGCGATCCTGTTCTCCGACATCGTGGTTCCGTTGAAGGCCGCGGGCATCGATCTCGATATCGTGCCGGGGGTCGGCCCGGTGATCGCCGCACCGGTGCGCACCGTCGAGGATGTGCGCGCGCTCCCGAGGCTGCGCGACGAAGAAGTGGGCGCGGTGACCGACGGGGTGCGGCTGTTGCTGGACGCGCTGGGACAGACGCCGTTGATCGGTTTCGCGGGTGCGCCGTTCACCCTCGCGTCGTATCTGGTCGAGGGCGGTCCGAGTAAGAACCATGAGCGCACCAAGGCGATGATGTACGCCGACCCGCAGACCTGGCATGCGCTGCTCGGGACGCTCACCGACATCACGATCGGATTCCTGCGCGCCCAACTCGAGGCGGGTGTCGACGCGATTCAACTGTTCGACTCGTGGGCAGGAGCGTTGTCGCTGGCCGACTACCGCGCGTTCGTGCTCCCGCACTCCGAGCGGGTGTTCGCCGAGGTCGCCGACGCGGGCGTGCCGCGCATCCATTTCGGCGTCGGTACCGGCGAACTTCTCGGCGCCATGGGCGAAGCGGGCGCCGATGTGGTCGGCGTCGACTGGCGCGTGCCACTCACCGACGCGGTGCGCCGGGTCGGACCGGGAAAAGCGTTGCAGGGCAACCTCGATCCCGCCGTGCTGTTCGCGGGCCCCGACGCGGTGGAAACCCATGCCCGTCGCATCATCGCCGAAGCCGACGAGGCCGTGACGTTGGGCGCGACGGGCCACATCTTCAACCTCGGCCACGGTGTTCTTCCCGACACCGACCCCACCACCCTCACCGCCCTGGTCGAGCTGATCCACGAGTTGTAGTCCCGTCCACCCCTGTCCCGTCCCACTGTGCCTCGGCCCAGTGAAACCGTCACCACCCCAACAAATCCCGATCACCCCAACGAGCCGCCAAAACACCCCCTCCGAGCGTCAGCGAGACCGGCACGGTAAGTTCGCGGCCGTCTCGCGTTCGAGTGCCCGGTTTCGTAGGCGCGCACCCGGCTACCCGGTGAAACCGCCACCTCCTGTGCCGGACTCAACTTTCCCACGAGCCGCCTTGACACTTGTTTCGAGCGAAGCGGCACCGGCTCAGCAAGTTCATAGCCTCTCGTTACCCGAGTGCCCGGTTTCGTAGGCGCGCACCCGGCCACTCGGTGAAACCGCCACCGCCCGTACCGAACTCAACCCTCCCTACGAGCCGCCCTAACACGTGTTCCGAGCGTCAGCGAGACCGGTACGGTAAGTTCGCGGCCGTCTCGCTGTTGAGTGCCCGTTTCGTAGGCGACGAAGGAGCAAGAAACGGGTACTCAACAGCGAGACTCAGGGCCGCGAACCACGCGGCGCCAGCCGCCAAAAACACAGCGAGGAGTTCCTCGCCCCCGCGTATCACCCCGTCCCACCAGTCTGCCGCGCGCCTCGACTCTGCCGCGCGCCTCGACTCTGCCCCGGCGCGTCGTCATCAGCTTGACAACCACCTCTCCCGACACCGGCGTCAAGCAACGCGACACATCTCGTCCGGGCTACGGTCGAGCCATGCGCATCGCCATCGTGGGTGGAGGAATCAGCGGGCTCGTGGCCGCGTACCGGCTACGCGGCGCGGTGGGTGACGCTGCCGAGATCTTGGTGCTCGATCGCGCCGACCGGGTCGGTGGGGTGCTGTTCACGGGTGAAGTAGGTGGCGGGCCTTTGGATTTGGGGGCCGAGGCATTCGTCGGTCGGCGGCCGGAGGTCCCTCGGCTGATGAGGGAACTGGGACTCGAGTCGCAGCTGGTGACGCCCGCCGGGTTGCGCCCGCTGCTGTGGTCGCAGGGTCGAGCCCACTCGGTGCCGGAGCGAACGCTGATGGGGATTCCGTCGAATGCCGAGTCCGTACGCGGACTGGTCGACGAGGCCGCGCTCGCGTGGATCGCGAGCGAACCCGACCGACCGTTGCGCTGGGACTCGGGCTCCGACACTGACGTGTATTCGCTGGTCTCGGATCGGTTCGGCGCACAGGTCACCGAACGCAGTGTTGATCCGTTGCTCGGCGGGGTGTATGCGGGCAGCTCGCGTTCGATCGGTGTGCGCGCTGCCCTGCCGACGCTGGCGCGCGCCCTCGACGACGGCGCACGCAGCCTCACCGAGGCGGTCGCCTCCGTGCTGCCGCCACCGTCGAGCACGCCGGTCTTCGGGGCGGTCCGGGACGGCTACGGCGTGCTGCTGGACACGCTCGTCCAGCGATCGGGTGCCACGATCGTCACCGCGACCTCGGGAACACGGTTGGCTCGTGGACAGCACGGCTGGGTGGTCGACCCGGTCGGCACCGTGGACGCGGTCATCCTGGCGACCCCCGCACCGGTCACAGCGCGACTGCTCGGTGGTGTGGCGCCGTCGGCGGCGTCCGCGCTGTCGGAGATCGCCTTGTCCTCATCGGCGCTTGTGGCACTTGCTCTTTCGCGCGACACCGAGCTGCCGAAGAATTCGGGCATCCTGGTCGCGACCGGAGAACCCTTACGAGCCAAGGCATTCACCCTGTCCGGCCGCAAGTGGACCCACCTCGCCGAGCGCGAAAACCTGGTGGTCCGTGTGTCGTTCGGCAAGTTCGGCGACGATTCCACCCTGTCCTGGTCGGATGACGAGCTGAGCTCGGCCGCCGCCGAGGATCTGGCAACCGTCACCGGGGTCGCGATCGACCCGTTGTCCTCGGTGGTCGCCCGATGGCGTGGTGGCCTCGCCCAATACGCACCCGGCCACACCGAACGCGTCGCTATCGCCGAATCCGAGGTCGCGACCCTGGACGGACTCGCGATCGCGGGCGCCTACTTGCACGGCGTCGGCGTCCCGGCCTGCGTCGCCTCCGGCACGGCCGCCGCCGAGAAGGTTCTGACCACGCTGAGCTGAGGGACGTCCAGGGGCGCGGGTTCAGCTCACTGTCTCGGATGCGGTCGAGACGAGTCGGCTGTCCATCGGTGTCGCGCCGCGTCGAGAAGCGCGTCTGGTCGATCACGGCGATCGCTGTTATCGGCCTGGTCGGGGTGGCAGTGGGATTACCCGTCGGGCACAGGTGCGGCGCGTACAGCGAGGGCAAGCAGGTCCAACAGAGGACCATGACGAGCGCTCGTGTCGGCGTGCGTGTGGCTCCGTTGTCCTGGGTCGGCTGTCGACGTGCGGCACGTGTTCGCGCTGTCGAGTTCTTCGTTTGGTGCGGCAGCGGCACTGTCCCAGTCGTCCGCTCGTCTTCCTCGGGCAGCCGGGTGAATCCCGCTGGTCGAGAAGAAGGTTCCACATCGGCGGAGGCGGCGTGGGCACCGGTCGATTCGAAATCGACCGTCGACGGCGGTCGTGTGGCCGATCTCTCGGCCCGCATGCGGACGCTCCGTACCGGGCCGACCAGTCGAGTGGCACGATGGGAATATGGCGCGACTCGACTACCAGGCTCTCAATTCCACCCTCCGCTACCTGATGTTCTCGGTGTTCCAGGTGGAGCCGGGCGTGCTCGGTGACGACCGAGAGGCCGCGATCAAGGAGGCGCGTGAGTTCTTCGACGGGCTAGCCGATCGCGACGTGGTGGTACGTGGCATCTACGACGTGGCGGGCCTGCGCGCCGACGCGGATTTCATGATCTGGACGCATGCGGAGAAGGTCGAAGACCTTCAGGCGGCCTACGCCGATTTCCGCCGCACCACCGAACTGGGTCGAGCGAGTAATTCCGTGTGGAGCAACGTCGCGTTGCATCGTCCCGCCGAGTTCAACAAGAGCCACATTCCCGCGTTCATGGCGGGGGAGGAGCCGGGGAACTACATCTGCGTCTACCCCTTCGTCCGTTCCCTCGACTGGTATCTGCTGCCCGACGACGAGCGTCGCAAGATGCTCGCCGACCACGGCAAGGAAGCGCGCGGCTACCCGGACGTGCGCGCCAACACCGTCAGCTCGTTCGCGCTCGGCGATTACGAGTGGATTCTCGCGTTCGAGGCGCCCGAACTGCACCGCATCGTCGACCTGATGCGCGACCTGCGTGCCACCGAGGCACGGCGGCATGTGCGTGAAGAGGTCCCGTTCTTCACCGGCCCGCGCGTCGAGGTCGAGAAGCTCATCGCCGCCCTGCCCTGAATCGCCGCCCAACCTGGATTGCCGCCCTGACCCTGGTCTGCGCACGCACCCCCGGATGGGTGACGCATCAGCTATTCGTCAGCGGCAGAGAACATTCCAGCGCATGCCCCGTGTTTTCGGGGCATGCGCTTCGGTCAGCGAATCCGTACTTTCGACAGGTGGCGCCGACCTGGTCTACTCCGCTGCGCTGCCCGAGGGGTGCAGCCGCAGGGCGATGGAGTTGATGCAGTAGCGCTTGTCCGTGGGCGTGTTGTATCCCTCGCCCTCGAACACGTGGCCGAGGTGGCTGTGGCAATTCGCGCACAGCACTTCGACCCTGCGCATGCCGAGCGTGTCGTCGGAACGCAGGATCACCGCCTCCGATTCGGCAGGGTCGAAGAACGACGGCCACCCGCAGTGCGACTCGAATTTCTCGGTGCTGCGGAACAACTCGGTCCCACAGGCACGACACTCGTACACGCCCTCGGTCGTGACATCGGTGTATTCGCCGACGAACGGCCGTTCGGTGGCGGCCTCCCGCAAGACCGAGTACTCCTCGGGGCTCAGCTTCGACCGCCACTGTTGCGGCGTGAGCTGGATACGCGGGGCTGGCAGCGAGGTGTCGGTTTCGGAGCTCATCACTCCACGCTAATACGTTTTTCCTCTGTCGTCGTCGAGCGGCTGTCCGCGCTGGTAGAGCGCCTGCCACCGGATGGCTTCGGACGCGCTTCGTGCGCGGGGGCGCGACCGGGCTCCGACGACGCAGCGGTGTCGGTGGGCTCGTCGGCGGGTTCGGGCTGCGCCGAAGTCACGCCGGGGCCGGGCACCGGTCGCACCCAGGTCGGGTCGATGCCGTTGGCTAACCTGCCTTCCCTGCGCGCGGCGAGATACCGGTCGCCGAGCACGCAGAACACCACGATGATCAGCAATGTCCAGCCGAACGTGATGCGCAGATACTCCAGGTTGCGTCCGAGGTTCGCCCACCGATGCGACAACCAGTCGTCGTAGCTCATGAAGCCGAACACCGCCACCCACGCTGGCCAGTTGCGCATCACCGAATTGCGTAGCACCACCGACATCAGCAGCGGGAACAGCAGCATCGAGTAGTACATCTGGCCGAGTGAGGACAGTGCGAACTCCGCGACGAGCAGCACACCCGAGGATGTGGTGACGAAGAACAGTTCGTCCTCGCGGTAGTAGCGGTAGAGCAGCCACAGCGAGATGAGGACCAGCACGCCCATGACGATCCGGATACCCCAGCTCAGCCAGGGTGGCAGGCCATAGTAGGCCGCGTTGCCGTCGATCGCGCTGTTGAAGTAGTCCCTCGACTCGAACAGGTAGGGGCCGGTGCGCCGAAGGAAATCCAGCGGATCGCGCATCAACGGCCATGCCAGCGCGTTGAGAACGATGGGGACACCGATCGCGGTGTAGAAAACCTTCCACTGCTTCCGGACCGCGGCTACCAGCAGCAACGGCGCCAGCGTCGGTTTCACCGCGATACTCAATCCCAGTGCGGCACCCGCCCATAGGTCACGGCGTTTGAGCAACAGGTGGAGGAAGATCATCTCGGCCAACAACACGCAGCCGTTGACGTTGGTGAAGACCAACGTGTTGACCACCGTCTCGGAGGTGAACATCGCCAGCAGCAACGCGGGCGCGGCAACCGAATTCACGGTGAACCGGAACAACCGCAGCAACAGGTACCAGGCGATCAGGATCGCCGCGGCGTTGAGCAGGATGAACAGCCAGCGCGACTTCTCGTAATCGAGCACACCCACCGGCGCGAAGATCAGTGTGCCGCTCGGCGGATAAAGGTAGTGCGGGTCGACGGAGTCGAAGTTCGCGGTGTAGACCGGCCTGCGGTTGAGGAAGTCCAGCGCCGCTTGATAGACCGGCCGGTAATCGTCGGTGACGTTCCCGTTGACAGCTTTGATGAGTATGCGATTGAGCACTGTCAGGATCGCGATGGGCCACAGCGCGAACTTGATCACCTCTGCGGTGGTGCGAGCGCTACGCGGCTCGAGCTGTCGAAGGAACACTGGGGCACGGTACACCGAAGCGTGCCTCGACGGTTGCCCGGTCCTGCTCGACGCGCCGCTCGGGGGCTCGTGCGGGGGTGATCAAGCGGGGCAGGCGGTTCCGTCTTCCGGCAGCTTCGCGTCGGTCAGGTAGGCGAGGACCGCGTTCTGCGCACACCCCGAATGCGTCGACACCGGGTGGCCCCACCCCTGCCAGTTGATCGTCGCGTGCCGGGCACCCGCGTTGCCGAGCGCACCGTTCACCGAGGCCAATCCACCGTTGCCGACAACGGGGTCGGCGATACTGCTGAGCACGAGCACCGGGATGGGGAGTTCCCGCAATGCGGGCGGCGGCGCGGCGGCCGGCCATGCCGAACACGCCATCAGCGCGATCGCCGCCGACTTACCGAACGCCGGGTACTTCTGGCCCCAGGTGTCGACGAGTTCCTTCGATTTCGTCGCGGTCGGTGGTTGCTGGCTGTCGGTGCAGCGGTTGACGAACTGTCCGTCGCCCGAGACGGCGGCCGATTCGCGCAGGATCAGATCACCGAGTGCCTTGCGGTCGCCCCGTGCGGCCGAGGACAACGTGTCGGCGAGTTCGCCGATGCGCGAGACCTGATCGGCGCGTGGTCCGCCGAGAAAGCCGGTGATCGCGGTGAGTAGGGCCTGCGCCGAAATGTCGCCGAGGCCACCGGAATCGGCTTGCCGCACCAGATCGATGACCTTGCCGCGCGGGTCGAGCCCGAGCGAGCAACCGACCCCGGTGCAGCGTTGCGCGAACGCGGTCAGTGCCGCCTCCGCGCCTTGTACTTGCTGCTCACCCTTGGTGACGCCGTCGGCCCCGACGGCCTCCGGCGAATCGAGCACGAGGCGGGCCACATGATCGTGGTACTTGCGGGCGTAGTCGAGTGCGACACTCGCGCCGTTGCCGGTGCCGAGCAGATCGATGTGGTCGACCTGCCACTGTTTGCGCAGCTGCTCGATGTCGTCGGCGGTGTGCGCGTTGTCGAAGGTGCCCTCGTACGGGGTGAGGAAGTCGCGGCAGTCGATCGTGCCGTCTTGGCTGAACTTGTTCATCGCATCGACGGGATCGGTGCCGTCTCGGCCGAATTGGGCGTTGTCGGCCAATCCTTTGCGTACCTCGGGTCGCAGGCAGTCGATCGGCTGCGAGGTGCCGATGCCGCGACGGTCTACCGCGACGATCGGCCGATCGGCGAGGATCCCGCCAGGTTGGCCGACGGCGAGACCCGCCAGCGTGGCGGTCGAGGATCGGTCCGACCCCGACGTGAGTACCAGCGGGACAGCGTCCTTCGGAGTCTGGGCCAGCCTTGCGCGCATCGCGCCGTTGCGGAAATTGCCGATCACACCACCGGTCGCGTCGATCGGGGTGGAGTACTCGGCGCATTCCAGAACCACACCGGCCGGTGCGGGGCCGAGGCCCAACAGGTTCACCGTGGGGGCGGTGCAGTCACGCCACGCCAGGTCGGTGGTCGGTAATTCGGCGTTCGGCGGTGGCGCCGGCGCGGCCGACGCGCTCGGATTTCCCCCGACCGGTGCCCGTTCGACGGCGACGCCGGGGCGGTCGGAGGGTCCGGCGCCGCATCCGGCGATGATCGACAATGTCGCGGCACACACGACGGCCCGAGTCCAGCGCATGCGTGACAGCCTGCCAGGTACAGGGGAGTGTTTCATCCACGGGTCCATCGGGTGAGCAGGGTGCCGTCATCATCGAGCAACACATGCTGCCTGCTCATCGGGCTCCGAAATTCTTGTGCGGACAGCGAGATTCGCCGCGCCGTGCCGCCGACCAGCAGCGGCGCGGTGGTGAGACAGAGTTCATCGACGAGGTCGGCGTGCAGCAGCTCGCCGAACAGGTGCGGCCCGCCCTCGCACAACACCCGCAGCAACCCCCGTGCACCCAGTTCGCGCAGCATGCTGCGCGGAGTCACCGCCGCATCGCCAGCCTCGACGACGTCGGCACCGGCGTCGGCCAGCTGTTGCTTGCGGTCCTCGGGTGCGCTGGTCGTCGTCAGGATCAGCGGGGGGACCTCGGTGTCGGTGAACAGTCGCGAACCCGGCGTCAACGAGGCGCCCGCGCTGACGACGGCGATCCGTGGCGGCGTGCCCTCGGCATGGCCGCCGTAGCCGAGCTCGTGAAAGTTCTTGCGCCTGCGTGGGTCGGTGCGCGCCCCCGCATAGTTTTCCTGGCGCACGGTGCCCGCGCCGACGAGGATCACCTCGGCCAGTTCGCGCAGCATCATGAACACCGCCTTGTCGGCTGGCGTTCCGAGCCCCTCGGTGACATTTCCGCTGGTGGCGGCACCGTCGATGCTGGAAACAAAGTTGGCGCGCACATACGGCGCCTCGAGCTCGACCGGGTAGCCATACAGTGCCGCCAGGTCCTCCGGGTTCAGCTCTGTGAGGTGGATCGCATTGTGGATACTCTGCATGGGATCAGATCACACCACGTCTCTACGCTCCATGTATGCGACAGGCTGCTGCTATGGAACCTTCCACGTCCCCTTCCGCGGACGCCGTGCCGCAAGCGCACCTGGTGGACCGGCATCCCGAGGTGCCCGCCGATCAGCTGGTCGCGCAGATGGTGCCGCCGCCGATGTTCGACGAGGTGAGCTTCGCCTCCTACATTCCCGACCCGAACGAGCCGAGTCAGGCCGCGGCGGTGCGCAAGGCCGAGGAGTTCGCCCACCAGGTGTCGGCGATTCACAAGGCCGCGAACAAGAAGAGCCTCTTCGGGAAGAAGAAGCAGGTCTCGGGTGCGGGGCTGTACCTGGACGGCGGGTTCGGTGTCGGCAAGACCCACCTGCTCGCCTCGATCTACCACATCGCGCGTGCCGCCGACCCGGCCTCGGCGTCGTTCGGCACGTTCGGTGAGGTCACCAACCTCGTTGGCGCCCTTGGCTTCGCCAATACGGTCGAGCGACTCGCCGACAACAGCGTGTTGTGCATCGACGAATTCGAGCTGGACGATCCCGGTGACACCATGCTGGTGTCGCGCCTGCTCACCGAACTGTCCGCGCGTGGTGTCTCGATCGCGGCGACCTCGAACACGCTGCCGGGACAATTGGGCGAAGGGCGTTTCGCCGCACAGGATTTCTTGCGGGAGATCAAGAAGCTCGGCTCGATCTTCGAGGCGGTGCGCGTCGACGGTCCCGACTACCGGCATCGTGATCTGCCGCCCGCGCCGGAGCCGATCAGCACCGAACTGTTGACCGAGCGTGCTGCCGCCGTGCCGGGTTCCACCCTCGACGACTTCGATGCGCTGCTGAAGCACCTGAGCACCCTGCACCCGTCGAAATACCGCGCGCTGGTGTCGGGCGTGGCGTCGGTGTTCATCTCGAACGTGCACCCGGTCGACGATCAGGCGATCGCGCTGCGCGTGGTGGCACTGGCCGACCGGCTCTACGACGCCAGTATCCCGGTCACCGTGTCCGGCGCGAAACTGGACCAGATCTTCACCGAGGAGATGCTGGAGGGCGGCTACCGCAAGAAGTACCTGCGGGCCATCTCGCGTCTGCTGGCGTTGTCGCGGTTCGACGCCGCCGCTTAGCTTTTCGCCGGTCCACCAGCCGCGCGACAACAGCCTCGGAACGGCAACCGCATCACGAGAACGGCAACTGCATCACGAAATCGTCGTGCACCTCGCGGCCCATCGAAAACGTCTTGCGCCCCACGACGACAAATCCGTGCTTGGCATAGAAGCGCTGTGCGCGGTGGTTCTGTTGGTTCACCCCGAGCCATACTCCGGCGAAACCCTCCTCGCGTGCGTGCGCGAGTGTGGCGTGCATGAGCGCGGTCGACACCCCGGTGCTGTGGTGGCCGGGCAGCACATACATTTTATTGATCTCGAGCACCGGTCGCGGTGTGACGACTGCCGTGACGGCTGGGTCGGTCGGTTCCCCGGCTATCAGCATGGCGTAGCCGACGATCTCCGCGTCGGCGACGGCCTTGAGCACGGTTTTGGTCGCATCGTTGAGGTATTCGCCGAACCGCTCGCCCGACAGCGTCTGGGCGAGGAACAGATCGATGTCGTCGCGTGCCGTCTCCGGCGGGCAGGCCAGGGGAAAGGTGGCGGCCGCTACGTCGCTGAGCGTTTCGGCATCCCACAGTCCGGCGCGATCGACGATCACCGGTGCGTTGCTGCGCGGGGTAGTCACCCCTCGAGTACAGCACGACCCGTCGGCGGTGCCGCACGCTGTTCGGCGTCGGGTCGGACCGCGAACACGCGCGCGAACCCGATCAGCACGATGGCGAACAGCAGCGGAATCAGGAAACCCGGTCGGTGCCCGAACAGTGCGGCGACCGCGCCGACCAGGCCGCCACCCAGCAACGTGCCCGCGTAGTTGAACAAGTTCAGCCGGGCGATGAGCGCGTCGAGGGCGCGACCGCTGGCCAGGCGACTCGCCGCGCTGAAGCACAACGGCGCGATCACCGGCATCCCGATGCCCGCGACGAGGAATCCGATGATCGCCACGAGCGGTCCCGGCGCGCTCACCACGAGCACCAGTCCGACCACACCGGTCATCGCGGCGACGCGCACCACCGCGCGTGGGCCGAAGCGGCGCACCATCCGGTCGCCGGTGAGCCGGGCGATCAGTGAAGTGCCTTGGTAGGCGGCCAAACCCAGTGCGGCGGTCGCCGAATCCGCGAGCAGGTCGTCGGTGAGGTAGAGCGCCGACCAGTTGCCTACCGCGAGGTCGATGGCGAACACGAGCGCCATGGCGACGCCGATCGCGAGGTAGGCGCGCAGCGCCACCGGCACGCCGTCGACCGCCGCGGTGTGCTCGTTCGGTGACCCCTCGGCGAGCTCTGGTTCGGCTTCCGCGTCGCGTGTACGCAACAAATACGGCCCGAGTGCGAGCCCGAGGACGAGTACGACCGCCGCGGCGGTCAGCACTGACGCCAGCACCCCTACCGCCAGCTTCTCGAACCCGGACACGAACAACGCACCCGCGATGGATCCCGCGCTCCACGCCGCGTAGAAGGAGTTGAGGATGAACATCCCGTACCCGCGTTGGATGAAGACGGCCTGCATGGTTGTGCTCGCGTCGACCATGCCGACCGCGACACCGTAGGCACCCAGGGCGGTCAGCACGGTCGCGGTGTTCGGCGCGAACGCGATCGCGCAACCGGTGACCGCGATCAGGCCGAGCCCGAGTCGTACGGTCAGCCGGCTCGACCAGCGGGTGGCAAGCCATTCCGCGGCAACGCTGCCGACACCTGCCAGCAGCGAAACCAATACCACCGAGCCGACGATCAGCCCGTCGGAGAGCCCGAATCTCTCCTTCTGCTGCGGCAATTCGGTCAGCACGACGGCGAAGAAGAAGCCTTGCAGGGCGAACGCGAACGAGTTCGCGATCCTCGCACCCCGCAGAACGGGCGTGATCGACCCCGTCGGTCTCGTCCCCATCAGCGCAGGGTAGCGGTGGGCGACCGGACGCGCGCGTCGGGGAGGGCAGCGGGGTTCGGCGATCGAGATTCGCGATCGAGTGCGCGCACATCGCCGCGGTTACCTGTCGGATTCCGTCCGCGCGTGTCACCATCGAAGAGCCGCAACGAATCTCGCGAACGCAGGAGCTGATCCGATGAACGTGCTGCCCGAGGATTTCTTCCGCGACCCCCACGTGTTCTACGAGCAGGTGCGCGCTGAGGGCCCGATTCATCGCATCCAGTTGCGCAACGGATTGCGCGCATGGCTGGTGGTCGATTACGACATCGCCAGAGAGGTCCTGCGGCACCCGGATATTCGCAAGGACCCCAATTCGGTCGAAGGCAGGCAGGCGCGGGTGAACGACGCGGGCGGCAGCGGACTCACCTCTTCGAACGAACGGCTACGCCATCACCTGCTCACCTCTGATCAGCCGATGCACACACGGCTGCGCAAATTGGTCACCCCCGCGTTCTCGCCGGCGCGGATGACGGCACTGATCCCGCGGATCGAGCAGATCGCCGATGAGTTGCTGGACGACGTCGATCGGGCCGGAGGGCCGGTGGATCTGCTGGCGGCGTACGCCTTCCCGCTGCCGCTCACGGTGATCTGTGAGCTGCTCGGTGTGCCGATCGCGGATCGTGAGCAGTTCCGCGAGTGGTCCTCGACCGTGGTCGACGCCTCGATGTCGACGCCGGAGCAACAGAAGGCCGCCGGCGATGCGGTGGTCGAGTACTTCGATGAGCTGATCGAGCGCAAGCGTAGGGAAGAGCCCGGCGAGGACCTGCTCTCGTACCTGCTGTCGGTGTCCGACGACGGTGACCAGCTCAGCGTCGACGAACTCATCTCGATGGCGCAACTGATCCTGATCGCCGGGCACGAGACCACCGTGAACCTGATCGGCAACACCGTGCTGGCCTTGCTGACCGATCCGCAGCGCTACCGGGCGCTGCGCGAGGACCCGGACGCCGTCGCCCCGCTGATCGAGGAGATGCTGCGCTTCAACGGTCCGGTGAACACCGCTACCCTGCGTCACACCGCGAAGGAGGTCACCCTCGGTGGTGTCCGTATTCCGGCGAGCGAATTGGTCTTGGTCTCGGTCGCGGCGGCCAACCGCGATCCTCGTCACTTCGATGATCCCGACTCCTTCGATCCCGCGCGCGGAGCCGGCAGCCACCTCGCCTTCGGTTACGGCATCCATTTCTGCCTCGGTGCCGCGCTCGCGAGATGGGAAGCCAAGATCGCGATCACGAAGTTGGTGTCGCGTTACCCGGAGCTGAGTTTGGCGGTCGACAACGCGGATCTGGGCTGGCGGGAGAGCATCCTGATCCGTGGACTGCTGGATTTGCCCGTCGATCCGGCGGGCGCCGTCGCGATGCGTTGAGTCACGTATTCGGCCAACCGACTTTGCTGCGCGCCGTGATCGACGTAATCTCCTGCGCATGACGAGCGGAAACCGCGTCGCGATAGTTGGTGCGGGTATCGCAGGTCTCGCCTGCGCGAAAGTGCTGATTCAGGAGGGTTTTCCGGTCGAGATATTCGACCGCACACCCGATGTCGGTGGCGTGTGGAGCGTGACCCGCCGATACCCGGGTCTTCGGCCGCAGAGTTCAAAGCGCACCTATCAGTTCTCGGATTTTCCACTGCCGTCGGATGCTCCGCAGGAGCTCGACGGCGCGCAGATGCAGGCCTATCTGGCCGCTTACGCCGCGCGTTTCGGCCTCGGCGATTATCTGCGGCTCAACACCGAGGTGGTCGCGGCGGATCCCGTCGACAGCGGATGGTTGCTGGAAATTCGCGACGAGGATGGTGCCCGCCGAACCTCGTGTGATCACCTGGTGATCGCCAACGGCGTGTTCAGCGATCCTGTGGTGCCGGAGTACCGGGGGCTGGATTTGTTCGAGGCCGCGGGCGGGCGGGTGTGCCATTCGTCGGAATTCCTGGATCTGGAGTCCGTGCGCGGCAAGTCGGTGGCCGTCGTCGGATACGGCGGTGCCGCCTGTGAGATCGCCGAGGCGGTGAGCGAAGTCGCCGCCGCCACCACGGTGGTGGCACGCAAGCTGCACTGGAAGGTGCCGCGCACCATGACCAAGGCGCTCGATTTCGAGCGACTGCTGCTGACCCGTTTCGGTGAAGCGCACTTCGCCCGTGAGCCGCGCGGCCGGATCAGTCGATTCCTGGATCGCGGCTCGTTCCGGGCGAGCGATCTCGACCTCGCCCAGGAACTTGCCATCAAGCGACTGCGGTTGCGCGAACTGGACCTGGTGCCGGAGGGACATTTCGAGGAGTTCGCCGACGCCACGGCGAGCGTCGCCTCCGAGGGCTTCTACGAGAAGGTCGCCGAGAATCGGATCGTCGTGCACCGCGACACCACCATCGCGGAACTGGGCGGTGGTCGAGGAGCTAAATCCGCGTTGCGGCTGGCCAACGGTGAGATGGTGCGTGCCGATATCGTCATCTGCGCCACCGGTTTTCAGCAGCGTGTGCCGTTCCTGACGCCGTATGTGCAGCGCAGGCTCACCGACGACGACGGCAATTTCCTGCTGCACCGCCAGATCTTGCCCCTGGATGTCCCGAACCTGACGTTCGTCGGTTACAACGCCTCGGCCGTCAGCACGCTCAACGCCGAGGTTTCCGCGCACTGGACCGCCGCGCTGCTCGCCGGTCGGCTGGCCGCGCCGCCGACGGTGCTGGCTCGTGAGCAGATCGAGGAGCGATTGCGGTGGATGGAGGAACGTTCCCCCGGCCACCACGCGCACGGTACCGCGGTGACGCCGTTCGCCCTGCGCACCATCGATGAGATGTTGGCCGACCTGAAATACCGGCTGCCCCTGCACGCTCGGATCGCGCAGTGGGTGCGGACGGTGAACCCGGGGTCCTACCGGGGCTTCACCGAACGACGCAAGTCGAGCGCGGCAGCCGAGGCGTCAACGTCGCAGCAGTTCCTCGCCGATCCTGCGCAGCCTGTGGGCCAGGCGCAGGAAGCGCCGGGCGCACCGCAGTCGGCCCCGTCGCAGCAGTTCGGCGCCGATCCTGCTCAGCCTCAGGGTCAGGTGCCGAAAGTGCCTGGCGCGGCTGGCGCAGCGCGGCCGGTTTCGCCGGAGCCGGTGTCGTCCGGACCGGCCGCGCGAGAAGCAGAGTCGGTGCCACCGCCATCGCTTCCAACACCGTCTGCGCCGTCGGAGTCGACTCAGCAGTCGGCCCCGCCGCGGTCGGCGCCGTCGCAGCCCGCCGCTACGCCGCAGCAAGCTTCCGAGCAGACGGCTCCGACCCAGCAAGCGCCTCCGTCGGCGCCAGCGCAACCTGTTGGACCGCAATCGGTCACACCTGACGAAGAACACGACCCCGCCCAGGCCGACCAGCCGGCAGGCGGTAGGTAGGTCGGGGTTCGTGCCATGGGCGGCCAGAACCTGGCGAGGTGACCGAGACGCAGGAAGGGTGTGGCTCACCGAAATGGTTGCCGGTGAGCGTGGCTACCGCGACCGCATGACCTTCGCAGGGCGCCGCGCTGCGGATTATCACCGGGGCACTGTTGGTGCCACAGGTTTGCGGTGGTGATAATCCAGGCATGGAAGCGCTGGACATGAACTTGCTCGTGGCCCTGGACGCTCTACTGGAAACCAACAGCGTCACCCGTGCGGCCGAGCGGCTCGACACCTCCGCTCCCGCGATGAGCAGAACACTGGCCCGCCTGCGTCGTGTGCTCGGTGACCCGCTGCTGGTGCGGGAGGGTCGCAATCTGGTGCCGACGCCGCGTGCGCTGGAATTGCGCCACGAGGTCGGTGTTCTCGTCGAACAGGGGCGCACGCTGCTCACGCCGCGCGCCGCGGTCGATCCCTCGGCGCTGAAACGCAACTTCGCGGTGCAGGCCAGCGACATGGTGCTCACCGAGTTGGCCGCACCCCTGCTTGCCGAGGTGCGTGCGCAAGCACCGGGGGTGGCGGTGCGCTTCCTGCCCGAATCCTTCGAGGGCACGGCCGCATTGCGGGATGGGCGAGTGGACATCGAGGTCGGCGTCATCGACCACACCGATCCCGAGACCGCGGTACGCCGCGTGCTCGGCGACCGCTCGATCGGTGTCGCCGCACCGGATCATCCGCTGATCACCGAGCGCGTCACCGTTGCCGCCTACGCCGCCGCGGCGCACCTGAGTATTTCGCGCACCGGTCGCGCGCACGGCCCGATCGACGACCGACTGGCCCTGCACGGCCGCACCCGCCGGGTGCTTGCCACCGTGCCAAACCTCACGAGCGCGTTGTTCGCCGTGCGGGCCAGTGATCTGATCTGCCCTGCTCCCGCCTTGCTGAGCGCGTCGACCCTGCCCGCACTTGGCTTGTGCGCCTTCGAGATTCCGCTCCCGTTGCCGGAGATCGCGATCGGGCTGGCTTGGCATCCGCGCAATACCGCCGACAGCGGGCATCGCTGGTTGCGTGACCTGATCCACGACACCCTGACCAGGCTGGGTGCCGCGGCGCGCCCGCCGAAATCGCGGCGGGCCAAGCCGAATCAGGAAATGGTCGGCGGGGTGGAGAGCCGGTAGTCGTTGGACAGGCGTTGTCCGTCGGTGTGCTCACCCTGGTAGCCGTCACCGGCGGGCGGCCCGAAGATGTCGGAGCGGTTGCTGCTCAGCCCGCCCGAGGTGTTCTTCTTGAGTTCGTCGAGCATCGCCTGCAACTTGTCGACGTGGGAATTGTCGGCGGGTGCGTGATCGGGTTCGGCGGTCCGGTAGGACTCGTCCTGATGGTTTGCCCCCGTGAGGCCCACATTGTTCTCGCCGGTGTTGGCGCCGGCTCTGCCGTCGGCGTGCGCGATCATGCCCTCGTAGGGGGCGCTTTCGGGGGCGCTGAAGCCCTGATACGGGGCGGTCTGTTGTTCGCCGGCGGGGAACGACGTTTGCGGAATTCTCGGTGTGGCGCCCGGATCGCGTGCGGGGAAGTTCTGCGCCGAGAGCGAATTCGGTTCCCGCGACGCGGTGAAGGTGCCGCCGGTGATCGCCTCGCGGGCGGCGGTGAAGGCCGTGGTCGGCGCGGAAGACTGTTCCAGCGACGGCTCGCTGGTCGGTGTCCGCTCCAGGGGGATGCCATCGACCGGGGTAGGGATCGGTTCGTGCGGCGGCGCCTCGTGATTGGAGGTGGTGCCGTGGAAGTCGAATCCGTTGGGCTCCGACACCACGTCCTGCCCGGGGTCGGAACCGTAATCCGAGCTCGCTGCGGTGGTGCCGAGATCGGAGGCGGTGCCGGTGAACTCGTCGGCGGGGTCGAACTCGGTCCCGCCGGTGACGCGTGCGGACCCGTTCCTGCGCGGGAGGCCGGTCTCGAGTCCCGATCGGCTGCTGCCGTTGAGTATGGTGCTGCCGTTCGTCGCCGCGGTGTCGCGCTGGGCGCTGTGGTCGCTCAGATCGGTGACGTTGTCGTCGAGGGCGCTGGTGCGATGCGAACCGACACCGTTACGGCGGGGAAGGCCGCTGTCGGTGCTGGTTTCGGCGCTCGCGCTGCGATGTGACGTCCGCCCCGAGGACAGGGTCGGACGGTCGGGGGCCGCACGCAGGTCCTCGACCCGGTGACTGTCGTTCGTCCCGGATTCCACCCGTCCCAAACGGGATTGGATGCCGGAGATGTCATTGGCCACGCCGAATGCCCATGCTTCCAGCTTCGCCAGACGCTCCTCGACATCCGTCGTCGCGGTCGCGTCGACGTCGCGTCGGTCCGCACGCTTGCTGGCGTGGAATTCGGTGTCCGCCTGTGCGGCGCGCGCGCCGTCGACCCTGGCCGCCACGGTATCGAGCTTGTCGCCTGCCTCCCGCAGGGCCGTCGCGATGCTCGAAAGCATCTCCGCGATCGACTCGCCGGGCTCTTGACCGTGCTCCATCAAGTACTCACTTCCCCATGTCGGCCACAGTTGGCACTCGGCCGGACGATTCTATCCGCCCGCGGGCGATCGCGCGTTTCGCGTGTAACCGCGCGCACGGTGGGCGATTCCGTGTCTTCGTTCATCTCCCGCTCCCGTGTTCCTGCTGAGCGTAGGTGCCCTGCGTCGTCGACGCACAAGCGGACGGGCACAGCGCACGGTTTTCCGATGCGAGAACCCCGTCACACCGGGCAACTCGACGTGGTTGTCGGCGCGGGTGATTCGAGGTGCGACGTGCGGTCGAACCAGTGCGGCGCGGATGCTCCTGGCGTAGGCACGCCCTGGACGGGCTCTCGCCCTACTCTCGAATTTCGGGGACGCGTACCGGATTTCAGGTGCCGTGGTCCGTCATGGCCGTTCGTCGTGACACCAGGGGTGCCCGGTGGTCGGTTCGAGGTTCCCGTCGACTGCGCGAGCGGAGGCGAACGGGGCTGCGATTCGGTGCCGAAATTGTCACGGCGTGGCGCGATGTCGTTATCTGGACATGATGGCGTCAAATGTCAACAGTGCGCCATCGTGTGTATTAAAGCGACTGCTCAGTCGGCCGAAATTGGTTCTGCCACGGCATTCGCGCGTGCATGAACCACAGCCTCGCCAACGCGGCGCGCCCGAGCGCGGGGTAGGTGGCTGGCGCGGTCATCCGATCTGACGCACCCTGGACCTATGGCGTAGATTCAAGCCTGCGAGTTCAGTTTCACCGAGTTGGATTTCGCCTATGCGACGGTGCTGAGCTCGTAGTGGGTGTGTGGCAGGGGAGTGGTCGTGAGAACGAAGCAGCGGGCGGAAGTGGCCTGCGGGCGACGAGCGATGCTCGCCGAATTGGGTATCGGCGCGACCGGCGGTGCCGTGGAGGCGCCGATCCGTTCCGCGCGTCCCGCCGTCGGCTACGGCTGTGGGTGCCCCGACTGTGCCGCCGCCCAATGGAATATGCAGCGGCTGAAGTACTGGCTGTGCGGCAGATTGCTCGCCTACGGTGCCGACGAGGCCGAGGTGGACCGGTTGGTCGGCGGCGTACCCGTCGATGTCTACTGGCGCAAAGGCGACCGCGAATACGCCATCGAGGTGCGCAGCGGCCCCTTGGAATGCGCGCTGGCGCAGGAACATACGGACCGGCTGCGGGCCGCGGGATGCGCGGAGGTGCTCTGGCTGTGCCAGCCCGGATACTGGGTCGGTCGATTACACGCGATGGGCATGACCGAATTCGCCGCCCCCGGCTGCGATTACCGCGCGAGCGCCGGTGTCTTCGGCATCGACAACGGGTTGGTCGCGCCGCGTAGCGAACCCCTCGAGCTACGGGAATTCATTCGCGGCTGGGTCACCGGCGAGATCGTGTGGGGATATCGCGACGAGCACACAGGAGGGTGGGCGACCGTGCCGGACTGGGAGCAACACACCAAGACGCAGGCCACCCTGCTCGCCAGACAACGGCAGGAACTGGTCGACCAACGCACCGCCCTCGCGGTGTCGCGAAAAGCGATGCGCGACAAGCACCGACACGCCCTCAAGCTCGCCACCCGATTGGAACGCTCCGAGCAGATCGCGCAGGACCGCGCCGATTCGCTCGCCCAGGCGCACCGCAAGATCGATGACGAGCATCGCGTGCAGGCGATGCTGCGGGACAATATCGGCAGCCTGCGCCGCAATGTCGGTCAGCTCCAGTTGGTCGCGGTGTGCGCGATGCTGCTGATCGTCACCTTCATCGCTGCGGCGATGGTGGTGCGCTGAGCCGAAACGGCCCGCGATCCCAACGCCATTCGTGGCGCAATACCAGCGCTAGGAAGTCGAGCAGGGTCAGCTCGGTGTCCGCGCGTAGGCCCCGCAACGTCTGCCACGACACCGGCCCGCGCGCGACGAGTTCGCTCAGCGCCCGTTCGAGATTCGGGTCGACCGCACGGTTGCCGAGGTCGGTGACACCGAGAGCGCTCCCAGTCCAGATCAGCCAGCCCCACCCCCTGTCGTGCGCGAACGCGCGTGCCGCGTCCGCGCGGACACGGTTGACGTGGAAGGCGACGTGGCCGAGCGGTTGGACGTCGATGAGCACGACGCGTCCGTCGGCGAGCCGCGCGACGATACTCGGATAGCCCAGGTGCGCGCCGTCGTCGAGGGTGTACTCGAGGGCGCACGGGTGTTCCTGGAAGGTGTCGACGAGGGAGCTGGCGTTGAGAATCCACAGCAGCCGCGCCTCCATCCCCGAATCGAACGGCACGTCGCGGCCGACCTTGTCGAGGTAGAACCGCCCTCGGGCATCGTCGTCACTGTCCACCGTGCGCGCCGAGGAGGTCGGTAGCGGTGCGGGGTGCGCGGTGGGCGACCATTCCACCTGACTGAGCCAGGGGTCGAGCTGACTGCTCGCGCGTGGCTCGGCGTCGAGCAACTTGGCCAGTCGCCGGTTGGTCTTCTTCTGCCACGCCGCGATCCGTTGCGCGACGAATCCCGCCACCCGTTTGGCGTCCTCGGCGTCGTGCCCCGCCAGGCGCAGTTTCAGATGCGACAACTCGGTGGCGACGATATCGCTGTCGGTCGCGTAGGTCTCCACGAGTAGGGCGCGCACCAGCTGTCGATCGCGCGCGTCGAGCGGATACCGTGCGGCGAAGATCTCCTCGGCGCCGCGCCCGCCCTGCCAGGTGAGCTCGTTCTGCTGGGCGAGCCGAATCAGCTGGCCGACAGCCTTGGTGTGCAGTTGCCGCACCCGATCGCGGGAAATGTCATAGCGCGCACCGAGTCTCGCGAGCGTCTCCGGCCGCTCTCCACTCACGCCGAGCCGTACCGTGAGCAGATCGCGAGTCTTTGGCCTGCGCTCGGCCAGCAACGCGACGAGCTCGGCGAGTACCTCGTTGACCTCCTCTAGCTCGAACGAGATGTCCGCACGCACATCGAGTGGTGCGGTGTCGTCCTCGACGTCCGCCGACTCAGGCACGTACCCCACTTCCACCTGCACGCGGGCAACCCCCTGACTCGATCTGCGATTTCCTGTGCGCCCCAGCGTATCCCCGCCCACCGACATCCCCGCCCAGCTCGACTCGCCCCCGTGTCGGTCCGGAAATGATCCGCCGAGGATCTGGCCGCGCACGGGCGTCGCCGGTGCTCTGACTTCCGCCGGTGCCTTCCAGGTGCCGCGACCGTGCGTGTCCGGATAGGTGGTCAGGCCTATGACGACAAGAAAAAGGCACCCTCCGAGCATCCTCGGAAAGTGCCTTTAACCTGGTGGTGCGCGATACTGGGATTGAACCAGTGACCTCTTCCGTGTCAGGGAAGCGCTCTCCCGCTGAGCTAATCGCGCGAGGTGGAGACGGGAATCGAACCCGTGTGCACGGCTTTGCAGGCCGTTGCCTCACCACTCGGCCACTCCACCGCGCAAAGGGGGACGGCTAAATCTCTTTTGCCTGGCCCTACCTCTCGAGCGGATGACGGGATTCGAACCCGCGACCCTCACCTTGGCAAGGTGATGCGCTACCACTGCGCCACATCCGCATTTCGCACTCCGTTGTGACCCCGTTTGGCCCTCCGTGGTGCGAGACAGAACATTAGCCCACGCTCGGCGAAAGGTACAAATCCGCTGGTAGAAAGCCCGAAGTTCACACAGGTGAACAATCGGTCCCCGTCAACCCCAATAACCCCTCCCGCCCCTCCCTTCGCGATCACCCCCACCCTTCTCGACCTACGGCACCCCTTGCCCGTGCAGCGATTTGGTGAACCCCCGACCCCACATGCTAATGTTCCGTCTCGTCCCACCGGCTACCTCAGCCCACCGGACACCCCGAGGTCCCATAGCTCAGCGGGAGAGCGTCCGCCTCACACGCGGAAGGTCGCTGGTTCGAAACCAGCTGGGACCACAAACTAGTAGTAACCCGAACCGGGTCCGTCGGGGCCCCAACCGGCAGATGACCGCCGGTTGGGGCCCCGATGGCGTTTGTGTGGGACTTACTGGCGTTCGCGCCGGTGGTGTTGTGGTCGGCGGCGGGTTGGCGGGATGCGGTAAACGGGCACTGAAGGAACCCGCTGACTACCTCCCGTACACTCCGACAACGCCCGTGACCAGTGCTTCTGTGAGTACGCTACGGCCCTCCTCCTCGGCCCTGAGGGCTGCGCGGAGGGAAACGATGCGTTGCTTGACGCCAGCTTGTGGTCGGCCGTGGGTGTCGCGGTGGTTGATGCCGCCCGGAGCCGGGGGCGCCGTTCGACAGCAGCCACGGGCCGGTCGGCTCCGATTCGGGTGGGTGGGTGAGCTGCTCATGCGCGAAGATGGCCGGATGATGCGTCGTACCGCTTCCGCGTGGACCGCTAGTGCCGGGGTAACGCAAGCCAGGCACGCGATCGAGAGCGGTATGCGCTGGGTGTTCCGGGAGCAGCCGTTCGAGGACTATGGGATCGACGCACACATAGAGGTGGTCGACGACGAAGCGGTTCTCGGTAGGTTGATCGCGCTTCAGATCAAGACCGGCGGGAGCTACTTCGATTCACCTGCCGCCGAGGGTGGCTGGTGGTTCCGCGACATGGCAGCACACTTCGAATACTGGTTGGACTTTTCGATTCCTGTGGTTGTCGTGCTGGTCGACCTGGACAGCGGGCAGTGTCATTGGCAACTAGTGGCGGAGTCGACGGTTGAGAAGGCTGCACCGCGTGCAGACCGGGCAAACCCCACTGGACTTCAGGCCCATGCCCACCGTGTGGTGAACGTGTGCAGCACGTACACGGCGTCCCCGAACTTCACTACATAGAACATGCGGTAGGCACCGGCCCGGTCCCGGTACCGCAGTTCGTAGCAGCCCGCGCCCAGAGGGCGTGCTGGTGACGGTGTTTACCAACGAATGCCTGGAGGCGGTCGTACGATCGGCAAGCTCCCGAAGTGCCCATCGGTAGGTCTCGGGGGTGATCTCTTCAAATTGCATGCGGGTCAGTATCTCCTGCGGTATGCGGCTAACCATGCGGTTGGGCGCGTCGTCTACCTCATTGCAGATCCACTGAACAAAGGCGCCAAGGCCGGATGGTGGAGCACCACTGAGAAAATTCTGCGTGATCACTCCGGCCAGCCGGGTGCATCTTGTCGAGCTTGTTCGACGCTGTGGCCCTGTGGCTTCCACGAGCGCTTTTGCCTCACGCTCGGAAAGCTCGTCGGCGAGGAGTGCGTGCCGGGCTTGGTCCGCGAAATGGTCCAGTAGTTGATCGGCCAGCCGCAACCGGTGCGCAGCGTGAATCACTGCTGCTGCCAACTGATCCAGCGGGGCGGGCCCGCTCGATCGCGACGATCACGTCGTGGGCCGGCACCTGTCGATCCATTCGTCAACCATAGGTTGACGATCCAGTTGCCGTCAACTATTAGTTGACGGCATGGCGACAGCTCGGACGGCTTTCGCCGACAACGGATCGATACAGGAGTCTCACATGGAAGCTCACGAGAATGCCGCACGCCATCGCGCCAAGACATCGGGTAGGCGAGCATTGGTCGTCGGCGCCGGTATCGCTGGTTTGGCCGCCGCGTTGCGGCTGCATCAGCAAGGTTGGGACGTTGTCGTGGTCGAACGCGCGCCGAGTCGTCGCAGTAGCGGTTACCTGGTGAACCTGCACGGGCCCGGATATGCCGCCGCCGAGCGGCTCGGGCTGATACCGGCGCTGACTCCGCGCGATATCGGGTTCTTCACCTCGGTCCTCGTCCACGCGGACGGCCGGGAGAAGTTCAAAATTCCGGCCGCTGTCACCGAGGCTGCTGTCGGGAACCAGGCGCTGAGCTTGTTCCGCGGCGACTTGGAGTCGGCGCTGTACGACGCCGTGGCCCACCTCGTCGACATCCGTTTCGGTACCACCGTGCAGGCCGTCGCCCAGACCGCCGGGGAAGTCGTGGTCACCCTCAGTGACGACACCCACCTGCATACCGAACTCCTCGTCGGCGCCGACGGCGCGCACTCCGGAGTCCGCGAGCTCGTATTCGGCGCCGAGTCCGAATATTTCGTGGACCTGGGCCACATGGTCGGCGCGTTTCCGCTGAAAACAGTTCCCGAGCACGTACCGGAAGGCGTCGGCACCACCTTTATCGGCCCCGGACGCACAGCTGCGGTGATGAACCTGGGACCGCAACGGTCCTCGGCGTTCTTCACCTACCGCAGCCCCGACCCGGGTGCCGAACTGGCTCTCGGCACCGCACCCGCGCTCACACGAGCGTTCGGGGACCTCGGAGGCGGTGTCGCCGACGCCCTCCACCAACTCGAGGCCGACCCAGCCACCGCCTACTTCGACTCGGTCGGCCAAATCGTGATGGACCGCTGGAGTCACGACCGGGTCGTCCTGCTCGGGGACGCAGCATGGTGCGTAACGGTATTCGCCGGCTACGGCGCCGCCCTTGCTCTCGACGGCGCCGACCAGCTCGGCGCCGCGCTAGCGGCACACGGCGACGACATTCCCATCGCTCTCGGCACCTGGGAGAACACGTTGCGTCCGGAAGTACACAAACGACAGGCACTGGCCCGCAAAGGAATCAGCCGATTCGCCCCGCCGTCACGCACACATGTGTGGGCCGGTGAACTAATGCTCCGCGCCATCCAGCTCCCCGGCATCCGTGGCCTGGTCCGGCGCTCTATCCAACGCGCCAATAATTAGCCTCGCGCGTTCATGCCAATTCGGATATTGCGTGCCGGAATTAGTAAAAAAGTGCTCCTGCCTGCGATAATTCGACTGTCTAGGAACAAATTTCGAGGGTGTTGGAGCACCTTCTCGGTGCGTAAGTCTATGTCGTTACCGGTCGGGCGGAAAGTGTTGGTGCGCAGCGGCACTGGTGGCGGCACCCATGGTTTCGAGCGCTCATGCCGAATTGAGCGCATCCATACGCTCCCGGGCGACCATTCGACGTCAATGCTGTGTCGGCCTGTCCGAACGACCGCTACAGTCCAGGGTGTGGACCAGCCTCAGGACATACGAACACCACCGAGTATCTTTCAATCTTCGTGGGTCCGTTGGGTAGAGATAACGGCGTTGGGTCTGATCGGGATCGCAGTCGGCTTGTTGCTGCTCGTAACCACCACCACAGACTCGCCGCTGACATTCCCTGTGGTGGCGCCGATCGCTGTGGGAATCGCTGCCCTCCTCCTCGGACTACGACACATCATCCGTCCCGTACCCGACCTGACAGTCGACGATAATGGGGTGACGTTCAGCCCATTCGGTCGAATCCCATGGGCTGTTATATCGCGCATCCATCTGATCACAGCCCACGGCATGAGGTACCTGGCCGTCGAACTGGTCGACTCCAACCCAAGGCTTGCCGAAAGCCGTTGGTCCAGATGGATCTACAGCCCGGTGGGCAAGATCACGGTCGGCTTCCCGCTCACCATCTCGGAGCGTTGGCTGCGCCCGATCTCGCTGGACGACATCGTCGCTGAACTACACAGACGAAACCCTGACCTGGTCATCGCAAGATCCGAACGCAAAGCATTCCGACGAGCCCAACCCGGCCCAACCGACATTGTGTAGTGCCACATATCGAGCGGGTTCCGAATGGTTGCGGCGGCAGCAGGACAACGCGGGGGGCCAGCCGCCGAACAATCGGCGCGTGACGCGTGCCGATCATCAACGATTCGCTGAACCGGCAGGTCATGTCTTGGATATGACCTACCGAGCGCCTACCGGCTTGATGCGCAACCGGGGCCCTTCGGCCGTGGGATGGTTCGGATTGATCAGCGTTAGGCCCACCAGTAGTTCGCAGGTCAGATGGTTTTTTTGAAGTGTGTGATCCTGGCGCGCAATATACGCGTAATAGCGGCACCTCTGTCAGGGATGTATGTGCGCAGGTTGGGCATGCTGCCCTCAGTCATGTGATTCATGCCACATCTGCTGTGTGTCAGCGTCTCACGTGGTGGGGCGGTGATCCACAACGAGGCACGGCACGTCCTATTGGCCGGTCCCCGATGGTGCGACCACTCGGTGTTTGAATCCGGGTTGTTTTCGATCCAGTTTCAGGTGATGCTGCACGCCACCGGGTGGTGGGCGTGGTTGCAGGCCGCTGCGTACTCGGCCGGGGTCAGATAGCCCAGCGCCGAATGCCGATGCCGCCGGTTGTGTTAGTCCTTGAAATCGCCGATCACTCCCCGGGCCTCGAGCAGCTCGCCCAGTGGTTGCGGTTGAGGCACTCGGCTCGTAGCCGCCGGTTGAACGATTCGACGTACCCGTTGTTCCACGGCGTCCCCGGCGGGATGTGGACAATCCCCACCCGATTACCGAACAGCTGTTGCGGCACGTGCGAAATCATCTCCGGACCGTTGTCCGTGCGCAGCACTCGCGGTGGCGCGCCGCGTGCGGTGAACACCTTCGCGAGCTCGGCGACGAGCCGCTCGGCGGTGATCGAGCGTTCCACCAGGCGCAGTAGCGACTCGCGGGTGGTGTTCATCGACCATCGACGCGATCATCACCGCCTTGCCGTCGACGGTGGAGCCGAACTTGAAGCCCAGCGCCCACACCACCTTCGGAAATCCGGCGGTTGGCAGTTGAGTCGGCGAGCGGCGTTGCGCGTCCTGTGCGGCTGGGCGTCGAAAGACCAGCCGTGCGAAGGTGGGCGGCGTGACTTCCGACGTTCTGCCGGTCGGCGATCGCCTTGACCGCATCCGCGCTCTGCTGTCCGGCTCGAGCGGACCGCACGGCAATGGGGAGATGCATGCGTGGGCAAATCTCGGCGATGCGGCGCGGATGCCACGTGAAGTGTTCGCACTGATCGAAGGCCTCGGTGTTCTCGAGCGGTGGTATCCCAAGGTGCCCGTAGATGTTCCGGACTCCTCTGCGGAATTGGCCGACCGCCTCCTCGAGGTTGACGTAGCCGGGGCTGTACACCGGCTGATCCGCATCGCCTCGACCACGCTCGCCTACGGCTCACGCGGACGCTATGACCGGGTCAAGGCAGCTGAGGTGTTCGGTTCGCTGGTCCGCCTTCTCGGTCATGGAAGTCATTGGTGGAGTAACACCTACAGCGATAGCAGCTGGAATCCGGTGACACGGTATGTGTTCGACGCGGTGGTGGTCGGCGTAGGCAGCGGGATTGTTGTCACGATCCTCGTTTTCGACGAAGACTGATGCGCACGGCTTCGGCATCTCCAGGAACGTGTCCGGCACATCCGCATACGCTCGATCTTCGAATCATTCCGTTCGACGCTTGCTTCCCGAAACCGCCTACCCCTGTATGGCAGGACGCTGCTGCCCGCCGGAGTGAGCCTCGAGGAACTCTCGCGTGACACCCAGGTGCAGGCGCCGCGGAACTGTTCGCAGGTGTTCGCGTCGTGGATCGCCCATTCGATCGGCGGACCGCTGCCAGTGGAATTCAGCGATGCGATGACCACCCGGTCCGAACAGCAGCACCGACAGCGCGGGCTCGCGCCCCGCCCACGTACGGCCCTGCTCGACCCGTTCCCGGTGCCGCTGCGCAGCCTCGTCGATCCGCCCGTCGAATCCGACCGGATCGCGATTCGTCCTGTCGCACATCGTGATCCGGTTCCCGGGCTGTCCACTGGTGGCGTAATCCCATCAAGCTTGGCCCCGGCGCCCACGACAGCCGGCAACCCAGTCGCTCGATCCGAGTGCTCCGAAGGTTCGCCATACCGTCGGCCAGGACCGCGGGCAAGTTTCGATGCCTCACGTGTGGCGCGTACCCGACCCTGCGGAACACAACTGCGCGGGTGGCACTACGGTATCGCGATGGAGACAGTCGGAGACTGGCTCGAGCTGGTCGGAACGTTCGTCACATTGTACGGGCTCTGGTTCGCCTGGAACAGGACTCGAACCGCAGGCTGGGAGAGTTCATAGCCCGGACCGCCGACTATATCGGTAACAAGGCGAAACACTGGACAGCCAAAGTCTTCCCCGCCTTCGTCGCGATGCTCGGGTCGATGTTTCTGCGGCGGAGGCCGTTGCTGTTGCTTCGGGAGCGACTGTGACAACGCGCTCCGCGATAGGCCCTGGACAACCGCTCTCGTTGCAAGTCCAGATGCTGGCAGGTCAACTTGATATCGTGTCGGTGTCGGCGCAACGCCGTAGAGGGGCTGGTGAAACCGCGCCGTCGGGGGAGTCCGGCCGGACATGCTCGCGCTCACGCGCTGGTTATACCTGCAACGAGTGAGCGCTCTTGCCTGACCGTGCGGTGTAGCTGGGAAATTCGGCTTTCTGCCAGCAGGGTTCCGTGACCGCGGCTACCGCCGTCAGTAGGTCGACCGCCGCCCGCCCAAGCTAGCTCCCGGACCACCGACCGCGCTTGGACGATACCGTTGGAGAGCGTTCCACGCCGATGCCGTTGCAAGAAAACTCTATGCTCTTGCCAGGGACCCGTGTCGGGTCGCGGCGCGGGCGGTGAGCAGCTTCTGTGGAGTGGCAACGACCGGCGACTGGGCTGGGTGTGGGGGCAACTCGCGTATGACAGCGTTTGCGTCCACCTGGCGGTGGCTGGCGATCGTGCGCGAGGGATCGGCGTTGCCTCGGTCGGTTTGCGTACTCGCCGCAGTCGGCAGCGTCGGCGCGCAGGCGTTTTGCGATCCGGCGCGGGTCCGCGCGGAGTACTTGAGTTCAGCAGTAACGGAGATTGTTGTCGGTGGGTCGTGGGAGCATCCCCAACATCGGATCGGGCGCAGGGGTTGGCCCGAAAGGCAACCAGCACAGGGGAGTTCACGATGGGCTACATCTACGGGTTTCGTCACGGCACGGAGGATTTGTTCAAGATCGGCCAAACCACAGCCACACCGGCCAAGCGGCGGTCCACACTGCAAACCAACTGTGCCCACCCGTTGTCGTTGTTTGACGCGATCGAGACCGACGAGCACAGCGCGCTCGAGAAGTACATCAAGATCACCTGGGCAGACCGCCGCAGTGTGGACGGCGGCTCGGAGATCTACAGCCTGACCGAGGATGAGGCCGCCGAACTGTTCGCACACTGCCGGATCTGGGTCACCGAGGAACTGCCTAAGCAGCGCCGAATCGAACAGCTTGAAACCATCGAACCAGACATGGATTTGAGGACTTGCGACGACGCCGCCAAACAGTTGCGGACCCAGTGGATCAAGCTGCGCGACGAGGAAGTGCGGATCCATCAGGAGTACGGGCAAGCGGTCGAAGCTCGGCAGAAGATCGAGGCCGAACTCAAGCTGCGCGACGAGGAAGTGCGGATCCAGCAGGAATACGGGGAGGCGGTCGCGGCTCGGGAGAGGGTGGAGACCGAACTCAAACTCGCTATCGGCACCAGTGTCGGTATCAAGGGAGTCGCGACCTGGGATCGAGTGGTCAAGAGCCGCCGAATCAGCGCTGCGATGGTCGAAGCGAACGAGCCGGAACTGTTCGCCCAGTGTGTCGTGCCGTCGCTGAGTTCCGACAAGCTGAAGGCACTGCTGAAGTCCTTGGGTCGGGAGAAGGACTACGAAACGTTCCAGGAGATCAAGCACGCCCGTCGGCTCACAATCGCCGAATAGCACGCTGCCCAAGGCCGCATCCTCGGATGATCGTGTACCGACGGGGATCTAGCCGACCGGGCTGGCGCGCGGAGATCCGTCGCCGGGCAACCGAGCGGCGCGTCTACTAATCTCCTTGCGGCACAGCTGGTCAATATCGATTTCGACACCGGTTGTGCCACAGTACTTCTGCCTGGATACAACCTCGAGCCCATCACTCGCTTATACGTCACCGGGGCTGGCGTCAAGCCATCGGATCCGTCAAGCGTCACTTGATAACAGGGAGTCAGGGATGTCTTGATTCCTTACATCGACAGGGAGTGCTCCAGCTGTCACTGCCAAAGAGGTTCGGTTGTCCACCCGAGAGGGAAACCCATCTCGGAGTCATTGCGGCTCAACGCAGCGAGCCCGGTTTGGATATGAGCTACGAGGTCTGGGCGCCAGCTCGAACCCGGGCAGATCTGCTCAAGGAGGTAGGCGAGGACGGCCAGCGATGCGTACACCCGCTTCGTCAGGGCTGGCGAGGCGGCGTGGCTCAGATCAGGTATCAGCAATAGGTGACGGGGGAGAGCTGGACGTCGATACCTCGATTCCACAGTCGTGAGTGGTGAGCGCAGCAGTTGCGGATGTAGTTGAGGTTCCTCATCCAACTCACCAGGGCACCGCCGAGGCCAGCGGGGCTGGTGCACGATCGGGTCACTGCTCCGTGACCACAAGCCACCGCCGACACCCGCCGCCGGGCGACCACCGGCAACCGCGAGCCCCTATAAACGACACCGCTCACGGGTGGGGAATTTCGGCGAGGACAGGTGGGGAAGTTCGACGAGAGTGGCTATCGGCCAGGCCCAGATCCACCGACCCTATTCGGAAGTTAGGCGACACAGCGTCTTTCCGATGGTTTTCCCGGCCAACATGGCCAGCAGTGCGGTTGGCGCCTGTGTCAGATCGTCGAAGATCGTTTCGTGATAGACCATGTCGCCCGCAGTGAGGTAGCCGCCCACTTCTTGCCGCATCGAGCCTTCGAGGTGGTTGTATGATCCTGCGCGAAACCCCTGTATGCGTAGTTCTTTCGACACGATCTGGAAGAGGTCGGGATTGCCGGAGTGGGGCGCGCCGTCGTATCCGGATACCGCACCACAGACGGCGATGCGTCCGCGTGGTCGTAGGTTGTCCATCGCCGCAGCGAGATGGTCGCCGCCCACATTGTCGAAGTACGCGTCGATTCCGTCGGGTGCGAGCTCGGCCAACGACTCGTGCAGTGTCGGATCGTGGTAGTCGAAGGCTGCGATGCCGAGTTCCTGCCGGAGGAACTCGACCTTGTCGGCACGACCCGCCGAGCCGAGGACCGTTGCCCCGCGCAACTTGGCGATCTGGGCGGCGATGGCGCCGACTCCGCCCGCGGCAGCGGAAACCCAGACCGTGTCCTCCTGACGTAGTTGGAGGACTTCGGTCAGCGCGGCGTATGCGGTCAAACCGGAGCTCCCGAGTGGGCCGAGGTACCACTGTGGTGGCATGCCCCGCGTATCGATCCTGGTCGGCAGGCCGTAGCCGCCGATGGTGTCCGCTCTGGTGCCGATCACCGCGTAGTCGCGGAAACCGAAGATGTGCGAGACGAGATCGCCGACCGCGAAGTCGGGGTTGCGGGTGTCGATCACCGTGCCCAGCGCCAGACCCACCAGTGGTTCGCCGGGGCGGATCGGGGGGAGGTAGCCGAGCGGAGTTGTCGAGGAGAGCCTGATTCGAATCGAGGGATCGATCGACAGCCAGGTGTTGCGTACCAGGATCTCGTTCGGGCCGATTTGGGGAATCGGCGATTCGACCAGGGCCAGATCGTCGGTGGTGAGTCGGCCGCGCGGGGTGCGCGCCAGCGACCACTGTCGATTCGTACGGGGCATGGCTAACCTCCGAAGCCGCCCAGCGTGCGCTGGGCGGCGGTAGGGCGATTTACGGGTCAGTTTCCGGGGAACGGTGCGTTGATCGTGGTCTGGTACTGGATGAACGCGGCGATCGCCACCGGCGCACCGACGAAGACCGCACCCGAGAGCACCCCGATGGGGGCCAGCGCCGCGGCGCCGATCAGGCATCCGGCGAGCGGACCGGCACCGAAAAGGGTGGCAAGGGGTCCGGTGAGGACCGTGCCCGCCGCGCCGCCGAGTAGACAACCGATCGTGCCCGCGCCGACGGCACCGACGACCGCGCCGATGATCGAGCTGGTGGAGATGGTGGAGGTCATCCTGGTCCAGGCCGCGACCTCTCTGTCGTACGGGCTCTTCCACGGTGCGGAGTCCTCGAAGGGCAGGGCCACCGGGTTGTAGTTGGCGCGGCTCATATCGGCACTCGGCGTGAGTCGTGCTGTGTTGCCGTCGATTTCGGCGTCGATCGGGAAGGCGATGTCATCGATGTTGAACTCCAGCGGCACTCCGGCCAGGATGTCGCCGGAGTCCGAGCGGATCTGGAATCGGCCGTGGTCGACGATGAGTTTGCCCGAGTCGACGCTGATCACCGCGGTGTCGCCGTCCTGATACGCCCGATAGTTCACTCCGGGCATCAGGTCGACGTCGAGCGTGGGTGGCGCGGCCGCCGCAGTGGTGGCGCCGAGGATCGTGGCGGTGGTGGCCAGCGCGAGCGCGATGACGGACTTGGTGAACTTCATTGTTTCTCTCTTCCTCATCATGGAGTCGGGGGATTCGGGTGGGTCAGACAGACGTTCGGGGCAGGCTCGCGGTGTCGGCCGCGGCCAGGCCGAAGACAAGTGCCGGGGCGATGCCGCCCGCGTAGGCGTGGTCGTAGAGCCCGCCGATGTCGGATCCGGCCGCGAACAGTCCCTCGATCGCGCGCCCGTTGGTGGCGAGTACTCGGCCGTGCGCATCGATGCGGATGCCGTGGAAGGGAAAGGTCAGGGCGGGGCGCGCCTCGATGACGTAGTACGGCCCCTGGTCGAGGGGCGTCGAGTCGTGGGTGCGTGGCGGCTGCACTGCCGCGCCCGCGTTGTTGACGCGGCGGATCTGTTCGGCGATCGCCGGACCGTCGTAACCCCATTCCTGTGGGAGGTAGGTGAAGTCGTCGAGCGTCTCGGCGACGCCGCAGCGCCCGGCCCGCCGCTGGGTGAGATCGAACTTGTCGATGGCGACCGCGCCCTCGACGTAGCTGGCGCGGATCCATTCGCGATAGACACGGTCGTCCGCGACCAACAGCCCGCGCGCTCCTGGCTGTTGGAGCAGCTGCATCGCCGTCAGGTGGTCGCCGAGGGTTTCGTCGGTGAATCGGCGATTGTTCACGTCGAACAGCAGGGCGTGCTCGCTGTAGTACAGCGAAAGCGCCACGAAATCGCCGGGGTCGCGGAACGTGATCTCGGTGGGCACGAGATGCCCGTAGAACCCGGAGTGGGGCCGACTCGTCGCGGCCCCGACGGATTCGGCCAGCCGTAGACCGTCCCCGGAGCTGGTCGGGTTCGAGCGCAGTGGCATCTCGCCCGCGGCGGGGTGAATTTTCGCGGCGACCAGTTCGGGGTCGGCTTGGAAGCCACCGGTCGCGAGAATCGTTGCGGTGGCGCGTATCTCGCATTCGGAGCCATCGGCGAGCCGCAGCATGGCCCCGACGACGGCAGAGTCGAGGGTACGCAGTGCGAGGGTGTTGGTTTCGGTGAACAGTCGCCCCTGCGCGCTGATCCGGCGTCGGCATTCATCGACGTACTGGTTGGTGTCGAACTGATGCCCGATGCCGTAGCGCAGAACGGTCATGGCCGCGCCGCATTCGACGCCGAGCGAACGAACCCAGGCGATCGCCGCCGGGAAGCCGTCGACGAGTTCTCGGCGCAGCGCGAGGTCGCCGTTCGGGTTCACTTCGTCCATCACCGCGTGGTTCGGCGCTGTCCACGCGTAACCCGCGTACAACGCCGAACCGCCGATGGTCGGCGCTCGCTCGACCACTACGACGGTGTTGCCGTGTTCCAGCGATCGTGCCGCCGCGGTCGCCCCGGCCATGCCCGCGCCGATTATCAGCACGTCGGTGTGGATCTCCTGCATTCGTACTCCCTCTGCGCTATTGCCGGGCTGGGCGTCGCACCGTGCATAAACTGAAGTCAATTCATATTGCGAGCGTGCCGCCTGCCCGTCACCGGCTCGTGCTCTTACCGGGAAATTCGGGGCTGTCGATCTCGGGCCTCAGCGGTGATCATTCGGCGAGGTCGCCGCATCACGTTGTGTGCGCCGTGGGCTGTTCGGCGGCGGATCCGGTGATGATCGCTCGTGCCGCGGCGTGCCCCTCGGCGATGGCGTGCGCGACGCGGCGTGGGACGAGCGCGTCGCCGATCACTTGGATTCGGGCGTGCCGAGCGCGTCGCTCGAACGGACGCCACTCACTGGCCACGCGCTGGCCCACCACGATCGCATGATCGCCGTGTAAGCGAGATTCGCGGCCGGACAACAGATGTCGATAGCTGACGACCGTTTTCGCGCCGTCGCGACGCACGTCGGTGAGGGCAGCTTCGACGATGAACTCCACCGGTGCGCCCGCCAAGCGACGTAGCAACTGCGCCCGACTCTCGTCGGGAATCGTTGGCGCGAACGACGGCCCGGGGATCAGAACGGTGACGTCGGCGCCGACCGCCAACGCCGACTCGATCGCGCCGACCGTGGTCCAGTAGCCGAACCCGTCGTCGACAACGATTACCCGATTTCCCGGCCAGACCCGGTGGCGGTCGAGAATAGCCGAGGACGAGGACGAGGACCCGGCCGTGACGGTTTCCTTCGCCCCGGTCGCGATGATCGCCTCGTCGAAGTCGTCGAGCTGTTCGGGTGTCACCCGTTGGCCGAGTCGGAGTGTCACGCCATCGAGGTTGTCTTCGTAGAAGCGGAGCAGTCGGGACCATCCCGCCCGGTGTGGGGCTTGCGCGGCCAGTCGCAGCTGCCCGCCGATGTGCGGGCTCGCCTCGAAGAGGGTGGTGTCGTGGCTGTGCGCGAGGCGTAGTGCGGATTCCAGCCCTGCCGGTCCCGCGCCGACGATGGCGACGCGGCGGGTGCGCACCGTTTTTGGGCCGAACCGCAGCGGGGCCGCCGGGCGTGCGTCGGTGCCCGGCGGCCCCAAGGTCGGATCGACCGAGCACAGCAACGTCGGGGTGAAGGTGCGACAGTCTTCATTGCACGAGACGCAGGGCCGAATCGCGTGGTCGTCGCCACGGATCATCTTGTCGGCGAACATCGGGTCGGCGATGAACGGACGGGCCATGCCGACGAGGTCGGCGCCCGCGCGCAACGCGGCCTCGATCTGGCGTCGGGTGCGGATCGCCTGTGCGACCAGGAGAGGCTTGGTCGTCGCGGCGCGCAGGCGTGGGATGTGTGGCGCCAGCGGTGGCGCCGTAGTGGCCATATCGCGGACGTAGGTGGTGCGCACGCCCGCCGTCACGCTGACGTAATCGAACATTTCCAGCGTCGACAGCACCGCGCACAGCCCGTCGATGTCCAGCCCGGCTTCTTCGGCGCCGTCGAGCGAGACGCGCACGCCGACAACCAGATCCGCGCAGGCCGAGGTGATCGCGCTGTGCAGCCGGTGCAGGATACGGCCACGGCCGTCGAGGGTGTTCGCGTCGGCGCGGATGTTCGAGGCGGGGGACAGGAACTGCGCCAGCAGGTAGCCGTGCGCGGCATGTAGTTCGACCGCGGGAAAGCCTGCCGCACGCGCGTGTTCGGCACTGACGACGAAATCCCGCACGACTCGGTCGATATCGTCTTCGGTCATGGTTCTCGCCGCGACCGGCTCTCGTGGTGAGCGTAGGGCGGACGGGGCGATCGGGTGCCCCCAGATCTGCGCTCCCAGTGTTTCGCGCCCAAGGTGTACCAGCTGACATACCGGCACCGCGCCCTCGCCAGCGACGGCCGCGGCGCGACGGCGCAGACCCGGGACGGCGTCGGGCCGCCACGCCTCTGTGGTGTTGCCGATTCGATTCGCCGACTCCGGGCTCACCACGGTCCCGCCCGCGATCACCATCGCGGCGCCGCCGCTCGCGCATCGTCTCCAGTAGGCATCGTCACCCGGCTGGGGTAGGCCGCCCGCGACCGCCCCGGACCCGTGTGCGGTCGCGACGAGGCGATTGCGCAGGTGCAACGGTCCGATCTGCATCGGTGCCGACATCGGCGAAGCGGTCACGAACTCTCCCTTGAACTGGATTCACTTCATATTATTGCCACAGAGTGATTGACACCACAATGGTTTCTCGCCTACGTTTCAAACTGACATCAGTTCAGTTACGCGGACTTCGGTGATCCTCGAGAAGGAAGTCGCATCATGAAATCGCTGTTCAAGGTTGTGGCCGCAGGTGCGGTCGCGGCCGTCGTGTCTGGGCTGACCGCGTGTGGCGGGGCGCCGGGGACGACGAAACCAGTGTCCGGCGTCTGGTCGGAGGTGGTCTCCGCCGCGGAGAACGAGGGCAGGGTCCTGCTCTACTCCAGCCAGAAACCAGCCAATCTCGAAGTACTGGAACGGGCGTTCGAGGCGAAGTACCCACGCATCGACCTCGAGTTCATCCGGGGAACCGACTCCGACATCAACCCCCGCGTGGAGACCGAGCACAAGACCGGCAGAGGCACGGCGGACGTGCACATGCTGACCGACGCGACATGGGTGGACAACGCCGCACAGTCTGGTGTCTACTCCACCGACCTGATCGGCCCGAACCTGCGCGCCCCCGAGTATCAGCCCGACACCAGCGTGATCGCGAATCGGTTCGCGCTCGGCAGCGCCGCCGTCTTCGCGCTCGGTTGGAACACCTCCGCCGTTCCGCAGGGGCTGCGTACGCCACGCGACCTGCTCGATTCGAAATATCGGGGCAAGATCGGCATCGTCAACCCGACGGGGATCGCCTCCTACGTCGACATGTACCGGTACTACGCCGAAACTTACGGCCAGGACTACTGGGAGCGAATCGCCGAGTTGAAGCCCAGGGTGTATCCGAGCGCGCTCGGTATTGCCCAGGCGCTGACCTCCGGCGAGATCGCGGTTACCCCTTCGGTGCAACCCTTGGTCACCGAAGTCGCCGCGGGCGCACCGGTGAACTGGGCGTTGCCGGAGTCGCCATGGGGCACACCCTGGTACAGCCACGTACTGAGCGTGGCGCCGCATCCGAACGCCGCGCAGGTGCTGGTCGATTTCATGGCCACCCGTGAGGGGCAGACTGCGCTCAACTCCGGCTATGCCGCAGCGCTGCCGAATATTCCCGGCGCGGTCGTGCGGGCCCAGCAGATTGCTTCCCCGGACACCAAGGACCTGTCGCCGGAAAAGGTGTCGCAGTACTCCCAAGAGTGGTCCAAGCGTTTCCAGAACTGAGCGCGGACCATCCGACCACCTCACCGACGAAGGGCAGCAATGGATGAGATAGCTGAGCCGCTACGCGGTGTCAACGCGCTGGTGACAGGGGCGTCGGGCGGGATCGGCGGCGCGACGGCGGAACTGCTCGTCGACCGGGGCGCGACCGTCTACCTCACCGATGTGGACGACGACGCCGGGCGTGCGCGTGCGGCGCGCCTCGGTCCTGGCGCGCACTACCGGCGGCTCGATGTCACCGCCGAGTCCGATTGGGCAGCAGTCGTTTCCGAGATGCGATGGGCGGGACATCCGCCGAATGTTCTGGTCAACAGTGCGGGCACGGCCATGAAGGCAGCACTGGAGAACACCACGCTGGAACAGTTCCGCACGATGATCGACCAGCATCTGGTCGGCACCTTCCTGGCATTGCGCACTGCCGCGACGGCCATGCGCGAGGGTGGGGCTGTCGTGACCGTGTCCTCACTGCGCGGCGTGCTGGCCACGGCCGAGTTGGGTGCCTACGGCGCCGCCAAGTTCGGCGTCCGCGCGCTGACCAAGGTGGCGGCGCTGGAACTGGCCCAACGCGGAATCCGAGTCAATTCGGTATGCCCAGGCAGCGTCGCCACCGAGATCACCGCGAGTGCGGGTTTCGCGAACGACGACATCGACGCCTATGTACGCAGTATTCCGATGCGACGACGCGGCACACCCGCCGAGGTGGCCGGAGTGATCGCGTTCCTGGCCTGCGCGGACAGCGCATACATGACCGGCGCCGACCTGCTCGTCGACGGCGGTATCTCCGCAGGCGTACACACCCCGAAAAAACAGACACAGAAGGCATGAAATGACGTCGCCATTCACAGTCGCCGGTCTCACCAAGACCTACGGATCGAACGTCGTCGTCGATCAACTCGATCTCGAGATCGAGGAGGGCGAATTCCTCGTCCTGCTCGGTCCCAGCGGATGCGGGAAGACGACGACGCTGCGCTGCCTCGCCGGCCTGGAAACACCGCAGGGCGGGTCGATCGCGTTCAAGGACCACCTCGTCTTCGACGGTCGAACCCGGCGAAACGTGCCCCCGCACAAGCGAAATATCGGCATGGTCTTCCAGTCCTACGCGCTCTGGCCGCACATGACCGTTCGCGACAACATCCGGTATCCGCTGAAGGTGCGCAAGCGCAAGCAGGCGATCGCCGAGGGGGCGGTCGAAGCCGCGGCCGAGACGGTCGACTGTGGTGCGCTGCTCGATCGCTATCCCGCGCAACTCAGCGGCGGTCAGCAGCAGCGCGTCGCGGTGGCCCGCGGCCTGGTCGCACAGCCGGATCTGGTGCTGTTCGACGAACCGTTGAGCAATCTCGACGCGCGACTGCGCGACCAGGTCCGCCTGCAAATCCATCAGCTGCATCAGCGACTGGGCTTCACCGCCGTGTTCGTGACCCACGATCAAGCCGAAGCGCTCGCGCTCGGTGATCGCCTGGCGATCATGAAGTCCGGCAAGATCGAGCAGTACGACGTGCCCGAGCAGGTTTTCGAGAACCCAATCTCGGAGTACGTCGCCGCGTTCATCGGCATGGGTAACCGACTCGAATTGCACCGTGGCCACGACGGCTGGAGCACGTCGGCGGGTGACGCTCTCGATCTGACGCACGCGGTGGTGCGAGATGCGGCCGACCGCACGACGTCGGCGGTTGCTCGGCTCCGACCCGACGACGTGTCGTTGCACCGCTCGATCGAGGAGGTGCCGTCCGGCAATGTCGCACTGCACGCCGAACTGATCACCTACGAGTACGGTGGCCGCCATTTCGATGTGACGGTCAAGACCGGCACCGAACAATTGGCCCTGCGCGCTGACGCGGCCGAACACGGTTCGGCCCTGCGCGCCAGCGCGTCCGGCGCCGAAGTGGTCGTTAGTTTCTCGCCCGCGAGCCTTCGGGTATTCGCCGCGGACGGCGCTGCGCACGCGCAGGAGCCGACGGCACCGCCTGCCACGGTAGGAGGACACGCCTGATGGCGACGATGAGCAGCACCTCCGCCCGCTCCTTCGCGATCCCGACGCAGTGGCGAAGCAGGATCGGATATCTCGCGCTGCTCGCGGTGCTGGCCTATCTTGTCGTGTTGCCGATGATCCAGTTGCAGTCGCTGGCATTCGCGGACGGCGCACGCGGTTATCGCAGCCAGTACACCCGCTACGACATCGCCGAGACCATCCGGACCACGATCGCGCTCGCCCTCGGGTCGCTGGTGATCGCGATGGTGCTCGGCACACTGTTGGCCTTCGCCGCGAGTCGACTTCCGCCTCGGCTGTCGTTCCTGCGCATCGTCCCGATCCTGCCGATCGTGATGCCCGCGGTCGCCAATATCGTCGGGTGGGCGTTTCTGCTGTCGCCAGGCCCCGGCTACCTCAATGTGCTGTTGCGGGAATTGCCTTGGTGGAGTAGCTCAGACACCGGTCCGATCGACGTGTACACGGTGCCGTGGATCATCATCCTCACCGGCTTCGGTTTGACGTCGTTCGTCTATCTGTTCGTCAGCGCGGGCATGCAGAACATCAATGCCGAACATCTCGAGGCGGCCCAGATCAGCGGGTCCTCGACGGTCGGTGTGTTCTTTCGGGTCGTGCTTCCGCTGCTGCGTCCTTCGTTGATCTACGGCGGTGGTATCGCGCTGTTGCTGGGGTTGGGGCAGTTCACCGGACCGTTGTTGCTCGGGCAGAACAACGGCGTGAAGGTGCTCACCACCGAGATCTATCGCCGGGTGTCGGAGTCGCCGTCGGATTTCGCCGCGGCCGCCGCAGCGGGTTCACCCCTTGTGCTGTTCGGCCTCGCCCTCGTGCTGGTACAGAAAGTCTTGCTGGGCAACCAGACTCGGTTCGTCACGCATGGCGGGAAGGCGTTCGCGGCGACTACGCGCCGCTCGACCTGGGCCGCGGCCACGCTCGTGATCTACGCGTTGTTCGCGCTGGTCATTCCGCTGGTCGGGCTGGTCATCGTGTCGTTGACGCCGTACTGGTCGGGGTCGTTGTCGCTGGATCTGCTGACGTTGGACAACTTCCGCACTCTCGCCTCGACCGCCTCGATTGTGGAATCGGTGCTGACCAGCGTGTCCACCTCGCTCATCGCGGTGGCGATCTGCGTGCCCATCGGATATGTGATGGCGACATTGCTGGTGCGCGGCAGGCGCTTCCGAGTACTCGCCCTGATCGCGGACTTCATCACCGCACTGCCTCTCGGCATCCCCGCGGTGATCTTCGGTGTCGGGTTCCTGCTCACTTACACCGAGCCGCCGTTGATCCTGTATGGCACCCGAACCGTGATCGTCCTCGTCTACATCGTGCTGATGCTGCCGTTCGCGACCAGGATGCAGATGACCGCGCTGCTCTCGTTGGGCAACACCTACACCGAGGCGTCGGCCACCAGCGGCGCGGGGCCACTGGTGACGAACCTGCGCATCATGCTTCCGCTGATGCGTCCGACCATTCTCAGTGCTGTCGCGCTGATGTTCATTCTGCTGACCCACGAGTTCGCCGCGTCGCTGCTGGTGCGCGCCTCGACCACGCAGGTGATGGGCACGTTGCTGTTTGATCTGTGGCAGAACGGGTCCTATCCGCTGGTCGCCGCGATGGCCCTGCTGATGACGGCGGTGACGACGGTGGGCGTCTCGGCGGCGATGCTCGTTGGCGGTCGAAATGTGTTGAGCAATCTGTGATTCGGATCGATGTTCAGAGAGGACGGCGCAGGTGGCGACGATGACAGGCGGTGCGGGGAGACTGCGCGGGAAGGTGGTGTTGCTGACCGGCTCGACCGGTGGCATCGGCGTGGAGATCGCGCGTCGTCTGGCCGAGGAGGATGCCTCGCTCGTGCTGACGGATGTGGATCGTGACGCCTGTGCGCGGCTGGCCGCCGAGCTTCCGCATCTCGAACGCCACCAGCCCTTGGCCTTGGACATCAGTGTCGAGCAGCAGTGGCGGGACGTGATCGATGGTGTCGCCGAACGCTTCTCGGGTCTGGACGCACTGGTGAACAACGGCGCGATCGGCAGTGCCGCCACGGTCGTCGACGAGGATCTCGACCGGTACAACCGGGTGATCAAGGTGAGTCAGACCGGGACCTGGCTGGGCATGAAACACGCCGGTGCGCTCATCGAGCGCAGCGGCGGCGGGTCTGTGGTCAATATCTGTTCGATCCTGGGCACGGTCGGCGGACTCGGCAACAGTCTCGCCTACGCCGCGGCGAAGGGCGCGGTGCGGACCATGACCAAGAACGCTGCCTTGCACTGGGCGAGGGCGGGAGTCCGGGTCAACTCGATCCATCCGGGTTTCATCGAGACCAGCCAACTGCTCGCCCGGTACGAGGGCAGCGAGCGGCACCGGGCGATGCTCGCGAATACCCCGATGGGGCGGCTCGGCCGCGCCGAGGAGGTGGCCGCGGCGGTCGCCTTCCTGGCCGGTGACGATTCGACTTTCATCACCGGATCCGAACTGTACGTGGACGGTGGGTGGACCTGCGCTTGAGCGGGTTTCGCAGCGGACGGTGTGGCAGTGTTCAGCACACAGTGAACACTGCCACACCATCATTGTCGTTGGCCACCAAGCTATTTCGAGCGACTAGGACATCGAGATGCGCCATTGTCTCGCAGGTCGCGACCATTTGGTTGAAAGTGTCGAGCGTGTCGAACCTGCGCTCGCGTCGGGTCCAGCCAAGTGCCCGCGCGATCGTCAGACCGGTGCAGGGTGCCGCTTCGCATACCGCCGCCATGATCTGGTCGAACCGTTGGTCGTGGTGGGTCAGCAGCGCGCGTGCGCGATCGCCGACACTTCCGCCCGGCGCGCCGTGGGCGGGCAGCATGGTCTGATCGTCGTTGTCGGCGAGCAGGGTCAGTGAATGCAGGAAGTTCCCCAACGGCAGCTCCCACTCGCCGAGTTCGAACCCGATCGAGGGGGTGATCGTCGGCAGCAGGTGGTCGCCGGTGAAGATCATTTTTCGGTCGCGATCACGAAAAACCAGGTGGCCCTTGGTGTGTCCCGGTGTGGCCAGCGCATCCAGCTGACAGCCCGCGAGCGGGACGGGGCCGGGACGCATCCAGTTGTCGGGCCGGTCCCAATCCTGCGCATGGAAGGGTTCGGTCCCCGCCTCGGTGCGGGCGCGGGCGGCGAGGTCGTCGGCGCCCGCGCGGCGCAATTCCCGCAGGGAGCTTTCGGGCACGTTGCTGCCGAGTGCGCGGATCGCGTCGATACCCGGTGATTCGTCGACGCCCAGGTGCACACGGCAGCCGTGTCTACGCCGCAGCTCGACCGCGAAGGTGTAGTGATCGCGATGAATGTGGGTGACGAATATGTCGTGAATATCGCTGGGGGAGCGGCCTATTCGGGCTAGACCCGCAGTGAGCTCGGCATAGGTTCCCGGTTGGTGCCAGCCGCCGTCGATGAGCGCGAGGCCGTCGTCGGTTTCCAGGGCGTAGACATTGACCGCGCGAAGCCCGTCCTGTGGTAGCTGGAGCGGGATGCGAAATATGTTGTCGGCCACCGGATAGCAGCCGGGCTCGGCCCAGCTGGCGCTCATGCCGTCGCGTCGGCGAGCGGTACCATGGTGCGTTCGTCGCCGTACCAGATCATCCGTCGTCCGCGCATCGCCCCGACGTGTCGCACGGCGGCTTTCCACTCCGGGCTGGCCAGTGCGGTGTCGAGTGCTTCTCGCGACGCGAAGCTCAGGATCGACATCCCGTCCCAGCCCTCGGATCTCTCGTCGGGCGTCTCGAGCAGCTCGGTGTGCTGCCAGCGCAGGAGCCCCGGCAGGGGATAGGTCACTTCGGCGTGCTCGCCGCGCCACCACTCGATGAACTGATCGTGCGACCAATCGCTGGGGCGGGCCGCCAGAACGATGAGGTTGTACACCGCATCTCCTAACTGAATTCTGTTCGGTTTTGGAAAGTATGCGAAACCCTGTGTCGGGGTCTCGTGGAGATCTACTCGCGCACGACTCGAATCGCCGCGTCACTGACCGTTTCGGTGATCGCCGAGAGGCTCAGATCGCCGTCGGGGCGGTACCACCGCCACACGCTGATGATCATGCCGAGTACCAGCCGTCCGAGCATGCGCGGATCGCGGTCGGAGTCGAAGTCGGAGTCGATATTCCTGGCTACGAGCCCGGTCCAGTGCTGCTCGATCTCCTGCACGAGTTCCCGTGATCGGAGCCGCTCGGCCTCCTCCTTCTCGGATTGGCGCGGGGCGGCAAGGAGGTCCATGTGGTTTTGCAGAATTCGACGTTGCAGAGCGTCGGTCGGGGTCGCGTCCAAGGCGGCGGCGACCGCGGCGCGCAGGGCACGCTCTGCGTCGTCCTCCTTCTCGGTGGCCGCCACGAATCGTTCGACCGAGTCGGCCAATTCGAGCCGCATGATAGTGAGCAGACAGTGGGCTTTCGACTCGAAATAATGGTAGAGCGCGGTCTGGCCGATGCCGACCTCGTCGGCGATCGAGGCCCACTTGGTGTGTTCGTAACCGATTCGCCCGAATTTCTCGATGGCTGCGGTGAGAATGCCGCTTCGCTTCGAGCGGGGACTTTCGCGCCCCACTGCGGTATCAACGGTCATGAGTGAACGTGCCCCCAGACATCTCGCGTGTACGGATAGAGAGAGCCTAACTCACTGAGGTGAATTCGGGTCAGTTGATGCCAGGTGCGTCGCCAACCGTATCGCCTCGGGCCGCGCCAATTTACCCACCCGATTCTGCGGAAGGTCCGCCACGGTGAACACATACTCGGGCCACTTGAACTTGGGCACCCCCGCCGCCGCGAGCTGCACGGTCACTTGCTCCAATGCCAACTCGGCACCACCGGTGACCACCAGTGCGGCCGCCCGCTCGCCCAACAGGTCGTCGGGCACCGGGACCACGCAGACCTGCACGATGCCAGGCAGGCTCGCGATCGCCGTCTCCATCTCGTTGATATCGATATTGCGCCCGCCACGGATGACGATCTGTTTCTGTCGACCCATCACGCGGATGGACCCGTCGACGGCGACCTCCACCAGGTCCCCGGTGGGCAGGAAACCATCGGAGGTGAGGTCGGGCGCCACCGGGACCCCTTCGCGCGCGTAACCGACGAACAACGAAGGCCCGCGCACCTGGGCATCGCCGACCTCGCCCGGTCCCAGGGGTTCTCCTGCGGTGTCGACCGCCCGCACCACCGTGCCGTCGAAAGGGCGCCCGTCGCGACCCAGCCTGATCGAGGAAGGATCGTCGAGCCGAGGCGTGGTGTGCCCCAAGCACTCCGACATCCCGAACACCCGCAGGAACGTCGTATCGAGCAGCTTCTCGGCGTCGGCCAACGCGCGCTCGTTCATCGGCCCACCGCCCACGGTCATCGCGCGCAGCGCCGACAGCGTGCCCTCCGCGCCGTCGACCACCGACAACTGCAACGCCATCGTCGGCACCAACATGGTCCAGGCGACTCGGTGAGTCGCCATGGCCGACAACGCCTCCGCCGGTGCCCATCTGCCGATCGATACCATGCTCGCGCCGAGATAAGCGGGCAGATACATACCGAAACAGAACGCGGCCACCGACGACAGCGGGACAAAGGCACCCACCGACTCGCCGGAGCGCAGGCCGACGGTCTCGATGGTGCGATCGCAGGCGTACCGAATGGCCTCCTCGGACTGCACAACGCATTTCGCCCGACCGGTCGATCCGGACGTCATGGCGATCGCCGTACCGCCGCGCCAGCGTTCCACCGGACCGAACGGGCGCGATCGTGCGCACACCAGATGATCGCCGAACGCGGGTTCCCGGATCGGGAACTGGTCCGCGGAGACCGCCCAGTGGTCCAGTGAATCGGGTGCGGCCAGCACGAGATCGGGGTCGATGTCCGCGACGGCGAGCTCGAACTCCGCGGCCGAGGCGTGCGGACTCAACACCGCGACGACGCCGCCACGCAGCCCGACCGCGACCGCCGCCGCCACCGTGTGCCAGGTGTTGTCGGCCTGCACCAGCACCGTGGGCGCATGCGCATCGATCGCCTCGAGGCGATCGGCCGCCCCCTGTGCCGCCGTGACGACCTCGCCGAGCGTGTGTTCGCCGAGCTCGTCGACCACCGCGATCTGTTCCGGGGCACGTTGTGCCCGGTCGAGCATTTCCTTCGCCAGTACCTTCATCGCCCGTTCTCTCGTGAGGCCACTTGTGTGTTTACCCTTGCCGTACGTGCGGGTGGCTCACCGCACCAGAGTCGGTGGAATCAGCACCGCCCGCCCGGTCAGCTCACCCTCGCGTAAGCGGTGGTAGACCTCGACGGCCTCGTCGAGCGGGTGGGTCGTCGCCGTCACCTGTACCGTTCCGCGTCGCGCGAGCTCGACCACCGTGGACAGGTCGGCGCGCGTACCCCAGAACGGGGCTTGCACCCGCCAACCCGCTGCGAGCCCGATGCTCTTGCCGACCTCCAGTCGGGCTCCGGCGCTGCCGACCAGCGTCAATCGCCCGCCCGGCGCAAGCGCCCGTACCGCCGACTCGGTGGTCTCCGGCGCGCCGACGAAGTCGAAGATCAGATCGGCGCCGTCGGCGAGATCCGTGTACGCCGAGGCGACATCGGGGAAGGCGGCGTCCGCGCCGAGTCGGAGGGCCAGTTCGCGCGCGTCCGCCCGGTTGTCGACGGCGAGAATCCGTCCCGCGCCCAGCTCGCGCAGCATCTGCACACCGAGGTGACCGAGACCGCCGATGCCGATCACCAGGCAGATCGTGCGCTCATCGAGCAGATCCAGGTGCGCGCGTACCGCGTGATAGGCGGTCGAACCGGCGTCTGCCAACGGCGCGGTCATCGCCGGGTCCGAGTCACCGGTGCGAACCAGCACACGCGCCGAGGGCACGATCATCGCCTGGGCCAGTCCGCCGTGATAGCCCAGGCCGTTGCCGATCGGCGCCAGTCGGCCGTCGGGCCGAGGACGCAGCCGCAGACAATAGTTCTCTCGCCCGCGCGCACAGTTTCGGCACTGCCCACAACTCCAGATGCCGTGTACCACAACGTTTTCGCCCAGCCATCCGCCCTCGGCGTCGGGTCCAGCCTCGATCACCGTTCCGGCCACCTCGTGTCCGAGGGTGAGCGGCAACGGGTAGTCGAACGCCGCGGCGCTGCCATCCATGACATGCAGATCGGATCGGCACAGTCCCGCAGCGGTCATCTGCAGCAGCAGTTCCGCGCCGCGTGGGCGGGGGACCGGCACCTCGCGCAGCGCCGGGGGACGGCCCCACTCGGTCAACTGGACGGCCAACATCAGCGTGCCGTCCATCCGCCGTCGACCACCATCGTGTGACCGGTCATAAACGACGACGCGTCCGAGGCCAAAAACAGTACGGCGCCGTCGATTTCGCCCGGCTCGCCGCCACGGGCGAGCATGGTGTTACGACGCACCCAGGCCGCCGATTTATCGTTGCTGAACAAACCGTCGGTCATCTCCGTATCGAACCATCCTGGGACGACGGCGTTCACGCGAATGCCGCGGCGACCCCACTGACCGGCCAATTCTCGGGTCAGGCCGAGGACACCCGCCTTGGACGCCGCGTAGCTCGCCCCGCCGATCGGTGCGGTCGAGACCAGACCGATCACCGAGGAAATATTGATGATCGAGGCGTGGCGCCCCTCGGGCAGCCGTTCGGCAGCGCGCACCGCGAGGTGGAACCCGGCCGTCAGATTCACCGCGAGCAGATCGGCGAAACCGTCGGCCGTCTCTTCCTCGGCGTGCGGCGGGCCCGGTCGCCCCGCGTTGTTGACCAGGACATCCAACCGCCCGGATTGCCCGTAGCAGCGGTCCACCAGTGCTTTGCGGTCGGCGTCGTCGGTCACATCGCACCGGACCGGGACGATCCGGGGGTGGCGCTCGGCGAGCGCGGTGAGCCGGTCGAGCCTGCGTGCCGCCGCGTACACGGTGGCCCCTGCCTCCGCGAGGACCTCGGCGAACCCGAGTCCGAGTCCGGACGAGGCCCCGGTGACGACGGCGACCCGGTCGGTCAGGCCGAACAATCGGGTCAATATGTCAGGGGCAGTGCTGTTTTCGTTCACAGTGCTCTCCGCTCAGTACACCGCGGTGCGGCCACCGTCGACCGGGATGATCGCACCGGTCGTGTAACCCGCCGCGTCGCTGGCCAGATGTGTGACGAGTCCGGCGATCTCCTCCGGCCTGCCCAGTCGTCCCGCGGGCAATCGGTCGATGATCTTGCCGACGAACTCCTCGTCCCAATGCTCGGACATATCCGTCGCGAAGCCGCCGGGCAGCACACAGTTCACCCGCACGGTCGGCGCGTACTCCTGCGCGAAGGCCATGGTCAAGGCGTTGAGCCCGTTCTTGGCCGCCGCGTACATCGCCTCGGGCGGACTCGGTCGCACGGCGCCGATGCTCGAGATATTGATGATCGAACCGCCACCACGGGCGGCCATGCGCGCACCCGCGACGGCCATCAGACGGAACGGCCCCTTGAGGTTGACCTCGATCGTCTTGTCCCACAAGCCCTCGGTCACGGACGCGAGGTCCGGTGCCGACGGCGCGATGCCCGCGTTGTTGACGACGATGTGCAGCCCGCCGAACTGGGCGATGATCCGGTCGACGGCGGGTTCGATGCTGTCCCACCGACCGACGTGCAGTTCCATCGGGTGCACGCTGCCCACCGGCGCCGCACCGAGGGCCGCCACCGCCTGTTCACAGGCGGCAAACTTGCGACTCGACACGATCACCGTGGCGCCCGCGTCGCGCAGGCCTCGGGCGATGGCCAGGCCGAGGCCGCGGCTCGCGCCGGTGACCAGCGCGACCTTTCCGGTCAGATCCGTTGTGCTCATCGGTACTTTCCCACCTCGAGTCGGGCGATCGTGCGCAGATGCACTTCGTTGGGGCCATCGGCGATCTGCAATGCCCTGGTGATGGCGTGCATCCGGGCCAAGACGGTGTCGTCGCTGACCCCGGCGGCGCCGAAGGTCTGCACCGCGCGATCGACCACGGTGTGCGCCACCTCCATCGCCGCGACCTTGATCGCGGCGACCTGGGAACGGACCGCGGCGTTGCCTTTGGTGTCCATCAGCCAGGATGACTGCAACACCAGCAGTCGGATCTGATCGATCTCGATGCGGCTGCGAGCGATCCACTCGCGCACCACCCCGCGTTCGGCGAGCGGGCCGCCGAAGGCGGTGCGTTCCAGCGCCCGCCGACACATCAATTCCATCGCCCGCTCGGCCATTCCGATGGCGCGCATCGCGTAATGCATGCGGCCTGGACCCAGCCTGCCCTGGGCGATGGCGAACCCGTCGCCTTCGGCCCCGAGCATGTTCGTCGCGGGCACCCGGACGTCGGTGAACTGCACCTCGCCGTGGCCGAGACGATCGTGGAAACCGAACATCGGCAGATCGCGCAGCACCTCGATGCCCGGGGTGTCGGCGGGTACGAGGATCATGCTCTGCTGGCGGTAGGTCTTGGCCGCCATATCGGACTTGCCCATGAAAATAATGAGCTTGCAGTCCGGGTCGAGAACTCCGGATATGTACCACTTGCGGCCGTTGAGCACGTACTCGTCACCGTCACGGTGGATGGTCGAGGTGATGTTGGTGGCGTCGGAGCTGGCCACTGCCGGTTCGGTCATCGCGAAGGCGGAGCGGATCTCACAGTCCAGCAATGGTTTCAACCACTGCCGCTGCTGCTCATCGGTGCCGTACATGGCCAGGATCTCCATGTTGCCGGTGTCGGGCGCCGAACAGTTGATGGCCTCGTTGCCGATCACCGAGCGGCCGACCACCTCGGCCAGCGGTGCGTACTCGAGGTTGGTGAGGCCCGCGCCAAGGTCGTCATGGGTCATGAACAGGTTCCACAGACCCATCTGCCGAGCCTGTGCCTGGAGCTCACGCATGATCTGCGGTTGCTCATGGGGATCGGCGTTGGCGGCGATCTGCTCGTCGTAGACCCGTTCGGCGGGATAGACGTAGTGGTCCATGAAGTATTCGAGCTTGTCGAGCAGGTCCTCCGTGCGGGCGGAGTAGGAAAAATCCACGATGTGGCTCCTGAGGCGGATGCGAACCTCAACCGGCGAGTAGCGCGGTCCCGGTTTCGATGAGGCGATGGATGGTGGCGGGCAGTTTTTCCTGATCCGGGTCCTCGTGCCTGCCCTCCCGGTGTCTGCGCAGGTTGTGACCCATGATCGCGGCCATCTTGAGCCTGCCGAGCGCGTCGAACCAGGTCAGATCGGTCAGCGCGGGACCACCCGCGCGGTAGAGATCCACCAACTCCTGCGCACTGGGCAGGCCGGGTACCTGCCTGCCGACACCAGGGAAGTTGTCTCCGTCGGCGAAGACCAGGAACCAGCCGAGTTCCACGCGCGGGTCTCCCGCGCTCCAGATCTCCCAGTCGATCAGTGCCACCGGCTCGTTTCCTACGGAGATGATGTTGCCGAGGCGGTAATCCCCGTGCACGAGCGTCGGTGTCATCGGTTCGGGGATGCGGCGCTCCAGCAATGTCAGCAGGCGTTGCCCGCCCTCGACGAGAGCCGGTGGTACAGCGCCGAGAGTGCGTGCCCAGCGGGCGAGTTCGTCGGCAGGGGTGAGCGGCGACCCGCTCTCCGGAATGTCGACCGGGTCCAGCGCGTGCAACTCGGGCAGCACCTGTGCGGCCCTGCGCATGCGCGCCGCAGCAGTGTGTGGCTGCACCTCGGGGTCGTCGAGTACCGGCTCCAAGGACTCGCCCGCCACGAATTCCATGGCGAACCAGGCGGGTTCGTCGCGGTCGACCGCGACGATGCGCGGTACCGGAACCGACGTTTTCGCCAATGTGCTGATGATGTGGGCTTGGCGCAGCATGTCGTGGCGACCGATCGGCTTACTGCCTTCAGGAACCGCCTTCACGACATACGATCCGGCGTCGGTCCTGGCGCGGTAGGTGAGGCCGGAATGGCCGCCGGGCAGCCGCTCGAACGACGTCGGCACGACGCCGAGATCGGCGCGCAATCGCGTGTCGACGCGCTGGCGCAACGTCGGGCTCATGGGCGCGGCTCCTTCGGCAGGCCGAGCACTCGCTCGGCGATGATGTTGTGCTGGATCTCGTCGGTGCCACCCGCGATCCGGTACCCCGGCGCGCCGAGCAGGTGTTGCGACCACGCGTAGGTGCCCCACTCGCCGGAATCGGATACCAGATCGCGACCGAGCAGCAGGCGGACTACCTCGGAGGTCGTGGCCATCGTGTCGGTGGCCAACAGTTTGCCGATGGAAGCTTCCGGTCCGGGATCACGACCCGCGACCACGGCTTGGGCCACGCGCATGCTGGCGATGCGCTGGACGTAGCTGCGGGTGATCAGATCGGCGACCCTGTCGCGTTCGAGGTCGGTGAGGTCACGCTCGAGATGCTGGGCGCGCGCGACCGCGCTGTCGGCGTTCGCCAGCCCTAGATTGCCGCCGTCGAGGCGTTCGGCCGCGAGCACGGTCAGCGCCACCGACCAGCCCTTGCCGACGGGGCCGAGCCGGTATTCGTCATCGAGCCGAACGTCATCGAGATAGACCTCGTTGAACGACGTTCCTCCGGTCATCTGTCGGATCGGCCGGATGGTGACGCCAGGGGCGTCCATCGGAACCAGGAACACCGTCAACCCCGCGTGTTTGGCCACCGCGGGATCGGTGCGGCAGACCGCGACACCGATCTCGGAGACCGGTGCTCCCGAGGTCCACACTTTATGGCCGTTGAGAATCCAGGTCCCGGCCGCGTCGCGGACCGCCTTGGTGCGTACCGCGGCCAGATCCGAACCCGCCTCGGTCTCGGAGAACAGCTGGCAGGCCATCACATCGGTGCGCAGCATGGCGCGCACATACCGTTCCCGCTGGGCGTCGGTACCCCATTGCTCGATCGTCGGAGCCACCAATTGCTGTGTCACCGAGAACATTTCGGTACGTTTAGGTACGTCGAAGCTTTCCTCCGCACGCTGGAAGGCGAGCAGATAGGACAGCGACAGTTCCCGACCACCGTAGGCGCGCGGCCAGGTCAACGGACCCCACCCGGCGTCGAACTTGGCGCGCTCGTACGCGCGCACCCGGTCGGTGTTCGCGCGTTCTTCCGCCGCGGTCCAGTTCTCGAACACCGCGACCGAGTCCGATCCACTGCCCCAGGGGGTTTCGGTGCGCCGTGCCGCCACGGTGGCGAGCCAGGCGACGGCCGCTTCGCTGAACTGGGTGAGGTCCTGGGGGCTGGGCGCGGTCATCTGTTTTCCTCGATCCCTACTCATCCGACCGACAGCACGGTGCAGGCGCTGATTCCCGGTGCGCCGTAGACGTGGGTGAACCCGTTCCTCGGCGTGCCGGGCACCTGCCGCGCACCCGCCGAACCGCGCAGCTGGGTCACGATCTCGTGGACCTGACGCAGCCCGGAGGCGCCGATGGGTTCACCGTTGGCGAGGCAACCGCCGTCGGTGTTGACCGGTAGTCGGCCGCCGATCTCGGTGACGCCCGCGGCGATCATCGCCTCTTGGTCACCATGTGCGCAGAACCCGCACTCGGCCATGTGCATGATCTCCGCGCCGCTCTCGGTGTCTTGCAGCTGCGCGACATCGATGTCGTCGGGGCCGATGCCCGCCTGTTCGAAGGCCGCCGCGGCGGCGTCGGCGCTCACACTCGTGGGCTCGCCGGTGCCTTGAACCGAGGGACTGAACACTTCGAAGGAACCGAATCGACGGGTGCGGTGGGTGATCGCACGCAATCGAACGGCACGGGCGCCGAGGCGGCGCACGGTGGACTCGTTCGCGACGATGATCGCGGCACCACCCTCGCCGGGCGAACAGAACATGAATCTGGTCAACGGGTCGTTGACCATCGGGGCCGTGGCGATCTGCTCGATGGTCATGGGCTCGCGCCGCCAGGCGTTGGGGTTGAGACTGCCGTTGTGATAAGCCTTTTCGGCGATCTTCGCCAAGGTCGTTGCGGAGATGCCGTGCAAGCGCATGTAGCGATTGATCTTGGCGCCGAAGAACTGGGTGGTGACCATCAGCCCGGCCTCACCGTAGCCGTCGGACAGCCCCCATTCGCCCGGCGTCGGGTCGAACGCCCCGCGCGGGTGCTTGTCGAAACCGACGGCGAGCGCGACATCGGCCGCGCCCGAGCGGACCGCGTTGACCGCCGCGAACAGTGCGCTACCGCCGGTGGCGCAGCCGTTCTTGACGTTGGTGAACGGGATTCCGGTGAAACCCAATTCGGCCACGAGGGTGTCGGCCAAGCCGGAGCTGTCGCTGCCGCCGAAGGCCACCTGGACGTCCGGCCAGGTCAGTCCGGCGTCCGCGAGTGCGGCGGCGATCGCGGTGACCGCCATCTGGCGACCGGTGACGCCGGGCTGCCTGCCGAACGCGGACAGCCCGGTGCCGATGATCGAAACACCCTGTGTCACTGCCCTGCTCCTTCCGGGCGCGACGTCGTGGTCGCGAATCGGGGTACCGGTGCGACGGCCACGAGACGAACCGTCGCCGCGTGGAGTTCATCGAAATCGGCACAGTCGAGGATCGCCTCGATCCTGATGCCTTCGGGAAGTTCGACATACCCCACCGCGAAGGGCGAAAAGCCCGCTGGGGGAGCCACATACGGCGGCGACTTGGGTGCGAACCGTTGCACGGTGTACGCCCAGACCACACCGGTGTCGCTCAGTGCGATCGGGCTCGCGGTGGGTGTGGCGCACCGCGAGCACGTCGTGCTCGCCGGATAGGCGACGGTCGCGCAGACCGAGCACCTACTGCCTTCGAGCACAGGGGGATCTGGCACACCCATGTCGACGTCCTTTCCGAATCCGTCCGGCCTCGCCGGTCTTTCTGGTCCTACGGTCGACGACTCAGCGACCGACCCATTTCGGTTCGCGCTTCTCCAGGAACGCGTTCACGCCTTCGCGCGCGTCTTCGGACTGGAGCGCGTTGCCCACGGCCAGGTGCTCCATCACCATGAGCGACTGGATATCGGCATCCAGCCCGCGGTCGATGGTCATCTTGGTGAGCTTCATCGCGAACGGGCTCTTGTCGACGATGGGGGCGATGAAATCGGCGACCAACGCGTCCAGCTTCTCGGCCGGAGCCGAGGCGTTGATCAGATCGAAGTCTTCGGCTTCCTTGCCGCTCAAGAGCTTTCCGGTGAGCATGAGCTCTTTGGTCTTGCGGATGCCGATCATGCGCGGCAGGCGGTAGATCGGGCCCGCGCCACCGAACAGCGCACGGCGGATGTGGAAGTCGCCGATCCTGGCGTCTTCGGACGCGACGGCGAAGTCGCAGGAGATCATCAACTCGAAGCCACCCGCGGTGACGTAGCCCTCCAGCACCGCCACCGACGGCGTGTTCATCGAGTAGAGGCGATCGCAGACCTTCGCCGAAAGCACCGCCACGTCCATCGCGTTGGTTTTGCCGACGTAGTTCGCGCGCAGCTCGTCGAGGTCGAAACCTGAGCAGAAGGTGTTGCCCCGGCCACGCAGGACGAGCACTTTGAGCTCGGGATCGTTGTCCACCTCGACGATGATCTCGTCGAGCCGGTGCAGCAGCTCGACCGTGACGGCGTTCTTCTTGTGCGGGCGGTTGAGCCACACACGTGCGACGTCGCCGTCCTTCTCGAGCACGATGTGGTCGGTGTCAACCATCTTGGCCTCTTTCGTCGATGCGTTCACCAGTTTCCTGAACTGGATTCAATTCAGTTGTACCGGGACGAGGTGCCCGGCGTCAATACGCGAAGACATGCCGATTTCGGCGTGCCATGAACGCGCTCACAAGCCGACGAGAGTTCCGATCCGCTGCCGGTGTGTCCGGGAATCGCCCTGGGCCGCTTCATTTCCCAGCGCCCTCCGGAAATACGAATGGACGGGGTGCTCCCAGGTGAAGCCGATGCCGCCGTGCAACTGGATGGCTTCCGCGGCCGCACGGACGGCCGAGTCGGTGCACACGGCGCCTGCTACCGCGACGGCGAGTCTCGCCGAATCAGGGTCTTCGGCGTACAACGCGGCCGCGTATCGCGAGGCGGATCGGGAACGCTCGAGCAGCACAAGGAGATCGGCCAAGCGATGTTTGACCGCTTGAAAGGAGCCGATCGCGCGGTCGAACTGGCGGCGGGTCGACACGTAGGCGACGGTGAGTTCGAGCATTATCTCGACGATTCCGGTGTTCTCGCAGGCCAGAGCCAGCGTCGCCAGATCGCGTAGGCGCGTCGCGGCGCTGTCGGTCGCGTCCGGCCCGACGAGGGCGACAGCCGGGCACTCGCGCAGTGTCACATCCGACAGGCGACGGGTCGGGTCCAGCACGGTACGTCCGGTTCGGACGCAGTCCGGACCTGGGCGCAGCGCGAATAATCGACGTCCGTCCACACTGTGCGCCGACGCGACGATCACCTCGGCACTGCCCCCGCAGGGCAGGTGGGTGACCGTACCGCTGACCGTCCATCCGCTGGCCGTGCGCTCCGCGTGCAGGTCGTCGGTGGTGGCATCGAGTGCACTGACGGTGGCCAAGAGGTCTCCGGTCAGCACGCCCGTCAGCAGGTCCTGATCGTCGGGACTGGTCAGCAGCAGCGCTTGCGTACCGAGCACCGCCGAGCTGTACACCGGTTCGCAGACCAGCGCGCGCCCGCATTCCTCGAGCACTGTCGCCAACTCGGCGACGCTGTATCCCAGGCCGCCGCGCTCCTCGGGCACCGCGAGCGTGGCCACCGACATGTCGTCGACGAGTGTCCGCCACAGCGGCATCGAGAATCCTTGTTCGGTCGCCGAATCGGCGCGCACCTGAGCTATGCCGCCGTGTTTGTCCAGGATCGCGCGCAGGGATTCACGCAGGGCCGCTTGTTCGGGACTCGGGGCCAGACCGGCGGGTTCCGAGCGCGGCCACGGCGGTTCGACCACGGTGGAGGGGGTGGGCATGACGCTCCAATCGAGTTGAGTTCAGTTCGATATTGTGAGCCTAACCGCGTGCGGTATCGACAAGAAGAGGTTTGTTGAACTAAATTCATTTCATGAGTTACGCGATCGAGGATTACTACGCCGTGGTCGACACCGGTGAGCTGCACGCGGCCATGGACCTGCTCGCCGAGCAGGTCGAGTTCGCCATGCTGCTGCCCACCGGCGTGCGCACGGGCAGTGGCCGTGCGGCGATGTACGAGTACCTGAGCGGACGCCCTCCGGTCGGGCGCAAACATGTGTTGCAGCGCATCGCCGCCGCCGGAGACGTGCAGTTCGCCCACGGTGCGGTCACCGAAAGTGGTAAGGGCACCACCGGTTACTTCGTCGCGGCCATGCACATCGACGCCGAGGGCCGCATCGATCGCTACCAGGTGTCGTTCTCCACCGAGTTCGCGTTGCTTCCGAATGAATCCACCGACCAAAGGGTGCAAGCATGACCGCCACAACCGTGCCGCCGACACTCGCGCGCTGGTTCGACTACATGGACTCCGACGATCCGGATCGGGTGCTCGGCATGATCTCTGACGACTTCGTGATGTCGGTGCAGTTCTCCCAGGGTGCTGGCCGCTGCGCAGAATTCGTCGGGGACCGCGACGGGCTGATCGGGTACCTGGCGCAGCGCGAGAAGAGCACCCTGGTGCACCACATCGACGTCGGCGCGGTAGCGGCCGAGCATGAACTGGTACTCGGACGAACCACCCGCGCGGGAGAGTTCGAAGCGTCGTTCAACGCCTCCGCCCAACTGAATGTCGATAGCAAGGTACGCCGTCTCCTCATCGCCCGCACGCCAGAAGTCGCGTTCACTCAATAATCCGCGACCTCACCTCATCAACGATCGGTATCGCGTTGCCTTAGAGCGTGTCTCATATGGATGATTCGCTAGTGTCTTGCGGCACGTCAGCTGGCACCGAGGGTGAGGAAGATGCGGAAGTGCGTGGCCTTGTGGTCGTACCGGGTGCTGAGCCGGTGATAGCCGAACAGCCAGGCGATCGATCGTTCGATCGCCTACCGGCGTTTGCCGAGTTCTGGCTGGATTCGACGCCCGTGCGGGCGATTCGCACCGCGATACCTCGATCTCGGACCCGGTCTCGCAGGTCTCTGTGGTCATATGCCTTGTCTGCGTGTCGTTTGTCACGCCACGCTCCGGCCGGGATCACCGAGGTCATGGACAGTTCGTTCCCAGGCAGCTCGTACTGGGTGAGGAAGTACGAGTTCGCGCCAAATGTCCACCAGCAGAACACCATCGATATACGTGAGAATGTCGGATGGAGAGCCTTCACGGTGCACGATCTCGTACACCCGCGCACGCTGGCGTCGATCTCGGAGATTTTAGCGGCGACCTCGGTCGGACCAGTTCAGATGCAGGGAACGTTCGATCGTTGCCAATGCCTTGTCCAGCGGAACGCGAGGAAGGGCAGCGCGGGGTCATGATCGGCTTGCCACGTGTGTACCTGTATCGGTGAACTCGATTTTGGGCACAAGCGCGAGCTCGAAACCTGCCTCGCCCACGATCCGGGCGGCAGTGACCAGCGTCGGCGACTTCTGGCCGTGTTCGTAGGTGGACATGGTGGCGGCGGGGATGTTTTCGCGGTCGATGGGACTCAGTCGTTGGTGGATGACCTCGGTCCGGTCGAGGCGTACCGGGCGGCCATGGTGCGGGCGGCCTCGTCGACCACCTGGGTGACGCGTTCGGTGCTCACCTTCCAGTCCGGTAGCAGGAGGGTCGGCCAGAAAACGTAGTTGGAGATCATGCCAAGGAATTGGGTGGCCGCGAGTTCCGGGTCCTCGATCCGCACTGTTCCCGCCTCGTGTTCGGCCATGAGGTAGCCGCGCACGGACTCGAAGTAGGGCATCTTCCCGTGCGCGAACTGCGCATGGGCCAGCTCGGGGAATCGTGGCAGCTCGGCGATGACGATCCGGAACAGGTCGGTCATCTGCGGGCGGCTCAGCAGCTCGGCGTAGCGGCGACCGATGATGCCGAGCCCGCCGATGACATTGCCCGCCGGCGGCGGATCTTTCTCGTCGGCCCTCGACCATGATTCGGTCACGATGGCGTCGAACAGGGCGGCTTTGCTCGGAAACTGCTTGAACAAGGTGGCCCGCGAAACGCCTGAGCGCTCTGCGATCCGCGCCAGTGACGTCCGGTCGTAGCCCGACTCGAGAAACAGTGCGGTCGCGGCCGTCACGATCAGCGCGCGTTTCTCCTGGGCGACGCGCTGGTGATACGTCGGCACGGCCTGACTCATGAGCCCGAGTGTACGAGGTGAGTGGCTTGACTCACCTCGTCTACCGGCTTAGCGTCGACGGGGATGGTGAGCCGACCGGCTCACCACTGTGGCCGCCGTTCATCGTCTGACGATCCCGGTCATTCACCCGGACACCCGAAGGAACATCCGATGCCCCGCTTCGACAACCAGACTGTGCTCGTGACCGGCGGAACCGGCGGGCAGGGCTCGAGCCACGTGCGCGCCTTTCACGCGGAGGGAGCCAACGTAGTGATCGGCGGCCGCGACGCGGAACGCGGTGCCGCCCTAGCTGATGAGCTCGGACCTCGCGCTCGCTTCACCCGACTCGACGTCACCGACGAGCGCTCGTGGTCCGCCGCCGTGCTGGCCGCCGAGAGTGCCTTCGGCGCACTGAACGTGCTCGTCAACAACGCGGGCGTGCAGAATCCGCCCGCGACGATCGAGAACACAGACCTTGCGACGTGGTCACGCATCCTCGACGTCAACCTCACCGGAACTTTCCTCGGCATCAAGATCGCGGCTCCCGCGCTGCGCCGCGCGACAGGGGGAACGATCGTCAACATCGCCTCGACCATGGGTATGGGCGGCACGGCCCACTACGCGCCGTACGTCGCCAGCAAGTGGGCCTTGCGCGGCCTCACTCAAACGGCGGCACTCGAACTCGGCCGCGACCACATCCGCGTGAACACCATCCACCCCGGCGTGATCGCGACCCCCTTCATCCAAGAACCGGCAGCCGGCGCCACCGTGCCCATCGCCGACTTCTACTCCCCCGAGCCGTTCGCCATCCCCCGCCTCGGTGAGCCGACCGACGTCACCCCACTCCTGCTGTTCCTCACCTCATCGGACGCGTCGTTCATCACGGGGTCGGAGTACGTCATCGACGGCGGACTCCTCCTCGGTCGCGCCCTCCAATCCGAAGCCGCATGAACACTCCGGATACGACCGGCCGGAACGACTCCGAACCGGACGCGCCCCTGTCACACCTACCCGACAGGATCCGACGCTCCATCGAGATCACTCCCACGGCGTGCACCGACGAACGAATCATCAACATCACTACGGTGGCGCGCCGCACCGGTCGCCCACGCCGTATCGAGATCTTCTTCTATCGAGCTGCAGGCGCCACCTACCTGTGCGGCGGAGCCGGCGGTGCCGCGACCGACTGGCATGCGAACCTGCTCGCCAACCCCCACTTCACGTTTCACCTCGGCAACGGGATCCGCGCAGATCTGCCCGCACTGGCCACCCCCGTCACCGACCCGACCGAACGTCATACTGTTCTGGCGGAGATCGTCGCGGATCTCAATCAGCCCCGACCCCGGCACCATCCGGCCGACCCGACTCGAAGACTGGCCGACAGTCGGCTGATGCGGATCATGACGCGATCGAGGTGAGGTCGAGATCAGGGTTCATCGTTGGATTCGGTGCGGAATTGTGCGACCCCACCATCAGATCTGCGGTCGGCGCGGCGCTGCGCGATTCCGTCGGACTGTTCCAGTGGTCGGCCGTCCACTATCGTCTTCTGGATCACCGACCGGATCTGAAAACGAGTCGGTAGCGTGATCGGCGGTATGGTCGAGACCGGGTTCCGTGCCGTCACCTTCGAGGCCTCCGACGCTGCTTCACGCTGTCGACCGTTGATTCCGCAGCACCGGAAACAACGGCGCGGTTGTCGGTGTTCATTTCTACGATGAACGCACGCAATCGCCGAGCAGAGACAGACAGGGAATCATGGCCGACCGACTGACGATCATGGCTGTACACGCCCATCCGGACGACGAAGTTATCAGCACGGGTGGGGTCTTCGCGCGGTACGCGGCCGAAGGGATCCGGACGGTCCTGGTGACCTGTACCAACGGTGAGCAGGGTGACGCGCCCGGCGGGATCAAACCCGGACAACCGGGTCATGACGCGAATGCCGTACGGGAACAACGACTTTCCGAACTTCGTGAGTCGACGGCACTGCTCGGCATCGAGCACGTAGAACTGCTCGGCTATCGCGATTCCGGGATGGACGGCTGGGACGGCAACCAGGACCCCGAAGCCTTCCGGAACGTTCCGGTCGGTGATGCGGCCGCACGGCTGGCCGACCTCATGCGGTACTACCGTCCCCAGGTGGTCGTCACCTATGACGAAAATGGCAACTACGGCCATCCCGATCATATCCAGGCCAACCGCATCGCGCTTGCCGCGGCTGCGGCAAGCGATATCCCGGACAAGCTCTATTACACCGCGATTCCGCGCGAGAGCACCCTCGAGGTATTCGCGGCTCTCCGGGCGCAGGGTGCTGTCGATTTCGAGCCGCCGGAGGACTTCGGTACGCCGATGGATCAGATCACCGCGGTCGTGGACGTGGCCGCCCATGCCCAACTCAAGGTCAAGGCGCTGGAGGCTCACGGCAGCCAGGGCGACAGTGTGCCGTTCCTGCGGATGCCCTCCGATCTGCGGCAAACGATCTTCGGCACGGAAACCTTCATCCGTCATTTCAACCGTGTCACGGCCGCACCGGCACAGGAAACCGACCTCTTCGCCGGACTTCGCTGACCCTCACCACACCCCATAACGGCGGTGCCGACTGCCGTAATGCGCGGTAGATGGAATGTCGCGGAGTTCAAGCTCGTGAGCGACCCGCCTGCATCGAACGGAATGATTCGAAGCTGAAGCTCCGGCGCCACGGGCGGCGTTTTACGGGGGAGGAATATTGGTGGCTGCCGTGGTGGCTAATGTTTGTGGCGGCCTGGTATCTGCGGTGAATTTGGCTGTCTCGGGGAACAGTTGGTCGAGGTGGTAACGCAGTACCGCGTGGGCTTCGTCCGGTGTGCGTTGCCCTGCCAACAGACTGGTGCCGAGACCGTTGGTGAGCGCGACAAGTCGGGTTGCCTCGAGAGCGGGGTCTACGCCGGCCGCCAGGCTCTTTTGGGTGTCAGTGCGGGTGAGGGCGTCGTTCAATCGTTGCTCGAGTCGGTCGACGCCGCTGATGAACGGTTGTTCGGCGAGTTGCGGGTCGGTCATTGCGAGGACCGCATAGGAGGTGCCCACGAGGTGGAAGACGCGGCTGGCGTCGTCGGTGGGCAGCGCTTCGAAGAGGAATGCTTCTATGACCGCCCGTGCAGGCGGCGGTTCTGGCAGCCCCGCCAGGCGCTGCGCCCAGCGCTGGTGGCTTTGTTGTTCCAGGTGCTGTAACGCACCGATCAGCAGCTGTTCTTTGCTTTCGAAGTAGTACTGCACCAAACGAAGTGATACGTCGGCCGCCGCGGCGACCGATCGCATGGTCACCGCGTGCAGGCCGTCGCGAGCGGCTACCCGGACCAGGGCGTCGGCGATCTGTGCGCGCCGCGCGGCATGGTCGGCAGTCCTTGGCAACCGGGGCTCCTTTCGATCCTTTGCTTGAACTCTACCTGTGATACAAAGGTATAAGGTACATGTGTATCAAATGGAGGTGGGCGTGACGCAGCGTGCGGTTTCCGAACAGGTAGACGCCGGTCATGGTGGAGCTGCGTCGGCAATTGTGCTGGCGGTGGCGTGTGCCTCGCAGTTCATGGTGGTGCTCGACATCTCGGTGGTAAACGTTGCTCTGCCATCGATTCGCGACGCATTGGGTTTCGACGAAGCCGGTCAGCAGTGGGTGGTCAACGCTTATGCGCTGACGTTCGCCGGGCTCCTGTTGCTGGGTGGGCGGCTGGCCGACTGGTATGGTCGTCGTAAAATCTTCGTGACTGGGCTCGCGCTGTTCGCCGGCGCGAGCCTTGCTGGTGGGCTGGCGAATTCGGCGACGTTGCTGGTCGTGGCTCGTGCGGTCCAAGGGCTGGGTGCAGCTGTACTCGCACCGGCGACGTTGACGATTCTGACGGCGACTTTTGCTGAGGGGCCTGCTCGGACGAGGGCGTTGGCGACGTGGACTGCGGTCGGCATTGCCGGGGGCACGGCGGGCAATCTTGTCGGTGGTGTATTGACCGAGTACTTGTCGTGGCGGGCGACGCTATTGATCAATGTGCCGATCGGCGCGGCCGCGATCCTGCTGACCATGCGATACGTGCATGGTGACCGTCCGGGGCCGCAGCGCCCGCGCCTGGACGTGACCGGGGCGGTGCTGGCGACTGCTGGGTTGGGCGTGCTGGCATTCGGGATTGCCGAAGCGGCCAACTCGGGATGGTCCTCGAGTTCGACCATTGCCGGCGTCGTTGTCGGCACTGTTCTGCTGGCCGCATTCGTGGTGGTCGAGGCCAGGTGGGCGGCGATGCCACTGATTCCCTTGGGACTGTTCACGATTCGTTCGGTCTCGGTGGGCAACGTGACGATGTTGCTGGCCGGGGCGTGTCTGAATCCGATGTGGTTCTTCCTCACGCTCTCGATGCAGAACGTGCTCGGTTACAGCCCTGTCGAGACCGGTTTGGCATTTATCCCGCACACGGTGGTGGCGATCGTGATCGGCACCCGTGTGACGCCATGGCTGATGCGCTACGCCGACGGGCGGGTAATCATCGCGGCCGGTTCGCTACTGGCGGCGGTAGGTTTCTGGTGGCAGGCTCAGCTGTCGGTCGACAGTGGCTACCTCGCAGGGATTTTCGGCCCCGCGGTGGTGTTCAGCATCGGCAGCGGACTGCTGAACACACCGATCACCACGGCGGTCACGTCCGGTGTGGCGACCGCTGACGCAGGCGCGGCTTCGGGACTGATGAACACCACGAAACAGATTGGCGGTGCGTTGGGATTGGCTGCGTTGGTGACTGTCGCCGCGACGAACGACACGGGTCCGGTCGCGCTGATCGGCGCCTACGATCGAGCCTTCTACGTGATCGCCGTGATCATGGTGGCCGTTGCGATCGTTGCACTGGCATTGCCCGCTCGACGGGATTGAGGGTGAGACCTATTCCTGGACCACATCCCCGATCGTGTGCTGGACAGGGGGTTACCGGCGCGCGGAAGCCAAGTCGTCACGTTGAACGCGGCGATGACGAATCAACAAACGGCCGTCGCGGTGGACGATCTCGTCGTCGCAGGTGCACAGAAACTCGACGGCAGTGGGCCCGCCTGGCGGCGTACGCACGATGATCGCGTAACTACTGGCGAGGATGACACCGTCGGATCCCAGCCGAATATCGAGAGTGGTCAAGCAGTGTCGTCGCAAGATGTTGTCGGTGAGCAGTTTTTCGGCGGCACCGCCGGCTCCGTCGGCGATGGCGGCGCGGCCGATTTGGGGCTCCGGCCGTGCGTTGGTCTGCTGCAGAACAACGTGCTCGACCGACAGCGTTGGGACACCCGCGACGAACTACGGATCGCGATCGTGTCCTGGATCGAACGCACCTATCACCGTCCGACGCCGTCAATCCCGACTCAGCCGGTTGACCCATCGAATTCGAAGCCATCGCGACCGAAGAGCCGGTCACCGCGTTCGACACGACTATCGTGCGACGTCGTCCGAGCAGTGCGATGTTTCTGATCGGTGTTGCTCAGCGGCTATCTTGCCGTCGCGAGCGGCCACCAAGGTGGACAACGCTTGCGGTATGAGCAGCACCGCCAAGGCAGCCATCGCGATCTTCCATGATCCGGTCACGTCGTGAAGGCCACCGATGGCGATCGGACCCATCGCGGCGACGGTGTATCCGATGGATTGCGACATGCCCGAAACCTGTGTGGTGACCGTTGCTGTCGGGCTGCGCAGCACCATGAACAGCAGGGACAAGCCGATGGCCGCGCCCGGCCAGTACATGATGAGGATCGCCCAGAGCGCGGGAAACCGGTCCGTGCAGACCAGTCCGAGGAAACCCACCGCGCACACCGCGATCGAGAGCAGCGTGATGGCGCGTTGGCCACGGTATCGTCCCGCGACAACCGGAATCACGAGCGAGGCGGTCAATGCGACGACCTGCCCCGTCGCCAAGACCGTTCCCGCTTCGGCGGCGGAACTGCCGTGTGCGATCAGGTACTGGGGCAACCACGCGCTGAAGGTGAAGAAGATCATCGATTGGGTGCCCATGAATACGGTGATCGCCCAGGCGATTCGGTTGCGCCACACCGACGAAACCGCTGCGACCGTGGTCTCCAGATGGACGCGTCGCAGCTGGGGGATCCAGACCAGCAGCGCGAGTACGGCGGGCACCGCGCAGGTTCCGAGCGTGAGGCGCCAGTTCCCGTCGAAATGGTCATTGATCGGTGCGACCAGGCCGGCGGCGACGGCGGCGCCACCGGAAAGTGTCATGGAGTACAGGCCGGTCATCAGCCCGGATCGGTGCGCGAAGTCGCGTTTGATCAGAGAGGGAAGCACAACGTTGTGCACGCCGATGGCAGCCCCGATGAGCGCCGAACCGAGGAACAGGGTGCCGACGCCCGGCAGACAACGCAGGATGGTCGCCACCACGAGCACCGCCGAACAGGCGAAGATCGTTTTCTCCATCCCGTACCGCGTCGCCAACCGAGGTCCCAGCGGAGCCGCGAGGCCGAACAGGAGAACGGGCAGCGTCGTGAGCAACCCGGCACCCGCGTTGCTGAATCCGGTATCGCGCGTGATGTCGCCGATGAGCGGTGCGACCGACACCACTGCGGGACGGAGATTCGCGGCGACCAACATGATCCCGATGGCGGTGAGGATGGTCCAGAGGCGACCGTTGTCCGAACGATCGGTATCACCGGTGCTCGGCACGCAATCGATGTTGTCGCGCACACCGCCGGTCAACGATTGCTCGATTCGGTGTCTACCCGGGGGAGCCGTGCTACGTTCTCGCGGCCATTCGCTGGGAGTAAAATATCTGTGCCACAGTGTTTTTCGAGTTCGATAGGGGTGGAGGCTTCCCCGTGACGAGCGGTTGGCGAAACGGTACTGGCTAACACCCAGGAATACTACGTCAGCCGTGAAAATGTCTGATAAATGGTGTTGGGTAGTGGACGATTCACGATCCCGTCCTTGCCGCCAGCACCGCGTGTCCTGCCCGACGTGTGGCGCCGAACGACCCCGCTCCCGGACGCGGCGCCGCCGAAAGCAGCACGCCGTCGTAGCGAGCCATCAGTTCCTCGACTACCTCGTCGGCGTCGTCTCGGTCGGTGAGGGTGTCCGGCATGGCTGTTCGAGGGCTGACTTGTACCGATGGCTTTCGCGTGTGCCCGCCGTGGATACCTGTGGACACGCCGGCGGTGGTGGGCCATGGCGAGGAGCAAGCGTCGCGGGGTGCGGGACCGTTCATTTCTTGACTGACGTCCAAGAAGTCTCCTACTGTAGCCGTGACCACTTCTTGGACGGCAGTCAAGAAGTGTGGGGATCGCGGAGCTGGAAGGGAACGAGTCGTGGAGATCAGTGAGTCGGCCGATCTGGGTGCGGAAGTTGCCGCGGTGCAGCGGCGTGATGTGCGGTTCACCTCGGGTGGTGACGAGTGCGCGGCGTGGTTGTATACCGTGCAGGGGGAGAACGGGCCTCGTCCGGTGGTGATCATGGGGCACGGGTTGGGGGCGGTGCGTGAGATGCGGCTGGACGCGTTCGCCGAACGGTTCGCGGCTCTCGGTTGGTCGGTGTTGGTGTTCGACTACCGTCATCTCGGGGCGAGCGGCGGACAACCGCGCCAGCTTCTCGATATCGGTAAGCAACTCGAGGACTGGCGTGCCGCGCTGACATTCGCGCGCACCTTGCCCGAAGTCGATGTCGAGCGGATCGCGTTGTGGGGCAGTTCGTTCGGTGGTGGGCATGTCTTGCGGGCCGGGGCCGACGATCAACGGGTCGCCGCGGTCGTGGCGCAGTGTCCTTTCACCGACGGCCCGGCGTCCATGATCTCGCGATTTCGGGTCGGACCGCTGAGCGCCGCGGTGCTGACGGTGGCGGGTCTGCTGGACACCGTCGCTTCCTGGTTCGGCGCGAAACCGATCCTCGTCCCGATGGCCGGGGCGTCGTGGATGCCCGCGTTCGTGGCTTCGGCGGACGCGGTCGCGGGCTCGTCGGCATTGCTGCCACCGGGTACCCGCATCTCGCGACGCACCAGTTCATACCTGCGACGGTTGCGTTCGCTCAGCGCGCAGGTATCGAAGAACATCGAGTTGACCGACTGCGAGGGTGCGCCCGAACCGGTCACCACGGTGGGCCGTGACTCGGTGTGGGGAGTGTTGCGCGGCCCGCACAACGAATTCGCCGCCGCCAACGCCTTGGCCGCGCGCTTGGCATTGCGGCTGCCGCTGTATCGCCCCGGTCGTACCATGGCGGGCTCCGGCATTCCGACGCTGCTGTGCGTGTGCGACAACGACGTTGCCGCTCCCGCGAAAACCACCAAGCGACGCGCCGAGGGGCTCGCTCACGTCCAGGTGCGAAGCTATCCCTGTGACCACTTCGACATTTATCTCGGCACTCACTTCGAGAACACTGTTCGTGACCAGATCGATTTCCTGACAAAACAATTCGCCGTCGGCGCGGGCTAGCGCCGCGCTGCGCGTAGCCGCCCGCGGTAGCCGATCAGTGGGCGGCTACCGCGAGCCCGCGCGCGCTGTGGAACAGTGTTTCCATCACCGCCCGCTTGCGCGCGTCGTCGACCGGGTGCATCAGCATGCCCTCGATCACGAACACGCCGATCGAGGTCATCGCGTCCAATTCGTCGTTGGGAACCCCGATTTCGGCCAGTTCGGCACGGAACAGCCCTTCGGTCGACGCGTGGAATTGTTCGTGCCAGTCCCGCACGGCGTCGGATTCCTTCGCTCGGGCGTGCACGGTGGTCACCAGTCGGCTCAGATGCTCCAATTCGGTGACGACCCACACCAGCCGGTCGACCATCCCGGTGTCGATCACCTCACCGTAGCGGGCCATCGAATCGGCGAGTACCTCTTCCAGCACCGCGATCAATACCGCGTCCTTGTCTCGGAAATACCAGTACAGCGTGTTCGAGACCACCCCGGCATCCCCGGCGATCCTGGTCATCGATGCCGCGTCGTATCCCTGCTCGGTGAACAAACGTCGGGCGGCGGCAACGATCTCGGCTCGTTTCTCCTCCCGATCTCGAGGGCGTCTGTTTCGAGGCATCACCAATCCTGATTCATCGTCTGTGCTGACCAGCCTATCTTGGGTGATCCCCAAGAAGGTTCGTCGCACGGTGGTGCCGAATCAAGACGCCCCGTATTGCCGGTTCGGCGGTGTTGTCTCGGTCAGCCGATCGGCAGCGAGCTGAGGATCGGGAGGAACCCCCAGTCCATGATGCGCGAGGCGTCGGCGGTCGCGGCTCCCAGGTCGTTGGGGGAGCTGTTGAGGACCACGCCGATCAATCGTTGTCCGCCACGGGTGGCTTCGAACAGTAGGCAGGTCCCGGCGGCGTCGGTGGATCCGGTCTTGATGCCGGTGGCGCCGGGGTATTCGCCGAGGAGGCCGTTGGTGCTCTCCCAGACGTGGTGCCGATTGGCGGGCCCAGCGGGCTGGTGGTGGATCGGGGATTGCGCGATGTCACGGAAGATCGGGTTGGTCATCGCGTGTCGGCCGAGTTTCAACAGGTCGGCGGGGGTGGAGTAGGTGGAATAGTCGTCGGGGACGGGGAGGCCGCTGGGGTCGCTGAAATACGTGTTCGACATGCCGAGGCGTTGCGCGGTGGCGTTCATCTTGGCGAGGAAGCCGTCTTGGCCGGGTCCGTAGGCCTCGGCGAGTGCGTAGGCGGCGTCGCAGGCCGAGGGCAGCATCAATGCGTAGAGCAGTTGGCGGGCGGTGAGCACTTCGCCGGGAGCGAGACCCGCGGTACTTCCGCCGTGGGTGGCCGCGTAGTCGACGGCGCTGTGCGACACCGTGATCGGTCGATCGAGGTCACCCGATTCGAGGACGACCACCGCGGTCATGACCTTGGTGATACTGGCGATCGGGACGCGGGCATCCTGCTGTCGCGACCACACGATCAGCCCGGTATTGGCTTCGGCCAGTGCGGCTGCGGGCGCCCGCACGTCGTCCGGTTGCAGACTCAGCGGAAACGGTGCCTGGGGTGCGGCTGCGGCGACAGGGGTGCAGACGACGAGTATTCCGGTGAGGGTTGCCAGCACGCTGCGGGCATAGGTTCGCATCGGCATATTCTGTCGGCCGAATTCGTCGTTTGGTGGGATTTGCGGTGGTCAGAGGGTTTCTGCGGCGCGGCGAATGATCATCGGGCCGAGCTGCCCGCTTGTTCGAGCCGAAGAGCCGGTGGTGACTTGCTGGTCAGTCGAAGACCTCGGCGTAGAGGGCCTCGATTTGCGCGGCCGTCGGCACGACCGGGTTGTTGGCGGGCGATCCCGAATCGAGTGCCTGACGGGCCATGAGCGGGGTCAGTGCGTCCCACCGTGCACGGTCGATGCCGAATACGCTCGGAGTCGGCACTTTCAGGTCGCGGCACAGCTCGGACAATGCGTCGACCAACGATTGTGCTGCGTCGGAGTCGGCGGTCGACACGGTGGCCGCACCGAACGCGCGGGCGCAGTCGGCGTACCGAATTTCGTTGCCCGGCACCGAGAAAGTGGTGATGGCTGGCAGCAGCATCGCGTTCGACAAGCCGTGCGCGACGTGGAAGTGCGCGCCGATCGGTCTGCTCATGCCGTGCACGAGCGCGACGCTGGAGTTGGAGAACGCCATCCCGGCCTGGGTGGCGGCGGTCATCATCGCATTGCGGGCGACGGTATCGGTGCCGTCGGCGTACGCGGTGCGCAGTTGCTGACCGATGGTGCGAATCGCGGCGAGGGCGAGGCCGTCGGAAAGGGGATTGGCCTTCTTGCTCACGTAGGCTTCGATCGCATGCGTGAGCGCGTCGATCCCGGTGTCGGCGGTGAGCCTCGGCGGCATCGTCACGGTCAGTTCGTAGTCGATGACGGTAGCGATCGGCAGAAATGAGAGCCCGATACACAGCATCTTCTCGTCCGATGCGCTGTCGCTGATAATCGTGAACTGCGTTGCCTCGGAACCACTTCCGGCGGTCGTGGGAATGGCGATAATCGGCAGTGCCGGTCCGGTGTACACGCGCGGCGCCTTGTAGTCGCGCATGTGGCCACCCTGGATGGACAACACGGCGAGCGCTTTGGCGGTGTCGATGGGGCTGCCGCCACCGAAGCCGATCACCGAGTCGGCGCGGTGCTCGGACACGGCACGTAGACCGGGCGTCAGTGAATCGGTGGTGGGGTCGGGGACGGTGTCATCGAACACCGCGGGGTCCTTGCCTGCCGCGCGCAGGATTTCGAGTACCCGATCCACCACACCGGTCGAGGTCAGGTATTTGTCGGTGACCAGTAGTGGGCGTCGCACGCCCAACTGGTCGATGACGCCGCCGATGTCTTCGATGGCCCCCGCACCGATGCGGGTGAAGCGGGGGAGTGCTACCTGAGTACTCATCGTGGAATCCTTCATTGTGCCGCGCGTAGCCGGGTTCGGCGCCGCCGTGGCGGGTCGAGTCGGCCCTTTTCGGTGAGCTGTGCTCGGTCGGGCGGCGGAATCGACCCGTGGCAGCGCGTCGAGCGAGGGTAACGGGTGGCGGCAGATCCCGTGTGCGTCTTCGGGGCAGACACCGAACATGCGCGGCAGGTCTTCGGTCGCTCGTCGCGCTGAACGAGACAGGACCCCAGCGGACGGGTGATTCCTCGGTCAACCGATCCGGCCTCGTCCCGATGTGAAATACACTGCGGCCTACCGTGATTGCTCAGGTAGATCCGTCAATATCGGCGGACGGTGCGGGCGGCGTCTCGGTGGGTTCGTCGGCTGCGGCAGCGCCGTGTCGCTGTTGTGCGGCCAGCTTCGTTCGCTCTGATCGAGGATCGCGGGGGCGCAGCGGGAACAGCATGCGGCTCAGTAGCCGGTCGTGCAGGATCAGGGTGTGGGCCAGGACAGCGCACATGTGGGCGACGAAGACCGCGAGCAGAGCGAAGGCGAGCACCGCGTGTAGCTCGCGCAGGACGTGGTAAAGGTACGCGTTCGTCGGGGTGATGGCGGGCAGGCGTAGGCCGCCGAACACGTGAATCGGTATGCCGGAGGCGGAGACCAGTGCCCAGCCGACGATCGGTTGGGTGACGAAGAGCACGTACATCAGGAATTCGGAGGCGGTGGCCACGATGCGTTCCGGTTTCGCGATCGACGCGGGCGGTGGGGGTGGCGAGCGGCGCAATCGGTTGCCGATGCGAATGAGGGCGAGCACCAGGATCGCGATGCCGACGGACTCGTGCAGTAGCAACGCACGCGGGTAATTGCCGAGCGCACCGACCAGGGTCGCGCCGAGGAACAGCATGAATACGACCAGTACGGCCATCGTCCAGTGCAGCAGGCGGGCCACCACCCCGAAACGGGGGACGGGCGAGGTTGCGGGCTCGGTCACGGAAGTCGTTGTGGCGGTCATGCCGCGCCGCCCGCTTCGATCGCGCCGCGCCCGTCACCCTCACCCGAACGGCGACGGAACGATTCGGCGTACGCGGCCGAGCGCGCCGCGAGCAAAGGGTCGTCCGATGGCGCGATGCCGTCGGGAAGTACCAGTGGATCGAAATTGGTCTCACGAACGGAATCCGCTGTTGCCGTAGCGATTCCGGTCAACACGAGAGTACCGACCGTGACCGTTCGCCGGGAGTCCGGCCAGGCCACGGTGGCGTCGTCGGTGCGGTCGGTTCCCGGCACGCCCACGACGATGGTCAGTGCCCAGCGGCAGGGTGCTGCTCGGATATCCATTTTCAGTTGGTCGAATAAATAGTCGGGTCCGCGACCAGGTGCCGGTGTCGCGGTGGTTTCCGGGATCAAGGTCCACCGGACCGGAATGGTGCGACCCGTGGTATCGGTGAACTCGAACGCGTTCAAACCGCGGAAGGTCGACGACGCGAAAGTTGGTGCTACAGGCTCCGTTTTCGTGATCGCCATCGCGGCGGCGGTACGTGGGTGAGTTGCGAGGTAGTGCGATTTTCGGTCGGCATCCGGTTTACCTGTGGCAGGATCCGCGGCGAAGGCCAGCATTCTGTCGTAGAAATCCTGCGGGGTGGGGTCGAGGAAAACCGGCAGATTGATAGTCGCCAGTCGCCACTGTTCGCTGTTTGGCAGATCGATGCGGAGGGCGAGGCCACGGACTACGCTCGAATCGTCTGCCACGTGCGGGTTTCCACCCGACAGCGAGAATCGCCCGCGCACCGGATATCGCCCCGGCTCGAATACGGATGCTCGGGATAATTCGGTACCCGTCCCATTGCTCTCGAAATATCCTTCGATCGCAAGGCCTTTGGCGTGATTGCGGCGAAAACCTGGAAAAACCCCAGCCGTGTTCTGGAACCGGTCGATAATCGCCCGAGCGGTGAGCCGGTGCGGCCCGATCCTGTTCTCGGTGGCGAGAAAACCACCGACGCCGAGCGCTCCCACACCGCCGATCGCCAGTGCACTGAATATCGTGCGCCTGTTCAGCGTCACTTTCCCGTCATCGGGCATGCGGAGTCCTCTGTCTACGGGAACGACAACGGCGTCTCGTACCCGGTGAAATCAGTAGAATGGTGGCCGAATCTCTTTCGTCCACAACCTTATGTCGAGATGTCGGCTCGAGTGACGCCCGAATTGTGACGGATCAGTGACGCTCGGAGGTACCCGACTACGCGTCGCACGCGAATAGACGAATATCCAGCAACGCTCTGCGGTTCGAGGACCTCGCTGTGATGGGACGCGGCGCGATCCAGGCCGCGCTGGTGATGATCGGTGGTTCGGCGGCTATGGCGGTGGCCTCGGGGTCCGGTCGGCCCGTCGTCACACGGTTCGGGCGCGCGACCGTGGTCTGCGCGTTGATGGTGCGGTGCGGTGTGGTGGCCGGGTACCTTCTCGCGTTCGAAATTGTCCCTTGGCCTGTGGTTTTCGGCGTGGTAGCAGCGCTGTCGGTGGTCTCGGGGACCGCGAGCGGGTTCGTGGACGCGCCGAACCGGGCGATGACATTGGAATACGTGCTGAACGGGGCGAATGGCGTGGCGGCCGGGTTTCCGTAACTGGCGCAGCGACTTTCGGCGACGGTCGCGTTGACGGGTGTCTCCGGGTCGTATCTCGCGGCCTCCGATTCGGGAACCGGACGAACCGACCACGCGCTCGCCGCGGCACTTCCGGTCCGCCTCGTCATGGTGGTGCTCTCGCTGATCTTCGCGATAGCGGACCTGCGACGGCGTGCCGTTGGATGATGGTCGGTCGTGTCACGGATGTGTCCGGCTCGTCGACGAGTGGCACGGCGGCCTGCCGCGACCTGCGGAACCGCACAGGTCGCACGCCAGGCAGGGGGCGGGTCGGGGGCTCTGGATCGCCGCACGTGCTGTCGGTGTTCGGTAGAGTGGGCGGCCCATGGCCGACCGTGAAGTGATTGGGGGAGTGCGGAATTGTCGTTGGTACGGGATCAAGGGGAATTCGATCGTGACCGGGGGGTGGTGCCCGGTGTGACGGTGACGGGGCAGGGCCTCACGACCTGGACCATCGAACCACCGCCCGCGTTGTTCGTCGACCGGGATCAGGTGCTGGCGATGGTCCGCGCGGCCGCCGAAAACGTGCGGAACACACCGGCGACCGTAGCTCTGTACGGGCTGTCCGGGATCGGCAAGACGATGCTGATGCGTCGGATCGCCACCGACCTACGCGAGCAGTTCGATATCGGACTCTCGATCGATTTCCAGTCCTCGCGCCACGGTGGTGCGGTGCCTTTGGATGACGTGCTCGCCGGTGTGCTGAGCGATCTTGGGGTCGAAAAACGCTGGATACCAGACGATTTGGCTGGCAAAGCACGCAGATTCCGGGCGGTGACCGAGGGTAAGCGCGTCCTGCTGCTGCTCGACGGCGTCTCCGATGCGGGGCAGGTCTCGATATTGCTGCCCAATTCGCCGCACGCGCTGGTCATTGCGGTGAGTGAGACTGCGCTGACGGAATTGGGCGACGACGGGGCAATCGTGCATCGGGTCCTGGGCTTGGCCGCCGAGTACGGTGCGGAGCTGCTCACACGGTTGGGTGTCGAGCAGGCGGCCACGCACCCTGATCTGGTTTGGCGTTTGGTGGCGTTGGTCGACGGCTCGCCGGGCATCATCCGTATCCTCGCAGGCCATCTGCGGTCGGGGCGCGGTCCTTCGCTGGAGGAGCTGGTCGAGAATCTCGACAGCCGCACGTCATTCGCGGCCTCGACGGAGTCGTTGAGGTTGCTGGACCGAGAGTTGATCGGCTTGTTCGCCGATGTCTACGACCGGTTGCCGCCCGAGGCGGCGGTGCTGTATCGCGTACTGGGGCAGCTGCCGGGGCGCATGATGTCGGAGCGGATCATCGCGGCGGCTCTGGACCTGACGATCCGCGAAATCGCGCAGTCACGAGAGACTTTGGTCGGCGAGCACCTCCTGGAGCAGTTGGGCGACGAGTTCGGGATGCTGGATCTGGTGCGGCGGCACGCTCGGCTCGTCGCGGCGCGGGAAGCTGATCCGACGGAGTTGGACCGTGCGGTCGTGCGGGCGATGAACGCGTGGCTGCAGGACGCGATCGCGGGCGACTTCGCTCTCGGCAAGGAGCGGTTTCGGGTCGGTGACGTGCGGCCTTCCCCACAGGCGCGTGCATTCGGCTCGCCGGCGGCGGCCATGGCATGGTTCGTTGGCAAGCACGACGATTTGCTCGCGGTGCTGCGTCAGGCGGCTGCGCAGGAGCAACATTCGCTGGTGTGGAAGCTGTTCCAGGCGATGTGGCCGTTCTACAGCACCCACCCGCGTCGGCAAGCGCAGCGGGAAGCGGCCGATCTCGCCGTGGCGGCAGCTGTCGCGGACGGAGATCGAGCGGCCGAGGCGCGGATGTTGTGTCTGCGGGCGCGGGCTTTCTGGGAGTCCGGTGATTTTGTGGCCGCAGAAGCGGATCTCGGCCGCGCTACGGAGTCGAGTCGAGCGGAGAACGGTCCGCTGTTCGCATCCGTCCTGGACTTCGTCGGTCAGAACAACTTCCAGCAGGGTCGCTACGACAATGCGCTCGAGTCGTTCGAACAGTCGCTCGCGATCAACGAGCGGCTCGGCGACGAGCGCGGGATCGCGTTGCAGTCGCAATTTCGTGGTCGATGCCTCGGCAAACTCGGACGTGGGACGCAGGCGCTTGTCGCCTTCGACCGTGCTGCCAGGCTGATTGTGCCATTCGACGACGCACGCACGGCGTCGCGAATCGCGTTCAGTCGGGCGAAGGTGCAGATCGCGCTCGGCCAGCGACAGGAGGCGGTGGCGAGCTTGCACGCCGCCCGCGATTTCGCGGCCGAGTTGGGGCAGAGCATGCTGCTGGCCGATCCGCTGGAATTGCTCGCCGATATCGCTTCCGGGATCGAAGCGCCGGATGTGGTGCGGGGCTACGTGGAGCAAGTGGTGCAGCTGCATCGACAGAGTGGTTCGCCGGAATTGGCGCAGTGGGAGCGGCATCTGGAGGGACTGTCGACGTAGGCGGTTGTCGCTGGACTAGGGCAGTGCGTGGAATTCGATCGTGGCCCGTTGCGAACCGGTGGTAATCAACAGGGTTGGTGAAGTATCGCCCTGAGCTTGGTTGCTCAGGTGGTAGTGGAGCGCGGAGGCGAGGACGTGCGGATCGCAGGGTGCGTCGATGGCACGGGCGCTAATCGTCCTGCCGTCGCGCAGCAGTGCGAACAGGGTGCCGTCGTCGCTGGCAGCGGCGGCGATCCGGCAACCGGGTAGTTCGCCCAAGGTTTCGGCTGCCCAGTCGTATGCCGTGTCGACGGTCATCGAGGTGTCGGCGACCACGATGGCGGCATTCTGGGCAAGCCGTTCGTCGGGTTCGTTCGACGCGACGACCAGGTGATTACCGTGCTGGTGTTCGGCGGGGTTGTCCAGTATCGCGGGATAACGACGCAGGGTGAGGGTGCGGTGCTCGCCCGAGCGGTGGTCGATCTCGACCGCGACACGGAACGCGCGCGGCACGGTACCCGGCAGTGGCTCGGGGTGCTCCGGTACCGGCACCAGCGGCGACCACGGCGGCGGCGTCAGGTTCAACAACTCGTACATCACTGTGCGCGCACGTGTTTGGGACGCGCCCCGGTGCTCGAATACCTGATCGGCGAGTCGTTCGAGCAGGGGATCGTCGACCGAGTCGATGGCATCGCGAATCTGCGGGGCGAGCGGCCGGTCGTGGGCAAGATGTGGAAGCCGTTGGCCGAGTTCGAACATCGAGGTGTTCGGTGGCACCTCGGCGGTGCCGAACGCCGCGAGCATCAGCGGTCGCAGCAGGCCGGTGCTGTACGCCGAAAGGCTGCCGTGGTCGCCGATGACACAATCCGCCGCCGCCAGCAGAGATTTCCACGGTCCGGTCGCTTCGACCAGGATCAGTCCGGCGTCGCGAGCTCGGGCAAGCCACTGTCGTATTTGCCAAGCGCCGTGGTAGGTCCAGATATTCGGGTGCAGGATCGCCGCGACGCGGAACTCGTCGTGCGGCAGCTGTGCGAGCAGGTCCGCGGGTAGCGATGGCCACTGGCCGATCGTCGAGTTCGCGCCCCAGGTCGAGGTCACCACGATGAGCGATTGCCCTCGTCGCAGCCCCAGCTGGCGGCGTAGGCGGTCGCGGTCGCGGGTCAGCGCGGTCAGCCGGTCCAGGCAGGGGTCGCCGATCACGACGGTTCGATCGAGAAGCTCGGGCGCGACGGCCGTCAGGTGCGCGCGCTGATTCTCGTGTGACAACCCGATGCGCGCCGGAACGGGAATACCGTTGTGCCACAACGCGGACGGGGCGAATCCGGACAGCGTGCGTGCGCCCGTGGCGGGGTCGGAGTGCGGCGAATACTTCTGGTATCCGGCGCCGTGCGGGGTGAGGAACAGCGGGCCGTCGAGCTCGTGCAGATCACTGTTGTCGCTGGCGGCGACGATCAGCTGAAAGCGGGTCCGCTTCGCCTCGTCCCACGAGACAATGCGCGCACCGATATTCCGAATATGTTCTGCTACACCGGAACTGAACTCCGATCCCGCATCGACGGTGAAGTACACCTCGATCCGGAGATCGCCGGCGAGTGCGGGAAGAATGTCGAGGATGCGGTCGAGAGAAGTAACCGTCCTGGTTACGGCGAGAACACGATAGCCGACATCGATGGTCGCCCAGCTGCGGCTGACTGCGGCTGACTGCGGCTGACTGCGGCTGACTGCGGCTGACTGCGGCTGACTGCGGCTGACTGCGGCTGACTGCGGCTGACTGCGGCTGACTGCGGCTGACTGTCCAATTGTACCAGCAGCGTGGGGGATTCGTGGTTCCGTCGTGGTATCCGCAGTAGGGTGTTCGGCGGTCATGGGGTGCCGTCGGCGGTCTGATCTCCGGCGCTTTCAATAGGACGGTACGCGCCGCGGATCTCCAGCTCGGCCCGGCCCGCGCGCGTGAAATCATCGATGGCACCGCGTAATTCCGTCACCGACGTCGAGTACTTCGCCTGGAATCGTCGATCGATCCCGCCCCGATGCGCGGGATCGCTGTCTTCGCGGATTTCGGCGATCAGGGTGCAGTGTGCTTCGGTGGCGATCACCAATGTCTCCACTGCGGCATTGACACGTGCGGAGCCGAGAAAAGCTACTTCTTCGGCGATCTCGAGTACGTCGTTCCGTTCCGCCGCCATGGCCTCGGGATCAGTCGGCCACACCACTGTTTTCGCCAGTGTGCGCGCTGCCTTGGCGAGGCGGCGGTAAGCCGAGAGTCGGTCCTCCCTGGACAGTCGCCGCGTCTCGGTGCGCCTGCTCAGGATCGTGAAGACCGCTCCCAGCGCAGCGGTGAACGCCGCACCACCGAGCGCGATGACACTCGACCCCCACCAGGGCGCTATAGATCCCACAAGGCCCGCAATCTACCAAACCGCGTCGGTCTCGAAGACACAGCAGTTCCCGACGAGCAGCGGTACCTACGAAAACTGCGCTCGTGCCGGAGGCGGTGGAGCGGGTCGTCGGAGCCGTCATCGAGGCCGCACAGCCGGACCTCTCGACGGTGCGTCAGCTGGTGCGCTCGGTCTGAAGCCGATCCGCACCACAGCCAACGCGGGGGCCGATGGTCACCACCAGGGTGCTGCCGTGGTTCACCGCGCCGAGGCGGCAGACTGGTGGACGATGAAACTGCCTGAACTTCCCGATCTGCCGGTCCGTGGCTTTCTCGATCGCATTGTCGAGACATTGGCCGAGCGGGACACCGCGGTGCTGGTCGCGCCGCCGGGGACCGGGAAGACGACGCTGGTGCCGTTGGCGTTGGCGGCGGGGACCTCGGGGCGGGTGTTGGTAGCCGAGCCTCGACGGTTGGCGGCTCGGGCCGCGGCCGGACGAATGGCTGCCTTGTTGGGGGAATCGGTGGGGGAGACCGTGGGGTATTCGGTGCGTGGAGATCGGCGGGTGGGGAAACGGACCCTGGTCGAGGTCGTCACGTCCGGGTTGCTGGTGCGGCGGTTGCAGGGCGATCCCGAGTTGGCGGGGGTGGATGTGGTGGTGCTCGACGAGTGCCATGAGCGTCATCTCGACGCGGATCTCCTGTTGGCGTTGCTGCTCGACGCCAGGGCCGGGTTGCGGCCGGACCTTCGGGTACTTGCTACATCGGCTACCGTTGCGGCGGAACGGCTTTCGGATCTATTGGGCGGGAATGACGCGGCACCGGTCATTCAGGTTCACGGCAGAACGTACCCCGTGGACACGACGTATGTTCCCGTGTTGCCGCGGGAACGGGTCGAGGCGCAGGTGGCCCGCGCCACCAGGCAAGCGCTGGCCGGAACCGAGGGGGACGTGCTGGTTTTCCTGCCTGGTGCCGCCGAAATCCGGAGGACCACAGCGCTGCTCGACAATATCGACGGCGTCGATGTGGTTCCGTTACACGGCAGGCTGTCCGCGGCAGCGCAGGACACAGCGTTACGTCCGGGGTCGCGACGGCGAGTGGTGCTGTCCACGGCGGTGGCGGAATCCAGTTTGACGGTGCCGGGCGTGCGGGCGGTGGTGGATTCGGGTCTGGCTCGGGTGCCACGCATCGATCGTGGGCGAGGACTTTCCGGCCTTGCGACAGTGCGGGTTTCGGCGGCCGTGGCCGAGCAGCGTGCGGGACGGGCCGGGCGTGAGGCACCAGGGCGCGTGTGGCGATGCTGGCCGGAATACGAGCACGGCACGCTGTCCGCCTATCCGGTGCCGGAGATTCGGACGGCGGATCTGACCCGATTGGCGTTGGAACTGGCGTGCTGGGGCACGGCCGATGGGCAAGGTCTCGCCTGGTGGGACGCGCCGCCGTCGGGCGGGCTGGCTGCTGGCCGAGAAGTATTGCGCGCGTTGGGTGCTGTCAACGAAGACGGCGCTGTGACCGACCGTGGACGGCGGATCGCCACGGTCGGCCTGCACCCACGATTGGCCAGAGCATTGCTCGACGCGGCGGCCGAGGTCGGTGCGCATGCGGCTGCCGAAGTGGTTGCGATTCTCGACGACGACACCCTGATCTCCGGCGCGGACCTCGGTGCCGGTTTACGGGTATTGCGGCGCGACCGACCGGCACGATGGCGACAAGAAGTCGAACGCTTGGCTCGCTCGGTCGAGAGCTCCAACCGCTCCAACGGTTCGGGCGGTTCGGACGGCCCCGATGACCCGGCTTTCGTTGTGGCACTGGCCTACCCGGAACGGTTGGCGCGCCAGCGTGGACCGGGTTCCACGAGCTACCTCATGGTCGGTGGCACCGCGGTGACCCTGCCGCCCGGTTCGGGAACAGGCGACGCGCGGTGGCTGGCGGTGGGCGTGGCGACGCGCGATCCCGGTCGATCCGACGGGATGATTCGGCTTGCCGCGGCCGCCGATGAACAGCTGGCCCGCCGTGCCGCCTCGAACTTGCTGACGACCGTCGACGAGGTCGATTGGGTGGACGGCGATGTGGTGGTCCGGCGGGTCGAGCGCCTGGGCGCGATCCTGTTGTCGGAGAAGCCGATACGTGACCCCGATCCTGAATTGCTCAGTGCCGCGGTGCATCGCGGGTTTCGGGAAGTCGGACCAGATGTTTTGCACTGGAATTCGGGCGCAATCTCCTTACGGCAACGCCTCGCCTTCTTGCACCACGCGCTCGGTGCTCCTTGGCCGCCGGTCGACGACGAATCGTTGCTCGCGGCGGCGGATAGGTGGCTCGGCCCCGAACTCGCCACCGCCCGCCGCCGCGCCGACCTCGAACGCGTCGACGCGGGTCAAGCGCTGCGTCGCCTCCTGCCATGGCCCGGGGCGGCCCGAATGGACGAACTCGCGCCCGAACGCCTGGAAGTCCCCTCCGGCAGCCACCCCCGTGTCGACTACTCGACCGAATCACCGATACTTGCGGTCAAAGTGCAGGAAGTCCTCGGCTGGACCGACACACCCCGCCTCGCCGACGGCCGTGTCCCGATCGTGCTGCACCTACTTTCACCCGCCCGACGCCCGGTCGCGGTCACCGCCGACCTTGCCTCCTTCTGGCGCACCGGCTGGCCCCAGGTCCGCGCCGACCTACGCGGCCGCTACCCCAAGCACGCGTGGCCGCAAGACCCCACCACGGTCCCCGCCCACCGGGGCACCGCGCGCAACGCACGACGCGATTAGTGCTGTTTCGGCGCCACGACCAGGTTCCTCAGCAGCCCGCCGATGGATTCGCTGACCGCTATATCGGTGCGGGTCGCGTGCTCTCAACCGAAACTTCCCTCTTCGTGCTCGGCCTCAAACCCACTCCCACGGTGACCATTTCACTGCTTCGTTCCCGGTCGTAACGTCTGTGGGGGATTGCACGCCACGTTCACGGCTGGCGATTCGAACACGGCTGCGCCTCCGGTTCTCCATCAAAAAGTAGTGCCGGACAAAGTCTTCGATGTACACGCCGGTTTCCGGAAGTCGATCCTGTGCTTTCGCATTGGACGAGAACCCGTCGCACCCCGCTTGATCGATCGGCCCAGCGACGGACTCGCGGTCACAACGAACCGGCGTGCCGGTCGGCCCCGCGCGACAGGGGCTTCGGCTTCGGCGTCCCCTCTGCGTTCCGGCACGACCTCCCGTGACATCCGAGGCCGGTGGAGGAATCGAGCACGAGTTACGTCAGTCGAGGAACTCGACATATCCGCTCGTCCCATGCACCCTGATGCGCTGCCCGTCGCGAATCAACCGGGTGGCACTGTCGACCCCGACGACGGCGGGCAGTCCGTACTCGCGCGCGACGACCGCGCCGTGGGTCATCATGCCGCCTACCTCGGTGACCAGGGCTTTGATCGTGACGAAGGCGGGCGTCCAGCTGGGGTCGGTGAAAGCGGTGACAAGGATGTCGCCTGCTTCGAGATCGGCTTGGCTGAGGTCGGAGACAACGCGGGCGCGTCCCTCGACGTCTCCGGCAGACACGGCGAGACCGGGTAATGCGTTGGCGGGCACGTTGTCTCGCCGATATGAGCCGGACAACGCCTCGCCTTCGGAGGTGAGCACTCGCGGCGGCGTGAGCGCACGGTGTCCCTCGAACGCCGCTTTGCGTTCATCGATGAGTTGGTAGTCGGCCGCGCCTTGGCGTACGACCTCGTGCAGTTCCGAGAACCGCAGGTAGAAAATGTCTTCCGCGTCGAGGAGGACACCGTCCCCGACCAGGCGTTGCGCTTCGCGCAGCATGGCGCGCTTGTAGATCAGGTAGCGGCTGACCATGCCGTACTTGGGATACTCGCGATAGCCGATGTAGGTCCGCATGAGGTCGATCTTCGACTTCACCTGTGCGGCCTTCTGTTCCCCGTCCGGTACGGCACGCAGCCGTTCGAGCAACTGTTGCTCATGCCGCCGTGCTTCCTCGCGTCCTTGGTCGAAACGGTGTTGGCCCGCACCGGGTTCGAAGTTCTCGATATTGGTGAGAATCAGCGGGACGAGGGTGCTGGGATGCTCGCTCCACCGTGGTCGGGTGATGTCGATTTCGCCGACGCAACGCATGCCGTACTTGTGGAGGTAGTCCCGAATCGCCTCTCGTGCTCGGCTACCGCCGTCGAGGGCGGGGAGTCGGTCCAGGAAGTCGTCGTCCTCGACGGTGCGCAGAAACGCCACGACCTGCGGGTGCGGGCGGATCACATCGGCCACCTCCAGCAGTGCGAGGCCCATCTCCGAGGTGACGTTGTTGGGGGCGGACTGGGTGAGCACGTCGGCCGCGTTGTCGTCGCCCAACCAGGTGTGCAGGTGGTCGTTGAGCCATTGCGCGGCATCCATCGCTGCCATGAACACCGTGTGGCCTTCTCGGTCGAACAGGCGTTGTCGCAGTTCCTGGAAGTCTTCCAGGATGAAGTCGAACACCGCCGCTCCCCGCTTGGTCGCGATGTTGCGCTCCGCGACGGCCAGCGATTCCTGGTTGCGCGCGATCAGCTCGACGGGGATCGCCGGGTCCGGCTCGATCGGCGTGGGATCGCCGGTGGTTGTCGGCGGTGCGTCGGTGGGTTCCGGCGCCGTCGGAAGGAAACCGCGGTCCAAAACCGTATCCAGTGCGTCTCTGAGCAGAGGATCGTGGGTGCGGAACGCTTCGAGGAGCCCCGCGCGGGTGGATGGTGTCGCCAATCGTTCGGTGACATCGACGAACAGTCGGCCGCCCGCCTCCGCCATGGGTGCGGGCGTGGTCATCTGCCAGAACGACAGGCCCAGCGGCCGAAAGGGGTCGGTCATCATCTGTTGGTGACCGACCGACACATAGAGCCGGTTGCCGGTCTTCTCGGTTTCCGGGATGGGGAACAGTGTGGTGATCGGCCTGCTCTGCACGAACTGGAACGCACCGTCGACCAGGCACCATTCGATGTCCTGCGGGCGACCGAAGTGTTGTTCGATGCGGCGAGCGAGCCGGTCGAGCGTCACCACCTGCGCATCGCGCAACGCGGGTTGCCGCTGCGTATCCGGCCCGAGCGTTTCCTGCCGCGTCCCGCCTCCCGCGGCGGCGTAAATCGCCAATTGTTTTGCGGCGATGGTCTTGTCGATGATCGCGCCGTCGCGTACCTGGAAGACGTCCGGGTTCACTACACCGGAAACCAGGGCTTCTCCGAGGCCGAAGCTCGCCTCGATGCTGGTGATCCTGCGATTCGACGTCACCGGGTCGGCGGTGAAGAGAATGCCGGACGCTTGCGGTGCCACCATCTGTTGCACGACAACGGCCATGTGGACCTTGCGGCCGTCGAAGTCGTTGCGCAGCCGGTAGGTGACGGCGCGCTCGGTGAACAGCGACGCCCAACACCGCCGAATGTGTTCGAGAACGGACTCGGGTCCGATCACGTTCAAATACGTGTCCTGCTGACCCGCGAAGGACGCGGTCGGCAAGTCCTCCGCGGTGGCACTCGAGCGAACGGCGTACGCGGTCTGCTCGTTCGAGCGGCCGAGCGGCCGAATGACCGCCTGCGCCAAATCCGCAGGGATCGGGGTTGTTTCGATGACGGTGCGAACTCGGGCGCTGAGCTCGGCGATCTCTGCCCTGTCGCCCGGCCGTAATCGCGGGAGCTGATCGAGCAGCTGATCGAGCGACGAGGCGTCATCGAGCACGCGATGGAAAGCCGCGGTGGTCACGCAGTAACCGGCGGGTACCCGAATACCCTCGATCCGCGAGAGTTCCGCGAGTTGTGCGCCCTTACCGCCGACAACCTCGACCAGACTCCGGTCGATCTCCTCGAATTCGAGTACGTACTCACTGAACGACGACGCGGAGGTCTTGCTCGCGTTACCAACCACTGCTGCTCCCTCTATTGATCACAGTCGGTGTGGGCGGGGCTCCGCCAATTCTGCGTCAGGTCGGTGATTGTGCACCACAACCAGGGCCTTGCGGCAAGACCCCCGGTCGGCTATATATTTAAGTGGGAGGGAATTCTGTCAGGCCTGTCGGCCCGCCCTCGTATGGTGCACGAGGTTGGTTTCCGCGATAATGGTTCCGCGATGATGTTCGAACAGGGCTGTGCCACTGGCAGGTCCGGCCTCGCGGTCCCCAACGACGTCCTGCGTGACGGGTGTTAAATGGTTGAGAACCACTCACTGATCGATAAGGAATCCGCGTGTCTTCCCATCCGGTCCTTCCCGTCCTGGACAACCTGGCGCGTGTCGTCGTCGCGACGACTCCCGAGCAAGAGCACACGCCGACCCCGTGCACCGGCCTGGACGTGGTCGCGCTGCGGCAGCATCTGCTCGGCGGGATGGGGTATTTCTCCCTCGCCTTCGCCGATCCCGCCGGTGATCAGCGCCCGGATCCGCGTGCGTACGCCGGCCCCACCGAGGCGGCGGTGTTGGTCGCGGAACTCGAGCAGCTGTCGACGACAGTCCGCACCGCGCTCGCCGACGGCGTCGAATCGGTCCTTGTTCAGGTCCCTGCCCTTGGCGGTACGTTCCAGGGCGACTACGTCCTGAGCATGCTCGCCGCCGAGACCGTCGTGCACGGGTGGGACCTCGCCCGGGCCACCGGCCAGGAGTGGGACCCGAGCCCCGCCGCCTCGGAGCTCGCGTACTCCCTACTCGCCGACCAGATCAAGCCGGAGTTCCGCGGCGAGGGCCTGCCGTTCGCGCACGAGGTCCCGGTCAGCGCGGACGCCTCGGCTCTGGACCGCCTGCTCGGCTTCGCCGGACGATCGCCCGGTTGGACGCCGTCTTCGGGCAACTGATTCGTGCGGGCGAGGTTGCCGAGCAGCAGGTCGCGCGAGTCCGAGAGGGTCATGCCTGTGGGTACGAACCGTCCGCATCGTGGGTCTCCCGACCACTGAGTGCGGGCGTGAATACGCAGATATCTCGGAATTCGGTCAGTGCTTTGAATGTGTGTCGTTCGTGCTTGTTCAAGACATACATTTTTCCCGGGGTGATGTGGTGCACCTCGCCTGATTCTTCGTTGGTAACCTCGGCTTCTCCGGACAGGCAGTAGACGGTCTCTATGTGGTGCTTGTAGTGCATTTCCACAATAGCGCCTTCTTGCATAACGGTATCGTGAAACGAGTAGCCGAGATCATCGTCCGCCAACAGAAGTCGCCGACTTTCCCAGCCTTCGCCATGGACATCGCTGTCGGTATCCAGGATATTTTCCAAGCTCTTGATCAACATGTTTACCTTTCCGTTTCTCTATTTATCGCGGATTACGGGGTAGGGCTCGCGCGCGACGGTTGTAGCGACACGCGTTGGTCGGGGAGGCCTGCGGTCGCGGTGCTATCGGGTGGACGCTGTTGGCGAGTCGAAACCGAAGCGATGGATGCGATGGTGACGCAGGCTATGGCGATGAGTTGGGTGGGTGTCAGGAGTTCGCTGAGCACGACCAGTCCGGCCAGCGCGCCGACCGCTGGTTCCAGACTTTGCAGAGTGCCGACTACGCGGGGGCTCAAGCTGCGCAAGGCGACCAGTTCCAGCGAGTAAGGCACCGCGGCCGACAGGATCGCGACGACGAAACCTACGATGAGGACGCTCGGCCGGACCAATGTTGTTCCGTCGGAGTGGATGCCGAACGGGAGCCAGAGAGCGGACGCCCAGATCAGGGCCAGCGCCAGATACCGACCGTCCGACGAAGCGGCCCCCGCCATTTTGCTGAGCAAGACGTAGGCCGCCATCGAAACCGCCGACAGGGCCGCGAGTGCGATTCCCACCAAGGACAGCCCGTTACTGCTGACCAGCGATGGCACCGCGAACAACGCTAGCCCGGCAAGTGCCAGCACGGAGGTCGCGATGTGCAGATATCTGCGCGACATAGACACGGCAACCGCCAGAGGGCCGAGCAGCTGAATCGTGGCGGCGACGCCGACGGGCAGATACTCCAATGCCAGATAAACGATGTTCATTCCGGCTATCGCCGTGCCGAAACCGACCGTCAGTACCATTTCGCGCGCGGTACGCGGCAGGGCGGGTCGGACCACGACTCCCACGAGAAGCGCGGAAATGACCAGACGTAGCGTAACCACGCCTTCGGGACTTGCGCTGTCGAACAACTGCTTTCCCAGCGCCTGTCCGAATTGGACGCTCGAAACGCTGCACAATACGAGAACAGCGGCGGGTGGGCGGCGAAACCGGCCCACTACAGCTCGCACCGTACTGGGCCTGTCGCTCGCACGAGTGAGGAGTTGAGGCACTTCTCCAGTTCCTCATGACCTCTGGAGCTGGTCAAGCGACTCTTTTCTACACTATTCGTGAAGAATGGCCTTCATGATCGATCCCAACAGATTGCAGATGCTGCGCGCGGTCGAGCATCATGGCACTATTTCCGAAGTCGCTCGGGTCATGCATCTGACGCCGTCCGCGGTGTCGCAGCAGATTCGCCAGTTGGCGTCGGAAGTGGGGACCACACTGCTCGAGCGGGAAGGGCGGTCGATCCGGTTGACGCCTGCGGCCTATACATTGTTGGCGTACTCGCACTCGGTGGCCGCTGCCTGGGAAGACGTGCGTGCCGAGCTTGATGTTCTGGCTTCGGGCGAGCAGTTGTCGGGTCATTTGTCCCTGGGGAGTTTCGCTACCGCTATCCCCTCGCTGGTCGCCTCGGCCGCGGTCACGTTGACGACGCGGCGAACCGGGGTGACGGTCTCGGTGCGCGAGGCCGACACCGCGGAAAGTCTCACGTTGCTGCTGCATCGGACCATCGACCTCGCGGTGGTGGCCGCACCGGTCGACCATCCGCTCGACGACCCCCGGTTCGACCAGCACACACTCCTCGATGATCCGCAGGACCTCGTGGTCGCCGCCGACAGCGAGCTGGCGACGTGCGGTGTAGACCGGCTGCTCGACGTCAGCCGGGAACGCTGGGTCGAACCGCATCACGACCAGCGCCGCCTGATCGAATCAGCGTGCGCGATGGAGGGATTCGTCCCGCATTTCGAGCACCAGACCAACGATTGGAACTCCGCACTCGCCCTGGTCGCCGGCGGGATGGGGGTGTGCCTCTACCCGAGAATGGCGCCGATCAACACGGCGGGAGTCCGGCGGATCACGCTGTCCGGCCCGAACCTGCCCGTTCGGCGGGTGCTGACGTTCGTTCGCGCCGGGAGCGTCCGCCAACCTCTGATCAGCACCTACCTGCGCTTACTCGAACAAGTCGTGCGGCAGCGGTGAGCGCGGATCGCCGTCGAGCGTCTGTTTCCCGCGCCGCGGGTCGATCGACGGCGCGGTGTGATCGACTGTGACCATGGGAACGGATCCACATCGTAAGCCGTTCGAGTTGAGCCTGCTCGGTGTGCCGAGCAGCGCGGGCAGCTATGCGGCGGGACAAGAGCGCGCCCCACGAGCGCTGCGCGAGGCCGGGTTGATCAGGGCACTTCTCGACGCGGGGATCGGGGTCATCGACCGGGGAGACCTTCCCGAGCAGATCTGGGCGCCGGACTCTGCCGCGCCTCGTGCGCAGAACGCGGCCGCGGTCGTGGAATCGGTGACCGCTCTGGCGGGACGCGTTCACGACGAGCTCGAGCGACAACGGCGCGTGCTCGTCGTCGGCGGCAACTGCACCGTTGCCACGGGGGCTGTGGCCGGTCTCCAGCGCCATCTGCGCACGCCGTGCGGAATCGTCTACGTGGACCGCCATTTCGACATGAACACCCCCGAAACCACGCGAGAGGGCGCGCTGGATTGGATGGGCCTCGGACACGCTCTCGATCTGCCGGGTGCGTTGACCGAGTACGCCGCGGCGTTCGATACCCGGCCGCTGCTCGGGCCAGGTCGTGTCGCCTTTCTCGGCGTCGACCCCAGTCAAGCCACGGATTTCGAACGCGAGCATGTCGCACGTCTCGGCCTCGACGTCACGACACAGAGCGAGGTCATCGATGATCCTGTGCGCGCGGCACACTCGGCCCTCGCCGCGCTCCAGGACGACGACCCGTTTGTGCTGCACGTCGACGTCGACGTGCTCGATTTCACCGACGCGCCGCTGGCGGAGAACACCAGCGGGCGCAATCTCGGACCCAGCCTCGCGCAACTGGCGGACGCGCTGCGAGTGGTGGTGGCCGACAGCAGGTGGCGAGTGCTCACCCTCGGCGAGATCAACCCGACGCGGGCGGCGGGCGTGCCGCGCATGCTGCCTCATCTGAACGAGACCCTTGCGTGGATTCTGCGATCAGCGGCGTAACAGTCGAGCACGCGTGCTGCTCGCTAGTTTTCCCTTCCGGGTGGTGGTCGGTGGTCAACCGCTGTGTCAATGGAGGCGGCACCGGCCCGCAGGGGTCTGTGGCGCGAAACGCAGGACATGCAGTGTCTCGGGATGATGGTCGTGGCCGAGTTGATCGGTGGAGAACAACGGTTCCGACGTGCGTGTCGCGCCGTAGCGCCTGGTGAGGCGCGACAGCAGGAATTTGATGCTGCGGTTGCTGTCGTCGATGGACATCTCGATGCTGTCGACGCGTTGGTCGCGAAGATGGTGGAGGACGAGGTCGTACATGCGCGGCGCGATGTCGCTGTGGGTCGTGGCCGGTGCGACAGCTGTCTGCCAGGCGAAGTAGGTGGTGGGGAGTTCGGGCCGGAGGTATCCGGTCAGCACGCCGACCAGACGGTCTTCCTCCAGCGCTACCGCGCTGCACTCCGGGTAGTCGCGACACCACAACGCGTACATGTAGAGGGATTTGGTGTCGAGTCCCTCGGTGTCCGCGACCAGTCGGTGGATGGCGGCGGCGTCGGCGACGGTGGGCCGCCGGACTGTCAGTTCAGCCATGCTTGTCCTCCACATATCTACGGATCGATGCTCGAAATTCCGTCGGTTCGCATATTCGGGAATTGAAGGCCGCCGCGTCTTCGGCGAGTCTGGCGTGCTGCGCTGCCCGGCGCAGGCGTGGCAGCACGGCACCCGTGGCGAACGACGCGGATAACGAGTGCAGCAGGGCGTCGGCCTCGGTGATGTCGCGGCAGCCGTAGTCGGCGAACGTTTCGGTGGTCGGGGGCTCCATGTGCAGTGACTGGCCCGCGAGCAGCAACCTGCGTGCGGTGCGGGAACCGAGCACGTCATCGAGAAGCTCGGGCGGGGCCAGATCGGGTACGACGCCGAGTTGCGGTTCGGGCAGGGTGACGGTGACCGGCCCGAGGCAGATCCTCAGGTCGGTCAGGCAGGCCAGTTCGGCGCCGGCGCCAACGACGTCGCCGGCGACGGCCGCGATGGTCACCACTGGTGAGTCGCCCAGCAGTCGCGCTACCTGGCGCATCGGTTCTCCGCTCGCGTGCAGTGCCGTGCGGCGGTCGCCTCGTCGCATCGCGGTGCCCACCGAGCGGGACAACCACGCGAGGTTGTTGCCGATCGAGAAAGTCGATCCGCCGGTCAGCGCGAGGCAGCGGACATCGAGGGCCGTGGCAGTGGAGAGTGCTGCGCCGAGGTCTGTCCAGAACGCGCCGTCGAAGGCGCGGGACCCGTCGAACTCCAGCCATGCCACCCTGTCGCGCACGACCGTGGTGACGTGAGCCGACGTCGGTGTGGTCGTCAAGGGGTTGCCCCCCTGAGGACGAGTTCCACCGGGCATTCCGCGGCCACGGCGAGGAAGACGTCGAACCCGACGCGCACGCACTGCCAGTGGGCCTCTTCGAAGGTGCCGATCTCGTTTCGTGGTGCGTCGATTCGGTAGCGCCATGGTGCGTCGGCGAGACCGCGCGCTCTCAGTTTCGAGATCGCTTCGCGCACAGACCACGACCTGGTGGCTTCGCGGACCGTGCCGCAGCCCAGGCGTCGACGAAATCTGTCCGTCACTCTCGTTTGTTGTTGGATATCGATTCCGATCGGCACAGGCGAGGTCGCCGCCGCCATCCAGTGCAGATCGTGGGTCAGCGATACCTGCTGGGAGCTGTGTGTCAGGAATGGGGCGCCGCTGCTGGAGTTGCGCACCTCGCAGGCACTCGGAATTCCGTGGTATTCGGCGTCGTGTCGAAGCAACGAACGCACATCGCGGCTGCTCGTGTTCTGCTCATCATGGCGTGGCGCGACAGTGATTCGCACGCGGGGTAGGCGATTCGAGGTCATCGCGTCACCGCCCTCGCGGTGGACGGTGGTTTGCCGAAGCCCGCACGCATGATCAACTTTCCGTTGGCGACAGCCAGTTTGTCGTTGGAGAAGTTCAGGCTGGCGCTGCGCAGGTCGCGAAAGGCACGTTCGAGCCTGGTACGTGGGTTGCGCATGTAACCCAGTGACAGGCCGCCGATTTCGATCATCGTGTCGACGGCATCGAAACACTTGACCGAGGCGAGCACCTTCAGCTCATTGGTGTGGATGGCGAACTGTGCGGTCCCTGTCGCGCCGTCGGCGTAGTCGTTGGTGACGGTGTCCAGAGCGAAGCGCACCGTGTCGAGTGAGCTTCGCGCGGAGGACAATCGTGCGAGCATGACGTCGCTGTCGGCCAGTTTGCGGCGAAGCGCGGGCTTTTCCTTGATACATTGGGTCAGGCGGTTTCCGCATTCGGTCGCGGTGCCGAGCCATGCTGCGGCCCAACCGATGTGGGCGAAGACGCCGAAGTTGTCGCTGACGATCCTGTCGAACTGGCCGGGGGCTCCCAGGACGTGCCAGTCCGGCACTGTGGCGCGCAATCGCAGTGACACCGAAGCGCTTTCGCGCATACCCATCGGATCCCACGAGGACTTGCCGATATCGACCTCGGCGTCCTCGCGCGGCACATACACCAGAGATGTCCCACCGCCTGGTTCGGCGACCTTGACGAGGAACGAGTCACAGAGTTCGCCGCCGGTGACGATGGGTGCGTCGCGGTCGATGACGAGGGTGTCTGCCCGCCGTTCGATCGTCGAGTCGGAGGACCGCAGATCCCCGCCGGACGCACGTTCGGTGGTGATCGAACCCACGTAATTCTTCCCCGCGGCAAGAGATTCGGCCAGATCGCTCTTGAGTCGAGGGGTTCCGTGCACCGCGATGGCGTGGACCTGTTGCAGGTGCATGCTGACGATGGTGCCGAGGGAGGCACAGACGCGGCCCGCCTCGTAGATCGACTGGACCATCGGTCGGAGATCCCGCACGTGGCTCCGCGTCGCGTCGGAGACCTCCGCCGACAGCAGACCCGATGCCCGGGCCAGGTCGAGTGCCTCGGTGGGGAAGCGAGCGTCGTGTTCGGCGGCGTCGACGGCTTCGGTCAGTTGCTCCCGTTGTTCATCGGTCAGCAACATTGTTCTCCTCGGCGAGAAAGGTGACGATCGAGTTGACCGACGCGAACGTGTCTTCGGTGACGTCATCCTCATCGATGGCGATGTCGAAGGCATCTTCGAGGCCGAACAGGACCTCGACCACTTTCATCGAGTTGAGACCGAAAGCCGCCAGTTCGGCGTCCTGTTCGACGTCGGTCGGGACGGCGGGCACTTCGGCTTTGACGCAGTCGATGACGGTGGCGGCGATGGTGTGAGGAGTGGCTTCGGTCATGTCGGTACTACCTCCTGATAGGTGATCTGCGAGCGGGTTGTGGCGATGAGTCGGCCGCCGAACCGGATGTGTTCGGTCGGGTAGGGGTGGCTGAGGAAGTTGGCCAGTGAGGCGCTCAAGCCGTACGCGCCGACATTGGGGATGGTCACCGTGTCGCCCACCTCGAGGTTCGTCGGTGACTGTTTGTTGAGTACGTCTACCGGAGTGCACAACGGCCCCACCAGGCTTTCCGGTGTGCCGCCACCGTGCTCGTACGGTGTTGGCGCGACTCGTGTTCGGGGTAGACGACGCAGACCGGAGAGGCCACCCAAGTGGTTGACTCCGGAAGAGAGCACCACGAACCGTTGCCCCTTGGATTGCTTGACATCGAGGACCGTGGCACTCAGCGTCCCGCAACTGCCCGCGATGTATCTGCCCGATTCGAAGGTCACGAGAGCTCTTCGCGCACTGAGCCTCTCGGTGAGCGACTCGACGCGTCGTCGGAGCCCTTGCCATCGTGGCCTCGGCCCTGGGGCGGCGAATGGATGACCGAATCCGCCTCCGAGATCGGCGATGAACGTTCCTGAACCGTAATCCACGTAGTGGTCGGCTATTCGGGTGGAGATCTCGAATTGGTCGACCAGGTCGTCTTCGGAAAGGATGTTGCTGCCCATGTACAGATGCACGCCTCGAAAATTGTGCCCGTCGTCGATGACGCGGCGCACGACGGTGTCGGCGTCTTGCTCGTCGACGCCGAAGGGCGAGGCGGTGCCGGTCATCTGGAGCCCGGACCGTTGCGAGGTGGCGGTGGCGTTGATCCGCACGAGGACGTTCTGGCCCGTGCTGCCGAGTTCGCGCAGACGGGTCAACTCCGTGGGTGATTCGATGCTGATCACAGCGCCTTTTTCGACAGCCGACTCGAGGTAGTCGGTTGTCTTTCCCGGTCCTGTGCAGACGATCTCGGCGTCGGTGTTCGCGCGCACGCGTGCCGCCGAGGCGATCGCCAGTTCGCCTTCGGAACTGACTTCTAGGCCGGCGCCGTGACGAGCGGCATGTTCGACGATGTAGGGGTGTGGGTTGGCCTTGATCGAGTACAGCAGCGCCGATTGTGTGGGCAGGTGAGCGCGGAGCTCGTCGATCGATGCTGCCAACTCGTCGAGGTCGTAGACGTAGGTGCTCGTGTCGTCCGTATTCACGCTTGTCCCTTGTCGATGATGTGATGGGCGACCACGTTTCGGTCCACTTTCCCGTTTCCGTTGACCGGCATCGCGGCCAGCTTTATCAGCGTCGGAGGGTGTTTCGCCGCCTCGAGATGGTCGCCGAGCCGGGTACGGACCTCGTGCTCGGCGACGCTGCCAACGAAGGCGGCGGCAAAGGCGCCGTTGTTACTCGGCGCAAGGACGCAGGCATGCGTCACCCCCTCCACGGCCATGAGCGCCGATTCGACTTCGGAGGTGCTGGTGCGGAAGCCGTTCGCCTTGAAGATGTCGTCCAGACGGCCTTCGACATGCAGGACCCCTTCGGTATCTATGCGGCCGGTATCGCCGGTCGCCACCCAGGGCACGCCGCGTGAATCGGTGCGGAAGGCGCGGTTGAGGGTGCGGTCGTGAAGCGGCCAGTAACCGGCCATCACATGTGGGCCGCCGACGTGGATTTCTCCGCTGCTCCCGCGACTCGGGGTCTCGTCGCTACCGATGCGTATCTGTGTTCCCGGCAGCGGCCGCCCCGCACCGAGTTCGTCTCCGCGAGCGCCGAGCGTGGTGATGGTGGCGCGTTTGCACTCGGTGAGCCCGTACATCGGCAGTACCTGCGCGTCCGGGGCGAGGCGGCGCAGCCCGGCTAGCTGGTCCTTCGAGCAGGCCCCTCCGGTGGAGGTGATCAATCTGATTCCACCCAGCGTGCGGTGCCTGCGGGTCGAGACTCGAATCAGGGCGTCCGACAACACCGGCATGGTCGGTAGCACCGTCACTTCGTCACGTTCCAGACGTCCGAGGAATGTCGGTCCGGTGCTGCCGTCGGGGTACATGCGCACCCGGGCGCCGGAGCGCATGGCCAGCAGAACTTGGTAGAGCCCGTAATCGAAGGTCAGGGGCAGCGGTTGCGCGATCGTGTCGGTAGGCCGGTACCGCAGGCAGCTCTGGATCGCGTCGACCGCGAATTCGATTGCCGAACGCGGGCACAGAATGCCTTTAGGTTTTCCCGAGCTTCCCGAGGTGTAGATCATCAGGCTGCCCGCGTGCGGCGTGACGTCGGTCTCGTTGCCGGTCGCGGGGAACAGGTCTCGAACGATGTCCGACCCGACGACGTCGGGGCCGATCGCGAATCGAGCGGCGCAATCCGACGCGATGGTCTCGCGTCGGCGCTCCGGCGCCGAGGCGTCGACAGGGACGACGATCGCGCCGCTGTTCTGCACACCGATCAACCTTGCGATATCTCGTGCGGTTCGACCGATCGTCGCTACGACCCGGTCGCCGGGCACGACGCCTGCCCGTAGGAGCGCGGTCGTGGTCTGTTGAGCCCACCGGTCGATCGTCGTGGCACCGTGCGAACCGTGCTCGTCGTGCAGTCGGAATGTGTTCGGCGCCGCGGCGAGCAGGCTTCCGAATACGCCCGTCGCGGTGTCAGCTGTGGTGGTCAAAGAGTTCTCCCATCGAGGTGATCGTGTCGAACGAATGACCGGTGAGTCGGTCGTAGTCCGCCGAGCACCCGAGTCGGTCCTCGACGGCTTCGATGCACTGGGCGGCTACGACCGAATTGAAAGCGGGGTGCTCACGCAGCACGGGTAATGCGCGCAGTTGCGCGGGGGTGTTCCCGAGGTGGTCAGCGAGGAACTCCTCGATCGCATGCACTGGATCAGTGGGTTCCGACGAGTTGTTCACGCCGCTTGGCACCGGGAGAGCGGTTCGAAGCCTGTGCTCCCTGAGAGATCGGCGGTCGATTTTGCCTGTCGCCGTGATCGGCATGCCGTCGATGACGAAAACGTGTGCGGGAACGGCGACCTCGGGCAGCCGGGCACGGCAGTGCGCCGTGATCGGACCGCCGATCACGGGCTCTTCGGACGTCGGTCGTTCATGGTCCGCGTCGGAAAGGACCACGTATGCCTCGAGCGCGTCGGCGCTCGCGCCGACGATCACCGCGGACTGCGCCACGTGTTCCAGTTCGGCGATCACCGCTTCGACCTCGTCGAGTTCGATTCGTTGTCCGCGAAGTTTGACCATGTTGTCGAGTCGACCGTGTAGATGGACGCCCGCGGCGGACAGCGTGGCCTCGTCTCCCGTGCGGTAGAACCGGTCCCCGGTCGGTGCGGTCACGAACTTCCCGATGTTGTGGTGACTGTCCAGGTAACCGGGGGTGACCGCGGTGCCGGACACAACCAGTTCGCCTCGTCCAGCCTCGGTGATCGAGCCGTCGGCGGTTCTGATTCGCAGGCCGACTCCCGGGAGAGCTTGTCCGACGTCGGAGCTGTCGTTGGCCCGTCCACGCAACAGTTCTCGCGCCGTGATGACGTTGGTCTCGATCGGCCCGTACAGGTTGTGCAGGCGCGCGTTCGGGAACGCCGCCTCGACTGCCGTACGTCCTCGGGCGGACAGTCTTTCCCCGGCGAACATGACAGTCCGCACATCGACAGCGCGGCCGACCGAACGGGTTACCGCCGTGGCGACGCGTTCGAGGAATGTCGGCACCATATACAGGACGGTGGCACCGCGCTCGACGATGAATCGTGCGGCCGCCTGTGCGTTCGTCCGTTCGAACTCGTCCGGCATGATGAGCGTCGCACCGGATGCGAGGCCGTGGTAGATGTCGTGCGTGCACAGGTCGAAATGCAGCGGCGACAGCAGCGCGAGCCGGTCCGTGTCGGTCAGTGGCAGAGCGTGTCGGCACCATCGGAGGAAGTGATCGAGATTGCGATGTTCGATGACGACCGACTTCGGCGCCCCGGTGGAGCCCGAGGTGTGCAGGACGGCCAGCGCGATGTCGTCGCGCTCGTCGGAATCGCGTCCGACGGTGTCGAGTGATTGAACGGTGATGTCCCCGTTGGTGTCTCGAAGATGGACACCGGCGTCGACCGCTTCGCGGATATGGGTGAGTCGGCTTTCCGGCGTATCGGCGGGGACCGGGACGTAGGTGACACATGCCCGCACACACGCGAGTATCGCGGCGACGGTCCTCGGTGTATGGGAGCTGGTGATCAGGGCCGGCCGCCTGCCCGCAAGCGCGGGCTGTGGGCACAACCAACGGGCGAGCCGGTCGACGTCGTCGGCGAGTTGTCGATAGGTGACGGCAGCCCCGTCGGACTCCACCGCCGGTCTGTTTCCGAAGGACCGCAATGACTCCACGGTGTCCTCGACGATGCTTCGGGTCATCGACCCCACCTCTCGACCAACGCGCGGTCGGTGTCGAGTGCCGAGCCGATGGCCGCCATATAGGAGGTCGGGACACCGCGACCACGACGGGAGCGGCGCAAGGCAATATATACGGCTTCCGACGCGGCTGCCCACGCGTCGACGGATCTAGCGACGGCGTCGAGGACCGGCAATCGGGAGGCGTGAGCGTAGCGCTGGTTCACCTTTCGTGCCCGGGCCATCAGCCACGTATCCGTCGAGAGCTGATCGATCGGAATCCGTTGCCGAGTAACATCATCCAGGTACCTGCGCACCGAATGCGGGTCGTATACCACGGCGGGTTCCGCGTCGGTGTCGTCGTGTTCCGGTGGCCCGTCCGTACTCAAGATCAGCGATCGATACGTCGGTACTTCCCGCCATTCTTCGTGCTCGAGCACCTTGGGTACGGCTTCTCCGTATTCGGTGATCGTCCGGTAGGCATCGAACGCCAGCCTTCCTTCGGTAACCAGAAATCCGTGTTCGACGTGTTGTTTCCGGTAATAAGGTGTCCATGGCATGTCGAAACCGTCGCCGACCGCTACGTATGGTCGATCCATGGAAACGGTCGGCCGTATGCCGCTTGTGCTGTGCCGCAATCGAAGAGCGGTCGATTCCGTGGCCGCGTCCAGTTGGTGTCGACCCAAGGAGCGGAAATTAGGTGTCTCGGACTCGGGGTCGGCGGCATCGAGCACACATACCCGGCCCAGTGCTGAGTCGGGGTTGATTCCGCGCAGCGAAAGATATGTGGCGACGTTGCCGACAATGCAGTCGTAATCAGTGGGTGCGTGGCTGACTAGATCGTATGTGGAGTTGAAATCTTCGATTTTGCAGTCGGATACCAGCGGTTCAGCCATGAATCACTCCCGTAGGCGCGCGAAGATGAGTAGGCAGGTGAGTGTGTGCGGCACATCGTATTCGGGCCGGTGAACGGACCCTCATCGATGTACCGAAAGTATTGGCGTACCAATAGATCCCCTGTAGACGACTGTCAGGTATCAGTGCGGCGTTCGCAACCCCCTGGTACGCCTCCGACTCAAATACGTGCAGGTAATGCACGAGAAATTCACACGATTCGTGTCGTCGAGGACCCGATGTGCCTCGTGGAAAACAACGTTTCTTTCAAACCGTGCTTATTCAGAACGAGTCTTTCAAAACGATGCATCGCCAATCGTGCGATCGCTGGCGGCGAGACCGCACACGAGCGTTGAATAGACTGCGGTACTGAACCTTTGATCGTATGTTGATCGTGTCCCGCCGCTGTCGAGTCGGGTGTGGCCGCCGGTGCGGTCTTCTGCTGTTTTCGATCGGATTACTCGGGTACCACGATCCGTGACCGAGAGGTCGAGAGGTGACCACCGCGAGAAAAGGAGCACCCATGAGCAGTTTGGCCGCAACCGTGGACGTCGAAGTGCCGGTCCGCGTCGTCTACAACCAGTGGACGCAATTCCAGTCTTTTCCAGAATTCATGGAGGGCGTCGAGTCGGTGCGTCAGCTCGATGATCGGCACACCCGCTGGCGTATTCATATCGGCCCGTCGACGCGTGAGTTCGATGCCACGATCACCGAGCAGCATCCGGATGAGCGCGTCGCGTGGAAATCCGACGCGGGTCCCGGTCACGCGGGAGTGATCACGTTTCACCGCCTCGATGACACCCACACCAGGGTGACCGCCCAAATGGATTTGGAACCAGCGGGTTTCGTGGAAAATGCCGCCGATCGACTCGGTGTGCTGAAACACCGTGTGAACGGCGATCTCCAGCGCTTCAAGCAATTCATCGAAAGCCGACACGACGAAACAGGCGCTTGGCGTGGCGATATCGCCCGCCCCGACGCTTGACCAGGTAGCCTCCGGCTTGTCGGTCTCCGCGGCGGCGGTGGGACCTGTCGATCAACCGCAGGCGATCCACCGCGTAGTGCGGCGGCCGACGAGTCGGTTCCACAGCCGGTTGAGTTTTCAGTAGTATCGGGGCCCCAACTATCATGGGGTACACCGCGTGCGTTTCCCGTCACTACAATGGGGTGAACGCGGAAGGGGTTGATCAGCATGGGTATTCGAGCGACGTTCAGCCGGTTGCGGCGGCGTAAGCAGTGGTCCGCCGCCGAAGGGCCCGACGCATTGGGCGCGGAGGTGGTGCGTGACATGGCGAAGTTTCGTCGTGACGTGAACCGCAGGCGCCCCCGTCAGCGCAACGATTACGTGCATTGGACCGCGCACAACTTCTGAGGTGTGCTGACGGTTCAGGACGATGGTGCGCTGCGCCCTGACGAACGCGGTGTGGTCCTCACCCGGCGCGATAGGTAGTAACCACCCCGAGTGTGTCGTTGCTGAGCGTGATGTCTGTCAGTTGCGGGATGCGTTGGGCCAGTTGCTGGTACAACGAATGAGCCACGAACTCGAACGTCGGACGCTGCTCGAACAGCGCTTGCCACGGGTCGCTGGAAGATGAGTGGCGTACTCGTCGAGACGCGGTCCGAGGGGGCCGGTGTCGACAAAGCGCCGCTGTTCGTCGAGTTGGTCGTCGGAGAACTCGAGCCCCACTCGCATGGTTACCGCGAAGCCCGCCAGGCGGGGAGGAGAGGCCTTGTCGGGCCTCGAACGCACGCGCCATTTCGATCCTGAACATCGGCTGAATCTAATCCGCGCGCCGGTACGGTAGGTTGTCCGGGTGAGTGAATTCGGGGTGGGTTTCGGGTATTTGGTTCAGGGGCAGCGTTGGATACTCGGGCGCGGCCGGCTCTATGGGTTCGGGTTGTTGCCGGGTGTAGTCACGTTGGTTCTGTACGTGGCGGCGTTCGCGGCGTTGGTGGTGTGGGGGCCGGATCTGGCGACGGCGATGACGCCGTTCGCTGACACCTGGCCCAGTCCGTGGCCCGGCTTGTTGCGGGCCGTCTTGACGGTGGCGTTGATCGCGATCTTCCTGTTGGTGGCCGTCGTGGCCTTCGCGGCGGTGACGTTGTTGATCGGTCAGCCGTTCTACGAGGCGATTTCGCTGCGTGTCGACCGCTCGGTCTCGCCGGACGGAAGCGCTCCCGAGTCGGAGTCGCCGTTCTGGCGTGAACTCTGGGTGTCGTTGCGCGACTCTGTCAGGATTCTGGTGCGTGTCCTGCTGTGGGGCGTGCTGTTGTTCGTCCTCGGCTTGATACCCGTCCTCGGCCAGACGGTCGTTCCGGTAGTCGCGATCATCGTCTCCGGATTCTTCCTCACCGAGGAGTTGACCGCGGTCGCCTTGCAGCGCCGATCGATCCCGGCGACCGATCGACTTTCCTTGCTCCGCAAGCGCAAACGGCTCGCCTGGGGCTTCGGAGTCCCGCTGGCAGTCATTTTCTTGATCCCACTCGCCGCCGTGTTCCTGATGCCGGGCGCGGTCGCGGGCGCCACGCTGATGGCCCGCGACCTCCTCGATGAAAACGCGACCGACACCCGAGAAGAGCCTGATACCAACACATCCCGAGTTGACCAGGCCGCAGGCCGATCCGGATCGCTCGAGGGTGTCGAACGGCGATCGGCCGACGGCTCGATGCGTGATCGCACCACCGTGCGGAGGAACTGAGGATCACGCGGCTTCGCTTCTGGCAGTCGCCCCGGGTGGCGCCGGCCCTGGGCGATGACGCTAAAGGCCCACTGCCGTAGCTGGTTTCGGCCTCGTAGTTCGCCGCCCGAACCCGCAGTGGACCGCGGAGTAAGCAGTTACCTCGTGCTGCCGAGGCGGATCGCGCGGGCAGGACAAGCTTGTTGCGTCTCACGCACCCGATCGTGCCGCTCGACCGGTGGGTCCGCATCGAGCACCACCGAAATACCTTCGTCGTTTTGGTCGAACACCTCCGGCGCGATCAGTGCACACATCCCCGCACCGACGCACAGTCCCGTATCGACCGTTACCCATGCCCGGCTCACCAGGTGACCGGGAGACGGCGCGCGCCATAGACATCGTCGCCGTGCCGCAGCGGCACGTCGTCGGGTGGTACCGCGAGACGCAGCGCGGGAAAGCGAGATACCAACGCCGGTAAAGCAACCCGCATCTCGACACGGGCGAGTTGCTGACCGAGGCATTGGTGCGGTCCGTAGCCGAAGCCGAGATGGCCGGTGGCGTTGCGGCGAATGTCCAGCACGTTCGGGGTGTCGAACCGGCGAGGGTCCCGATTCGCCGTCTGTAGTGACAGCGCGACGGTCTCTCCCGCGGCGATCGTGTGTCCGGCCAGTTCGACATCGGTAAGTGCCACACGCGAATTGGTGTGCACGATGCTCAGGTAACGCATCAGCTCTTCGACCGCACGGTCCGCGAGATCGGGATCATCGCGCAGGGCGGCGAACTGTGCGGGGTGGGTAAGCAGCGCGAACACTCCGAGAGCGAGCATGTTCGCGGTGGTGTCCAAACCCGCGCCGAGGAGGAATGTGCCGATCCCGGTGAGTTCTTCATCGTCGAGGTCCGCTGTGGTCAGATCGCTGAGTAGATCGTCGGTCGGTGCCGATCGCTTGACGGCGACGAGATCGCGGATATATTGCGCGATCGCCGTGAATGCCGCCATCTGGTCGGATTGGCTGCTGCCGGCACTGTTGACGGCGCTCGCATGGCTTTGGAACGCATCCCGTTCGGCGAAAGGCACCCCGAGCAGCTCGCAGATGGTCTGCGCCGGAATGGGATAGGCGAATATTTCGACCAGGTCGACCGGCCCGCCGGTTTCGGTCATGGCGTCGAGGCACGAGGCGGTGATCTGCTCGACGCGTGCGGTGAGCTGCCGCATCCGGCGGACCGTGAATTTTCCGGCGAGCATGCTGCGGTACCTGGTGTGCTCAGGTGCGTCCAGACCCGTGGGGTCGCCGACCGGGGCCGGGGACAACGGGCCGAGATCGGCCACCGGATTGTGCATCAGCTCGAATCGGGAGCTGAACCGTCGATCGGCCAGTACCGCACGGACTTCGGCATGACCGGTGGCCAGCCAACCGCGGTGGCCGTCGGGGAAAGTCCATCGGCTCACGGGGCACTTTTCGCCCTGCTCCGACAGTTCGACCGGCGGATCGAGCGGGCGTCCCGGCGGTCTGCGAGTGGGAAACGGGGTGGTCGAGTTTCCCGCTGCTGTCGGAGACTGTGTCATGGTCACTCCTCGTGCTCACACATTTCAGCTAGAACCGAACGCTACGTTGCGTTAACCTTTGCCTCAACAACCAAACGTGATATATCGGGAAAGCCACTGGTAACTCGTCAAAACTCATTGCAACAGTGCTGCGCGTGAATGCTCACAGCGGAAACTTGTGTTGCAATGGTTTGACGGTTAACGCTGCACCCCGAACGGAACGCGCCGCTGAGAGGAGCCCGTCACGATGCCGGGATCACGGCTGACCGAGCAAGACCGCACCGAGATCGCCGAGGGGCTGCGTGCGGGAATCGGGTATGCCGCGATAGCGCGGCAGCTGGACCGTCCGACGTCGACGATCAGCCGGGAAGTGAGCCGAAACGGCGGACCGGGGCGCTACCGCCCCGACCGGGCACACCTTGCCAGCCGACAGCGGTCCCGCAGACAGGCGAGTTCCGGCGCGACATCGCGGGCACTGAAAGTCGACGGCATCGAGGCCCCCGGCGTCCCGCGCCCGCTGATCGATCAGCTCACCGCACGCTTCGTCGACACCGGTATGCCTCGTACGGCCGCCGGAATCCTGGCCTGCTTGTACACCGCCGACAATGCCAGCGCGGTGGCCGCGGAACTCGCCGCGATGCTCCGGGTGAGCCCGGCTGCCATTTCCGCCGCCATCGCGTATTTGCAAGCGCAGGAGTTGATTTCACGGGAGCGTGATATGCCTCGACGCCGGGATCGTTATCGGTTGCACGAGGACGCCTGGCTGCGCGCCGCCCTGGCAGGTGTCCGGCAGAACACCGCCATCGCCGGGACAGCGCGCACCGGCGCCGCCGAGCTCGGTGTCGACACGGCGGCGGGTCGGCGATTGGTCGACATGGCCGAGTTTCTCGATCATGTCAGCCGCGACACGGTGGCCTCGGCGCAGCGCTGGACGGTATTGCTCACCCGGCGCGACGGGGCTAGCCCGCCGGAGCCGTCGTGAGGCGCTGCAGGATCGTCGGCATCGGGTTGTTCGCATTGCCCGCGACCGTGCCGCCGTCGACGGGGAGCACCGTTCCGGTGATATAGGTGGAGCGGTCGCTGGCCAAAAACACTGCGGCGTTGGCGATGTCGGCGGTGGTGCCGTTGCGTTTGATCGGACGGTCGGCGAGCATGGCGACGCGGAGGGCTTCGGTGACCTCTGTGCCGCCTTCGGATTCGAGACCCGCGGTGGCCTCCGACAGAATTGGTGTCGGAATACCCCCCGGTGCAATGCAATTGACCCGAATGAAGTGTTCGGCCACGTCGATGGCGGCCGATTTGCTGAACTGGATCACCGCGGCTTTCGATGCCCGGTAGGTCAGTACGGCGCGCCCTGCTTGGATGCCACCGATGGAGGTGGTGTTGATGATGGCGCCGCCACCGTGGGCGGCCATGTGCCGCGCCGCGTGTTGGGTGCCGAGCATGACGCCGAGCACATTGACGTCCATGATGCGCCGGAAATCCTGGAAGTCCTCATCGAACAGGCTCTGGTGCATTGCCCCGGAAACACCGGCATTGTTGAACATGATGTGCAGACCACCGAAGTGTTCCACCGTGGCGGACACCAACTCGGCGATCTGCGCGGCGTCCGAGACATCGGTCGCCTTGAACAGGCAGTCGGCGCCGAAGTCACTGGCCAGTGCCGCGCCACGGTCACAGTCGACGTCGGCGATGACGACGCGTGCGCCTTCCGCCACGAATCTCGCGACGGCTGCGGCGCCGATTCCCGAAGCGCCACCGGTGACCACGGCGACCTTGCCCGACAGTTCATTTCCCATATTCGACCCTTCCGTGATGGCGTAGTACCCGGTGCGGGTACGGGTTTCAGTGCGTCTGGATCGCCTGTTCGGGACACCGGGCAATGGCCTCGGTCACCGCGGCTTCCCATTGCGTTGGGATCTCGGCGTCGACGGCTTCGGCGTATCCGTCGTCGGTGAGGGCGAAGACCTGCGGGCACAGCCCGACGCATACACCGTGGCCGCAGCACGAGTCGTCATCGACATGGATCCTCACGACACCGACTCCGCTGCCGGAGTGAGCTCCAGGTGCAGGTCGGTGAGCCCGCGCAGGATATAGGTGGGCACGTAATCGTAACGCCGGTCGCCCTCGGGCCCATGGTGCTCGCTGTCGACGGTGATGTCGGTGGTGCGCTCGAGTAGTCGCCGAAAGATCACCTTCGCCTCGGCGCGAGCAAGCGGCGCACCGAGGCAGGTGTGGATGCCACGACCGAAAGCGATGTGGCGCCGGGCATTCGGACGATCGGGGTCGAAAATGTCGGGGTTCTCGAACTGGCGGGGGTCGCGGTTGGCCGCGCCGTAGTGGACCATGATCGTGGTGCCCGCGGGTAGGTCGACGCCGCCGATCGTCGACTCGGCGCGCGAGAGCCGGAAGTCGCCCTTGATCGGGCTTTCGAAACGCAGCGATTCCTCGATGAAATTGGGAATGCGTTCGGGCGCATCGCGCAGTTGTTGTTGCAGCTCAGGATGTTCGGCGAGCATCTTGAGCGCCGAGGAGAGCAGACGCACCGTGGTTTCCTGTCCTGCGGAGAACAGGTTGGCCGCAACCCGCACGACGTCGATGACTTCGGGGGTGGACCCGTCGGGGAAGGTGGCGTCGGCCATCTCGGTCATGACGTCGCCGTGTGGTGTCTTACGCCGAGCCTCGATGTAATCGGTGAAGCGCGCGTACAGGAATTCCAGTGGCGCGTGCGCCATGACGGCGTCGCCGTCGGTGCTGCCGAGGCTGAGTTCGCCGGTCAATTCCGCGGTGAGTTCGGCGTGATCGGCTTCGGGCACGCCGAGCAGGTCCGCGACGACGAGCAGAGCGAACGGACTTCCGACCTCGCCGAGGAATTCGCCGCCGCCACGAGCCAGGAACGGGTCGAGCACGCGATCGGCCAGGCGCCACATGAACTCTTCGTTCTGCTTGAGACGTTTGGGGGTGATCAGGCGGGTGAGCAGCGAACGGTGCGCGGTGTGCGTGGGCGGGTCGAAGGTGGGGAGTTGATCGCTGAAGGGCAGTTCGTGGCGGTGCGCGTCGATCAGTGCGCGGATCTCGTCCGCGTCACGTCCTTCGAGCGGCACGGGGAAGCCGGGGTTCGGACCGCTGACGGTATTGCACGAGGAGAAGGTCTCCGGGTCGCCGACGATCGCTTGCGCTTCCTCGTACCCGGTGACCACCACAACGTCGGAGTGCGGTTCACGCAGAACAGGATTCGTCTCGCGCATGCGCTCCAGGATCGGATACGGGTCCACGATCAGCGTTTCGTCGTGGAAGAAATCGATCGTCCCCGCAGCGTCCGCGCCGGGACTCGCCGTATCGATCGGCGAGGTGTCGTTGACTGTCATGGGTGCTCCTCGGGCTGAACTGAGTGTCGGGTCCACCGCTGACGGTGCTGTGGGGCAGATCGGGGAAGTCGCGCTTCGGGGGGTCGGCTACCTTTGTCGAACTGTTCAGCGACTGACCAAACGTACAGGCTTATCCTGACCGATCGTATAGGAGATCGTCGGAGGGCGGCTCGGCTAGATTGAAGGCTCGCAAAACATGGGACAGGAGCGGAAGGTGAGCGGAACTCCACAGGAGGCCGGTACGCCCACGCGGCAGCGGCTGATCGATGTCGCCATCGATTTGTTCCGGCAGCACAGCTTCGCCGGCACGTCGTTGCAGATGATCTCCGATGAGCTCGGGTTGACGAAATCCGCGATCTACCATCACTTTCGCACGCGCGACGAACTCTTGAGCGCCGTCATGGAGCCGCTCATCGGCGAATTGGCCGTGATCGTCGAGGAAGCCGAGGCGTTGCGCGGCCCTCGCGCACGCGCGGAGTACGTGCTGCGCGGATATGCGGCGCTCGCCGCCGCCAACCGGCACCTGCTCCCGGTGCTCAACGGTGACCCCGGCGTCGTGGGAATGCTGCGCGAACGAACACAGTGGGGCTCGATTGTGGTGCGCCAGATGCGCCTTCTCGCCGGTGTCGAGCCGGGTGCGGGCGGCACCGTGAAAGCGGCGATCGTCATGGCGGGAATCTCCGCGGCCGCGGGTGTGGAGTTCGGCGACTTGGACGATGACGCACTACGCGAGCAACTGCTGGCAGCGGGTCGTCGCACGCTCGGTTTGCGGCCCCCGCGCCGTTCGGCGCGCGCCTAGTCCGGCCGGGCCGCTGTGCGCAATCGGGGTCCCGCGCCCCCGACCACGGGTTCGCCGTGTCCGAAGCACGCGATGTCGGTATCCAATTCCGCCAGCTTCGCGAAGGATTCGGTGGCTCGTGCCGGATCCACATTGAATACCCCGAGGATGATCTGCTCGCCGTGTGGAACGCGCGCGATCGCGTCCCCGGTGAACAGCACCCGGTGTGCCGGAAGATGCACGGCCACGCTGCCCGGCGTGTGACCGGGCGCCGCCACCGCCGTCGCCGTCACCCCGCTGCCGAGTTCGATGACGTCACCGTCGTCGAGTTCGCGATCCACTCGCACAGGCGCGACCGTTTCCTCCGGCAAGCCTGCCTGCACCTGCTCCCAGAGCGGGCGCTCCCAGTCGAGCAGGTTCGGCGGCGGCCCTTCGACCTGCCCGCGGATGAACGGGGCGTCGGCACGATGCGCGAGTACCTCCACCGCACCCCATTCCGCGATCTCGGCCGCTGATCCGGCATGGTCGATGTGGAAGTGCGTCAGCACTACCCGCCGCAGGTCCTCCGTGCGGTATCCGAGCCTGCGGATCGCCTCCGCGATCAGCGGCCCCGAGCCCGGCATGCCGGTGTCGATGAGGGTCAACCCTTCCTGGTCCGCCCAGAGGTACGCGTGACCGACCGGGAACCGGAGAAAGGAAAGTCGAGGAAGCAGGGGGATGAGGTCCACGTGCAAGGGTAAACGCTTGCTGGCCGGGGGCGGCAACTGTTGCCGTCGCCGTCGTAGGCCCGCCGAGGTGCGTAACATCGACAGCATGGCGATCGCACCGGGAACCTGGCCCCGTCCGGTGCTCCGTGCGATTCGTCTTTCGAACAAGTACCTGCTCAACCCGATCATGGGATCGCGTGGGGGGAAGAAGAACTCGTACGCGGCCGTGATCCGGCACACCGGCAGAAAGTCGGGCACACAGTATTCGACCCCGGTCGGCGCCGACCGCGTGCAAGGAGGCTTCCTCATCCCGCTCGCCTACGGGACCGACGCGGACTGGCTGCGCAACGTCCTCACCGCCGGGTGCGCCCGCCTCTCGGTCGAGGGCGAAACCTTCGACGTGACAGCGCCCGAAGTAATCGACGCACACGCGGCCTCACCCCTGCTCCCACCGAAGCGACAGCGCACCTTCGAACGCCTGGGAATCCCGCACTACCTCAGAGTGAAGCTCGCCTGACGGCGCCGTGACCTGAACTGTTCGGCGAATGCCAGCGGGCAGCATTCCACCTTTAGGGGAGACTCGTACGCCCTCGCCGGCGAATCGGCACCGCTGGCCACGGATGCGAGCCTTCTCGAGCAATGCCGACATGACTCTCGCTCATGTCAGGGACTTGGTCGCCGCACGTAGGTCCTCCAGTGCCGCAAGGACATACGGTGCGAGCGGGGTGTCGCCTTCGGTGGGTAGCCAGTCGGCGTACCCGCGTTTGAATGCGAGGACGCCGAGTTCGGCGGCGAGATGCGCGAGGGAATCCGGTACGTCGCGGGCGCGCAGGGCGTCGGTCATCGCCGCCGCGAGGCCGACGTTCTTGAGTGCGTCGCGTTCCTGGAGTTCGCTGTTGGCGGCGATCGCGGCCTTCAGTCGGGGGCCGAGTTCGCGGTTCAGTGGACCCATGGTGCTAGAGGCGCGTTCGAGGCCCGCGCCGACCGCCTCGAGCGGTGTCGCGTTCTCGGGCGCCTCGGTGATTCCTTCGGTCAGGAGATTGCTCAACGCCTGTTGTCCTGCCGCTAGCAGTTCACGCTTGTCGGGGAAGTGGCGAAAGAAGGTGCTCTTGGTGACACCGGCACGGTCGGCGATCTGCGCCACCGTGGTGGCGTCGTACCCCTGTTCGGTGAACAGGTCGACGGCGGCCAACACGAGCCGCTCACGTGCTCCGGGTGCCCAACGTGCCATGCGACCATAGTAAGTGACGGGACTCTTATCGCATCAATCGTGCTACTGTGACGGGACAACAGTCCCATCACTGCCCATGCTTCTGAGGGAGAGATATGCGCGTCTTCATCACCGGCGGTTCCGGCCTGGTCGGTTCGGCGGTCGTCGCCGAACTGCTCGGCAACGGCCACGCCGTTGTCGCACTCGCTCGTTCCGACAAGTCCGCCGCGACCCTGGAAAAGGCCGGCGCCGAGCCGATTCGAGGTGACCTCACCGATATCGGCACGCTGCGCTCCGCTGCGGGGCAGTCCGACGGCGTGATCCACCTGGCCTTCAGTAATGATTTCAGTTCGGAGGCCACCTTGACCGCGGGCGTCGCCGAGGAAAGTGCCGCGCTCGCCGCACTCGGCGAAGAACTCGTCGGCAGTGACCGTCCGCTGGTGACGGTCTCGGGCACGCCCTACGCGGAGGGACGCGCCTCCACCGAGGCCGATCCGTTCTCGACCGAAGGTCCGGTCGGTGGGCGCGCCAACTCCGTGATGGCGGTACTGGACTTGGCCTCGCGCGGCGTGCGCAGCTCGGCGGTTCGGCTGCCACGCACCGTGCACAACGAGGGCAAAGGTGGATTCGCGGGCATGCTCGCGGAGATCGCGCGCGGCGCCGGTGTCGCCGGTTACCCCGGCGACGGAAGCCAGCGCTGGCCCGCCGTGCACGCGCTCGACGCGGCCGTGCTCTTCCGGCTGGCCCTCGAGCAGTCACCCGGCGGCGGTGTCTGGCATGCCGTCGCCGACGAGGGTGACCCCGTCCTCGACATCGTGACCGTCATCGGTCGCCGGCTCGGCCTCCCGGTAGCAGCGGTCCCCGCCGAGAATTTCGGCCCGATCGGCCCCATCTTCGCCACCGACCAGCCCTCCTCGAGCGCCCGCACCCGAGAATCCCTCGGCTGGAAGCCCGAGCACCCGAGCCTGCTCCAAGACTTGGAAAACCTCGAGCCCTGATCAGTCCGCTATACCGCTGACTTCTGTTGGCCTGGCTGGTATTCGAGTGCTGTGGGTGGCGGTTGGATCGCAGGGTCTGGCTGGGTCTTATGGAGTGGGTGGCGCCGGTCGTTACGCCTCGTGGCCGAGCAGCTCTCGTGCGCGTTCCGGTCCGATCGACAGCAGCAACGTCGGCAGTCGCGGACCGGTGTCGCTCGAGCAGAGCAATTGGTAGAGCGCCTTGAAGAAGGTGCGCTGTGCCTTCTTCAGTTCGGGGGTGGGGTCGGCGTCCTCGGCGAGGCCCTCCAGGAGTTTCGGGACGGCGTAGACCGATGTGGTGAGCCCGTCGAGGGTCCAGGCTTCGGTCATGCGCGCGTTGAGGATTCGCACGCCGTCGCGGGACTTGTCGTCCATGTTCGACCAGGCCTCGGCGTTGAAGGTGGTGCGAATGACGGTGCGGTCTTCGGGCGGCAGCGAGCGCGCGTAGTTGACGGCGTTGTGCAGCCGCGGCTCGAGTTCGGCGAGCAACGCGGTGTCGTCGGGCAGGCTCGCGCCGTCGGCCTCGAGTTGCGGGCGGACGAGGCGTTCGATCTGTTCGGGATTGGCGTCGGTGATGTCGGCGGCCGAGGACAGCAACCGGAACGACACCGGGCGCGCGGTGTGTTCGACCGGGCCGGTTGATGTTTCGACGCACGTCTGATGCAGATGTGCCTCGACTCCGGAGGCGTCGGGGGACTGGGCGCGCACGGTGTAGCGATCCCACTCGTCGTACAGTCGCACGATCGCCGAGGGCGACATGTCGATGGTGAACGATTGAGCGGGCAGCCGTCGTGCGTACAGCCACCGCACCATGACGGGCTCGAGTATGCCCAGTGCGTCGTCGGGTGTGGCGGCGCCGCCCGCGGAGCCCGACATCTTGGACTTGCCGCCCGCCAAGCCGACGAACGAGTAGACGGTGGTCGAAGGCGCGGTACCGTCGAACAGTTCGCCCACCAGCTCGCGTCCGGAGGCAAAGCTGCTGGTCGGCGCGTGATGGTCTTCTCCGGCGGGTTCGAAGTCGACGCCTTCGAAGGCCCAGCGCATCGGCCAGTCGAGCTTCCACACCAGTTTTCCGGAGATCCGCGCACCGTCGGCAATGCTCATCCGATCCTGGTGGCCGCACCGGCACCGATAGGACACCACGCCCTCCGCCCATGCCGTGACCTCGGTCAAGTCCTTTCCGCATTCCTCGCAGTACGGCTTGAAGGGGTAGTAGGCGGCCTTGCGGTCCTCGACGGATCGTTCGTGGCGCCCTTCGGTTTGGAATCGCTCGAGAATGTCGAAGGCTTCGGCGCGATGGTCCATCGCCTGTCGGATCGAGGCGTTGTAGGTGCCGGCGGGGTATTGCTCGGACTGTCGGATCTCGCGCATCCGCACGCCGAGTCGCTGGAGCGCCGCGGTGAATCGGGTGATGAAGTGTGCGGCGTAAGAATCGCTGCGCCCGTACGGATCCGGCACGGCCGCAAGCGGTTTGCCGATGTGTGCGTTCCACTCCGCCGGGAGCCCGGCGGGCACCTTACGGAAGCGGTCGTAATCGTCCCAGCTGTGAATATGCTCCGCTGCGAGTCCGCGCGCCTTGATCTCCTCCGCGACCAGATGCGCGGTCATCACCTCGCGCAGGTTGCCGAGATGGATGGGCCCACTCGGGCTGATCCCCGAGGCGCAGACGATCGTGCTCGATCCGGCTTCGCGGGCATGCTCGATCGCGGCATCGGCCACGCGCCGAATCCAGCTCGCTTCCGCGTCTACCGCTGCGCCGGGATTGTCCGCTTTCTTCGTCGAGTGCACCGATACACGCTATCAATGGCGCTGCGACCTGCTACGCAGTGCGCCGACCCCAGCCTTCGCGGGTCTTGTCGGAGTGGGTGTCGGTGATGTCGTCGACGAGTTTCGCCGTTATCAGCGGTTCCATCAGCCCGACCGACGCCGGTCGAGCCGCGCCGGGGAGAAGACACGCGAGGCCCGCGCTGGCTCGGTGGTCGGGCAGCGGCGAGGGATTCGCTGAGGGTGGTTCAGCGCGCCGAGGGCGCGGATATGCCGGCGTGGCCAGGGTTTAATCGTCAGTGTTTGCGGGGGTCGGCCCGCAACGCGGGCAACACGTAGCGGTGGATGTGGCGCAGGACGGCGGCTTCGTTGTCCGGGTCGATGGTGTCGCCGGGGACCGTGCCGAGGCTGATCAGGATGCGGGCGACCCATTCCGAAGCCTCCGCAAGGTCGTGGTGGGGGTGGATCGCGCCGGCTGCGGCCGCCGCGTCGAGGTAAGGGCGCCAGAAGGCGGCGAGGTCGGGGACCAGCCCGGAAACGCCCACTCCCGCGCAGACCGCGAACTCTTCGGGCTCTTCGATGCGTAACCGCATCAGGAGTGCGCCGGGGTCGTCGTAGGCGCCGCGGCCGATACGTACGCCGGCCGCGAGCTGTGTGCCGAAGTCGTCGATGGCATCGAGTTGCTGTCGTCCTTCGGCGCCGAAGGTATCGGTGAGGCGCACGATCGCCGCGCCGATCAGTGCGGACTTGTCCGGGAAGTGTCGATACAGCCAGGCGCGTGAGATCCCGGCCTCTTCGGCGACCTCACTGACCGTTGTGGCGCGAATCCCCTTATCTGCCATCAATTTCTGAGTAGCGTCGAGCAGACGATCGATCACGGTGGCGGCCGGTGCTTCGGTCACGTGCCTCGCTTTCGTCTTGTGGTGCCTGCCGAGGCAGGCATCCGGTTCTCCGAAAACCCTAGCAACGAGTGGACAGATCTGAGAATGTGACTAGTAGACAGTTTGCAGAATCTGTCTACTGCATGGGCAGGAAGGAATGTCACATGAACCAGCCGAGGACCGCGATCATCGGGGCTGGCATCAGCGGTTTGACCGCGGGCAAGATGCTCAACGACTACGGCGTGCCCTACGTGTGCTTCGAATCGTCGGATCGGATCGGTGGCAACTGGGCATTCGGCAACCCGAACGGACGTAGCAGCGCCTACCGGTCGCTGCACATCGACACCTCCAAGCACCGGTTGTCGTTTCGGGATTTTCCGATGCCGGAGCACTTCCCGGACTTTCCACACCACTCCCAGATCAAGCAGTACCTCGACGACTATTGCGCGACATTCGATCTGGCCGACGCGATCGAGTTCGGCAACGATGTCGAACACGCGCGTCACCTGCCCGGCGGCGGGTGGGAGCTGAGCACCCAGCGCACGGGTACACGGTTGTTCGATCTGCTCGTGGTGGCCAATGGGCACCACTGGGATCCGCGCTCGCCGAATTTCCCCGGCGAGTTCACCGGGACGACGTTGCACGCGCACCACTACATCGACCCGCACACGCCGGTGGAGTTCGCCGATCAACGAATACTGGTGGTCGGGCTCGGCAACAGCGCCGCCGACATCGCCGTCGAACTGTCGTCCAAGGCATTGGGTAATACGCTGACGCTGTCGACGCGTTCCGGCGCATGGATCGTGCCCAAGTACATCGCCGGCCGCCCCGCCGACAAGTACTACCGGACCAGCCCGCATATTCCGTACTCCTGGCAGCGCAAGATCGCGCAGTGGGGACAGCCGATCACCGCGGGACGTCCCGAACTGTACGGTCTGCCGACACCGAATCATCAGTTCTTCGAGGCACATCCGACCCAATCGGTCGAGCTGCCGTTGCGGCTCGGTTCGGGTGATGTGCTGCCCAAGCCCGATATCGCGCGGCTGGACGGATCGACCGTGCACTTCGTCGACGGCACCAGCGACGACTTCGACATCATCATCTACGCCACGGGCTACAACATCACCTTCCCGTTCTTCGACCCCGAATTCCTCAGCGCGCCGGACAATCGCATCGACCTGTACAAGCGCATGTTCGTGCCGGGTCTCGACGACCTGGTTTTCGCGGGATTCGCGCAGTCCACGCCGACGCTGTTCCCTTTCGTCGAATCGCAGGCCCGCCTGATCGGTGCCTACGCGACGGGTCGATACCGGTTGCCGGCGCGATCGACGATGGAGCGGGTGATCGTCGCTGATCAGCAGCGTTACACCGGGCATATGCTCGACACCCCTCGGCATACCCAGCAGGTCGACTACTTCCTCTACGAGCACGACATGCGCACGCGCGAGTTGCCGACCGGCGCCGAACGCGCGCGCACCCAGGCGCCACCGCCGTGGGTACGGCCCACCGAATCGGTGATCACGCGGGGTGTGGCAGCGGATTATCGACGGATCGAATTCGAATCGCAGGCAACCACCTGTGACGCATGGCTTTTCAGTCCCACCGTCAGCGCGTCCGACGCGGTCCCCGTGGTGGTGATGGCGCACGGTTTCGGTGGGACCAAGGATTCCGGCCTGGAGCCGTTCGCGCGGCGCCTCGCCGCGGCCGGTGTGGCCGTTTTCGCTTTCGACTACCGAGGGTTCGGCGCCTCGGGCGGTGAGCCGCGACAGCGGGTGAGCATGGCCGACCAGATCGAGGACTACCGCGCGGCGATCCTCGCGGCCGCACGGCAACCCGGCGTCGATCCGGAACGGATTGTGCTGTGGGGGGTTTCGCAGGCGGGTGGGCACGTGTTGACCGTGGCCGCCGATCGATCCGACGTCTGCGCGGTGATCGCGATGGTGCCGATGGTCAACGGCTTGTCCGCAGGGCGGTTGGCTTTGACGTACCTTGGAGCGGGTGCGTTGGCACGGTCGACGGCCGCCGGTGTACGCAGTGCGCTCGCGCAACGATTCGGTCGAACGGCGACGATGATGCCGCTGGTCGGCAAGCCGGGGGAGCGTGCGGCGCTGACCGCCGAGGGGTACTACGAAAGCTACCTGGCCCAGGCGGGTCCGACCTGGCGCAATGAAGTGGATGCCGCCGTCGGCCTCGAACTCGGCGGCTATCGAGCCGACCGGCGGGTCGAGGACATCAGCGCACCGGTACTGGTGCAGGTCGCCGACTTCGACCGTGTCGCACCGCCATTCGCGACGATGAAGGCAGCCTGCAAAGCGCGCGCCCAGGTACGGCACTACCCGTGCGATCACTTCGACCTCTTCGCGGGTAACAGCTAGTTCGAGTCGGCGGTGCAGCATCAGGTGAGGTTCCTGCGAGAACACGTACTGCGCCGCACACGGCATTCGGTTTCGGCGCTCGGGGAACCAGAATGAGCACCACGCCACGCACAGCGATGGTCGTGGGCGGCGCCTCCGGTATCGGCCTGGCGACCGCGCGGACCCTCGCCGCCGAGGGTTACCGGGTGCTCATCGCCGACCTCGATGCCGCCGCGGCGCGACAGGCCGCCGCGGACCTCGGTCCGCAGGCGGCCTCGATCGCCATGGATGTCACCGACGAGGCGTCGGTCGAGGCAGGATTCCTGGCGCACGAGGGCGTGCACGCGGTGGTGAACTGTGCGGGACAGTCGATCCCCGGCGCGATCACCGACCTCGAATTCGCCGACTGGCAGCGCACTCTCGATGTCTGTTTGTCCGGCACCTTTCTGGTGCTCAAACACGCGGGCAGGCATCTCGCGGACGGCGGCGCCATCGTCTGCGTCGCCTCGCTCAACGGACGTCAACCCGGCACCGCGATGGCCGCCTATTGCGCGGCCAAGGCCGGTGTGCTGATGCTGGTGCAGGTCGCGGCGCTGGAGCTCGCCGAGCGCGGTATCAGGGTGAACGCGATCTCGCCGGGGTTGGTCGAGACCCCGATGGTCGCCGGAATCGCGCTGGTGCCGGGACTGACCGAGGAGTACTTGGACAACACCCCGTTGGCCCGCAGTGGTCGTCCCGAGGAGATCGCCGACGCGGTGGCCTTTCTCACCTCCGACCGTGCGGGCTGGATGACGGGCGCCGACATTGATCTCGACGGCGGCGCGCATTTGCGTCGCTACCCCGACGTCCGCGGTCGGATCCGGTCGATGATCGAGGGCGCGGCCGAGTCCTGATCCCGTCGGTGCCGATTACCCGAATTCGATAAACCCCGCGACACTGCTGTTCTCGGCGACCCCGTTCTTCATGGAACATGCCGCCGATGCCGCACAGCGCGGCGGACAGGCCAGCGCCGCGGACCTCCAGATGGTGGACTCGAGCATCCACGACATCATCGAGGCGAGCGAAGAGGTCGGTGTCGACCCACGCTTTCCCGAGCTGCCGCCGCGATCTGGCCGTGGGCCATCAAGGTATTCGGACAACACGCGTCGCCGTGGCACGTCACAAGCCGATCGACGGCCGGAAAACACGCCGCGGCTCGTTGTGGCGCGCAATGCTGAGCCCTGGGCCGGCCCTCGGTCACGAGCGTTACCCGAGCACCCCGGGGACGAGATCGTTGATAGCGGTGGCGCTGCGGGTCAGCATCGTATGGAACATGGTGTCGCCGCGCTGCGTGGGTTGTGCCGCACCGCAACCGAATACGATGATCAGCGGGGCTTGGATCAACGAGGACGCGTAGTCCTGCCAACATTCCTCGACGCTGTAGTCGCGCACGCCGTGCTCGAGCAGCGCCCGATGATAGTCGCCGACAATATTGCGTTCGCACGCGCGTCGGTCCTCGGTGGGCAGACTTGTCGAGAGCAGGAAAGCGATGTCGCGCAAGGGGTTTCCCGGTGTGATGGTTTGCCAATCGACCAGTGTCACCGCGTTGTCCTGCCCGAACATGACATTGTCGATGCGCAGGTCACCGTGCAGGAGCGCGAAATGTCGGACCGGGGTGATCAGCCATTCGCCCGCGGTCGCGACCAGCCAGGCGACCGCAGACCGTTCGAGGTCGGTGAGTCGGTCGGTGAGTCGGTCGCAGAACACCTCGGCCATCGGAGCGAGCACCGACTCCATCAACTCGCGATCCTCGGCGCTGGGCAGCGAAAGCGTGTTGTCCAACAGGGTCTGGTCGTTCCAGCGGGGCCCGTGTAACCCCGCCGCGGCCACGGCGACGGCTCGCGCCTGCTCGACGGTGCATCCCGCGATCTGGTCGCCTTGTCGAGCCGGTGCGAGATCTTCCAGGAGCAGCACGAATTCGCTGCCCGACTCGGAGACCACGGCGCCGTGCGAGTGCGGCACCGGCGCTCGCACCGTGTCGGCCAGATCGCGGTAGAAACGGATTTCGTTGCGGAAGGCGCCGGAACCGAAGCGTCGGTGCTCTTCGGATCCGGTGGCCAGTTTGGCGATCATGCTTGTCGGCAACGCGGTGGGGTTGCGATAGCGCAAGGACAGCCGATAGGACGCGGCCATCTGCCCCGAGCCCACCAGTGTCGCGTCGGCGTGCTCGACGACGACCTCGTGGCCGTGCTCGCGCAGCGTCTGGGTGAGCCACTGTGGTGTCAGATGCGCGACATCCGTCGGAATGTTCTGTGCGGCGCTCATGCCCGGCCTCCTGACGATAGCTGTTGGGTGGCACCGGGATTAGCGGGCAGGTTGCGCTGCGCGGAGCGGATTTCCCGGTAGGCCTCGACCGTGGGAGCGAGTTCGGTCGGCGTGGCGCCGTGCAGGATCACCGAGTCGACGCCGAGCTCGAATTGTCGATCGATGGTCGTGGCGCATGCGCGCGCGGAACCGGTGGCGCTGTCTTGCACCCAGTGCTCGGGGATCGCGTCGGCGAGTTCGCGTAGTGCGCCCAGATCGGCGGTGGCGTCGATCGGCCCGCGCGCGTTCGTGAACGCCGTCGTCGCCCGGACGCGGTCCAGATCGGCTGAGCGCCAACCGTTCGCGCGCGTCAAGGCATCGGGGTAGCCCTGTAGGTAGGTGGCGAGGCGGCCGTAGCGGCGGCGCAATCGGTCGTCTTCGCTCAGGTGGTCACCGAGGGTCGCCAGGACCGACCAGATCCGCACCGACGCGGGATCCCGTCCGGCCTGTTCTGCGGCGGTCCGTACCGTGGTCACCGCGTGCGTGGTCGCCTCAGCGCTCAGGAAGGTATGCAGCACAACGGCATCCGCGATCGTCCCGGCGAGCCGCAAGGTGCGTGGGCTCATCGTCACCAACAGAATCGGTGGTGGCGGTTCGAGGGTCACGCCGAGATGGAGCGCGCCGAACGCGCCGATCGCGCCGTCGTGGCCGATGACCGTCTCCCCGCGCCACAGCCTGCGCAGAATGTCGGTGATCTCGGTGAGCTGTCGACTCGTCACGGTCGGCAGCCCGAGGACCTGCCACTGCGGTGTGATGCCGCGTCCGAGCCCGAGACCGAATCGGCCGCCGCTGAGTTCCGCGAGGGTGGCGCCCACGGTCGCGGTGACCATCGGGTGGCGCGTGTGGTGATTGGTCGCCGCGGTGGCGATGCCGAGTCGGCGCGAGGCCGTTGCGAGCCCACCCGCCAGCACGGCAGCGTCTTTGAGACCGAACCGTTCGGAGATGAAGGCCGCCCCGAGACCGATCCGATCGGCGAAGACCGTCTCCTCGGCGAGTTCGGCGGGGGCGACCGGCTGCCGCGAGAGCGCGTAGTACCCGAGCTCGGTCAGTTGTTCCGCGACCGGTTCATCGCGGGACATCGGTACTCCCGGTGTGGTGCTGGGTGATGCGATACGACATCGAACGGGCCTCGCGGTGCCACAGCGTCGCACCCTCCGGGTTCGGACCCTGCTCGACCAGGGTGCGTTTGAGGATCTTGTTGGTGGCGGTGGTCGGCAGATCGTCGGACAGGCGCACGTGGCGTGGCCATGCTTTGGGTGAGAGGTCCACCTGGTCGGCGAGAAATGCGGCGAATTCTCCCGGATCGAGAGAAGTGGTGTCGCGCAGCACGATCGCGGCCATCACCGCGTCGCCGACCGTCTCGTCGGGGACGGCATACACCGCGACCCTGCTGATCGCGGGATGCCGTTGCAGTATTCGTTCGATCGGTCCCGCCGCGAGATTCTCGCCGTCCACGCGCATCCAGTCGCTGGTGCGGCCGGCGAGATAGATCCAGCCCTCGGCGTCTTTGTAGGCCAGGTCACCGGACCAGTACATCCCGTCACGCAGTCGCTCGGCGGTCGCGCTGTCGTCGCCGTAGTAGCCCATGAACAGTCCGGTGCCGCTGGCGTTGACGATCTCACCGATCGCGTCGGCCGGGTTGGCGAGTGCGCCGTGCTCATCGAAGACAGCCGGTGGACACTCGGTGGCGGTGGACGAATTGTACACGGCCACACCGGAAAACCCTTTCCCGATGGACCCCGGCGGAGTGCCCGGTTCCCTGGTGATGATGATCGCCAATTCGGTGGAGCCGAATCCGTCCCACACGACGCAACCGAACCGGCGACCGAACTCCTCGATATCGCGGTCGGTCGCCTCGTTGCCGAACGCCACGCGCAACGGATTGTCCGCGTCGTCGGCCTGCTGCTCGGTGGCCAGCAGGTAGGCCAGCGGCTTGCCGACGTAGTTCAGGTAGGTCGCACCGCAGCGTCGAATGTCGGCGAGAAAGGTCGACGCCGAGAATTTGGCGGGCGCCATCGCCGCCGCACCGCACAGTGCCACGCAGTAGCCGCCGAGGATCGCGGCCGAATGGAACAGCGGCATCGACAGATAGCAGACGTCGTTGGGGCCGATGCCGAATCGATCGACCAGTGGTGGCCCCGCGAACGGGAGCATCATGTGCGCCAGCCGCACCGGCTTCGGGTTGCCACTCGTGCCCGAGGTGAAGATGAGCATGAAGGTGTCGGTGGGCTCCGGCACGCTGTACGGCGTCAATTCGCCCGCGCCGGAGAGAAGTTCGGCCCATCGCGTCGTCGAGGTATCGACGACCGTGACGCCGTCGAGTGGGAGTCCGTCGAGCAGTCCGCGGTGCTCGGCGTCGGTGATCAGGATCTGCACGTCGGCTCGGGCGATGTCGTCGGCGAGCGCGCTGCCGCGCCGGGTGTTGTTGACGCCGACGGTGACGTATCCGCCCAGTGCGCCCGCGGCCAGCGCGGTGAGCATCTCCGGGGTATTGCCGAGCAGCGTGCCGACGTGCATCGGCCGGTCGGCATCGGCGACCGACAGGATCGCCGCCGCGTGCGCCCGCGCCTCGGCGAGGTGTTCGCGCCACGTCCAGGTGCGTTCGCGATAGGTAATGGCGACGCCGTCGTCCTCGGCACGTGCTGACAGTAGTTCGGTCACTGTTCCAGCCATATGTCCAAATTTAGAACAGGTTTCTGCCGTGGGTATACAGATTTGGAAAACTGTCTAGGTCGGGTAGTTTCGCGCTGCGTGGCCCGGTGGCATCCGGGTGAGGCTTTTGGCGCATAGCCGGCCACTTGGTGGCCGGCTCGTGCGACGATGCGTGCACGCGGTGGGTGCGTCGCGGCTGGCTCGGTGGCCGCGGGTCGGAGAACGTGCTCGGTGAGCCCGTCGGCGCGATGGCATAATCTAGAACAAGTTCTAGTCGAGGGATGTGTGGATTCGGCAGGGATCTTCCGCTCGCGCGGTGCCGGTACCCGGTCGTTGGATCGGGTCGTCTCCGCGTGTTGCCTCCGAATCCGAATGCCGCGCATCGGCCGCCTTCGACTCGGACGTTCCTCTCCTGGATGCTTCCAGAACATGCGCGTCCGTTTGCTCGAAAGGAGGAGTAGGTCAAGCGGTTCGGTTCGTGCGCTCCGTTTCGGCGGACTTGCCGCGCCGCTCGCGTTTGCCGCGCGCGACTTCGGTCGCCAAGGCGTCGAGGGGCTGGGCGAAAGGGGTCAGCGGGTCGATGAGATCGGCGAGCCACTGCCCTGCGGCGGTGAGGCCCGCGGGGTCCAGGGAGTAAAGGCGGCGGTTCGCCTCCGCGCGCACCCGGACCAGCCCGGCTTCGCGCAGCACTTTCAGATGATGGGAGACGGCGGGCTGGGAGATCGGGGTGTGTTCGTGTATTTCGGCTACCAGCGCGCCGGCGGACCGTTCACCGCCGGCCACCAGTCGCAGCATCGCGCGGCGGATCGGATCACCGAGCGCCTCGAACACGCGCGCGGGGGAGGGGCCGTTCATGCGAGGTGGTCCTACTCCTACCCTGCGGCGCCGGTGTAGAAGCCGGTGGTCGCCTCGGCGCCTTCGCGTGCAAGCGTCGGGTCGTCACCGTCGGCGATCGCGGCCTCCGCCCAGCCGGTGGCCGCGGTTCGGATGAACTGCACGCCTTCCTGGGTGGACGGAAAATCCAGTGCCAGTGTCGGGTCGACCGCCGCGCCGGATTCCAGGTGCAAGCCGAGACCCATGAGGGCGAGATCCCAACCGACGCCCACCGCGCCGGGGCCGAATTGATTCCACATGTCCGGATCGACGGCCGCTTCGTGCAGTAATTCGAGCGTCGTCCCCTCGGTGGCAGGGGCGAGCCTGATTTCGAGCCAGGAGATCATCGGCCCCATCTCCCAGGTCACCGCGAAGTGCTTCGGCCGTTCGCATTCTTCGACCACCCCGCCCGCGTTTCCTTCGAGCTGGTACCTACCGCCGACGGTCAGCTCGCCGGTGATCGGCAGGAACCACCGCGGGATTCGTTCGGCATCGGTGAGTGTGTCCCACAGATCGTCCGGATCGGTGGCGTAAGTACGGCGTGCGACGGCGATCCTGGTGGGCGCGCCCTGTCGTTCTCCGGCGCGGATCTCGCGGGTGACGAGTCCGGCCACGGCGACAGGGTCGGTGAGCATGCTCATTCTTACCTCCTAATATAAGTGTCGACTTATATTACCGCGCCGCCGTGCACGTCGTGCGACGATGTGTGCCCGTTTCGGGCGCGTCGCAGGTAACGGCTGTGACCTTGGATCGGGGTCTGCTCGATCGGGCTACGGACCGCCTATGGTGGCATAATCTAGAACAAGTTCTAGTAGGAGCGTGTGGATTCGTCAGGTGGCATTTCGCGCGCGTGGTGACGGCGCTTCGGTCGTGGACATGCCCGCCGCCGCGCGGCGACGCAGTGGAAAGCGTCGAAGACGACGTCAGGAAAGAGGCGATGGTGCAGTTCAACTTGGCCGATGTCTTCGAGGCTGTCGCCTCGGCGGTGCCCGACCGCGTCGCGCTGACCTATGAGGGGCGCGGCCTCACCTACACGCAGCTCGACGGCGAGGCGAATCAGGTGGCGCGGCTACTCATTCGGGCAGGCATCGCCCCGGCTGAACATGTGTCGCTGTATCTGAAGAACAGCGTCGAGCACGTGACCACCATTCTCGGACTGATCAAGAGCCGTGCCGTGCCGATCAACATCAACTACCGGTACACGGCCGCCGAACTCGAATACCTGCTCACCAACTCGGATTCGGTCGCGGTGGTGGTCGAGCTGCCCGAACACCAACGCGCGCTGGCCGACCTGCTCGAGTCGTGCCCGCTGCTGCGCACCGTGATCGTCGTCGGCGAAGTGACCGGAGAGTTGGCCGCTGCGGCTGCGGCGCGGTCGGTCGCGGTCGTCGCGTTTTCGGAATCGCGCGACCTGCCCTCCGACGGCGGCTTCGACCCGCGTTCCGGTGACGACCTTTACCTGCTCTACACCGGCGGCACCACCGGATATCCCAAAGGCGTCATGTGGCGCCACGACGACTTCTTCCGTAAGCCCCTCTCCGGTGGCAACCCCTACGGCGGGGAGGGGCGGGAGAATCTCGGCGAGGTCGCGTCCGCCGCGAAGGAGTTCCCCGAGCTGGCCTTCCTCATCGCCGCGCCGTTGATGCACGGCGCCGCGCTGTATTCCCTGTTCACCTTCTTCACCCTCGGCGCCCGTGTGGTGCTGATGCGTGATTTCGAGCCGCGCAAGGTCGTCGAGGCCATCGAACAGGAGTCGCTGCAGGTGATTCTGATCGTCGGTGACGGGATGGGGTTGCCGCTGGTCGATGAGATGGAACGCCGCAAAGACGACATCGACTTCAGTTCGCTGTTCTCGATCACCTCCGGTGGCGCCATCTGGTCGGTCGGCGTGCGCGACCGCATGCTGGCCGTGAAGCCGGAACTGCTGCTGCGCGACAATTTCGGCGCTTCGGAAACCGGCAACGACGGGGCGTTCAGCGTCGACGAGACCGGTTGTCTGCGAATGCCGAAGTCCGACACGATGATCGTGGTCGACGAGAAGTTGAACGAACTCGCGCCCGGTACCGAGCAGGAGGGCTACATCGCCCGTATCGGCAACATCCCGCTCGGCTACTACAAGGACGACGAGAAGACCGCGAAGACCTTCCCGACGCGCTCCGACGGCACCCGCCTCGCGGTACTCGGTGATATGGGGCGCGTGGAATCCGATGGCACCATCGTCTTTCTCGGTAGGGGTGCCCAATGCATCAATACCGGCGGCGAGAAGGTCTTCGCCGAAGAGGTCGAGGCGGCACTGCACGCGCACCCCTCGGTCGCCGACGCGCTCGTCGTGGCTGTGCCGGACGAACGCATGGGTCAGCAGGTCGCGGCGGTCGTCGAGATCTACGCCGGCACGGCGCGTCCGACCCTGCGGGAGATCCAGCAGCACTGCCGAAAAACTTTGGCCGGGTACAAGATTCCGCGCTCGATGGTGGTGGTCGACAAGGTCGAGCGCACCCCGGCGGGTAAGGCCAACTATCGCTGGGCGAGCGCCGTCGCCGCGTCGTAAGTGTCTGTGCTGGGATCGTCGCTGAACTCGATCACAGGGCGCGCGCTGTTTCTCGCGGCGGGCGGTTCAGGCCGCCTGTCGAATCTGGCGATGATGGTGGAACGATGAGCGTCGATGCCACCCCGACTGCACGTGCTGAGCCGCACTCGATCACTCGGCACGGTCGTGATCGTCGCCGCCGGGTTGATGGTTTCCTGCTCCGAACCTGCCGCGGTGGGCGGTGGCGCCGCCGCTCCCGTCGTCGACGCGGCTCGACCGTTGACCTGTCTCGACAGCGCCCTCGCTCACTACGCCGACTCGGGACAGGGTTGGACCGGTGGTGATTCGACCTGGTCGGCCGCCTTGTCCGACGGCCGCGAGGTGTTCGCGTTCTCCGATACGTTTCTGCCTCCTGTTACCGCGCCGACCCGACCGTCCGAGGCGGTGTTCGTGCACAACTCGTTGGTCGTGCGCGAGCGCGACGGTCGGCTGTCCACACTCGTCGGCGGCTCCCAGGACAAGCCGGAGGCTTGGCTCGCGCCACCCGATCCGTCGCACTGGTACTGGTTGGGCGCTGTCACGGTCGGCGATGGTGCGTTGCAGGTGCCGGTGGGGGAGTGGCGTTCGGTCGGGCCAGGTGCCTTCGACATCGAGTTCGTCGGATCAACGCTGGTGCGAGTCGCCGAACATGATCTGCGGCAACCTGTTTCGATGACACCGCTGCCTCGCACGAAAGCGATTCAATGGGGACAGTGGGTTCAGTGGGAGGCGCCATGGACCTACGTTTACGGGGTCGAGACCGAAGGCGACGACAAGCATCTCCACGTGGCACGAGTCGCCGGAACGGATCTGCGACAACCACTGTCGTTCTGGACGGGGACCCGATGGTCGGATTCCGAGGCGGAATCGGCAAGGGTCGTCGACGGGGTCAATTCCGAAGTGTCCGTTCACCGAGTCTCGGCAGGCCGCTATCTATTGGTCACGATGGCAGGCGACGGTCTCAGCGATCGCATGATCGGCCGATACGCCTCGACACCGACCGGACCGTTCGGACCAGCCACAACGCTGTACATCACGCCGGAGACCGGTGCCTCCGGTTCGTACCGCGACCCGGACATCTACACCTACAACGCGCACGTCCATCCCGAGTTCTCGACCGCGACGACATTGGTCATCTCCTACAATGTGAACAGCTTCGATACCGCGACCGACGGAGATCTGTACCGCGACACCGGCATCTATCGGCCACGCTTCCTGACGGTCACCCTGAGTGATTCTTCGGCCGTCGCTTCCGAAACCGCGACGCAACCGGCGTGTCTATGACGTGCCGGGAACATGCATGAATGTGTTTGTCCTGCTGAGGGTTTTGAAACTCGGTGTAGTCGACCAGCAACCCGCGCACTGTCCTACCCCCGCTACGCCTGGGCGGCGTGGCGGCCGGACCGCCTCGTGACAATGATCAATGTACTGATGGCGAGCGGCGGCAGTGCCCACAGCGCGGCCGTGACGTAACCGTGCCGGGTGGGGAGCATAGCGTCGTTCGGTGTGCTGGTGGCGAGGAGAAAACCAGCGAGTGCGCTGCCGGCACTCATACCGATACTGCGCGCGATCTGATTGATCGAGAGCACACTGGCGGTTTCCTCCCCGGGAACGCCGACGAGGACGAGCCTGGGAACGACCGCGAAGGTAGCGCCGACGGCGAAACCGAGCAGGGCGATCGCGGCCAGGACAACCAGTAGCGACTGGTTGCACGCGGCGAACAGCAGCGCACTGACCATGGCCGTCACCGCGGCGAGCGCATAGGTCCACTTTTCGGTGATTCGCATGATGAGACGCGGCATCGCTTTCCCCGCCACGAATCCCAGCAGCGAGAACGGGATCAGCGCCGCACCGGCGGCGACACCGGGGAGTGTGAACCCGTAGTCGGCGCCCGCCGGGGTTTGCACGTAGCGGGTGAACAGGCTGAACAGCAGGTACAACCCTGCTCCCGCGACAAGTATCGCCAGGTTCGCCCGCAGGATCGGCTCTCGGCCGAGTAGTCGCAGATTCACCAGGGGGGTGCTGGCGCGCAGTTCGAGAAATGCCCAGATAGCTAGCACCACAAGTGATCCGGCGAGGACTCCGCTGGCCGACCAGGATTCCCAGAGCGAGGGCTGCGCGATGACCAGGAGCAGGCCACCGGTCCCGAGTGCGAGGAGTATGGCACCGGTGATGTCGATTCGGGGCAGCGCACCGGGCGCCTCGATCGGCAACGTCCGCCAAGCGACGAGTAATGCGATGGCCGAGAGCAGGAGTCCCAGTCCGTACGCGGCGCGCAGTCCCGCGAGTTGGTCGAGCAGGCTGATCACCGGATAGCCGACCCCGATGCCCACCGTCGTCGCGACGGAGAGCGCGGCGATCGTCGATATCGATCGCTGCTCGGGCAAGTGGGTTCGAGCGACACTCATCAACAACGCCCCGACCGCGACCGCGAGTCCTTGCAATCCGCGCCCGATCAACAATGCCGTGAACGGAAGGGGAAGCACCGTCAGCAGTCCGCCGATTGTCACCAGCGCGAGCGCGACCAGGATGGTGATCCGGCGATACGGACCACCGCCGAGCCTGCCGAGTACGGGACCGGCGATCGCGCCGGTGAACAGCGGCACCGTCAACGTCCACTGCGCGGAGCTCAGTGACACATTCATTCCCGTGGCGACGGCGGTGATGAGCGGCGCCCCGACACTGCCGATGACCGCGCCCGCCAATGCCGTGCACACCAGCGCGGCGCCGAGTCGTTCGTCGTGGCGGGTGGCGTTGTCGTTCGAGGTGTTCATCGTTTTCTCCGTTTGTGCTGTGCGAGAACAGCGTCGACTGCGGCGGTGCTGACATCCCGCAGTTCATTCGCACGGGGCGATCGCGGCTCCCTTGTCATCCGTGCGACGAACTCCCTCGCCGCGACGTCGGGTATCCGGGCCCACCGATCGAATCCTTCGGTCGGCTACGGAGGATAAGTTACCAGTTACTAACTACCAAATAAATGTGACGCCGGTCCTTCGCGCCGCATGCGCCTAGGATTCAGCCGCATGACAACGGAACCTTCCGTGCGCGGAGATCCGACTTCGTTGCCGACCACCGAGTTCGCCTTTCCCGGCCCGCTCCGTGACCGACTCGTGGCCGCGATCCTCGACGGTTCGAAGACCGCGACAACCGGAGTGCTCGCCGAATACGAGCACGACGCAGACCCGCTGCCCGAGGTCGGCTCGTTCGCGGCGGTGATCGATTCCGACGAGGTTCGGGTAGCGGTCATCGAGACGATCGACATCCGGGTGACCCGGCTTGCGGATGTCGACCTGGCGCACGCCGTCGATGAAGGGGAGGGCTTCAGCACTGTCGCCGAGTGGCGAGCCGACCATGAAAAGTTCTGGCACAGCGCCGAAATGCGCGCGGCGATGGCGGACAACCGGTTCACCGTCGACGATGACACCCTGCTGGTCCTCGAACGTTTTCGCTTGGTTACCGACTTACGACCGAGGTGACTGCGCGAGCTGCGGTGGGCTATCGGCCGTGCGCCCTAAGATAACGACGGCGTAGCGAGGCCGCTCACTCCCTCGGATTTCGCGGTGACGGGCCAACGGTTGGGACCATCTACTGCGGTGCAGGCCAACAGGTTCGAGTGGATTGCCGCCTCACGGTGCGGTGCTGGCGTCGAAGGCTGTCGCTAGTTTTTCGCATTGGCTCGCGAAGAATGAGCGAGACACCGGGGCGGTGGGGGTGACGATATCGAACCCGTGGAAGGCGCCGGGGACTATCTCGAGGTCGCACGCTACTCCGGCGGCGGTGAGTCGCTGCGCGTACGCGAGGTTTTCGTCATGAAACAAGTCGTAGGTGCCCACGCCGATCCAGGCGGGGGCAACGCCGGTGAGGCTGGGGTGTTGGGCGGGCACCGCTTCGTATGGGTCGGCATCACGCAGGTAACACGACCATGCCCAAGTATTGCTTCGCTCGTTCCAGAGGCGGTGGTAGGCGGCGGTGTCCGAGTGAGCGACCGTGCGGTTGTCGATCATGGGGTAGGCGAGTAGTTGTAGTACGGGAGTGACCGAGCTGCGGTCGCGTACGAGCAGGGCGAGGGCCGCGGCTAGTCCACCGCCCGCGCTGGCGCCGCCGATCGCGATACGCGTGGAGTCGATCTCGGGGCGATCGGCCAGCCAGGTCAACGCGCTGTAGCAATCGTCGAGAGGTGTCGGGTAGGGGTGTTCTGGGGCAAGTCGGTAATCGACGGCGACTACCACGATCCCGAGCTTGTTCACGAACCGCCGACACAGCCGGTCGTCTTGTCGCGCGCTGCCGATGACGTATCCGCCGCCGTGAATCCACAGCAGCGCGGGTGTGCTTCCCGTCGACGTCGGCGGACGATGAATTCTGAGCTGGACGTCATTGTCGAGTCGTACTATTTCGACGCCGTCGTCGCCTCGGCGCCCGGCGAAGCCCTGGATCCGACGGATCAGTGGAAGGGTGCGCCGTGATACCGGTTGCCGTGGCAGAAAGCGTGCCAGTCGGTGCAAATCAGGATGGAATGCGTTGTCGGACAATATCAACGCACCGTGCCCTCGGTGTCCGGGCGGTTGCGGCTGGTCTGTGCCGCGACGGCACCACCGTCGACGAGCAGGTCTGTCCCCGAGATGAAGGAGGCGTTCGGGCCGAGCAGAAATTCGGCGGCCGCGGCGATGTCGGTGGAGGTGCCGATGCGACCTGCGTTCGAATCGTCGATCAATCTGCGCATGGTCGCGCCGCGCTCACTGGCGAGTTCAGCATTGCCCATGGTGGTCGCGATGACGCCGGGGCTGATGGAGTTGATCCGTGCGCCGCGGGCACCCCAACTCGTACTTGCCGCCCGGACCTGTAACCGGTTGACGTGCTTGGCGAATGCGTAAGCAGAGCCGGGATCGAAGTTGTCCTGGTTCGTGCTCGGTACCGACAGCAGCTCGTCCGGGGGTGTCGTCATGAGTCGAAGTGCTTCGGCGCCGGGCAAACCCGGGTGGAAGTGTCCGGCCATGCTCGCGATCACCACGCCTGCCCCACCGCGCGCGACGACCCTGGAGAACTCCTCGAGAACCAGGGCGACACCGAGTAGATCGACGGCAAGAATCGACTGGACCGAGGCTTGCACCGGCGACAACCCGGCGGTATGCACCACCGACCTGACCTCACCGAGCTCCGTCGCACGCCTCGCGAGTGCCGAGACCGACTCGCGCGCGGAAACATCCACGGTCTGGGTGCTCACGAGGTGCCCCTCGGTGCGCAGCTCCTCGGCGACCCGATGCAGCACTTCCTGATCGAGATCTGCCACGAGTAGGTGACTGCCCGCGCCGATACGACGCACGATCGCCTGGCCCATGCCGCCAGCTCCGATGAGCACTAAAACCTGCTGCGCCATCCCTGTTCGCTTTCCACGAGAGCGCGCTCGGCGACCGAGCGCGGGTCCTTGTTCTTTTTCCAACACATGTTGTTTAGCCAACATATGTTGGACACGTTACGCTGTGTTGGTGGCTGCCGATCAGGTTTTCGACCGACGAACGCGTCGTACACGCACCGCGCTGGAGGCCGCGCTCCTGGACCTCATCACCGAACGCGACCTGACTCGAATCTCCATCTCCGACGTCACGACCCGGGCGGAGGTGAACCGCTCGACCTTCTACGAGCACTACACCGACGTGCACGACCTCGCCGATGCGGCGTGCACCCACATGTTCGACGAATTGATCACCGCCACACCGGTATTCGCGCTGAACCAGGCGGCGACGCAGCCGCAGCAGCGGCGCGCGCGTGCGGCACTGGTCGTGGTGTTCGACCATGTCGCGGCCAATGCGCGTCTCTACCGCGCGGTGCTCGGCGGCGCGGGCAGTGCGCGGGTGATCAACCACCTGCATCGGCGCATCGTGGTCGCGATCTACGCCAATTCCACCGGCGACGGCGCGGCGACACACGCCGACGACCCCACGGAAGCTCCCTACGATCCGGCAGGCGGCTTCCTTGCCGGAGCGCTCCTCGGCACCGTCCTGGAATGGTTGCGGCACGACTGCCCTGGCACGCCAGAACAGCTCGGGAACAGCATCTGGCCACAATTGGTGGGCGCGGCACCCCGCTGACTCATTCGACGGCGCGCCCGCCCCGTCCGCCGGGACACCGACAGCGAGCCGGTGTCGAGTGTGCGGCTGTCGTCGGGGTCCGATCAGCTCGCGGTCACGATCACCGGGTGGATCGCTCGACGCTACCCAATCCTCCGTGTGTGGGCGCAGCGCTCGGCGTCGACTCGTGTGCGGGGGCGGTGCGCTTCGGTCGCATCGTGTCTGCGAACGGGTGTGGTGCGCGATGTGTTGGGCTTGACCCTGCCCCGAGGACACGGTGTCGACTGATTCTCGACAGGGTTGGTTTGCGCGATATGTCGGGAGTTCGACAGATGGTCCGAAAACGAAATGTTGGTCGAGGGGTGGCTTTGACGGCCGTACTCGGTCTTATCGTCGCCTTGGTGGGGGCTTGTCCCGCGGCGGCGAAAGAGGAGGGCGCGGCGCGGGTGGAGTGGGGGGCGTGTCCGGAGGATGTTCCTGCCGATCCGCCGCAGTTGCAGTGCGCCACCGTGCCGGTGCCGCTGGACTATGCCGATCCCGAGGGCGCGCAGATCGAGATCATGATCTCTCGGTTGGCCAGCGCGAACCCGGACAAGCGTCGTGGCGTGTTGCTGTTGAATCCCGGTGGACCCGGCGGGTCGGGATTGGGCTTGTCGAAGCTGCTTGTTTCCCAGGGGATCGCGCAGACCGTGCTCGACAGTTACGACCTGATCGGGATGGATACCAGGGGCGTCGGGCATTCGACGCCGGTGAGTTGCGGATTCACCACCGATCAGCCGTATTTCGGCAATATTCCGCCGTACGCGGTCGACGACGCTGCGGTCGAGGCACAGGCGACGATCGCCCGGGGGGTCGCCGAGCAATGCGCGGCCAAGGACCACGATGGGCACCTGAGTCAGTTGACGACGGCGAACTACGCTCGCGACCTGGACCGGATCCGGGCGGCGCTCGGTGAGGAAAAGGCCAGCTTTCTGGGCTACTCCTACGGCACAGCGCTGGGTGCCGCCTACGCGTCGATGTTCCCCGACACTACCGATCGGATCGTGCTGGACAGCAATATCGGTGACACGTTCCTCGACCACGACGGGATGCGCAGGTACGGAAGGGGAATGGAGGAGACGTTCCAGGACTTCGCGAAATGGGCTGCCGCACGCAACGACAGCTACGGCCTCGGCAGCACGCCGCAAGAGGTGCGCGCGACCTATCTCCGGCTCGCCGAACAGCTCGACAAGACCCCGGCGCTCGGCATCGACGGCGGCCTCTTCCGGTTCAGCACCTTCGCGTCGCTGTACAACGAATCGTCCTACGGTATGGCCGCGCAGACCTGGCAGTCGCTGCTCGAACCCGGGACTGCGCCGCCGCAGGAGAAGCCCGCGCCCGGGCCCGTGCCCACCGACAACAATTGGTCGGTCTTCTTGGCGGTGACCTGCAACGACGTCGAATGGCCCGAGGATGTGCAGACCTATCAACGCGCCGCGGCCGAGGACCGTCAGAGCTATCCGCTCTACGGTGGCGCCGCCGCCAACATCATGCCGTGCGCGTTCTGGCAATCGGGTCCCACCGAGCCGCCGGTACAGGTGAGTGACCAGGGGCCGAGCAACATCCTGGTCGTGCAGAACCAGCGTGACCCGGTGACACCGCTGCGTGGCGCGGAGCTGATCAACGAGAAGTTCGGTGCGCGGTCGAGGCTGGTGAGTGTCGACGGAAGCGGGCACGGTGCCTTCGTGCTCGGCAAGAACCCTTGCGCGTTGAACGTCACCACGAACTTCCTGGTGAACGGGACCATGCCGGAGCAGGACGTGGCTTGTGCGGCAAGGACTTCCGGCTGAGTGACGCGAGTCGGCGACCCGGTCCTCGGAGATCGGGTCGCCGACTCGCGTGCTGATCGTTCGCCGCGAGACGGCGCGCCGAACAGTTCGTCAGATCGTGTCGTCGTCGGATTCCTGCTGACTGAGCAGGGCGTCCAAACGGATCAGGACTTGTATCTGCACGGGGCGGTAGAACTCCGCCACCGCGTGCCCCATCGCGTTGGCGGCGAACTCCGGTCCGAGTGGGGAAGTCGCCGCCGGGTTCTTCGTCCACGGGTACTTGGCGATCTGCGCACGGACTTCCGGCAGCATGCGTTCGGCGAGCTGATCGATCGCGGCCTCATCGGCGTCGTCGGGAAACGTTTCGAAGTCGTCGTCGGTGCTGTGGGACTCGGAGATCATCTCGAGGAATTCCGGCAGGGCCTCTTTGCTGAGTATTTTCGAATAGACCGTGAGCAGCGATCGCTGTGAGTCGGAGAGGTTGCGAGAAAGGGGGGCGAGATCCGGCGACACATGCATCGGCGCGCGATGGCGCAGGATGACGGCGAGCTCGGCTCGTACCCGGTTGAGCCGGTCGACCGTCGCCGCCAGTTCGGCGTCGAGCACACGGATCGCCTCGTCGGGCTCCTCGTCGGCCCTACCCATCGCCGCGACCTGCGATAGCGGCACGCCCAGGTCGCTGAGCCGCTTGATCTGGATCAGTCGCATCAGGTGCGACATCCTGTACTGCTTGTACCCGTTGGACGCGCGCTCGGGCATGTCGAGCAATCCGATCTCGTGATAATGCCGAACGGCCTTCACCGTTGTGCCCGCGAGGTCGGCGAGTTGCCGAGTGCTGAATGCCATGCGCTGTTGCCTCCGGAGGATGCCGATCATCGCGGGGAGCCCGTATGCCGCGCGACTGGGTGTCCAGTGCACACCGTGCCCCTGGGGCACAGTCAAGCACGCCGAGGTGCTCGTGCGGCGCCGCGCTTGACCTTGCCCCCGGGGCAGCGTTTGTACTGAGCGTCGGCGCCGGTCGTGCATGGTTTCTCCGCGACGGCCCGACCTCCGATCATCGAAACGCCGACCACGTGGTCGCACCCGAGGAAGAGATAAACATGGTCAAGAAGTTCCGACAGCGCTGGCAGCTGAGCAGGGTGCGGCCGGGGGACGGGAGCGCGCTCCCCGAGTACCGGCTCTGGCAGCTCTTCGCCCGTTCACTGTTCTTCCTCGAGCTCACCGACCACACCGGACGCGGCGATACCTTCGCGGTGGATGTTCGATATCTCGCGGACGCGAAAACCAGGAAACAGCACGAGAACGGCGAAGGTAAGAGCCCTGTCGCGCTGTACCGCAATGGTTTTCAGGTCGCTCGCGCCAATCTTCCCGCGACCTTTCCGGTGGCTGGCGGCGTGATCGAGGTGGCAACCAGTTCCTTCGGTCTCAAGCGCATCCGCTTCGTGTCCGAGGATGGCGATCGGCGCGCATTGCACCCGCATCACCGTTCACAGGAGGGACTGCGGGCGCGATTCGACAAGCGGTTCTCGCGCACCAGTGCCGTCGTCGGGGTGATGACCGTCGTGATTCTCCTTGGCGCGCTGGTCCTCGGCCTGCTACAAGGTGCGGAAGCCCTCACCCGCAGTGCGGTGATCGCGGCGCATATCGGCACCTTTGTCTCGCCGATCCACCTTTCGGGGTGGGCGAACGTCGCGATCGGTGTCGCGGCGGCGCTGTCGGCGATGGAGCGTGCGACGCGACTGAAGTATCACTGGCTGATCGACGGTGCCGCGTCGTGAGCCGACCGGGACGGCCCGTCGAGCTCGCACGGGAATCTGGCGCCGAGCCGTAGGAATGTCACCTCTTGTGGCTAACAAGGTAGATTGCTAGCATTCTTGCCGTGGGTGATGACGTGAAGCAGTTCAATGTGTACCTGCCGGTCGAGCTGATCAAGCAGGTCAAGCACCACGCCATCGAGAAGGAGATGTCGCTGTCCGCGGTGGTTGCCGAGGCGCTGCGCGGCTACCTCGACGCCCATGAGTAATCGACAGGTTCTTGCGGAAAGGGGATGGACAATGGCGACGGATGGCATCGAGGCCGTGTACTTGACGACCCATAACTGGGGTAAGGCGGCGAAGTTCTTTCAATCATTGGGCTTTGCGTTGGAATTCGAGACCGATCACGCCTCCGGGCAGTTTCGTGCGCACGAAGGACCGCACGTGTTCATCGCCGAGGTTCCCGAAGACCAGCAGCCGCAGACTCAGATTGTATTGAAAGTGCCTGAGGCCGAACCATTTCGGCCGGAATCAGGCGTCGAGGTCGTCACACCGTTCGAGGACACCCACTTCGGCACTCGGGAAATGACCGTGCGCGATCCGGACGGGCGGCTCTGGAGCCTGCAAGCCGCGCAGCGGCGTGACGAAGCGGGTCGGCATGGTGGCTGAGCAGATCGAGGCGCCGGAGAATACGGCGGAACGAGTCGCGCTGTGGCGCGCGATGCACGTCCAGGTCGACCCGCCGCCGCACGTGCTCGACGACGAGGTCGGACTGCGCCTGCTCGCGCCGGACACCAACTGGCGCAGCCGACCAGACATGGACCCGGAATCGACCAGCGGTTTCCGCGCGGCCATCGTGGACCGTGCGCGCTTCATCGAGGATCTGGTGATCGAACAGGCGAAACTCGGTGTGACGCAGTACGTCATCCTCGGCGCGGGCCTGGACACCTTCGCGCAACGCAGACCGGAGGTGGCCGCGAAGCTGCACGTCTTCGAGGTCGATCAACCTGGCCCGCAAGCGTGGAAGCGCAGGCGTCTCCTCGAACTCGGCTACGGCGTCCCGGACTGGCTGCACCTCGTTCCGGTCGATTTCGAGGCGCGGGAAAGCTGGTGGAACAAGCTGTCGGACACGGGTTTCGACCCCACGCGACTGGCGGTCGTCGTCTCCACGGGCGTGTCCCACTATCTGACCAGGGAGGCCACCGTGGCGACGCTGCGCCAGGTCGCCGGGCTGGCCGAGGGGACAACGCTGGCGATGACCTTCTTGTTGCCGACCGCGTTGGTCGACGACAGCGACCGCTCCGGGCTCGAGACCAGCGAACAAGGAGCCAAAGCCGCGGGAACACCATTCGTCAGCTTCTACACCCCGGCGGAAATGGTGTCGCTGGCCCACGAAGCCGGCCTCGGCAGTACCCGACACGTCTCGGGAGCGTCGCTCGCCGAACGATACTTCGGTGGAAGAACCGACGGCCCTCGTCCGTCGACCGGGGAGGACATTCTGGTCGCCAGTCTCTGACCGGGCGGTGTGGGGGCATGCGGGTGCATTCGCGATCATGGGTCTCCACTTGCCAATTCGGTGAACCTGATCAGCGAAAGCCGAACAGGAGGGTTTGCGTCCCCCGCCCGATCGGGCCCTCCCGGTCGAACAGTCGGGATTCGGCCATCCCGATACCGCTGCCCGCCGGGTAGGTGACCGCGTCCACACACACCCATTCGCCGACCGGGTCTCGGTGCAGTGTCACCGTGAGATCGGTATTGATGAAAAAGTAACGGTTCCAGGGCAGAACAGAACTGACACCGTTGCCGAAATCGGCGGCCGCGAGAGCTCGCTGCCACGGACTCGGCGCGACATCGGCCACGACCGGGAAGCGTAAGCGAAACCAACACACGGCGGGCCCCGGTGTCTGGAAACCGCCTGAGACAAAACGATATTCGACGCCGGTGTGAAATCCGACCGGCTGAGTACTCGGGAACTCGTGCTCCGGCCCCTGTGCCACGGCGTCCGGCCCCGGGTGGGTTCCGGTCGCCAACAGCTCGACCGGTATCTCGAGCTCCGACTCGACCGGCGAGATCCGCCAAGCGCTGGCCCGCACCACCACCCCGCGCTCGGAGCTGAGCGTCGCCTCTACCAATTCCGCACCGCGGCCCGGCTTTCCGGCCCGCACCTCGGCCGAGACAACCCGCGTTCGCGCCCGCAGCGCAGCGATCGGCACCCGCCCGAGGAACTCCACTGTCACCCGCCCCACCCGCATCCCCGCGCCCGCGCCACACCGTTCGATCACATACCCCAACAACGCCGACGGAGCCCCACCGTGCTGGGCGTCCGGCGACCACGGCCCGCGGGTCAGCTCGGTAGGATGAAAGAGGTCGGTGTCCGACGAGTCGGGTAAATAGAAGGCGTCCATCACATTTCACCTCGGCTGATCAGTACCACTCGAGCGAGGGGTTGAGCGTCCGATCCGCGATGTCAGCCTAGTAACTCGGACCGCTGCCCGCTCCAGGTCACCACCAACTGGTCGCGTTCCCGGCTTCGTCATCGGCTCGCCACTTCGGCGGGCGGACGCGCTGGACGTGGACGGTGTCGGTCGCGACATTCGCGCGGCTACCGTGGCGGATATGCCGTCCAGGACGGATCGGTGATTCGACCTCCACTGCCCGGTGTCGGCGCGCGAGGTCGCGACGATAGTCGAGGCTGAGCCCGTGCGGCCTGCCTTCTCAATTGCCGAAACAAGCTGCGGGTCGCCACCTCCAGGGTTGTCGGGCTACATGCTGGTGAAGAAGTCCACGAGACCGAACGGGGCGCGGTCGTCGAGGCAGAGGTTCATGATCGCGGTCGCGTCTTTGGCGGATGCCTCGCTGCGGGCGAACATGGTCGATTCGTATGTGGTCAAGGCCTTTTCGATGTCGGTGGGGTGGGTGGTGATGGCGCGGGCGAGTTCGGCGCCGTCGAAGAGGGCCAGGTTGGCGCCTTCGCCCGCGGGTGGGGCCAGGTGGGCGGCGTCGCCGACGAGGGTGACGCCGGGGGTGCGGGCCCAGCGATGGTCGGCGGGGAGGGCGTTGATCTGGCGGGGGGTGGGCGGTGTGTCGCTTTCGGTGATGAGGGCGGTGAGTTCTGGTGCCCAGCCGTCGAATTCGGCGGCGATGCGGGCGGTGGCGGTGGCGGGATCGGTGAAGTCGATGGCGGCGATCCAGTCGGCGGGACGGGTCAGTTGGATGTAGGCGTGCAGGATGGCTCCGGCTTCACGGTGCGTGCTGATGCCTTGTCCCGGCGACATCGCGAAGAGTGCGCCGTCGCCCGCGGCCGCGGCGGTAGCGGGGTGTTGCTCGTCGACGTTGTGGAGGTAGGTTTCGATGAAGGTGGTGCCCACGTATTCGGGTTTCGCGTCCGAGAGCAGTGGGCGGACCTTCGACCAGGCGCCGTCCGCGCCGACGAGCAGTTCGGTGCGCACGACGGTTCGGTCGGTGAACGTCAGCTCGTGCTGACCCGCCCCGAGTGCGGTGGCGGCCGTAAGTTTCTTCCCCCACCGGACCGTCCCTGCGGGGAGCGAATCGAGCAGGATTCGCCGTAGCTCACCGCGCAACACTTCCGGGCGTCCGCCGGTGCCGTCGTCGGGCAGGTCGAGCAGAAGTTTGCCGTGCTTGTCGAGTATCCGGGTGGCTTCGCCGCCTTCGTGGATGATCGCGCGGAATTCGGCGGTGAGACCCGCCGCTTCCAGTGCGAGCTGGCCGTCGTCTTCGTGGATGTCGAGCTGGCCGCCCTGGGTCCTGGTGTCGGCCGAGGGGTCGGCCTCGTAGATCGCCGCGGTGATGCCGTGGACGTGCAGCACACGGGCGAGCATGAGCCCTCCGAGGCCTGCTCCGATGATTGTGACTGGTGACTGCATGATTTTCCCCTTTCGAGTCAGTTGGAACGCTGTTCCATGGAGCTAGTTTGGAACATCGTTCCAATCATGTCAAGATGGGTGCATGGCTACTAGGTCTCGGCGCGGCGATCGGCGTGCGGATGCGCTGTCGAAGGAGCGCATTGTCGAAGCGGCCATCGCCATCCTCGACAGTGCGGGCGAGGGCGCGCTGACCTTCCGCGCGCTGACCGCGCGTCTGTCCACCGGTGCCGGGGCGATCTACTGGCATGTCGCGAACAAGAGCGATCTGCTGGCGGCGACCACCGACGACATCGTCGCCGGAGTGCTGGCCGATGTGGTCGAGAACACGGATCCGGACGAGGCGATCCGCGCCGTGGCCCTCGGGATATTCGACGCGATCGACGCACACCCGTGGGTGGGTGCGCAGCTTTTTCGTGAGCCGTGGCGGTTCGCGATGCTGCGTATCTTCGAAAGCGTCGGCGGGCCGTTGCGGGCGCTGGGTGTCCCGGAGGCCGCGCTGTTCGACGCGGCGTCCGCGCTCGTGAACTACATACTCGGCGTCGCGGGACAGAACGCGGCGAACGCGCGCCAGCACGCGCCGAACGCGGACCGGTCGGCCTTTCTCGCGATCGTCGCCGAGCGATGGACCGAACTCGATCCCGACGAATACCCGTTCGTGCATCAGGTGGCGCCGCAGCTACGCGAGCACGACGATCGCGAGCAGTTCCTCGCGGGAATCGACCTCATTCTCGCGGGCATCGGCACTCTCGGGTAGGGGCAGTCGAGCGACCGTCGTTACCTACCCGGTGAACACGGGCAGCGAAAAGCGCAGGGTGCGAGGAGATCTGGAACATCCGCAACGGTGTTCGAGATGGTGCGCACCGACCGATGCGGTGACGGAGCAATGCCGGGTAATGCCGCTGCCGCTGGTCAGGCGGCTCGGCCGAATACACGAACTGGACGGCGGCGGCTCACCCACCACAGCGGCGCGGCAACGCACAGGAATGGCACCGCGACGAATGCGAGCGAAGCGACCGCAAGGTCGGGATCGTGGAGCCGCACCTGCGTCCATTGTGTGCCGAGGAACTGGGCGGTGAACTGAAACGCGGTGTGGAAACCCGCGCACACCCATACGCTCCCGGTCACCGCCCGCATCGCACCGAGAACAACGGCGAACACCCCGAACAGCACCACGCGATCGACGGAACCGGCGGCGCCGATCAGGGCACCCCACCCCATGAAGAGCACGGCCTGCCCCAGCACCGACCAGAACGGCGAAAAACGTTCGGACAGCGCTGTGAACAGATACCCACGGAAGACGAGTTCCTCGGGTACCGCCTCGTAGAGCAGGACGAGTACCACCGACCCCAACGCCGCGACGAGAGTTTTCGCCACGGAGGCTTGAACGCTGAGTTCCGCCCACCCCACGCCGAGAAGGACGAGCAGCGTCACCATGGCCGGGATCGCCCAGCACGCCGCGCCGAACACGAACTGTCGCCATCCCGTGCCGGGGCCGTCCACTCCCAGGTCCGACCAGCTGCGTCGGACCGGGCGCCGCAGTGCCCAGGCGACCAGCGCGACGGTGAACAGGGTGGCGCCGAGCGCGCGGACGATGTGCGCGCCGCGCGAGTATTCGGCTCCCGTGAGCGCACCGACCCCGGAGAGGAGCACCCACCACCAGAGGGTGACCGCCAGCGAGACCACGAGAATGCCGCCGAACCAGGCGCGTGTCGCGGACCGCGAAACAGGCGAGGCATCCATTCCGCGACGGTATCCGGCGTCGCGGGCGGTTCACGTCCATCCAATGGACGACTCACGGACGGACATGGCTTGCGCCCGCCGGTTCTCGGTGTCGCCCGCGCCGTCTCATAACGGGCGTTCCTGAATTATCGCGACCCGATGCGTTTTGCTGGACATGCTGAGTCCGGCACCGGACGATGCGATCAGGTTGTCGCATGGCAAGTGCCGAACCCGAGCGCTCCGAACATATCCCATCACCACGGGAAGAATGACGCGACTGCCGATCGACCCGACCTGCGCACCGCATCTGTCCGTTGCGATCGTCAGTGTGACTACTTCTGGAACGGCGACTGCGGAAGTCGGTTGTTCACCGCATGATCGCCGATGACCCTCGCCTTGTAGATGGACGGGTTGTGCGACGAAACCGTGCGTGCGTTGCGCCAGTGGCGATCCAGGGCCAGATCCGCATCGGTGGCCGAGGCGCTGGCGGCATCGAACAGATACCAGGTGGCTTCGCCGACGAGACGGGAGTTGAGGACCTGCACGGCGGCGGACTCGATGACCACCTCGGTGAGGCGGTCGGCGCGGGATTCGGTTGTGGCGGTGTGGAATCGGTCGATGGTGGCCGCGAGGGCGGTGACATTGGCACGGGCGCCGTAGCCGCGCGCGGCGACCTCGCCGACAACGGCAAGCACCTGCGGGTCGTCCTGAGGTTGCGGTGCCGCGGCGAGCGGGTAGGTCCTGGTGCGGCGGCGCACGAGCTGGGCGAGGTCTTCGCTTGCGCGGCGGGCGATTCCGGCCTGGGTGGCCGAATGCACGAATTGGTAGAAAGCGTTCAGGTAGGCGTCACGGTCAACGGAGTCGCGGTCGAAGACGTGACCAGGGTCGACCGGCACCTCGTCGAAAACAGCTGTGCCGCTCGCGGTCAGGCGCTGACCGAAGCCGTTCCAGTCATCGGTGACGGTGACGCCGGGCGCGTCGGCGCGCACCACGGCCTCGGTAAAACCCGAGTCCGCCGGGACCAGGACATTGATCCAGTCGGCGTACAGGCTGCCGGTGGTGTAGTACTTCGTGCCGGAAAGGCGCAGGTCGTCGCCAGAACCAATGAGCTCCGTGTCCCCGTCGACCAGTGCGGTGGAACCCGGCGCGGGCTTGGCTGGCGCGCGGACCGAGGCGGCGGGGCCGAACAGCTCACCGCGACCGGCGGCACGCAGCAATTCGTCGCGACCGTCACCGGGTGATCGCAGCCGCAGCGATTCGATGAATCCCAGGTGTCCGCGCACGATCTGGGTGAGATTGGAGTCGGCGGCGGCGACCTCGATGAGCAGCGCGGCCAGCTCGCTCACCGTGCCACCCGCACCACCGAACTCGGTGGGCACGCGCAATGCGCCGAGCCCGGCGTCGGCGAGCGTACGCACGTGCGTCGCGGGGGACAGGCGACCATGTTCGCGTGCGACGGCTTCCGAGCGGGCCGCGGCGGCCGCCTCGATGACGAGTTCGCTGATGGTGGTGCTGGTGCGGGTGCCGCTCATGCGCCGATGCTCTCCTGCGTAGTCCGGGTGTTGTGCAGTCGCGCGTACTCGAGTCGAGGCAGCGACGCGAGGAGTCGCTGGGTGTAGGGCGCGCGCGGCTCGGTGAAGATCTGGTCGGCATCGCCCTGTTCGACGGCTCGACCACCCTGCATGACCAGTACTCGGTCGCTCATGTGATGGATGACGCCGAGATCGTGCGAGATGAACAGATAACTGAGGCCGAGCTGTTCCTGGATATCGGTGAGCAGGTCGAGGACCTGGGCCTGCACGGAGACATCGAGCGCGGACACGGCCTCGTCGAGCACGATGATCTCGGGTGCGGTGGCCAGCGCGCGAGCGATGGCGACGCGCTGCCGTTGGCCGCCGGACAGGACACTGGGCCGTGCGTCGAGGTGTTTCGCGGTGAGGCCGACAACGTCGAGCAGGGTCAACGCACGAGGTTGTGGCCGACGCGCACGCTCGGGGTCGCCGAGCCGAATGGCGTCGGTGAGAATGCGTTCCACGCTCCAGCGGGGATCGAAGGAGCTGAGCGGGTCCTGGTAGACGACGGCGATATCGCGGCGGATACGGCGTTGTTCGGCATTGTCGGTGCGCGGACGCGGCGTGCCACGGTAGCGGATTTCGCCGCTGTCGGGGCTGACCAGTGCCAGCGCGATCCGCGCCAACGTGCTTTTGCCGGAACCTGATTCGCCGACGATCCCGAGTGTTTCGCCGCGGGCGAGCTGGAAGGAGACGTCATCGACGACGGTGCGGGTGATGCGGTCGGGCCCGCGATAGGACTTCACGACATTGCTTGCCTCCAGCAGGATTTCGTCCTTGTCAGAATCCTGGGCGGACCGGTCGGGAAACAGCGTGGCGGCGGTGTGGGTGGCCGTTCCTCGAGTGAGTCGGGTGCCCTTGGTGTGTTCGCTGGGCACGGCGTCGATCAGCTGACGGGTGTAGGCGTGCTGCGGATTGGCCAGAACCGTTGCGGCAGGACCGGATTCGACAATCCGACCGCCTTGCATGACCAGGATGTCGTCGGCGAGCTGGGCGACGACGGCGAGATCGTGACTGATGAGCACGACACCGGTGCCTTCGGCGAGCATCTCCTCCAGTACTCGCAGAATCTGCGCCTGCACGGTGACGTCGAGTGCCGTGGTCGGTTCGTCGGCGATGACGATGTCGGGACCGAGTGCGATCGCGGAGGCGATGAGCGCGCGTTGGCGCAGACCGCCCGACAGTTCGTCGGGACGTTGGCGGGCACGCAGTTTCGGCTCAGGGACGCCGACACGGTGCAGTAGTTCCTGCACGCGCTCGCGACGGTCGGTTCGTCCGAGCCGTTCGTGCAGGCCGATGCTTTCGCCGATCTCGTTGCCGACCGGGCGCAGCGGGTCGAGCGAAACCAGGGCGTCCTGCAGGACGAATCCGATCTTGGTTCCTCGGATGCGCCGCCACCGGCGTTCGGTGGTCTCCAGCAGGTTCTCGCCGTGCAAGCTGAGCGTGTCGGCGCGCACGATCGCGGTGTCGCCGGTGAGTCCGAGCAGCGTGCGGGCGGTGACGCTCTTGCCGGAACCCGATTCGCCGACGAGGGCGAGGCAGCGTCCGGGACGTACCTGAAAGGAGACATCGTGCACGACCGGGACTGTTTCGCCGCCCGGTGCGCGGAAGGAGACGTCGAGGTGTTCGACGCGCAGGCCGCGTTCGGTGTCGGTCATCAGGTGGTGGTCCCTTCTGCGCGGTCCTGGAGATAGCGACCGATCTGGGTGACACCGAGGGCGACCAGCACGATCGCGGTGCCGGGGAACACCTCCAGCCACCAGGCGGACAGAATCTCGCTCTTACCTTCGTTGAGCAGCACACCCCATTCCGACGACGGCGCCGCGACACCGAGTCCGAGGAACGACAACCCCGACGCCCACACCACGCACTGTCCGATGCCGAGGGTGAACAGGGCGAGCAAGGGGCGCAACGCGTTCGGGAAGATGTGCTGGCGGAAGATGGTGCGCCGGGTGTGGCCCATGGCGCGCGCGGCTTCGACGTAGCCGGAGTTCTCGACGCCGAGCGCTTGGGCGCGGATCAGGCGCGCGTAGCCGGGCGCGGTGCCGATACCGACCGCGATGACCAGGCTCTGCGCGGACGGGCCGAGCAAGGTGACCAGGAGCAAGGCCAGCAGCAAAGTGGGAAACGCCAGCAGGATCTCCAGCAGACGATTGACCGGTGCGGCGACCCAGCGCGGTCCGATTCCGGCGGCGAAACCCAAGACCACCGCGATGATCAGGGCGACGACGACCGCGCCGACCCCGATCGACAGCGATTCGCGAGTTCCCCAGACGATGCGACTGTAGAGGTCGCGTCCAGCGTTGTCGGTGCCGAGCAGATGGGTGAACGAGGGGGCGTCGAGCACATTGTCGAGGTCGGTGCGCAGCGGTGAATGCGTGGAGAGCACACCGGGAATCACCACGGCACCAACGAAGAACAAGGTGACGATGCCGGAGACGACAACGGTGAGCGGCGGGCGCGCGCGTCGCGCGGTGCGCGTCGGGGCGACGAGGGTGACGGGGGCGGTCATCGGCGGGACTCCAGTCGTGGATCGACGATGAGGTAGACGGCGTCGATCACCAGGTTGATCAGGACGTAGGCGAAGCTGATCAGGATCACGATCCCGGAGACGACCGGGAAGTCCTTCGCCGAGACCGCGGTGACCAGCACGCTGCCCAATCCCGGTCGCGCGAAGACGTTTTCGACCAGTACCGCACCCGAGAGCAGGCTGCCCATGGCCCAGCCGGTGAGGGTGACACCGGGAATCAACGAGTGGCGCAACACATGTCGAGCACGCACACCGCCGGACCCCATGCCGCGTGCGCGTGCGGTGAGGACGAACGGTTGCCGGGATGCCCGCCCGAATTCCGCGCGGGTGGCCTGGCCGAGGAACCCCGCGAGCGGGATCGCCAGGGTGACCAGCGGCAGAATGGTGCCGGCAGGAGTGGTGCCGCCGAGTACAGGGAACCACCGCAGGTGGATCGCGCCGAAGATCAACAGCAGCACGCCGACCCAGTAGTGCGGCAGACCGGCGGTGACGGTTTCGACCGCCGATCCCAGTGTGCCGACGCGACCGCGCCGACCCGCGGTGAGCAGGGTCCACGGCACGGTGAGCACCCAGGCCAGCAGCAGCGCGCCGACCGCGAGGGTCAGTGTGGGCGTGATCTGTTCGCCGATGACATCGGTGACCGAGCGTTGCAGTTGCAGCGACTGACCGAAGTCGCCGTGCAGGAGATCGCCGAGGTAGGTCCAGTATTGCGCGAGCACGGGACGGTCGAAGCCGTACTGCGCGTTGATCGGAGCCAATTCGTCGGGCGTACGTTCGATGGTCTGGCCGGAGCGGATATTCAACAGGATGGTGGCGCGGTCGCCCGGCAGCAGTGCCAACACCACGAAGGTGACGGTCACGGTGCCCCACAGCACGAAGATCGCCGAGGCGACGCGAGCCGCGACGGCGCGCGCGATCGCGCCGACCTTGCGTGGTGGCGCCGCGTCGTCCGACGCGACGGGGACGGCGATGACGGCGGTCATGACGGCTCCACGAAGTAGGCGTCACTGAATACCGGCAGTCCGTTGCCGCTGTCCTGCCAGACGTCTTCGAGGTTGTCGGCGACGGTGAGGTTGTAGGTGTAGTCGTAGACACCGACGGCGATGGCCTCGCTGTCGAACCAGTCCTGCAATGCGGCGTATTTGCGCGTGCGTTCAGCCGGGTCCGGTTCCCGTTGGGCGTCCAGGATTTTCGCCTCGACCTCGGGGTTGTCGAAGAACGCTGTGTTGTTGCCGTTGGGCGCCTGCGCGGTGCCCGCCTTGTAGGTGATGTAGAGGATGCTCGGCGACGGCCACACCCAATAGCCGAAACTGACTTCCTTGTCGGCGGGTTTGGCGTAGGCGCCACCGAACTGCTGGGTTTGGGTCAGCGGGAGCAGTTCGAGGTCGATGCCGACCTGCTTGACCTGGTCCTGGATGATCTGGACCGCGGTGGAACCGTCCGGGGTGATGATCGAGCCGAGACCGTAGGGCAGGCGGGCTTTCAGCGTCTGCCCCTCCTTGGCGCGGTAGCCGTTCTTGTCGCGCTGGGTCCACCCCGCCTCGTCGAGAAGTCGGTTCGCGGTCGCGGGATCGTAGGGCAGGCTGTGGTCCACATTGCGGTAGTCGGGTGTGGTTTTGCTCAGTGAGCCATTGCCTTCGAACGGCACCGATCCCTTGAACACGGCGCTGGTGATCTTGGCGCGATCGATGGCGTGCACGAAGGCTTGGCGGACCTTGCGATCGGTGAACGGACCGCGATTGGTGTTGAAGGTGAGCGCTTGCGGACGGCCGGTGGCGACATAGTTGAGCACCTGGTAGTCGCGATTGGCGTTGGCCCACTGCGAGGAAGGGATGTCGTAGACGGCGTCGGCTTGACCAGTCAGCAGCGAACCCCAGCGGGTCGTCGCGTCGGGGACGAATTTCCAGTCGAGTCGCTGTGCGTAGGCCGGGCCCTGATGTTTGGCGTTGGCGGGCGCGGAGTTGTAGTTGTCGTTGCGGACGAAGTCGATGCCCTCGCCGCGCTTCCATTCCTGGACGATCCACGGGCCGGTGCCGACCGGTGCGAGGCAGTTCTGTTCGGCGGTGTGCTCGCTCAGTGCGGTGGGGGATTGAATCCCGAAGTGCCCGTTGGCCAATTCGTTGAAGATCTCCGGATTGGGTTCGCTCGTGCGCAGGGTGACCGTGTGGTCGTCGACGGCGTCGGCGCCGGTGAGGAACGAGTAGCTGACCCAGCCGAGGTTCTTCAACCAGAACTCGACGTTGGCGACTACCGCCTGTGCGTCGAACGGGGTGCCATCGGTGAAATGGACGTCGTCGCGCAGCGTGAAGGTGACCGCCTTGCGGTCCGGCGAGGTCTGCCACGAGGTGGCCAACCACGGCCGAATGGCGCCGTTGTCGTAGCTGACGAGTGAGTCGAACACCTGCCGGGACAGGTAGGCCTGCTGGACCCAGCCGCCCCACAGGCACGGTGGTTCCTGGTAGTGGGCGTAGGTGATGGTGCCGCCGTCGACCCGGTGGGTCGCAGCCGAGCTGGGGGCGGCGTCGTCGCCACAGCCGACGGCGAGCATCGCGGTGAGTGTCAGCGCCGTGGCGATACCGGACGGTCGGCGCAGCACTCGTCGTGCTGAGCCGTTCACGCCCGCGCGGCCCGATCGGCGCCGATACGCACCGCGTGTGCGGGGTGCCCGGAGTGGATCGCGTCGCCGTTGCGAAACAGCTTGTCCCGCAGGGTGCCAGGATGATATTCGCGCTGCGCCAGGCCGCGTTCTTGCAGGACGGGAACGACCTGATCGACCCACTCGTCCCACCAGCCGAGCGTGGTGACCGGGACGACGTTGAATCCGTCGACGCCCGCGTCGGCCCAGCGCTGGACCTCGTCGGCGATCTGATCCGGGGTACCCGCGAAGCGGCCGGGCAGCAGCGCGTGCCGCAGCAGGTAGTCACCCCAGGTGACCGGCGCGCCGTTGCCGTGATCGGCGTCGGCGGCGGCGCGCAGACCGGAGCGGACGTGGTCGCCCACCGAGGCGCGGTCGCGCAGTTCGGTCAGTGTCGTGTTCGGGTCGATGCCGAAGAAGTCGATGCCGGAGTTGCCGCTGTAGAAGGCCTGGAGCGCGTCGAAGTCGATGTGGTCGTGCAGATGTCGCTGCTTGCGCTTGGCTTCTTCCTCGGTGGAGCCGATGACGGTGGACAGTTGCACGATCTTCTTCAGTGACTTCGGGTCGCGGCCTTGCGCGCGGGCTAGGTCGTCGAGGATCGCGATGTCGCGGCGCGCGGCCTCCGGTGTGGTCGAAGGGAGGAACGTGACTTCGGCATTGCGGATCGCGAATTCCCTTCCCGCCGGGGAGTTTCCTGCCTGGAAGAGGACGGGGGTGCGCTGCGGGGACGGCTCGACGATGTGCGGTCCCGCGACGCGGTAGCGCGGTCCCTCGTGGTCGATGCGATGGATCTTGTCCGGGTCGAAGAAACGGTTCGTGGCCGGGTCGTGCACCACGGCGCCGTCTTCCCAGGACTTCTCCCACAGTTTGTACGCTACGTCGACATATTCTTGCGCCCATTCGTACCGGTCGTCGTGGGCGACAATGTCATCGTGACCGAAGTTTTGAAATCCGTTGCGCAGATACGAGGTCACGATGTTCCATGCGACTCGACCGTTGGTGAAATGGTCGAGTGAGGAGAGCTGGCGTGCGAACGCGAACGGGTGGCTTTGGATGATATTGCTGGTGACCGCGATTCCCAGATGCTCGGTAACCAGTCCGAGCGCGGAGACGATGGTAACCGGGTCCGGTTCGGGGAATTGTGAGCCCGCGCGAATAGATGCGGTGCCGTCGCCGAATTCGAGGTCGTAGACGCCGGATACATCGGCGATGAACAGGGCGTCGAAACGCCCGCGCTCCAGTGTTTTCACCACCTCGACATAGGGCTCCAGTTTCGTATACCCGTACTGGACCTGCCCCTCCTCGGTGCGCCAATAGCCATGGCTGTGGTGATTCGGGGTCAAATGGAGGAAAGCGTTGTACAGCAATTCGCGCGGCACCGGAGGAGCTCAATTCGTTAGATCAATCGATAACTGATGAAAAGTAGCACCGCCGAAATCGATTGAGAATCTTTAGAATCAGAGAGCTTTGAAAGGAATGTTGTCGACACTGCAGGGAGGGCCCGGAGGTCATAGCGCATACGAATATGTTGGTGTCGGGGATGGCGACGCCGAGGGTCGAGTGGATGTCGTCGCGTAGCGCACCGGCCGATTGGTGGCGTGATTGTTCGGACGGCAGCCGGTGTGAGCTGTGGAACACCGGTGGCCGGAGTGGTGTTGATTTTGCCGTACGGTCGGTGGCGATCTTGCCGACAACGCAGCGACGCAACAGGAGCAGAGAATGCCGTTGGAACTGGACCTTTCCCCAGACGAACTGCTGTCGACAACGCGAGCCGTCCGCAAGCGGCTGGATCTGGATCGTGCGGTTCCGCTCGAGGTCGTGCGGGAGTGCCTCGAGCTCGCGGTGCAGGCGCCGAGTGGCTCGAATCGGCAGAGCTGGCATTTCGTCGTGGTCACCGATGCCGAGAAGCGGCGGGCATTGGGGGAGTTGTATCGGCGCGGCTGGCAGGCATACCAGGGTTCCCCCGCCTACCCCGGCAACAAGCTCACCGGGGATGCCGAGGCCGATGTGGCCAGGCAGCGCATCGTGAGCTCGTCGACCTACCTCGCCGAGAAGATGGGCGAGGTCCCCGTTCTGGTGATTCCCTGCTTGCGTGGACGCGTGGACAATGTCGCCAGCGGACTCAGCGCGTCGCATTGGTCGTCGCTGTTCCCTGCGGCGTGGAGCTTCTGCCTGGCGGCGCGTTCGCGTGGGCTCGGCACCGCCTGGACCACACTGCATTTGAGCTACGAAAAGGAAGCGGCCGAGGTGCTCGGTATCCCGTTCGATGAGGTGTCGCAGGGCGCTCTGTTGCCCGTTGCGTACACGAAGGGCACCGATTTCAAGCCCGCGCCCCGGTTGGACCTCGACCAGGTCGTGCACGTCGACGCCTGGTGAATCCATCGCATCACGCGTGCGGCACCGCGGCCCGAAACCGCGGTGCCCGAGCGTGCACTATCCGTAGGTAGCGCCGTCGAGGTGTTCACGGAGTAGATCGGCGTGACCGTTACGGCGGCGTACTACTCCTCGATCGTGTGGGCATACCACCCCGCGCGGATCGACCTCCTGTCCCATGGACCGGCCCGTGTCGGTCGGCGGTCGACGCGGTGCTTGCTTGCGTGGTCGATAGCCGCGCGCCCGGTGGTCTCGGTGCGCGCGTTGGCGTTCAGTGGCGGCACGAGGCGATCGAGGGTGCTCACTGATGCTGGTCGTAACGGCGGTAGGTCGCCGACATCGTTCCGGTGGGGTCGAGTCTGGCGAGGATGGCGTCGGCGATTTCTTGCAGTTGTCCGACCTGCTCGGGTCGCAGCGCGTCGATGATGTTGTCGCGGACTGCCGCGGCGTGTCCCGGCGCGGCCTGGTGTACCTTTTCCCAGCCGGTCTCGGTCAGGTGTGCGTTGGTCGAGCGTGCGTCGGCCGGGGAGGGGATGCGTTCGACCAGGCCGCGATCTTCCAGTCTTCGGACCACGTGCGACAGGCGTGGGGGTGTCGAATTCGTCTGGGCCGCAAGCGCGCTCATCCGCAAGGTGTGCTCGGGTGCCTCGGACAGGATCGCCAGCACGAAGTATTCGAAATGCATCAGGTCGGCGTCGCGACGCAGCTGGGCGTCGAGTGCGCCCGGCAGTAGTTCGACCACCGTCACCAGACGGATCCACGCCGCCAGTTCGCTCTGGCTCAACCCGGTCTTGTCCACGTGGCCATCATCGCACAGATAGTTGTATCTACAGCTATCTGCTGGTATCGTTTTATTTGTAGCTACAAATAAAACTACGACCTGAGTCCACAAGACCGATCCGCAAAGGAACGCAGCCGATGTCCATCTCACCCGTTCGCTTGAACCATGCTGTTCTAGTCGTCGCCGACCTCGACCGTTCGGTGCGCTTCTACACCGAGGTCTTCAACATGGAACTGAGCAGCCGTGAGCCGCAGCTCAACGCCGCGTTCCTGCGGCTACCTCGTTCCGGCAACCACCACGATCTCGGGCTGATGGGGCTCGCGGGGGCGACGCCACCCCCGGCTCGATCGGTGGGGCTGTATCACCTCGGCTGGCAGCTCGACACCATCGAAGAGCTGGTCGAGTTGCGCGAGATCCTCATAAACGCAGGCGCTTTCACCGGAGAGTCCAGCCACGGTGCGACCAAGAGCGTTTACGGCTCCGACCCCGACGGACACGGGTTCGAGGTGATGTGGATGCTCCCGCGCGAGGCGTGGGGAAAGTACGAAAACGCCGCCGTCGTCGAAGAACTGGATCTGCGTGGCGAAGTGGCCGCATGGTCGGGTCGCCGTACCGCGGGCGAGATCGTGCACGAATCGGCAGTGGCGCCCGAAAGTACCTCTCGGACCGCCTGATTCGCGGTCCTCGGCGGGCCGGGTGGGTTCTCGGGAAACGGCAGTCCTAGTGCTCGAGCTCCTGCTCGTTGACCGGACCCCAGATATTGACGGTCGCGACGTCGACCTCCCAGGTCCGGGGGTATTGCGGGTAGGACTCGTGCCACGGGCGAGGTTCCCAGTAGCCCTTGGACTCGTCGTGGATCACGTCGAGTTGGGTGAACAGTTCGATGGTGTGGCCGTCGGGGTCCCGGTGATAGGTGAACAGGTTGTGGCCGGGGCCGTGGCGGCCGGGGCCCCAGTGCAGGCGGAAGTCGTTCTTGCCGAGGTGGTCGAGCATGGTGATCAGATGGTTGGGGTCGCGCATTTCATAGGCGATGTGGTGCATGCCCGACTTGATGGTGCTCGCCATGAAATTCGCGGCGTGGTGGTCGGCGTTGCAGCGCAGGAAGACGAAGAAGTCGCCGACGGTATCGGACCACTTGAAGCCCAACAGATCCTGATAGAAGTTCTGCATCCGCGGCAGTGCCGGGGTGAACGCGGCGACATGGCCGAGTTTGGTCGGTCGCAGCGGTGCGCGTCCGTCGACGCCGCTGGGTTCCTGACCCTCGATCAGGTGGAGTTCGACGTTGGTGCCGGGCTCGCGCATGACCAGGGCGTCCGGTGTGCCGGGGGAGATGTCGGAGCGCCGCTCGACCTCGTACCCAGCCTCGGTCAGCCGTCGTTGCGCGGTCGAGAGTGAATCCCACAGTTCGTAACCCACGGCGGCGCGTGCCTTCTTCTCACCCTTGGTCAGCACGACGCAGTGGTGGTCGGCGCCGGTGGTGAGGAACGCTTCGTCGGCGGTCTGCTCGACGACGGCGAAGTCGAGGACCTGGGTGTAGTACCAGACGAGACGATCGAGGTCGGGCGTGCTGAAGGTGACGTAACCGAGCTTCGACACGCGCGCGGCGGGGTCGACGGCACCGGTTTCGGGCGTGGTGCTCATGGAAATCTCCGTGTTCTCCCACCGTGGCGGTGTGCGGCTGCTTCGAGTGATCGTTCCGGTTCGGCGATATCGACGCTGCGGTCGAGTTCTCCGGCGCCCCGCTCGGGCTCTCCGGCTAACGGGTGACCGGTGGTCGGCACTACTTCGACTGTGACGGTACGCTTCTGACTCGTCTCGACCCGGTGGCGGACGGAGATCCCGCGCCGTACCCGCCGAATCACGGGCACTGCTATTTCGCCACCGACGAGGATCTGGTGTCCGTGCGCGAACGGGCGCTGGGCGCCTGTGCGGTCCCCGATTCGCAGCGCGGTGAGATCGGCGCGCAGCCGTGGGATGAGCGTCCTTAACTCCGCGCGAGATCCTTGGGAAAATCCGTTCGCGTTCGTGCAGTCCGGCACCGAATACGTGGGCGGACCGTTTCACTGGTCCGGACAGATCGATGACGTCGGGGTGGCAGACTTCGGTGGTATGACGACCGGAACCGAGCAAGCTTCCGATCCGACGATCAGGTGTGGAACCCGCGTGCGCACACACCCGGTGGTGCAGCGCAATGCCGGGCGATTGGCTGCCGCGCTCGCGGCCGCGGGACTCGGTGCGGGGGACCGTGTGGTGGTGCTGGTGCGCAACGACATCGAGTTCCTCGAGGCACACGCGGCGGTGTCGGCGATCGGCGCGAATCCGATTCCGGTCAATACGCACTGGCAGCCGCCGGAGCTCGCGCACGTGCTGCGTGACAGTGCCGCGCGGCTGGTGATCGCGCACACCGAGTTCGTCCCCATCGTCGAGCGCGCGCTCGCCGCGACGGTGACCGAAGTTCCGGTGCTCGAAGTCGAGATGGCGCCGGAACTTCTGGCCGAAACCGGACTCGACCCCGACCTCGCACACCCCACGGGCCGGTATCCCACAATGCGGGAGTGGATCGATGCCCGCCCCGAGCCGATCGGTCACCGGGACGGTGCGATCGCGGATTCGATGGGGGTCGTTTACACCTCAGGCACCACCGGCAGCCCGAAAGGTGTGCTGCGCGAACCTATGGCGGCCGAGCAGTTGCTGTCGATCGCCGGTGCCGCGGCGCGGCGGATGGGTGTACGTCCTGGCGGACAGCTGCTCGTGGCCGGGCCGCTTTATCACACCAGCCCCAACGCGGTCGCGGTGCTCGGCATGCGCATGGGCACGAACATCACGATCATGCCGCGCTTCGACGCCGAACGGTTTCTGCACCACATCGATACGCACGGAATCGAGCAGGCCAAGATCGTGCCGACAATGCTGTCGCGGTTACTGTCGTTGCCCGCCGAGGTGCGGGCTCGCTACGACGTATCGAGTCTGACGCACCTGATCCATTCCGCCGCACCGTGCCCACCGGCTATCAAGCGCGCCGCGATCGAGTGGTTCGGGGACGCCGTGTGGGAGTACTACGGCTGTTCGGAAGCGGGCACGATCACCTGGATCAGCGCCGACGAGTGGTCGGCGCATTCCGGCAGCGTCGGACGTCCGGTCGACGGGTCGTCGGTCGTGATCGCCGACGCGAGTGGGAACCCCTTGTCCCAGGGCGAGATCGGTCGGGTGTTCGTGCGCGGCGCCGACTACTGGCCGAAGTTCCGCTACCTGAACCACGGCACGACCGACAGCCCGGTGGGCGGGCACATCAGTGTCGGCGACATCGGTTATCTCGACGACGACGGGTTTCTGTTCCTGACCGGACGCTCCAGCGAGATCATCATCTCCGGCGGGGTCAATATCTATCCGGCCGAAATCGAAGCTGCCCTGGCCGAAATCGAGGGTGTGGAGGATGCGGCCGTGTTCGGTATCGCCGATGTGGCTGATCGCGGTGAGGCGGTGGCCGCCGACGTCGTGGAGCGTCCCGGTGCGGCGTTGACCACCGATGCGCTGCGAGGGGCGCTGCGTGGCCGACTCGCCGCCTACAAGATCCCGAGTCGGATCAGAATCGTGGCCGAATTGCCCCGTGACGAGTCCGGGAAGATCAACAAACGCGTTCTGCGGGAACATATGTGAGGGCCCCGGCGCGAGTAAACTGATGGTCGGCGTCGCGTACGGGGGCATGAGCAATAGACGAGCAGTCGTGCTGCGGATTCGGTTTTTACTGGAGTCGCACACTGAACATGCGCGGACGGTGGCCCTCGGTCTCCCTCCCTCGTGTCCCGGCCACACGGTTGTACGCTGCTGGAATCACTGTCGGGCAGCACATCTCGGACCGTCACGAAGGAAGGCTGAATCGTTGCCGAAGACCGACTCCGCGAGCTTCGCACCGCACACGCAGGGCGACAGCGTGTGGGTGCCGACCACCGACGGCCGTGCGCTGCACGCGATGGTGCTGCCAGGTCCGAGGGACTCGGCCGCGCCGACGGTCGTGTTCGAATCCGGTGCCGCGGTGAATCGGTCGCTGTGGGCGCTGGTGCAGCCGTTGGTCGGGCAGTGGTCGCGGGCGATCGTGTACGACCGCTCCGGCCTCGGCCGCAGTGCGCCGGACCCGGATTCGCGCACACTCGCCAGAATGACCGAGGACCTCGGCGCGGTGCTCGACCACTTCGGTCCCGGTCCGTATGTGCTGGTCGGGCACAGTGCGGGCGGTCCGATCACCCGCGGCGCGGCTGCCGCGAACCCCGCGCGCGTCGCGGGTCTGGTTCTGGTCGATCCGACCGAGGAGGGCCAGAACGCGTTGTACAGCCGCGAATTCCGAGCCTTCGAACGACGCATGCTGAAGGTGCTGGTGCTGGCAGCGCGAGCGCGCGTATTGCCCGTGTTCTACCGATCGACCCTGCGGGCACTACCGCAGGACGCGCGCGCCGACATGCGCACCGAGGGGTTCACCGCGCAAGCGATGCGCACCTTCGTGGCACAACAACAGACCTTCATCGACGAGTTGGCCGAGTACCGCGAGCATCCGCCGGAACTCGGCGACCTCGCCGTCACCGTGATCTCGGCGGGCCGCGCGGGCAACGGCGTTTCCCCGAAACTGCGCGCACCACTGAACGCGCTCCACGCCCACAGCGCGACCAGATCGCCGCGCGGACGTCACGTCGTCGCGGAGCGGTCCGACCACTATGTGTTGCTGTGTGAACCCCACGTTGTCGCCGAGGAAGTGCGCAGGCTCGTGGACACCACGGGGCCGTGGCAAGGGGACGGGAGTCGGCCCGACTCGGCGGATGCCGATACCGGCGGTGTCACCGAGGAGATATCGCCGAATGGATCCGTGTAGCGGTCGGCACGGTAGTCCGTTCTCCCGCAACAGCTTTCGGTCATATTCTCGGGACTGCGAACCGGTGGATGCCGGATGTCGGTCAGTTGGCGGATTCCGGCCGATGTCGTGGTCGATATGGCCTCGACCACGGTTTGGTGCGGAGCTCAGCCCGGTACTGCCGTCGGCGTAGCCTTGTCCGAGTCCGGGCGTGCGGCGGCGGTACTCGATTCCGGCGTGGCACCCTCGAAATCGATGCTGTATTCGAGCGGCTGAGCGAGGTGCGCGCGCCCTCGAGCCGGAGAGGCGACGCCCTGGCCCGGTGCGCGATCGCGACGGCGAACGTGGTGAGCGCGGCGGCCCGAGGTGGCGCGACCGGAACCGGCAGACTCCGTGTACCGCTGTCGCGTCCCGCGTCAGCGCGCTACAGTCGCTAGGCGCGACGGGAGGCCGCGTGGGACAACCGGGCTCGGGATGTGCGGTTGTCGGAGCGTTCCCCACGTGGGAAACGCAACACGGAGAAGTATCGGTCGGGGTGGTCGCGACGTCACCGGGTGTCCGAGGGCGTCGGCGGGCGTTCGGGTCGAAGTGTCCGTGCCGACGCCGCGTGGCCGAGACCTGTACCGGGGAGGATGCAGATGGACGAGCCGTTCGGACGTTATCGGTTGCGCGAGAAGATCGGCGAAGGCGGGATGGGGCAGGTGTTCCGCGCCTACGACACCGGCACCGACCGGGTGGTCGCGGTGAAGGTACTGCCCGAACACCTTTCGACCAACGACGAGTACCGCGAGCGGTTTCGGCGCGAGGCGCACGCCGCGGCCAGGCTGCGGGAACCGCACATCGTGCCGATCCACGACTTCGGCGACATCGGGGGGCGGCTGTTTCTGGACATGCGGCTCATCGACGGTACCGATCTGAGCCGTGTCGTCGGCCGCGACGGCCCGCTGTCGCCGGACGTGGCCGTCGGCATCGTCGAGCAGATCGCGGCCGCGCTCGACGCCGCACACGCCGAAGGACTCGTGCACCGCGACGTCAAGCCCTCCAATATCCTGCTGGCCGAACGCGGTTTCGCCTATCTCATCGATTTCGGGATCGCGCGCGCGGCCACCGATTCCAGTCTCACCGGGACGGGTAACACGCTCGGTACGGTCGCCTACATGGCGCCGGAACGCTTCACCGCAGGCCACGCCGACCAACGCGCCGACGTGTACGCACTGGCCTGTGTGCTGCACGAATTGCTCACCGGCGCGACACCGTTCCCCGGCCACAGCCTCGAGCAGCAGATCGCGGCCCACCTCACCACCCCGCCGCCACGACCCGGCGCTTTCGCGCCGCGGTTGTCCCCGTTCGACGAGATCATCGCGCACGGAATGCACAAGGACCCCGGCCAGCGGTACAGCACGGCGGGCGAGCTCGCGCACGCGGCCGGGGTGGCGCGAGAGCACGTCGTGGCGGCACCGACGCAAGCGGACGTCGGAGTCCCTTCGGCTGGGGAAAAGCAAGGCGCAGCGAAGTTTTCGCGATTCGCAGCCACCGAGGTCGCCCCCGGTGGGGGAACACAAGGCGCAGCGAACTTTTCGCGGACCGCGGTCACCGAGATCGCGTCCGGTGTGTCGCACACACCATTGCCGGTGTCCTCGAGTGGACCCGAATCGCCGCAGGGATCGCCCCTCGGCGTGCAAGCGGCAGGAAGCGCGTCACCCTCGGCGCCGGTCGCGGACAAGCGGCTGGCGGCCCCACCGCCCGCGTCCACGCCTGTGGTCGTCGGTTTCGGCGCCTTCGGCGTCGGGGCGATCGACGCGATCGACACGCCGACCGATGCGACTGCCGGTGACTCGGGTGTGGTCGATGCGCCGAAGCCGAGTGGGGGGCTCATGATCGCCGGTGCGCTACTCGCGATGGGACTGGCTGTCGCCGTGGCGATTGTCGCGACCAACGCGAGCTCCGGGGCGAAATCTCGGGAGGTGGTCGCACAGACCATCACGATGGATACCGGTGCTGATGAGGTCGCGGTGGATCCTGCGGCCAACGCCCTCTATGTTGCCAGTGCGGACGAGGGCATGATCTCGGTGATCGATCTCGAGACGCGCAAGGTCGTCTCGACGATTCCGGTGGCAGGCAAGCCGGGGGACATCGTGGTGGACGCGACCACCCGCACCCTGTATGTCAGTGAGCAGGACGCGGTGCTGGTGATCGACATCGGCACCCGCACAGTCACGGGGAGGGTTCCGGTCCCCGCGCAGAGACTGGTGCTCGACCCCGGCAGTCAGCGCCTCTACGTCCTTTACTCGGACACGGTGTCGATCATCGATACGCACACTCGCGCCGTCCGTGCGACTCTCGGTGGAGACTACCGATATGACCCGGCCGCGGCATTGGACCCAGCGGCGCATACCCTCTACGTCAACGGCGACGGCGGCGAGATAGCGGTGCTCGACACGAACCACGAGACCCCTTCCGACGCCATCGTTTTAGGAGAGAATACGAGTCCACTCGCGGTGGCGGTCAACCCGGATGACCACCTGCTGTATGTCACGACAATGGCCCTCACGACGAGTGATTCCGGTGACGAACGTTTCCTGTCGATCATCGACCCCGCCTCCGGCAAGGAACTCGCGTCGATCCCCGCCAAAGGCAACGCGCTCGACCTCGCCGTCGATCCTGGCGGTCACACCGCTTACCTCGTGAATTTCGACAATGTGCAGCTCGTCGACACTCGCACCCGCGCGGAAGTCGACAAGGTCGAGTACCCGTTCCTGCAAGGCTCGGCGCAGGATATCGCCGTGGATACCGCCAACCACACTGCCTACATCGCCATGGGCAGCAGCAACACCATATCCGTGGTCAGTCGGAGCGAGTGAGCAACGCGGTCGCGCGTACGGCGATGTAGAGCTCGCTGGCCTGGACCGGATCGGTGCAACTACGGCCGGTCAGCTCCTGGACGCGGCGCAGCCGATGATGAACGGTGTTGCGATGGTAGTGCAATCGGCTCGCGACCCTCGTGCTCGAGCCGCCGCAGTCGAACCAGGTGGCCAGGGTGTGCAGCAGGGTGTCGCGTTCGGTGTGGTCGGACAGTTCCAGGATCGGGCCGAGAACGTGCTGGGCGAGTTCCTGTCCGGCGTGCGGCGAGCGGTTGAGTAGCAGTCCGATGGCCGAGTCGCCGTAGTCGTTCACCGACGCGGTACCGGGATCCGAGCAGCGACAGGCCAATTCGGCCTCGTGCAGGGCCGCGGCGGCGTCGGTCGGAGTGGTAAATGTGCGACTGACGCCGATCCGGCCGCCCGCCACCGCGCGCAGTAGTTCGGGCAGCTGATCGCGGACACGAGGCGTCGCGAAGCTCAGTAAGCCGATCTGCGCGTCGAGTTCGGTGAGCCACAACGCCGAGATGTCGTTGCCGCGCAGGTGTTTGCGAAGCTCTCCTGACGCGTCGTCTTTGCCCGAGATTTCCGCGCTGACCACCACGAACGTTCCCGATCGCGGCAATAGCAGCGCGCGGGTGATCTCCCACATCGACTCGGCCGCGCCGCCGCCGACCAGGAGTGATCGCAGCATCGCCCTGCGCTGTTCATCGTCACGTCGTGTCCGGTCGGCGACATGCTGACCGTAGGCTTGCGCGGCCGCGCTGGAATATTCGTCGATGATTCGCCACACCTCGGAGGCCAAGTGCGGCAACGCTTCCGGCGACTCACGGCCTACCTCTTCGAGTAGGTGCGCCCAGATGAGACGGCCGCAGAGCCGGTAAGCGTGCAACAAGGCGGCCAGTGGCACGCCGTGCGCGGCCTTGAGCGCACCCGCGGCGGCGGGAGCCGCGAAGTCGGGCCGTTGCTTGCTCGACAATTGGCGCAGCATCGAGGACAGGTTGTCCCGCACGACCGTGCTGAGTTCGTCCCTGGTCAGTAATGTCGACTCGGCATAGTCGTGGTCGCCGGTCCTGATGGCCTCGACGAGTTCGATCGTGAGTGAGTCCAGCCGGCCGAGCATACGCTGCGCATGCACAACGGGCAGGTCTGTGGATTGGGACAACACGGCCGTCATTCGGCGATGATAACCGCGCCTGGCTGGGCGCGGAACCCTCGTGAGTGTGCGCGAGCACAATCGACCGGACGATTATCGGTAACCCGAGCCCATAGCAGTCCCGGGGTGGCGGCGGGCACTATCGAGAGAAAGAAGTGAGCCAGGCCACGTGTGCCTGGCTGCCATCGAAAGCCGCCGAGAGGGCCCTCGCGGACGCCGGTTCGACAACGGGAGCGCACAAATGACCACCAAGACTGATCCGATCGACACCGCCGTCGCCGCCGTGCGTGCTGGCGCGGACGGCTGGGTTCGCACCCCGTTGTCGCAGCGACGTGACCTGCTCACGAAGATCAACGCGCTGACCGCGGCGCATGCCGAGGAATGGGTGCGCACCGCCGCCACGATCAAGGGGCTGGCCGCCGACTCGCTTCTGCTCGGTGAGGAGTGGATGAGCGGTCCGTACTCGGTCCTCACCGCGACGGCGGCGTTGGCGGAAACGGTCGGCGCGTTGGCGGAGGGCCGCAGTCCGGTCGATGGGTTCACCATCGTCGACGCGCCGGGAAACCGCTCGGCGGTCAAGGTGCTGCCGCACGGGATCTTCGACGCGTTGCTGCTCAACGGATTCACCGCCGAGGTGTGGACGACGCCGGGTGTCGACGCATCCCAGGTTCGTGCCAAAGCTGGCCTTGCGCAACGTGATCCGACCACCTCGAACGGTGTCGGCGCGGTCCTCGGTGCGGGGAATATCTTTTCGATCGCCCCGCTGGACGTGCTCTACCAGCTCTTCGCCTACAACCGCACGGTGGTCCTGAAGCTCAACCCGATCACCGATGCCCTGCTGCCGGTGCTGGAGAAGATCTTCGCGCCGGCGATCGCACAGGGGTGGGTCGCGATCGTCACCGGCGGTGCCGACGTCGGCAAGGCGCTGGTGGAGCACCCCGACATCACAGCGATCCACATGACGGGTAGCGAGATCACCCACGACGCCATCGTTTTCGGCACCGGCGAGGAGGGCGCGCGCCGCAAGGCGGCGAACGAGCCGCTGATCGACAAGCCCATCACCAGCGAGCTCGGCGGTATTTCCCCGACGATCGTGGTGCCGGGCACGTGGTCGGACGCCGACCTGAAATTCCAGGCCCGACACGTCGCGACGCAGCGCCTGCACAACAACGGATACAACTGCGTGGCCGCGCAGGTGGTGGTGATCAGCGCGGACTGGGACCAGAAATCCGCGTTCCTCGCCGAACTCAGAGCCGCCTTCGCCGACGCGCCCGCGCGTCCTGATTACTACCCCGGCTCCGCCGCGCGGGTCGCGGCGGCGAAGCAGGCCTACCCGCAGGCCGAGAGCTTCGGGCGCAACGGTGACCGCACCTTGGTTCCCGGTGTTCGTGTCGGCGCCGACGAACACGCGCTGCACACCGAGTATTTCGCACCCGTGCTCGGCGTCATCGAATTGCCCGGCACCGGAACCGAATTCCTGCGGACCGCGGTACGCACCGCCAACGAGGAATTCCACGGCACCCTCGGGGTGAACATCCTCGTGCACCCGAAGACGATCCGCGCCCTCGGCGGTGGGCTGGACGAGGCCATCGCCGAACTGCGCTACGGCACGATCGCTGTCAACGCGTGGACCGCGGTCGGCTACCTCACCGCGACCGCCAGCTGGGGTGCGTTCCCCGGCCACACCCTCGATGACGTACAGAGCGGAATCGGCGTCGTGCACAACGCATTACTCATCGACAACCCCGAACGCACCGTCATCCGCGGCCCTTTCCGGCCGGCCCCGCGCGCGATCTTCAACGGTGAGTTCACCCTGTCGCCGGTACCCCCGTGGTTCGTCACCAACCGCACCGCACCCACCACCGGTCGCCGACTCACCGAATTCGCCGCGGCACCGGGTTGGGGCAAGCTTCCGGCGTTGTTCGCCTCGGCGTTGCGCGGGTAGCCGCGACCGCGCGTCGGTTCTCCCGCGAACGGCCGGTTCGTTCGCGGGAGATACGGCCTGTCGAGGATAGGGTTCGTGTGCACAGTGGCGCTGCGACCTTCGTCGCGGATGGTCTGTGCGGTCTTCTCCGGCTGGTTGCGGTATTCCAGCATCGTGTACGGGGTCAGTGCGGAAGCTGGAACAAGGTACGGGCGAATTGTGTCAGGTGGATGCGCAGCGCCTCGTCGTCCAGGTCGACGACGAGGGGGTGTGAGGCGGCGCTGCCGATGGCGGAGTAGAGCATTGCCGCCTGCACGCGCATGTCGCTGTCGAGGTCCTCCCCGGCCAGGATCGCGAACAGTCGTTCCATCAGGCGGCGAAACGGCTCGTGCTCGGCGAGGAATCGTGCCATGTAGGGGTCGCTCTGCATGACGCTGTAGAGGCGGCGGCGTTGGACGGCGACATCGATGACGCGGGTGAGGAGTACTTCGCGCGCACGGACGGAGTCGCGCTGCGCGTCGGCGAGGGTGATGGCGGCTTCCAGGCGTGCCATCTCGGTTTCGGCGACGGCGAGCACGATGTCGTCCTTGGACTTGAACTGGTGGTAGACCGCCGCTTTGGTGACCCCGATGACATCGGCGATCATCTGGAGCGAGGTCGCGCTGACTCCGTGCTGTGCGAACTGTTCGAACGCGGCGAGGATGATGCGACGCTGCGCCCGGCTGTAGTGATCGGGTACTGCCACGTCGCCGGTGGCGGCATCGTCGGAGCTCACCGTCTGAGCCTACTGGCCGGCGCACGAGTCAGGGCCGAGTGCTCAGGGCCGTGCAGGTGGGTGCCTGATCGGTCGCGGGAACCATATGGTCCGGCAGGGCAACTCACCACAGGTAGACCCCGATCAAGAGCGCGCCGAGCAGCACCAGCCACCCGTCGGTGGTGCGGCGCAGCCAGGTCGGTGCCGTGCGGGTTTCCATGAAATGGCGCAGGACCAGATGCATCTTCACCAATGCCACGGCGAACACGACCGCGGAGATGAGTGTGCTCGTCTCGAGCCCACCCGCATGGTGGGATCGCCCGATCAACCACGAGATCAGGGTGCTGACAGCCAGAACGCCCCACACGACGGTGATCCGAACATTGTCGGTCCATACAGTGCGCATCCTTCTCACCTCAATACGTAGAGCAGGGCGAATATGAGTAGCCAGAGCAGGTCGACCATGTGCCAATACACCGCGCCCGTCTCGATGACGGCCCTGCGTTTGCGTGGTCCACGCAGCTCCAGCACGACGACCCCGAGGAACACCAACCCGAGTACCACATGGAACAGGTGGATGCCGGTGAGCATGTAGTAGTACATGAAGAAGTCGCTGCTCGGAAACGTGTGGCCCGCGCCGATTTCGGCGGTCCATTCGCCCGCCTTTGTCACCGTGAACAGCACCCCGCAGCCGCCCGCGAGCATCGTCGTGCCGATCGCCCGCCGGTATCGACCCGCGCGGGCCGCCGTGACCGCGTGCGCGACGAACAGCGAACTAGCGAGTAGCAGAACGGTATTGAGCGCGCCGATGCCCTGGTGTAGATGCTGCTGAGAGGCAAGGAAGGCCCCTTGATGCCGATTGCGGTCGATCATGTAGACCACGAAGTAGACCGAGAAGATCACCAGGTCGCCGAGGACGAACACCCACAGGTGTGGATCGGCGGGCAGCGCGCGGCTCTCGGCGTTCTCGGTCCTCACCGCTCGGCCCTCGTCGACTCGTGCCGAGGCGGGTGCGCGTGTTCGCCCTCGCCGACTCGGCGCGCAATGGCGCGCCGCAGCAGGATGATCATGCTGAATTCCCATCCGACGAAAATGGCTGTGCCGAGCCAGAAACTGATCGAGCCGTTCCAGGACAGCGGGCCGGATTCGAAAACGAACACCGGTCCGGCGAGTATTTCGGTGACGACCATCCAGAGGGAGATGTAGGCCAGCCACACCGGAAAGATCCGGTGGTGGTCGAGGAAGATCGCCAGGGCGAGCACGGTGCACTGGGTGGCGAAGCAGCCGAGCGAGCCGACGAACGACAACAGCCCCAGCTCGTAGAGCAGTCGCAGGATCTCCGGGTCGCGATCCGGCCGGAAGGTCGCGGTGACGAAGGCGAACGAGGCGAACAGGCAGCCGGGGACGGCGCCGACGGCCAACGCGCCGATGTAGGCGTAGGCGAAGACCGGGCTGACGGACATGCGTTTGATCTGAAAGGCGATGAGGCCGTTGGCCATTGCCGTGAAACCGATGATCGCCACCAGCAGGGCGAAGCCGATTCTGATGCCGATCGCGTTGTCCTGGAAGAACGTGACGATCTGCGCGGTGGTGGCATCGGGTCGTGGCGGCGGCATGACGCGAGTGAGTACCACGAAGATGAGCCCGAACAGCAGGTAGAAAATCGGGATCGAGCACCAGCAGATCCACTGGTCGAGCGGGACCGACGGCGGCCTGCCGCGGCGACGCCGGGTCGGCTGGGCGGTGGCGGGCATTACCGAACCCGCGCTTTCGCGTTCCGCGCCCGATCTTGTCGCAGCGTCGCCCGCCGGACCACGACGAACATCACGCAGACAAACACGGCGAAAGCCACGACGCGCAACCAGAACGACACGAGTCCGTCCCACGCCAGCGGTCCGGTACGAAAGATCACCGAGCAGGCCGCCGGCGTCATCGCCAGGGCAATCACGATGCTGAACGGTGCGACCCACCGGGGAAAGATCGGCTCCGGCTGGTCGTCGAGCCGGACCGCGAGCGCCAGGCACACCGCCTGTGCGACGAGCATGCCGACGGGCGCGGTGAAGGTGATCCATGCCAGGTCGTTGAGCAATTGCACCAGCTCGGGTGCCCGATCCTGACGGAATGCGGCGACCAACCAGAAGATGTCGGCGATGGCGAACAGGGTCGCGCCGCTCACCACGGCGGCGAGATAGGCGTAGGCGAGCACCTGGCTCGGCGTCGACATCCGTTTGATGTGCAGCACGATCACCATGAAGAACGGGATCAGCATGATGCCGCAGAGATTGAAGGTGATCATGCTGAACCGGATCATGCCGACGTGTTCGCGGTAGAAGTCGGCGACCTCGGCGGCACTGTCCTGCGGAGACATCGGCGGCAGGAAGCCAGGAAAGGCCAGGAAGGCGATCAGCAGGACCGCGCCGAAAACGGGGGTGAGCCAGAGGCTGACCCATTGGGCACGGAGCGCGACGTGGTCGTCGGCGTCTTCGATTTCGGTGACGGTGTGCATGAGCTCCCTCGAATCGCTGCTCGATCGCGGCGGTGGCCGTCGGTGCGTTCCGACTCGCCACGAGAGGTGGTGACCCGGAACTATTCTCATATAGCCGATCGGCTAGCGTCGAGGGTAGCCGATCGGCTACCCTCGGAACAATGCCTTCGGCGCTTCCTCACCGCCACGCCGAAGGTGAGCGAGCGGAGGCCTGCCAGTGAAAACCGAAGCCATGACACCCGGCACACCGCCGCCCCAGCTCTCCTCCGTCGACGAGATCACCGGCTGGACAAGGGGATACGTGCGACGTCACCCCGTGGCCGCCCTGCGCACCGTCGGACGACAGGTTGTGCTGGGCGGGAAGGCGTTTCGCTACCTCGGCGTCGACATCGCCACGGGACGGTTTCCGTTCGCCGAGTTCGTCCAGCAGGCCACCTTCATGATCAAGACCTCGTCGGTGCCGACCGTCGCGGTGGCCCTGCCGATCAGCGCGACCCTCTCGATCCAGTTCGGATTACTCGCCGGACAGGTCGGCGCGACCTCACTGGCAGGCGCCGCGAGCGGTCTTGCCGTGATCCGTCAGTCCGCACCGCTGGTCACGGCGATGTTGTTGGCGGCGGCGGTCGGCTCCGCCATCTGCGCCGACCTTGGCGCGCGCACGATCCGCGACGAGACCGACGCCATGGAAGTCATGGGTGTCTCGGTGCTGCGTCGATTGGTAGTGCCGCGGCTGGCCGCGTGCGTTCTGGTGGCGATGGGGATGACCGGCGTCAGCTGCTTCATCGGTTTCCTCGCCGGCTACCTGTTCAACGTGTACGTGCAGGGCGGAACTCCCGGTAGCTTCCTCGCGACCTTCTCGTCCTTCGCCACCGCGGGTGATCTGTATCTGGCGATGGTGAAGTCCTCGGTATTCGGTGCGATCGTCGCGGTCGTCGCCTGCGAGAAAGGGCTCAGCACCCGGGGTGGGCCGGGCGGGGTTGCGAACGCGGTGAACGCCGCGGTGGTCGCGTCGATCATCCTGCTGATGGTCGTCAATGTCGCCTTCACCGAGCTGTACACGATTCTCTTCCCTCGGACGACGCTCTGATGGCGACGCCCTACCGACCGCCGGTGGTGGGTACGGTCCTGCGCGTCGCCGCCGCTCCGACGACCACGCTGAGTCGGCTCGGACACATGATCGGGTTCTTCGTCAGGACGGCTCTTGCGATCCCGGTCGCGCTGCGCCACTACCGGCGCGAATGCGTACGCATCCTGTCCGACGTGACCTGGGGCAATGGCTCTTTGGTCGTCGGCGGCGGCACTGCGGGGGTGATCATCGTGCTCGGCGCCGCCGCGGGTGGCATCGTCGGTATCGAGGGCTACAACGCGCTGAAACTGCTCGGTATGGCCCCGGCGACGGGCATGATCGCCTCCACCGCGGCGACCCGTGAGTTGGCGCCGATCATGGCGTCGATCGCCTTCTCGGCACAGGCCGGATGCCGGTTCACCGCGCAACTCGGGTCGATGCGCATCTCGGAGGAGATCGACGCACTGGACTCGATCGCCATCCGGCCGATCCCGTATCTGGTGACCACCCGGTTGCTCGCCTCGGTGGTGGCGGTGATTCCGCTCTACCTCGCGGCGTTGGCCGCCGACTACCTGGCCGTGGAGATTTTCGTCGGCCTCGCGGGCGGGCAGTCGTTCGGCACCTACGAGCACTACTTCCGTTTGGTGTTGCAGGGCAAGGACATTCTGTATTCGCTGGCCAAGGCGATCGTGTTCGTGCTCATCACCACGACCATCCAGTGCTACTACGGTTTCTACGCTTCCGGGGGGCCGCAGGGGGTCGGGGTGGCGGCGGGACGCGCGATGCGGGCGGCGATCACGGTAATGATCTGCGTGAACCTGCTCATGACCATGGCGCTGTGGGGCGTCGACTCCGGCTCGCGGATCAGCGGGTAGCGCATGCCGATCTCCTTCGAATCCGACGGCAAGTACGTTTCCGACACCCGATTGGCCTGGCGCGGACTCGTTTTCGTGATCGCGGCCGCACTCGTCGCCGCGGCGATGATCGCGCGCTCCGAGGGTGCGTTCGAAGACGCTGTCTCGGTGACCGCCGACCTCACCGACGTCGGTGACGGATTGCCCGCCAAGTCCGACGTGAAATTCCACGGCCTGCTCGTCGGACGAGTCGAGACGGTCACGCCGGGCACTAGCGATAGCCCGAATCAGGTACTCCTGGCGTTGGATCCGGCATACGCCTCCACCATTCCGGCCACCGTGACCGCACGGGTGGTTCCCAGCAATGTGTTCGCCGTTCCGTCGATCCAGTTGGTGGACAACGGATCAGGGCCCGCGCTCGCCGGGGGAGCGCGCATCGCGGAGGACCACGGCGCCGAAACCGTGCAGCTGCAAACCTCACTCACCGCATTGAGCCGGATCGCCGACGCGGCGGGTAGGTCGGGCAACGATCCCACCGTCGGCATCCTGACCACGATCGAGCAAGCGACCAGCGGGCGTGGCGACGCCGCGCGCGCTGCCGTCGGCCAGCTCGAGCGCATCGAAGCGGCGCTGCGCGGGGTCATGGCGACCGACGACACGACCGAGACCCTGGCGGCGCTGTCCGACGCGCTGGCCGGAGTGCACTCGGCCACACCGGATTTACTGGATGCGCTGCACAGCAGTGTGGTGCCGATGCGCGCGGTCGCCGAGCGACGAACCCAACTCACCGCACTGCTTGGCGGCGCGGTGACGACCACGGGGACGGTCGCTGGCGCGCTGGAACGGCGCACCGACAGCATGCTCGAGGTCACCGGACATCTGGGACCCGCGCTCGATGTGCTGGCCGAAGGTGGTCGAAACTTCGTGCAGATGACCACCTCCCAGCGCAATGTGTCGGCGAAGTTCGCCACCGAGTTCTGGAACGCCGAGACGGGCAACGGCACCGCCAAGATCATTCTCGAACTCACTCCGCACGAGCAGTACACCCGCGCCGACTGTCCGCGCTACGGCGCGCTCGCGGGCCCGAGTTGTGCGAGCGCTCCGCTCGGTGGGCCGTCGGTGCTCAGCAGACCCGGCGAGGCGATACCCGCCGCGGCGCGCGTGGGCGGAGTCGTCGGGGGTCGCGACGAGCAGGAGCGACTCGCCTCGGTGCTCGGCGGAGCACCGAACCCCTTGTCGGACTTGCTGGTCGGGCCCTTGTTTCGTGGCAACGATGTGCGGGTCGCCCCCGCCGAACCCGACCGGGAAAGAGGTGGCCGATGAGCTATCGCCGATTCTTGATCGTCCCGATCGTCTTCGTGCTCGTCTCGGTAGCCATGACCTGGACCGTCTACGCCACATTGCAGCGCGGCGTGCACGGCGAAACCAACAGCTATTCGGCGGTATTCACCGACGTGTCGGGGTTGAGCGTCGGTGACGACGTGCGGATGGCGGGCGTGCGGGTGGGCAGGGTCGAGGCGATAGAGCTGGACGCCACCGTCGCCGTCGTGCGCTTCGCGCTACGCGGCGACCAGGTGCTCTACGGAAATACCCTCGCCTCGATCACCTACCAGAACCTCATCGGGCAGCGATATCTCGGCCTCGCCAAGGGGGATTTCGGTGATAGCCGAATCCTGGCGCAGGGCACGAGGATTCCGGTCGAGCACACCGAGCCGTCCTTCGACCTGTCCCGCCTGCTCAATGGCTTCGAACCGCTGTTCAGCATGCTGCAACCACGGCAGGTCGACAACATCACCACCGCGGTGATCCGCGGCCTCCAGGGCGACGACGGTGCGATCACGGCACTCATCGCCGAAACTGCGACTCTCGCACGATCGTTCGCGGGGCCTGATCAGATCCTCGGCACTGTCATCGACAATCTGGGCCAGGTCGTCACCGAGCTGGCGCGCCAGAGCGGCAGCCTCCAGACCACCATCCAACAGACCCGCAAGATCTTCGACGGGCTCGACCAACAGCGCGACACCCTGTTCGACCAAGTCGGCGAGATCTCCACGGTGCTCGACCGCGCCGCGCGCGTGGTGGCGTCGACGAGCGGGCCTTTGCGCGAATTCGTCACCCGCGAGCCGGGATTCTCGCAACACTTCCTCGACAACAAGGACGAGTTCGCCTACCTCGGCTACAACATTCCGCTACTGCTCAAGTCGCTGGCGCGCATCGTGGACACCGGTGCCTATCTCAACGCCTACGTCTGCGACATCAGCGTCAGCATCATCCCCGGTGTGGATCCCCTGCTGTCGAGTCTGCTCGGTGCGGCGACTCCCGGCGGACAGCCGCAACATTCCGCGATCTGTCGATGAGGTAATCATGCACACATTTCCGACAATTCGCTTGCCGCGTCTGCGTGGTTTCAGGAGCCACGGCGGTGACCGCGCATTGCGCACCGGGATCGTCGCCGTGCTGGTTCTCGTGATCGCGCTGAGCGCAACGGTATTCGTCCACTCGCTGCACCTCGGCGCGCGCACCTATCACGCCGCCTTCGCACAGGCGGCCGGGTTGGGTTCCGGTGACGCGGTCACCGTGGCCGGTATCCAGGTCGGCACGGTGACCGGGCTTCGGCTCGACGACGACCACGTCACGGTCACCATGAAGCTCGACGGCGACGTGGCCGTCGGTGCCGACACCACCGCGGCGATCAAGCTGACCACCCTGCTCGGTTCGCGGTATGTCGAGCTGCGCCCGGCAGGCGCGGACCCCCTCCCCGACAACCAAATCGCGTTGTCACACACCGAGGTGCCCTACGATCTGCAAACTGCGCTGCAACAGGCGACGACCACGTTCGATCAGATCGACGCCGATCAGATCGCGCAATCGATGACCGTGCTGTCCCAACAGCTGCGAGGCACACCGGCACTGGTGCCGGAAGCGTTGCGCAATGTGCACGACCTAGCCCAGGTGATCGCGTCTCGCCGTGACCAGATCGGCGCGCTGCTGGCGGGCACCGAGCAGGTGACCGGCGTGATCCGCGCGCAGAGCGCCGATCTCGCCACACTGGTGCATCAGGGCAGATCCGTACTGACACAGATCAATTCCCGGCGTGACGCGGTGGCGCGGCTGCTCGCGGCGACCACAACGCTGGTTGGGCAACTGGCGCCGATCGCGGTCGACGACCAGGCCGAGATCCAACAATTGTTGACCAACCTGCGCGACATGACGGCATCGATCGCCGGACACGACGATCTACTGCGCAACATTCTGCAAATCCTCCCCGTGCCGTGGCGACTGTTCGCCAATGCCACCGGTACCGGCAAAGAACTCGTCGGCAACGCCCCCGACGGCGCGTTCATCGACTCCTTCATGTGCGCACTGAGCGGACGCGCTGAACAGGTGAATCGGGCTCCCTATCTGAAGGACTGCGCATGAGACCAGCCGCACGCACACTGAAACTCCTCGCCATCCTCGCGCTGGGAACGATGCTCGCGGGGTGCTCCAGCAGTCTGCCGTGGAGTGAATCCCCCACGGTGACCGCTGATTTCGCGAATGCGAACGGTCTCTACGTCGGCAATACCGTTCGAGTGCTCGGCATGTCGGTCGGCAAGATCACCGATATCGACCCTCGGCCAGGCGGCGTCGAGATCCGGATGAGCCTGGACGACTCGGTCACCCTGCCCGCCGACGCGCAGGCGGTGACGATCACCGATTCGATACTCACCGACCGGCACATCGAACTGACCCCGGTGTATCGCGGTGGTCCCGTGCTTGCCGAGCATGCGGTCCTCGATCGCGGCCACACCAAGACGCCGGTCGAATTCGACAGCCTGCTCGCCATGGCCGACAAACTCTCCACGTCACTGCAAGGCGACGGCAAAGGTAGTGGACCATTAGCCGACCTGATGAACCTCGGCACCGCCGCCACCGCGGGTAACGGCGAGGACATGCGTCGAGCGCTCGGCGCACTGTCGGATGCGCTACGCCTGCACGGCGACGGCGCGGCCACGAAGGACGCGATCACCCAGGTGGTCACCAACCTGGACGCGCTGACCGCGCAAGCGGCCCGTAACGACCAGGAGCTCAGGGATTTCGGTTCCGGCGTCCACCAGCTCGCCGACCTGCTCGCCGACGAGAACTTCGGCACCGGCGATACCGGGACCCAGCTGCGCGCCATCCTCGGCTCGGTCACCGATCTGATGCAGAAGAACCAGGGTGCCCTCGCGCAGCTGACGAACAACTCGAACACGCTCACCACCTCGTTGGCGGATTACAACGACAACCTCGCGGAATTCCTCGATGTGTTTCCTTTGGTTACCGACAACACCTACAACGCCATCGACACCGAAACCGGCGCACTGCGCGCGACCGTCGACATCAACCGCCTGCTGCTCGACGGCCAGATGGTCAAGGAGATCTGCAACCTGCTCGGCATGCGCAACCTCGGCTGCGCCACCGGAAGCATGCGTGACATGGGACCGGACTTCGGGCTCATCGAAATACTCGGGTACACGGCCGGGATCCCGGCGAAATGAGCACGCACGCAACCCCGTTCCGCCTACGCGCCGCCATGCTCGCCGTGCTCGTCACGGTCCCGCTCGCCGCGTGCTCGACCGAACTCGACCAGCTTCCGCTGCCCGCACCCGGCCTCGGCGACGACACCTACACGGTGACGGCCAGCTTCTCCAATGCCCTCAATCTGCCGACCAAAGCCACGGTCAAACTCAACGGCGCGAACGTCGGACAGGTCGAGTCGATGACCGCGCGCGACTACCTCGCCGTCGTCACCTTGCGCATCGAAGCACGCGTACAGCTGCCGGTCGGCACCACCGCCGAACTCCGGTCGGCCACCCCCATGGGAGATGTGTTCGTCGCCGTCACACCACCGGCGGCGCCCGACCCCGGCGCGGGAATGTTGCACGAGGGCAGCACGATCGGGCTCGAATCGACTTCGGCCGCCGCCACCATCGAGGAAGTCCTCAGCAGGGCGGCGCTCCTGGTCAACGGCGGTACGTTCCGCAACCTCACCACGATGGTCAACGGTCTCGGCGAACAGCTCGACGGACGCGGCGATCGTCTTGCCGACATGATCGCCCAGACACGGCAACTGCTGACCGGTCTCAACGAACGCTCCGGGCGGATCCGTTCGGCGTTGGCCGCGGCGAACGACCTCACCGCGACGGTCGCGGCGCAACGTTCCGCGATCGCGGACGCGGTGGCCGCCGCCGGTCCGGCGCTGGGAGCGATCGCCGACAACACCGACACCATCGTCGGCCTGGTCGGCAACCTGGACCGCATCACAGGACAATTGGCCAGATTCCCCTCCGTGCAAGGCACCAACGACCACAGCCTGGCGGCCAGCATCAACCTGCTCGGCAAAGACCTCGATGCCGCCGCGCAGAATCCCGACGCCGATCTGAGCCAGCTCAACAGCATCCTGGCGACCATTCTCAAGGTCACCGACTCCTCCTCGGCGCATGTGAACGTCGATATCGCGCAACTGGCTCTCGGTGCCGCACCCGACCCGAATTTTCCCGGCGACCCCGGTGCGAAGATGCCCGACGCCACCGACTGGGCCAACTTCGTCGGCTCACTGCAATACAACCTGAACCGCCTGAACGAAAGGCTGAACGGGCCGAGATGACGAGTAGCAGAACACATTCGCCGCGTGCGATCCTCGAACCCCCCGCACGTCTGGTCGTCACCGGCGTCGCCGTGCTGCGCGCCCGGCGCATGCTGGTCTCCACGATCGGTTTGCTGATGGTGTTGCTGCTCGGCGGCGGTTATATGGTGCTCGGCGCGCTGAAACTGGATCCGATCCACTCCCGGTATCGCGTGCGCGTCGAGTTGGCCGAATCGGGCGGGATCCTGCCGGGGCGCGATGTCACGCTGCATGGTGTGCGGGTCGGCCGGGTCGCCGGTGTCGAGGTCGTCGACAGGACGGTGGTCGCGACCGCGGAGATCGACGATCGCGTCCGGATTCCGAGCGCGGGAAGTGTTCGGGTGTCGGCGCTTTCGGCCGCGGGGGAGCAGTACCTGGATTTCGTTCCCGACACCGACGGCGGCCCCGCGCTCACCGACGGTGCCGTGATCCCCGTCGAACGCACCTCGACACCGACCACGCTGTCCACCATGCTCGGCGATCTCAGTGGGACACTCGCCCAGCTGGACCCGGAGCAGATCCGCGCGATCGAACGCGAACTCGGGGTCAGCGACCTCGGGCCCGCCGAACTCGCCGACCTCATCGACGGCGGCACCTTCCTGTTGTCCACCCTCGATTCGGTGCTGCCGCAGACGGTGGGACTGCTGAACAACAGCAAGACCGTGCTCACCACGCTGGGCCGCAATCGCGCGGGGATCCAAGCCACCGCCGGTGACCTGTCGACGATCATGGGCGGCGTCGCACCGATGACCGGCGGCTTCTCCGATGTCGTCGCGCGCACTCCGGACACCCTGGCGATGATGGACAAGATCATCGCCGAGAACTCACCGACCCTGGCGCAGTTGCTCGGCAATCTGGCGACCACCTCGCAGATGACCTACACCCACATTCCCGCGCTCCAGGAATTCTTCTTCCCGCGACAACGAGGAGGCTCGACCCTCGATGCCATCACCTCCGCCTTCCACGACGGCGGTGTGTGGGCGCTGGCCAGCATCTACCCGCGCTACTCCTGTGACTACGGCGTGCCGCGCCTGCCCGGCGTCGTCGCGGACTATCCCGAGCCCTATCTGCACGCGCGCTGCACCGACCCGGACCCGTCGGTGTTGCCGCGCGGCGCGGCGAACGCGCCGCGACCACCCGGCGACAACACCGCGTTCGCCCCACCGGGTGTCGATCCACACGCCACCGCGGATCCGACACCCACCGGGCCGTTCACCATCCCCACGCCGTACGGGGGCACCGAGGTTCCGTGGTACCACCCGCCCAAATAACGTCCGTGATCCGGCGAACCAGAGGACAAGTTATGGCCGAAACACTCACCGAGACAACTGAAACCGCGACCGGCGCCGACAGCGACGCAGCTGAGCCGTCGACGGCTGAGTCGTCGACGGCTGAGTCGTCGACGGTCGATGCCTCGACAGGCGAGCAGACGCGACCGGGCCGAGCGCGCCGAGGTCGGCCGCGGATCGCGCTCGCGGCGGTCGCGGTGCTGCTGGTCGCCGCGACGGCGATCGCGGTGGTGGTCGGCGTGAATCTACAAGGTCGCACCCGGATCGATGCGGCGAGCCGTCAAGCGCGCACGGCCGCTGAACAGTACGCGGTCGCGCTCACCAGCATCGACGCCGCACGCATCGACGAGGATTTCGACACCGTCCAGCACGGCGCGACCGGCGAATTCCAGGACATGTACAGCCGCTCCGCCCAACAGCTCAAACCTCTGCTGCTACAGGCTCGGTCGGTGAGCAAGGGGCGAGTGGTGAACTCCGCGGTCCAGTCGGCCACCGAAAACCACGCCGTCGTCCTACTTTTCGTCGACGCCGAAATCACCAACCTCACCAACCCCGACCCGCGCGTCGACCGCAATCGGATCGTCATGACCATGGACAAGGTCGACGGCAGATGGCTGGCCAGTCAGGTCGAGCTGACTTAGCGCGCAGGTCGCCCACCGAACATGCGCTCGCGCACCGCCCTACCGCGAACGCCTGGCGGAGATGGTGTAGACAGCTGTGACCCAACTCGCCGGGCTGAGTGCCATCGCAGTATCGACGCCGCGCTCGCGCCACCAGAGGAACGAATCCCGCACTGCGGCATGTCCATGGTTTCGCCGATGCCGAAGTGGCGCATCCGAGGGCCGGTCGGGCCCCTCGACCGAGACGGTGACCTTTCCACAGTGAGGCGCGTCGCCACAGCGAATGCCACCCCAGGCCCTAGTGTGGCACTCGCAGGCCCCGGACAGCTTTGGACTGGTCGGGGCCTGCTCCGTGCGCTGAGCGGCGACAATTGTGTGAAACCCGGTGAAGGAGATGGATGATGGCAGAGGGCCACGGGGTCGGGACCTTGCGCAGCGTGGTGCTGGACTGTCCCGAACCACGGATTCTGGCCGAGTTCTACCGGCGGCTGCTCGGTGCCGAACTGGTGAACGACAGGGAAGACGACTGGATCGTCATCGCCGATCGGTCGGGTAGGCGAATCGCCTTTCAGACAGCGCCGGACTATCGCCCACCGAACTTCCCGGACCCGACCGCATCCCAGCAGGTCCACTTCGACGTCTTGGTCGAGGACATCGAGGCGGCGCAGCGACAGGTGCTCACGTTGGGTGCGACGTTGGTGCGAGAACAGACCGACGGGCCGTTTCGGGTCTACCGGGATCCCGTCGGGCACACCTTCTGCCTGGTGTGGCGAGCCGACGACTGAGCTCGGCCGGCTACGACTCGGCGGTCGTCGGTGCTGGTGGGCCGTGCGAACGTTTCGCCGCGATGGCCGAGCGCACGGCGTACGTGACCGCGCTTACCCCGAACAGCACCGCGGTCACCAGCAGCCACCGGCCCAGAAATGGTTGCTGGGTCTGTCCGGTCGCCGCGAGATAGGTCGCCCTGCCCTGCTCGATGATTCCGGGAAAGAACAGCAACAACAGCAGGCCGCTGCCGAGCATTGGCACGCGAAGGTAGTTGAGCGGGGCGATCTTCGGACGCCGAACGCGGCGCCGTGCGGTCATGGCAGCGAGTCCCGCGCTGAGCGAGCGGTCAGCGAGGGCGTAGAGCGGAAACAGCAGCAGGTCGTGGGCGATGATGGCACCGAAGAACCAGACGAGGATCGACTGCCACCACACGTCGGTGTTCCACAGTGTGCGCGGTTCGATGCTGTAGACGACGTAGCCGACCAACGCGAACCCCGCGAGCAAGGCGAGCAGGTGCAGGGGATGTCTGCCATAGAACCGTCGTATGGCCGTCATGGTCAGCTCCGGAACTCGATCGACTCGACCCACTTGGTGTTGTGCACCCCCGGCAGCGCGGGGACGATGACTCGCGCGGGATAGCCGTGATCGGGGGAAAGGTCGGCGCCGTTGACGCGCAACGCGAGCAGCGAATCGGGGTGCGCGACTTGATTGCCCTGCAACGTCGCCCGGCCGAACGGTCCGCCCCGTTCGAGTGAGATCACCTGTGCTGAAACGGGTTCGGGCACACCGGCCAGTGCCGCAAGGTCGCGCAGACGCACACCGGTCCAGGACTGCGTGGTCGACCATCCTTCGACGCACGCGATCGGCAGGGACGCCGTGTGCTGGTGCATGCGCGCGAGCATGGTGCGGTCGAGCGTGACAGCATCGGTACCGCCGGTCAGCCTGAGTCGCCACGTCGCGCCGGTGGACGCGGGATCGATCGACGCGGCGACCGCGGTGCGATTGACCGGAAAGTCATGGGGTCCAGCACCATTCGATCGACCACGTGGCACGAGCAGGGCCGCCTGGCGGGTGAATCCGCCGAGCGTCTGGCCGACGGTCAGCGCCGCCACCAGCAGTGACCCGCCGCCGACCAGTGCGAGCGCGCCGCGACGGCTGAGCGTGGCAGGGGTGGGGGACGCGGCGACCAGGCCGTCGGCGTCGAGGGGTTCGGGTCGAGTGTCGGCTCGCGACGTGCGCAGCTCGCGACGCAGGGACCGGGAACGAAGACCGCGGACCATGCGCGGGAACTTGACGAAGACATGCGTCAGGAATCCCGCGATGAACACCCATGCCCCGTAGTAGTGCGCGGTGTAGAAGCTGAAACCGAAGAGGTAGTCGTACTGGATGTTCAGTACCCCGGTGGCCATCTCGAACACGATCCCGCCGACCAGCATGAGTAGCGAAACCCGTTCCAGCACATCGGCGATCGAACGTGCCGGGGGCCAGGCGAACAGTCGGGGCAGCACCGACCACAGCTTCGCCAGCACCACGGGAACCAGAATGATCCCCAGCCCGACGTGCAGCCCCTCGGTGAGCCGGAACAACCAGGACGGTCGAGTCGGCCAGTCGAAGTACGGCAGATGCAGCCACCCCACATCGGCGGGGATCGCCTGGCCGAACTGTGGTCCGTAGGCGATGTAGTCGAGCAGTCCGGTGACGATCACGACCGGCAACGACACCAGCAGCACCGAGCCGAAAACCGAGGTGAGCCACGGTCCGCGCAGTGGGCTGCGCCAGGTGCGTGGTGTGGGCAGGCCGGGTGGCCGGTGTCGCCCTAGTGCCTGCCACAGCCGGGCGGGAAACCCGTCGGCGGTGTCGTCGACGGGGGTCGCGCCCGATCGTTGTCGGTCGGGTCCTCGCGCATTCGAACTGTTCACAGGTGGCGAGCGCTCCGTTCGATACGGATCGGATCAACAGTGAATTGTCTTGCGCTACAACGGCTGCCGCGTGGGCCGGTCGGTCTGTCGACCGACTCTCGCGCCTGCCGAGAAATATGCTACTTCTTGTCGAGGGTGATTGTCGCGATGCCGACGAGGAGTCCTGGCGCGACCGCGTCGGTGTGGAAGGTCTTGTTCAGTAGTCCGGCGGCATCCTTGGACACCAGGACCTGCGTGCCCTGGAGGATCGCGGTGTCGTCGGGGCCGTCTTGCAGCGGTTTCAGCGTACGACCGTTGAGGTCGAACAAGGTCGCGTGTGTCGCGGCCGGGGCGCCGTTGACGATGACGTCACCGTAGAGCAGTGAGCTGCCGGGGTCGATGTCGAAATTGGTCAGCTCCGCGGTGGTGTCGCCCGAGGTGAGTGAAAGTCCGCTGCCGTCGTGTTTGATATCGCCCTGCACGTAGGGGTCGACGGTGCCGGGGGTGTAGTACTTGACGGCGCCCGCCGTGATGGGGAAGCTGATCGACCCGTTGTCGAGGGTTGCGGTGCCGACCACTCCTGGGGTCAGTTGAAGGCTGGTCAGCGCGTCGGTGAAGCCGGTGTCCAGTGCCACCGCCGTGCTCTGGCCGTGCAGTTCGTCGATCTGGGCGGCGGGTGTGGGCGTGGTCGTCTCGGTGACCGACGAGTTGCTGGACGTGCCTGCCTCGGATCCCGAGTCGTCGCTGGAACACGCGGCGAGCGGGAGCAGCGACAGCGCCGCGATCGCGGCGATAGCGGTTGTTTTTCGGTAGTCGACCATGATGTGCGTCCTTTGTTCAATTATCGAATGTGGTCGACCCGTGGTTCGCGTCATGCGGTGGCGCGGACTGGCCGAATTCCGACGCCGAAGAATCGCGGGCAGCCCGTCCCTGGGTTTCTCACGGCGATTTCTTTCGCTCGCGAAGACCCCGAGAATCATCGAGAGGGAAACGGTGTCAGGCGGTTCGGCTTCATGGTCGATCAAGCGCTTCTTATCGATCGCGTCTGTGCCGCAACGTATTCAAGAATCGAGGTGGATGAAACCCTGTCGACGAACAGGTACGTCGACCCATGCTCTGACACGACAACGATTCGATCCGCGTGATCATGCTGTCCTTCGGGGGATCGCCCTCGCACCCCCGCCCCGGGAATTGAGGGCGCGCCCTCGGCGGCCCGCCCGTGTGCTAGGCGGGTACGGCGGCCGCCAACTGCGGGGTGATCCGTTGCGCGGCGAACTTCAACGAGGCCGGTGTGCCCGCCGACAACGCCATGATCGCGGGATCCTTTTGCGGCAGCAGCACGGCGTGCTTGTCGCGGACCACGGCCAGCGAATTGATCAGTGGGTCGTTCTGTAGATCGCTGAAGGGCAGGTTGATGGTGCTGAAGATCGCGGCCTCCGCGTCCAGGTCGCCCACTCGTTCCACCGGGACCTGCGCCGCGAAACCGGTGCTCTGGAGTTGCAGGATCGGCGGATTCACCACGAAACCGAGGTCGGCGAAGAAATCGAAGCGTGAATCGCCCGGCAGGTAGGCGCCATAGGCGGTGCCGAACTTCGTGGCGTAGACGAACCGCTTGCCCGCGAACTCCGGGTGCTGCTCGCGGATGGTCTGCTGTGCGTCGGTGGTCTGTCCGATCAGCTGCTCGGCCTCGTCGTGCTTGCCGAGCGCGGCGCCGATGATCTCGGTCTGAGTCTGCCAATTGATCGCGTAGTCGTTGGTGCCCGCCGGCGAGGTCACCACCGGCGCGATCTTGCTCAGATCGGCATTGATGTCATCGTCGGTTTTGGCGCGCACATTGAGGATCAGGTCCGGCCGGAGCTCCTCGATCTGCTGCATATTGAAATTGCCGTCGCTCTGCGAGGGGATCAGCTGCGGAGTCTTGTCCCCGAACGCCGCCGCGTCCCATTCACCGACGCCTTTGGTGTCGGCGCCGATGCTCATCCAGTCATAGATGGCTTCCGGCGCGACACCCAGCTCCAGGGCGATTCCGCCGTCGGACCAGCCGAGCGCCACCACCCTCGGGTTCTCGGGCAGGCTGAATCCTGGTGTGCCGTGCGGATCGTTGAACACCTCGTGGGTGGAATCGTCGGACTTCACACAACCTGCCGTCGCCAGCACGATGCTGACCAGCACCGCAACGGCCACACCGAGACGTCTCGCTGACATGATCTTCCTTCCTGGTCGTGATGCGGGGATACGGGTGGTCACTCGGGCTCGGCGCTCGCCGCGCCAGCGGATTCGCCGGGGGCGCCATCGAATCGAACCGCGCCGCTGGCCAGTGGAACGACCAGCGGGGTTCCGGTCTGCGGATCGGCGATCACCTGCGAATACACGCCGAAGACCCGCTCGACCAGCTCGGCGGTCAAGATCTCGCTCGGCGGCCCGACCGCGACGATCTCGCCCTCGCGCATGGCGATGATGTTGGTGGCATACCGTGCGGCCTGGTTGAGATCGTGCAGCACCGCCACGAGCGTGTTGCCCTGCCGGTTCAATTCGGTGCACAGGTCGAGGATTTCGATCTGGTGGCCGAGGTCGAGGAAGGTCGTCGGCTCGTCCAACAGCAGGATCGGGGTCTGCTGTGCCAGTGCCATCGCGATCCACACGCGCTGGCGTTGTCCACCCGACAGCGCTTCGACTGGTCGGGTCGACAGGTCGGTGAGCCGGGTGACCTGCAGTGCGTAATCGACCGCGCGTTGGTCTTCCTCGGTCCACTGCCGGAACATCTTCTGATACGGGAAGCGGCCGCGCGAGACCAGGTCGATGATGGTGATCGCGTCGGGTGCGATCGACTGCTGCGGCAACAACCCCACCTCGCGGGCGAATTCCTTGCCGCCGTAGGAGGTGACGTCGCGACCGTCGAGGGTCACCGTGCCCTGCTGCGGACGGAGCAGTCGCGACAATGCCCGCAACAGTGTGGATTTGCCGCAAGCATTGGGTCCGACGATGACGGTGAACGATCCGTCGGGCACAACGACGTCGAGGTCGGCGATGACGGTGCGGTCGCCGTAGCCGACACGCAGGTCAGCGCCGGTGAGCCGCCCGGAGGTTTGCGTGCTCATGGCCTGGCCTTTCGAGACTGTGCGAGCAGGAGGAACAACAGGTAGACGCCGCCGAGCGAGGAGGTGACCACCCCGATCGGCAGCTGGGTTTCGGGCGCGAGGAGGGTGCGTGCCACCGCCTCGCTCGACACCAGCAGGGTGGCGCCGACCGCCGCCGAGGTGACCAGCGGGATACCGGGACTCGGGGTGAGTCGTGCGGCGACCTGGGGCGCGACGAGCGCGACGAAGACGATCGGACCGATGATCGCGGTGGTGGCCGCCGCGAACCCGATGCCGATCACCAGCAGAATCGCCTGCGTCACACCGGTGTCGACGCCTTTGCTTCGGGCCGAATCGGTGCCGAGTTCGAACATCCGCATCCTGGGCGCGACCGCGATCAGCGCGGGCACGAGTACCGCGAGTGTCACGAAGACCGGGACGGTGTCGCTCATCGTGAGATTGCGCAGGTTGCCCATACCCCACGCGGCGGCGGCACCGGCGTTCTGCACGTCGGCGGTGGCGATGAGATAGCCGTTCAACGAGATCAGCATCGCCGAAATGCCGATGCCGACGATGATGAAGCGGTAATTGCCTGTGCCACCGCGCATTCCGAGGAAATAGACGATCAGTCCGGTGAGCAGGCAGCCGAGTAGCGCGCCGATCGTCGCGCCGCCCGAGCCGAGGCCGAGGACCAGAAGTGCCACCAGCGCACCGGTATTCGCGCCCGTGGTGAACCCGATGATGTCCGGACTGCCGAGTGGATTGCGGGTGATGGTCTGGAAGATGGCGCCGGACAACGCGAGTGCGGCCCCACCGAGCGCCGCGGTGATGACGACCGGCAGCCAGGCGGCGACATGGTTGGCCGGTGCGCCGCCGATGCGGCCGGTGAGAACCTCGAGCGTTTCGACGAAACCCAATCCCGGTGTGTCGGTGGTGCTCGCACCGAGCGACCAGACCCCGACCAGCGCGGCGACCAGCAGGAACGCGACGGTGACGGCCACCGAGACGATGTCGACGCGCAGGCTGAGGCCGATCCTCGGTATCCGCAGGAACCGCACGCGCTTCGGCCAACGGGCGGGTGCGATGTTCTCGGCCGGTGCGCGGGTCACCATTGTGATCCCTTCTCTCGCCGGGCCAGCCAGATGAGCACGGGCGCTCCGAGGAACGCGGTGACCATGCCCACCGGTAGTTCGCTGGTGGTGGCGACGCGGGCGATGAGGTCGGAGCCGACCAGCACGATCGGCCCGACGACAAGGCACAGCGGAATCATCCAGCGGTGATCGGGTCCGACGACCATGCGCACCGCGTGCGGCACCATCAACCCGACGAAGGTGATCGGGCCGACCGCGGCGGTCGCCGCACCGCACAGCACCGTGACCGCGACGAAGCCGCCCGCACGCACCGCCGTGACCGGGACGCCGAGCGCGTTGGCGCGGTCGTCACCGAGGGCGAGGGCGTTCAGGTAGGTGGTGAGCACCAGTGTGCCGAGCACCCCGATCGTCACCAGTGGCCATGTCGCCGACAGTTGGCTCCAGCCTCGCCCGTCGAGGGTCCCGATGAGCAGGCCACGGATCGTGTCGAAGGCTTGCGGATGGATCATGGTGAGCGCGAAGGCGAGTCCGTTGAGCATGGCGGCGATCGCGACACCGGTGAGCACGAGCTTGGCCGGGCTGGCACCGCCGAGACCACGCGAGCCGACGAGGTAGACGAGGATCGAGGCGGCGAATGCCCCGGCCAGCGCCCACCAGGTGTAGTCGCCGGTGGTGGCGCCGAAGGCAACCGCGCCGACGACCATCGCGAAATACGCGCCCGCGTTCACCCCGAGAATGCCGGGGTCGGCGAGCGGATTGCGGGTCAACCCCTGCATGACCGCGCCACCGAGTCCGAGCGCCACCCCCACCAGTGCGGCCACCAGTGTGCGGGGTATTCGCTGCTGCCGGATCACCCCGAGCGTGGTGGGGTCACCCTCGTTGAACAGTGCTCGCCACGCGCCTTCGACGGTGAAGTCCCCACTCCCCACGAACAACCCACCCGCCAACAGCACGACCAGCGCAACCAGGAGCGCTGAGAGCACCAAAGCCCGCGACAGCGTCGTCGGCTGTCTGATCAGGCTGACTCGAGACACAGCGGTACACCCTCGATTCGCAACGGGTCGGCGGCCGGGGCCGAGTTTGCCACATCGAAGTTAGCTTAGCCTCAGGTCACCTGTGTGTCCCTGACTGTGTTCGGTGGTGCCTCGCCCGCAGCGAGACTTGTGCTGTGAAGGGGCGTGCCGGCATTCGGTCCGGCTGGGTCGAATCCATGCCTCGCAGCGGACTTCGATTATCGCGCGGTGTATTTCGCCTGCCTCCGCGCGCCCTACGGCAACGAGAGGCGTGGGTCGAGGCCAATGGGCTATCGGGCGGCGGATGAGAGCTCCGAGCTCGGCGCGACATGACATCGTGCTGGCAGACGACCAGGAATGCGCAGGCCGCTCGCTCGTTCGTCGCTGCTGCTCGCGAGGGCTACCACGCCAGGCTGGAGGTGAGGCTAGAGCACGGTACGGCGACGACCGCGATGGCTGATCAAAGCTGACGGCGCTGCCACAAACATCATGACGATGGTCGGGCTCACACCTGATCGAGAAGATCCGATGAGAAGTAGTCCGCTGCGGGTGGGCACAGGTACTTGACGCTGGCGGCCGCGACTATTTGCTGGCTGTGCAGATCGTCTGCGTTAGGTAGCGATGCGCCACTGAGGTCACCGCGCGCGCCGTAGATCTGTCCGCACACGGATCGGCCCTTGATGGCGAGGTCGCGATCGCTGATTCCCCCACGATCGGTGCCCGAATTGTTGATGGCGGCAAGGAATCCCGGCACGTCTTCGGTTTGTGAGTCGATCTGCCCTTGGACCCAGGGGTCCGGGCGTTGGGTGTCGGCCCGCTGGTCGTCGATCTGGCCCTGGATCCACGCGTTCGGCTGCGGTGCGGCCTCGGCCGCGGCGCTGGTCCCCACGAGTGAGGCGCCGACCGTGAGGCTGGCGAAGAGGGCGGCGAAGAGGCGGCGTGCATCCATCGGGTTACTCCCTTGTGCTGGTTTGCTGATGTCGTCCCCGACGACCTCCCGAATGCTATGCGCGCTGGTGTAAGGAATCGATAGCTGTTGCTGATTGGTTGCGCGATTGCCCCGAAGGTCACGGAGGGGTCACGCGGCGCTCAGTGCGCGCAGGTGGATCGCGGCCCACGAGCGGAACGGGCGCCATCCGGTCGCGAGGTCGTCGAGGGAGCGCTCGATGCCGTAGCGACGCTCGATCTCGGCGAGGAGGCGGGGCTCTGTGCGGGGGAGGATATCGGTCGCGTTCGTGCCTCGGACGAGGATGAGGTCGGCGGCGAAGGGGCCGAGGCCGGTGATTGCTCGGAGGCGGTTTCGCGCGTCGTCTTCGGGAAGTTCGCGCAGGCTGCGACTGTCGAGGACACCGTCGAGCGCGGCCTCGGCGACCGCGGCGAGAAACTCGGGTTTGCGGGCAGGGAGCGTCAAACGTCCTGTGGTGACGGCCTTGTGGATGGTGCGCGGGGCGGGGAACGCGCCGTTGCTGCCGTGCTCTGTGATCAGTGATCGACGGAGCTTCGCGGCGGTGGGGACGCGGGTGCGCTGGGAGAGCACCGCCCAGGCGGCGGCCTCGTAGGCGGAGTGGAATCCGCAGGGTCGGAAGCCGGGTAGCGCCCGTTGGGCCGCGGCGATGACCGGGTCACGATCGCCGACGTGCGGCCACGCGGTGGCGTCGATGTCGAGGGAGAGGAAGCGGGTGACCTGGTCTGTCGCGGCGTGCAGGTCGCCGGTTCCGGTCACCGTGATCCGTGCCCGGTCGGTGTCCTGTGTGACGACGGCGTCGACCGGGGTCCAGTCGTGCTCGCTGAGGAATGTGGTACGTAATCCGTCGTCGCTCGTGCTCGGTAGCGTGAAGGGGGCGAACTCTTCCCAGAACCGCCGACACGTGCGGAGTGACCAGGGACCCGAGACCCGGTGTGTTGTTTCGTAATTCGACATCGTGTCCGCCTCGTCTCCCAGCCTGTGCGAAATCGGTTTTCGCGGAGGGCTCAGGCCTTCGAATGAATGGTGACGACATAGCCGTCGGGATCGTGGAATGCGAACTGGGTGCCGAACGGTCCTTCGAAGGGTTCCTGTGTCATCGGAACTCCCTGCTCGACCAGGTGTCGATGTAGCTCGGTCGCGTTCTCATTGTGGAACCACACGCCGATGCCCGCACCCAATTGGTCGATCGCGTCGAGGTCGACGCCGGGAAGTGGTGTGCGCACCGCGAAGGTGACTGCGCCCGCGGAGAAGGCTGCCGCGTGTGCGTTGGGTGCCGGAAGTCGCGTCAACCCGATGGTGTCCTCGTAGAAGGCGGCGGACTTGTCGAGGTCGCGTACCTGGAACGAGACGAAATCGGGGCCGGTCGTGGTGGTGGTCATGGGAAGTCCTTCGCGTCGTAGTTATGTCAATACTCTGACACTCGGTCGCTGGTGTGTCAAACTATTGACATGAGTGACCATGGCGCGCGGCAGGCGTCCGAAGAGCTGGGTGTGTTGATCAAGGAGACGCAGGCGGTGCTGCATCAGCGCATGGACGAGGCGCTGCGCCCGATCGGCTTGAGCGTGCCGCAGTACGTGTGCATGCAGAACCTGTACGACACTCCGGGTATCACCGGCTCCGAGTTGGCTCGCCGCACCTTCGTCTCCCGTCAGTCCATGAGCGTGTTGCTGCAGGGGCTGGAGCGACGTGGCCTGGTCGAGCGGTCGGAGGAGGCGGGGCCTCGACGGGAACGAGCGACGATCCTCACCGAGTCCGCGGTCGCGCTGCTGGGGCGGGCTCGCGCGACGGTCGCCGGTATCGCCGAAACCATGACCGCGGGCCTGGACCGCCCACGGCTCGAGCAGCTCCGTGCCCTGCTTACCGACTGTCGTGACGCGCTTCGTGATGGGGAGTGATGGATGGGCGTGGTTGCGGAGGCGGAGGTGGGTACCGACTATCGCTTCGAATTCGATTATCCGCGCGCCTATTTCGAATACTCGCCGTCATTCGTTGGTATGCGCGTCCGGTGGCTGAGCTGGCGGGGGAGTGTCATGCCGAGCGGCTCGGCAAACGGGGGGCGTTGTGTTGGGCGGCGGCAAAACTAGCCGAATCATGTGGGAAGGCTATTGATTACCCCTCGGTGTGGGTGTGGCGTCGGGCGGCGGCGGAATTGTCCTGATCGTCGTCGGCATGGAACGACCCCCGTTGGGCGGGTGGCGAATTCGGTGATCCAGTAGCCGGGGCTGGGGTCGCACGCTCGGTGCTTCGCGGTTTCTCACGAAAATTCACCCTGCACTCTTGTAGATAAGATAACTTACGTTAGTATTCGGTGCTGTGACACGAGGCACCCGAGATCGGAAGTCCGACGCGGACGCAGCTACCGCACACCGCAACCGGATCCGCCTCGCCGGTGCACAGCGGAGTCTCCTGCTCGCATGACCAGGAATCCTGAGTGGGAAGGCTCGATGATGGTGGACGGCGCAGCGCCGGTCGAGGCGTCGAAGCGGCGATGGGCGGCCGCGACGATATTGCCGACCAAGGCGAAGGTCGTGCCCCGCGCGGTGGGGCAGTTCTACGGAACCGCGATCGACACCCTGCGCATGGTGGCGCGGCGCCCATTCCAATTGCGCGAATTCGTCGACCAGGCCTGGTTCATCGCCAGTGTGTCGATCGTCCCCACGCTGCTGATCGCGATCCCGTTCTGTGTCATGGTGATCTTCCAGATCAATGTACTGCTCAACGAGATCGGCGCGATCGACCTCTCCGGCGCCGGCGCCGGTGTCGCGGTGATCCGCGAAATCGTACCGGTCGCAACCGTTCTCGTTGTCGCCGGATGCGGCGCCACCGCGATCTGCGCCGACCTCGGCTCGCGCACCATCCGCGAGGAGATCGACGCGATGCGGGTGCTCGGCATCGACCCGCTGCAACGCCTGGCGGTGCCGAGGGTGTTGGCCTCCACGGTGGTCGCCCTGTTCCTCAACGGCTTGGTCACCGCGGTCGGTCTCACCGGCGGCTATCTGTACGCGGTGTTTCTCCAGGGCGCGACGCCCGGCCAATTCCTCACCGCCATACCGATTCTCACCGGCATACCCGACCTGTTGATCAGTGAACTCAAGGCGGGGGTGTTCGGCCTGCTCGCCGCGCTGGTCGCCTGCCACCTCGGTCTGCACGCCAAGGGCGGGCCGAAAGGGGTCGGCGACGCGGTGAACCAGACCGTCGTCTTCAGCTTCGTGCTCTTGTTTCTGGCCAACTCCATCATCACCACGCTGTGGCTGCACTGAACGGATCCTCCGAGATGACCACCACCGAGAAATATCGCCTGACCGAGGCTTTACGTCGGAGACCGTGGGGCGCAGAGTGTCCAAGGCCGCCGTCACGCCGGTTGACGGCATCGCCGGGCTCGGCGACCAGCTGTCGTTCCACCTGCACGGCCTCGCCTGGATCCCACGCACGCTGCGTCGCTATCGCGGCGAGGTGATCCGACTGGTCGCCGAGGTGAGTATGGGGACCGGCGCGCTCGCGGTGATCGGCGGCACCATTGTCATCGTCGGATTTCTCACCGCCGCAGCGGGTTACGAAGTCGGCCAGCAGGGGAGCAGCTCGCTGGGTCGGGTCGGCGTCGAGGCGATGTCGGGGTTCATCTCCGCGTTCTTCAATACCCGCGAGGCGATTCCGGTGGTCGCCGGTGTCGCGCTCACCGCGACGGTGGGCGCGGGCTTCACCGCGCAACTGGGTGCGATGCGGGTCAGCGAGGAGATCGACGCGCTGGAGGTGATGTCGATTCCCGCGGTGCCCTACCTGGTCACCACCAGGATCCTGGCGGGGCTCATCGCGATCGTTCCGCTGTATTTCATCGCGCTGTTCATGGGATACGCGTCGACGCAATTCGTGAGCGTGGTGCTGTCGGGTCTTCGGGCCCGCGGTCGAGGCCGCCACCCAGGGAAAGGAGTATCAGGGATGGCAAGCGCTACTGATCAAGTAGTGTCCGACTCGTCGGACACCGTGACGCGCACTGATTCCGTGCCGAGGGGGTCCGGTGGCTGCGTTCTCTGTCGACACTGAGCCGTCGCACCTATGGTGTCGTCTTTACGGTGCTGGCTGTGTTGCTGATCGTCGCCGGCGTCGCCACCGCCGTGTTCGCCCACCGCGCCAGCGAACACAGCGCCATCGGCTCGGCCGCGCAAGCCGCGCGCGCCGCGGCCCAAACACGGGTTCCGACTGTCCTTTCCTACGACGTCAACACCATCGACACCGAATTCGCGAAGGTCACCGACAATCTGACCGGAAAGTTCCGTGACGATTTCGCGCAACTCAGCTCCAGCGTGATCATCCCCGCCGCGCACAAGGATGCGATCGTCACCAAGGCGACCGTCGCAGGCTCCGCCGTTGTCACCGCGGCTAGAGACCGCGTGACCTTGCTACTGTTCCTCAACCAGGAGACCACCAGCAGCCATTACCAGGGACCGCGCCTGGACGGCAGCCGCGTCCGGGTCACCATGGCCGGATCCGGCGACGACTGGCTCATCTCCGAGATCACACCGGTCTGAAGTCGCCGCCGGTCCGCCGCTGATCCGCCGTCGGCGGATCAGCGCGTGTCGGCCGGGCGGATCAGTCGGGTAGACGATCCGCGTGCCGGAGCACCGAGGCCTCGAATTCATCGAGCAGTCGGTGCATTTCGTCCGTATCGACCGGCGATCGCAGTGACTGCACACCGATGAGCAGCCCGATCCCCATCAGTGCCAGCAACTCGGCACTCGCGTCGTCGGAGACGATCTCGTGGATGACCATGCGGAGGGCGTCGAGGCGCTGTGCGTCGACCCTGCGCTGGAACTCCGCCACGGCGGCGTCGCCGTTGCTCCACGCGCGAATGGCCGCCTCGGACTCGTGCGGCAACCCGGTGGCGAGTTCTTTCATCGTGTGAATTCGCGCCATCGGTTCGGTCGGCTGCGTCGACTGCGCCAAGATATCGATGGTCTGGACTTTTTCCCAATACGAAAGTAGTTCGGGAGTGAAGTTGTTCCAGTTGCCGAAGTAGTTGTAGAACGAACCGGTGGTGACGCCGAGAATTTTGCATAGCGTGCCCATTTTGAGCGCGTGATGCCCCTGGCTCGCCAGCAATTTCATCGCGGCCTCGAAGTAGTCTTCTCTGGTGACGGATAGACGTACCAAAACCGGTCCTTTGCGGTGAGTCTCTCGATGAAATTTCCCCTGGGACACAAGTATATCCGACGCGAGGGGCGACAGATCCGCACCGGTCTTCGTCGATGCGGTGGACGGCCGTTCTCTTTCAGAACACCCGACGCAAGAGCCACTCCTTGAATGCCGTGTACGGGGGATACAGCATGTCCGGGTCCGGCCGGATCGACTTGTGCACCACGGATTTACGGTGGCTGAAAGTTTCGAATCCCCACTTTCCGTGATAAGTCCCCATTCCGCTGTTGCCGACTCCGCCGAAGGGCAGTTGCGGGACGATTACCTGGTACATCAGATGATTGATCACGGTCGAGCCGTTACTGATCTCCGACAGCACCCGACGCTGGGTTTCACGTCGGCTGCTGAACAGATAGACGGCCAGGGGTTTGGGCCCGCGACGGATGTGCGAGATCGCGGCGTCCAGGGAATCGACGGTGATCACGGGAAGCAGCGGGGCGAAGATCTCCTCGGTCAGCAGCACGCCGTCGAGCGGTGGGTCCACGATCACGGTCATCTCGGCGCGAGCGCCGCTGACGTCGACGTTTCCGCCGTGCGCGATCTCGCCGCCGCAGCAGGTCACGGACTCGGCCCAGATGCTTGCGCGCGTGCCGCGTCTCCGCGGCGACCGGCGCCAGGTTCTACCCCTCCGGCAACCGCGACGCCGAGGTGTTCGCCGACCCCGAAAAGTTCGACCTGACCCGAAACCCGAACCCGCACCAGGGTTTCGGCGGCGGTGGGCCGCACTTCTGCATGGGCAATATGCTCGCCAAGTCGCAACTACGCGCCTTGTTCCGCGAGTTGCTGCTGCGCGCGCCGACCCTGCGAGTCGGCGAACCCGACCTCGTGGTGAGCAATTTCGTGCACGCCGTGAAACGCATGCCCTGCACCCTGTAGCGCACGCCCCGTCGTCGTGGCCGTTCACCGAGTCCCTGTTTCGGTGGGGGTCGCGGCGAGGAGGTGGCGTAGCGTCGGCGAGAACGTCGAACGAGGGGAAGTGGTGTTGCGGTGGTGGATCGACATCTGATCGACGCCCATGTGCTGCTGGTGGACGGCGATCGGTTGCTGCTCAGTCAGCGCGGTGGGACCGACGAATTCGCCGGGCGATGGCATCTGCCCGCGGGAAAGCTGGAGGCAGGGGAGTCGATTACCGTGGCGGCCGCGCGGGAGGCGAACGAGGAGATCGGGGTGGTGATCGATCCCTCGGATCTGCGCGTCGTCCATGTGGCGCACGTGACCGGGTCCGGCCAAGAGGCGCGGCTGGGACTGTTCCTGCACGCGTCGAGGTGGTCGGGTGAGCCGAGCAACCGAGAGCCGCAGAAGTGCTTCGCGGTCACCTGGTTCCCGTTGAACGAGATGCCGAGCAACATGATCGAGTACGCGGCCCTCGGCGTGCGCGCGTTCCTGGACGGGGCAGTGGTGTCGTTCAGCGAACACGGGTGGTAGCGACGCTGTCCCCGTCGAGCAGGGTGCGCATGGTGGCGCCTGCGCTTGTACCCGGCCCTGATGTTCTCGACGATGACGCCGTAGCTTCTCGAACAGTTTCGACGAACGACGGGCGCCGCGGCGGCCCTGGACGCGGTGGGCACCGGCTCGGAAGCGCGAGGTTCGAACGTGCCGCCATAGCCGCACGTTCGAACGCGGTCGATACTTATGTGGCACTCGCCGTTTCGGCGTGCTTGTCGGCGAATTCGGTCCGCAGCGCGCGCTCGAGCACCTCGCCCGCAGCCGAAACGGGAAGCGCGTCAAGGAATTCCACCGAACGCGGCACCTTGTACCCCGCGATCACGCCACGAACATGTTCGCGCAGTTCGTCTGCCGAAGCGGTGGTTCCCTGAGCCCGCACCACATCCGCGTGTACCGACTCGCCCCACCGTTGGTCGGGTACGCCGATCACGGCGCATGCGGCGACCGAAGGGTGTTGGGCGAGCGCGTTCTCCACCTCGGCAGGAATAGACGTTCTCGCCGCCGGTGATGGTCATGTCCCTGATGCGTTCGACGAGAGTGAGATACACGGGTTTCTCCTCGCCTGTTTTAGATCAAATAAGCTATGTTATGTCTGGGAGTCGGGGGGTTGTTTTCCACAAGAACGAGGAAGTTCGACATGGCAAAGAAGCACTTGCTCGCACCGGCGACGGTGGTGGCGATCACCGGCGGCGCCAGGGGAATCGGCTACGCGACGGCGTCGGCCCTGCTCGAGCGGGGGGCGCGCGTCGCGATCGGTGACATCGACGGGGAGCTTGCCCGCGCCAGCGCAGACGAACTCGGAAGTCGTTGTGCTGGATTCGATCTCGAGGTCACCGACCGGAAATCCTTCGCCGCGTTTCTCGACGCGGCGGCCGCGCGATTCGGTCCGATCGACATCCTGGTCAATAACGCGGGCATCATGCCGCTCGGTGAGTTCGCCGAGGAACCCGACGAGCTGACCCGCCGGATCATCGAGGTGAACCTGCACGGCGTGCTGCTCGGCACGAAATTGGCCATCGCGCGCATGAAACCGCGTGCGGGCGGCCACATCATCAATATCTCGTCGGCAGTGGGTCGGGTCGCCCTCGCGGGCGCCGCCACCTACAGTGCGACGAAATACGCGATCGTCGGGCTCACCGAGGCCACTCGCTCCGAATTGCGCGGCACCGGGGTCGAGGTGTCGTGCGTGCTGCCGATGATCACGAGAACCGAACTGGGCGCGGGCCTTTCGGATGTGCGCGGACAACGCACGGTGTCACCGGAGGAGGTCGCGAAGGCCGTCGTCGCGACGATCGCCGCACCGCGTTTCGAAGTGTGGGTCCCGGCCAGCGGGCGGCGGCTGTATGTCCTGATGTCGGTGCTGCCCAAGCGCTGGGCAGAGGCGATCAGCAGATTCGTCGGTGCGGCGGATGTATTGGCCGCGCCGGACACGACGGCGCGCGGGGAGTACGAGAAGCGAGCCCGCGGACAGCGCTGACCTCGCGCGGGCCGACGCTCAGCGGCGGGCGCGCGGGTGCGCCCACCCGACGCGCCCGCGCACTCACGCTTGTTCGATACGGACCAGATTGCCCGCGGGGTCGCGAACGGCGACATCGCGCGCGCCCCACGGTTGGCTGACGGGTTCCTGCACGATTTCCGCGTCGGGCGCGGCGGCGAGTTTCTCGAAGGTGGCGTCGAGGTCGTCGGAGCGGAAGTTCACGGTGCCGAGCTCCCCCTTCGCGACCAAGCCGGCGAGGATGTCGCCATCTTCCTCGGAGTGGCCTGCCCGCGGATTCGACAACACGATCTGGATGTCGGGCTGGCCCTCGGGGGTGAGGGTGATCCAGCGGAACTCGCCGTGTTCGACTTCGTTGCGCACGGCGAGTCCGAGCAGGTCACGGTAGAAGGTGAGCGCGGCGTCGGGGTCATCGACCAGGACATGGACTGTGCTGATGGCTAGTGGCATGAAAGCGACGCTAATCGGCGCCGGTGGCGGAAGCTTCTCCGAAACTGCTCGATCGTCGCGGTGATTTGCGCGGTCTGGTCTGCACCATCACCTGGCAGCCAGGAACGAGCTCCAGCTCCCGATGATCGCGGGCGCGGTAGGCGCTCGGTGACTCACCCATGATCTTGGTGAACTTCGCGGAGAACGAGCCGAGGCTGGTACAGCCGACGGCGAAGCACGCCTCGGTCACGCTCATATCGCCCCGCCGCAGCAGTGCGGTGGCACGTTCGATGCGGCGGGTCATCAGATACGAGTACGGTGTCTCGCCGTAGGTCTCGCGGAAGCGTCTGCTGAAGTGCGCGCTCGACATGAGCGCGGTGCGCGCCAGCGCGGCGACATCGAGCGGCTCCGCATACTCGTGATCCATCCGGTTGCGTGCGCGGCGGAGGCGTCGAAGCTCTTCGAGGTCTGGGGGCACGGCACTCATTCTGCCTCAGGAGCCGTCCGAGCCAACCCATGCATAGTGACCTATGTCACAATTTGATTGCGCATGAATTGCTTCACCCGGGAAGCTTTCCGTAAGCTTTGCTAAGTCTTTAACCTTGAGAGCGGCTTTCCTCGACGTGCGTCGCCTTCGGCGGCCGTCGCGTCGCGTGCCCGCCGTTTCGCTCGATGCCAGTACATGTTCCGCCCGATGAACCGCGACGACCCAGGTCGTGCGGCGAAGGAGAAATATGTCCACCGACACCGATCGCGCACCACGAACGTTCACCCGCGCCGGCCTCGCCGAACGCGCCGCGGCCCTCTGCCGCGCCGATATACCCGCCTCCATCGTGGTTTTCCTTGTCGCACTACCGCTTTCGCTCGGCGTCGCGGTCGCCTCCGGTGCTCCGGTCGCCGCGGGGCTGATCGCCGCCGTGGTCGGCGGCATCGTCGCGGGGCTACTCGGCGGCTCCGCGATCCAGGTCAGCGGGCCCACCGCCAGTCTCACCGTCGTCATCGCCGAAAGCGTGCATCAGTTCGGTTGGGCAGCAACGTGTTTCATCACCGTGGGTGCGGGTGTGTGGCAAATCCTGTTCGGGCTCAGTCGCATCGCCCGCGCGGCGCTGGCCATCGCGCCCGTCGTGGTGCACGGCATGCTCGCGGGCATCGGCATCATCATCGCGCTGCAACAGGTGCATGTGCTGCTCGGTGGCAGCTCGCTGAGTTCGTCGTTCGCCGCCCTCGTCGGGCTGCCGCATCAACTGATGTCCGTGCGCGGTGCCGATCTGTTCGTCGGTCTCGTTGTCATCGCGATCCTGATCGCGTGGAAGTTCGTTCCGCGTTCGGTGCGGGTGGTGCCGGGCCCGTTGGTGGCCGTCGTCGTGGCGACCGTACTTTCGCTGGTCCTGCCGCTGCACGTCGAGCGGATCGTCCTGGACGGCTCGCTGCTCGACGCGGTGGGCCTGCCCTCGGTGCCAGCCGGGAGCTGGACGGTCATCGTGATGACCATGGTGACGATCGCGCTGATCGCCAGCGTGGAGACGCTGCTTTCGGCCGTCGCGGTCGACAAGGCGCGGCCGGGGACCGGCACCGACTTCGACCGCGAACTGATCGGGCAGGGCTCGGCGAATGTGGTCTCGGGGCTGCTCGGTGGGTTGCCGATCGCCGCGGTGATCGTGCGCAGCCTCACCAACGTGCAGGCCGGTGCGCGCACCAGGGCGGCGACCGTGCTGCACGGGGTGTGGGTGCTGTTGTTCGCGGTGGCGCTGGCCGGACTGGTGCGTCAGATCCCCGCCGCGGCGCTGGCGGGACTGCTGATCCTGATCGGTGTGCAGCTGATCAAACTGGCGCACATTCGGCTGGCCATGCGCACCGGAGACCTGTTCGTGTACGTGGCAACGGTATTGAGCGTGGTATTCCTGAACCTGTTGCAGGGCATGCTGATCGGGCTGCTGATCGCCTTCGCGCTCCTGCTGTGGCGGGTGGTGCGGGTGACGATCGCGGCGACGCCGTCGGGTCGCCCCGATCGCTGGCTGGTAACGATCGACGGCACCTGCACCTTTCTCGCATTGCCCAGGCTCACAGCGGAATTGGCGAAGGTACCCGCCGAGGTGGCCGTCACCGTCGAAATGAGCGTCGACTTCCTCGACCATGCCTCCTATGAGCTGATCACCGATTGGGCTATGCGTCGCGAATCCGAGGGCACCGCAGTGGAATTCGTGGAAATCGGCGCCGCCCGGCTGGCCACCGCGCCCGCGGGACCGCCGGAGCGCGGACATTCCCGCCAGATCATCGACCAGGTGATCGGGCCGTGGCGGCGCACCGAACACCGGGACAATCCGATCGCGCGCGGTATCGCCGCCTACCACCGTGGGCACGCGCATCTCATGCGTCCGCACCTGCACGGGCTGCGCGAGCGGCCCGGCGCCGACACGTTCTTCCTTACCTGTGCCGATGCGCGGATCGTGCCCAACGTGATCACCGACAGTGGACCAGGTGACCTGTTCACCGTTCGTAACGTGGGCAATCTGATCCCTGCGGTAGGGGAGGATGTCTCGGTCGAGGCGGCGCTCGGTTACGCGCTCGACACCTTGCACGTGCGGTCGATCGTGGTGTGCGGGCACTCCGAGTGCGGCGCGATGGGGGCGCTGTATCACCAGGTCGGTACCGGTATCGGGCTGGAGAACTGGCTCGCGCACGCACACCCGAGCATGGCGCGTTATCGCGATGGTCATCCGGTCGCGCTCGCGGCGGCGCGGGCCGGATTCGGCGCGGTAGACCAGCTCGGCATGGTGAATGTGGCGACGCAGGTGCAGACGTTGCGGGCGAATCCCGCTGTGCAGGAGGCGATCACGGAACGGGGCGTCACCGTGTCCGGGCTGTTCTTCGACCTCGCCACCGCGCGGCTGATCGCGGTGACCGAAGACGGTATCGCCGAGTTCGACGACGAAGGCAACAGTGTCGTCAAGGCGCCCGCGTGAAGCCGGCCCGACGCCGACACCGAGCGAAACCCGGATGAAACAGACATGAAACGAGCTTGAATCAAGCCGGAAACCACGACCGCAGATGAGTCCTGGCACACTTGAACTCTCCGAAGTTATCCACTGCACGCAGGGGATTTTTCTCAGCCTTTGCTAAGGCTTTACCAATAAAATCTATGTCGGTTCACGTATCGACCCGTCGTCGTGTCGAGACCGCCCTACCGCGAGTGCCGGTTCGCGGTCTAAGTGCCCTGTTGGACATAGATAGATCGTCAACCGACCTCGGCCGTGACGGCCGAGTCGGCGAAGGAGAGTCATGGCAATTGAATACGATGTCGCCGCGCCGCCTGGTGCGCCTGGCGGCAGACCCTGGGCCGAGAAGCTGAATTCCATTCTGCGACATGACCTCTCAGCATCAATCGTAGTTTTCCTGGTAGCCCTTCCCCTGTCCCTCGGTATCGCGGTCGCCTCGGGGGCGCCGATCGCGGCGGGACTCATCGCCGCGGTGATCGGCGGCATCGTCGCCGGTACGCTCGGCGGATCGGCGCTACAGGTGAGTGGGCCCGCAGCGGGTCTTACCGTGGTCGTCGCCGAAGCGATTAATCAATTCGGCTGGCGAACAACATGTTTCATCGTCGCCATTGCCGGTGTTCTGCAAATTCTGTTCGGGCTGAGTCGAATTGCCCGTGCCGCCCTCGCCGTGGCGCCCGTGGTGGTGCACGCGATGCTCGCCGGTATCGGTATCACCATCGCCCTGCAACAAATCCACGTGCTGCTCGGCGGCACCTCGCACAGCAGTGCGTGGGCCAACATCACCGAACTGCCGCAACAGCTCATGTCGCTGCACGGCGGTGGCGCGTTCATCGGCGCCGTGGTGATCGCGGTGATGGTCGGCTGGAAGTACGTTCCCGCGAAACTTCGTGCGCTGCCAGGCCCGCTGGTCGCGGTGCTCACCGGCACCCTGCTTTCGCTGGTGCTGCCCACCGGAGCGAGCCGGATCGAGCTCAGCGGCTCGCTGTTCGACGCGATCGGCCTGCCCGAACTACCCAGGGGCAACTGGTCGGCACTGGTCGTCACCATCATCACCATCGCGCTGATCGCCAGCGTGGAAAGCCTGCTCTCGGCCGTCGCGGTCGACAAGATGCATTCGGGCCCCCGTGCGAACTTCGACAGGGAATTGATCGGCCAGGGCTCGGCGAATGTGCTGTCGGGTCTGGTCGGCGGCCTGCCGGTCACGGGTGTGATCGTGCGCAGTTCCGCCAATGTGGCGGCCGGTGCGCGCTCCCGCGCTTCGGCTGTGCTGCACGGGATCTGGGTCCTCGTGTTCTCGGTGGCACTGGTCGGCCTGGTGCAGCAGATCCCGAAGGCCGCGCTGGCCGGACTGCTGATCGTCATCGGCGCCCAGTTGGTCAAGCTCGCGCACATCAAGATGGCCCGCCGCACCGGCGACCTGGTGGTGTACGCGGCGACCGCGCTCGGCGCGGTGTTCTTGAACCTGCTCGAGGGCGTGATGATCGGTCTCGCGATCGCCTTCGCGCTGCTGCTGTGGCGGGTTGTCCGGGTTGCCATCGACGCGAGGCAGCTGCCCGGTTCCGATCGCTGGCTGGTCACCATCGACGGGTCGTGCACGTTCCTCGCGCTGCCCAAGCTGTCTTCGGTGTTGAACAAGGTGCCCTCGGGTTCCGAAGTGACCGTCGAGATGACCGTCGACTTCCTCGACCACGCCGCCTTCGAGGCGATCGAGGACTGGGCACGGGCCCAACGCGACAACGGCGGCACGGTCGACTTCGTCGAGATCGGCAGCGCGCGGATGGCCAAGGCCACCGCCGGTCCGCCCGCCCGCAGCCTCGGACGCGCGGTCTGGGACGACGTGCTCGGGCCGTGGCGCCACGGAGCGGACAACAACAACCCGGTCGCGAACGGTGTCGCCGCCTTCCACCGCAGCCACGCGCACGTCGTGCGTCCACATCTGGACGGGTTGCGTGACCGGCAGGACCCGCACTCGTTCTTCCTCACCTGCGCGGACTCGCGGATCGTGCCCAACGTCATCACCAACAGCGGGCCCGGTGACCTCTTCACCGTCCGCAACGTGGGCAATCTCGTTCCGGCGGAGGGTGATTCGTCGCTGAATGCGGCGCTGGTCTTCGCGCTGAACGAGTTGAACGTCCGTTCCGTCGTGGTGTGTGGTCACTCCTCGTGTGGCGCGATGAACGCACTGCACTCGGCCGCCGAGACCGGACCGGAGATCGAGAACTGGCTGGCGCACGCACAGCCGAGCCTGGACCGGTTCCTGCGCGATCACCCGGTGGCCATCGCCGCCGAGTCCGCGGGGTACGGGCCCGTCGACCAGCTCAGCATGGTCAACGTGGCGGTGCAGTTGGAGAACCTGGAACGCCATCCCGCGGTGCGTGCGGCCGTCGAGGCGCGCGGCGTCACGGTCACGGGCCTGTTCTTCGACATCGCCAACGCGCGGGTGCTCGAGGTAGGCATCGACGGTCTCACCGAGATCAGCGACGACGCCGAACGACTACCCGTTCCCGAACCCGTCTGATCGACGGACCTCGGCCCGCCCACGCTGCTGTCGAGGGCGGGCCGATCGGCGTTGCCGGCAAACGCGCATCGACAGTTCTCGTACGCTGAGGAGATGACCGAGCTGGAGACCGAGAAAGCGCACCCCGTGACGGGTCTGCGCGGCCTGCGTGAACGCATCGCTCGGCGGAGGGGACTCAACCTCGCCTACCGAATCGGCGTGGCCGTGGTCGGAGTCGCCGTACTCGCGCTCGGCGTGCTGGCGATCCCGTATCCCGGCCCCGGCTGGCTCATCGTCTTCGCCGGACTGGGCATTCTGGCCAGCGAATTCGCATGGGCGCACCGCGTGCTCACCTGGGTGCGGGACAAGTACAAGCAGGTGATGGCGTGGTACACCAGCCAGGGGATCTTCGTTCGCGCGCTCGGAGCGATCGCCACCTTCCTGCTGGTGGTGGTCACGCTGTGGTTGCTGAACACCTTCGGCTGGATCGGTAGCTGGTTCGGCATCGACTGGCGGTGGATCAGCAGCCCGTTCCGGTGGTGACCGTTTCGGGGGCCGCGCTACTACAACCGGAGTGGTTGTCGGCTCGCATCACGGAGCTCGGGCGTTCCTGGGGCGCGCGGTCGCCGCGCATCGCGGGCACCCTGTGGTGGGGAATGCTCGCCTCACTCTTGATCGAGCCGGTCGTGCGCGCATACGCGGAAGGACGACCGGCCCCGAGCATGACGCTCGCGGAACTCGAGTTCGCGCTGCGGGCCGATGGGGGAGTCGACCGAGTGCGGGTCGGCTCCGCGCTCAACGGATCCGATTCCTCAGTACCCGGTCGCCGAGTGCAGGGCAGCGCGATCGGCGAGGGGCTTACGCGGCACAGTGCTGGCCCGAGCGGCGTGGCTGTGTACGACGGCTGCGGTGCCTCGGCATCGGGTCACCGATCGCGGGGTGAAGCGCTCGGTGAGGAGACCAGCACGACGCACGACACGGGTACGAGCGAAGAGGTCGTGTACGAAGACGCTGTGCGGGGCGGTGGTGTGGTCGACGGCGAATCGTCTGCCACCGCGTTACCCGAAGCGCTGGCGTCGCGTGACGGCGAGGCCAGCGATGCGCGGCCGTGCATCTCCGGTGGCCGCGGGCCCGGCTCCGCTATTGCGGGAACACGGTCGAAGGACCCGGCCTCGGCGCTGTACGACACTCTTGAAACGGTCATCGAGCAAGTAGCGGAGGTCTCCGGAGCGGCGATACCCGCGTTGTGGGCGATCATCGCCGACACGATCGGCAATCGCGCGCTCGACGCGGGCGAGTACCTCGCCGGTCTGCGATTGGCCGCCGACCTCGGTGGTCGACTCCCCACACCGCGCTTCCACGAGATCGGTGGCCGCACCTTCGTACAGCGCATCTCCTGCTGTGCGATCTACGAGGTTCCCGGCTGTGGGCTGTGCACCAGCTGTCCGAAACGCCCTGCTGCCGAACGGGAATCGCTGCTGGCCGCGCTGGCCGCACGCGGCTGAATCGGGGTTCGGTTGTGCCCCGGCTCGTTCGGCCGCCGTTCTGCTCGCGCGCGGTGGCGTGCGCATCCGGTTCGGCCACCTGCGCGGCTATTCGGCGTTCGTACGGTCCTCGAGCACAGCGGCCGAATCTCGGGAGAGCCGGGCTGCGCACTCCCTACGTCGTCCCGATAGCATGGTCGCGCCGGGCGCGACACCGTGACCGGCCATGCTCGGGTGGGAACGATCCCGCCCCATGCCTACCGCCAAGGAGTGCACACCCGTGACCACCTCAGCCCCGCTCAGCCCTGTTGCCCTCGTCCGGGTGCAGGCCGGGACGACGGCGGGTGCCGCGGTGCGCGAGGCGGGCCTGCCGACCAAGGGCCCGGAGACCATTGTTGTCGTGCGCACCGACGAAGGTCTCGAGGATCTGTCATGGGTGCCGGACACCGACGTCGAGGTCACCGCCGTCCCCGCGAACACCGAGGAAGGCCGCAGCGTCATCAGGCATTCCGCGGCACACGTGCTCGCGCAGGCCGTGCAGCAGGAATTCCCCGACGCCAAGCTAGGCATCGGACCGCCGATCAAGGACGGCTTCTACTACGACTTCCAGGTCGATCGCCCGTTCACCCCGGAGGATCTGACCAAGCTGGAATCCAGGATGAAGAAGATCGTCAAAGGCGCGCAACGGTTTTCGCGGCGCGTCGTCGCGGTCGACGAGGCGAGGGTGGAACTGGCCGGTGAGCCCTTCAAGCTGGAGCTGATCGGCGACAAGTCCGGCATCGACGACCCCGAGGTGATGGAGGTCGGCGGCAAAGAGCTGACCATCTACGACAACCTCGACCCGCGCAGCGGCGAGCGCGTCTGGGGCGACCTGTGCCGTGGTCCACACATCCCGACCACCAAGTTCATCCCGGCGTTCAAGCTCACCCGCAGTTCGGCGGCCTACTGGCGCGGCGACCAGAATCGCGAAGATCTGCAACGCGTCTACGGCACCGCGTGGGAATCGCAGGAGGCGCTCGACGAGTACCTGCACCTGCTGGCCGAGGCCGAGCGTCGTGATCACCGCAAGCTCGGCCTGGAACTGGACCTGTTCAGCTTCCCCGAGGAGCTGGGGTCGGGTCTGCCGGTGTTCCATCCCAAGGGCGGCATCATCCGCAAGGAGATGGAGGAGTACTCGCGCCAGCAGCACGTGAACGCGGGCTACGAGTTCGTGAACACCCCGCACCTCACCAAGAGCAATCTGTACGAGGTCTCCGGCCACCTGGACTGGTACCGCGACGGCATGTTCCCTCCCATGCAACTGGATGCCGAGTACAACGAGGACGGCACCGTTCGCAAGCCGGGCCAGGACTACTACGTCAAGCCGATGAACTGCCCGATGCACAACCTGATCTTCCGCTCGCGCGGCCGGTCCTACCGCGAATTACCCTTGCGGCTCTTCGAATTCGGCTCGGTGTACCGCTACGAGAAGTCCGGCGTGATCCACGGGTTGACCAGGGTGCGCGGCATGACCCAGGACGACGCGCACATCTACTGCACCAAAGAGCAGATGCACGCGGAACTCACCAGCACCCTCGAATTCGTGTTGTCGTTGCTGAAGGACTACGGACTCGACGATTTCTACCTCGAGCTCTCCACCAAGGACCCGGTGAAGTTCGTCGGCTCCGACGAGATCTGGGAAGAGGCCACCGAGACCCTGTCCAAGGTGGCGTCGGCCTCGGGTCTGGAGTTGGTGCCCGATCCCGGCGGCGCCGCGTTCTACGGCCCGAAGATCTCTGTCCAGGCCAAAGACGCGCTCGGGCGCACCTGGCAGATGTCGACCATCCAGTTGGACTTCAACCTGCCCGAGCGGTTCAACCTGGAATACACCGCCTCCGACGGCAGCAAGCAACAGCCGGTGATGATCCACCGGGCGCTGTTCGGCTCGATCGAGCGGTTCTTCGGCCTGCTCACCGAGCACTACGCGGGCGCCTTCCCCGCCTGGCTTTCGCCGGTGCAGGTGGTGGGTATTCCGGTCGCGGAAGCCTTTGCGCCGCACCTGGATCTGGTGATCGAGCAACTGCGCGAGCACGGTGTCCGCGCCCAGGTCGACCGCAGTGACGACCGGATGCAGAAGAAGATCTTCAACAACAACGCGCAAAAGGTGCCGTTCATGCTGCTCGCGGGTGAGCGTGACGTGAACGCGGGAGCGGTGAGTTTCCGTTTCCGCGACGGCACCCAGGTCAACGGGGTGCCCGTGGCCGAAGCGGTAGCCACCGTCGTGGCGTGGATCGCGAACCGGGAGAACGACTCGCCCACCGCGGAGGGGTTCGTGATCCGATCGGCCGAGGAGGCGTAATGAGCGGCAATCCGAACGCCGGGTCGACGGAGCCGGACGGCATCGTCGACACCGGCGCGGGGGACCCCGACCGATTACAACGGTTGTGGACACCACACCGGATGTCCTACATCGCGGAGGCGGCCAGCGCCGAAGCGAAGGCCACCGACGAGAAGTCCACCGGCCACCCGTTCACTGACATTCCGTTGATGTCGGACGAAGACGGCCTGGTCATCGCGCGCGGTGCGGTCGTGTACGCGGTCCTCAACCTGTACCCGTACAACCCCGGTCACATGATGGTGGTGCCCTACCGCAAGGTTGCCAACCTCGAAGACCTCACCGCCGCAGAAAGCGCCGAACTGATGGCGTTCACCCAGCAGGCGATCCGGGTGATGAAGCAGGTGTCGCGGCCACACGGCTTCAATGTCGGCCTGAATCTCGGTGCGGTGGCGGGCGGTTCGCTCGCCGACCACCTCCACCAGCACATCGTGCCCCGCTGGGGTGGGGACGCGAACTTCATCACCGTCGTCGGTGGCGTGAAGGTGATGCCGCAACTGTTGCGCGACACCAGGGCATTGCTGGCCGGCGCGTGGGCCGAGGTCGACAAGCAGTGTTGAGTTTCTTCGGCCGCGCGACGTTCGCCAAGGCCACCGCGCCGCTGGGCAGAGCTCTGGTCAGCACGGGACTCACCCCTGACGCGATGACCTTGATCGGCACCGCGGCGTCGGTGATCGCCGCGGTCACCCTGTTCCCCTCGGGTCACCTGTTCTGGGGAACGATGGTGATCTGGCTGTTCGTCATGTTCGACATGCTCGACGGCGCGATGGCACGTGCGCGCGGCGGCGGCACCAAATACGGTGCGGTGCTCGACGCCACCTGTGATCGGGTCGCCGACGGTGCGATCTTCGCCGGTCTGGCCTGGTGGGCGGTGTTCCACGAGAACCACAAGCCGTTGTTCGTGGCGACCCTGATCGTGTTGGTGACCTCGCAGGTGATTTCGTATGCGAAGGCACGGGCCGAGGCCAGCGGCCTTTCGGCCGACGGTGGGATCATCGAACGGCCCGATCGATTGATCATCGTGCTGGTCGGCGCGGGCTTCACCGGAATCGGTGGTTACTGGAATCTGGAATGGTTGACCTGGGCGGTGCACGTCGCGATGTGGGTGCTCGCCGTGCTCAGCGTGGTGACGGTGTTCCAGCGGGTGCTCGCGGTGCGTAATTCGCCCGGCGCGCGCCAGATCATCGCGCCCGCCGCGCCGACGCCCAACGGGTCCGACCAGGGGCCGTCTTCGTGACCGGATCGGACGGCGACCCCGCGCCCTCGATGGCAGAGCGCGTTAGGTCAGGTGCGACCGACTTGGCCTACGCGGCGGGCTGGCGGCTGGTGCGCGCACTGCCGGAGTCGACGGCGCGGCGCGCGTTCGACTGGGGTGCCGATCGGGTCGCCCGCCGTGCCAATCGCGCATTTCGCCAGGGCGGTGCGCCGAACCAGTTGCGGCGCAACCTTGCTCAGGTGTCGGGTACTACACCCGCCGCGGTGCCCGACGAACTGATCGCGGCGAGCATGCGGTCCTACGCGCGGTATTGGCGTGAGGCGTTCCGGCTGCCTTCGATGAACCACGCGGACATCGGCGAACTCACCGTGGCGGGCACCGAGCACTTGGCGGCGGGTCTGGCCGAGGGACGCGGTGTGGTGCTGGTGCTGCCGCATTCGGGGAACTGGGACGTGGCCGGGGTGTGGTTGGTGCAGAACCACGGAACGTTCGCGACAGTCGCGGAGCGGCTGAAACCGGAGTCGTTGTTCGAGCGGTTCGTCGCCTATCGGGAAAGCCTCGGTTTCGAGGTTTTTCCGCTGACCGGCGGTGAGCAGCCGCCGTTCGGCTTGCTGGCGACGCGGCTGCGGGAGAACAAGGTGGTGTGCCTGATGGGCGAGCGCGACCTCACCGGGCGCGGTGTTCCTGTGACGTTGTGTGGTGCGCGTACGTGGCTACCAGCGGGGGCGGCGAAACTGGCCGAGGAGACCGGAGCGCGGTTGCTTCCCGTGCACGTGTGGTTCACCGAGGCCGACGGTCGCGAGGGGTGGGGCATGAAAGTGGAAGCACCGGTGGATATTTCCGCGGGGGTGAGCGCCGCGGCGCAGGCGGTCGCCGATCGCTTCTCGGCGAATATCGCCGCACATCCCGCGGATTGGCATATGTTGCAGCCCCTGTGGGAGCAGGACCTGTCCGAGGCGCGGTTGGCCAGAATCGCCGCCGCGCGAGGACCGTTGACCGAGGCAGCGGGCGCGCCGCGTTCCGCTACCGAAGCGGCGATCTCGGGGGCGGCCGCGATCACGGGTTCGACAACGGACCCGACGGCGACCGAGGATTCACCGACCGAGCGGACCGTACCGCGCCCTTCGGCGACCGACGATGTGGTGACTGAGCCCCAGGGAGAGGAGCTTCCTATGGCCGGAGAGCCGGCGTCCGAGTGTGGATCGTCTTCGGCGACCGAAGCTACGGTGACCGAACACCTGGCGCGGGAGCGTCCGGTGGCTGGGGAGTCGGCGAACACAGACTCGGCGGTCGAGCGTCCGACCACCGCGCGGTCCGATGCGTCCGGTGACTCGACCGAGGGCCCTTCATGAAGATCGGCATGATCTGCCCGTACTCGTTCGATGTGCCGGGTGGGGTGCAGGCGCATGTGGTCGAGTTGGCGCGGGTTTTCATCGAGCGTGGCCACCGGGTGAGCGTGCTCGCGCCCGCCTCCGACGACACCCCGCTGCCGGACTTCGTGGTCTCCGCGGGGCGCGCCGTCGCCATTCCGTACAACGGGTCGGTCGCGCGGCTGTCGTTCGGGCCGATGACCTTCACCAGGATTCGCCGCTGGGTCGAGGCCAACGACTTCGACGTGCTGCACATTCACGAACCCAACGCGCCGAGCCTGTCGATGCTCGCGTTGAAGGTCGTGGAGGGCCCGATCGTCGCGACCTTCCACACCTCGACCACGAAATCGTTGATACTCAGCACCTTTCAGGGCGTACTCCGGCCTTATCACGAGAAGATCAGCGGCCGGATCGCCGTGTCGGAGCTGGCCAGGCGGTGGCAGGTGGAGGCGCTGGGCTCGGACGCGGTGGAGATCCCCAACGGCGTGAACGTGCCCGCCTTCGCGCGGGCGCCGATGCTGCCCGGGTACCCGCGCGAAGGGCCGACGGTGCTGTTTCTCGGCCGCTACGACGAGCCGCGCAAAGGGATGGCGGTGCTGCTCGGCGCGCTGCCCGAGCTGGTCCGGCGCCACCCCGGCTTGGAGATCTTGATCGTCGGACGCGGTGACGAGGAGCGGCTGCGCAAGGAGGCCGGGGCGAACGCCGCACATCTGCGTTTCCTCGGACAGGTCACCGATGACGAGAAAGCGTCGGCGATGCGCAGCGCGGATGTCTACGTGGCCCCGAATCTGGGTGGCGAGAGCTTCGGCATCATCCTGATCGAGGCGATGGCCGCGCAGACCGCCGTTGTCGCGAGCGAACTGGACGCTTTCCGTCGGGTGTTGCGCGATGGTGCGGCGGGAGTTCTTGTCCCCATTGGTGATTCGGCGGCGCTGGCGCGCGCCTTGGATACTCTGCTCACCGACGACGCGGCGCGGGAGAGCCTGGTGCGCACCGCGACCCAGGTGGTCGGCGAATACGATTGGCCGGTGGTGGCCGAACAGATTCTGCGGGTCTACGAGACCGTGACCGTCGGTGATGTGCGCGTGCGGGCCGCAGGATGATCACCTTCTCCGCGACCACGGTTCTCGTTCTCGCGCTGATCGCCGCGGTGATCGTCGCGATCGGCTTGTGGGCCTACTCCACGGCCAATCGGCTCGACCGGTTGCACGTACGGTCGGATCAGTCGTGGCAGGCGTTGGAGTCGGCGCTCGCGCGGCGCGCGGTGGTGGCTCGGGCCGTGGCGATCTCGATCGCGGGTCCCGCGTCGGACCAGGACAGTACCGATCGTGCCGCGCGGTTGTCGGCGTTGGCCGACCAGGCCGAGCGGGTGGACCGGCGGGACAAGGAAACGGTGGAGAACCGGTTGTCCTCGGCGCTGTCGGGTATCGACATCGCGCATCTGCGTCCGCAGTTGGTGGCCGAACTGGCCGACGCCGAAGCGCGCGTCCTGATCGCGCGCCGCTTCCACAACGATGCCGTGCGCGACACCTTGGCCCTGCGCACGCGTCGTCCGGTACGGCTGCTGCACCTCGGCGGCACCGCGCCGCTGCCCACGTATTTCGAGATCACCGAGCGCGCTACCCCCGCCGCGGCGACCGGCCTGCCCGTCGACACCCTGCGCACCAGCGCGCGCATCGTGTTGCTCGACGAGTACGACCGGGTGCTCCTGCTGCGCGGCAGCGATCGCAGCACCCCCGACGTGGCGTTCTGGTTCACCGTCGGCGGCGGGGTGGAACCGGGAGAGTCCCTGCGTACCGCCGCGGCGCGGGAACTGTTCGAGGAGACGGGCTATCGCGCGGACCCGACGACCTTGCAGGGGCCGATCTGGCGTCGGATCGCGGTCTTCCCGTTCAACGGTCAGCTGATCCGCGCCGAGGAACTGTTCTTCGCCTTGCGCGCGCCCGGCTTCGAGCCACAGACGACGAACTTCACCACCCTGGAGCGCGACACCATCAGCGCGCACAAGTGGTGTACCGCCGAAGACATCGTGGCCTTGCAGGCACGCGATGAGGCGGTCTACCCGAACGATCTCGACACCCTGCTCCCTGAGGCCGCGTCGGCCGCATCCGGAAATACCCAGCCGGAAGTGCGTTCCATTCGCTGACCGGACCGCGCTCTGACGAATTTCTGTCGTGCGGGTTCGCGGGCATCTGTGCATCCACCTTATGCCTTCTCGAGGCATAAGACCTGTGCACCCATGGGGTATGCTTGCCGTGTGACGCGAACGATGATCGACCTCGATGACGACTTGTTGTCGAAGGCAGCGCAGGAACTGGGGACCGCGACGAAGAAGGACACCGTTCACGCCGCCCTGCGGGTGGCGCTGCGGCAGAGCGCGGCACGGAACCTGCGCGCGATGATGGTCGGTGACTCGGACGGCCTAGCGCACGAAGCGAAGGTTAACGCGATGTGGGAGGGCGGCGAGCGGGCGCAGACGTCGTGACCGCGCGATATCTGCTGGATAAGTCCGCCGGATTCCGGATGCATATCGATGTAGTGGATGCACGGGTGGGGCCGCTCATGGAACGCGGCCTACTGGCCACCTGTGGGATAGCGGACCTCGAAGCCGGTGTGTCGGCGAGATCCGCTGACCATCACCAGGCCCTGGGGGATGCTCGTCGATACGCACTGCAATACCTCCCCACCCCGGATAAGGCGTGGGAACGAGCGTGGCAGGTACAGGAACAACTCTGCGGACGTAGCTTGCATCGCAGTGTCAAGATTCCCGACTTGATCATTGCCGCTGTCGCCGAGCACCATGGCCTTACCGTGCTCCACTACGACCACGACTTCGACCGAATCGCCGAGATCACCGGTCAGTCGGTGGAATGGGCGGTGCCGCCGGGCGCTGCGGGTTGACGAGGCGGTCTCTCCGAACGATCTCGGCGCCCGCTTCTCGCGGCGTCGGCCACATCCGGACATCCCCAGCCGAAAGTGCGTTCCATTCGCTGACCGGACCGCTGTAGTGTGATCTGGTTCACTTTCGGGTGCTCCGGGTGACTGGACCGGCGTATCCGGGGTAGCCAGTGCGAGACGTGCTCGGATATCGGGCGCGTGGTTCGGTGCGTGGAGGTAGTGATTCATGTCGTATCTGTTGTTCGATTTCCTGTTGCCCTATGTGGGCCCCGCCGCTGCGGAGTATTGGGCGAAACTGCTGGTCGTCGCACCATTGTGACCCCGGGGTGCCGGACGCACTGGCCCGATTCACACCAGACCAGTGCGCCCGAACTGGCTATCAAGGGGTCTGGGCGCGACGCCTAGAATCGGGGCGTTCAGTACGGACGTGACCCCGATTGGCGCACATGACTCAGGAGATAGCCGTGACCACCCCCGAGACGACCCAGACCGTCGGTACCGCCCGTGTGAAGCGTGGCATGGCCGAAATGCTGAAGGGCGGGGTGATCATGGACGTGGTCACCGCCGACCAGGCCAAGATCGCCGAGGACGCCGGCGCGGTCGCGGTGATGGCGTTGGAGCGGGTACCCGCCGATATTCGTGCCCAGGGCGGCGTCTCCAGGATGAGCGATCCCGACATGATCGACGGGATCATCGAGGCGGTTTCCATTCCCGTGATGGCCAAGGCCAGGATCGGCCATTTCGTCGAGGCGCAGATCTTGCAGAGCCTCGGCGTGGACTACATCGACGAGTCCGAGGTGCTGACCCCCGCCGACTACGCCAACCACATCGACAAGTGGAACTACACCGTGCCGTTCGTCTGTGGCGCGACCAACCTGGGTGAGGCGCTGCGTCGAATCACCGAGGGCGCGGCCATGATTCGGTCCAAGGGTGAGGCCGGTACCGGCGACGTGTCGAATGCCACCACGCACATGCGCAAGATTCGCCAGGAGATTCGCAAGCTCTCCTCGCTGCCGGCGGACGAGCTGTTCGTCGCGGCCAAGGAGTTGCAGGCCCCTTACGAGCTGGTCCGGGAGATCGCCGAGACCGGCAAGCTGCCGGTGGTGCTGTTCACCGCGGGTGGCATCGCCACCCCGGCCGACGCCGCGATGATGATGCAACTGGGCGCCGAAGGTGTCTTCGTGGGCTCGGGCATCTTCAAGTCGGGCAACCCGGAGCAGCGCGCCGCCGCGATCGTGAAGGCGACCACCTTCCACGACGACCCCGACGTGCTGGCGAAGGTCTCGCGCGGCCTGGGTGAGGCGATGGTCGGCATCAATGTCGAGCAGCTCCCGGTGGATCATCGACTGGCCGAGCGCGGCTGGTAACCCGCCTTTCTCACGATGGCCAGACCGTGGCCTCATGGTTTCCACAATCGGCCTGGGTAGCGTCCGTCTTGTCAGTCGAATTCGGCAAGCGAACGCAAAGGATGAGCCAGTTGACGCATCGTAGGACCGGACATATCGCCCTGATCGGTGTCGCCGTAGCCGCCGCGCTGAGCCTGACGGCGTGTGGCAGCGACGACTCCGAGAAGACCGCTTCCCCTTCGACCTCCTCGGCGGCGAGCACCAGCGCCGCCGAGGAGGCGAATGTTCCGCCGAAGCCGTCCGCGGAAGAGCTGAACGGCCTGTTGCAGCGTGCGTTGGACCCGGCCGTGCCCAACGAGGAGAAGCTGAACCTCGTCCAGGGCATCGAAGCCGACCCCGAATTGCCCAACCGGTTGGCCAACGCCTATCGGGAGGCCGGTGCGGTCGCGCAGGTCACCGGTGTTACCGCGTTCGGGGAAAGCCTCAGTGCCCAGGGCACACTCACCGTCAACGGCCAGCAGAACCCGGTGGATGTCCCGTTCGTCGCCGACAACGGCGAATGGAAGGTGCAGAAGGAATGGGCCTGCACGGCGTTGACGAATCTGAACCAGGAGTCACCCGCCTGCGCGTGAGTGCGCGTTCGGCCCCGCCCGGCCGGTCACGATTGCCGCAGCGCCGGGCGGGTCGGGTGATCCCAGCGCAGGAACAGGGTGGGGGATTCGGTGGGTTCGGCCTCGTGGGCGAGCAGTCCACCCAGGGTCCACCGGTCTTCGGTCGGCGTGGCGCGCCGCAGTGCTGGTTCGCTGAGGTCCAAACGCACGCTCAGGTCGAAGCCCAGCTCGCGGCCGAGCAGCATCGGCCCGGCTACCAGGATGACGGCGCATGGCCGGGCGCTTCGGATGGTGTCGCGGGCCGAGCGATCGGTGCGCTCGTCCCACAATCTCGGCAGCCAGCGACCGTGGTCGTGCATCGCGTCGACCACTTCGCGTCGGATCGCGGCGTAATCGAACCACGCTGTGCGATAGGACGTTTCGTCGACGCCGAATTCCATCCGTAACGCGGCGGGGCGGACGTAGTCGTGCACCGAGACCACCTCGGCCTGGCGTCCGTCCTGGCGCAGCACCTCGGCCGCCCGGTGTGCGAGCTCGACGGGGTGCGCGGCATCGGCGCCGTCGATCGCGATCACCGTGTGATCCCGCAGCGCGCGCACCCGCTCGGCGAGCAGGTCGAGCATCGCGTTTTGGCTGATCGGGACGAAGCGTGGCATCCCTCCATCACAGCAAACGACTCATCCGCCTCGCGTGCCCGCTGTGGGGCGGGCAACAAAGCGGCGTGGGCGAATCGGGCGAATCGGGGGCGGCGGGATAATCTCACGTCATGGCGACAATCGAAGAGGCGCTGGAGATCGAGCGAATCGAGCGCGACATCTTCCGTGGTGCGTCCACCAAGACCCAGCTGCCGAGGACCTTCGGCGGTCAGGTTGCGGGGCAGGCCCTGGTCGCGGCGGTGCGCACGGTGGAGCCACGGTTCCAGGTGCACTCGCTGCACGGATATTTCCTTCGGCCGGGTCACCCGGATGAGCCCACCGTGTACCAGGTGGAACGCATTCGCGAGGGGCGCTCGTTCTGCACCCGTCGGGTGACCGGCGTGCAGGACGGCGACGCGATATTCACCATGTCGGCGTCTTTTCACATCGGCGACAACGGCCCGCAGCACCAGGACGAGATGCCCGCGGTGCAGTCGCCGGACGACCTGCCCGACGCCAGTACCACGCTGAGTCTCGAGCGACTGTGGATGATGCGCGAATGGGAGCACTGGGACATCAGGATCGTGCCGCCCGAGCACGTCACGCAGCGTGTGGGTGTGGTGTCCCCGCAACAGGTGTGGTTCCGCTACCGGCACGCGTTGCCCGACGACCCGCTGTTCCACGTGTGCACCCTCGCCTACATGAGCGATATGACGTTGCTCGGCTCCTCGAAGGTCACCCACCCCGACGAAGACACCCAGAACGCCTCGCTCGACCACGCGATGTGGTTTCTGCGTCCGTTCCGTGCCGACGACTGGCTGCTCTACGACCAGTCTTCGCCGTCGGCCGGTTTCGGTCGCGCGCTCACCCAGGGCAAGATCTTCGACCGCGCGGGCAATATGGTCGCGAGCGTGGTGCAAGAGGGTCTGACCCGTACTTTGCGCGCCGACTGAGTCGCCGGCGCACGGTGGCCGAAACACGCTACGCCGCAACGGAGTTCCGGTAGGCTGCCACCACGGCGGCGTCGCCTCGCCAGTGGTGGAGCGACTGTGTTCAGCCGATCGGCTCCGGTCCCGCCGGTTTCACGCCGAGCACCTGCACGGTCGTACTCGCACCGTGGTGGAAGGTGCCCTCGGCGATCTCGCGATCGACTTCTCGGCACTGCTCTAGCCGCAATCCCGTCAGGTCGCGGCGAAGTTCCTCCGGTGTGGGCAGCGCGTCGGCGATCGGCGGTCCGCCGACACCCGGTCGGTCCAGCTGGCGCGGGGTATAGGCCTCCAACACGAAAACCCCGCCGGGTCGCAGCGCGCGCACGCAGGCCGCGTGCAGCCCCGGCCGCAGCTCCGAGGGCAGATGCGCCCAGATGGCGATGATGCCCGCCCAACGCTGTTCGCCGAGGTCGAAGGTGGTGATGTCGGCGACGACGGTCTCGAGCGACACCCCGTGCCGCGCGGCCAGGGCCGCGGCGTTCGCGAGGCCGACTTCCGACAGATCAAGCGCGGTCACCCGATGTCCTTGTCCGGCAAGGAACACGGCATTACGCCCTTCGCCCTCGGCAAGGCAAAGTACCGGGCCGTCGGGGATCTTTCCCGCGACCTCGCGCAGGTAGTCGTTGGGTTCGGTGCCGTAGGACGCGAAGGGGCTTGCGTAGCGTTCGTCCCAGAATCGTGCGGTCTCGGGCTTGGTCATCGGCGCTCCTCTGCTTGACGTCGGAGCCAAGACTGCAAGTTAATGTGAACATGAAGTCAAGCCCCGAGCCGACGGATCGTCCCGAGCCGACGTGGTCCATCGGCGAACTCGCCGCCCGCTTCGGGCTCGCACCCCATGTATTGCGGCATTGGGAAAGCGTCGGCCTGCTGACACCGGCGACGCGGGTGAGCGGACAGCGCCGCTACTCGTCGACACAGGCAGCGCGGGTCGCGTTGATCTTGCACAGCAAACGGGTCGGTCTCGGCTTGGCGCGCACCCGCGACCTGCTCGACGCCGGTGACGGCCCGAGCCGCCGTGGTGTCCTTCGGTCGCACCTCGAGGAACTCGATGAGCAGCTGGCCAGGATTCAAGCCTCGAAACACCTGATCGGGCACGTACTCACCTGCCGCTATGCGGATTTCACCGAATGCCCGCACTTCCAGGCCGAGATCCTCGCGGCCGCCGGTTTCGGTGCCGATTAGGCGGGGGTGCTCAGGTGTCCGCCGCGTAGGTGCAGGCGATGGTCGGCCTCCAGCGCCTCCTGGTGGTCGTGGGTGGTCTGCACGACGGTGACGCCGTCGGTGGTGAGCTCGCGCAGGATTCGTGAGATCTGTTGTTGGGCTTCGGTGTCGAGCCCGGTGCTGGGTTCGTCGAGGAGCAGCAGGTCGGACTCCTGTGCGAGTGCTTGGGCAAGCAGCGCGCGTTGCCGTTGGCCGCCAGAGAGTGCGGTGAGTCGGCGACGTGCCAGCTCGGCGATACCGAGGCGGTCCATGCAGTCGTGCACCAGGGCGTGGTCGGCGCGGGTGAGGCGTCGCCATGGGCCGCGGTGGGCCCAGCGGCCCATGGCGACGGTGTCGCGCACGGTGAGCGGCAGCGTGGGGGAGACGGCGCTGTGCTGGACGACGAGGGCGGGTCGGCGAGTTCCGGTGCGCACGACGGTGCCCGAGATCGGGGTCAGGACACCGGCGATCACGCTGAGCAATGTCGACTTTCCCGAGCCGTTCGGTCCGACGACCGCGGTGATCCGACCTGCGGGGATGTCGGTGGTGATCGAGTGGAGGACGGGTCGTGCGTGGTATCCGGCGGCGACCGAGTCGATGCGGACCGCGGGGGTTGTTGTCGTGGGCACCTCAACACCTAACTTGAATTGAAAATCATTATCACTATAGAGTGTCGGTCATGAATGTCCTATTTGCGCCGTTCGAGGTGGCTTTTGTGCAACGCGCGCTGTGGGGTGGGTTGTTGGTCTCCTGTGTCTGTGCACTCGCCGGTACGTGGGTCGTGGTGCGCGGCATGGCTTTTCTCGGTGACGCGATGGCGCACGGGATGCTCCCCGGAGTCGCGGTGGCCTCGCTGCTCGGCGGCAACCTGCTGGTGGGTGCGGCATGCAGCGCCGCGGCCATGGCACTGGGCGTGACCGCGTTGCAGCGCAATTCACGATTCACCGCGGACACCGGGATCGGGCTGATGTTCGTCGGCATGCTGGCGGCGGGCGTCATCATCGTGTCGCGATCGCAGTCGTTCGCGGTCGACGTCACCGGGTTTCTCTTCGGCGATGTGCTGGCCATTCGCGACCGCGACCTCGGTTATCTCGTGGCCGCGCTCGCGATCGCCATGGTGATCACCGTGCTCGGCCACCGCGCGTTCGTCGCGCTGGCCTTCGAACCGCGCAAGGCACACACGCTCGGTTTGCGGCCGCGCTGGGCGCAGGCGGCACTGCTCGGTCTGCTGACGGTCGCGATCGTCGCCTCGTTCCACGTCGCGGGCACGCTGCTGGTGTTCGGTCTGCTCATCGCGCCACCCGCCGCCGCGACCTACTGGGCCGACCGCATTCCGGTGATCATGGTGCTGGCGGCGGCCTTCGGTGCCGTCGCGACCGTGTTGGGCCTGTTGGTCTCGTGGCACGCGGGCACCGCGGCGGGCGCGACCATCGTCGCGGTGGCGGTCGGCCTGTTCTTCGCCTCCGCGTTCGCGGCGTGGGCCCGCACCAGGATCCGGCCGCCGCGCGCGAATACCGTGGCGCTGCTGGGAGTTCTGATCGCCGCGGTGCCGTTGGTCGGATGCGGTTCGGACACAGCGGATTCCGAAGCGCCGGTCGAGACGCCGCACGGTTACGTGGCAGGCGCGGAGGAAACCGACGCGCCACAGACCCGGCTCGTCGTCGCCGATACCGCCGGTGCGATGCGGGTGGTCGACCTCATCGACGGCGCTGTCACCGAGGTCGACCCGGTGTCGGGCATCACGAGTCTGCGCGGCGACGATCGCTTCGCCTACGCCGAGACCGGTGCCGCCACCAGGATCGTGGACGGCGGGACCTGGACCGTCGACCACGGCGATCACGTGCACTACTACCGCGCGGCGATCCGGGAAGTCGGTGCACTGGAACGCGGCGGTGTGCGTGCGGTGCACAGCGACCCCGTCGTCACCGGTGTGGTCACCGAGTCCGGGACCACGCTGCTCGATCGTGCCGAACTGGACGAGGGTCGGATCACCGAGCGCGACGTGCTCGCCGACGCTCTCGCGGTTCCGTACGCCGAGCACCTCGTCGTGATCGCGAAAGACAGCGGCAGGGTCGAGGTGCGCACCCGCGAAGGAGCGGTGGTCTCGTCACCGCCCGAAAGCTGTCGCGCACCGAGTGGATCGGCGGTGACACGACGCGGGTTCGTCGTCGGTTGCGCCGACGGTGCGGTGCTCGTCCGAGGTTCCGAAGGCCGATTCGAGTCGGCGAAAATCGGCTATCCACAACAAGTTTCAGCCCCCGAGCGTGCGAGCGAGTTCGCGCATCGCCCCGGCAGCACCACCCTCGTCGCACGGGCTGGTGAGCGCGGGATCTGGGTACTCGACGTTCGCACGCGGAGCTGGCGTTTGATCGAGACCGGGCCGACAGTCGCGGTGAATACCGCGGGCGAGGGCAGCGTCCTGCTCGCGCTGACCCGCGACGGCGTCCTGCACTCCTACGACAGCGCCACCGGCGATCAGACCGGCCAGGTGCCGTTGCTGGGTCCGATCCCGAACAACGGGCCGCTGCCGGTGATCCAGATCGATACCGATCGCGCCTACATCAACGATGGGGGTGCGCGGGTCGTCCACGAAATCGACTATCGCGACAATCTGCGTCGGGCACGCACATTCGACCTGGACATCGCGCCCGCGCACATGGTGGAGACCGGCCGATGAGAAACCTGATCCGCGTGTGCCTGGCCCTGATCACGCTGACGGTGGCCACCTCCTGCACCGCCGAGAGCGACGACGGCCCCGAAATCGTGGCCACCACCAATATTCTCGGCGACCTCACCCGCGCCGTGGTGGGCGACACCGCGGCGGTGACGGTCTTGATGCCGCCGAACGCCGACCCGCACCAGTTCGCTATCTCCGCACGCACGGCGGCACGGATCGAGCGTGCGGATGTGTTGGTGCACAACGGACTCGGTTTGGAAGAGGGAGTGCACCGTCATGTCGAGGCGGCCGAACAGTCCGGGGTGCGGACGCTTTCGGTCGGTGAGCGGATCGACCCGATTCGTTACCTCAGCGACGACGGTGGCGGCGCGGACCCGCACTTCTGGACCGATCCCGCGCGCGTGCGGCGCGCGGTCGAGCTGATCAGCGAGCAGGTCACCCAGGTCGACGGCATCGACGTCGACGCCGTGCGCGCCAACACGACGCGCTACCTGGAACAGCTGTCCGACCTCGACCGATGGATGGGGGAGCAGTTCGCCGCACTGCCGCCGCAGCGCCGCAAGCTGGTCACCAATCATCACGTATTCGGTTATCTGGCGCAGCGTTTCGGCTTCGAGGTGATCGGTGCCGTGATACCGAGTGGCACCACGCTCGCCTCGCCGAGCGCATCCGATCTGGCCGGGCTCGCCGGGACGATCCGCACCGCCGGCGTGTCCGCGGTCTTCGCCGACTCCTCGCAACCCGACCGGCTCGCACGCGTCCTCGCCGAACAGGCGGGTGTGCACGTGCGGGTGATCGCCTTGTATTCCGAGTCGCTCACCGAACCCGGCGGCGGCGCATCCACCTACCTCGACATGATGCGCGCCAATACCGACGCCATCGTGCGCGGCCTCGCCGCGCCTTGATTCACAGCAGCACGAGAAAATGGAGAAGCACATGCGGTTACGTTCCCGCGCCGCGCAATCGGCGGCACTGTCGGCACTGTTGGGCTCGGTGTTCGCCCTATCCGGTTGTGGCACCGACGATTCGACGTCCGACGCGCAGTCCGGTCCCGCGATCGCCGAGCCGATCGCGGTCACCTACGACGGCGGAATCTATCTACTGGACGGAAAATCGCTGACCGCCGCCGGTGAGGTGCCGCTCGACGGTTTCCTGCGGCTCAACCCGGCGGGCGACGACCGCCACATCCTGGTGTCGACCAAGGACGGCTTCCAGGTGCTCGACGCCGCACACGGCGAGTTGACCGACACTGTTTTCCCCGCGGCCAAACCCGGACACGTGGTGCGTCACGCCGGACGCACCGTGCTGTTCGCCGACGGTAGCGGTGAGGTCACCGCCTTCGATCCGAAGCAACTCGACCACGAGAAGCCGGAAACTTCGTCGTACAAGGCGGCGGCACCACACCACGGCGTCGCGGTCGAGCTGTCGAACGGGGAACTGGTGCTCACACTCGGCACCGAGGAGAAGCGCACGGGTATCGCGGTGCTGGACAAGGACCGCAAGGAGATCACGCGCAACGAGGACTGCGCCGGTGTGCACGGGGAATCCACCGTGCAGGGTGAGGCCGTCGTCATCGGCTGTGAAACGGGCGCGCTCGTCTATCGCGACGGCGCCATCACCAAAGTGCACAGCCCCACGCCGTACGGCCGGATCGGCAACCAGTCGGGAAGCGAGGCCTCACCGATCGCGCTCGGCGACTACAAGCAGGACAAGGACGCCGAACTCGAGCGCCCGCACCAGGTTTCGCTGATCGATACGCGCGAGGGCAAGATTCGGCTGGTGGATATCGGCACGAGCTACACCTTCCGCTCGCTGGCTCGCGGGCCACAGGGGGAGGCCCTTGTGCTCGGAACCGACGGGCGAATCCACGTCATCGACCCCGAGGCCGGTGCCGTGGTGCGCACCATCCCGGTGACCGACGCGTGGGAGGAGCCGTTGCGGTGGCAGGAAGCGCGGCCCGCGATCTTCACACGAGGCAGCGACGTCTACGTCTCCGACACCGCGAGCAAGAAGGTCTACCGGATCGACCTCGCCACCGGCACCGTCGCCGCGCAGACCACGCTGGCGGCGGCACCCAACGAACTCAGCGGTGTGGCCGAGTAAGGCATCCGCGACATGCGGCGGCACGGACCCTGTACCGCGCCGCCGCACGGGCCGGACCCCGCTGCCGGTCGTTTTCCGCTGCGGTGTCGGCCACCTTGTCATTCGGGCGGTCGACGTAGCTGAGGCGTCTGCGTATAGAAGTTTGGCCGATGACGGGGAGCTCACCAGTTCTCCGAGCACCAGGGCTTAGCGTCGTGGCCCGCCGAAATCGCCGCGGCGGTGGTGTTCCTGGCATTCGATGCCACGTATACGACCGGTGCCGAACTCGCAGTGGACGGGGAAGGTTCGCAGCTCTGACGGGCGACCGGAATCGGTACAGCGCAGCTCGCCCTTGGTGCAGGTGATCGCGCACAGTGGATCGGGTCCGGCGAGGTGCGCGGTCGGGGCCTGTCGACCGTGGTGAGGCGTGCGGCTGCTCGGCACGGCGTCCGAGCGTGCTCGTGGTGGTCGAAGCCGCGCCTGTGCCGCGTCGACAATCCTGGACTTACGGTGCCTGTCGGTACCGTGAGCGCGTTCACACCGGCTGCGCTCGTAAACTTCGGGGGTGAACGCTTCCCCGGTCGCAGTACCTGTCGCCGACGTCGCGCCCTCGGCCTCGACGCCCACCATCGGTGTGCTGGCTCTCCAGGGGGACGTACGAGAACATGTCGCCGCCCTCGCGCACTGTGGCGCCGAGCCGGTGTTGGTGCGCAGAGCCGCCGAGCTGGACCGGGTCGACGCGCTGGTGTTGCCCGGCGGCGAGTCGACGACCATCAGCAAGTTGCTCGACGTCTTCGACCTGCTCGAACCGGTGCGTGCGCGGCTGCGCGACGGATTGCCCGCCTACGGGTCCTGTGCGGGAATGATCCTATTGGCCTCCGAGGTGCTCGATACCCGCGTCGACGCCGAGCACCTGTCGGGAATCGATATGACGGTGCGCCGCAATGCCTTCGGGCGCCAGGTCGACTCGTTCGAGACCGACCTGGCGTTCGCCGGACTCGACGACGGCCCCGTGCGCGCGGTGTTCATCCGCGCACCGTGGGTGGAGCGGGCCGGGCCCGACGTCGAGGTGCTGGCGACCGTGCCCGACGGCCCCGCGGCCGGTCGGATCGTCGCGGTGCGACAGGGCAATGTCATCGCCACCTCGTTTCACCCCGAGGTCACCGGTGATCTGCGGGTGCACCGGCTGTTCGTGGATCTGGTTCGCGCCGCCTGAGGACCCGGTTCGGAAGGGCGTACGGACCGATTGAGTAAGCTGGGGGAGTTGTTCGCCCGGTCGTACCGCTTCGGCACACGACCTGACATGCCATCGACCTGAGGGAAGTAGGGGAATGAGCGGCCACTCCAAATGGGCCACCACCAAGCACAAGAAGGCCGTGGTCGACGCGCGACGAGGGAAACTCTTCGCGAAGTTGATCAAGAACATCGAGGTGGCGGCCCGCACAGGTGGCGGTGACCCGGACGGCAATCCGACTCTGTACGACGCCATCCAAAAGGCGAAACGCACGTCGGTTCCCAACGACAACATCGAGCGCGCCCGCAAACGTGGCGGCGGCGAAGAAGCCGGTGGCGCCGACTGGCAGACCATCACCTACGAGGGTTACGGACCCAACGGGGTCGCGGTACTGATCGAGTGCCTCACCGACAACCGCAACCGCGCCGCCGGTGAGGTTCGGGTCGCGATGACGCGCAATGGCGGCAATATGGCCGACCCCGGTTCGGTCGCCTACCTGTTCACCCGCAAGGGTTTCGTGACGCTGGAGAAGAACGGCCTTTCCGAGGACGACGTTCTGCTCGCGGTGCTGGACGCGGGAGCGGAGGAAGTCAACGACCTCGGCGAATCGTTCGAGGTGATCAGCGAGCCCACCGACCTGGTCCCCGTGCGTACGGCATTGCAGACGGCGGGCATCGAATACGACTCCGCCGAGTCCGGCTTCCAACCCTCGGTGTCGGTGCAGGTCGACCTGGAGGGCGCGCGCAAGGTGATCAAGTTGATCGACGCGCTGGAAGACAGCGACGACGTGCAGAATGTCTACACCAATGTCGACATCTCCGACGAGATCCTCGCGGAGCTCGACAGCTGAGTGTCCTCGACGTGTTGGGGCGGCCGGTCCGTGCGGACCGGCCGCGTCTGCGTGGTCGGCGGTAGGTTACGTGCCGATCGTGCTGTGCTCACACCATTCGTAGACCCGTAGACGTCCCTCCGGGGTGTCCTGTTCGCGTTGGGTGACCTTGAAGTGCTCGAATCCGCCGTGGAACGCGACCCTGAGTTCGATGCCGGGTGGGGTGATCGGAACGATGCGAGCGGGCAAGTCTTTCGGCCCACCTTCGAGGACAGCCTTCACAACGTTGCTCATCCTCGGATAGTAGAAGCGTTTCGGCGTTCATTTCGTGGATTCACCGAAGCAGGCGCGTCGGAGTCTTTTTCCCGGTCACGCGCCTGCGGGTGCCGACTCAGCGTGTCGGGGGCGCCGCGAGGCCGAGGCGCTCGGTCAGCCACGGCAGCGACGAGGTGAACGACTCGGCGGCGAATTGCCAGGTGTGCTCGCCCTCGGTGGTATGGATGGCGCAGTCGATGCCCACTGAACGTCCACGCGCGCAGAGTGTTTCGGCGGCGCCGACCTCACCGGTGTCGGGGACCGCGTCGCGTCCACCGATTCCGGCGTCGGCATCGGCCACCTCGACGGGGGGTGGGTGCGGGCCTCGCGGGGGTTGTGCGGCCGCGCGCGGCGGTGTCAGATCATCGAACAGGCCCGCGACCTGGGTGTAAGGTCCGTGCGCCGCCATGACCGTCGACGGGTCGAACTCGGCCCATCGCCGCTCGTCGCCGCCGAACAGCCGTGCGACGGTGTGTTCGTGGTCGCCGGTGCTCGGTCCGAGGTCCCCGGCGATATCGACGAAGGTGTGCAGTAGTTCCGGATGCGTGACGGCGAGGTCGACGGCACAGGTGCCGCCCATCGACCAGCCGACCGCCGCCCATTTCGCCGGGTCGGTCGAGGCGCCGAAGGTCGACTCGACGTATTTCGGCACATCCTCGGTGAGGTGGTCCGCGGCGTTGCCGCGCGGACCGTTCACGCATTCGGTGTCGTTGTTGAAGCTTCCGCTGGCGTCGACGAAGACCATGATCGGTGCCTGTCCGGCATGCTCGGCGGTGAACTTGTCGACGGTGGGCATGATCTGGCCGCTGCGCAACCAGTCGGCCGGGGTGTTGAATTCGCCGCCGATCATCATCACGACCGGCAGCGCCGGCGGGGTGGGACCGGTGAACCAGGCGGGCGGAAGGTAAACGTACTCGGTGCGATGCGCGAAATGGCTGTCGTCCTCGGGGATCTGCACCGGGACGACCCGTCCGGTCTCGATGTCGGTGCCGCGCAGGGTAGCCAATCCGGCCTCGTCGGTCTCATGCGGCAGCGGGCCCGCGGTGAACGCGTTCAGCGCGGCCTGCACCGTCGGGTAATAGCCGACCCACTGGTTCACCACGAGCGCCGCGCTGAGCAGCGTGAGCGGTATCGCGAGGAGCGCGACGCCGCGGCGCCACCACGGCGTGCGCGGCCACCCGACGACGGTCACCGCCGAGGCCGTCGCGACCGCGGCGACACACAGCCACAACGCGGTCGGCGCCGGATCCGACGACAGGCCCTGGTCGTGGACGTACCAGCGGGCCAGGAGCGCGGCGCCGACACCGACGAGCAGGCACACCGGCAGTTGGATCAACCACCATCGCTTGGTGATTCGCGCGATGGCGAGTCCGAGCGCGATCGCGGCGACGGCCTCCACGGTCGGCGGTAGCCAGCCTTGCAACAGGGCTGTCCCGTGTGCGAAACCGGTGTGGCCAGCGGACAATGTGGTCGGCGGCGCGGCCGGAATCGGTGGGGCTGCGAGAACGGGCACCCTGGGATTGTGGAGAACATTCCTCGCAAGAACCTGTGAATCTCCTGCCGTGCGCATAAGTGTCCCGGACTCCGGGTGTCGCGCGGCGTCGAGGCGTGGCGGGCGTCCGTGTCGCTCGATCGCGAAAATCGGTGCCTGGGCTAGACTCTCGAACAATTGTTCGTGTCGTGGCCGAGGAGAGGGGAAGTCGTGCGGGTGATGGGTGTCGATCCCGGACTCACTCGATGCGGCCTCAGCATCGTCGAGGGTGGGATCGGGCGCAAGGTCACCGCATTGGATGTGGACGTGGTGCGCACCCCACCGGATCTGGATCTGGCGCAGCGGCTGTTGCAGGTCGCCGATGCCGCGGAGCACTGGATGGATACCCACGAACCGGGCGCCGTCGCGATCGAACGCGTCTTCGCCCAGCACAATGTGCGCACCGCGATGGGGACGGCGCAGGCGGGCGGGGTCATCGCGCTCGCGGCCGCGCGCCGCGGCATACCGGTCGCGTTCCACACACCCAGCGAGGTGAAGGCCGCGGTCACCGGCAACGGCAATGCGGACAAGGCCCAGGTCACGGCGATGGTAACGCGCATACTCGGCTTGCGGACCGCGCCGAAACCGGCGGATGCGGCGGATGCGCTCGCCCTGGCCATCTGCCATTGTTGGCGTGCGCCGCTGCTGGCGCGGATGGCCGAGGCCGAAGCCAAGGCCGCCGCGGCACGCAAGCGCTACACCGAACGATTGGCCGAACAACGAAAGGCGGTGCGCGGGTGATCGCGTCGATACGCGGCGAGGTGCTGGAGATCGCGCTCGATCACGCGGTGCTCGAGGCGGCGGGCGTCGGCTATCGGCTCAACGCGACCCCGGCGACCCTGGCCACGCTCAGCGTCGGCGTCGAGATCCGGCTCTATACCTCGATGATCGTGCGCGAGGACTCGATGACGCTCTACGGTTTCGCCGACACCGAGGCGCGCGACCTGTTCGGCCTGCTGCAAACCGTGTCCGGGGTGGGCCCCCGGCTGGCGATGGCGGTGCTCGCGGTGCTGGAGCCCGAGGCGTTGCGCAAGGCGTTGGCCGAGAGCAATGTGGCGGCGCTGACCAGGGTGCCCGGCATCGGCAAACGTGGCGCCGAACGCATGGTGGTCGAGTTGCGCGACAAGGTGGATCTGGTTCCGGTACCCGCCGGATTGCCCGGTGCGAGCACTCCTGCGGCGACCCCGGTGCGCGAACAGGTGACCGAGGCGTTGATCGGACTCGGATTCCCCGCCAAACAAGCCGAACCCGCGGTGGACGCGGTGCTCGCCGAACGTCCCGACCTCGATACCGCCGCCGCGTTGCGTGCCGCACTCGGGTCGCTCGGCAAGAATCGATAGGCACGCATGGCAGACGGCACTGAAGGCCCCGACCTCGACGACTCCGAATCCCAGGTCAGCGCAAGCTATCTGAACTCCGACGGCGAGATCGAGGCCAGTCTTCGCCCGAAATCTCTCGACGATTTCATCGGCCAGCCCAGGGTGCGTGAGCAGTTGGCGCTGGTGTTGCGCGGGGCGAAGCAGCGCGGCGGCACCCCCGACCACGTGCTGTTGTCCGGCCCGCCCGGCCTGGGCAAAACCAGCATGGCGATGATCATCGCGGGTGAACTCGGCACCGCGTTGCGCATCACTTCGGGGCCGGCGCTGGAACGCGCGGGTGACCTCGCGGCGATGTTGAGCAATCTGGTCGAGGGCGACGTGTTGTTCATCGATGAGATTCATCGGATCGCGCGGCCGGCCGAGGAGATGCTGTATCTGGCGATGGAGGATTTTCGCGTCGACGTAGTGGTGGGCAAAGGCCCTGGCGCCACGTCGATTCCGTTGGATATCGCGCCGTTCACCCTGGTCGGCGCGACCACCAGGTCGGGTTCGCTGACCGGTCCGCTGCGTGATCGGTTCGGCTTCACCGGTCACATGGACTTCTACGAAACCGATGAACTCCTGCACATCCTGCTGCGCTCGGCCCAGATCCTCGGGCTGGACGTGGAAGCCGATGCGGCCGTGGAGATCGCGAGCCGTTCACGTGGCACCCCGAGAATCGCCAACCGGTTGTTGCGCCGGGTGCGCGATTATGCGGAGGTGCGGGCCGACGGGCGCATCACCCGGCCGATCGCCGATGCCGCACTGGCGGTGTACGACGTCGATGAGCTGGGTCTGGATCGTTTGGACCGCGCGGTACTCGGCGCGCTGGTGCGTGGTTTCGGTGGTGGACCGGTGGGTGTTTCCACGCTCGCGGTGGCGGTGGGGGAGGAAGCCGCCACCGTCGAGGAGGTGTGCGAGCCCTTCCTGGTGCGGGCGGGGATGGTCGCGCGTACGCCGCGCGGTCGGGTCGCGACCGCTGCCGCGTGGGAACACCTCGGCATGGTCGCGCCCGCCGACCTCACGGTGGGCGCTATCGAAGTGCGTGGGCGCGAACATCATCCGACGCTGGACTTGTTCGAATGAAATACTGACGGCGATCGCGCCGCGGTGCGGGGCGATCGACCTCCCGCTGGGGTTTCTGGCGGCTGATGCCCCTGGTATCTCGTGGTCGAGTACCCCGTGACCTGTTCCTTCGTCGCGTACGTGACGACCACTCCACTGCGAGACGGGCCTGCGCACTTACTGTTTCGTGTCTCGCCGCGCTCGGAAAACATGGGTTTCGGCGGCTCGTGGAATGGCTCAGTGTTGTTCTGGTCGTGGAGGTTTCACCGACGGGCCGGGGGAGAGCCGAGGGTGGATTTGGCGAGTGCGAGGAAGGCGTCCACCTCCTCCAGACGGTAGCCGCCGAATCGTTTGCGGCGCAGGCGGGTTTTGCGGAGTTCGGCGGCGGTGAGACTGCCGGGGCGGCGGTGTGCCAAGGTGTCGGCGATTCGGTCGAGTAGGTCGTCGACGTCGTCTTCGCGGTAGCCCTGCTTGCCGAGAGGGGCTCGACCGAAATGCACCTGGTGTACGTCGGCGTGGGTGAGCAGGGCGCCCTCGCCCGAGGGTGACGGTCGGGTGCCGCGTTGGCGATGTTCGAGTTCGACGCGTGCGCGGTCGAGATAGTCGTCTACCTCGTCGGCTCGATACCCGCGCCCGTCGGCGGGTGCGACGTCGAAGGTGACGCGACGTAGATCGTCGGCGACGAGGGTGCCCTCGCCGTTCATGGTGGCCGCGACCACGGTGAGGTACGCGTCCACCTCGTCGGCGTGATAACCGCGCTGCCCCGAGGACGGGGCGGAGAATCGGATCCGGTGCGGGTCTTCGGGCTTCACGGGCGACATTCTGACAGGTGAGCGGGCGCCGAAGCGTGATTTGCGTACTCGGTGGTCTGTTGTGGGTCGTTCATCGGTCTTGTTCGAACCTCGTGCCTGTGAACAGCGGGAATCGGGTCAGTCCTTGCGGACGCCGTCGATGAGCAGGCGCCTGATCGCCTGGTTGAGCGCGGTGACGGACTGTTCGTCGGGCTCGCGTAAGCCGTGGACGACACCGGCGAGCAGCATTCCCGTGACCGCTCGCGCGGTATTCATGGTATCCAAATCCGCACGCAGATAACCCAATTCGACGCCATGATCGAGATATCCCGCGGTCAGCGCGTCGGCGGTGTCGAGTAGACCGTAGAGGCGCGCGGTGAGCTCGTCGTCGATGCCGGTGGCGTGGAACAGCAGTAGCTGGGCGATCCTGCGGTCGGTGACCAGGATTTCGGTGAGCGCGCTGCCGATCCGGTCGACCTGGGCGCGGTATTCGTCCAGTGTCGCCGCGGCGTCGGGCGCGTTCTCCAGGCCGAGCGCGGCGACGATGCGGGCCGCGAGATCGTCGATGACGTGGTCGATGATGTCGCGCTTATTGCTGAAGTATCGGTAGAAGGTGCCGTGGCCGATGCCCAATTGTCCCGCGATATCGGCGATTCCGGTGGCGTGGTAGCCCTTTTCGGCGAAGCAGACGAAGGCGGTATCGATAATCTCTTGCCGTAGTTCGGCTTTGCGTCGCTCGGCACGCGTGGATGGCTTCGTCACCTGCCCGATGATACAGTCGTCAATAACGGAATGATGTGTCATTCTGGGAACAGCGATTCATCTCCCGTCGGGAGATATGGGAGTGGAGGTTCGACGTGGCGCCTCGATACGACGCGGTGGTCGTCGGTGCGGGATTCGGCGGAATAGGGGCGGCGATCCAGCTCGATCGGCTCGGTCTCGGTGATTACGTCGTCCTCGAACGCGAAGACGATCTCGGCGGGACCTGGCACGTCAACCACTACCCCGGCCTCGCGGTGGATATCGCCTCGGTCACCTATTCCTACTCGTTCGAGCCCAATCCGCACTGGAGCAGGCTGTTCGCGCCGGGCGCCGAGCTGAAGAAGTACGCCGAGCACGTCGCCGACAAATACGACCTGCGCCGCCGAATGCGCTTCGGCACCGAGGTGCGCGGCGCCCGCTGGGACGACAACGAGCAGCAATGGGAGGTCTCGCTCGCCGACGGCGAGGTCCTCACCAGCCGCTATCTACTCGCAGCGACCGGGTTCCTTTCCCAGCCCTACACCCCGCCGTTCCCCGGCATCGACACCTTCGAAGGCAAGATCATCCACACCACCGCGTGGGAGGACGACTTCGACGTCACCGGCCGTAAGGCCGCGATCATCGGTACCGGCGCCACCGCCGTGCAACTGGTTCCCGAGTTGGCCGAACGTGCCGAGGCGCTGACCGTCTTCCAGCGCACCCCGATCTGGGTTGTCCCCAAGGTCGACGCGCCGATCCCCGCGGCGGTGCGCACGCTGTTCGAGCGGGTGCCCGCGACGCAGCAGGTCGCGCGCATGGTGAACACCACGATGCTCGAGGCGCTGATGGTGATCGGCGTCCTGCACTTCAAGCAGGCCAAGCCGCTGAATCGGGCCGCGGGCCTGCTGGCCAAGGCGCACCTGCGTACCTCGGTGCGCGACAAGCGAACCCGACGTGAGCTCACCCCGCATTACGACTTCGGGTGCAAGCGTCCCACCTTCTCGAACGCCTACTTCCGTGCCTTCAACCGGTCGAACGTGCGCTTGGAGACCAGCTCGATCGAGCGGATCACGCCGCGCGGCATCGTGACCGCCGACGGCACGGAGACCGAGATCGACACCCTGGTCCTCGCCACCGGGTTCAATCTCTGGGACGTCAATTTTCCCGCCATCGAGATCATCGGACGCGACGGCACCGACCTCGGAAAGTTTTGGCGCGACAACAGATTTCAGGCATACGAGGGGATTACCGTCCCGAAGTTCCCGAACTTCCTCAGCCTCAACAGCCCCTACTCCTACAGCGGCCTGTCGTACTTCACCACGATCGAGGCGCAGATGAAGCACATGGGCAGGCTGTTCGGTGAGCTGGTGCGCCGCGGCGAGACCACCTTCGAGGTCACCGAACGGGCGAACACCGAATTCCTGGACCGGGTCACCGACAAGCTCGGCTCCTCCGTCTTCTACGGCGGCGACTGCTCCACCGCGCGCAGCTACTACTTCAATCAGCACGGCGAGGCGGCGCTGTTGCGGCCCAACAGCACTGTCAGCACCTACCGGCACGCGGTGAGCTTCCCGCTCGACGATTACAGGTACGGCGCGACAAGCATCCCGGAAGTTCCTTCGGCGTAACCGCACCGGAAAGGCGCTCGGATCCTGTGTTATTCGGTCCTGAGTAGACCGAACTATTTCAGGTCAGAGCGCCTTTCGCGCGCACAGATCAGATGTTCCACCACCGCAGTTCGTAGTACTCGACGGAGCAGCCGTCCCTCTCCGTCGCCGGATTCACCGGGCAATCGAGCATACCCGCCGGCACGTGGTGGACGACGCTGCACTGGAATCCCAGCTTTGAAGGTCCGCCGGCTGCCGAGACAGCCTGCCCCCCCGCGACCATGCATTCGCCTTCTGACCGGAAAATGTTGGGCGCGGCAGTCGCCGTTTGCACCGTGGCCGCGCTGAGAATTCCCGCCACCGATAGAGCGAACATAACTTGCTTGGCGCGACGACTCGTATTGGCGGTCCTGATGGAAGTTGACATCGACATGGATTGTCCTTTCGGTGATCTCCCCCGGCTTTTCGGGCTTGTTGTGTTGGACGGCCTTGTAGCGCAAGGGGTTCCATCATCGATATGTGATTCAGATCACAGATGACGTCGCACTTCGGCGGACCACTCAGCACCCACCGGAAGGTGGTGATCTTCCCGCTCGAGCGAAGTGCGAGGAGCGCTATCAGTTCGGGACGCCAGGGAGCCGCGAACACCCGCGCCCGCGCGGGACAAACGGAACTGGCAGACTGTGTGGGTACTTGTCCATCCCACCCACTAACTAGGGACTGACTTCGACGATGGAACTTCTGTTTCCGCTTCTACTGGTTGCCCTGCTCATCCCGATGTTTCTCGGCGTTCGGCGCCAGAAGCGTGAGGCCCAGAAGGTCGCGGACATGCAGGAAACCGTGAAGGTCGGCGACCGGGTCATCACCACCTCCGGCCTGTACGGCACGGTGGTCGAGGTCGACGAAACGACCGTCGATCTGGAGATCGCCGAGGACGTCGTCACCACGTGGCTGCGCCAGGCGATTCGGGAGGTGCGCGTCGACGACGAGCTGCCCGAGGGCGACGTCGCGGTGGCCACCCCGGCCGAGGAGGAGACCGCTCCGCAGGCCGAGGCCGAGACCACCGTTGTCGAGGAGACCTCCGATCAGACCGAGACCCGGCTGACCAAGGACTGACTTCGTTCGGTAGCACCTACCCGATTCGCCCCGGGTAGGTGCCCGCGTGCGCGGCTGATCGGCCGTGTCCGATGTCGGGGCGCGCAGTTCCTTCGTGCTTTGTGTTCTTCCTCGGTGTTTTCCCTGATGTTCTTTCTTGACCCCGACCTCTCGCATAGGAGATGACGTACTGTGCCACCTTCGCAGGGATCGGCGCATCCGCTCCGGTTGCTCGGCGTTTTCGTTGCGCTACTCGCCGTGATCTACGCGCTGGTTTTCTTCACCGGCGACAAGTCGCTCAAGCCCAAGTTGGGTATCGATCTGCAAGGCGGCACCAGGGTCACCTTGACCGCGCGTACCCCTGACGGAAGCAAGCCGAACCAGGACAGCCTGAAGAAGGCACAGGAGATCATCGAAAGCCGCGTCAACGGCCTCGGCGTCTCCGGTTCCGAGGTCGTCATCGACGGCGACAACCTGGCGATCACGGTGCCCGGCGACGACGGCCAGCAGGCCAAGACGCTGGCGACCACCGCCAAGCTGTACATCCGTCCGGTGTTGCAGGCCATCCCGGTCTCCGCGCGTGAACAGGCGGGGCAGCACCAGCCGGGTGCACCGGGTGCACCCCAGCCGGGGCAAGAGGCACCGCAACGGGGTCAGGAAGCTCCCGGTGGCGCACCGGCTCCTGGCGGAGACACAGGGGCACCCGCTCCGGAAGGTGCGGCACCGGAACAAGCTCCGGCAGCGCCCGCGGGGGATGAACAGTCCGAGCCGCAGGGACGCGTCTTCCCGGCGCAGGCACCGGAACCGCCCGCGCCCACCCCGAACGGCGACCAGGGCGCGCCTGCTCCCTCGCAAGCACCCGCGCCGTCGCAGACCCCCGCGCCCGCCGACCCGAACCTCGCGCCGTCGGAACAGACCAGTCGTGAGATCCAAACCGCGAAGGCGCTGCGCCAGAGCGACGACCCCGCGACGCAGGAAGCCGCCGCGATGGCGCTGGATTGCGGTAAGGCAGACCCGCTGGCGGGCAACGACGACCCGAACCTGCCTTTGGTCACCTGCTCGACCAACGGTCAGGAAATCCTGCTGCTCGACAAAACCCGCATCGACGGTCAGGAAATCAAGGACGCCAGCTCGGGCTTCGACCAGCAGTCCTCCCGCAACGTGGTGAACCTCAACTTCAAGTCCAGCGGTAGCGACTCGTGGGCGAAGCTCACCGGCGAATACGTCAACAAGCGAGTCGCGTTCGTGCTCGACTCCAGGGTCGTCAGCGCCCCGACGGTGGACGAGGGACCGCAGCAGGGCGGCAACACCAAGATCTCGGGTAACTTCACCCAAAGCTCGGCCAAGGAATTGGCGAACACGCTGAAGTACGGTTCGCTGCCGTTGTCGTTCCAGATCTCCGAAGCCGAGACCGTGTCGGCGACCCTCGGGCTGTCCTCGCTCAAGGCGGGTCTGCTCGCCGGTGCCGTCGGACTCGCGGTGGTGCTGCTGTACTGCCTCGCGTACTACCGGATGCTCGGCTTCATCACCGGATTGTCCTTGGTCGCATCGGGTTTGGCTGTCTACGGCATCATGGTGCTGCTGGGCAGGTGGATCGGATTCACCCTGGATCTCGCCGGCATCGCCGGTTTGATCATCGGTATCGGTATGACCGCCGACTCCTTCGTCGTGTTCTTCGAACGCATCAAGGACGAGATGCGCGAGGGCCGAAGTTTCCGTTCGGCCGCGCCACGCGGGTGGGCCAGGGCCCGGCGCACCATCCTGTCGGGTAACGCGGTGAGCTTCATCGCCGCCGCGGTGTTGTATGTCCTCGCGGTCGGCCAGGTGAAGGGTTTCGCCTTCACCCTCGGCCTCACCACCATCCTCGACGTCGTCGTCGTGTTCCTGGTGACCGCGCCACTGGTGTTGCTGACCTCGCGGACCGCGTTCTGGTCCAAGCCGTCGGTGAACGGCCTCGGCGCGATCCAGCAGGTAGCCCGTGAGCGGAAGGCGGCCGCGGCCGCCGTCGGGAAGGCGTGAGCGCGATGACCAACAGCCACACCAAGTCGGGACCCAACCCCACCGAAACCACCGACGTCTACTCCTCGGTGCGCAGTGCCCCGCCCAGGCACGGATTCCTCAACCGCCTCTACACCGGTACCGGTGCGATCGAGGTGATCGGCAAACGCCGTATGTGGTACGTGATCACCCTGGTGATCGTGCTGATCTCGTTGGGAAGCATGCTCTTTCGTGGCTTCAACTTCGGTATCGACTTCGAGGGCGGATCGAAGATCCAGTTCCCCGCCGGCTCGGCGACCACGAGTGAGACCGAGAAGGTCTACCACGACGCGATCGGCAGCGACCCGGTGTCGGTGCAGACCGTCGGTACCGGTGCGGCCGCCACGATCCTGATCCGGTCGGAAGCGCTCGACAGCGCACAGACCGAAAAGCTGTCCACGGATCTGTTCAATGCCTTCCATCCCAAGGACGGCAGCGGTACCGAGAGCCGGGCCGCGATCAGCGCGTCGGATGTGAGCGAGACCTGGGGAAGTCAGATCACCCGAAAGGCGCTGATCGCGCTGGTGGTGTTCCTCGTGCTGGTCGCGGTGTACATCACGGTGCGCTTCGAACTGCACATGGCGTTGGCGGCGCTGGCCTCCCTCGGTTTCGACGTCGCCGTTACCGCAGGCGTGTACTCGATCGTCGGCTTCGAGGTGACGCCGGCGACCGTGATCGGCATCCTGACCATTCTCGGGTTCTCGCTCTACGACTCGGTGGTGGTATTCGACAAGGTCGAGGAGAACACCAGGGGCATTCTGCATCTGAATCGCCGAACCTACGCCGAGCAGGCCAATCTCGCGGTGAATCAGACGCTGATGCGCTCGATCAACACGGCTTTGATCGGTATCCTCCCGATCGTCGGCCTGATGGTCATCGCGGTCTGGATGCTCGGCGTCGGCACGCTGAAGGACCTCGCGCTGGTGCAGTTGGTCGGCCTGCTGGTCGGCACGTACTCCTCAATCTTCTTCGCGACACCGTTGCTGGTGTCGATCAAGGAGCGGTGGGGTCCGGTGGCCGCGCACACCAAGAAGATCAAGGCACGTCGTTCCGGGGCCGCGAGCGCACGGGCCAGTGCCGAAGCCGATCGTCGCCTGCGCGCGGCGACGGGCAGGAACGACGAACCGGCACCGCGCAGGACTCGCGAACCGGCGGGACAGGGGCCGGGAACCGGTGCGCGACCTACCGGGAAAAGGCAGAAGCGGCGGCACTGACAACCAGGCAGGGGTTTCATGCGACAGGCAGGCGGCGTCACTCGACTGATCGGAGCGCTCGTCGCGAGCGCCCTGGCCGGGGCGGCGGTGACCGGATGCTCCAGCGAAGACCAGGTTCCGTCCATCGGCTACGCCGTCGACGCGACGCTCGCCACCTATAACGGCGCCACCGCGCTCGGTGCGAGCAGTGGTTCGGCCGCCGTGTTCGGCCGGGTGCTCACGGGGTTCTTCTACACGGGTCCGGCCGGACAGCAGGTCGCCGACACCGACCTCGGGACCGCGAAGGAGGTGCCGGGCGAGGCGCAGACCATCCAGTATCGGTTGAACCCCGCCAGCACGTACTCCGACGGTGTGCCGACCTCGTGCGACGACCTGGTGCTCGCCTGGGCCGCGCACAGCGGCAAGTACACCAAACCCGGTGAGCACGGTGAGGTTCCGTTGTTCGACGCCGCGACCACCGCGGGGTACTCGGATATCGAGCGGGTGGACTGCCAGCCGGGCTCCAAGGACGCGACGGTGGTCTTCCGGCCCGATCGGCACTACCTACCGTGGCGCACGCTCTTCGCCGCGGGCGAGCTGATGCCCGCGCATGTGGCGGCTCGGGCGGCGAATGTCTCCGATGTGGTGACCGCGGTGTCGGGTGCTGACCCCAGCGCGATCGGCCGGGTCGCCGAGTTCTGGAATACCGGATGGAAGCTGGAACCCGGCGATATCGACATCGCGAACTTCCCCTCCTCGGGTCCCTACCGGATCGAGTCCTACAGCGCCGAGGACGGCTTGGTGCTCGTGGCCAACGAACGATGGTGGGGGGAGAAGCCCGAAACCCCACGGATCGTGGTGTGGCCCAAGGGCGTCGATGTACAGCAGAAGATCGCCGACAACGCCGTCGGTGTGGTCGATGTCGGCATGGGGTCGGTGAACGGCCTGCAGCTGGACGGGTTCACCGCCCAGGACGTGCCGAGTCGCGGTGCCGAGCAGTTGACGTTGGCTACCGGGGGTGTGTTCGGCTCCGCCGATCTGCGGCGCGCGTTCGCCCTGTGCGTGCCGAGGCAGCAGCTGTTCAACGACGTGGGCAGGGCCAAGGATGCCCCGCCGAACGGTCTCGGCTCCGGTCCGCTGAACGCGCATGTGGTGCAACAGGACTCGCTGTACTACGCGGCCGTCACCGGGGGTGCCAACAAGTACGCGAACCCGGATGTCGGCGCGGCGATCAAGGCGGCGTCGGCGTCGGGAACGAAGAATCCGACCGTCCGCATCGGCTACCAGCTTCCGGACGACCGGCGTGCCAGGACGGTGTCGATCATCGCCGAGGCGTGTAAACCGGCCGGTATCAACGTGGTCGACGCCGGAAGTCCGGAGTTCACGCCCGCGCAGCTGACCGGTGGTCAGGTCGATGCCGTGCTCGGCGGCACCGCGTCGGCGCCCGGCCCGTCCGGCTCGGCCGACGGAGTGGCCGCGACCAGCGCTTTGGTGGCCGGCGATGGCCTCAATTTCGGAAGTTACGCTAACGGTCGTTACGATACGATCACCAATCAGCTTGCGGCCGATGATGATTCGGCCACAAAACTGAGTCTGCTCACCGAAGCGGAAAACGTGTTGTGGGCGGACCTGCCGAGCATTCCACTGTTCGCCACCCCCCGCACCATCGCTTTCCACAACGGTTTGCGCAATGGTGTCGCGGGCCCCACCCAGGCGGGGTCCGGGTGGAATATGGACCGCTGGGTACTGACGCGGTAACAGGTGTCGAGGGTGACGTGACATGGAGAGGTATCGATGAGCAAGCACGCGGCGATCGAGTCCGACGAACTGGTCGACGAACGGCTGACCAGAGCTGCCGAGTCGGTCGAGCGCCTGACTCGCTGGCGCGATGATTTCCCCACTCCCGGCGTGCGTTTCGCGGATCTGACGCCGGTGCTGGCCGACGCGGAGGGCTTTCGTGACGTGTTGGACTGCCTCGCGCACTGCACCCCCGAGGTGGATCTGGTGGCGGGCATCGATGCGCGTGGGTTCCTGCTCGGCGCCGGCGTCGCCGCCACGCTCGGTACCGGCGTCCTCGCGGTGCGTAAGGCCGGGAAGCTCCCGCCCCCGGTCCTCGCTCGCGAATACGACCTCGAATACGGTTCGGCCGCACTGGAAATCCCCGCGGACGGGGTAGACCTCACCGGCCGCCGCATTCTGCTCCTGGATGACGTGCTCGCCACCGGCGGCACCCTCGCCGCGGCGGCGTCGCTGTTCACCAACGCGGGTGCCGAGATCGTCGCCGCCGCCGTGGTCTTGGAGCTCGAGGAGCTCAGCGGTCGGGAACGCCAGGGCGATTATCCGCTCACCTCGATCGTGAAGATCTGAGTCTTCGGTTCCCAGCGGCACCGCGTCGCCGTGGTGGTGGCGCCGGGTTGTGGCCGGGTCAGCAGCTCAGTCCCGAGTAGCCGGCCATGTGAATGACGAAGCCGTAGCCGCAGAGCATGGGGAGTATCCCGAGCGTGGCGATGCCGCGTCGCAGGATGCTGATGTGCTGGCGGGGGAGCCACAGGGCGACGAGAACGACTACTCCCAGGATGAGCAGCGCTGTGGCGCTGGTGATCTGGAAGATCTCGGCGTACCGGAAGGCGGCGTCCTCGGAATTCGGGCCGGATTGCACACGCCCGCAGTAATCCCAGCTCCCGTTGGTGAACAGGCTGAAGCCCAGGATATAGGTCGCGGGACCCAGTGCGGCCGAGACCACGACGTAGAGCGCCACGCACAGAAGCGGGCGCTCCACGGTCTTCGTGTCCATGATCGGTACCGTAATCGGTCACCAGCGTTGGGGAATCCGGCCTGCGCGCTCGGCGACCGAGGTGGTGGAAGCGCCGTGACGACCCCCAGCCGTCGGATGTGGGTGCCGTGTACTCGGCGATCGTGGTTTCCGAATCCGGGCCACTCGGACGAGACACCGGGGCATCACCCGCTCATCTCGCTCATGTCGTGACGACTTTCCCGTCGCAACGACACCGAGAAGGCCGGCTCCGCGTCCGCCCACGGGTCCTTGCGTTATCCCGAGGCGACGCCGGACGTAGGTAATGCCGCGTGACGGAAGTCGTGCACTCGTGTCCCGGCGGTGCCGAGCCCGGTTGGGCGGTGCGAGTGGCCCACGGGCGCATGTCGCGGTTCGGGTGTGGGCGCGGCGTCCAGCTCGGTTCCGTCGGTCGAGACGCCCGCGGTGCGGGGGTCGGGTGCTCGGGTAGTGGCGCCCGGGCCGGTTGGGCGGTGCGAGGACGGGTGCGCGGGTGGTTCCTGCGCTACCTCGGACGCGGGTGTGGTGTCCGGTGCGGGGGCCGCCGCGGGACGAAGGTCGAGTAGGCGGGCCGCGGTGGTGCCCAGGCCGGTTGGGTGGTGCGGGGAATGGCGTGCGGGTGGTTCCTGCGCTACTTCCGACGTGGGTGTGGTGTCCGGTGCGGTTTCCGCGGTAGCCGTCGTAGGACGCAGGTCGTGTACGCGGGCCGCGGTGGTGCCCAGGCCGGTCGGGCGGTGCGGGGTAGGGTGCGCGGGAGTCTCCGGTGGCTCGGGTGTGGTTGCGGAGGCGTCGGTGTCGGGTCCGTAGCGCGCGTGCAGGTGGGGTTCGTCGTAGCGGAAGCATTCCCGGTGCCAGTGCAGGATGCCCGCCATCCAGTCCTCGAGTTCGCTGGCGCGTCGGTCCAGGGCGGCCCGTGCGTCGGCGTCGAGGTCGTATTCCTGGTAAAGCACGGGCAACTGTGTGGTGACGATGCGTTCGAACTGCTGAATCCGTGCCGTCATCAGGTTGTTCACGGTCTCGACTGCCTCGTCACGCCCGCATTCCAGGAAGTTCTGGATCACCCGCACCGCATTGTGGAAGTCGCCCTCGAACTGCGTTTCCTTCTGGTAGGAGAACAGGTCGTTGAGGAGCGTCGCGTAGTCGGTGGCCGTATGTTCCAGGTCGAGGATGGTCTGGGTGCGATACACCCTCGGCGGTACCAGCCCGCCGTGCGAGAACCGCGACAGTGCCATGGTGAGATCGGAACCGAAAGTGCGCCTGCGCATTTCCACGTAGTCGACCGGGTCTGGAATGCGATGGGTGATCTCGTTGGCCACCTCCCATTCGCAGCTGTCGGTGAAAGCGGTGACCGCCGCGGCGAATTCGGCGGTCTGCGTGGCGTCGAGTACCGCGGTGGTGCGCCGCCACAGGTCGGCGAATGCGCGCTCCATCGCGTTGGCGGGCACGGGCGCGGAGCCGGGAGTGGCGGTCATGATCACGTGGAATCTCTTGCCCTGGGCGATCGCGCTTGCCAGGTCTTTACGGCGGCTGAACACCTGCGGGTAGTAGTCGTCGACGAAGGTTCCCCAGGTGAGCCAGTTGGCCGAGAGATCGAGTTCGGCGGGGGTGGCATCCGGGTCGAGTCCCGCCGAGCACAGCGGGAAGTCGAAGTCGACGAGATCCTGTGGGCTCCACAGGGGTTGGCCCGCCAGGTCGGGTATCGGGTCGTGCAAGCCGACCAATGCGCCCCAGTGCGTCAGGTTCGTTCGCGCGGCGTCGAGGTGCGGGCTCAGCCGCAACCGATACGGCATGCAGATCTCGGGCAGCGGTGTCGGGCCGACGGGCTCGGACGGCGGATTGGTGAATCGGGTGATTCTGCGCAGGCTCGGCGTGCTGACGGGTGCGAACAGGTAGGCCGCGGAACTGCCGACCCCGAACGGTTTGAACGCGCGCGCCAATGGATTCGCGCCACCCGTCGAACCGGAATTCATGTACCGGCTCGACCGCATGTGCCACTCGTGGCCGCCGGATTGCCAGTCCTGCAACCCTTTCGCGTACGTGAGCACCGCGGCTTGCTCGAGCGGCCCCGCCGCGCGGTCGGCGAACAGCACCGGCAGCTCGGTGAGCGCGGTGTGCTCGAACTGTTGTAGCCGGGAGGTGAGTAGGTCGTTGACCACCTCCGCCGACCGTTGCGTGGGATAGCCGAAAAACCGTTCGATAACGAGGATTCCGTTGGCGTTCTCGCCCTCGGCGCGCACCTCACGCTCATAGGAGAAGATGTCGTTGCGCAGGTGCACCGCGTCGGAGAAGGTGTCGCGCAACACCTGAAGGGCGCGCGCGTCCGCGAGCGAGGGCGGAATCTCGGCACCCACAGCGTGTTCCACCAGATTCGCCGACCACGGTGCGCCACCCACCATGCGGCGCTTCTCGATGTATTCGATCGGGTTGGCAACCCGCCCTTCGGAGATGTTCGTCAGTTCCCAGCGCGATTCCTCGAGCAAGGCACGCGTGGTGGCGGCGAAACGTCGTCGCCAGTGCACCGACATCTGCGGCACCGTGCGCACCCACAGGTCGGCGAGGCCACGTTCCACCGGATTGGTGGGCTCGGGCATCGCCTCGCCGTGCAGTGGCATGAACGCGCGCAGGCGATCCAGATAATCTTTGGCGCCCCTGTTGTCTCGGGTGCGCTTGAACAGCTCGAGGAAGTGATCGTCGAAGTAGAACACCCAGACGTACCAGTCGGTGATCAGGTCCAGCTCGTCGCCATCGCAATCGGGATGGGTGTAGGCGCACAGCAGACCGTAGTCGTGGCGTTCCAGGTCGGTCTCGTCCCAGATATGGCGGCCCTGCTGGTCTTCGAAGAAACCCATCTCCTCGGCCCACCCGCGCGCGTGCGCCCGCGCGCGGTCGACATTCGGGTTGAGCCTCGGCGGATAGGGCAGGTAGAACTCGGGAAGCTCGAAGGGGCGCATCGTCACTCCTCGTCGGTGGGCCTGATGGTTATCGCTCGCGGTGGGAGGCGAGTTGCGCCAGCGCGATCAGATCGCCCGCCGCGTCTCGATCGGGCAGGACCGAGATGGCCGCGATCGCCGAGCGCACCCGTCGGTCGGCGAATTCCTGCGCCGATCGTCGACCGCCCGCCGCCTCGACCAACGCGGCGGCCCGTGTGCTGTCGATCGACCCCGCGCGTCCCTCGGTGCGGTAAAGGGCGGCCAGCTCCCGTGCGGCGGGTGTGCCCGACTCGAGCGCGGCGATCACCGGAAGCGACATGCTGCGGCGGGCCAGGTCGTCGGCCGGTTTACCGGTGACCGCGGGATCGCCCCAGATACCCATCAGGTCGTCGATGAACTGGAACGCGAGGCCGAGTTCGCGGCCGAAGCACTCCAGCGTGCTGACCGTGGCGCCGTCCGCCCCGGCGCAGAGCGCGCCGAGGGCGGCGGCACACCCCATGAGCGCGCCGGTCTTGCCGGTGGCCATGCGGACGTACTCGGAGGTATCGGCGTGTTGTGTACCGGCGTCGAATCCGGTGTCGAGGTGCTGACCGATGCACATGTCGACCACGGCGCCCGACAATCGCGCGACCGCCGCAGCGGCCACGGTATCCGGCAGTCCCGCTACCAGGACGCGCATCGCGAGCGCATGGAGAGCGTCGCCGAGCAGGATCGCATCGGCGCTGCCCCACACCGCCCACACCGTCGGACGTCCACGCCGTGTCCGATCGGTGTCGATGATGTCGTCGTGCAGCAGCGTGAAATTGTGTACCAATTCCACCGCGACCGCCGCGGGCACCGCGTCGTGCGCCCTCGCCCCGCAGGCGAGGGCGGCACCGAGAGTCAGTGCCGGACGCAGCGCCTTTCCGCCCGCGGCGTGGACCGGTGATCCCGCGGTGTCCCACCAACCGAAGTGATATCCGGCCATGGTGGACATGGGTTCGGGTAGCGTGCGAATCGCTTCCCGCAGAACAGGTTCACACAGGGTGCGGGCATGACGCAGAATTACCGCGGCCCGCTGTTGTGGTGGTGTCGACACGATATCGACCATCACTCTGCCCCCAATTCTTCTCCTCGAATATCACCGATGACACACCGCGGATCCACGCCGCGACCGCGCGAGTCTCGTCAGTCCGCTTGGCGCGATACCACGACGTTGTCGAGCACGCCGAGCGCGTCGGGAACCAAGACGGCGGCGGAGTAATAGCAGCTGACGAGGTAGGAGATTATCGATTGGTCGTCGATCCCCTTGAAACGAACATTGAGACTCGGCTCGTACTCGTCGGGAATGCCGGTCTGGTGCAATCCGATGACGCCCTGGTTCTTCTCCCCGACGCGCAGTGCCATGATCGAGGTGGTCTGGGTATCGCTCACCGAAATCTTTCCGCACGGATAGATCGGGACGCCGCGCCATGCCGGAACCCGGTGGCCGTCGATGTTCACCGGGTCCGGATAGATGCCGCGCTTGCTGCATTCCCTGCCGAACGCCGCGATCGCTTTCGGATGCGCGAGAAAGAATTCCGTGCTGCGGCGCATGCTGAGCAATTCGTCGAGATCGTCCGGGGTGGGCGGGCCCGATTCGGTGTAGATGCGTTGTTTGAGATCGCAGTTGTGCAGCAGGCCGAAATCGGGATTGTTCACGAGGTCGTTTTCGCGGCGTTCGTAGAGGGCCTCGATGGTCAATCGCAGCTGCTGTTCGATCTGGTTCATCGGGTCGTTGAAGAGATCCGCGACTCGGGTATGTACCCGCAGCAGGCTTTGTGCGAGACCCAACTCGTATTCGCGCGGGTTCGCGTCGTAGTCGACGAAGGTTCCGCCGAGCAGTGGTTCGCCGTGATGGCCCGAGGCGATCTCGATATCGGCCTCGCCCCGATTGTTCTGCGGGTTGCTCGCGGCGCTCTGTGCACGCGATATCTGTTCGCGCAGTGCGGGATTAGCTTCGAGCAGCGGCTCGAGTGCCGTTCTCGGCAGCGCGAGCAGGGTTGTCCTGGTGACCGTCTTGATGGTGACTGGCCAGGTGCCCGAATCCTCCCCCAGTGCGTCGTGGCCGAAATAGTCACCGCCGCCCAGCATGCCCACTTTGGTTTGTTCACCGAATTCGCCGGCAGAGATCTTGTTGAGCTTTCCGTGGACGACGAGTAATACCCGGTCGATGGGGTTGCCGATTTCCGCGACCACGGTGCCGGGATCGAGGTTGTGCTGTTGAAAACGTTCGGCGAGCGCACGCAGCGTTTCCTCGTCGTCGAAATCTCGTAGCTGCGGGAGTTCGCGCAGCTCCTGGGGGATGACGCGGGCCGAACCGCCTTCGATGACGAATTCGACTTCGCCGTTGCCGACGGTATGCGTGAGTCGACGGTTGACACGATAAACACCGCCGTTGACCTGCGTCCACGGCAGCATGCGGGTGAGCCAGCGCGAGCTGATTCCCTGCATCTGCGGTTCGGACTTCGTGGTGGTCGCCAACCGCTGGGCGGCGGCGGTGCCGAGACTCTTACGGATCTGGTCTTGCGCGGACGTCGACAGTTCGATGGTCATAAGTGATCCTCACCTCGAGATGCTCGCCGAGACGTGATGAGATTGTCGGAGCCGACAGGGAATGAAAACGGTTCTGCCACAACGAAAAAGGCACACCTACGTGTGCTCATATATCCTGGGTGCTCGATGAAATGTCTTGCGCTAGAGCGCGTTCGAAGACTCTGTCGATGGTAGGCCCTGGAATCGGGTCGGCGCAATGGAAACCCGGAAGATCAACGAGATCCTCGGCGTGTCACAGCTATTCGGCGGTTATGTCGCGGCAATTCGCTGGCGCGCGCCGAAAAATATGGCGGCGGCATACCGTCTAGTCCGGTGATGTCGGGATCGTTGTCGGTCTCGTAATGCAAGGTTCGTCGCCGGATGTCGCACTCTGCATGGCTCGGAAGGGCCCACCTCCGGGTGACCGACCCGGTGTGCCGCAATGTCATTGGTGACGTCGTCGACGTGAACTCGGGGCGGTAGGGGCACGGAGCGCAACTCGATGTCGCGATGGTCCCGGATGGGGTTTTTGCCCGAGTTGATAAACTAAACTGATCAGTTAGCCTGATGATATGTCCGAGAAGCACGAGGCCGTCGAGATCGCGAGCGCCTTGATGGTCGGGGTGGGCGCGGTGGCGCGGCGGATCCGGCAGGTACGCGTGCCCGGCGAGCCGACCATGCCCGAACGCACGGCGCTCGCGCGGCTGGATCGCGGCGGTCCCGCGACCTCGGCGGCACTGGCCAGGATGGAGCAGATCACCCCGCAAGCCATGGGCGTCACGCTCAGCGGCCTGCAGGCGCGCGGATTGATCGAACGGCGCGCCGATCCCAACGACGGCCGCAGCGTGGTACTCGCCCTCACCGAAGAAGGGCTGCGGGTGCTGAACGAGAAGCGCGGAATCCGCGTCGAGCTGATCGCCGACGCGCTCGCGCGGGAATTCTCCGACACGGAAGTGGCGCAGCTCGCCGCGGCGGCACCCCTGCTGGAACGAATCGCACGCGCACTGTGACTGCTCGCCAGATCACCGAAGGGGCTCGCCAGCAACAGGAACCGACCAGCCGCTACAAATGGGCGGCGCTCACCAACACCACGGCGGCGGTGTTCATGTCGGGCCTGGACGGGTCGATCGTGCTCATCGCGCTGCCCGCTATCTTTCGCGGCATCCACCTCGACCCGCTGGCGCCGGGCAATATCGCCTACCTGCTGTGGATGATCATGGGCTACCGACTGGTGCAGGCCGTGCTCACCGTGACCGTCGGGCGACTCGGTGACATGTACGGCAGGGTCAAGATCTACAACGCCGGGTTCGTCGTGTTCACCATCGCGTCGGTGCTGCTGTCGTTCGACCCGTTGGTCGGCGGGCACGCCGCCATGTGGTTGATCGGCTGGCGGGTGTTGCAAGCCGTCGGTGGTTCGATGCTGACCGCGAACTCGGCTGCCATCCTCACCGATGCGTTTCCCGCGAACCAACGCGGATTCGCGCTCGGCGTCAACCAGGTCGCGGCGCTGGCCGGCATGTTCATCGGCCTGGTCGCGGGGGGACTGCTCGCGGCATGGGATTGGCGTGCGGTGTTCTGGGTGAATGTGCCGGTCGGCATCTTCGGCACCATCTGGGCCTACCGCACCCTGCGCGAGACCGGCCGCCGCGGCGGCGGCCGTATCGACTGGTGGGGCAACCTCACCTTCGCGGTCGGACTGTCCTCGGTGCTGATCGCGGTGACCTTCGGACTCCAGCCGCATGGCGGGCACGCCATGGGATGGACCAACCCGCTCGTCCTCGGCATGGGTATCGGTGGACTGGCGCTGTTGGTCGCGTTCGTCCTGATCGAGCAGCGCGTCAGCGCGCCGATGATTCCGCTGGATGTCTTTCGGGTGCGCGCGTTCACCGCGGGCAATCTCGCCAGCCTCGCCATCTCCATCGGCCGAGGCGGTATGCAGTTCGTGCTGATCATCTGGTTACAGGGCATCTGGCTGCCACTGCACGGCTACGACTACAGCGAAACACCCTTGTGGGCGGGGATTTTCATGCTCCCGCTCACCGTGGGATTCCTGATCGCCGGACCGGTGAGCGGTTATCTGTCCGACCGGGTCGGCTCACGCGGGCTCGCCACCGGTGGAGCCTGGTTGTTCGGTGCCAGCTTCGTCGGGCTGTTGCTGTTGCCGATCGACTTCGACTACTGGATCTTCGCGCTGCTGATCCTGATCAACGGCGTCTCCAGCGGTATGTTCGGTTCGCCGAATTCGTCCTCGATCATGGGCAGCGTGCCCGCACACCAGCGCGGCGTGGCCTCGGGGGTGCGTTCGACCTTCCAGAACACCGGCACCGCCGTGTCGATCGCCGTGTTCTTCGCGCTGATGGTCGCCGGGTTGGCCAGCAGCCTGCCGCACACCATGGCCACCGGACTGCAACAGCAGGGCGTGTCGGCCCAGGTGGCGGGCGAGGTGTCCACCCTGCCACCGGTCGCGACACTGTTCGCCGCGCAACTCGGCGAGAACCCGATCGCGCACCTGCTGCAACCCAGCAGCGTGCTGCCCACGCTCAGCGCCGAACAGCAGCAAACGCTGACCGGGCGAGAGTTCTTCCCGCAGTTGATCTCCGGGCCGTTCCATTCCGGCCTGATGATCGTGTTCGGTTTCGGCGCGACGCTGGCGCTGCTCGCCGGTGTCGCGGTCCTGCGCGCAGGAGGTCCCGCCACCAAAAGATCTGTCGAAAACCCTGATCCTGAGGAGTAATTCATGACCATGACCACGCTCGACCCGCGTACCGCGCTGGTTCTGATCGATCTCCAGCGCGGCATCGCGACCATACCGACCGAGCCGTACCCCGCCGCCGAGGTGATCGACCGCTCGGTCCGGCTTGCGGAAGCCTTTCGCGCACACGGGTTACCCGTCGTCCTCGTGCGGGTCAGCTTCGCCGCCGACGGCGCCGACGCGCCGGTGGGTCGCACCGAGCACGGGCGCGGTGGCCGCGCTTTCCCCGAGGGCTGGGACCTGATCGTCGACGAACTGTGGGGACACCCCGAGGATCTCCTTGTCACCAAGCACAATCCGGGTGCCTTCCACGGCACCGACCTGGACGTGCAACTACGTCGGCGTGGCATCACCCAGATCGTGCTCGGCGGCATCGCGACCAGCATCGGGGTGGAGTCCACCGCGCGTGCCGCCTACGACCACGGCTATCACGTCACGCTGGCCACCGACGCCATGGCCGATCGCAGCACCGAGGTACACCGCCACAGCGTCGAGGTGACCTTCCCGCATCTGGGGGAGCGGGGGAGCGCGGAGGAGGTCATCGAGCTGCTGACGAAGACCCGCGAGTCGCTGTGATCGGTTGATCGACAAGCGGTTTCGCTGTGCGTCGGGGAATGTGTCACGGTCGGAAGGCGCGGAGAGTGGCCTCGACGAGTGAGTCGGCGTACTGCGCGGTGAGCGGACCCGAGCGGTACAGCCACCGCTGGAACAGCGGCGCGTAGAGCACTTCGAGGACCAGCTCGAGATCCGCGTCCTCGGCGAGCTGACCTGCCCGTTGGGCGCTGCGGAGCCGGGTCTTTTTCGCCTCGTCCACCGGGTGCGCCAATTTCTCCCGGTACAGCGCGGCGAGCGAGGGGTCGTTGACGATCTCGGTGGTCAGCGCGCGAATCGGCTGCTCGAAGTCTCGGTCGGCGAACTCGGCGACGGTGGCGCGCAGGACAAGTTTCAGGTCGGCCTCGAGGTCGCCGGTGTCGGGCAACGTGATCGCCGATCCGGCGGACTCCGGGTCGGTCGTCGCCTCGCTCAGCGCGAGGAACGAATCGACGATCACCGCGCCCTTGGATGGCCACCACCGGTAGATGGTCTGCTTACCGACCTTCGCGCGCGCGGCGATGGATTCGATCGAGATCTTGGCGTACGGCACTTCGGAGACCAGTTCCCTTGTGGCCGTGAGGATTGCCTGACGTGCGCGTTCGCTGCGTCGGGGGCCATCGGAAGTCGAGGCGTTCGGCATGGTCGCCAGCGTACCAGTAATCGAGACGAGACGGTCCGTCTTGACTTGTGGTGGCGGGTGGTCTATCTTTTGGTGAACCGAGACGCACCGTCTCGACAAAGGAGGTAGAGCAGATGACGACCGCCAAAGTGTGGTTCATCACCGGAGCGTCCCGTGGACTCGGCCGGGCCTTCGTCGAATCCGCGCTGGATGCGGGCGATCGCGTGGTCGCCGTCGCTCGCGACACCGCGCCGCTCGACGAACTTGCCGAGGAGCACGGCCGAAGTTTGGTTCGCTTCGCGCTGGACGTCGCGGACCGTGGCGCCGTATTCGCCGTGGTACCAAAGGTTTTCGCCGCGTTCGGCACCGTCGACGTCGTGGTCAACAATGCGGGCGGCATGTTGTACGGGATGGTGGAGGAAGCCACCGAGGAGCAGATCCGGGCACACCTCGACGTGAACTTCTTCGGCGCGGTGTGGGTGGCGCAGGCCGCGCTCACCCGGTTGCGTGCACAGGGATTCGGTCACCTCTTACAGGTCACCTCGATGGCGGCCGGTGCCGGCATGGCATCGGTCGGCTTCTACGGTGCGGGCAAGGCGGCGCTGGCCTCGCTCACCGAGGCCATGGCGATGGAGGTGGCCGGACTCGGCATCAAGGTCACCAACGTCGAGATGGGTGGTTACGCCACCGGCCTTTTCACCACCGGCGCCACTGCCACCGAGCCGTTGCCGCATTACGACGCCCTGCGCGACGAACTGGCGCGGATGTGGGGTACGGACGCGGGCCCCGACCCGAGCACGGCGGCACCGGTCATCAGGGAGCTGGCCGCATTAGCCGACCCGCCCCGTCGGCTCATCGTCGGCAGCGTGTCCTACGACCAGGTGCACGAGATGAACGAGGCGCGCGCCGCCGTGCACCGGGAGTGGGAACAGCTGAGCCGGATGGCACCGGGCTGAGCTCGGCGCCGACCGGTCGGGCCGGATCGTGTGGTCGCTCCGCCTACAGTGCTGGCATCGGTGCGGTAGGCGGGAAGGTCACCGGTAGCGCGGTGAGCGCGCGATGGAACGGGCCCGGTCGCCATTCGGGCGCTCCGGTGGAGCGGTCGAGACGCATCTCGGGTAGCGCGTCGAGGAGTTGATCGATGGCGTTCTGGGCGATCAGGTAGGCGGGGGCTTGCGCGGGACAGGCGTGCGGGCCGATGCCCCAGGCCAGGTGGGCGCGATTGCCCGACACGGTGTCGGTGCGGATCGCGGGGTCGTTGTTGCAGGCGGCCATGCTGATGACGACTGGCTGATGCGCGGGCAGCCACACGTCGTTGATGAGCATCGGTTGCCGAGGGTAGGTGATGAGCAGATTCGCCAACGGCGGGTCGTTGAAGAGGACCTCGTCGATCGCGTCACGGGAGGAAAGGTTTCCGCCCATCACGCTGTCGCCGAACCGCTCGTCGGTGAGGATCAGCAGCAGGGTGTTGACGATCAGGTTCAGCTGGAACTCGATGCCGGTGCCGTAGACCTGCGAAACATGGTGGGACACCTCGACATCGTCGAGCCCGGCCGGGTGCTGCAACAGCACCGAGGTGATGTCGGCGCGGGGTTCGCTGCGTTTGAGCTGCACCAGTTGCATCAACGCCTCACCGAGCATCTGATTGCCCTTCTCCGCGTCGACACCCTCCAGTAGCGCCGCGGTGCCCGCCGCGACCTGCTGGCCGATCTCCGGCGGACAACCCAGCATCGCGTTGATCACCTCGAAGGCCAGCGGGAACACATACTGGCGAATCAGATCCGCGGCGCCGTCCTCACAGAAGGAGTTGATCAGCGGCACCGCGATCCGCTCGACCGTATTGTGCAGGGCGTACAGGTCCACTTCGGCCATGCTCGCGGTGATCGCCCCGCGATATCGGACGAATTCGGCACCGGCGCACCGGCTGGCCATCGGCCGCCATTCGAGCAACGGCAGGATCGGACAGTCGGCGGGGACGTTCTGCTGCCAGGCGCGGGGGTCGGCGGGAAAGTGCTCGGGATCGTTGAGAATCCGCACCGCGGTGTTGTAGCCGACCACGAGCGTCGCCGGGACGTCGGGCGCGAGTTCGATCGGGACCAAAGAGCCGTAGCGCCGACGCATCTCGGCGTAGGCGGTGTGTGGGTCGGCGGCGAACTCGGCGGTGTGCAGCGGTACGCGCTGGTCGCTGTTTTCGAAGGGTGAGCCCTGCTGTACCGGGGAGGTGTGCAGCGGCCAGCGCGATTGCGGCGTATTCAAAGGGTGAACTCCAGACTATTCGAGTGGCGGTACACCTGCTCCGGGTCGAGTCACTGCCTCGGGGAGCGCATGAGCCGGACTCGGCCGGAATCGGTGGCGGAACACGCGCGGGCTCCCGCCGCGCGGACGAACGCCTTCGGGACGACCCGGCCGCGCGGCGGCGGGACGGTTCGGATCGACGACGGGTAGCGGTGTGCGCAGCACCGCACTACACCGAGGCCGGGATGTCGAGCGCGCCCAACGAATCGTGGTCGTCGATGGCGGTGGTGATGCGCTGCAACAGCGTCAGGCAGGTCTGCTCGGACTGCATCTTCGGCTGATAGGTGGCGCGGCCGATGGTGAAAGCCCAAGCGGCGTAGGCGAACAGGGATTGGCGTCGATAGGTCAGCCATGCCTCATCGAACGAAGGTGCCGCGCCGTCCAGGTCGCCGAGTTCGTCCAGATACGCCTTCAACAGGTCGTGGTCCCAGGCGCGGCGATCCTCCGGTTCGCACCCGGAATTGACGGTGTAGGCGAAATCGTGCGCCCAGCCCCCGCGCATCACCACCTGCCAGTCGACGAAGCCCATGCGCCCGTCGGCGGTGCGGTAGGTCTGGCCGATGTGCGGGTCGCCGTGCAGCAGTGTCGGGGGGAGGTCGGTCGTCGCGATGTCGAGTGCGCGTTCGACGCCACGCCACAGGCGTTCGCTCTGTCCGTGCAGCGCCTCGGGGACCACTTCCTCGGCGCGCCGCAGTCCCACGGCGCAGCGCTTCTTCATGTCGATCGCGGCGAGGTAGGCCTGGAGCATGTAGTTCGGGTCGTTGAGGACCGAGATGGCCGGGTGCTGCCAGAACGTCCGGTGTAGTCGAGCCAGATTACGGACCAGATCCTCGATCTGGTCGCGGCCGATGGGGGCGTTCGGTTCGCTGAACACCGCGCCTCGGGTGGCAGCGATGTCCTCCATCAGCGCGATCGATCGCCATGAGCCGGGGTCGGCCGCGCCCCAGTACCCGATCGGTGCCTCCATCTCGACCAGCGGACGGAAGTCGCGGAAGAACCTGGTCTCGCCCTCGATCATCTTTCCGCCGCCGAGCAGGATGCGCTGGCTGAAGGCCGTGGTGGTCTTGGCGAACAATTCGGTCGGCAGCCCGGCCTCGGTGCCCGCGTCGTTGTATTCGACGCGCAGCGCCACGCGGGTGGCGGTGCCCTTGCTGCCGTTCTCGGTGCGGAACGAAAGTACTTCCGCGCCTTCGGTTGTACGGCACAGCACTGCGGTGAGCCACTGTGGGGTGAGGGTCTCGCCGGAGATCGGAACGTCCTCGATGACCCGTGCTCTGGGCCGGACGACGCTCTCGCGCAACAGATGTCCGCCTACGGTGGCGGATCGTCCTAGTAGCCAGAGCTTGTGGTGCATGTGGTGCCTCGATTCCCGGATTGTGACGCGACTGTCCCCACTGGCTGCCGTCGGTGCGCAGCACGCAGGACAGTACATGAGCAAGACGAAAAAGATTGCACGACAACGAGTTTGATGACACATCCAGTCTGTGTCCGAGACGGCCGTCGGGCGGGTCGGTGCTGACCAATGTGCTGGTAGAGGCGGTGGCTACGGCGACTCCCGCCGTGCGGATGCGGGCAACCACGATCGTGTCAAGTGGGCGTGCAAGATTATTTGCGCGGCAATGTTTTTCGGTGTATCTCGGTTACGGGTAATTCGTGCTGTGCTGTCGACCGGGTAGGCACCGGCCGCCAGTGGACACTGCCCGCGCCGGGCCCCGGTGCTCGCGCTTCAGTCCTTCGGGCGCCGCGAGGTAGGTCGCGCCAACGGTGCGCGCCAATGGAATCGCAACGCGAGTACGCGCAGCACCACCACGGCCAGCGAGGCCAAGGTGCCGGTGATCACCGTCGAATGACCCACATGCAACAGCAGCGCCGTGATCACCGCGCCGAGCATCGCGGGCACCGCATAGATCTCCTGTTCGGGATGCAAGATGCTCGGTCGAACCCCGGCCAGAATGTCGCGAATGATGCCGCCGCCCACGGCGGTCACCACGCCCAGCGCCGCCGCCGACGGGGCGCCGAGACCGTGGGTATAGGCGGTGACGGTCCCGGTCACGCAGAACACCCCGAGGCCGATCGCGTCGGCGACGTCGAGCGGCCGGTGGGTGAGTCGTCGCGGCGGATGCCACAGGAAGATGAGTAGGGCTGCCAGCAGTGCCACGGCCGGATAACGTAGCTGGACGAACGCCGTCGGAGTCACACCGACGACGAGGTCGCGGATAATGCCCCCGCCCACGGCGGTCGCGCACGCGAGCACGGCGATGCCGACGATGTCGAAATTCTTGCGAACCGCCATGAGCGCGCCCGATATCGCGAACGCGAAGGTGCCGAGCAGATCGCCGACCTGCGTGGCGATCCCCGCCGCCGCACCGATATCGATCATGTGTGTCACGGAGGTGCCATCGTCGAGAATCCCTGCCTGTCGTGTCGAACGGTGATATCGGCCGTTCCACCGTCGAGCATTCGGAAATTATGCATGATGGATCACGAGTTCCCGAAAATCGGCCGGTGTGATTCGAAGAATTTCCCCGACAGATCGGAGCCCACATGTCCGACCGCACGATCTACGACGAGCTTGATCGGGCCGCGGGGAAGATCCAGCAGCAGGTGGTGCGGTGGCGCCACCACCTGCATCGGCACCCTGAACTCTCCAATCGGGAGGTCGAGACAGCGAAGCTGGTCGCCGACCACCTGACCAGCCTCGGTCTGGACGAAGTACGCACCGACATCGCTGGGCACGGTGTGGTCGGTGTGCTGCGCGGCGGCATGTCGGGTGCTCGGGTCATCGCGCTACGCGCCGATATGGACGCACTCCCTGTCCCAGATCTTTCGGGAGTGGAGTTCGCTTCCCAGACGGTCGACGAGGACTATCCCGGCGGCCCGTTTCCGGTGTCGCACGCCTGTGGGCACGATTGCCACACCGCCATGCTGCTCGGCGCGGCTTCGGTGCTGGCGCACGTGCGTGACAAATTGGCGGGAACGGTGCTGTTCGTATTCCAGCCCGCGGAGGAGGGGCCGCCGGTCGAGGAGAAGGGCGGCGCGCGGGAAATGCTCGCTCAGAACGTCTTCGGTGACCAGACCCCGACGATGGCCTTCGGATTCCACGTCATGCCGTATCCCAAGGGGTATATCGGGTACCGGGCCGGGAACCAGTTCGCCGCCTCCGGGCTCGTCAAGATCACCATATCCGGTCAGCAGGTACACGGATCCATGCCGTGGCTCGGTGCCGACCCGATGCCGGCGGTGGGCGCCATTCTGTCCGGCATCGGGCAGCTTTATCGGCAAGTTCCCGCCTTTGATCCGGTGACGGTGAGCATCGGTCATATCGAGGATGTCGGTCGGTTCAACATCATCGGCTCGCAGGTAACGCTCTGGGGCACTGTGCGTTGTTCGGTCGGCGGGGATATGGCCGAGGTGCGGCGTCGGCTCGCGACTCTTGCCGAGCACACCGCACAGGCCTATAACTGCTCGGCCGACGTCCAACACCTGCAGGACGTCCCGCCGGTGTATAACCGGCAGGAATGGCTGGATGCCGCGCTGCCGACGTTGCGCAGGGTCGCCGGTGACGATCGGGTCGTCGAGACGCAACCGACGCTCGCCTACGATGACGTCGCCGAATTCATCGACAAGTACGGCGGTCTCTACGTCACGCTCGGCGTGCAAGATTGTGAACTCGGCTCGGATGGCCAACCGACGGCGATCCCCGGCGGTCGTGGGATGGTCATGAACCATAATCCGCATTTCTACGCCGATGACGACACCCTGCGCGACGGGGTGCGATTGCACACCTACGCCGCTTACGATCATCTCTCGGGAGCGCTGACGATCTCATGATCCCGCTGCGGGAATAAAGGGGTTGCCGCGTGCGGTAGGCGAGGTTTATTCTTCTGTGGTCTTGTTCCCGTCGAACGGAGTCAGCCGTTGCTCTCATGAGGTAGCCACTCGGGCGGTCCGCATTCGCGCGCCGCGTATCCGTAGCCACCTCTGGAGTACGCATGGGCACTCTGTCTTTTTCCGACCTCACTTTCGCTTGGCCCGACGGCACCCCTGTGTTCGACGGGCTCGACGCGACATTCGGCGCCGCGCAGATCGGCTTGGTCGGCAGCAATGGGGCAGGCAAGTCGACGCTGCTGCGGCTGATCGCGGGTGACCTCGCACCCGAGCGCGGTTCGATCAGTCACAGCGGGCGACTCGGCTATCTGCGCCAAGATCTCGGCCTCGGCGGCGGGCACCGTGTCGACACCGTGCTCGGCATCGGTGAGATCCGAGAAGCGTTGCACCGCATCGAATCCGGTTCCGTCGCCGCGGCGGACTTCGAGATCGTCGGCCAGCAATGGGATATCGAGGAACGCGCGCTCGCCCTGCTCGGGCGACTCGGGTTGCACTACGTCGCCGACGCGGTGTCGGGACTGGACCGCACGCTGGAAACGCTGTCCGGCGGCGAGACGGTCCTGCTCGGTCTGGTCGCCGAACTGCTGACCGAGCCCGAGGTGCTGTTGTTGGACGAACCGACCAACAACCTCGACCACCTCGCGCGCGCACGACTCTACGACGTGGTGCGCCAGTTCTCCGGCACCGTGTTGATCGTCAGCCACGACCGAGAACTGTTGACGCGAATGGACACCATCGCGGAGTTGCGTGCGGGCGAACTGCGGGTGTTCGGCGGCAATTTCGATGAATACGAACGCATTATCGAGGGCGAGCAGCACGCTGCCGCAGCCGCGGTCCGCGACGCACGCGGCGATGTGCGCAAGCAGTCAAGGGAGTTGGTGGACACCAGAATCAAACTGGCGCGTCGGCAGCGCTACGGGCAGAAGATGTACGACACCAAGCACGAGCCGAGAATCGTGATGCGACAACGAAAAAGGCAGGCCGAGGTCTCAGCGGCGAAATTGCGCAACACCCACATCGAGAGGCTGGACTCCGCCGAACAACAGCTGCGCTCAGCCGAGGACGCGGTGCGCGACGACCGCGAGATCCGGGTGGACCTGCCAGGGACCCGGCTGTATCCGGGCCAGAACGTGGTCGAACTGACCGAGGCCAGGCTGTCGTGCGGCCCGACCGTGACGTGGCGGGTGACCGGTCCGGAACGAATCGCGCTCACCGGCCGCAACGGGATCGGCAAGACGACGCTGTTGCGTCGGCTGGTCGAGACACCACCGAGCGTGGCGTGGCGGATGCTGCCGCAACGGCTCGACCTGTTCGATCCGGACCGCACCGTGTTCGAGAACGTGGCCGCCGCGGCACCGCACGCGTCGGCGGAGCGGGTGCGCGCCCAGTTGGCGCGATTCCTGTTCCGTGGCACGGATTCCGATGTCGCGGCAGCGGCGCTGTCGGGCGGTGAACGCTTGCGTGCGGCATTGGCGATGCTTCTGCTCGCCGACCCCGCACCGAAATTGTTGTTGCTCGACGAGCCGACCAACAACCTCGACCTACCCAGCCTCGCCCACCTCACCCAGGCGTTGGCGAGCTTCGAGGGTGCGCTCATCGTGGTCAGCCACGACGAACGCTTCCTCGCCGACCTCGGCGTCACCCGCAGGGTGGAGTTGACCGAGACAGGACTGGTCGAGGGAACGCTCGATTGACGCGGTGCACCGCCGCGCCACCTTGTGCTGGCCGAGATGCCCGATCCGGTCCTCGGTCCTGGCGAAGCGTTGGTGCGGTACGTGCCGTGTCGTCGAACTACGGCGAGGTCGTCGTTGAACTACAGCAGGCGGCGACCGCGCCTGAGATGCCTGCCGGAACAACTATCGGTGGCGACGCGGTGGTGAAGTGGTGACTACCGGATCGCGGGGCGGCTCGCTCCGCGAGATCGCGGGACGGGCGGGCCGCACCCAAGCTAGCGTGCTGCACCATTTCGGCAGCCCAGCGGTTCCTATGCCGGGCGCTCGGCTCGGTCGAGCTGCGCGCTCAGCTTCTTCGGCGCCTTCATCCGGTAGGCGTCGCGGATGATCGCGGTGACCTCCGCCCAATCGGGGTCCACGTCCAGCCGCACGCCGATCCACCCGCTCGGGCCGACATAGGGCGGCACAAAGAACCGGTGTGGTTCGGCGTCGACCACCTCACCCTGTACGCCGGGCGGCGCGGGACACCAGATGGTCGGACCGGCCTCGTTGTGCGAGCCCTCGACGTACTTGGCGAAGGAGGTCTTGGCGCGGACGAAGAAGGTCGGCGCACCGTGTGACAGGCGCTCGCCTGTCTCCGGCAGTCGCAGGCATGCTTTCCTGACGCGCGTCAACGGGTCCACGACCGGAGTGTAAAACGGGGCACCGACACCGACCCGCGGTTCAGGGGGTCGTGTACAGGTTGCTGAGGCGGGGCGCTCGATCTGGCGCCGCCGCACGGTGAGCGGCTCGGCTGGCCTGACGGGCACTTCGACTTCGGGGCCGTGAACAAGGTTGCTCACTCCGGTGATCCATCGCGGCCGCCGTGCACCGTGGTGAGTGGTCCGCATGCGAGCTGGTCGGCCTGACGTGCTGCTTTGCCCTCGGGGGATGACCGGGTTGCTGACGCCGGGGCTCCATCGTGGCGCCGTGCACCGCGCACACGACCCTGGTTGGGTCGAACCGGCCGCTTCAGCCTTCGCGTGTGATCGACACGGAGTGTCCGCAGGTGTCCTGGTATCGGGTCGCCGGGCTCGCCCTGGCGAGCTCGCGCCGACCAGGAACCGGGCCGACCAGCGACATCGGGATTCCCGCAGGTGGGCCGACACCCGACGCGAGCGCGCTCACGGGACTAAAGTTGGTGGTTGGGCGGTTGCCGCGTGCGGGTAGGGTGGGCCGTTCGCGGCTTGAGAGGTGGTGGCATGACTCAGCATCTGGACGAGACGAATGTCGAGGGATCGACAGGCGGCTCGTCGTTCGACGGCGCACAATCCACCAACGAAGGGCAGGCGACGCCGCCCAAACCTGGTCCAGCGCCGAAGCAGAGCAAGCCGAGCGCCCCACCGAAACCGGCCGAGAACTCCGCACCGCCGCGTCCGCCCGGTGCGGCGTTGGCGCCGTCGTCGGTGCCGTCCTCGGCCTCGCGCAGGGTGCGCGCCCGCCTCGCGCGCAGGATGACCGGTCAGCGCGGCATCGCCGCGGTCAAGCCGGTGCTTGAGCCCTTGGCGACGGTGCACCGCGAGCTCTACCCGAAGGCGAACCTGACGCTGCTGCAACGCGCGTTCGACGTCGCCGACGAGAAGCACCGCCACCAGTTCCGCAAATCCGGCGACCCCTACATCACCCACCCGCTCGCGGTCGCCAACATTCTGGCCGAGCTGGGCATGGACACCACCACCCTGGTGGCCGCGCTGCTGCACGACACGGTGGAGGACACCGGCTACTCGCTCGAACAGCTCACCGACGATTTCGGCCCCGAGGTCGCGCACCTGGTCGACGGCGTCACCAAACTCGACAAGGTGAACCTCGGCGCCGCCGCCGAGGCCGAGACCATCCGCAAGATGATCATCGCGATGGCGCGCGACCCGCGCGTGCTGGTGATCAAGGTGGCCGATCGCCTGCACAACATGCGCACCATGCGGTTCCTGCCGCCGGAGAAGCAGGCGAAGAAGGCCAAGGAAACCCTCGAAGTCATTGCGCCCCTTGCTCATCGCCTGGGTATGGCGACGGTCAAATGGGAGCTGGAGGACCTCGCGTTCGCGATCCTGCACCCCAAGAAGTACGACGAGATCGTGCGTTTGGTCGCCGACCGCGCGCCCTCGCGCGATACCTACCTGGCCAAGGTGCGCGCCGAGATCGTCAACACCCTGGCCGCGTCGCGGATCAACGCGGTGGTCGAGGGTCGCCCGAAGCACTACTGGTCGATCTACCAGAAGATGATCGTCAAGGGCAAAGACTTCGACGACATCCACGACCTGGTCGGCATCCGCATCCTCTGCGACGAGGTGCGCGACTGTTATGCGGCCGTCGGCGTGGTGCACTCGCTGTGGCAGCCGATGGCCGGCCGGTTCAAGGACTACATCGCCCAGCCGCGCTACGGCGTCTACCAGTCGCTGCACACCACGGTGGTCGGCCCGGACGGCAAGCCGCTCGAGGTGCAGATCCGCACCCAGGACATGCACCGCACCGCCGAGTTCGGCATCGCGGCGCACTGGCGTTACAAGGAGACCAAGGGGCGCCACACCACCGACACCGCCGAGGTCGACGACATGGCGTGGATGCGCCAGCTGCTCGACTGGCAGCGGGAAGCGGCCGATCCGGCCGAGTTCCTGGAGTCGCTGCGCTTCGACCTGAAGTCGCCGGAGATCTTCGTGTTCACCCCGAAGGGGGATGTGATCACGCTGCCGCAGAAGTCGACGCCGATCGACTTCGCCTACGCGGTGCACACCGAGGTCGGGCACAAGTGCATCGGCGCGCGCGTCAACGGACGTCTGGTGGCGTTGGAACGTCAATTGGAAAACGGCGAGGTCATCGAGGTGTTCACCTCGAAGGCCGAGAACGCGGGCCCGAGTAGGGACTGGCAGAAGTTCGTGGTCTCGCCGCGCGCCAAGGCGAAGATCCGCCAATGGTTCGCGAAGGAACGCCGCGAGGAGGCGCTGGAAAGCGGTAAGGAGCAGATCTCCAAGGAGGTCCGCAGGGTCGGTCTGCCGCTGCAGCGGTTGATGAGCGTCGACGCGATGAACGCTGTCGCCAACGAGTTGCATTACACCGATATCTCCGCGCTCTACACCGCCGTCGGCGAGAACCAGGTTTCGGCTCATCACGCCGTACAGCGGCTGATGGCCCAGCTCGGTGGCATCGGCGATGTGGAGAACGAGCTCGCCGAGCGCTCGACGCCGTCGCGGACACCGGCGCGTCAGCGCGTCACCGGCGACGCGGGTGTGCTGATTCCCGGCGCGACGGGTGTGGTGGCGAAGTTGGCCAAGTGCTGCACCCCGGTGCCCGGCGACGAGATCCTCGGCTTCGTGACTCGCGGCGGCGCGGTGAGCGTGCACCGGACGGACTGCACGAACGCGGACTCGCTGCGCGAGCAGCCCGAACGCATCATCGACGTGGAGTGGGCGCCGTCGCCGTCCTCGATGTTCCTGGTGGCGATTCAGATCGAGGCGCTCGATCGCACGCGGTTGCTCTCGGATGTGACGAAGGCGTTGGCCGACGAGAAGGTGAATATCCTGTCCGCGTCGGTGACCACGCACGGTGATCGGGTCGCGATCAGCAAATTCACCTTCGAGATGGGTGATCCCAAGCACATGGGGCACCTGCTGAATGTGGTCCGCAATGTCGAGGGCGTGTACGACGTCTACCGGGTGACCTCGGCTACCTGACACGGGCGGTTCGCCTGAACGGTCGGGAGATGCCACCGGGGTGGCATCTCCTCGGCGGCGCGGGGTCGGCACTCGCATGAACTCGAAGTTCGCTGAAATCCGCTGCCGGGGTGGGTGGCCGCGCTGCGCCGAGTATCATCCGGTCGGCGTGTAACTTCGAATTAGCTGGTGCGACAACGGGTTTCCGTTGTCGCACGAACATTTTTACGGCCGCTTCCGTCGAAACAAGCTGGGCTTACCGGAAATTTGCCGGTGCGTTCCCGGTGACGCGCGATCACTCCTCGCCGGGCGCGCGAGGTTCCACGGAAGATTTACACGGGCTGGGCGGTCATAGCCGGAATCTGTTACGGTCTAAGGCGTTTCACGGCGTTGAGTATGCGGGCAACACGACTTGATGGTGGGTCGCTATGACTGTTTGCACGGCAAGAATCACCGGAGTGGTGATCGCACTGAGTCTCACCATCAGTACAGGTCTCACCCTCGGTGCCGCGGGAACGGCGATGGCGCAGCCCCCGAATCCGGCGGGCCCTTCGACCACCTTGGCGATCAACTCCTGCCCGGCATTGTACGCCTTGGGCATTCAGGGCACCGGCGAATCGTCGCCGGATGCGGCGCCCACCACCGACACCGGCATGCTGTCGACGGTCTTTCGTCCGCTGCTGGCCCAGGAACCCGACCCCGGCATGGTCGACCGTGCCTACGTCCCCTACGAATCCGGCTTCGGCGGCGCGACCGCCGGTGGCGCGGTGCCGTATTCGGAATCGGTGCAGGGTGGGCTGACCCGGCTGCGCACCATGGCGGGCGATATCGCCGCCAAGTGTCCCGAGACCCGCTTCGCGGTAGTCGGGTATTCGCAAGGTGCGCACGTCGCCTCGATGTTCGCCCAGGAGATCGGCGCCGATCGCGGCGTGCTGCCCGCGGACAAGGTCGCCGCGGTCGCGTTGTTCGCCGACCCGACTCGCAACCCCGGCGCACCGCTGTTTCCCGGCTCGCCAGGAAAGCAGACCCCGGATGCCGCGCCGGGGACCTCCGGCGACGAATTGTCCGCGCTCGCGGCGCTCCCGCAGGAACCGGCGGCGGGTGGCGGTATCGGCCCCTCGCGGGACACCGCGGCGAATTTCGGTGCGCTCACCGGGCGTGTCGCCAGCTTCTGCGCCTCGGGCGATCTCGCGTGCGATGCGCCGGAGGGCGCCCCGATCCTCAAGGCCGTCGCGGAGGTCGCCGGCCAGGCGAAACTCAGCGGCGGCGATCCGATCGCCTCGCTGTCGTCCATCGCGCAGGCGCTCGCGTTCACCTCGATCAAGACCGCGACCAAGGTGGTGAACGAGGATTTCCAGGGCAATTCGCTGGCCACGCTGTCGATCTCGCCGAAGAAGTCGATCTCCCAACGCCTGGCCGACGCGGCCGATCCGCGCACCCCACTGGACCTGCCCGGCGCACTCCAGGCGTTGCTGAAGGTCGGGATGATCGGGCTCAACGCCGTGGTCACCGTGGCGAAGACGGTCATCAATCCCGCGGCCATCTCCGAGTTGGCAACGGTCGGGTTGGCGAATCCGCCCGCCGCGTTGCTCTCGCTCGGCGCCAAACTGGTCGGCGCCGTTCCACAATTGATTCCACCGACCACCGGCGTGCGATTGGTGACCCAGGCGTTCGACGCGGTGGTGCAGAACATCACCGACAACAGCGAGTTGCTGAATACGACGACCTGGGTGCGTTATTGGGACACCATCCAGCGTCACGGCGCGTACGGCACCGCCGCGGTGTCGGCGAACGGCGACGCGCCGACCCGATTCGTCGCCGACTGGTTCGCCGCGGCGGCGCGGGATGTCTCGGCCAGATACGGCTCGGACGGCGCCCCGAAAGGTGGCTCCGACACGGGCGGATCGGGGTCGGCACCCTACGGATTCTCAGGAACGGAGCCCGGCGCGTCGACTACGCCGAATTCGTCCGGTACGGGACAATTTCCGTTTGGGACAGGAGCCGATGGCGTCTTATCCGATGGCGCGAGGTTGATCCCGTCCACCGAGCGCCCCGACGTATCCGACACCCAACCGTTCTCCATGAACTGATCGCCGAGAGGGTCCGACCATGCGACACCACGTGCCTGGCTCAGCGGGAATGGGGGAATGTTGAAGTCGTACAAACAGCTTTCGCGTTGGTATGGCGCGCTGGAACCGGAGACCGGCTCACCGGTCACCAGCCAGCCCGACGACGAGGCGACCACGGCCGCGCCCGGCTCCGGCGAGGACGAGGCGCCCGCGCGGTATCGCGGCCGACCGAGCACCGACCCGCGTCCCGACGACGAACCCGAGTGGCACCGACCACCGCAGAACGTGCCCGTCGAATTGCCCGCGCAGCGCAGCGAGTTCGTCGGCGGTTGGTCGGATTGGGTGGTCGGCCACGCGCCGGGCCCCGACGACGAGTATCCGGTGGGCAGGAACGCCGATCTGGTCCGGTTTCCGTGGTCGGACGACGGTGCCTACGGCGGCGAGTACGACGAGGACTCGGGCGCGCGCCCGTTGGCTTCGCCCGCGCTGCGGCGTCGCGCCAAACAGCAGGCCTACCGTGAGCTGGCCGCCCGTCGCGGTCGTGCCGTAGTGGCCTTGATCGCGGCGGTGCTCGTGCTCGTGGTGGCCGCGGCCGCCGCGGTGTGGTTGTTGCACGGTTCGGCGGGGGTCGGTGCGGCGAGTTCGCCGAACCTGCCCTCGACGGCCGATGTGCGCTTCACCGCGAACAGCCTGTACTCGGGCGGGGATTCGAGCAAGGCCGATACCGCGTGTCCGACCGAACGGGACAACTCGATCGTGCGTGGCGCGGACGCCGGTTCCACCGACTCCGGTCCCGACGTGGTGCTCGCCTTCCAATACGCCTACTACGTGGAGCGTTCCGCCGAGCGAGCACGAGCCGTGCTGGCCCCGAATGCCGCCGTCGCGCCCGTCGAGGCGATTCAACGCGGCATCGATTCGGTTCCGGCGGGAACCACACACTGTGTGCGGGTCGTTCGGCTCGGTGCGAACGAGTATTCGGTGGAGGTGACCGAGTACCGGCCGGGCGGTGCCGCCGCCACCTACAGCAAGCAGACGGTCGGCACCACGGTGATCGACGGCCGGACGCTCATCACGGGCATTCGGGCCGGATAGAAGGAGCGGAAGACGATGGGCGAGGACTGGAGCCGCTGGCTCGACGAGGCACCCGAGGAGGGTGCGTCGTCGGGGCGGTCCGCGCGCGCCAAGGCTCCGGTAGTGCGGTTGCGGCGTGGCAGAGGTGTTTCCGGTGCGCAGCAGCCGGTCCAGCGGCCGATTCTGGTGGTCGGCGGATGCGGGGGTTCCGGCACCACCACGACGGCGCTCGGTCTCGCCGGCGAGCTCGGTGCCGCGGGGACGTCGACGGTGGCGGTGGACGCGACGATGGCGGGCAGCGACCTCGCGTTGCGTGGCGCCGACGAACATCTGCACCCGATCAACTTGCAGTCGTGGTTGTACGGCGCTGGCGACGGTGAACCGGCACCGCTGAAGGAGTGCATGTCGCGGGCGACCTCGGGGTTCGGCCTGCTGTGGCGCGACGCCGATCCGCTGCGCAGACGTGCGACATATCTCACGGTGGCGCGGGCCGTCCACGACGCGGGCTACACCGGGGTCTACGACGGCGGCAGCCCGATAGCCGGGCGTCAGCTGCGACCACTGCTCGATGACGCGGAGGTCGCGCTCGTCCTCGCGATTCCGGCGCGTACGGATGCGGCCAATCGGCTGCGGGTCACCCTGGAGTGGCTCGACGACCAGTTCGGCGACACCGAGGAAGGGCAGGGCACCGGAATCGTCGGCGACACCACAATTGTTGTCTCACACCAGTATCCGGATGAGCCGCCGCAGGTTGCGGAGCATTTGCGTGAGCACCTTTCGGGTTGGGTTCGCGAGATCAGGGAGATTCCCTACGACCCGCATCTCGCGCGCGGTGAGCTCGTGCGGCACGAACAGCTCGCCGAGCCGACGCGTCGCGCGTACCGGCGCTTGCTCGACGGGGTGGCATCATGACCGCCGCCATGCCATTCCCACGCCAGCCTGATCCCGCCGCGCCCGCGGGTGTCGTCGCACCGCCGGAGTCTCGTCGTGCGCGCATCTGGGACCGGCCGGTGCCGGGAATCGGACGCGCCCCGCTGGTGTGGATGTTGGGTGTGCACGGCGGTGCCGGAGCCAGTACTCTCGCGCATGTGCTTGCGCCCGCGGCGGATTCGGGCCGCCGCTGGCCCGGCGTCTTCGACCGCGAATCACCGTTTGTCGTCCTGGTGGCCAGGGAGACCATTGCCGGACTCACCAGAGCGCACGACCTTCTGCGCCAACACCTTTCAGGCTTCGCCGGTCCTGCGGACGTGCTCGGCCTCGTCACCGTCGCCGCGCGGCCCGGGCGGATGCCCGCCGAGATCCGGCGCTACCGCGAAGTGGTCGGTTCGCTCGCGGGCCCGGTCTGGCAGGTCCCCTGGTACGAGGAGTGGATGCTGGTCGAGCCGGAGAATCTGCCGGTGTGGACCCCCGGCGACCAAGCGCCGCAGAAGAAACGCAAGATCGACCCCCTCGACGAGGTGCCGCCCGAGGTGATGAGCCTCGGTGTCGACATCGTCGCCACCGCACGAGCGGCGCTGGCGGAATCGGCGACAGCACAACGCGCACCGAGCCCCGGCAGCAGGAAGCCGCGCGATCAGTGAACGTACGCGCATCGAAATCGGCGAAAACCCAACCATTTTCGAGAAAGGCACCCCGATGAGCATGATCCTCCTCGCCGTGCAGGACACGTACGGCACTGTCCTCGCGCAGGTCGGTAATCCGACCCCCGAGGCGCCTCCTGGCTCGGAGAAGATTCTTCAGCTGGTGCGATACCTCACCTGGTTCGTGCTGTTGTCCGGCATCTGCGGCATCGTCTACGCGGGCGGCAAGTTCGCCTGGGAGAAGTGGACCGGCGGCGGGTTGGAGTCGCCGAAGATGGTGGCGGGCGCCATGATCGGTGGCGTGATCGCCACCAGCGCGGGCACCATCATGAACGCCGTCATCGGGACCTGAGGTTCACGATGTCAACCGTGCGCTTAGCCGCGGCCGAACTGCTCGCCTACAAGCAGATGCCCGCGGAGGTGCTCGCACCACTGATGCAGCTGCTGAATTGGCTGCTGTGGTTCGTGCTGCTGGTCTGCCTCACCTGGATGATCGTGTCCGCGGGCAAGCTGTGGATGGCGTTTCGCAGCGATCTGGCCATGAACGACTCCTCGCACGGCGTGTTGATGAGCCTGCTCGGCGCCTCGGTGGCGAGCACGGCTTCCGGGATCGCGCTCGCGTTCCTGCCCGGGTGAATCATCGAATCGGGACGGGAACTGACACGGTGAGCAATGACGACGCGGCGAGCGATGGCGGCGTCCTGACGGCGCGGCGCGGCTTGGCGTCGTCGCATGCCGTGCGGCCGAGTAGGTCTGCGGCGGGCGCTTTCGGCGCCGCGGCGGTGTTGTTGGCCGCGGTCGGGTGTGGCGGTGCGGACGCGGCGGGCCCCGACTTGTCGGCGGCACCGTCGAATGTGCGGTGGCAACCCTTTCAAGGGGTGCCGCTGCCGCAGACCGACCAGGGCCCGACCTCGACTGCCGCCGGGGCGGCGACCGGCTTCGAGCACTCGCCGCGTGGCGCCGCGGTCGCCGCGCTCACCCATGCGGTGCGGCTCGCGGTCGCGGCCGACAGTCAGTGGGCGCAGATCGCGGCAGGGGAATTGGTGCCGGGCCCGGCCAAGGACGAGTGGGCGGTCAATCGGATCCAGTTGTCGATCACCGGGCCGGCCGCGCCGGAGTACGCGCCACGGCTGCTCGGGTACAAGATCACCGACTACACCGAGCAGAGATCCACCGTCGATGTGTTCACCGAATACTCCGACAACTCGAAAGCGGTGAACCACACCGCCGTCGAGTGGTTCGCGCGGGACTGGCGATTACGTCTGCCCGACCAGGGATCACCCACGAGGCCGATCGACCCGATCGACGAATTGCCGGTAGACACAGTGACATTGGAGGCACCGAAGTGAGTCAGAAGGAGCAGTCGTATCAGCGCGACCGCGTCTCCTTCGGTGTCGTGGCCTCGGCGGCCGTGCTCGCGCTGATCGTGATCGTCGGACTGTTCGTGTTCATCGGCCGTGACGACGAAAAGCCCGGCGCCGCACCGCCGGTCGCCGTGGCCTCCGGCGGGGAAGGGTTCGCCGCCGCCGATACCGACATCTTCGGCAGGCGCATCGATGTGCCGAACAACTCGGCGGGACAACCACTTCCGCAAGATCCCGCACTGCAACACAATTCCGCGGACCCGGACTGGTTGACCGCGGCGCCCGCTGGCACCACCGAGCCACGGGGTTGGCAGCGGGTTTACGGTGCCTCGGTTCCCTTCTCCACCTCCGATGGCCCGACTCGGATCGAGGACGATCTCGCCGTCGGCTACTCGCATACCCCGCAGGGTGCGGCGCTGGCGGCGGCCCAGATCACCTATCGGCTCAACGCGCGCCCGGCCGACCGTGACCTGTATGTGCGGCAGGTGCGGGTCTCGGCTCAGCAGATCGCCTCCTACGACCAGGCTTTGGCGTCCGACCGGCTGCCGAAGCAGCAACCGGAGAGCATCACCAGATACTTCACCGCCTCGGATGCGTTCAAGATCGACGACTACGCCGACGACCTGGCGATCGTCCGGCTCGCCACCCGTGGTCCCGTGGTCGATGGCAAGCAACTCTGGGCGGCCATCCGATTGGTCATGGTCTGGGACGCGGGAGATTGGCGACTGAAGCCGACCTCGGCCTCGGCGGCGGCGCAATCGGAGTACCTCGAGACGCTCCAGGGGTGGACCTTATGGTGACCGTCCTCGGAACCGAAAGCCACGCAGCGGATTTCACGATGGTTCAGTGCACGAGAAAGGCTCGAGAAATAGTTGAGTGCCGGTGGCGCTACGCAGATCGGAGGCGCACCACGATGATGGGCGAACGAGTCCGAATCGAGTCCCTGCGCGGTATCGAGGGGTGGACGCAATGCTGAGACGACTGGTCACGATCCTCGCCGTGATGTTCACGGTGATCATCGCGACACCGACCGTGGCCTACGGCCAGACCTACGGCTACGACCAGACCTGTAACGAGATTCACGACACCCTGGACAATCTCGGCATCCCCGGCATTTCGCTCGGTGACGCCGCGTCGGCCGCGTGCAAGGCGAGCAATGCCGGATCACATCCCGGTCAGGCGGCGGACGCGGTCAAGGACAAGGCGTGGGATTCGACCTTCGGCAAGGTGGTCGACTCGCTGATGAACGGTCTCGGTGAGGCCATCATCCTGGCGCTGACCTTCTGGATGAAGGTGCCCAACGAGGCGGTGAGCGACTCGGGTTCGTTGTTCACCAAGATCAACGATTACACCTATCAGGCACAGATCCTGCTGCTGATCGCCTCGGTGATCCTGTCCGGCGCCAGATTGGCCGAAGCCAGACGTGGGGCCGCGATGAACGAGGCGGCCGAGTCTTTCAGAATGTTCGCCAGAGTGGTGTTCAGCTCGTGGATGCTCGGCGCGGTGATCGTCGCGGGGACGCAGGCCTCGGATCGCTTCTCGGAGTGGATCATCAACGACTCGACCAACGGTAATGCCAAGGGTTTGGCCGAGCTGATGGTGAAAACCAGTAAGTTGCAAGCGTTCTCGCCGGGCTTGGTGTTGATCATCGCGATCGTCGGCCTGCTCGGAGCGTTGGCGCAGATCGTGCTCGCGATCGTGCGGCAGGGCCTGCTGGTGATCGCCGCGGGTGTGCTTCCGTTGGCGGCGGCCGCGTCGGGAATGAACGTCGGCAAGCAGTCCTATCAGAAGCTGATCGGCTGGTTGATCGCGTTCATGCTCTGGAAACCGGTGGCCGCGATCGTGTACATGATCGCGTTCACCACGGCGGGCCACGTCGACTCGCTCACCTCGACCAGCGGATTGCCCGATGGCGAACAGGCGCAACGGATGTTGGTGGCGATCGTGCTGCTGTGCAGCGTCGCGTTCGTGTTGCCCGCTTTGATGCGACTGGTGACGCCCGCCGTCGCGATCGTCGGTAGCGGTGGCTCCGGTCTCACCGCGACCGGTGGCACGTTGATCGCCGCCGCTGGTCTCGGTGCCATGGGTACCAAGGCGGTCGCGAGCAAGGCCGCGGCACAACCGGGTTCGGCCGGATACTTCAGCGGAAGCAACACCCCGCGCCCGCCGGGTGGTTCGGGTGCGATGCGTAGTGGCGGAGGGCCGCCGACACCACCGCGCGGCGGTGGGGGTGGCGGTGGACAGCCGCAAGGACCGCCGCGCGCGTCGGGACCGGCGGGCTCGGCCCCGTCCGGTGCTGCCAGCGCCGCTGGCAGGATCGGCGCGGCCCGCGCCGCGACGAGCGGAATGAACCGGGCCGACGAAACGATGGGTGATGTCGCCGGCGACCGCTGGACGAACCGCTCGCCCGACCTCGGGAGGAGCACCATTCCACGATGACGACCGACACTTACGAGCGCCGCTCCTACGGTTTGTGGCAGAAGCCCCGCAGCGCAGGCCTTTTCGGCCTGCGCTGGGAGGAGACCGTGATCGGCTTCGCGGTCGTGATCACGGCGCTGATCACCGCGATGGTCGGTGGTTTCCAGTGGGGGTTCATTGTCGGTGGCACCGGCGTCGTCATCATGGTTCCACTGGTGTGGCGGACGGGGGGCCGCTCGGGCTACGAGACGGGATTGATGATGTTCAACTGGATGCAGTCGCGCAAGCGCGGCGAACACGTGTATCGCGGCGGGCGGTTCTCCCGGATTCCCGGCGGCGTCACCCGACTGCCGGGTCTGCTTGCGCCGTCGAAGCTCTACGAGGGCATCGACGCGGGCGGTTACAGCTTCGGGATGATTCACCTGCCGCAGTTCGCGCAGTACACGGTGGTGCTGCGGGCATGGCCGCAGGGCCATGAGGCGGTGGACCAACCGGTGATCGATCGGTGGGTCTCGGCGTGGGGCACGTTCCTCGCCTCGGTCGGGCAGACCAGCGACATCGTCGCCGTCGTCCCGGTGATCGACACCGTGCCCGAGACCGGAAACCGGCTGCTCACCGAGGTTTCCACGATCACGAGGCCGGACGCGCCGGATCTCGCGCAACAGGTGATGTACGAGCTGGCCACCGAGCTGCCGCAGGAGCGGGTACAACTGCTGCCGAGGGTGTCGATCACCTTCAAGGCCACCACCGCCGAGCGGCGCAGGAATCCCGCCGAGGAGGCCGTCGAGATCGGTCGTCGCCTGCCCGGCATCTGCGCGGCGTTGGCCGAGGCGGGTGTGCGCGCGCAGCCGATGTCGGCCGACGAGGTGATCTCGTTCATCCGGCGCAGCTACGATCCTGCTTCCCAAGCGGACCTCGAGGTCGCCGCGGGCGAGCCGGGCGGCCACGGCCTCGACTGGGCCGACGCCGGACCGATCTCGCACGACGAGAAGTGGGACCAGTTGGTGCACGACGGCGGCCGTTCGGTCACCTGGGAGATGGACGCCGCACCCGAGGGCGCGGTGGACGAGCGGGTGTTGCAGCGCCTGCTCGCGCCGAATCCCGAAGTGCCACGCAAGCGCATCGCGATCGTCTACCGGCCGCATTCGGCCGCGGACGCCGCCGAGATCGTCGACGACGACTTCAAGAACGCGTTGGTGGCACAGCAGAGCGAACGCGGCGTGGTGTCCGCGTCCGCGACCCTGCGGGTGGGCGCTACCCAGCAGGCGCGTGAGGAGCAAGCACGGGGTCACGGTGTGACCCGCTTCGGTGCGCTGGTCACGATCACCGAGCCGTTGCGCGGTGATCTGCCCCGGATCGAGGCCATCACGCGCGACCTGTCGACCCAGGCGCGCTTGAAGATTCGGCGGTGTTACCGCTACCAGTCGGCGGCCTTCGCGGCCTCCCTCGGGTGCGGTGTGATCCTGCCCGAACACGCGACAATTCCGAAGGCACTGGCGGGGTGAGTAATTCATGGCAGGTGAGTACGAGCCACCCGTTCGCGACCGAGACGCGGGGCGCAGACGCGGCGGTGTCGACCGTCCGCGTCGCGGCGACGCGGCGCGGGTGAACGGCGAGGACAGGTCGGGTCTCGGCACCTCCGAGATGTCCGATCGGGAGCGCAGGGCCGCGCGCGATGGCGCCGGCCGTGGCACCCGTACCACCAGGCCGGTCCGCGAGGGCGGCGCGGCGCGTACCGAGCGCATGCCGCGCCAGCAGGATCCGCGCGGCGGCGGTAATCAACGTCGTGCGCCTGGTCCTCGCCTGCCTCGGACCGATTACGCCGCGGACCGGGCCATGGGCACCCCGCAGACGGACAAGGCGGCACTACGCGCGAAGGCGCGCGCCGACAAGCGCAAGCAGTCGGGCCCGCCACTGCTCGACGAGGCGACCCGCACCAAGCTGGAGATGATCGCCCGCGAGCAGTCCGGTTTGCGCGGGGCCTGGGCGCAGTTCCGTGTGCGCACCGACGATATTCGTCGGCGCAACTACGCGGCGCGTGCCGAACAGGCCTACGAGGACGGGTTCGACCGCAGCACAGCGCAACTCACCGATCGTGGTTATGTCGGCGCGGGCGGCGGCCGGATGAACGTGGTCGGCCGCACCGTCGAATATCGCGCCACCACCGCGCAGGTTGCCGGGCTCTGGCCGTGGTCGGTCGGTGCGGGTGCGCCGTTGATCGGTACGCCGTTGGGCTCGCACCTGCACACCGGGTCACCGGTCTGCTTCGACCCGATGAACTGGTTCATGCGCGGCAGCTTCATCACCGCGCCCAGCTTGTTCGTGCTGGGGCTCAACGGTTTCGGTAAGTCCTCGCTGGTGCGCCGGATCGTGCTCGGCGGCATCGCGCAGGGCATCACCCCGATGATCCTCGCCGACGTGAAACCCGACTACCGCAAGCTGGTCGAGATGGTGGGCGGCCAGGTCATCGACCTGGGTTACGGTCACGGCAAGCTGAATCCGCTGGCCGCGGGCGTGCTCGGCGCGGTGGTGCCTCGGCTTGCCGAATTCCCGGACCTGCAGCTGCAGGTGTTCCAGGACCTGCGCGCGCGGCAGGTGACCTTGATCGCCGGGCTGGTCGAGCTGGTGCGTGGCGACCGGGTGCGCGATTACGAGGAGACGCTGATCTCCACGGCGTTGCGCATCCTCTACCGCGAGGGCAGCGGTTACACCCCGGATCGGCCGCCGATCATGGAGAACCTGCTCGAGGTGATCGTCGCGGGCGGTGAGGAATTGATGCTCGACGCCGGTTGCGATGGTGTCGCGGAATACCAGGGCGCGATCAAGGGGCTGCGACGGTCGTTGCGCGCGCTCACCCAGGGGCCGTTCGGCGCGATCTTCAACGGGCAGACCACGGTGCCGATCGACACCAGCGCGGTCGCGGTGTGCATGGACGTCTCGCATATCCCCACCGGCGACAAGAAACTCAAGGCCGCCGTCATGCTGGCCTGCTGGGCCGACGGGTTCGCCTCGGTGGAGGCCGCACACGTGCTCGCCGACGCCGACCTGGGGCCGCAGCGGTATTTCCAGGTGGTGATGGACGAGCTGTGGCAGGTGCTGGGACTAGGCGACTTCATGGTCGACCGGGTCGACGAATTGACCCGCCTGCAACGTGGCATCGCGACGGCGCTGATCATGATCAGCCACACCATCAAGGACCTGCAATCACTCGGTTCCGAGGCCTCGATCGCGAAGGCGCTCGGCTTCCTGGAACGCGCGCGCGCCAAGATCTTCGGCGCGCTCCCCGCGGAGGAACTCAAGCGCCTCGACAGCACGGTGCCGTTCACCTCGGCGGAGTCGGAGATGGTCACCGGCTGGTCGGCGCCGCAAGCGTTGACGGGTGAGGCGCTCAAGCCGGGACAGCAGCGTCCCTCACCGCCGGGGACGGGTAAATTCCTGCTGAAGATCGGCGAGGACCGTCGGCCGGGCATCCCGTTCCATATGGAGTTCACCGCCTCGGAGAAGGACAGCGGCGTGCACGACACCAATCAGCGATTCAGTGAATTCAGCTCGCCAGGAACGGATTTGCCGGATAGGAGCGGCGCATGAGCACCCGGCGGCGCGAGGAACCCGAGGGGTGGCGCGCCGCTGGGCAAGTGGTCGAAGGCAGGCGGTGGGTGAGATGATGCCGCACCGTTCCTACCGTCGGGTCTCGCCCGAGGTGCGCGACGCCGCGGTCGCGCAGGTCGTGGCGCTGACCGGAAGGCTGCGCAGCGAGTCGGAGGCGTGCAGGATTGTCGCCGATCAGATCGGCGTGCACACGAACTCGGTGCGTAACTGGGTGCGCGCGGCCGAAGGGCCCGGGTTGGAACGCATGGACGCCTCCGCGCTGCGCCGCAAGGTCGCCGCGTTGCAGCAACAATTGGCCGCGGCCGCCGAGGTGAACCGGGCATTGGCCGACACGCTCAACGAATCCCGGCGCCGAACGTGACATTGCCGTCGGTGACGACGGCGGTGGTCGAGGTGCGGCGCCTCGGCCTGTGCTGTCGTGAAATGATTTGCGAGCAAGGGCGATTCGGTGCATGGGCCGAAGGGGGACCGGTGAGCGAGAGGCGTGGGCGCGGGTGAGTGGGCGCGGACTGCTGTGGGGTGCACTCGGCGCGGTGCTCGGTCTGATGACCGTCGTGCTGGTGATCGTGCTGCCCTCGGTGGATGATCCGTGCGAGGGCTCCTCGGTGCTCGGCTCACAATCGCGCCTCCCGCCGCTGGGCGGCTACGCGCCGGGTGATCCGCGTGCGCAAGGCGCGGCCGCACCGCCGGGGCCCACCACCGCACCCGGTACGAGCACCAGCGCTGCCACGGGTACCGCGGTGCCCTCGCTGGCCGCCGGTCTCGGCGTGCGACGCACGATGCCGTTGGCCACGGGCGATTTCACGATCTCGGACACCTTCGGTTCGCGCGGCGGTGCGCACAAGGGTGTCGACTTCGCCGCCGCCGACGGCACCCCCTTCTACTCGGTCGCGGATGGTCGCGTCGTCGCCGCGGGGCCCGCCTCCGGTTTCGGCAACTGGATCGTGGTCGACTCGGTCGACACCAATGGCCGTTCGTACTCCGCGGTGTACGGCCACATGTGGGATTCGGGAGTCGGGGTGCACGTCGGCGACACCGTGAGCGCGGGCCAGCCGATCGGTGCGGTGGGTTCCAACGGCGAATCCAGCGGCCCGCACCTGCATTTCGAGATCGTGCCGGGTGGCCGCTTCACCGGGGGACGCCAGATCGACCCGATGCCATGGCTCGACGGTGCGCCGACCCCGGATGTCGGTGGCGCCCAGGCGTATTCGACCGACCCACGGTGCAACCTCGGCTTCGGCACCGCCGGTGGCGCGCTCGCCGAAGGCAAGGTGCCCCCGGAATTGGAGATCTGGTACCGCCGCGCCGGTTCGCTCTGCCCGCAGATCAGCCCGTCACTGCTGGCGGCACAGGGCAAGCAGGAGTCGGGTTTTCGGCGTGGCGCGACCTCACCCGCGGGTGCGCAGGGGCTCTCGCAGTTCCTGCCGGGGACCGCCGCCTCCACCAATCCCGATGACGGCCAGCCGTATGTGATCGACGCCGACGGCAACGGCAGCGCCAGCGTGTGGGACGACGGCGATGCCATCATCGGTCAGGGCCGCTACATGTGCGCGATCGCGCACAAGATCGAGGGCTGGAAATCCGAAGGCAGGGTGCAGGGCGATGTCGCCGCGCTGTCCCTGGCTGCCTACAACGCCGGTGAAGGTGCGGTGCTCGCCTCCGGCGGCATGCCTAATCAGCTTGCGGCGCACTACTCCGAGACTCAACCCTATGTGCGCAATATTCTGGCGATGGAGGCGCAGTATCGGGCGCCCGGTTCGATGGGACGGTTTTCTCCCGAGGAGGGCTCCGGTGGCAGCGAGATCGTGCGCGCCGCCGATCAGTGGCGCGGCACGCCGTATGTGTGGGGTGGCGGCGGACCGGAGGGACCCACCGGTGGTGGACTCGACGCGCCCGGCTTGACCGCGGCCGCGGTGTTCGCGGCGTCCTCGGGCACCGTCACCTTGCCGCGCACCGCCGAGCAGCAGTGGGAGGCGGGCAGCGAGGTGTCGTTGAACGCTGTGCAGCCCGGTGACCTGGTATTCAGTGAATTCGGGTCGCGCGGCCCCGCCGAAGTCGGCATCTACACCGGTGCGGGAAGGATGCTGCAGGCCGTGCCGGGCGCCGACGCTCGATCCGGTGGTGGTGTCGGTGAATTGGCGGTCCCTGGTGATGCCAGGGCGAGGAGGGTGCTGTGATTGACGTTCGTGCGGCGGCGATTCACGTTCGTGCGGCGGCGATCCGGGTGCTTGCGACGCGAGACGCGCACCGCTCATCGCGCCCTTCGTCTCGCGGTGACGGTCTACCCTGGAAAGACAGTCATAAGGCACGCGCGAAGCTGGTGGTGATGCTGGTGGTGAGCGTTGCGATGCTCGGCTCGGCATGCGGCAGCGGCGACTCGGAATCGAGTGGGCCGCAGTCGCCCACCTCGACGACCCGCTTGCTGGAGCAGGCGCCCGCGCCGGATCCGACCACGCCCGACGGTGTCGCCGTCACCGCACTGCGCGAGATCTACACTTGGCTGCCCGCGACGGAGAGTCAGGGGGATTCGTTGTCGCGGGCGCGAAAATGGCTGGGGCCGAGCCTGACCCGGATGCTGAACACTCCACCGGCGGCCGAGTCCACCCCGAATCCCTCCCTACAGTGGGCGGATTGGGGTGCGGCGGGCGCCAGGATCGAGGCGTTCACCTTCGCCGCGGGCGAACGACCGCCGAATACCGACCCGAATGTGCAGCAGTTCAAGATCGGCATCGAGCAGACCGTCGTCTACCCGGACGGGCGCAAGGAACCACTGCCGCCCGCTACGGTCATCGCTACCGTCGTGGCCACACCCGACGGCTGGCGACTGGACGCGTTCCGCTGATCGAGCAAAGCTTTACCAGGACGGCCGAAACAGGAGGCAGAGATGGCGAAGAAGAAACCGGTGAAGGACCCGGCCGCGGCCTTACCCGACGTCGGGCTGTATGCGACATACGCCGGTTTCGTGCTCGTCGTCGTGCTCTGGGGCGCACTGCAATTGGGCAACCAGCTCGCGGTGACACCACAGAACATCCCGATCAACCCGATCGCGATCATCGCCGACCTCGTGCGCGGGAACCTGCATTGGCCGCGTGCCTCGACGGTGATCGTGTTGCTCGTCGTCGCGCTCGGCATCGGTTATGTCGTCTTCCGCAGGTACCGGAAGAAGCGCGCCAGCGCGGGCCGACTCGGCGTGGACGACAAGGCCGACGTGATGGGTAACGGCGGCGCGATCTCCATGCTCACCGAGGCGGGTGTGCGGGCGAAGGCCGACCAGCTCGGCGTGCGCCTGGGCTACGACGACATTCCCGGCGTCCCGATCGGCGTGGGTGTGGCCGACGGCGTGATGCTGTACGGCTCGTATGAGGATCTGCACCTGGACATCTGGGGTCCTCGCCAGGGCAAGTCGACCTCGCGAGTGATCCCGGCGATCCTCACCGCGATCGGGCCGGTACTGGCCACCTCGAACAAGCGTGACGTGGTCGATGCGACGCGTGATGTGCGCGAGGCCAAGGGGAGTCCCACATTCGTGTTCGACCCGCAGGGTGTTGCCGACGAAGACGCCACCTGGTTCTGGGACCCGCTGGCCTGGGTGGACGCGCGCCACGAGGGCTGCGAGATGCGCGCGGCGCGGCTGGCGGGGCACTTCGCCGACGGAGACGACGGCTCCGACAACGACAGCGATTCGTTCTTCGACCCAGAGGCCGAGGACTTGCTCGCCGGACTGTTTCTCGCCGCCGCGGTCGGGGACGGCACCAGGAGTAGGCCGATCACGCAGGTGTGGGAGTGGGTCACCGACCCGCAGAATTCGGAGCCCATCCAGTTGTTGCGTGCGACGCAGCACCACTTCAGCGCTTCGGGGCTGGCGTCTCAGTACAACACCGACCCACGAACCCGCAGCGGTATCTTCGGCACCGCCAAGAAGATGCTCCGCTGCCTCAAACTCTCGAACGTGCACGCGTGGATTACCCCCGGCGGCGATCGCAGGCAGTTCGACGAGCTGGAATTCATCGAACGCAACGGCACCCTCTACTGCTTGTCGTTGGAGGGGCGCGGCTCGGCGGGACCACTGGTCAGTGCGCTCACCGAGGCGGTGATCGACGTCGCGATGCGCAAGGCGTCGCTGTCGCCGGGCGGGCGCCTTGCCATTCCGCTGCTCGCGGTGCTCGACGAGGCCGCGAACGTGGTGCGCTGGAAGGATTTGCCCAAGCAGTACAGCCACTTCGGCTCGCGCGGCATCGTGGTGATGACGGTGCTGCAATCCTGGGCGCAGGGTGTGCGCTGCTGGGGCGACAGTGGCATGAACGCGCTCTGGGCGGCCGCGAATATCAAGGTCCTCGGCAGCGGTGTCGATGACACGAAGTTCCTCCAGGAGCGCTCCGATGTGCTCGGCGATTACGACTCCATCTCGCAGTCGATGTCGGAATCCAAAGGCGGCAAAAGCTATTCGCGTTCGCTCGGCTCGTCCAAGACGTTCTCGGTGAACGCGCTTGCCACCTTGCCGCGCGGACGAATCATCGTATTCCCTTCCGGCGCACCGCCTGTGCTCGTGCGAACGGTCCCGTGGTGGGAGGGCGAGTACGCTGACGAGGTGAAACAGTCCATTTCGCAACATGATCCGCAACGCAAGACGCTGATCTCGGACCTTGTCCTGGACAGGCAGCTGTCGTTGAACAAGAATGAGCCGCCGCAGGAATACGGACAGGTCGAGGAGGTTCGTCCACTGTGACCGAGCTGAGCGAGCGCGTGACGGTCTATTCAGGGGTGGCCGATTTCGTCGAGAACTACCTCACGATGGTGTACCGGCGCCAGGTTACCGACGTCGGTGACACGGTGTGGTGCCCGGAGTGGTGGCGCCACGCGGAGGCGATCGCGCGCCTGGAGGCACTGTGGCGATCTTGGGAATACCTGCGGGGATACCGCGAAACCGGACACAGCGTGTGGTTCCTCGACCACGCCGACAGGCATATGGAAGTCCTGTTCAGCCCCCGAGGACCGTTCCAGTATTGCAGCGTCCGCCATGGTCACAAGGACATGCTGGCGCCACTGCCGGTCACACCACCTCCGCACGACCTCTTCACCGACCCGGAAGGCAGTCACTTTCCGGAGTAAGCCGGCCACGTTCGGGACAGAAATGACAAAGGCCCGCCGTGGCGGCGGGCCTTTGTGGCGAGTGCGTGAACCGCTAGCGCGTGCGTGCGCGTTCCAACGCTTGGGCGCGTGCTCGGGCGCGCTCTTCCATCTCGCGAGCACGAGTCACCATCGGCGGCTCCTGGGAGCGTTCTTGTAATGCCGTCAGCGGCTTTGCCTGGCCGACCTCGGCGAGCATGCGTACCGCGGCCAATTCCGGTGCGACACCGGCCTTCGCGAGATGCGCGGCGATAGCCATGCGGCGTTCTGGGGAGTCGTAGCGGATCACCGGCTTGGCACTCGCTGCGGCTGCTGCGCCGATTCTCGACTGGTCCATCGACCGATCCTTGTCCAACGAAACACCTTTGCGCTCCAACGGCCGATCGACCATCATCCGCGACAGTTCGGTATTGCGTGGATCTTTCGCCTTGGAGTCACGAGCCTCGCGAATTTGCAGCTCCCGCTGCTCCTTCATGCGGGCCTGGGTGACCTTGACGCGGGCTTCGGCTTCCTTCTGACCACGCTCACGGGCCTTCAAGGCGACCAGGGTCGCTATCTGCAACATGGTCTTCATCATGGCCGCTGTTTCGCGGCCGATGTCGTCCAGTTCTTCGGACATGGCTGCTCCCCGATATCGCAGTGATCGTGATGGTCTGCTGGTGGTGCGATGTTCCGAACACCGCGACGCGAACGCCGATCACTCGTTCGACGAAGCGATGTCCCGCCTGCCAAACGTGACACCACGGAGCCCCCGCCACGAAAGCATCGAAGACACGAAACCTCGGACGAAAACTCCTCGTTCGAGATTACCCGACGAGCACCGAACACGGCGGTACGGCCGTGTCTGTCATCAGCTTGAATCGCACATTTTTCGTGTGCTGGCCAACCGCCGAGATGATCTTCGGCGGGCGAGCGCGTCTGTCGGAAGATCACTTCTCGCCCGCCGCGGCGGTGATCAGGAGACGATCAGTCGATGTCCACCGACTGGATGCTCACCGGTTGGTTCGGCTTGCCATCGCCGGGGCCGTTGGCATTGTCCTGACCGAGTTCGGCGATCTTGTCCAGGGTGGGCAAGCTGTTGTCGTCGATCTTGCCGAAGATCGTGTACTGCGGCGGCAGCTTCGAATCTCCGTAGACCAGGAAGAACTGACTGCCGTTGGTGCCGGGACCGGCATTTGCCATGGCCAGCGTTCCGCGCTCGTAGGTGATCGGTTCCTGCGCCTTCGGGTCCTCGGGAGCGTACTGATCGGTGGGGTACTCGTTGTCGAACTCGTAGCCGGGGCCACCCGCGCCCGAACCCGTCGGATCGCCGCACTGGAGCACCTTCAGGCCGTCGTCGGCGGTCATGCGATGGCACTCGGTGTTGTCGTAGAACTTCTTCGACGACAAGCTGAGGAAGCTGTTCACCGTGCACGGCGATTCCGCGTTGTTCAGCGTCAGACCCAACGGGCCCTGATTGGTGACCATGCTGGCGCTGACCTCGGCGTTCTTGCCGGTGGTCGGGATGGCGTCGCCCTTGGGCTTGTCGACCGGCTTGTCCGCGGGCTTCTGTCCGTCGCGATAGGTGCAGTTCACCGTCGCCGCCTTCGCCTTGGCCTCCGGCGCCTGGGCCGCGAGCTGTGCGTTGGGCTGCGCGCTGTCGGCGGAGTCGTCGCTCCTGGTCAGGAAGTACACGCCGGTCACAGCCGCGACGACCACGACGACGCCGAGTGCGGACCCGGCGATGGTGAGTCGTTTGCGCTTACGTGCCCGATCGGCCCGGTCGGCGAGCTGATGTTCCAGCTTTTGCTTCGCCGCTGCCCGTCGCTCTTCGTTGCTCGGCACTACCACGTTCCTCCCGTATCCGGTGACATCGGGATACGAGTGTGCCACTTGTTCCTGTGAGTGCTCGGCAGTGCCCGTGTCCAGGGCCCGCGTCCAGGGCCGACCCCGCCCGTGGTTCGGTGCGATCGGTTGGACTTGCGGGGGCGTAGTGGGGAAAACTGACGTTCGTGACCAAGACCAGCAGCTTCAGTGCCCCGAAGGGGATACCGGACTATGTGCCACCAGGCTCGGCCGAGTTCGTCGCGGTACGCGACGGCCTGGTCAACGCCGCTCGACTGGCCGGTTACGGACATATCGAGCTGCCGGTCTTCGAGGACACCGCCCTGTTCGCGCGCGGCGTCGGCGAATCCACCGACGTGGTCGCGAAGGAGATGTACACCTTCCCCGACCGCGGTGACCGTAGTGTCACGTTGCGCCCGGAAGGCACCGCGGGAGTGATGCGCGCCGTGATCGAGCACGGACTCGATCGCGGTCAACTGCCGGTGAAGGTCTCCTACGCCGGGCCGTTCTTCCGGTACGAGCGCCCGCAGGCGGGACGTTACCGTCAGCTGCAACAGGTCGGCGTCGAGGCGATCGGCATCGACGATCCCGCGCTGGACGCCGAGGTGATCGCCGTCGCCGACGCGGGTTTCCGCGCACTCGGGCTCACCGGCTTCCGACTGGAACTCACCTCGCTCGGTGACAGTACCTGTCGGCCGCAGTACCGAGAGTTGTTGCAGGAGTTCCTGTTCGCCCTGCCGCTGGACGAAGAGACGAAACGAAGGGCGCAGCTCAACCCACTGCGGGTACTCGACGACAAGCGCGAGGAGGTGCGCGCGCTCACGGCGAACGCTCCGCTGATGATCGATCACCTCTCGGAGTCGGCGAAGGAGCACTTCGATCAGGTGCTCGGCTATCTCGACGCCCTCGGCGTGCCCTACGTGGTGAACCCGCGCATGGTGCGCGGCCTCGACTACTACACCAAGACCACCTTCGAATTCGTGCACGACGGGCTCGGCGCGCAGTCGGGCATCGGTGGTGGTGGCCGCTACGACGGGCTGATGCAAGAGCTCGGTGGGCAACCGTTGTCGGGCATCGGGTTCGGACTCGGCGTCGACCGGACCATGCTCGCGCTCGCCGCCGAAGGCAAGTCCGCGGGTGATTCGAGTCGCTGCGAGGTATTCGGCGTGCCGCTGGGCGAAGCCGCCAGGCAGCACATGGTGGTGCTTGCCGCGCGGTTGCGCGCCGAGGGGATTCGGGTCGACCTGGCCTACGGCGGTCGCGGTGTGAAGGGGTCGATGAAGGCCGCCGACCGCTCCGGTGCGAAATTCACCCTCGTGCTCGGTGACCGCGACCTGTTCGAAGGCAGCATCGGCCTCAAGGACATGGCGACCGGAGAGCAACGCCAGGTGGCGCTGGCGGACGTACTCGCCGAGATCCGTACTGCCGTGGCAGCGGCCGACTAGTACGCTCATCGGGTTGGTCGCGGGACACTCGGGTCCCGTGCCGGAGGCGAGGCGGAGCGTTGTCGACGAATTCTGGTGGCGGGCAACCGGCTCCGGCGGTCGGGCTGGACCTGGTCGCACCCGAGGTATACGCGCCGATGCTGCGCAAGCTCGCCTTGGCCGCGGCGGGAATCGGCGTGGGTGCCGCCCTGCTGGCGGCGACCGTGGTGAGTCTGCCGATCGCCGTCGGCATCGGGTTGGCCGTGGCCGTTCCCACCGTCGGCTACGCGATCGGGGTGCGGCGGCGCCGAATGTGGTTGATCGACAACACCATCCACGCCCGCAAGGTGCTGGGGGAGCGGCAGCTGGTGGTCTCGGCGGCCAACGGCGTCGAGGTGCTGGTGTATCCGGGCCGCCTGAGCCGCATCGCCCTGCGCATCACGGCCGGTGCCGACACCCAGCTCATCCCACTGGCGATGTACACCGACGCGGGCAGCGGTCGCGAACTGCACCTGCTCGGCCTGCGCACCCTGGCGGACGCTCTGGCCACGAGCGAACTCGCCGCCGCCATCGCGGTCTCGGAGATGCTGGTGCAGCAACTGCGCACCGAGGCACGTGACGCGGGGCTGGAACAGCGACCGCTGTATCGGGCCGTGCAGTTGGCGCGGGGCAAGGACTACGTGTCGCCGATCGTGCTGACCGACAGTGAGATCGCGACCCTGGTCTGAGTAAGGGCGCCGCAGCGTTCGGTCGCCGCCGCCTCGAGCGCGGGTCGCGCACGGGCGGCAGTCGCCGAGTCGGCGAACCGAACGGCTCCTCCGAGCCGCGTTCGAAGGCTCCGGCAGGTGAGTGACGTGCCACAGTCGTGATACGGACCGACCGTGATGCGCGGGACCGTTTTCCCTGTACAAGCGCATTTCGCCAGACCGAAACAGTGCCGGGGAACCCACTGTCGTGTTGCTCACCGTGCGCTCGGCTCCCGCATGACCGTCGTTAGTGTTGAGCGCGAGAATCCGCCTACCGCAAGGAGTTGTCGTGAGCGCCGCCGCACGGACCTCGCCCGTCACCGTCACCGTGACCGGAGCCGCGGGGCAGATCGCCTACGGTTTGCTTTTCCGTATCGCCTCCGGCGCGCTGCTCGGTCCTGACACGCCGGTACGGGTGCGCTTATTGGAGATTCCCGCCGCGGTCGCCTCCCTCGAAGGGGTCGCCATGGAGTTGGAGGACGGCGCGTTCCCACTGCTGGAATCGATCGATATCAGCGACGACACGTCAGCCGGATTCTCCGAGGCGAATGTTGCGGTGCTCGTCGGTGCCCGCCCGCGCACAGCCGGGATGGAACGGGCCGACCTGCTGGCCGCCAACGGTCCGATCTTCACCGAGCAGGGTGCCGCGATCAATGCCAACGCCGCCGATGACGTGCGGGTGCTCGTGGTCGGCAACCCGGCCAACACCAACGCCTTCATCGCCAAGAGCAACGCGCCCGACGTGCCGGGCGAGCGGTTCACCGCGATGACCCGCCTCGACCACAACCGCGCCCTCGCACAGCTGGCCAGGAAGAGCGCGACACCCGCCGAGGACATCGCCCGCGTCGCGATCTGGGGCAATCACTCCGCGACGCAGTACCCGGACGTCGCGCACGCCACCATCGGCGGTCGACCGGTGTCCGAGGTGATCGGCGACCCCACCTGGCTCGACGACTACTTCATTCCGACCGTGCAGCAACGGGGAACCGCGATTATCGAGGCGCGCGGCGCGTCCTCGGCGGCCAGCGCCGCCAGCGCGGCGATCGACCACATCCATGATTGGGCACTCGGCAGTCGGGCGGGGGACTGGGTGTCGATGGCGGTGCCTTCCGACGGCTCCTACGGCGTTCCCGAAGGACTGATCAGTTCGTTCCCCGTCACCTGCGCCGCGGGGGAATACACGATCGTGCCGGATCTGGCGATCGACGATGCCGCCCGAGCGCGCATCGATGTCAGTGTGGCGGAGTTGCGTCAGGAACGCGACGCGGTGATCGGCCTCGGTTTCGCCAAACCCGTGTCCGACAGGGGCTAGTCGACGGTCCAGGTCTCCGGGCCGCTGAGTAGCCGCTGGAGCGAGTCGTCGCCGAGCGGTGCGCGTTCAGCCGCTGACTCCGATTGCGCGCGGATGGCGTCGTCATAGGTGGGTCTGCGGACGCTGCGGAAGATCCCGGTGGGCACGTGCCCGAGGTCCTGATCCGAGAGTCGCGACAGTGCGTAGGCGTATTCCGGGCCGTCGGCGTGGGCGTCGTGCACCATGATGTCGGACTCGCGCACCGTCCTGGTCGAGACTATCTCCAGTCCGAAACCGCTTTGTACGACGGCGAATTCGTTGTCGGCGCCGAAAATTATGGGTTCCCCGTGTCGCAGCGGGATCAGGTGGTCGGCGGCATTGTCGCGCCGCAGTTGGTCGAACGAACCGTCGTTGAAGATCGGGCAGTCTTGCAGGATCTCCACGAACGAGGTGCCTCGGTGTCGCGCGGCGGCGAGCAGGACCTCGGTGAGTCCGGCCCGATCGGAATCCATGGCGCGTGCGGCGAAACTCGCCTCGGCGCCCAGCGCCACCGACAGGGTGTTGAAGGGGTGATCGACCGAACCCATCGGGGTCGACTTGGTGACCTTGCCCTCCTCCGAGGTGGGCGAATACTGCCCTTTGGTGAGGCCGTAGATCCGGTTGTTGAACAGCAGGATGGTCATGTTCACATTGCGGCGCAACGCGTGGATCAGATGATTGCCGCCGATCGAGAGCGCGTCGCCGTCACCGGTCACCACCCACACCGAAAGGTCCGGCCTGGTCACCGCCAGACCGGTCGCGATCGCGGGCGCGCGACCGTGGATGGAGTGCAGACCGTAGGACTCCAAGTAGTACGGAAACCGACTGGAGCAGCCGATCCCCGAGACGAACATCATGTTCTCCCTGCGCAATCCGAGATCGGCGAGGAATCCGCGCACCGTCGCCAGGATCACGTAGTCACCACAGCCCGGGCACCAGCGCACCTCCTGATCCGAGGTGTAGTCCTTCGGCTTCTGCTTCGTCGTCGCCGTTGGCACCTCCGAGACTCCCGTGATACCGAGATCGGTTCCCACGAAGGGTGTTTCGATGATGGTCATGCGTGACTCCCGCCGCGATAGGTGGCCCGCGCGAGCGCGGCGGTAACCTTCTGCTCTTCTCGATCGGTCAACGAACCGTCCAGCGCCGCCTCGATGACGCCGACGAGTTCACGTACGCCGAACGCGGTCCCGGCGATTTTCGTCCACGGCCGCACATCCACCAGGTATTTTCCCCGCAACAATCCGGCGAGTTGACCGCCGTTCATCTCCGGCGCGACCACGGTGCGATACCCGCGCAACACCGCACCGAGGTTGGCGGGCAACGGATTCAGATGCCGCAGGTGCGCCTGGGCGACCGACATGCCTCGGTGGCGCACGCGGCGGCAGGCCTCACCGATCGGACCGTAGGAGCTGCCCCAGCCGATCAGCAGGACGTCGGCCGCGTCACCGGGGTCGTCGACCTCGAGGTCGGGCACGGTGATGCCGTCGATCTTGGCTTGACGCAGCCGCACCATCAGCTCGTGATTGGCGGGGTCGTAAGAGATGTCACCGCTGCCGTCGGACTTCTCCAGACCGCCGATGCGGTGCGCGCGGCCCGCTGTTCCCGGCACCGCGAGTGGTCTGGCGAGGGTGTCGCGGTCGCGCGCGTAGGGCTGGAAGGGTTCGTCGTCGGGACCGGGATCGTGGTCCGGCTCGAAGCCTGGATCGATCGTGGGCAGGTCGGCGACACGCGGAATCGACCATGGCTCGGACCCGTTGGCGATCGCGCCGTCGGACAACAACAGCACCGGTGTCCGATAGGTGAGCGCGATCCTGGCCGCCTCCAGTGCGGTCGCGAAGCAGTCGGCGGGTGAGCGGGGTGCGAGCACGGCCACCGGCGATTCGCCATTGCGGCCGTAGAGCGCCTGCGTGAGGTCGGCCTGCTCGGTCTTGGTGGGCAGACCCGTGGACGGTCCGCCGCGCTGCACGTCGATGACCAGCAACGGCAGCTCGGTCATCACCGCGAGGCCGATGGTTTCGCTCTTCAACGCGAGACCGGGCCCCGAGGTGCTCGTGACGCCGAGCGCGCCGCCCAGCGAAGCGCCGAGCGCGGCACCGATTCCGGCGATCTCGTCCTCGGCCTGGAAGGTGGTGACGCCGAAGTTCTTGTGTTTGCTCAGCTCGTGCAGGATGTCGGAGGCCGGAGTGATGGGGTAGGTGCCGAGAAAAACCGGTAGTCCCGAGAGCTGCCCTGCGGCGACCACACCGTAGGCGAGTGCGGTATTGCCGGTGATCTGCCGGTAGGTGCCCTGCGGCAGCTTCGCCGGGGCAACCCGGTAGGTGGTGGCGAAGCTCTCGGTGGTCTCGCCGTAATTCCAGCCCGCGCGGAATGCGAGCACGTTCGCCTCGGCGACCTCGGGAATCGCGGCGAACTTCGTGCGCAGGAACTTCTCCGTCCCGCCGATCGGTCGCCCGTACATCCAGGACAGCAGGCCGAGGGCGAACATGTTCTTCGCGCGCTGACCGTCCTTTTTACCGATACCGGTGGATGCGACGGCTCCGAGGGTGAGTGTGGTCATGGCGACGCGGTGCACCACGAAACCGGCGAGGGTGTCGCCGTCGAGCGGGTCGGTGCGGTAACCCACCTTGCCGAGATTGCGCTTGGTGAACTCGTCGGTGTTGACGATCAGCGTGGCGCCGCGCGGCAGTTCGCCGAGATTGGCCGCGAGCGCGGCGGGGTTCATCGCGACCAGCACGTCGGGCTGGTCGCCCGCGGTGAGAATGTCGTAGTCGGCGATCTGGATCTGGAACGACGAGACGCCGGGCAGCGTGCCCTGCGGTGCTCGGATCTCGGCGGGAAAATTGGGTTGGGTGGCCAGGTCGTTGCCGAACGCGGCGGCTTCATGGGTGAACCGGTCACCGGTGAGCTGCATGCCGTCGCCGGAGTCGCCGGCGAACCGGATGACGACCTTCTCCAATGTCGTTGCGCCGACACTGTTCTGGTGCGAATCCATGTGCCTGCATCACTTCCTCTGTCGAAGCGAGGGTGCTGGTCGCCAACGTACTCCGATCGAGGCCGTGGCGGCCCCGAAGCGAGCGGGTCGCTGGGGAATCGGTGGTGGCCCAGCCGGTGATGGCTCAGGCGAACAATGCCAGCTGCGGGTCGCCGCGCGCGGGAGTTTCCGGTCGGGACTGCGGTTCACGCGCGGATTCGTCGCGTTCGGGGGCCGGTTCGTCGGGGCTGTGCGGGCGCAGACCGTGCTGGTCCAAGAGCGGGTCGACGCGTGCGCGCAGCCAGGCGGTGTACTCCGGTGTCACGTAGGCGCCGCGGCCGTAGAGCTGCCGATAGCGTGGCAGGAGCGCGGGATGCTGTTCGGCGAGCCAACCGAGAAACCATCCCCTGGTGGGTCCGCGCAGATGCATCGGAATCGCGAGTGCCGAGGTGGCACCGGCCTCGGCGATCGCGGCGAACAGCGCGTCCAGGTGCGCGCTGCCATCGGTGAGACACGGAATCACCGGCGCCACCATCACATTCACCGCGAATCCCGCCTCGGTGAGCGTGCGCACCAGCTCCAACCTGCCCCTGGGCGACGGCGTCCCCGGTTCCAGGCCACGGTGCAGGTCCATATCCAGAATCGCGAGGGACACCGCGATCCGCACCGGCACCGTACGCGCCGCGACGGTGAGTAACGACAGGTCCCTGCGCAGCAGGGTGCCCTTGGTGAGGATCGAGAACGGGGTGCCGGAATCGGTGAGCGCCCGGATGATTCCCGGCATCAGCCGGTAGCGGCCTTCGGCGCGCTGGTACGGATCGGTATTGGTGCCGAGCGCGACCGGCTCGCGCTGCCAGGAACGTCTGCCGAGTTCTTTGCGCAGCACGGCCGCGACGTTGGTCTTCACCACGATCTGCGAATCGAAGTCGCGGCCCGCGTCCAGTTCGAGGTACTCGTGGGTGCCGCGCGCGAAGCAGTAGCGGCAGGCATGCGAACAGCCACGCATCGGATTGATGGTCCAGCCGAACGGCAGGTTCGACGCCGACGGTGTCTTGTTCAGCGCGCTCTTGCAGAGCACTTCGTGAAAGGTGACGCCGTCGAATTCCGGGGTGCGCACCGTGCGCACGAATCCCGCCCTGGACAGGCCGGGCAGGGCGCCGTCATCGGCGTCGAGGGTTTGACTTTGCCAACGCACCCCGTCAGTCGAACATGTGTTCTAATCGGTGTCAAGCGATCTCCGTCGGGGCGCTACCGTCCCGCCGTGATCAGTGCGGTGATCAGCGAGCCGCGTCGTAGCGCCGCGGAATTGGCGGCGTCCGTGGCGAAGGTCGAGGTGGTGACCGTCAGTGAGTCCGCGCTCGGGCGTCCGAGGCACTGCGGTGCGAGGCGGGCGAGGAATTGCTCCGGGACGAAAACGGCTTCGGGTGGGTGCACGCCCGGCCGGTTCGCGCGCAGCAGGGCGCCGACGGCGAGCGGGATGCCGGTTACCTCGGCCATGCTGAGCCCGGGGACTTGGCCGAGCGCGCAGGCCACCGTCGCGGGTGCCCCGTCCTTGATGCCTCGGCTCAACGCGAACAGGGGTGGCAGGCCGGAATCGGCGAGGACGGACACCGTTCCCGCCGGCAGCAGATTCTCGGCGACGGCCGCGAGCGACGCCGCGGTCGAGTGGTTCAGGATGCGGTGGGTCACGCCGCGCCCGAGCAGGTTCAAGACACCCGCGACATGCCGGGGTGCGAGTGCGACGTTCACGCTCTCGACCAGGTGCGGGAACGTGCGGGCGAGGGTGAGCGGCTCGGGATGCCCGAACGTCCAGCCGGTCGCGGCGCCGAGTCCCGGATAGTCGACGACGGTTTTGCGTAGCGGTTTCTCCCATACGCGCTGCCGGTCGCGGATCACCGGAATGGTGTTGCTGACCTGTTCGATCCCGTGGCTGATCGCGGCGCTCGGTGTCCACGAGCGGGTCTCGGGCTGCGCCATGGCCAGGTTCCATCCGGTGATCACGGTGTCGGCGTGATCCAGGTTCGCGATGCTCTGCGCGGCAAGCAGATTGGCGAGGCCGGGGCTGGCGCCCATGCCGAGGACCGCGGTCACGCCGGCCGCCTCGGCCTCGGCGTGCATGTCGAGCATGGTCAGGGTGGGTGCGGGGTCGTCGCAGACGTCGATGTAGTCGCGTCTCGCCTCGATCGCCGCGCGCAGCACGCCGGGCCCGAAACGGAAGTACGGTCCGACCGTGTTGACCACGATGTCGGACTGTCGGATTGTCGCGACGAGGGTGGCATGGTCGGTGACATCGAGCGCCTGCGCGCTACAGTGCGCGCCGAGTTCGGCGGCGACCGACCGTGCCCGCGCCTCGGAAAGATCGGCCACGACAAGGTGATCGACCTGCTTGTCGGCGGCGAGCACCCGTGCGGCCGCTCGCCCCACTTCCCCAGCTCCACCCAGTACCAGCACCCGCACCTGAAGTCCCCTTACGCTGTTCGGCTACCCCGGTACTTTATCTGTAACTTTCGGTAACGGATGGTCTTTCGGGGATTGTTCGTGTGACGTCGCGCCCTGAAAGGGCAACCACCAGTTCCACTTGTCGGCCACGGACATGAGCACGGGGACGACGATCAGTCGCAGCACCGTGATGTCGATCGCGATGGCGATCGCCAGGCCGAACCCGATCTGTTGCAGCTCGAGGACATCGGCCACCGTCAACGCGCCGAACACCGCGATCATGATCAGACCCGCGATGGTGATCTGCGGAGCCACCGCGCCCATCGCCCGGCGCACCGCCTCCCGATTGTCTCCGCAGCGCAGATACTCCTCGCGCACGCGCTGCACCATGAACACCTCGTAATCCATGGACAAGCCGAACAACACCGCGAACATCGCGACCGGCAGGAACGCCTGAATCGTTCCGACACTGTGGAAGTCGAGCAGCGACTCCCCATACCCGTACTGGAACACCGCGACGGTCGCGCCGAGTGCGGCGGCCGTGGCCAACGCGTTCAGGACGATCGCCTTGATCGGGATGACGATACTTCGCAGCATCACGATCAGATAGACCAGCGACAACGCCAAAACCAGCGCGATCACCACGGGGAACATCCTGCTGGTCTCGGTGGCGATGTCGCGGTACTGCGCGGCCATTCCGGCGACGCCGGTCGTGACGCCCAGCGGTGCGAGTCGAGCGCCCGCATCACGCAGGTGTCCGACCAGTCGGGTGGTCGCGGGGGAGTCCACCGCTTGATCGGACTGCACCACGCCCAGCAGACACGACGGCGCGCCGATGTCGTCTACGAGGACGTCATCGAGTTCGGACCCGAGGGGGGTACCGGCGAGCCGACGCGGATCCGGTTGGCCGGGCCGCCCGAAGGTGGCGTCGAATGCCGAGGCCACCGACAGCACCCCCTCGGCCTTCCGCACGTCGTCGAAATACTCGCGGACCGCCGCGGTTTGGTTGTCGGACAACGGCTGTGCGTCATCGGTGCACGCCGACACATGGATCGGTGCGACGGCCGAACCGCCGAAAGCCGCTGCGGCCGAGGAGTATCCGGAACCGGCCGAGGTGTGGGACAGGGTAGGAATCCCGAGGTCGAGGCCGAGGCGCATCCCCGCCGCCGGTATCGCCAACGCGACGAGCAACGCCGCCGCCGGGATACCCAACGACGCGGGTCGTCGCTGCACGAACGCCACCCAGCGATACCAGGTGCCCTCCGGCGAGTCGGTGTGACGCGTCGCACGAGGCCGTAGCCGTGTGGCCGAAACCGACAGCAGCGCGGGCAATCCCGTCATCGCCGCGAGGAGCGAACACAACACGACGAGCGCCGCGGCGATGGCGATATCGCGAAACACCGGCCCGTCGATGACGGTGATGGAGCACAACGAGACCATGACGATGACCCCGGAGACGATCACCGTGTGACCCGAGGTCCGCATGCAGGTGCGCAGCGCGGCGATCACCTGCTCAGGACGCGCCGGGGGCGCACCGCGCCCCGGCAGCCCCTCGCGGAACCGGCTGATCATGAACAACGCGTAATCCACACCCACCGCCAACCCGATGATGGTGGCGACGACGAGCGCGAACTGGGAGGTCTCGGCGACTCCCGAAACACCGGCGATGCCGATGCTGCTCAGCGTGACGCCCATGGCCGCCGAGCCGACCGCGAGCACCGCGGCGAGCAGCGAACGCAGCCCCCACAGCAGCAACAGCACCGCGAGTGTGAGTCCGATGATCTCCGCACGCAGTTGATCCTGTCTTTCCACATCGGCGAGCGCCTTGTTCAGCGGTGTCTCGCCGGTCAGGTCCGCGGCTACCCCCGCGGGCAGTGCCACCTCGTGGAGCGCGGATTCGATGCGGTCGGTGCGGGTGTCACGTTCGGAGACCGAACCGTTCAACGGCGCGAGGACGAGTGCGGTGCGGCTGTCGTCGGCCAACAATTCCGGACCGACCTGCGGCGTCGTCGGGTCGACGATGTCACCGACACCCTCGATGCCGTGCAGTGCCGAGGTGATACTGCCGACCGCTCGCGCGAGGGCGTCGGTATCGTCACCGGTTACCACGATGGCGACCTGTTCGGTGCCCAACCGGGGGAAACGCTCGGTGATCAGGTCGGCGGTGCGCTGCGAATCCGAACCCGAGATCGAGTAGTCGGGCAATCGGAGATGGTCCTCCAGGTGGTCGAATCGGCTGCCGCCGCAGACGGCGATCACCGCCCAGGCCACGAGGATCGGCCAGCGCAAGCGGTAACACAGTCGCGCCCAGGTGGCCGCGAGGCCGGGTCGCGGGGTTCCTACGTCGCCGTGGCCCACATCGGGTCCGTCCGCAGAACGGGTTCGCATCGTGATATCGCCTTCGTGTATCGAGGGAAGTGGTGTCGCGGCGCGGGCCGAATCCGACTGTGCGACAGCCGGGTTCGGACCGCGTCGCGGGACGCGTGCGGCGGGTCAGTACACGAAGAACTTGTGCCGCTTCATTTCTCCGACGCTGGTGCCGAACGAGTCGATGACGGTGTCGAGATCGTCGTAGGTGTGTGCGTCGTTGAGCAGAATGGTGTGCAGTTCGGGTAGATACACCTTGTTCAGGCGCATGTAATAGGCCAGTGCGAGGGTCGCTTTGACGTGGCTTCCCGCGGTCTGATCCCGCGCCAGTGCGGGCTTGGCGTAGTCGAAGCCGATGCTGAACAGGGTGTGTTTTCCGCTCACCGTGGCGGGCACACCTTCCCGCTCGGCGACCCGTTGCAGGCCTTCGCGCAGGTAATCGGTGCGTGCGTCGAGTTCGGAGTAGATGCTCGGGTTGTCCCGCAGATGACGCAGTGTCGCGGCACCCGCCGCGGTGGAGACGGAGTTCCCACTGGTGGTGCCGCCGCAGAAGGCGCGGGTGGCCCAGTCCTCGAAGGGATCGTTGGTGGTCCGCGCGGTCGACATCGACCGCAGATCACCGACCACCGCGCCGCCGGGCAGACCGCCACCCACGATCTTGCCGAGGCAGGTGATGTCGGGTGAGACGCCGGTCAAGGTCTGCACGCCGCCGTAGCTGACCCGAAAACCGCTGACTACCTCGTCGAAGATCAGCAGCACGCCACACTCGTCGCAAACCGCGCGCAACGCGCGCAGGAATTCGACGTCGTAGTCGACGGCCATCGATGGCATCGGCTCGATCAACACCGCGGCCAACGAGTCGGAGTTCGCGCGAATGCGTTCGATCGACAACGGCGACCCGTACTGCAACACCAGGGTGTTGTCGACCACATGGCGTTGTGCGCCAGCCGAATTGCTGATCGGCAGTGGTTCGCTCGCCGTGCCGCTGTAGCGGAACCACGACGACACCATGCCCTGGTCGGACCAGCCGTGGTAGTGACCCTCGAACTTCGCTATCCGGTCCTTTCCCGTGCCGGCCCTGGCGATCCTGGACGCGGTGAGCACCGATTCGGTCCCGGAATTGGTGAATACCACGGCCTTTTCGCCGCCGAAGGCTTCGCTGATCAATTGTGCGAGGTCGACCTCGGCGGTATTGCCGATCGCGTTGACCGCGCCCTTCGCCATGGCCGCGTTCACCGCCTCCACGACGACCTTCGGTCGGTAGCCCAGGATGTGTGGCCCGAAACCGCTGGCCAGGTCGATGTAGGTATTACCGTCGATATCGGTGATCGTGCTGCCCTCGGCGCTCTCGACGATGAGCGGATAGGCACTGGGCAGAACGTAGCGGTCCATATGGGTCTGGGCGATCAACGCGCGGTCGCGATCGCGCTTGATCGCCATCGACTTCGGCATGTGGTCGGCGATCTTGGTGTCGAACAGTGTCTCGAGTTCCTCGCTCATGAAGGGCGAGAAGCGGTCGGTGAATCGGCGGGCGTTGGTCCAGATGTCTATCTCGGGGTCGACCGCGCTGATCAGACCCTCACCGGTGAGGAATGCCAGGCCGAGCAGGGTGAAATCGGTGGTCAGACGCCAATTCGCGGTGCGAAGCACCCTGGTGGCGTCGTCGAAGAAACCCATGGTCGACCACGTGTCGGCCTTTTCCTCGAAGTGGTAGCGCAACACGTTGATCAGTTGGCGCCGATACCGCGACGCCAGGGTCGAATCCGGTTTCGGCGCCACGGTGAACGCGGCGATGAAGCGGTCGACGGCGCGGTCCCACTGCTTTTGGATGCAGCCGTAATAGAACGAGGCCAATGCCCACTTGCCGTCTTCGGAGAGCGAGCCGACCAGACCGTAGTCCAGCATGATGATCTCGCCGTCGTTGGTGAGCATCATGTTTCCTGGGTGCGGGTCGACGTGGAACAGGCCGTGGAAGAACGCCATGGTGTAGAAGGTGTCCTGCATGCGGCGGGCGAGTTCGGCCCTGGGGTAGGTGCACTTCTCGAACTCGGTGCCGGGGACGGCGTCGTCGATGAACTCCATCACCAGAATGTTTTCCGAGCACAGGTCTCGGTGTACGTGCGGAACCCGGACGAACGGGTGCGCCGCGAAGTTCTGTCCGACCTGCTCCTGACGCTGCGCCTCCAGGCGCATGTCGCATTGTTCGATGAGGAACGGGCGCAGTTGCGCGAAGTGACTGAGCGCGTCGTAGGACCGTGCGGCGGGGATGAGTTTCTGCAGCGTTGCCAGCATCGCCGAGGTGGCGACGGTGCTGGCCGAAAGACGTTCGCGAACACCTGATTTCACTATTTTCAGCGCGACGTGTTCGCCGGTGTCCAGTTGGCCCCTGTGTACCTGGGCCACCGTGCCCGCGGCGAGGGCGACCGGGTCGAACGAGATCAACCGGTCGAGCAGATCGGGATGGGCGACCTCATAGAAGAGTCGTTCGGTCTGCGCCGGTGGCATGGCGGGCATGTCGGCGAACAGGTCGCGGAACTCGGCGATGGCGTCCGCGTCGAACAGGCCGGTCTGTGTGCCGAGAATCTGTCCCGCCTTGGTGTACATCGGGCCCATGCGCAGCAGGAATTCCCGCAGGTCGGCGGCGACGCGTTGTTTCGACCCGTCGCGCCGATAGTTTCGGTAGCCGCGCGCTCCGTAATAGGGGAGCCACGTGGCGAGGCGGCCCACCTCTTGGACCGCACCACGTTTACCGGTCAGATCAGACATAGTAGATATTCCTCCCCCGATTTTCCGCAGACGGTTGTTGCAAATCCACGTTGACCCGAACGTGCTTCCGTCGGAGAACCGGTTCTCATGTACCAGATGTTCACAGGAATTGAATGGGCTGTACTCGCGAGGAACAGCTGCGCGTCGCTGCGCGGTAGTGGCTGAGCTATGCCAGGAAGGAGTGGTTCCGGGTGTGTTCGGAGCGCTCTGAATACGTTGTGGCACAGTGGTTTACGTCACATGCCGCCGAGTGGAGGCATGGTGGTACCCCGTAGCTGATCCGATTGATTCGCATCGTGAAGACGCGCGGCACTGCGTGTTCGACGCACGAGAAAATCAGCCGCATGCGCGCTGCCGTACCGTTGGTTTCGGTGCGGATCGCGTATGCGGAAAAGGACACGGCGGCAGTTGTGCCTGCTGTGTCGTGTGCGGCCACCCGTGGTCGTCGCACGGCCGGTGACCGAAATGTGGCGCGGTGAACCATTTTCCGTAGGGGTTCTCCCTACGGCTCGGTATGCCGAGAGCTACCGATTCACCGCGACGGACATCCATTGAACATGTGGATTTACCCCTCTCCAGCGGATCCTCGCGTTGGCGAAGATTCCGTGACGAACCCCTGACACATCCCAAAAGTAGCCGATACTTTCAGTAACACGCAAGGTCTGGTGTTCCGGGTCACCACGACCGGCGCAAATGCCGAGGTTGGCACCGATTTCGGTGTCGCACACCGGGTCTCGGCTCACGGGCTGGGCCGTTTCGGCGACAACGCGGTCGCGACAATATGTTCGGGAAAGGTGACTCGTGGTGTGCCGACAGATGTCGGTGAAATGAACATCGCACAGCTGCCGGGTCTGTTGGCTGGCCGTGAATCATTAGGCGGCTCAGTGCCGTTCGCTTGCGCGATGACCGGGGCGGGTTGGCTCTCCCCTGGACGTGAGTCGCCGCGTCGACGGTGCGGTGTCGACGCGGCGATATCCGGGGTGTGCTGATCGGGCTCGGGCGGGTGGGGTTACCCGACCGAGGCGGGGGCCGAGTGAGTCGCGTCCTCCGGGTCGGCGAAGAAGGCGACGAGGTCGCGGACCGTCTCGTCCAACGGGCGCGGCTGGTAACCGAGTTCGCGTTCGGCCTTGCCGTGGTCGACGACGGGAGCGGAGACGAGCGCGCCGAGCGCGGCCTTCGAGACGACATCGGAGCCGAGCAGCTTGCCGATCGGCGCGAGTACCGGAATCAAGCCGGAGATGAGCTTGGGGGAGATGGTGAAGCGAGGGCCCTTCGAGCCGCCGTGGCGCGCGGCGAGGCGGCAGAGGTCGAACATCGAGACCATCGACCCGCCGAGCAGGTAGTTCTCGCCGGTGCGGCCGTGTTCGCCGGCGAGGACCAGGCCCTTGGCCACGTCGCGCACGTCGACCAGGTCGAATCCGCCGCCGACCATCGCGGGAATGCGGCCGCGCGCGGCGTCTTTGAGGCTGCGATTGATCCTGGACAGCGGCTTGCTGTAATCGAGGGGGCCGAAGACGCCGGTCGGGTTGCACAGCACCGCGTCGAGGCCGCGATCGATCACCGAGCGCAGCGCGATTTCGCCGTTCCACTTGGAGCGGTCGTAGACCGGAAGCGTGGGATCTGTCGAACGGCTGGCCGTTTCATCGATGTGTCCGCCGCAGCCGTATTGATCGAATGCGTGGATCGAGCTGGCGTGCACCATGCGGCGGGCACCCACGGCCAGGGCGGCCTCGGCGACGACGCGTACGCCCTCGGTATTCACCCGCCAGGCCAGGTCGTGCTTGTCGGCCAGGGTGATCACCGCGACCAGGTGGTAGACGACTTCGGCGCCCGTCAGGGTGGCACGCATCGATTCCGGGTCGAGGACATCCCCGGTGACCCAGGTGACGTTGGGGTGTGCCGGGGTGTCGGGTATCGCTCGATCGATGGCGACGACCTCGTCGCCGCGCTCGGTGAGCAGGCGGAGCAGGTTGGTGCCTAGGTACCCGGCTGCGCCGGTGACTGCGACCTTCATGCTTCGAGAATATAGAACAGGTTCTAATTTGTAACCCGAACCGGCCCTTCGGGTTCTTTCGTGCGGGCCCGCCTCGGGTGGCTGGTTCGGGATTCGGTCGGTCGCTCCACTCGAAAGTTGTCGGTGACGTCGGCTATATTGGGCCCAACCGTGGCGGCCATGCCGGTTCGGCGCGCATGCCGTTCAGCAGGGAGCACACGGCCATGACCGCCGATGTTCCCGACACGTCAACGGGCGATGATGTTCACGACACGATGTTCACAACGATTTGGGGGGCAACTCGATGAGTGATCTCTCGGTAGAGACCGAAGCTGTTCGCGCGTTCGCCGCGACGAACCAGGGGATCGCCGGCGATATCGCGGGGGCGGCGAATTTCGATGCGGTGCGCAATGTTTCCGCGCTCGTGCCGGTATTCGGCCTGATCGGCGCCGACTATCTGGCGATGTTCGCGGCCGCACAGGTGTTGCAGGCCAAGGACATCAACGACCTCGCTGGCAAATACAACAAGCTCTCGGAATCGGCGTTCAGCTCGGCCGCTGCCTTCGACGGTGTCGACTGGGACAACGCCGGTGCGCTCGGCGCGATCGCCGGGGAGATCGGCGGCGCGGTATGAGGTCACTCGATACCGGCGTCGATACCGGGGTGATCGCGCCCGAGAGTCAGTCGGCGCTGCACGCCGTCGACCACTCCGCCAGCCAGTCCGTCGGTGAGCAGGCCGCGGCCGACGGCATGCAGGACGCCGCCAACCAGGCGTTCGTCGACGTCTCGCTGCCACAACTGCCCGAAGACCTGCCGCCGGTCGAGCCGCCGGAATTCTGGTTGTCGCGCAAGGTCTCCGAGGACACGCAGAACGGCGCAGGGGTGCCCGGCGGCATGCCGGGTCCCGGTGGGCTCGACGGTGGCGATCCATCCGGCCTGCCGTCGGATGTGTCCGCGTTGCTCGGTGACACCGGAGCGAGTATTCAGCAGGCCGCCGCGCCGCTCACGGAATTCGCCAACGGCGCACTCGGTTCCGCGCGGGGCGCGCTGAACAACGCGCTCGGCGGCGCCAGTTCCTCCGGCGCGGCACCGGCCTCGGCCGCGGCACCGGATATCGCCGCGATGCCCGCCGACCCCGCCGCCGCTCTGACCCAGGGCCTCGCCGTGGCCGGGCTGCCGGGCGTCGACGTGCTGATGAAGCCGATCCTCGATCTGCTCAACAGCTTCGGCACCGGCGTGATGGGCGCCCTCGACCCGACCCAGATCTTGAATCAGTCCTCGAAGCTCATCGATTCCGCCATGCAGGTGGGCAAAGGTGCGATGAGCACGGTGGAACAGGTCTGGCAAGGCAAGGCGGCCAACAGTGCGCAGACCGCGAGCCAGCAGGCGACCACCGAAGGGCAGGAGACCAGCCAGCGCGGCATCGATATCTCCGAGATCACCCAGCGCGCCGCTTCGGTGGTGCAACAGGGCAATTCGCAGCTGCTCAGCATCGCCGCCTCGTTCGCGACCCAGGCCTCGACGGTCGCTCCGGTGATCCTCACCCCGCCCGCGCAGGCGTACCTGATGGGGTTGGCGACCGATCACCTCGGACACGCTGTCAGCGTCGTCAATTCGACCAGGGGCGATCTCGCGGGAAAGACCGCTGAACTCAACGGCGCGGTCTCGCAGTTGATGGGGCCGGAAGCGCAGCAGGCGGCGCAGTCGGCCGCCGAGAACATCGGTCAGCCGGTGCTCGACCAGGCCCAGGGTATGGCGTCCGAGGCGGGGAGCAACCTGTCCTCCTCCGGGCTGGATTCCTCGTCGCCCGGCCTGTCCACCACCACGGCCTCGGCCGGCTCCCCGCATATTCCCGGCCTGTCCACCGGTGCGCCCGGCCCCGGCCCTGGACCCGGCCTGTCCTCGATGCCGAAGATCCCCGGCTTGCCAGGTAGCGGATTGCCATCGATTCCAGGGATGCCAGGCGTGCCAGGAATGGCGGGCATGCCGTTCGGTCCCGGCGCGGGAAGCACCGCGCCGGGAGGTAGCAGCTTCATGGGCCCCGGCCCGGGTCCCGGCCGTGGCGGTGGTGACGACGAGCACGGGCGTACCGTGCAGCCCTACCAGAGCCGCACCGGCAACGACGACCTCACCGGCCCACTCGGCGAATCGACCCCGGACGTCATCGGTGCGACGCACTCCGACGAAATGGTGGGCTCGGACTACGAGAACGACCAGTTCTAGTCGGTGGCAAGAACTTCGAGTAGCGCCGCTCTCCGGCATTGCCATGTCGGAGAGCGGCGACTCGAGAAACTGCGTCCTGGTACGTCCGGTAGGTAGGCTGCCACTCTGCGAAAGACCCTTCGCGTTGAGTGCCGAAAGGCGAAGTGCGGCTGCTTTTCTGCCGCCTCCGGTGTATCTACCTAGTTCCATCGGCCGCGCCGAGTTCAGCGGCCGCAACAGGCCGTGCTGTGGTGTGTAGATAACACTTGGCGCAGTCGGGCTCTGCTGAATTTTCGGCACGTGGCCACGCCCCTAGGCGAGGCCCGCGTCGCCGCGTCCGGCGCTCAGGGACCTGTGGGTTCCCGCTCCACGTGGATGATCACCGACCCTTCGGCAGACGGCAGGCCCGCGGTCAGCGTGCTCCGGCGGGGTTGTCCAGGCTGCGCGCCGAGTAGGTGTCACAGGCGTTCACCTGGCCGGACTTGTATCCCGCGAGGAACCACTTCTGGCGTTGGTCCGAGGAGCCGTGGGTCCACGCTTCCGGGTTGACCCTGCCCTGGGCGGCTCGTTGGATACGGTCGTCGCCGACCGCGGAGGCGGCGGAGAGGGCGTCTTTGATGTCGGTGTCCGACAAGGGCTTCAGGAACGGTTGGCTGCTGCCCGGTGCGGGGGACTTGTCGGCGAAATGCGCCCAGACACCGGCGTAGCAGTCGGCCTGCAGCTCGGTGCGCACCGCGCCGGACTCGGCACCCTTCGGGTCGTTCTGCGCGCGGTTGATGTCGCCCAGTTGGGTTTGGATGTGGTGGCCCACCTCGTGTGCCACCACATACTCCTCGGCCAGTGGTCCGCCGCTGGCACCGAAACGGGCGGTGAGCTCCTGGAAGAAGCTGGTGTCGAAGTAGGCGGTCTGATCGGCGGGGCAGTAGAACGGGCCGACCTCGCTGGTGGCGTTGCCGCACCCGGTGGAGACGGCGCCGGAGAACAGGCGCAGCGCGGGCGCCACATACCGGGTGCCGGTCTGCTCGGGGAGCTGAGCGCCCCACACGGTGTCCAGGCTCTGCGCGGTCAACACCACGCGGCAGTCGATGTAGCGGTTGGCGTCCGCGCCGGTCTTGCAGTGTTCCGGTGTGCCCTCGGTGCCCGCCGTAGTCTGTTGATCGCTGCCCGCCCCGGTGAATTGACCGAGGACCGAACCGGGATCTCCCCCGAGCAACAAGGTCAATACCAGCACGATGAGACCGCCGGCGCCGCCACCGAGGGCGAGCTTGCCGCCCCTTCCCGGGCCGCCCCCCGAGGAGGCCCGATTCGGGTCGATTTGCATGCCCTCGTTGAAGGTCATCGTCGTCACTTTCTCGTCGTGGCTACATCTGGGTTATGCGGTGCCGATATAGCTTGGCACGGGCACGGCGATATCGGTTTCCGCCCGGCGCATTCGTCTCACTACGATGAGACCGCACCCGGTCGCACGACACAGGTGCCCGAGCCGTCGAAAGGAACCCCGTGCTGCGCACCCACTTGGCTGGTTCGCTGCGAAGCGAGCATGCCGGTCAGACCGTCACCCTCACCGGATGGGTGGCCAGGCGGCGCGACCACGGTGGCGTGATCTTCATCGATCTGCGCGACGCGTCGGGTGTCGCGCAGGCGGTTTTCCGCGAAGGTGAACCCGCGCAGCAGTCGCACCGACTGCGCGCGGAGTTCTGCGTGCGGATCACCGGCATCGTTGAACTGCGACCGGAGGGCAACGAGAACGCGGAACTGCCGACCGGAAGTATCGAGGTCAACGTCACCGAGCTGGAGGTGCTCAACGAGAGCGCGCCGCTGCCGTTCCAGCTCGACGAGCAGCCCGGCGAAGAGGTGCGACTCAAGCACCGCTACCTCGACCTGCGCCGCGAGGGCCCAGCACACGCGATCCGCCTGCGGTCCAAGGCGAATGCCGCGGCGCGCTCGGTGCTGGCCGGACACGAATTCGTCGAGGTGGAAACCCCGACGATGACCCGGTCGACCCCCGAAGGTGCCCGCGACTTCCTGGTGCCGGCACGGTTGCAGCCGGGCAGCTTCTACGCGCTTCCGCAGAGCCCGCAGCTGTTCAAGCAGCTGCTGATGGTCGGAGGCATCGAACGGTACTACCAGATCGCGCGTTGCTATCGCGACGAGGACTTCCGCGCCGACCGGCAGCCGGAGTTCACGCAGCTCGATGTCGAGATGAGCTTCGTGCGTCAGGAAGACGTCATTGTGCTGGCCGAGGAGATCCTGTCGGCACTGTGGAAGCTGATCGGCCACGAGATCCCCACCCCGATCCAGCACATGACCTACGCGGAGGCGATGCGTCGTTTCGGCTCCGACAAGCCGGACCTGCGTTTCGGTGTCGAGATCACCGAATGCGCCGACTACTTCGTCGACACCCCGTTCCGGGTATTCCAGGCGCCGTACGTCGGCGCCGTGGTGATGCCGGGTGGTGCGAGTCAGCCGCGGCGTCAGCTCGACGCGTGGCAGGAATGGGCCAAGCAGCGCGGCGCCAAGGGTTTGGCCTACATCCTGGTCGGCGAGGACGGCACGCTGGCGGGCCCGGTGGCCAAGAACCTGAGTGAGGCCGAGCGCGAGGGGCTGGCCAAGCACGTCGGCGCCGAGCCGGGCGACTGCGTGTTCTTCGCGGCGGGTGAGCCGAAGGCCCAGCGTGCGCTGCTGGGCGCGGCGCGTGGTGAGATCGCCCGCAAGGTCGGTCTGATCGACGAGAACGCCTGGGCGTTCGTCTGGATCGTGGACGCTCCGCTGTTCGAGCCCGCCGCCGAGGCGACCGCGAGCGGCGATGTGGCGCTGGGACATTCGGCGTGGACGGCGGTGCACCACGCGTTCACCTCGCCGAAGCCGGAATCGGTCGACACCTTCGACACCGACCCCGGTTCCGCACTGGCCTACGCCTACGACATCGTGTGCAACGGCAACGAGATCGGCGGCGGCAGCATCCGCATCCACCGACGTGACGTGCAGGAGCGGGTGTTCCAGGTGATGGGCATCAGTCCGGCCGAAGCCGAGGAGAAGTTCGGATTCCTCTTGGACGCCTTTGCCTTCGGCGCACCGCCGCACGGCGGCATCGCCTTCGGCTGGGACCGGATCGTCGCGTTGCTCGCCGGACTCGATTCCATTCGTGAGGTCATCGCGTTCCCGAAGACCGGCGGCGGTGTCGACCCGTTGACCGACGCGCCCGCGCCGATCACGCCGCAGCAGCGGCGGGAATCCGGCATCGACGCCAAGCCGACGCCGAAGGGTGCGGACGCGAAGGTCGCCGCGGCACCGCCGGAGAAGTAACCTGCTCGATCCCTCGCGGGCTGGACGGTCTCGCGGGTGTGCGCACCCGCGAGACCACCTACCGCGCCGAGACTACAGGGGAGCGCCGTGCTTCATCTTCGTGTGATCAGCCCGGCGGAGACGACCGACCAGGCGATGGCGGTCCTCGCCGAGGACCCCGGCATCACCCATGTGACCTTGGCGCGGGGAATCGCCGTTGCTCCCTCGGGCGACCTCATCCAGGCCGATATCGCCCGCGAGGGCGCCAACGACGTGTTGGAACACCTCACGGCACTGGGGATTTGCCGCGACGGCGCGATCACCTTGACACCGGTGGAGACGGTGTTGTCGGAGGCGAGCAAGACTGCGGCCAAGGAGTCGCCGGGCGATCCGTCGGATGCGGTGGTGTGGGAAGAACTCCTCACGCAAACGCATGAGGAGTCGACCCTCAACGTCACCTTCCTGGCGTTCCTGACGATCGCCTGCCTGCTCGCGGCGGTGGGTGTGGCGACGGATTCGCCGGTGACCATTGTCGGCGCGATGGTGGTGGGGCCGGAGTTCGGCCCGTTGGCCGCGTTCGCGGTCGGGTTGGTGCGCAGGGACTCTCGACTCGCGCGGCGGTCGGCGATCGCGCTGCTGGTGGGCTTTCCGGTGGCCATGGTGGTGACGTTGCTGGCGACCCTGGTGTGGGAAAAGCTCGGGTGGATCACGCTGGCGGGGGTGGAGAGCGTGCGCAATGTCGACTTCATCTACAAGGTCGGCCCATTTTCCCTGGTCGTCGCGTTGCTCGCCGGTGCGGCGGGCATGTTGTCGCTGGTCTCGGAGAAATCCGCGGCACTGGTTGGCGTGTTCATCTCGGTGACCACCGTCCCCGCCGCGGGTTTCGCCGTGATCGCGGCGACGTTGGGGCAGTGGCATATCGCGTTCCTGTCCGCCGGTCAGTTGGCCGTGAATCTCGCGGGCATCGTGATCGCGGCGACGCTGGTGTTGGTGTTTCGTCCCGGCGCGGGTAGCGAGCGCGGGCCGATCGGCCGGTTCGCGCGCTGGCTGCGAAGTCGGTTGTCCCGCAACCGATAACGCGCCAGCGACGCGAACAGGACGTGTGTGAACGGGTCAGTAGGCCGTGATTCGGCCACCGTTGAGTGTGCGATAGGAGAAGGTCACCGCGAGCGCGGACAGTGGGCCCACCACCAGCAGGCCGATACCGCAGGTGAATACCGTCGCGACGGTCATGAGCAGGACCGCCAGCGCCAGCAGCGATACCTGAACGGGGTTGGCGACGACGAGCAGCACGCTGGACTTGATCGCCTGGAACGGCCCCATGTCCTGATCGAGCACGAAATTCAGCGAGAACATGCACAGGACGCCGACGGCGATGCCGGGGATGACGCAGAACAGGGCGCCGATGCTCGCGAGCACCAGAACCAGCACCGCGGTGAGTAGGACATTGCCCGCGTTGAGGTTTCGGAAGAACGAGCCGAAAGGTGGTCGGTTGCCGTCGGATTCGTACAGCGCGCCGCGAAGCATGGCGGCTTGCAGTAACCAGAAACACACCGAGACCGCGAGGAAGAGCAGTAGCACCGGCAGCATCGAGGTCGGTTCGGTGAGTTGGACGACGATGACGAACGCCAGGTAGATGACGAACCCGATCGCGGTGACGCCGAGCCATGCGCCCGCGTTGGTGCGGAAGGTGTCCCAGCCGTAACTCAGTGCCTGGCCGACATCGAGATTGCCGGATCTGCCTTTGGCGCGCTGGTAGCCGTAGGTCGGCTGGTCGCCGATCGGCATGGTCTGAGCCTGGTGGTATTCCTGTTGTCCTTGCTGATATCCGGATTGCTCGGGGTATTCCGGATACGGGTTGTACTGCTGATAGTCGGCGTACTGCGGGGTCTGATACTGCTGGCCCCTGGCGGGTGCGACCGGGGTTGCCGTCGGTGCTGCGGGTTGCTGAGCCGCTGCCTGCGGGCCCGTTCCTGGTGGGCCGTAGGTCGGCTCGGCTCGGGGGTAGCCGGTGTCGGGCCCTTGGTCGTATTGTCCGGTGCCGGAAGGTGTTTGCGCGCCACCGTGGTGTTCGGTACCGGGTTGTTCGGCAGCAGGGGGCGCCGTACTCGGCTGCGCGTGGCTCGGTGGCGCCTGGTGCGCGGAAGCGGTCTCCGGCTGCTCGACGCCGTACTGCACGGTGCCGCTCCCTTCCAGGTGCGGGTACCCCGTACCTGGCCCGGGGGGCTCGGGTGCGCTGGCGCTGCCGCGGCGCTCCGGCTCGGCACGGGTGTGCTCGTCGGCGGGATCGGGGGCCGTGCCGCCGGAGTCCTTCGGGGCGTGCGGCGGTGTGTCGGTCATGCGGTGGACCTTTCCACTCAACTGGTTTGCGGTGTGGCGCAGAGCAGTTGACGATGAGAGAACCTGACGGCTGCAATGGTGTCAAGCGGGCGGCCCCGCGTGCACCAGGCGTGCGGTGGACACGCCGGGCGACACGGAAAGGTTGTCGAACCGCTCGCTAGAAGTGACCGGATGCGAGTAGCTTGAAGGGCGATGACCGCACTATTGGCCGAACGCGCCGCCGAAGTCGTGTCCGCAGCGCAGCAGTTGCTCACAAAGCGAATGGGTGCTCCGGTAAAGCTGAGCGATCCGATGGAACTCAGTGGAAGTGGCAGGACCACCGTCCTGCGTGTACGGGTAGCGGAGAACGCCTTCTCGCTACCGCGAACCCTCATTATCAAGCAGGTCCGAGGTTCTGCTCGCGACCCCAGAATCGGCGGCTTGGCGCCGGGTGTCGTCAGCATCGATTCCGCATTCCTCCGCGAGGCGGTGTCCTACCAGTTCAGCACGGCGCTCAGTCGGGAGCACCGTCCCGGCGCCTACCTGATCGCACACAGTCTTCCCGAGCGGCTGCTGATCCTCAGCGACCTCGGTGACAACAGCAGACTCACCTCCGTGCTCCAGGCCAGGATCGAACCCGCCGTCGGCAATGGCCTGATGGCGTTCGCGCAAGCGCTCGGGCGGATGCACGCCGCGACCGTGGGTCGCGAGGCCGATTTCGTCGCCTTGCTGCGCAGGGTGGACGTCGCGCATCGGGTCGACGGCATCGCCCAACAGGCCGAATCGGCGATCGCCGAGGTGCCCGGCCTGCTCGATCACGAACTCGGTATCGACGTGCCCGGCGAGATCGCCGAACGTATTGTCCGAGGCAACCGCCTGTTCTCCGCGGGGCGTTTCCGCGCGTTCAGCCCGTCGGACCTGTGCCCGGACAATGTGATCCTCAATGAGGAAGGCGCGCGCTTCCTCGACTACGAGTGGGGTGGATTCCGGGACGCGACCCTCGACATCGCCTACGCGCTCGTCTCGTTCCCCGGTTGCCTGTGCGATATCGAATTGTCCAGGGAACGCGCGGCACTGATGGTGGAAGCCTGGCGTGCCGAAGTGGTGGGAGTCTGGCCCGCGCTGGCCGACGACGAACTTCTCGCCGAACGCATCCTCGAGGCGCGCCTGATCTGGGTGTGGTTGTCGACCTACTGGTTCCTGCCCGCCGACCACGGCCGCATCGCCGCCGCCCGCGAGCACGGATTGTCGGTGCCACGTTCGGAGGCGCTGATCAATCGTTGGGCGGCGCTGGCCGAGGACGCACGGTGCTTCGGCGACGATGCCGTCGGCGACTTCGCCGAGGATGTGTCGGCGCGGTTGGAAGAGCGCTGGGGCGACTAGGTCGAACTCGGCGATGATGTGGTCGGTGACGATGCGGATATGGTCGGGCCGACCTCTCTCGAGGTGCCAGTTCCGCAGAGTCGCTGTGCAGGAGATTTGAGCCCGAAACTTGTCGGTGCCCGTTGGTATTCTTCTCGTGGAGGCGCAGCTCAGAGGCGGTATTCGACCGCTACTGCGCCGGGAGCGGGGAACTGGTGTGAACACTGTGCTGATCGTGGTTTTTGCCGTGTGCGCATTCTTGGTGGTCGACGGAGTGGTGCTGATGCTGGTGCTGCGCGGAATGCGTCGACGCCATCGGCCGCCGGGGTCTCCAGGCCAGGCCGGAGTCGATCTGGGTAAGCAGATCGGCAGGCGTGGCAAGCATCGCCGTGCGGGGCAGTACGGCCTCGGTGCGGCCGGGGTAGCGGCCTTCGGTGCTGGTAGCGGAGGCGGGAACTCGGGCAACGGGTGCGGTGGCGGTGGGAGTGGCTGTAGTGGTGGCGGCGGTGGCTGTGGTGGTGGGGGTGGTTGCGGCGGCGGGGGATAGGCCGCGCGGTCGAACTACGGACGTGCGCGGCGGTGCCGCTATGGCCTCGCCGTGCTGTCGGTGCCGCTCGGTAACCTGCTTGCCGTGAGCGATGGTCTGTTCGACGTGCCCGGCGACACCGCTGACGCGGGCCACTCGATCGATGCGGTGGTACGCCGGGATACCGGCGCGCCGCTCGCGGTCAGAATGCGGCCCGCAGGACTGGACGAGGTGGTCGGCCAAGGCCATCTGCTCGGGCCCGGGTCGCCGCTGCGCAGGCTGATCGAAGGGTCGGGCGCGGCGTCCGTGCTGCTCTATGGTCCACCGGGGACGGGAAAGACCACGCTCGCCGCGCTCATCTCGCAGGCGACCGGACGCAGGTTCGAGGCGTTGTCGGCGTTGTCGGCGGGGGTCAAGGAGGTGCGTGCGGTCATCGACCTGGCCCGGCGCAGGCTGACGGCGGGCGAACAGACCGTGCTGTTCATCGACGAGGTGCATCGCTTCTCCAAGACCCAGCAGGACGCCCTACTCGCCGCGGTGGAGAACCGGATCGTCCTACTGGTCGGCGCGACCACGGAGAATCCGTCGTTCTCGGTGGTGTCGCCGCTGTTGTCGCGCTCGCTGGTCTTGCAACTGCACTCGCTCACCGACGCCGACATCCGCGCGGTACTCACCCGCGCCGCCGCCGATCCACGCGGACTTGCCGACGAGTACACGATCACTCCCGAGGCCACCGAGCACATCGTCCGGGTGGCGGGTGGTGATGCCAGACGTGCGCTCACCGCGCTGGAGGCCTCCGCCGAATCCTCGCTCGACGGCACCGTCGACCTCGAGCTCGTCGAGGCCAGCGTCGACAAGGCGGCGGTGCGCTACGACCGAGGCGGCGACCAGCACTACGACGTGATCAGCGCGTTCATCAAATCGATTCGCGGCTCGGATGTCGACGCCGCGCTGCACTATCTGGCGAGGATGCTGAGCGCGGGGGAGGACCCGCGCTTCATCGCCCGCCGCTTGATGATTCACGCGAGCGAGGACGTCGGCATGGCCGATCCCACCGCACTCCAGGTGGCTTCCTCCGCCGCGCAGGTCGTAGCCATGGTCGGCTTGCCGGAAGGTCGACTCGCGCTGGCGCAGGCGACGATTCATCTGGCGACCGCGCCGAAGTCGGGTGCGGTGGTGGCGGCCATCGGTGCGGCGATGGCCGACGTGGCCGCTGGCAAGGCCGGGGCGGTGCCGCCGCATCTGCGTGACGGGCACTACGCGGGCGCGGCGAAACTGGGCAACGCGAAGGGCTACCGCTACCCGCACGACAATCCCGACGGCGTGCTCGCCCAGCAATATCCCCCGGACGAGCTGGTCGGCGTCGATTACTACGCGCCGACCGATCACGGGCACGAACGCGAGGTCGGACCGCGAGTCGAGAAACTGCGGCGCATCATCCGCGGCTGAGTGTGCTGGGTGTGCCGCGTTATATGACCTCGATATCGCGGTCCGCAGTTGCGGCGACCGGTTGACCAGTCGCTCGGCGCGGTAGATCAAACCCGGTCGCAGAGCCGCCCGAAGATGGTCTGGGTGTGCTGATGGGTTGCCGTTGCCGGGGTGCTGGTTCGAGGTCGCGGCGTGCACGGGGCGCTGTCGCTGCCTGCTGCTCGAACCCGCGCTCGGCGAGCCAATGCCCGCGCGCAGGATGATGCTGGTGACCCGCGGTTACCGTATCCGCGACCGATGCCAGTTCCACGTGTCGGACGCCGCACAGCAGAGCTGGCTGGCAACGAGTCGGACATGGCTGGCAGCGAGTCGATCGCGAGGGCGGTCTGACGGGGCGGGAAGGGTGGCCTCGCCGAATGTGGCTGAGTGCTGTCACCGGCTGACCGCTCGTATCGGTCGAGGTCGACGGCGGGTCGTGTGCTGTTGCCGGGTGCGAAACACGGGACAGCGAACCGCGATGAGCATGCGCGACGGGGAGTCAACGCATGCACCGCCGAGTCGATGAAAAATGACGTGCACCCCACCGGTAAGCTGGATACCTGTGCAGACCCACGAGATTCGACGGCGCTTCCTGGACCATTTCGTCCGGGCCGGCCACACCGAGGTGCCCAGCGCCTCGTTGATCCTGGCCGACCCGAACCTGCTGTTCGTCAACGCGGGCATGGTGCAGTTCGTCCCGTTCTTCCTCGGGCAGCAGACCCCACCGTGGGACTTGGCCACCAGCGTGCAGAAGTGCGTGCGCACCGGTGATATCGAGAACGTGGGCATCACCACCCGGCACAACACTTTCTTCCAGATGGCGGGCAATTTCAGCTTCGGCCAGTACTTCAAGCGCGGCGCCATCGAGCACGCCTGGTCTTTGCTGACCGACAGTGTCGAGGACGGTGGTTACGGTTTCGATCCCGAACGCCTGTGGGCCACCGTCTATTACGACGACGACGAGGCGGCGCAGATCTGGCGCGAGACCGGTATCCCCGATGAGCGTCTGCAACGGCGCGGCATGGCCGACAACTACTGGTCGATGGGTATCCCCGGCCCGTGCGGTCCCTCCTCGGAGATCTACTACGACCGCGGCCCGGAGTTCGGTGTCGACGGCGGTCCCGAGGCCGACGAGGACCGCTACCTCGAGATCTGGAACCTCGTTTTCATGCAGAACGAGCGCGGAGAGGGGATCAGCAAGGACGATTTCGAGATCCTCGGCCCGCTGCCACGCCAGAACATCGACACCGGCCTCGGTATCGAGCGGGTGGCGTTCCTGTTGCAGGGTGTCGACAACGTCTACGAGACCGACCTGCTGCGCCCGATCATCGAGCGTGCCGAGCAGGTCACCGGCCGGACCTACGGCGTTTCCGCCGAGGACGACGTCCGGTTCCGCGTCATCGCCGACCACGCGCGCACCGGTGCCATGCTGATCGCCGATGGCGTGAATCCCGGCAACGACGGGCGCGGCTACGTGCTGCGCCGCCTGTTGCGTCGCATCGTGCGTTCGGCGCGGTTGCTGGGCGCCGAGCAGCCGGTGATGGGCACGTTCATGAAGGACGTCAGCGAGCTGATGGCGCCGTCCTATCCCGAGCTGGCCACGGATTTCGCGCGCATCGAGACCGTCGCGGTGGGTGAGGAGACGGCGTTCCTCAAGACGCTGAGTACCGGCTCCACCCTGTTCGAGAACACCGCCGATGCGGTGCGCGCCGAGGGCGGAACCACGATTCCCGGCTCGGAGGCGTTCACGCTGCACGACACCTACGGCTTCCCGATCGATCTGACGCTGGAGATGGCCGCCGAGGCCGGTCTCGCCGTCGACGAGGACGGGTTCCGTTCGCTGATGGCCGAGCAGCGCAAGCGCGCGAAGGACGACGCGAACGCGCGTAAGCACGCGCACGCCGATCTCACCATCTACAAGGAACTGCTCGATCGCGGCGCCACCGAGTTCACCGGCTTCGACGAGCTGACCTCCGAGGCGAACGTGTTGGCGTTGATCGCCGAGGGCGTGCGGGTTCCGGTCGCGACCGAAGGCCATGACGTCGAGGTGATCCTCGATCGCAGTCCGCTGTACGCCGAGTCCGGTGGTCAGATCGCCGACCGTGGCACGATCACCGCCTCGGGGCTGAGATTGCGGGTCAACGACGTGCAGAAGATTGCCAAGCAGCTGTGGGTCCACAAGGCGACGGTGGAGCAGGGCCAGATCACCGAGGGCGATGTGGTGCTGGCGCAGGCGGATCCGGCGTGGCGCAGCGGTGCCACCCAGGGACATTCCGGCACCCACATGGTGCATGCCGCGTTGCGACAGGTTCTCGGTCCGAACGCGGTGCAGGCGGGATCACTGAACAAGCCGGGCTATCTGCGATTCGACTTCAATTGGCAGGGGCAGCTCTCGGAGCAGCAGCGGGCCGATATCGAGGCGGTGTCCAACGACGCGGTGGGCGCGGACTTCCCGGTGAACACCTTTGTCACCGATCTGCCGAAGGCCAAGCAGATGGGCGCGATGGCGCTGTTCGGCGAGAACTACGGCGACGAGGTGCGTGTCGTCGAGATCGGCGGACGGTTCTCGATGGAGCTGTGCGGTGGGACGCACGTGCGGCATTCCTCGCAGATCGGCCCGATCACGGTGCTCGGTGAGTCGTCGGTCGGTTCGGGGGTGCGCCGTGTCGAGGCGTTCGTCGGCCTGGATTCCTACCGGTACCTGGCCAAGGAGCGCGCGCTGCTCGCGGGTGTCGCGTCGTCGCTGAAGGTGCCGTCGGAGGAAGTGCCAGGACGTGTCGAGCAGCTGGTCGAGCGGCTGAAGGTGGCCGAGAAGGAGCTCGAGCGCACGAAGATGGCGGCGGTGCTCTCCTCGGCGAGCAGCTTCGTGGACCAGGCTGAGCGTTTCGGTTCGGTGTTGTTGGTCGCGGTCGCCGCCCCCGAGGGTGTCGCCGCTGGTGATCTGCGCACGTTGGCCACCGACATCAAGGGTCGTTTCGGTACCGATCCCGCCGTGGTGGTGCTGCTCGGCACTGTCGAGGGCAAGGTGCCGTTCGTGGTCGCGGTGAACAAGGGCGCGCAGGAGCTCGGATTCCGGGCGGGTGAGCTGGTATCCAGCTTCGGCCCGAGCATCGAGGGACGTGGCGGCGGCAAGCCGGAGATGGCGCAGGGCGCGGGTTCGCAGCCTTCTGGCATCCCGCAGGGCTTGGCCGCTGTCCGTGCCCGGGTGGCTGAACTCGCCGGGTGATGGACGACCCTGGCAGCCCTCGGCTACCGCGTTCGTCGTCGCCCGATCCTCGTTTCGTCGTGGATCGACCCGACCCCGAGACCGATCCGGGGCGGGGTAGGCGGATCGGCGTCGACGTGGGCAGCGTGCGGATCGGAGTCGCCTCCTGCGACCCCGACGGCATCCTGGCCACTCCCGTGGAAACTGTGGCGACGGTGAAGAAGAACACGCGACGCGACACGGTGTCCGCCGATGTCGCGCGGATCGCCGATATCGTTCGCGAATACGAGGCGGTCGAAGTGATCGTCGGGTTGCCCAGAACATTGCGTGCGGAGAGCGGTTCCGCTGCGACACTGGCCAACGCATTTGCCAAGAGGTTGCGGGAAATTGTCGCGCCGGTCCCGGTACGACTTTCCGACGAACGTTTGACTACGGTGACAGCTGCACGTGCATTGCGGGACAGTGGAGTTCGCGCACGTGGCCAGCGGCAGGTGATCGACCAGGCGGCGGCTGTGTCGATCCTGCAAGGATGGTTGGACGAACGGAGTGCGGTGTTGAGGTCGGTGGAAGCGGTGCGACCTGATTCGTCCGAGGACGAGGAATGACGGACCGGTGGGCACAGGCCGAGGAGCGTTTTCGGCAACGGGAGGCCGATCGCCGCTACCGGCGAGACGACTCGGCGTGGGGTGCGCAGGAAAGCGACGGCCGCCACGGTCGTCACAGTCAGGCCCCTGCTGCGCACCAACCCGACGACGAGTGGGGTGAATTCGCCGACGAGACCACGGTGATCCCGCGTTACGGCGACGAGCCGGACTTCATCGATGGCGGCTTCCTGGACGACGACTACCCGGACCAGGTGTATCCCGATCAGGCATATCCGGGCGAGCAGTACCAGGACGAGGATTATCTGCACGATGACGCGCCGGTCATCGCCCCGCCCCCGCCGCCGCGCCGTCGCGCGCAGCGTCCGCCCCCCGAGCGCGCGGAGCGTCCCCAGCGCGGGACCCGGCGCGCGGCACCCGAGCGCGCGCGGTCGACACGTGGTCGACGCTCGCGTACCGCGGCGCGCAAAGCCGCCGAGCGTAAGCGTCGCCGCAGGAACCTATGGTTGCTCGCGATCGTCGCGGTGCTGGTGGTCGGCGGTGTCGTGGTTTACGGCGCCATGAAGCTGGTGGATTCGTTCAGCGGGCCGGAGGATTTCGCCGGACCGGCGGGACCGATCGTCGTGGTGCAGGTGGAACCGGGGGACACCTCGCAGCAGATCGCCTCGACGATGGTCGAGCGCGGTGTGGTCGCAAGCACGGGGGCGTTCGTGCAGGCGGCGGTGCGGAACTCGAACATGAACTCGGTGCAGCCCGGCTATTACGGCATCCCGAGCAACAGTCCCGCGGCCGAGGCGGTCACCGCGTTGATCGCCCCGATGTCGCGGGTGGGCAATCTGGTGATCTCGGAGGGGCGCCAGTTGCACGATCAGCGGGATGTGACGACCGGCGCGCGCAAGGAAGGCATCTACCGAAAGATCGCCGACGCCAGCTGTGTCGGTGACGCGGCTGCGAAGAAGTGCGTGACCTACGAAGAGCTCGACCAGGCCGGTGCCAGCGCCGACCTCGACGCGCTCGGTGTCCCGACCTGGGCGCAGGACGCGGTGCGTAAGGTTCCTGATCACGCACGGCAGCTCGAGGGCCTGATCGCCGCGGGCACATGGGATTTCGACCCCAGCGGCACTCCGCTCGGTATTCTGAAGCAGTTGGTGTCCACGAGCGCGGCGCAATACGAGTCGACCGGTTTGCAGCCCACCGGGGCACAGACCAAGCTTTCACCGTACGAGGCGTTGATCGCGGCATCGTTGGTGGAGCGAGAAGCGTTGCCACAGGACATGTCCAAGGTCGCGCGGGTGATCATGAACCGGCTGGATATCGATCAGCCGTTGCAGTTCGATTCGTCGGTCAACTACGCGCTCGATCGCACCGAGGTGGCGACCACCGATGTGGACCGGGAGGCGGTCACCCCGTGGAACACCTACGCCTCACCCGGCCTGCCCGCGACGCCGATCGCCTCGCCGTCACTGAATGCGTTGCGCGCCATCGAGAATCCGGAACCGGGACCGTGGCTGTACTTCGTGACCGTCGACAAGGACGGCACCACGCTGTTCACCGACGGTTACCAGGAGCACTTGAACAATATCGAGAAGGCAAGGCAGAGCGGGATTCTCGACAGCGGGCGCTGAGTTAGCCGCACGGGAAGTTCGGATCGATCGTGAGGAAGCAGGTGGGCCGGGTGACCGGTGTGCGTAAGGCGGCGGTGCTCGGGAAGCCGATCGCGCATTCGCGCTCACCGCAGCTGCATCTGGCCGCCTACCGCGCGCTCGGCCTGGATTGGACCTACGAGCGCGTCGAGTGCACGGCCGAACAGTTGCCCGCGTTCGTCGACGGGCTCGGGCCGGAATGGGTGGGCCTTTCGGTGACGATGCCGGGCAAGGAAGCCGCGCTGGCCTACGCCACCGAACGGAGCGAGCGCGCGGTACTCGTCGGTTCGGCGAACACCTTGGTCCGCACCGAGGACGGGTGGCGTGCCGACTGTACCGACGTCGACGGTGTGCTCGGCGCGCTGCGCGAGGGCGGGGTGACCGAGGCTGGTGCGGCCGTGGTGCTGGGTGCGGGTGGCACCGCTCGTCCGGCATTGCTCGCCCTGCGGCAGTTGGGCGCCGAATCGGTGACCATAGTCGCTCGCGATGCCGCAAGAGCTTCTGGCACAAGAGATCTCGCCGTCGAACTCGGGCTCGCCACGCAGGTGATCGACTTCGCCGAGCGGCCGCTGCGCCGAGCGTGTGTCGACGCGGACGCGGTGGTGAGCACCATCCCCGCGACGGCGGCCGCGCTGGTGGCCGAGGCGGTTTCGGCCGCACCCGTCGTGTTGGACGCGATTTACCACCCGTGGCCGACGCCGCTGGCGGAGGCGGTCGAACGTGCCGGTCATACGGTGGTCGGCGGGATGCGGATGCTGTTGAACCAGGCATACGGCCAGGTGGAACAGTTCACCGGACAGCGGGCGCCGCGCGCCGCGATGTCAGAGGCACTGGCCGAGGCGTAGTGCTGGCCCCGCTCGGCAGCCTTCGTCGTCGCCACCTCGGCCACGGTAGTAGGTACCGTGGTGGTCGGCGATCCTGCTCGAGCTGAGTCGAACCGACCCGCTGCCCACTACCTTTGGTCGGCGGCGAGTTCAGCCAGGCTTGGTGAATTCGGGCTGATCGAGTACCGCAGCTGAGTGGGTGAAATGAGCAGGCGAGGTTTCGCTCTGCTACCCCTGCGAGACCTTCGGATGCGTCAGTTGCCACTGCATTTCGGTCTCGAGCCGCACGTCCGTGCACTTCGACGTACCGAAGGAAGGCCGACGAACAATCGGTGCGGCGGCGACCAACTCGTCGAGTCGGCGCATTCGCTGATCAGCCTGGTGCATGGCGGCCGAGCCGACCGCCGCCGCGAGGAACCGGCCGTGCCAGGCGACCCGCGCTCTCGCCGATGTCACCCCCGAGTCTCGGGTGACGCTCGGGAGCGATGCGCCTAGCGGAGTGGTCCGGGTGAGCCGGGCGGGAATTCGGAGCGGGCAGTTCAGGGTTCGTGCGGGTGATCGAGTGGCATCGAGTGGCATCGAGTGGCATCGAGTGGCATCGAGTGGCATCGAGTGGCATCGAGTGGCATCGAGTGGCATCGAGTGGCATCGAGTGGCATCGAGTGGCATCGAGTGGCATCGAGTGGCATCGAGTG